>NZ_AP022563.1:0-1414347 GCF_010726645.1 Mycolicibacterium duvalii | reverse complement strand
AGCCTGGCCGACGGACTCAAGGTCATCGCGACCAGATCCCGACTGATGTCCCGACTGTCCGGTCAAGGCGCGGTCGCACTGCTCAACGTGGACGCGCCGACCTGCGCCCGGCTGATCGCCGACCATCCCAGCGTCGAAGAGGCCGGCTACGTGTCGCCGCGTCAGACCGTGGTGGCCGGAATGCCCGACGAGATCGAGGCGTTGCTCGCCGAGATGACGGCGCAGAATCGGTTCGCCCGCAAGGTCAACATGGAGGTCGCCTCCCACACCGCGCTGATGGACCCGATCCTCGACGAGTTACGCGGCGCGTTGTCCGACATCGACCCCCGGGTGCCGACCATCCCGTTCCTGTCGACCGTCACCGGCCCCGAGTCGACACCCACGCTGGACGCCGACTACTGGGTGGCCAACGTGCGCCGCCCCGTGCGCCTGCACGAGGCGGTCACCGCGGCGGCCGCCGACCACGGCACGTTCGTCGAGATCAGCCCGCACCCGACGATGGGCCAGCCCATCAGCGACACCCTCGACGACGTCCACCACCACAGCGTCGGCACGCTGCACCGCGGCGAGGACGACACCCTGACCTTCCACACCAACCTCAACGCCACCTACACCAGGCGTCCGCCGCACACCGAGCACCGCCCGGAACCGCATGTGGGACTGCCGATCACGCCGTGGCAGCACAGCCGCCACTGGGTCGACGTGGCGCCCCGGCAGGCGGGTCCTCGGCGCATCCGCGTTCAGGACGCCGGCGACAGCGCGCTTCCCGCGGAGTGGTTGTGCGAGCTGACGTGGCCGGCACAGGCCGCGCCCACCGACGTCGAGGCGGCGGGTGACGCATCGTGGCTGGTGATCGGCGACGCGGCGCTCGGCGACGAGTTCACCCGGGTGCTCGGTGACTCGGTGTCGGTGCTCACCGGCGACGCCGACGCGCTGCCCGCAGGACTGGCCGACGCCAGCCACGTGCTTTACGCGCCGGGGCCGACGACCCCCGACGACCTCGGGTACGCCGTGTTCGCGACCGCCCGTTCCCTCGTGACCACGGCTGCCCGCCGCGACGATCCGCCGAAGGTGTACTTCCTGACCCGTAACGCCCAACCTGTCGAACTCGGGGACCGGGCCAACCCCGCTCACGCCGTGCTGTGGGGTCTGGGCCGCACCCTGGCGCTGGAGCATCCGGAGGTGTGGGGCGGCGTCGTCGACGTCGACGAATCGGTACCTGTCGAACTGGCCACCCGATGGTTGCTTGCCGAGGCCGACGCCGGCACCGGCGAGGACCAGGTGGTGTACCGGGCCGGCGTACGCCGCGTCGCGCGGCTGCAGCCCGGCGCGCCGCTGCGCACCGACGGACGCCTCGATCGTGACGGCGCCCATCTCGTGGTCGGCGCCACCGGCAAGATCGGCCCGGCGCTGATCGAGCAGTTGGCCGCGATGGGCGCCGGCACCGTCGTGGCGGTGTCGCGCAACCCCGGCTCACGGCTCGACGAGCTGGCCGAACGGCTGTCGGCGGACGGCACCACCCTGGTCACCGTCGCCGCCGACGCGTCCGACGAGGCCTCACTGGCGCCGGTCTTCGCCCGCTTCGGCGCCGATCTGCCCCCGCTGCACGGAATCTATGTCGCCGCGTTTGGCGGCGGCCCCGTCACGTTGACCGACATGACCGACGACGACGTCGCGGCCATGTTCCGGCCGAAGATCGACGCGGTCACCCTGCTGCACAAGCTGTCGATCCGGCACCCGGTGCGCCAGTTCGTGCTGTTCACGTCGATCTCCGGGGTGCTGGGTTCACGCTGGCTGGGCCACTACGCGGCGACGACGACCTACCTGGACACGTTCGCCTATCAGCGCCGGGCCGCCGGGCTCCCGGCGACGGCGGTGAACTGGGGGCTGTGGAAGTCGCTGGCCGACGTGCAGACCGGAATCGAACAGCAGACCACCGTCGAGTCCGGACTCGAGCCGATGCCCGACGACGTCGCGATCACCGCGCTGGCCGCACTGACCGGCCCCGACGCGCCGGCCCGCGCGACCATCGTCGCGGCGGACTGGCCCCGCCTGGCCACCGCGTACCGCACCCGCGCGGCCCTGCACATCCTCGACGATCTGCTACCGGCGGTGACCGAGGCATCCGCCGCGCCGACGACCGATACCGCGTTCCGGCTCGAGCTGCGCGACGCCGAGCCGCACCGGCGGCTGGACCTGCTCACCGCCCACGTCACCGAACAGGTGGCGGCCGCGATGGGGCTGGCCTCGCCGCAGTTGCTGGACCCGACAGTCGGTTTCTTCCAGTTCGGCATGGACTCGTTGATGAGTGTCACCTTGCAGCGCTCGCTCAGCGAAAGCCTTGGTCAGACGCTTCCGGCGTCGGTGGTGTTCGACTATCCGACCGTCGAGGCGCTGACCGATTATTTGGCGACGGTGATTCCTGAGATACTCGAGGCTGCCGAGTCGGCGGGAGCCGAAACGAGCGACGGCGTCGGGGGCGGCGCGGGACAACGCGACCGGGAAGGCGTCGAGGGCGTCACTGGGGATGTCTACGACGATCTGGCCGAGGACGAATTACTGCAGAGACTTTCGGAAAGATTGAGTTGAGACGATGACAGCTGCATCGCCGGATCGCCGCGCGATCATCACAGAGGCACTGCGCAAGATCGACGACCTCTCGGCTCGCCTGGAGGTCGCCGAGAAGGTCGAGACCGAGCCGATCGCCGTGGTCGGCATCGGGTGCCGGCTGCCGGGTGGGGTGAACAACGCCGACGAGTTCTGGACGCTGCTGACCGACGGTGCCAGCGGCGTGATCCGGGTGCCCGAGGACCGCTGGAACGCCGACGAGTACTACTCGCCCGACCACACCGTGCCGGGCACGATCTGCAACCGCGAGGGCGGCTTCCTGACGTCGTGGCAGCCCGACGAGTTCGATGCGGAGTTCTTCGCGATCAGCCACCGCGAGGCAGCCGGGATGGATCCGCAGCAGCGGTTGCTGCTCGAGGTCGCCTGGGAGGCCCTCGAGAACGCCGGGATCAACCCGCGCGGTCTGCGCGGGTCGGCCACCGGGGTCTTCGTCGGGATGACCACCAGCGATTACTACGCCTCCTTCATCGGCAAGCTGCGCCCCGAGGAGATCGACCCCTACATCCCGTTCGGCAGCGCGCCGAACTTCGCGGCCGGACGGCTGTCGTACTTCCTCGGCGTGCGCGGGCCCGCGGTGGTCAGCGACACCGCCTGCTCGTCGTCGCTGGTGTCGATCCACCTGGCCTGCCAGAGCCTGCGCCGTGGCGAGAGCGACCACGCGCTGGCTGCCGGCGTGAACCTGATCCTGACCCCGCAGAACAACATCGCGTGCTCGCGGTGGGGGATGCTGGCGCCGGACGGCACCTGCAAGACTTTCGACGAGGACGCCAACGGTTATGTGCGCAGCGAGGGCTGCGGTGTGGTGGTGCTCAAACGGCTGACCGACGCGCAGCGCGACGGCGACCGGGTGCTCGCGGTGATCCGCGGCTCGGCGGTCAACCAGGACGGTGCGAGCAGCGGCCAGACCGTCCCCAACGGTCCCGCGCAGCAGGTCCTCATGCGCCGCGCGCTGGAGACCTCCCGGCTGGCGCCGGCCGACATCGATTACATCGAGGCCCACGGCACCGGCACCGCGCTGGGCGACCCGATCGAACTCGACGCGCTCAACGAAGTCTACGGCGAGCGCGACGGTTCCGCACCGCTGGTGCTCGGATCGGTCAAGACCAACCTCGGTCACCTCGAGTCCGCCGCCGGCGTGACGGGTTTCATCAAGACGGTGCTCAGCGTGCACCACGGCCACATCCCCAAGCAGTTGTACTTCAAGAAGCTGACGCCGCAGGCCTGCGAAGGCGCCAAGCGGTTCAGGATCGCCGCCGAGCCGATGAACTGGCCCGCGGTGGACCGGCCCCGCCGTGCGGCGGTGTCGTCGTTCGGCGTCAGCGGGACCAACGCCCACGTCGTCATCGAGCAGGCACCCGCCGCCGAGACGGCCGAGACCGTCGACGCGCAGCCGACGCCGGAGCCGGCGGTGACGACCCTGGTGGTCACCGGCAAGACCCCGGCGCGCATCGCGTCGACCGCGGCGCAGCTCGCCGACTGGCTGGCGGAACCCGGGGCGGCGCATCCGCTCTCGGCGGTCGCGCACACGCTCAACCATCACCGTGCCCAGCACAGCAAGTTCGCCACGGTCGCCGCGACCGACACCGCGCAGGCGGTCGCCGGTCTGCGCGCGCTGGCCGGCGGCTACCCGGCCCCGGGTGTGGTCGCGCCGCACGACGGCATCTGCGGCACCGGCACGGTCTTCCTGTACTCCGGTCAGGGGTCGCAGTGGGCCGGGATGGGCAAGCGGCTGCTGGCCGACGAGCCGGCGTTCGCCGACGCCGTCGCCGAGCTCGACCCGGTGTTCACCACGCAGGTCGGCTTCTCGCTGCGCGAGGTGCTCGAATCCGGTCAGGCGGTCGAGGGCATCGATCGCATCCAGCCGGTGCTCGTCGGTGTGCAGCTGGCGCTGACCGCGCTGTGGCGCTCCTACGGCGTGGTCCCGGATGCGGTGATCGGGCACTCGATGGGCGAGGTGACCGCCGCCGTGGTCGGCGGCGCGCTCAGCCCCGCCGATGGCCTGAAGGTCATCGCCACCCGCTCGCGGCTGATGAAGCGGCTGTCGGGGCAGGGAGCGATGGCGCTGCTGGAACTCGACGCGGACGCGGCCGAGAAACTGATCGCCGACTATCCGGGCCTGACGGTGGCGGTGTACGCCTCACCGCGGCAGACCGTCATCGCCGGACCGCCCGATCAGGTCGACGCGGTGATCGCGGTGGTCGACGCCCAGGACAAGTTGGCGCGACGCGTCGACGTCGACGTCGCCTCACACCACCCGATCATCGACCCGATCCTCGATGACCTGCGTGCCGAACTGGCCGGTCTGCGGCCCTCGGCACCAAGCATCCCGGTCATCGTCACCACCGACGGCCGGCCCACCGACGGCAGCAACATCTTCGACGCCGAGCACTGGGTGGCCAACCTGCGCAACCCGGTCCGCTTCGGGCGGGCGGTGGCCACCGCCGGCGCCGACCACGCGACCTTCGTCGAGGTCAGCCCGCACCCGCTGCTGGCCTACGCGGTCAAGGAGACCTTGGTCGAGCACCATCACCACTGCCTGGGCACGCTGGCGCGCGACGCCAACGACACCCTGACCTTCCGGACGAATCTCAATGCCGCACATACGATTCGGCCGCCGAAGGTGCCCCACCCGGCGCAGCCGTGGGTGCCGCTGCCGACCACGCCGTGGCATCACACCCGGCACTGGATCACCCCGGTGGCCGACACCGACCCGGCGGCCGCCCCGGCTCCGCACTCGGCGGCCCGCAACGGTGCCGATATCGCATCGGGTTCGCCGGCGGCGCAACACCATCCGTGGTTCCACACACTGGCCTGGCCGGCCCGGGAGCTGCCGCAGGGCACCGATACCGACGGCGCGTCGTGGCTGGTGATCGCCGACCCGGAGACCGGTGCCGAACTGGCCCGCACCCTGGGCGGAAACGCGCAGACCCTCGATCCGTCGACCCTGGCCGACGAGGCCGCTGCCGCGACGCTCCGGGAGGCGCTGACCGGAGCGGACCGCGTGGTCTTCGCGCCGCCGGTGCGCTCGGCGCGCCTTGACGTCGCCGAGGGCTACGCGCTGTTCAGATCGCTACGCGCGCTTGCCCGTTCGCTGTCGACACTCGGCGCGGACGCGCCGCGCTTGTATGTGGTGACCCGCAACGCGCAACCGCTGGAGGAGGGGGACCGGGCCAACCCGGTGCACGCGGTGCTGTGGGGGCAGGTGCGCACCCTGGCCGTGGAGAACCCCGAGTTCTGGGGCGCGATCATCGACGTCGACGAATCCGCACCGGCCGAGCTGGTGGCGCGCTACCTGCGCAGCGAAGCCGCGGCCGGCGAGGGCGACGCGAACCGCGACGACCAGGCGGTCTACCAGGGCGGTGTGCGGCACGTGCCGCGCCTGCGCCGGGCGTCGATGCCCGCGACGACGCTGACCCGCCTGGAGCCCGACACCAGCCATCTGGTGATCGGCGCGACGGGCAACGTCGGCCCGTATCTGATCCGTCAGCTCGCCGAGATGGGCGCGGCCACCGTGGTCGCGGTGTCGCGGCGCGGCTCGCAGCTGACCGAACTGGCCGCCGAGGTGGCCGCCCACGGCTGCTCGCTGGTGGAGGTGGCCGCCGACGCGGCCGACGAGACCGCGATGCGTGAGCTGTTCGGGCGCTTCGGCACGGACCTGCCGCCGCTGGACGGCATCTACCTGGCCGCGCTGTCGGGCGGAGAGGCGCTGCTGACCGACATGACCGACGAGGACCTGAGCACGATGTTCCGGTCCAAGCTCGACGTCACGGCGGTGCTGCACAAGCTGACCCTGGCCACCCCGGTGCGCCGGTTCGTGCTGTTCTCGTCGATCACCGGGATCCTCGGATCGCGCGCGGTGTCGCACTACACCGCCGGCAACGCGTTCATGGACACGCTGGCCTACGCCCGCCGCGCCCTCGGCCTGGCGGCCACCGTCGTGGACTGGGGCCTGTGGAAGACCTGGGCGGACATCCATCCGGCGCTGGCCGCGGCCGGCCTCGAGCCGATGCCCAACGACGCCGCGATCCGGATGCTGCCCGCGGTGTTGAGTCCGGAGGCCGGCGTGCACTGCGCCGTCGTCGGCGCCGACTGGGGCCACCTCGCCGACGCCTACCGGATGCGTGCGCCGGTGCGCGCGCTCGACGATGTCCTGGCCGGTCCTGACGCGGACATCGGCGATCTGGGCGACGTGGCCGAACCTGTGTACGGCACGCTGCTCGGCGAGCAGGAGGCCGGACCAGGGCACCAGACGGTGTGGCGGTCCCGGCTGCTGCCGGAGGCCCAGCCCTACCCGCACGCGCACCGGGTGCGCGGCGTCGAGGTGGTGCCGGTGTCGGTTCTGCTGGAGACCCTGGCAGCGGCGGCCGGAGCGCTGGAGGCCGCGGCGGTCACCGACGTGCGGTTCGAGTATCCGATCGTGGCCGGTCAGCGGCGCGTGGTCCATGTCGTCGCCGACGGCGGCGCGTTGACCGTGTCGACCAGCGCGACGGCCGACACCCCCGCCGAGCGGTGGACCCGGCATGCCAGTGCCCGCATCGTCACCGAGGCCCCCGCTCCGGCCGGCGTATCCGTCGGCGCGATCCAGGGCGAGGGCTACGACGCGGCGGTCATCGCCGAGTTGCAGCACAGTTGGGGCATCGAGGGCCAGCCGTTCGACTGGACCGTCGGCGACAGCGCCGCGGCCGGCAGCGCCGTGCGCGCGCGCATCACGCTGCCGCAGGCCGACACCACCGCCCTGACCGCGGCGCTGGTGGACGCCGCGGTGCATGTCGCGCGCCTGGCCGACAAGGACAATCCGCAGCTGCTGCTGCCCGCCGGCGTGGAGACGCTGTGGGCGGACGCGGCGGCGGCCGGGACCGAGGTGGTGGTCGAGGCGCTGCGCCGCGACAGCAGCGACGGCACCAACGACCTGGTCGTCGACGTGACGGTCAGAACCCTCGACGGCCGCCCGTGCGTCGACGTCCGCGGACTGACCTTCTCCGCGGTGGAGTCGACACCGGTACCGGCGATGGACGACACCGCGAGTGCGGCAGCGGAATTCGTCGACTGGTCGGCGATGTCGGCCGCCGAGCGGCTCGAGCAGCTGCGCACCCGGTTGCGGGCCATCCTGGCCCGCGAACTCGGGATGCCGGATACCGCGCTCGACTTCGACATGCCGTTCCCGGACCTGGGCATGGACTCGATGATGGCGATGAACCTGCTCCGGGATGCGAAAGCCCTGGTGCGCGTGGACCTCTCGGCGACGATGCTGTGGGACAACCCGACCATCGCGTCGTTCGCGGCCCACATCGCCGAGTTGATCACCCCGGAAGACGAGCCGGACGAGGAGCTCGAGGAGATCACCGACGACTCGTTCAGCGTGCTGGACTCGCTGTTCGAAAGCGTCGAGTCCGCCTCGAGCGGTAGCGAAAGCAGTATCTGATGAAGACGATTTTCGACCGTATCTCCGGCATGAACGCCGAGCAGCGCGGGGCGCTCTCGGAGCAGTTCGAGAAGGCGTCCCGCATCGCGGGCGCCGAGCCGGTGGCGGTGATCGGAATCGGCTGCCGGCTGCCGGGCGGGGTGAACGGGCCCGAACAGTACTGGAACATGCTGGCCGCGGGCACCGACGCCGTCATCGAGGTGCCGAAGGACCGCTGGGACGCCGAGGCGTTCTACGACCCGGACCCGCTGGCGCCGGGCCGGATGCCGACCAAGTGGGGCGCCTACCTGTCCGACATCGACGGCTTCGACGCCGATTTCTTCGGCATCACCCCGCGCGAAGCGCTGGCGATGGACCCGCAGCAGCGGTTGAGCCTCGAAGTCGCCTGGGAGGCACTGGAGAACGCCGGCCTGGCGCCTGACCAGCTGGGGGAGACCCGCACCGCGGTGATGCTCGGCGTGTACTACAACGAGTATCAGAACGCCTCCGGCGGCAACCCCGACACCATCGATCCGTACTCGGCGACCGGCAACGCCCACAGCGTCACGGTGGGACGCATCGCCTACCTGCTGGGCCTGCGCGGACCGGCGGTCGCGGTCGACACGGCGTGCTCGTCGTCGCTGGTGTCGATCCATCTGGCCTGCCAGAGCCTGCGGATGCGCGAGAGCGACCTCGCGCTGGCCGGTGGTGTCAACCTCAATCTGCGTCCGGAAACCCAATTGGCCCTTGCCAAGTGGGGAATGATGTCGCCGAAGGGGCGCTGCCACGCGTTCGATTCGCGCGCCGACGGCTTCGTCCGCGGCGAGGGTGCCGGCATCGTGGTGCTCAAGCGCCTCACCGACGCCGTCCGCGACGGCGACCGGGTGCTCGCGGTGGTGCGCGGCTCGGCGGTCAACCAGGACGGCCGGTCCAACGGCCTGACCGCCCCGAACGCCCCGTCCCAGCGCGACGTCATCACCCGCGCGCTGCGCTCGGCCGACGTGACCGCCGGGTCGGTCAACCTCATCGAAACCCACGGCACCGGAACGGCTCTGGGTGATCCGATCGAGTTCGACGCGCTGGCCGCGGTGTACGGCAAGGGCGAGACCCCGTGCGCGCTGGGGGCGGTCAAGACGAACTTCGGCCATCTGGAGGCTGCGGCCGGTGCCGCCGGCTTCATCAAGACCGTCCTGGCGCTGCGCCACGGCGCGATCCCGCCGAACCTGCACTTCTCGCAGTGGAATCCGTCGATCGACCCGTCCAAGACGCGGTTGTTCGTGCCGACCGAGTCGACGCCGTGGCCCGCCCAGGACGGTCCGCGCCGCGCCGGCGTCTCGTCGTTCGGCATGGGTGGCACCAATGCGCACATCGTCCTCGAGCAGGGACCCGAGACCACGACGGCGGCGCCGGGCGACGCGCCGTCGGTGACCACGCTGGTGGTGTCGGGCAAAAGCCCGCAACGGCTCTCGGCCGCCGCGGGCGCGCTGGCCGACTGGTTACAGGAATCCGGAACGGCCGTCAGCCTGCCCGCCGTGGCCCGCACCCTGGCGCGGCGCAGCCGCTACGCCACGGTGGCCACGGTCGCGGCACGCAACCACGCTGATGCGGTGGCCGGGCTGCGGGCGCTGGCCGCGGGCCAGCCGGCCGCCGGGGTGGTCGCGGCGCACACCGCACCCGCGGGAGCAGGCACGGTGTTCCTGTACTCCGGGCAGGGCGCGCAATGGGCCGGCATGGGCAAGCGGCTGCTGGTCGAGGAGCCGGCCTTCGCCGCCGCGGTCGACGAGCTGGAACCGATTTTCGCCGAGAAGGCCGGCTTCTCGCTGCGCCAGACCCTCGAGGCCGGTGAGCCGGTGGTCGGCATCGATCGCATCCAGCCGGTGATCGTCGGCATGCAGCTGGCGCTGACCGCGCTGTGGCGGTCCTACGGGGTGGAGCCCGACGCGGTGATCGGCCACTCGATGGGGGAGGTGTCGGCGGCGGTGGTCGCCGGCGCGCTGACCCCGGCCGAGGGCCTGGACGTGATCTCGACCCGGTCGCGGCTGATGAAGCGCTTGTCCGGGCAGGGCGCGATGGCGGTGCTCGAACTCGACGCGACCGCCACCGAGAGGTTGATCGCCGACCGGCCCGAGGTGACCGTCGCGGTCTACGCGTCCCCGAAACAGTCCGTCATCGCGGGCCCGCCCGAGGCCGTCGACGAACTGATCGCGATCGTCGACGCCAAGGGATTGCTGGCGCGCCGCGTCGAGGTGGACGTGGCTTCCCATCACCCGACCATCGATCCGATCCTGCCCGAGCTCGGCGAGGCGCTGGCCTACCTGGCGCCGACCACCCCGAAGATCCCGCTGCTGAGCACTGTCGGCTACACCGGCTCGGCGCCGCTGTTCAGCGCCGAGTACTGGCAGGCGAACCTGCGCAACCCGGTGCGGTTCAACCAGGCGGTCACCCAGGCCGCGGCCGACCACGCCAACTTCGTCGAGATCAGCCCGCACCCGCTGCTGACCCACGCGATCACCGAGTCGCTGGCCGCGCTGACCCCGGCCCCCAGCGCGAAGGTGCTGGGCACGGTGACCCGCGACTCCGACGAGACGCTGGCATTCCACGCACAGCTGGCGAGCCTGCGTCCGCCCGCCGATCAGGACGACGCTCCGGCGTCCGCGGTGATCGACCTGCCGCCGACGCCGTGGCTGCACACCAGGTACTGGATCGCCAACACCTCGGCGGGTCTGGAGTACACCGGCGCGCATCCGCTGCTGGGCATGCACGTCGAGCTGCCGGTCGGCGGCGGGCACGCCTGGCAGTCCGACGTGGGCACCGAGCTGCACCCGTGGCTGCTCGATCACAAGGTGCACGGCCAACCCGTCATGCCGGGCGCCGGTTTTGCCGAGATCGCGCTGGCCGCCGGCTGCGAGGCGCTCGGCGTCGACGCGTCCGGTGTCGCGGTCAAGCGGCTCGAAGTGGACCAGATGCTGCCACTGGATGCACGTACGCGGCTGACCACGCAGCTGCTGCGCGACGGTGACGAACTGCGGGTGGAGATCCACTCGCGCTCCGAGGACGGCAACTGGACCCGGCATGCCCTGGCCCGCATCGAGAAGGCCGAAGGCGCCGAATCGGCGACCCTGCCCACCGGTGGATCCGGCTCGGCGTCGGCGTCGACGATCTCGCCGAGCGATTTCTACACCGCCTTGCGCCGCACCGGCGCCCACCACGGGCACGCGTTCGCCGCACTGACGCGGATCGCGCGGTCCGCCGACGGCTGGGCCGACACCGAGATCGTGCTGCCCGAGGAAGCCACCGCGCACCGCGGAATCCGGCTGCATCCGGTGATGCTCGACGCCGCCCTGCAGGGTCTGGCCGCGGCGATCGGCGCCGAATCGCTGGCCGAGGGGGCCGAGGTCACCTACCTGCCGGTCGCGATGGAGTCGATCCGGGTGTTCGGCGATGTCGGCCGACGGGCCCGCTGCCGCGCCGAGCTGGTCAGCATGGACTCCGACAGTGGCGATGCCATCGGCCGGGTCACGCTGGCCGATCAGGCCGGCCACGTCACCGCCGAGGTGACGGGGGTGTACCTGCGCCGCGTGCAGCGCCGCACGGTGCCGTTGCCGTTGTCGCAGAAGGTTTTCGACACCGCCTGGCAGGAGGCGCCCGCCGGTGCGGGTGCCGTGCCGCCGGGAAGCTGGCTGGTGCTGACCGAGGGCGCCGGCGCTCAGGGCCGGGCCCGTGAGTTCGCCGAACGGTTCGGCACCGACGCGCGGCGGGTGGTCACCGCGGCGCTCGACGACGAGTCAGCCGTGGGGGAGGCGTTCGCGACGGCGGCGGCCGATCCGGACCGGCCGCCGATCGGGGTGGTCGTCTTCCTCGACAGCGTGACCTTCGACGAGTCCGACGCGGGGGCATTGACCCGGGCCCGCGACCTGGTGTGGGCGGTGTCGAGCGCAGTGCGCGCCGTCAGCACGGGCTGGCACGGCAAACCACCGCGGCTGTGGCTGGTCAGCCGAAACGGTCTGATCGTCGATGACGGCGAGGCCGGTGACCCCGCGGTCGGAGCCCTGCGCGGGCTGGTGCGGGTGCTGGCCTACGAGAACCCCGATTTGCGTGCCACGCTGGTCGACCTGGACACCGATGCCGACGCCGCGGCGGTGCTGGCCACCGAGTTCGACGCCGACGGCGGCGACGACGTCATCGCGCGCCGCGCTGGGCGGCGCGTGGTCGAAAGGCTGGTCCGCGCGACCGTTCCGGCGCGGCGTGCGGAACCGGTGGTGCGCTCCGACGGTGCGTACATCGTGACCGGCGGCCTGGGCGGCATCGGCCTGACCGTGGCGCGCTGGCTGGTCGACAACGGTGCCGGACGGGTCGTGCTCAACGGCCGCAGCGCACCGTCCGACGAGGTCGCGGCCACGCTCGAGAGCTGGGGAGAGCGCAGCGAGGTGGTCACGGTGCTCGGCGACATCGCCGAACCGGGCACCGCTGAGCGGCTGGTCGGCGCCGCCGAGGCCACCGGGCGCGCGTTGCGCGGCGTGATCCACTCCGCCGCGGTGCTCGACGACCAGTTGGTCGCCGCCATGTCCGAGGACAGCCTGGACCGGATCTGGGCGCCCAAGGCCACCGGCGCGGCGCGGCTGCACCAGGCCACCCGCGAGCGGCAGCTGGACTGGTGGGTCGGTTTCTCGTCGGTCGCCTCGCTGCTGGGTTCGCCGGGGCAGGCGTCCTACGCCTGCGCCAACGCCTGGCTCGACGCGTTCGTCGGGTGGAGTAGCGCCACCGGCGTCCCGGCCACCGCGATCAACTGGGGTCAGTGGGCCGATGTGGGCCTGGCCAAGACCTTGACGTTCAGCGTGCTCGACCCGATGTCGACCGACGAGGGCATCGAGGCGCTGCAGACCGTGGTGGCCGGCGCCCCGACCCGCATCGGGGTGGCACGGCTTCGGCTGGACCGCGCCGCGGCGGCGTTCCCGGAGATCGCCAAGCTCGGGTTCTTCACCAATCTGGTGGCCGAACTGGGGGCGCTGGACGAGGACGATGACTGGGCCGGCACCGACGCGCTGCGCGAGATGGCGGCCGGGGAGGCGCACCGCGTCGTGGTGGCGCGCCTGCGCCGCCGGATCTCGGCGATCATGGGCTTCTCCGACGAGAACGCGATCGCCGTGGACCAGCCGCTGACCCAGCTCGGCCTGGATTCGCTGATGGCGGTGCGCATGCGCAACACCGTGCGCAGTGACTTCGGTGTCGAGCCGCCGGTCGCCCTGCTCCTGCAGGGCGCTACGCTGGCTGACCTTGCCGTGGACCTGATCCGCCAGCTCGGCCTCGCCGAGGACGACTCGGGCGATCGGCCCAACGCGGTGCGTGACCGGGTGCAGCAACGAGCCGCGGCCCGTCAGCGGGCGGCGGCCCGGCGAAAGGTAGGACAACGACTGTGACGAGCGGTAACCCGCTGCCGGACAACGCCATCGCCGTCGTCGGCATGGCCGGGAGGTTTCCCGGGGCCGAGTCGGTGTCGGCGTTCTGGCGAAATCTGCGTCTCGGGATGGAGTCGATCGTCGACCTGTCCGAGGATGAGCTGCTCAACAGCGGCGTCACCGAGCAGACGCTGGCCAACCGCTCCTATGTACGCCGCGCCGCGTTGATGACCGGGATCGAGGAGTTCGACGCCGAGTTCTTCGGCTTCACCCCGGCCACCGCGCGCACGCTCGACCCGCAGCACCGGCTGTTCCTGCAGGCGGCATGGCATGCGCTGGAGGACGCCGGACTCGACCCGGGCGAGATCGAGAGCACCGTCGGTGTGTTCGGCACGAGTTCGACCAGCGGGTACCTGCTGCACAACCTGATGTCGCAGTACGACCCGAGCATGGTCATCGGGCAGGGCGCGAGCTTCGACATGGTCAACCTGTCGCTGCTCAACGACAAGGATCACCTCGCCACCCGGGTGGCTCATCAGCTCAACCTGCGCGGCCCGGCGATCTCGGTGGCCACCGCATGCTCATCGTCGCTGGTGGCGGTGCATCTGGCCTGCCAGAGCATCCTCAACGGCGAGTGCGACCTCGCGTTGGCCGGCGGGTCGTCGATCCGGGTTCCGCACAAGGTCGGTTACTGGTACGAGCCGGGCACCATGGTCTCGCCGACCGGCCACTGCCGGCCGTTCGACGTGCGCTCCGACGGCACGATCTTCGGCAGCGGGGTCGGGGTCGTCGTGCTCAAACCGCTGGCCGACGCCGTCGATGACGGCGACCGCATCCACGCGGTGATCCGCGGGTCGGCGCTGAACAACGACGGCGCGGTGAAGATGACCTACGCGGCACCCACCGCGATCGGACAGGCCGAGGTGATCGCCGAGGCGCACGCGGTGGCCGACATCGACGCATCCACGGTGGGCTACGTGGAAACCCACGGCACCGGAACCCCGCTCGGCGACCCGATCGAGATCGAGGGTCTGCGCCAGGCGTTCGACCTGGCAGCCGAGAAGCGTTCCGGCCCTTGCTACATCGGTTCGGTGAAGTCGAATATCGGCCACCTGGAGACCGCCGCGGGCATCGCGGGCCTGATCAAGACGATCCTGTGCCTGAAGCACCGCGCCATCCCGCCGACGCTGCACTACACCAGCCCCAACCCCGAGCTGCACCTCGACCGCAGCCCGTTCCTGGTGCGCGACGAGGACGGCCCGTGGGACTGGGACGGCATCCGCCGCGCCGGGGTCAGCTCGTTCGGCGTCGGCGGCACCAACGCCCACATCGTCCTCGAGGAGGCCCCCGCGACGGCACCGTCGCCGGTGGCCGGCGGTCCGCAGGTGCTGCTGCTGTCGGCCCGCACGGCCGACGCGCTGACGCAGGCCCGCACCGCGCTGAGCGACGAACTGGCCGCCGAGGACGAACTGAACCTCGCCGACGCCGCGTACACGCTGGCCCGCCGGCGTAAGGAGCCGCACCGGCTCGCCGCGGTGGTCGACGATCCCCAGCACGCGGTCGCGGTGCTCGGAAACGACGAGCACGACAACGTCTTCGTCGGCCAGGGGCCCGAGGCGCAGACCGAAGCCGCCGCGGATCGGGTGGTGTTCCTGTTCCCCGGGCAGGGCGCCCAGCACATCGGCATGGCCCGCGGTCTGTACGACACCGAACCGGTGTTCGCCGAGCATTTCGACGCGTGCGCCACCGCGTTCGGCCAGGAGCTGGGCTACGACCTGCGCGCCGAGGTGTTCGACGGTGCGGGGCGCAACCTGGAGCGCACCGATCGCGCCCAGCCCGCACTGTTCACCGTGGAGTACGCGCTGGCCAAGCTGATCGAGTCGTACGGGGTGCGTCCGTCGGCGCTGGCCGGCCACAGCATCGGCGAGTACGCCGCGGCCGCGTTCGCCGGCGTGTTCGACCTGCCGACCGCGGTCAAAGCGGTGTCGATGCGGGCGCGGCTGATGCACGCGTCGGCGCGCGGGGTGATGGTCGCGGTCGCGCTGAGCCCCGACGCGATCACCGAATACCTCTCCGACGACGTCGATCTGGCCGCGGTCAACGACCCCGGCAACTGCGTGGTCGCCGGCTCGGAGGAGGCGATCCGCACCTTCCAGGCGCGGCTGGCTGAGAAGGGCATCGTGGCCCGCCGGGTCCGTACCGCGCACGCCTTCCACTCGCGGTTGATGGACCCGGTCATCCCGGAGTTCTCGGCGTTCATGTCCCGCCTGACGTTGAACGCGCCGCAGATCACGTTGCTGTCCAACGTCACGGGTGCGCCGATGTCGGCCGCCGAAGCCACCGACCCGACCACCTGGGCGCGCCAGATCCGCGCCACCGTCCGGTTCGCCGACGAACTGGACCTGCTGCTGTCGGATCCGAACCGGGTCGTCGTGGAGGTGGGACCCGGCGGAGCGCTGACCTCGTCGGCGGTGCGCCACCCCCGGTGGTCGGCCAACCACCGCGCGGTGCGCCTGATGCGCCACCAGGCGCAGAATCGCAGCGACCGGGACACCTTCCTGCTGGCCCTGGGCCAGCTGTGGGCGGCCGGGGTCGAGGTGGACTGGACGCCGCTGTCCGGGGCGCAGCCGCACATGATCTCGCTGCCCGGCTATCCGTTCGAGCGGCAACGGCACTGGATCGAGTACAACGCCGGCGCCGCGTGGCTGTCGGGCCGCGCCGCCGGCAACGGCGCGGTGACCGGCCCCGGCAGCGCCGCGGCCGCGACCAGCAGCAAGTCGCAGATGGAAGCGGCGCTGCAGGGCATCTGGTGCCAGTGCCTCGGGGTGGCGACGGTGGACACCACCGCGAACTTCTTCGAGCTCGGCGGCGACTCGCTGATCGCGATCAGCGTGGCGATGACCGCGTCGAAGCAGGGCCTGGACCTGACACCGCAGGACCTCTACGAGAACCAGACGATCGCGTCGCTGGCGCGCACCCTGGTCGCGCGCTACGCCGAGGGCGGGCTGGCCCGGCACTCGCTGACCGAGGAGGCCAATCCGCCGGTGCCGCCGAACGTCGCGCACTTCCTCGACCACGGTCTGCGGGACGGCGGCCGGTGGCGGATGCCGGTGGTGCTGGCGCTGCGCTCCGACATCAGCGTCGACGCGGTGCGCACCGTGCTGGGCGCGGTGGCCAACCACCACGACGTGCTGCGCGCCCACATCGTCGAGCACGCCGGCACCTGGGAGCAGCGCATCGCCGAGCCCGGCGAGTTCACCGAGCTGACCGTCCGGTCGCTGCCCGACGGGGTCGCGTCGGGCAGCCCGCAGGAGCGCGAAGCAGTGCTCGAGGTGCTGACCGAACAGCTCGCCGAACACCAGTTGCTGACCGCACCGCTGACCGCCAGCTACGTCCACGGTGTGCCGGGCGGGTCGAACTACCTGACCATCAGCGTGCACGGGATCGCCGGCGACGAGACGTCCCGCGACATCCTGGTCACCGACATCTTCACCGCGATCCACCAGCTGCTCGCGGACGAGGAGATCACGCTGACCCCGGTGCCCACGTCATGGCGGGAGTGGTCACAGCGGTGCGCGGCGCTGGCCACGCATCCGGCGGTGCTGGAGAGCCGGGACTACTGGGTGCAGACGGCCACCGGCGCCACGGTCAACATGGTGGGGGCCGAGGCCTCCGAACCGCCGCGGGCCGACGACATGAAACGGCTGTCGGCCGGGCTGACCGTGGCCGAGACCGGTGAGGTCGACGACGCCCGTCGCCGGCTGCGCCTGCCGGTGGAGGAGATTCTGCTGGCCGCGCTGAGCCGCACGGTGGCCGCCACGGTGGGTGAAGGCGCGGTGGCCGTCGACCTCGGCGGCCGGGGCCGACTGGTCCTCAAGCCCGACGTCGACCTGCAGCGCACCGTCGGCTGGTTCACCACCGTCCATCCGGTGTTGCTGCGCAGCGCCTCGGAGAAGAGCGCCAGCGCGGGCGAGGTGCTCGACGACGTCCGCGAGACGTTGAAGGCCGTGCCGCACTACGGGATCGGATACGGGCTGCTTCGCTACAACTACGCGCCGACGGCGCGCGTGCTGGGCAGCGCCCGCCCGGCCGACATCCTGGTGTCGCACATGGGCACCATCCCGGATGTGCCCGGCGAGCAGCCCGACGATGCGCCGGTGCGCTTCGACAGCGACACCGCGATGCCGGTGCGGGACTCGGTATCCGGCCTGGGCCATCCGATCGAGTTGCGCGTCTACCGGACCGGCGGGGTGCTGCACCTGGACTGGTGGTACGACAGTCGCCGGCTGGGCCCCACCGACGTGGAGTCACTGGCCCGGCAGTTCTCGACCGCGCTGCTGGACCTGACCCGGGAGGCGCTGGCAGAAAACGAGATGGAGTCCGGCAGCGGCGAACTCGCCCTGGTGGACCTGTCGTGACAGCAGCCCAGGAGGTACAGCCGTGACCGGCTCGGACAAAGCAGTCGTCGTCTCGGACCTGAAGAAGTCGTTCGGGTCGGTCGATGCCCTGCGCGACGTCACCTTCGAGGTGGGCAAGGGTGAGGTGCTCGGCCTGCTGGGCCCCAACGGCGCCGGCAAGACCACCACGGTCAGCATCCTGTCGACGCTGACCAAGCTCGACAGCGGAAGCGCCATGGTCGCCGGCCATGACGTCACCAAGAATCCTGCCGGAGTGCGCGAGTCGATCATGCTGACCGGTCAGCACGTCGCGCTGGACGACATGCTGACCGCCCGCGAGAACCTGGTGATGTTCGGCCGGCTGCGCGGCCTGAAGAAGGCCGAGGCACGCACCCGTGCCGTCGAGCTGCTCGAGCACTTCGATCTGGTGGCGGCCGGCGACCGCAGCGTCAGCACGTTCTCCGGTGGTATGCGTCGCCGGATCGACATCGCCTGCGGGCTGGTGGTGCGCCCCGAGGTGGTGTTCCTCGACGAGCCGACCACCGGGCTGGATCCGCGGAGCCGCCAGAGCATCTGGGAGTTGGTCAACGACTTCAAAGAGGCCGGCATCGCCACGCTGCTGACCACCCAGTACCTCGAAGAGGCCGACACGCTCAGCGACCGCATCATCGTGATCGACCACGGGACGATCATCGCCGAGGGCACCGCCGACGAGCTCAAGGAGCGTACTGGCGGAACCTTCTGCGAGATCGTGCCGCGCCGGTTGTCCGACACCGCCGCGATGGCCGCAGCGCTCGGTCCGCTGCTGCCCGAGAAGAACCGCGCGGCGCTGGCCGACGGCGCCGACCGCATCTCCATCCCGGCACCCGACGGCCCCAACACCCTGATGCAGGCGCTGCACCGGCTCGACGAGGCGAACATCGAACTGCTCGACATCGCGTTGCGCCGCCCGTCGCTCGACGAGGTGTTCCTCGCGCTCACCGGTCAGGCCAGGGCCACCGGTGACGCCGAGAGCGCCGACAAGGACGTCGATGCCGTGGTCGCCGAGGCGGTCCCGTGACCTCGAGCGCAGTCGCCGGTCTCGGCGCGCGACCGCAGACCTCGGCGATCCAGCAGTGGTGGGTGCTGACGGTTCGGATGATCACGCCGTCGCTGCGCAACGGCGAGATCGCCACCTTGGTCGCGGGATCGATCATGTTCACGGTCGGGTTCTACATCCCCCTGAAGGAGATGACCGGCTCCGCGACCGGGATGAGCAGTTACGCGCAGTTCCTGACGCCGATGGTGGTGATCGTCGCGATCACGTTCGCCGCCGTGTCGGCGGCGTTCCGCTCGGCCAGCGACGCCGGCCTCGGAATCAACCGACGGTTCAAGGCGATGCCGATCCCCGCGCTGATCCCGCTGTCGTCGCGGATGTCGGCGTGCCTGTACCGCTGCACGGTGGCGATGGTGGTGTCGCTGGCGTGCGGCCATGTCATCGGTTTCCGATTCCACAACGGCGTGGTCTATATCGCCGCGTTCTGCGGGCTGGCGCTGCTGGTCGGCTTCGCGCTGTCGATCCTGGGCGACTTCATCGGCACCTCCACCGAGAACCCCGAGGCCACCACCCACCTGATCATGCTGCCGCAGTTGATCTTCGGCTTCCTGTCGGTGGGGGTGCAGCCGGTCGAACGCTTCCCGGAGTGGATCCAGCCCTTCGTGCGTAACCAGCCGGTGTCGCAGTTCGTCTACGCGCTGCGCGCTCTGGCCGGTGACACCACATCCGCCGTCCCGCCGGTCAGCTGGTCGGTGATCGGGCCGTCGTTGATCTGGGCGGTCGGGATCATCGCGGTGCTGATTCCGCTGCACGGCCTCGTCGCGACGAGGCGCCAATGACGGACCTGGCATCCGGCCCGGCATCGAGTGACACCCGCCACGTCACCGAACTCTGGCCGGCCGACGCCGCGGAGACGCGGCGCACCAACGGGGAGGGACGCCACCGCATGCCTCAGGCGTGGGAGAACTCGCCGCGGCGACTGCTGCTGCACACGTGGGTACTGACCGCGCGGATCCTGCGGCGCTGGAGCCGCGACGTCTCGACGATGACGCAGTCGCTGGCCATGCCGGTCGTGCTGCTGATCACCATCAACATCGTCTTCGACGACGGTGTCTCGGCGGTCACGGGGGAGAGCGCGCTGTACGGCAGCGTGCCGCTGATCGCGATGATCGGGACGATGACCGGCGCGATCACCGGCGCCATCGGTGTGATGCGGGAACGCGACGACGGGTTGCTGTCGCGCCTGTGGGTGATGCCGGTCCATCGTGGGGCGGGCCTGTTGTCGCGGCTGGCCGCCGACGCGATCCGCATCTTCGTCACCACCCTGGTGATCATGGCTGCCGGGATGGTGATGGGGTTCCGTTTCGAGCAGGGGCTGCTCAGCGCCGTGGCGTGGGCGTTCATCCCGGTGATCTTCGGCATGGCCTTCTCGGTGGTGGTGTTCCTGCTGGCGCTGTACTCGGCCAACACCATCGCGGTGGAAGCCACCGACCTGCTCGCCGCCACCACGATGTTCTTCTGCACCGGCCTGGTGCCGCTGAGCCAATATCCCGATTGGATTCAGCCCGTCGTCGAGCACCAGCCCGTGAGCTACGTCGTCGAAACGATGCGCGGGCTGTCGATCGGCGGCCCGGTCCTGCAACCTTTCCTCGGCACGGTGGCCTGGTCGGTGGGGATCATCGCGGTGTGCGCGGTACCGTTGGCGCTCGGATACCGCCGGGCCAGCATGCGATAGCTCGCCGCCAGGAAGGTCCGGCCTGCTCGTAACTGTCTCAGGAGTCGTGAAGTGTTTCCGTCATCGGTGATCCGCAAGCTGGCGCGCAGCGAGGAGATGTACGCCGAGTCCCAGAACTTCATCGGGCTGGGTGCCACGGTGCGGGGTCCGGTCGACCTCGACGCGATGTCCACCGCGTTCGACGCGATGCTGCAGGCCCACCCGGCACTCGGTGGGCACCTGGAGCAGGACACCGACGGCCGCTACGCGATCGTCGTCGACGATCTGCTGCACCCCGGCATCGAGGTGGTCGAGCTCGACGACCCCGGCGCGGAGCCCCCGCCGATCTTCTTCGACCAGACGCAGGCGCTGGTGGCCTGCCGCGTGATCCGGCGCGGCGACGAGACCCAGATCGTCCTCTACATCCACCACAGCCTGGCCGACGGTCAGCACCAGTTCAGCCTCATCGAGAAGATGCTGGCCAATTACACCGATCTGGTGACCACCGGCACGATGCGCCCGGTCAAGGTCGCGCCAGCGCCGGATTCGCTGGAAACGGTGCTGGCCGACCGCGGTGTCGAGAAGAAGGGGCGGTCGGGGCTGGAGCGGCTGATGGCCGCGATGTTCACCTACGACCTGCCGCCGTCGCGCCGCGCCGCATCGACCGAGACGCCGCCGTATCCGATGCGGGTGCCGATGGTCTACTGCAAACTCAGCGCACAGGACACCGAGAACCTGATCGCGTTCAGCCGCTCCCAGAAGCTCGGGGTCAACGGTCTGCTCTCGGCGGCGATCCTGATGGCCGAGTGGCAGCTGCGCGACACCCCGAAGATCCCGGTGCCCTACGTCTATCCGGTCGACCTGCGCTACGTGCTCAGCCCGCCGGTCTCGGCGACGGCGTGCACGAATCCGGTCGGGGTGGCCACCTACCTCGCCGAGATCTCGGAGCACACCGATCCCGTCGAGCTCGCCCGCGACATCGTCGACACCTTCCGGGAAGACCTGAGCGAAGGCGTGATCCAGCAGTCGATGCTGCACTTCTCCCCGCAGTATGTGGGCAATCCGCCCGGCATGCCCGACGTGGTGATGTTCACCGACAACGGCGTCATCCCGCCCATGCGCACCCCACCGGACCTGGAGCTGACCGCCAGCCACGGTGAGCTGTACTTCCAGGTCAATGCCGGCATCGAGATCTACACCAGCAAGATCTTCAACGGTCAGCTGATGGTGGAGTACCACTCGCACGGGCCGGAGCCGCAACGCTCGATCGCGGCGATCGAGGCGTTGCTCAAGCGCTTCGCCTCGATGCACACCCCGGTCTGAGGCCGCTAGTCGGCACTGCCGAATGCAAAGCGGTGGTACTGCAGGGACTTACGCAGCGCGGGCACGGCCCGCACCAACCGCCGGGCCACCTGGAAAGCTCCCGTGACCCGCGCAAAGGTGCTGGCATCGAAGAAGGTGGTGGCCGCCAGCAGCCGCAGGCCCGGAACGTGGTCGAGGATGTCGTCGGGACGGTTGACCGCCCAGTACAGCGTCGAATTCGAACGCCGCACCAACGTCTGGGTCTTCTGGGACTTGATCGCCAGCCAGTTGAAGAAGTCGATCTGCACCTCCCCGGAGTCGAAGCGTTGCACCACGCGGCGCAGCAGCGCGATGCCCTCGGCGTCGGTGAGATACATGCTGATGCCCTCGGCGAGGAACAGCACCGGACGGTCGGCGGGGATCTGCTCGAGCCACGACGGGTCGGTCGCCGAGCTGGCGATCAGGTGATAGTGCGGCCGGGCGGGGTAGACCTTCTCCCGCAACTCGATCACGCCGGGGAAGTCGACGTCGTACCACTCGACGTCGGGCCCGGGGTCGAGCCGGAACACCCGGGTGTCCATCCCGCAGCCGAGGTGGATGACCGTGGCCCGGGGGTGCGCGGCCAGGAACTGGCGCGCCCAGATGTCGTACTGCGCCGTCCGCACCGTCAGCAGCGGCGCCCAGCTGCTGGTGATGCCCAGGTCGTCCCAGTCGAAATCGATCCGCTCGATCGCGCTCTTGGCGAACTGATCGCCGAGCACCGGCCGGTCGAAATCGGCGTCCAACGCCTTCAGGTACAGGGTGGATAGCATGGTCTTCGCCGGGCCGGTCAGGTCGACGGAAACTTTGTTCGTCACGTATGTGAGGCTATTCGCCGGAGCCGACGTCGAGCACGTCGGGGCAGACATCGAAGCCCGGAGACGGGATACAGGGAGGGCGCACCCATGAGTGAGGTTGCCGGCGACCGGAAACCGCGGGTCCTGCTGCTGTATTACAGCTACACCGGGCAGACGGTGAAAGTGCTCGACGCGGCCGAAGAGGTGCTCCGCAAGCGCGGTTACCTCGTCGACCGGGCACCGATCGAGTTCACCGACCCGAAGTACTCGGTGAAGTTCAGCCGGTTCCCGATGCGCCGGGTGTGGCCGGACTTCTTCAGCGTGCTGCCGGCCCAGACACGCGGCGTGACCGGCGACATCCGCACACCCGAGGTCGTGCGCACCGGTGGCTACGACCTGATCTGCATCGGATCACCGACGTGGTGGGACACCGTGTCGATGCCGCTGCGCAGCTTCCTGGTGTCCCACGAGGCTCGACCGCTGCTCGACGGCACACCGTTCGCGGTGTTCGTGGTGTGCCGGCGCAAGTGGCGCAAGAATCTGGCCGGGGTGCGCAAACTCGCCGAGAAGAAGGGCGGCCGCTTCGTGGACAGCATCCACTTCACCTATCCCGGCAGCGAGTTGTCGTCGATGCTGTCGCTGACCAGCTACCTGGGGTCGGGCGAGTACAAGGAGCGGTATCTGGGCGTCAAGCTGCCACCGACCAACATCAACGAGGAACACGTCGAGGAAGCACGCCGGTTCACCGCGAGGGTGGCCGACAAGGTGTTCGGCAAGCGATGAGCCTGCAAGAAAGGAGCAGCCGTGCCCCGGCCCTTTGACGTCTGCACTGATTCGACCGCCGGCGTCGACGCCATCCACACCGCATTCGGCAACGAAACCTACTGGCGGGCCAGACTTTTCGAATTCGGCAAGGACTCCATCCGGCTGGATTCGCTGACTGTGGACGACGACGGTTCGGTGCATGTGTCCACCACGCAGGACATGGGTCGCGACATGCTGCCCGCGGTGATGGCCAAGGCCATTCCGGGAGGTCTGCGGGTGATGCGCGAGGAACGCTGGCGCCGGACCGCCGACGAGCTGCACTGCCAAGCCGTCGTGACCGCCACCGGAGCCCCGCTGCACGCCACCGGCAGCGCGCAGATCACCCCGGTGGGTACCGGTTCCCGGCTGCGCTTCACCGGCACGCTGCAGGTGCGGATTCCGCTGCTCGGCGGTGCCATCGAGAAGTTCATCGTCTCCGCGCTGGCGGATGAGATCCCCGCCGCGCAGCGCTTCACCACGCAGTGGATCGCCGAACATGGCTGAGCGCGAGCCGTCCCGCCCGCCACAGCCCGTCCCGACGACCGAGGAGGCGCTGGCCCGGCTGAACATGCCGCTGGTCGAGGCGATGATGACCCAACGGGCCATCCGCCGGGTCCGTCCGGATCCGGTCGACGACGCGGTGGTGCTCAAATGCATCGAACTCGCCTTGCGGGCCCCGAACGGTTCCAACGGTCAGAACTGGGAGTTCATCGTCGTCAAGGACGAGCGGATCAAGGCCAAGCTCGCGCGCCGCTACCGCATCGCGTGGTGGGCGTTCTACCACAGCAAGATTCGCGACGTGGCCGGCTACGACCCGGAGATGGCCAAGACCGTCAAAGCCATCCAGTGGCAGCTCGACCACTTCACCGAGATCCCGGTGCTGGTCATCGCGTGCCTGAAGCTGGGCGCACACGACGGCCGGGTCCCGTTCACTCCGAAACCGCCGGCTGCGGAGTCCGGGTTCTACGGCTCGATCTATCCGAGCGTGCAGAATCTGCTGCTGGCCGCACGGGCCATGGGGCTCGGCGCCTCACTGATCACGCTGCCGCTGTGGAACCTGACGTCGGCACGGCGCATCCTGAAGCTGCCGATCTCGGTGACCCCGTGCTGTGTGGTCCCGCTGGGCTGGCCGAAGGGCCGCTACGGTCCCACCACCCGCCGACCGGTCGACGAGGTGGTCCACCTCGACACCTACGGCAACCGGGCCTGGTTCGGTCCCGCCGATCTCTGACGCTAGCCGACCCGGCTTGCGACGAAGTCGGCGGCCTGATCGGTCATCCCGTTGCGCGGGTACGCGCCGTGGGCCAGGAAGTCCCGCCCGTTGGAGCAGAACGGGTCACCGCCCGCGCACAGGTCGATGGTCTTGGCGCCGAACAGCGGACTGATCACGTTGAGCGGCCCGCCGCCGGTCATCTTGCGCACCGGGTTGCCGAAAACCACCACCGCGGCAACGCGATCCGCCAGTTGCGGAGGCAAGGGCGCCGGCGTGAACCCGCGGACCGGTTCGTCGACCGCGGTGATCAGCGTGATCACGCCCGCACCCTGCGACGTTCCGCCGAGCACGATCTTCGTGTCGGGGCACGCCGCGGCGATCGATTCCACCTGGGCGCGCGCGTCGGCGGCACCCGCCGAGGCCGACGGCCGGAAGTCCCAGTTGGCCGGGTAGTTCACCGGCCGCACGTCGATCGACTGGCCATTAACGCGCGGACGCAGCTTGTCGATGAAGTTCTCGCCGACGGCGCCGACGCCGCCCGACCCGCCGGTACCGCGCGCGAACACGATGGTGATGTCCGAGCACGGCTGGGCGACGGCGGGGGACGCGGTGATCGCCGGTGCCACCGCTGCGACACCGAGCAGCCCGACAGCGACTGCCTTCCATCGAGAACTGTGTCCGGACCGCGACATGCTGACCACCCAACCGGCGAGAACTGTTCGACGGCGGCCCTTCGCTCAGCGCTGCGGGCGCGTCATCTCCTTAGTGGTATCGAGGATACCTAAGGAAACGTTTCAGACGGTTCACGCGGCGTCGCGGTCGGCTCCCCGTGCGCTGCTGCTGGATTCGCTCGAACCCGACGAGCCCGACTCGGCAGCCTGCGTGGTGCGCGCCTCGCCGGATTCCGTGCCGCTTTCGTCGGCGGCCTCGGCCTCGGTGGTGCTCTCGGCGTCAGCCTCGGCTTCCTCGGCCAGTCGGTTCTTGATCTCGGCGACCGTGATCTTCTCGGTGTTCTCGCTGCCGCGCTTGGTCCGCTGCGTACCCGTCGACGAGGTGGTCGACTCGCCGGCCGTCTCCTCGGTCGCCGTCTCGGCGTCTTCGGTCACCTCGTCGTCGGCAGGTTCCTCAGCCGCCTGCTCGGCCGGGACGACGGGCTCCGCGGCCGGCTCCTGCTCGAGGGCGGTTTCCTTCTCCGGGGCCGCGTTCTCCGTTTCCTGCTGCGGCGTCTCGTCGGCGACGACCTCGGTCACGTCGGCGGTCTGGCGGGCGGCCGCCCGTGCGGTGGTCTCCGGCTCGGCCGGCTCGTCCTTGTCGTCGTTGCGGCTGTAGCCGGCGTCGACGATCCGCTTCAGGGTCTCCTCATAGGGCTTGAGCCACGGCATGAACTTCACCAGCGGCAGCGTCTCGGTCGGGATCAGGTACTTCGTGATCACGCCGCCCTTGGCATTCGGAGCGTAGACGGTGATGTTCTCTTCCGGGACGTCGTCGAGGTCGGCTTCGGTGGTCTGCACATGCAGATACAGGGCACCCAGGGATGCGTTCCAGTTGGCCAGTACGTTCCACCAGCGGTCGGGGGCGTCGGCGATGCCGTCGTACTCCGTGGCCACGAGGATGATGTCGTACTTGGTCGGGGGAGCGAGCCAGTTGGTGACGTTGGTGTTCGGGCCCCGATACGGGTCGGCGACCAGCACGAACCGCAGCTGATCCTTGTCCGGGGCTTCGTCGCCCATCAGCTCGAGCCGGTAGAGCAGCTGGCTGGCCACGGCCGCGCCCTGCGAGAAACCGCCGATGACCAGGTTCGCTTCGGGATCCTCGGCGAGCACCCTGTTGACCTCGCCGCCGAGGATCAGCGTGCCGATGCCGATGGACGGCAGGAAGTCCCAGGTACCGGGGTAGCGGACGTTCTGGCGGGTGAAGCGGGTGTCGTCGGCGAAGTACCCGCCGAGCGCTTCCTCCATTTGCTGTTCGGTCAGCCGACCGCTACCGGTGCCGCCCAGCAGCAGCGCGGAGCACTTGGCGTCCGCGGTGCATTCGGGAACGGGTTGCGGCACCACCACTGCGGCGGCGGGCGTCGCCGTCCCCAGGGCAATCGCCGCAGCGGCGAGGGGGGACACGATGCCGGCTACTGCCGATCGACGACCGACGCGCATGGGAATCCTCCAATTGACGAGACAAGACGACAATGAATCTAGGTTGCTGAACAGAATCTAGCAACATAATCGTGATGTTTGCTGAAGACCCCGGAATCGAGCCCGATCCGACGGGACCCCACCACCGGGACCACAGGCACCGGGCCATCGAGCGGCATTGATCGATAGTCGGTGCGTATTCCTGTGCATACTAGGACAATCGGCACCGCACGGGCGGCCTCTGTCGCAGATTGCCGTTGTCTCGAGCATGCTGGCATACTCCGTGCCATGGCCGACCCCAATTCGAACCTTGCCGACGCTGCTCGGGACGCCCTCAAGCACAACCCCGTCGGACAGCGTGTGGTCGGCTCCCGCGGACTCAACGTGCCTTTCGTCCGCAAACTCAGCCGGAAGTACTTCTATCCGTTCATCAGCCGCCGCCTCGAGGCCGACGACGTCACGTTCCTCAACTGGGGATATGAGGAAGACCCCCCGGTGGGTCTGTCCCTGTCGAAGGCCGACGAGCCGAACCGGTATCACATCAACCTCTATCACCGCACCGCCACCCAGGCCGGCACCGACCTCGCAGGTAAGGATGTGCTGGAGATCAGCTGCGGCCACGGCGGAGGTGCGTCGTACCTGACACGGACCTTCAAGCCCGCGTCGTACACCGGCCTGGACTTCAATCCCGACGGCATCGCCTACTGCAAGAAGCGCCACGTGTTGCCGGGACTGGATTTCGTGCACGGTGACGCAGAGAACCTGCCCTTTGCCGATGCATCGTTCGACGCGGTCGTCAACGTCGAGGCGTCGCACGTGTACCTGGACTTCTCCCGGTTCATGGACGAGGTCTACCGGGTTCTGCGGCCCGGTGGACGGATGCTCTACACCGACATGCGGAGCCGCGACCAGATCGCCGAGTGGGAGCAGGGCATCGCCGACGCGAAGCTGCGGGTGATCGACCAGCGGGTCATCGACGCGGAGGTGCTGCGCGGGCTGGACCTGACGGCGGACGTCAACCTGGAGACCGTGACCAATGCGCTGCCGGCACTGCTGCGGCCGATCGGCCGTCAGATCGTGGTGTCACCCGGGTCTCGCCTGTACCGCCAACTGGCCGACGGCGACATCTCGTACCGTTTGTACTGCTTCAGCAAGGACTGACAACACTTCCCGCTCGCGGACCTGAGGCGGGGAGCTCGAGCCGGAAACCGCGCTCCCGCCGGCCGGGCGCGTAGGAGGGTGACGATGGCGAAAGCAACGACCGATCCCGTCAAACTGCCGCCCGGGCCGCGGCTGCCTAAACTCCTGCAGGGAGCGGCCTTCCTGACGGCTCCCTACACGCTGCCCGCGATGCTGGCACGCCGTTACGGCGGTGCCGTCAGCATGCGGATGCCCGTCTTCGGCCAGACCGTCGTCGTCACGGATCCGGCCCTGGTCAAAGACCTGTTCAGCACCGGCAACGACCTGATCGAGCGGCCCACGAACCTGGGCCGGGTCGTCGGCCCGGGGTCGATGTGGAGCCTGAACGGCAAGGCGCTGATCGAACGACGCAAGCTGTTGGTGCCACCGTTCCACGGCAAGCGGGTCAGCGAGTACGAGCGCATCGTCGAGGAGGAGGTGATGCGCGAGATCGCCACCTGGCCGGAGGGCCAGGAATTCGAGACGCTGAACTCGATGATGCGCATCACCCTCAACGTCATCCTGCGCACGGTGTTCGGAGCGCAGGGCTCAGAGCTCGACGAACTCCGCGAGGTGATGCCTTCATCCGTCGAACTCGGCTCCCGGCTGGCCATGTTGCCCGATGTGGTCCTGCGCGACCTGGGCGCGTGGAGTCCGGGCGGCCGGATACTGCGGTACCGCCGACGTATCGACGCGGTGACGCAGAAACTGATGGCCGATGCCCGCTCCGACCCGGCGTTCGACGAACGGTCCGACATCCTGACTTTGCTCCTGGCCGCCCGGTACGAGGACGGGCAGCCGATCTCCGACAGCCACATCACCGACGAGCTGGTCACCCTGATGGCCGCGGGCCACGAGACGACATCGCTGTCCCTGGCGTGGGCCGTGGAGCGACTGCGTCGCCACCCCAACCTGCTGGAGAGGTTGGTCGCCGAAGTCGACGCCGGAGGATCGGAACTGCGCCAGGCAACGATCTGGGAGGTGCAGCGCACCCGGCCCGTCGTGAACGCCACCATGCGGCGGACTCTGCAGCGGATTCGCCTGGGCGACTGGGTGATTCCAGAAGGCAGCACCCTGTTGATCAGCATCGAACTGGCTCAGCACGCGCCTGACCAGTTCACCGATCCCGAGGCGTTCAACCCGGATCGCTATGCCGAGATCGGCAAGCTGCCGCCGGCGTGGGTGGCTTTCGGTGGCGGTATCTATCGGTGTATCGGGTCGGCGTTCGCCACGATGGAGATGGACGTGGCGCTGCGCACCATGCTGCGCGAGCTGCGATTCGAACCCACCACGGCACCGGCTGAGCGTCGCCACAGCCGGGGCACCAACATGGCGCCGGAGAAGGGCGGCCGGGCCGTCGTCTATCGCCGCTCAGGCACTTCGCTGGGCGACGCGCGAACGCGCAGCGTCTCCACTCTCGGAGACCGGCACTGACGCGCGTTCCGGACCCGGCGAGAGTTTGCCCCGATGTCGCTTTCACGGGACCTGCCTGGCATACTCCCCGGACATGGCCACAAGTCAAAGAGACCGAATTGACCGCCTCGGAAGCACCACGCTCTTCAAGAAGATTGTGGCGAAGTACTGGTATCCGATGTGGACGCGGCGGCTCCACGCCGACGACGACGTCCAGTTCCTGAACTGGGGGTTCGAAGAGGACCCGCCGATGGGACTGCAGTTGGACGAAGCGGACGAGCGTAACCGCTACTACATCCAGCTCTACCACAGCACGGCGACCCAGGCGGGCACCGACCTCGCGGGCAAGCAGGTCCTGGAGTGCAGCAGTGGTCACGGCGGCGGCGCCTCCTACATCACCCGGTATTTGAAGCCCGCCAGCTACACCGGGCTGGACTTCAACCCCGACGCCATCAAGTTCTGCTCGAAGCGGCATCAGATGCCGAACCTGCAGTTCGTGCACGGGAACGCCGAGGATCTGCCCTTCCCGGACAACTCCTTCGACGCGGTGATCAACATCGAGGCCTCGCACGCCTACCCCTCGCTGGAGAAGTTCCTCTCCGAGGTTCGCCGGGTGCTGCGGCCGGGTGGACGTTTCCTGCAGTCGGACGTGTACGGGCGCCAGGAGTTCGACCACTGGGAGAGCGCCTTGAAGAACTCCGGAATGAAGATGATCAACGAGCGCGTCATCAACGACGAGGTGTTGCGCGGTCTGGACCTCACCGCCCACCTGTCCGACGAACTCATCAAGCGTTACCTGCCGGGATTCCTGCACGGCTTCGGACGCAACTTCACCGGCGTTCCGGGGTCACGGCTGTACCGCGACGCCCAGAGCCACGCGGTCGAATACCGGTCGTACTGCCTCGAGAAGGTCTGACCCGGACCTGAAAGCCCAAAAAAGGGGCCACGCGGACAGCGTCCGCGTGGCCCCTTTTCGCGGGGCTTCCCGTCAGGCCGCGGCCTCCGAGCCGGCCCTGCTGCTCGACCTGCTCTCGGAGGAACTGTCGCTGTCCGAGCCGGAACCGGTGGACCGTTTGAACGCATCGGCCACCTTCGACAGGCTCGATCCGACCCGCTCGGCTGAGCGGCTCCAGCTCCGGTCGCTGTCGTCGTTCCGGCGGTGCCGGCCGCCGGTCTGCTGTTTCGGCTTGGACTCCTCGGCCTTCTCCTCGGGCTCGGGCGTCACCACCTCGGCGACCTCGTCGGCCTCTTGGGTCTCCTCGGATTCGGCGGGCGCCTGCACCGTCTCCGTCTCGACGGTCTCCGCGGCGACGATCTCCGTCTCCTCGACGGCCTCCGCCTCCTCGGTATCCGGGGCCTCGGCGGCCGTGTCGACCGTCAGGGTGAAGGTCTGGGCCGCGTCAGTGGCCCCGTCGGCGAGCGTCTTGGTGTCGGCGACCCGCATCAACCCCTCGGCAGGCGGTTCCGGCGTCTCGTCGGTCTCGGTGTCGGGGTCGGTGTACGCCGGATCGTCGGGGTTGACTGGCGGGATCTCGGCGATCTCCTTCGGCTTGCGCACGAACAACTTGAAGAACGTCTCGATCTCATCGACCGCGAAGAAGTCCGGCACGTGTCCGGTGATCTGAAGCGCCCGAGCGAGATTCGCGAACGCGGTGATGACCTCGTAGGCGCTCGGGATGTGAATTGCCTCCGGCTTGGAGACCAGGTAGTTCCACACCGACTTGACCGGCTCGAGCGGGTCGAGTTCGACGTTCTTCTCGGACCAGTCCGTCTCCCATTCACCGACCGGGTTGACGACTTCCGGGAAGGTGTACCCGCCGGGCTTGTAGAACTCCGACATCGGGACCTTGAACATCTTGCCCAGCATCCCGCCCAGGTCGGGGCATTCGAAGGCGCAGCCCTCGTGCATGGGCAGGTTCGCGGCCAGATACCAGTTCAGGTGTTTCCCGAGCGGACGGGACAGCGCCGGGAAGGGCACGAACATGTTCATCATGCTCCACGCGTGCGCGGGGTTCGCGTCGTCCCAGCCCCACACGTTCATCGGGTGCGACGCGTTCCAGTCACCGCTGGCGGCCATCGCTGCCGCAAACTGCTCGACGCCGAAGATGAAGTTGCCCGGCGCATTGATCAGCGCATGAATCATGTTGATCGGCACGTAGGCCAGCGACGTGGTGGCGGTCAGGGCGACGGTGGCCTCGATGTTGCGGACCTCGGGCTGGGCCGGCGGCACCATGATCGGTGAAACAGCCATGACACTGGCCCCCACCAGTGCGACACCTGCGGTGGCGTACGGGCGAACCGATGCGAGCATCGACGGCCCCCCTTTCGGATTCATCAACGGCGACATGGTGTTCCACCACATCGGAAGGCTCCGGCTCGGAGCCTGGTCAGCAAACTTACCTTATCTGCTGGGTCCCACCTAGTCCGGCGGATCGAGTTATTTCACAGAAGTCACAACTTTCGGGCTGTCGTACCGTCTCCGCCGACGTCGGCACGCCCCGGGTGCACCAGCCCGGGGCCGCTGCCAGCGATTTAACGCATTCGTCAACGAGGGTCGACGGGGGCACCCGGCCGCAATCTGATTGACCGGCGTCAGTCGGATCCCGCCTGCGCCCGCCCGCGTCGGCGCCGGGCCACGCATTACGCTCATCCACACCGCGATCCGGGCAACGCCGTGACCAGCGCGGCGTCACATCCGCTTCAACCCGCGCAGCACCCGCGCGAACGGCAAGCTGGCCGACACTGCTTTGGTCAACCTCGGATTGAGCTGGCTGCCGTTGATCACCAGCAGGTAGCCCAGGCCGGCGTCGCGCCATTCGGCGACCTGATCGAGGACTTCGCCGGGGGTGCCGTGAAAGCACAGTTCCTTCATCAGCGACACCGGCACCTTCTTGATGTGCGACAACGCCGACTCGTAGTCCATCGTTTGCGGAATCAGGTCCTGCACGCCGGAGAAGTCGGCGCCCAACGGGTGCTCGACGCCGTGCCGCGCCCACGCGTGGGCGGGCGCCGCCAGCGCCATCGTCTTGAACAGGACCCCGTCGAGCGCCTCGTCGACGTCGTCGCGGGTGCGCCCGCACACCACGGCGCGGTTGAGCGCGGGAACGATCGCCATCGGGTCGCGGCCGGCATCGGAGGCCGCGGCCCGGACCGTCGCCAGTGAGTCGGCGTAGTCGGCCGGACGCGAGATCGTGAAGGGAACCCAGGCGTCGCCGTAGCGGCCGGTGAGGCGCAGCATGCGCGGACCTTGGGCGGCAACCCAGATCTCGGGCCACGTGCCCTTGTACGGCGGGAGGTCGAAAAGCGCGTTGCGCAACGGGAAATAGGGCGAGTCCCGGGTGACCAGTTCGCCGCCGCTGTCCCACAGGGCACGGATGGTGGCCAGCGCTTCTTCGAAGCGTGCCACCGGCTTGGTCCACTCGACGCCGTAGGGTTCGTTGCCCTCTCGTTCACCGACACCGATGCCCAGCAGCCCGCGGCCACGGGTGAGTAGGTGCAACGTTGCCGCGGCCTGCGCGGTCACGGCGGGGTTGCGGCGGCTGGCGTCGGTGACGCAGACCCCGAGCCGCAGGCGGCGGAACCGGTTGCGCGCCGCGAGATGACCCAGCATCGTCCACGGTTCGAGTACGGCGTCGACCTTCGGAATGAGTCTGGCGCCGACGCCGAGGTGCTCGGGGGTGGCCAGCGACCGGGGGACCAGCGAGTTCAGGTGGTCACCGACCCACAGAGAATCAGCCCCGGTCGCGGCGGCGGTCAGCGCAGCCGACGTGGCGGGCAGGGATGCCGAGAACCTGGTGTTGACAATGCCGTCGAGCAGACCGAACCGAAAACCGCGCGTCACTTCACCGACCGTACTATCGGGTCGTGCCCGAAGCACTCGAGGTCATCGCCAAGGGCTCCGCGACCGATTCCCACCCGATCCCACTGCTGTTCGTCCACGGGGCCTGGCATGCCGCATGGTGCTGGGACGACCACTTCCTGGACTTCTTCGCCGACCGCGGCTACCACGCCGTCGCGCTGAGCCTGCGCGGGCACGGCACCAGCACCACCGCCAAGCCGCTGCGCCGATGCTCGTTCGCCGACTACCTCGCCGACATCGCCGCGGTGGCCGACACGTTGCCGACCGCACCTGTTCTGGTCGGCCATTCCATGGGCGGCTACCTGGTGCAGAAGTACCTGCAGACCCGCGCGGCGCCGGCGGCGGTGCTGATGGCCTCGATGCCGCCCTCCGGGTACATCGCATCGGGGTTGCGCTGGCTGCGCCGGCACCCGTGGCACTTCGCGCGGATGTCGGCGACCGGCAGGTCGCTGCCCTATGTCGGCACCCTCGCGCTGGCGCGCGAGCGATTCTTCTCCCCGAGCACCCCTGACGACGTCGTCGCGAACTGCGTGGCGAGGCTCCAGGAGGAGAGTGCCCGCTCCGGCCTCGACGGCCTCTACGACCGACCCCGTCCCGAGCGCGTCGAGACCCCGGTCCTGGTCCTCGGGGCGCGACGCGACGGCGCCGTCACCGAGCTCGAAGTCCACGAAACGGCGCGGGCCTACCGCACGACCGCCGAGTTGTTCCCCGATATGGGGCACAATATGATGCTGGAACCCGGTTGGGCGGCCGTTGGCAACCGAATCGACGAATGGCTCGGCGCCCGCGGTCTGTAACGCTGACGCGCCCGACGGCGATTACCCGGCGAAGCCAGAAAACGAAACTGACGTGTACCGCGTCCTATTTGCGCACAGCCGGGTGTCACCTGCTCGATGCGCCATCTTTCTTTGCCTCGAAGCCGCAGCTCAAGTAACTAACGCATCCGTCAGCAAAGTTGTGAATTGTGACAGGATCGATTCGTTTGCTAGACACTCGGTCTCTTTTTGGATACGGTTCTCGCTGTCCTAACATCGCTCAGCAATCTGAATTCGAAAGGGGCGTCATGCCTGCTGCCGTACGTTCGTATGTCACGGCTGGCGTTGCGCTGGTGGGGGCCAGTGTCATCTCCGTTACTCCCGTTACGCCTACTGCTCTCGCGCAGGCTCAGCAACCGGAAGCGCGAAGTGTCACCGCGGATGTGAACCTGACCGCCCGGTCGGCGGCCAACATCCTGCCCAACTTGATCAACGCGGTCCTCAACGCCCCGCAAGCTCATGTCGACGCGGTCAACTTCTGGGCCGACTCGTGGGCCAAGAGTGGCAACTGGTGGGTCTACTCACAGGTCAACGTGCTGGGCTGGGATCCGCCGAACCCCGCCATGGCCTACGCAACCGTCGCGCTGATGACGCCGTTCAAGCCGCTCTGGCAGCCGTACGGCGAGGCCGCCGAATCGTGGATGGCCGCCAATCTGCCCATGCACAACGGCTGCTCGGGCCTGCCGCCGTGCCCCGAGGGCGACAAGATGCTCAACAGCATGTTCCGCGTCAACCCGCTGTCCTTCTACTTCGGTGACGGGTTCACCTACGGCGCCCCCGACGGCCCCGAGGGCACCCCGAAGTGGAATCCGGTCAGTTCGCGGGAGAACTACTGGGGTTACGAGATCGGCGAGGATGCCTCGGCGGACTTCAAACTCAAAGACGAGAACGGGAACCCGACGGACGAGTGGGACCCGGCGCTGTATGACGAAGCGACCGGGAAGCCGACCGCACTGGGCGAACAGCTCTACCCCAACAGCTACATCCCGTGGCACGGTGAGACGCGCAAGCTCGACCCGAACGCCGGATCGAATGCGCTGTGGGATTACCTGCTCGAAGACCCCGAGCCGGTCAAGTTCCCGACGTTCGACGAGCAGATGATGGCCTACCGCAAGTTCGCCGAGACGCTGGCGATCATGTGGAACCCGTTCGAGCCGCAGAGTTACATCTGGAACCCGCGCTACTCCACCGCGGCGTACTTCGTGCGGCCGTTCGCGAAGATTCTGTGCCCGCAGTGCAACCCGTATGACCCGTTCATGCCGGTGGGCTGGAAGCCGTCGGACGGCTTCCCGGAGCCGGTCAACGACGGCTGGCAGCCGCTGTTCCCGTGGCAGGCCAAGACGCCCACGGGGCTGCCGCTGCCGACCGAGGACTACCTCGAGCCCGATTATGTGCCGGCGGACGAGAGCGACGCCGGCGCCGAGGACACCACCGTGCTCGCCGCGCGGCAGGCCGAGGCTGAGGAGAGCACCGAGGAAGCCGCTCCCGCGGAGAGCGATCTCAGCAAGACGCTGCAGGCCATCCAGGCCAAGGCGACCGAGATCCTGAAGCCGCAGGACAAGACCGAGGAGCCCACCACGCCGGTCGAGGAAACCCCGGTCGAGGAAACCCCGGTCGAGGAAACCCCGGTCGACGAGACCCCGGTCGAGGAGACCCCCGTCGAGGAGACCCCCGTCGAGGAAACCCCGGTCGAGGAGACCCCCGTCGAGGAGACCCCCGTCGAGGAGACCCCGGTCGAGGAAGCCCCGGAGGAGACCGAGGCCGCTGAGGAGGCCACCTCCGATCCGGTCGCCGATGCGGTGAAGTCGGTGCGCGACAAGTTCAAGCGCAGCAACGAGGCCCAGGAGAGCAAGACCGAGTCGAACGAGTCGAAGGAATCCACCTCCACCTCGTCGTCGAGCTCGTCCTCGTCCAGCGGCTCCGGCACGAGCGGCGACAGCTCGAGCTCCAAGCGCTCGTCGGGCTCGGGCTCGGACAAGGGCTCCGACAGTTAGCTAGTGGGTAGCCGAAGCTCGTCTGCGGCCGGTGGGATTCACCCCCACCGAGCCCGTAGTATCGCCGAGTGACCACCACGCAGTTCGACGCCGTCATCGTCGGTGCAGGGTTCGGCGGCATGGGCGCGGCCATCGCGCTCAACGAGCTCGGCTACCACAACCTCGCGATCCTCGACCGCGAGGACGACCTAGGTGGGACGTGGCACGTCAACCGTTATCCCGGATTGACGGTTGACGTCCCGTCCACCACCTATTCGTACTGGTTCGAACCCAACCCGTACTGGTCGCGGCTGTATGCCCCGGGTGCTGAGCTGAAGAGCTACGCCGAACACGTCGCCGACAAGTACGACCTGCGCCGCTACATGCGCTTCAACACCGTCGTGGACGGCGCCCGCTGGGATGACGAAACCCAGCGCTGGCTGGTGACGCTGGCCGGTGGCCAGACGCTGCAGGCACAGTTCCTGGTGCTCGCGACCGGGTATCTGTGCCAGCCCAAGAAGCCCGACATCCCCGGCATCGACACGTTCGCCGGCACCGTGCTGCACGCCCAGGATTGGGACGACGACTATTCGCTGCGCGGTAAGCGCGCTGCGATCATCGGGACCGGTTCCACCGGCGTCCAACTCATCCCGAAGCTGGCCGAAGATGTCGCCGACCTGACGGTCTATCAGCGCACCCCCATCTGGGTGATGCCGAAGCTGGACCTGTCATTCGGGCCCCGCACTCAGCGCATTTTCGCCAGGTTCCCGGCGACCCAACGCTTCGTCCGTCTCTCCAGCGACATGTTCATGGACTTCATGACGACGCTGGCGATGTGGAAGTTCCGTCAGCTGCGGCCGATCAACACCATCGCCGCCAAGATCGGTGCGCTGCACCGGTTCCTGGCCATCCGCGACAAGGAACTGCGCCGCAAGCTGACGCCGGATTACGACTTCGGTTGCAAGCGGCCCACGTTGTCGAACGTCTATTACCGCACCTTCACCAAGCCGAACGTGCATCTGGAGACCGGGGGCATCGATCGGATCGAACCCGACGGCATCGTCGGCAGAGACGGCACCAAGCGCGTCGTCGACACGCTGGTGCTGGCCACCGGGTTCGACGTGTGGGAATCGAATCTACCCGCCATCGAGGTCATCGGGCGGGAGGGCCGAGACCTCGGAAAGTGGTGGCGCGAGAACAGGTTCCAGGCCTACGAGGGAATGACGGTGCCACTGTTCCCGAACATGCTGACCCAGGCCAGTCCATACGCCTGGGTGGGGATGAGCTGGTTCGACACCGTCGAGACCCAGATGCGGCACATGCGGCGGCTGTTCGGCGAGTTGCAGCGACGCGGCGCGACCACCTTCGAGGTCACCGAGGACGCCAACGCCCGGTTCCTCGACGAGATGCTGCGCCTGCTCGACGACTCGGTCTTCCGATTGGGCAACTGCGCCACGTCGCGGTCATACTGGTTCAACGGCAGGGGCGAGTCCCCGCTGTTCCGGCCGACGTCGGTACGCAGTGCGGTCAAGGCGCAGGAGCGCTTCCCGCTCACCGACTACACGATGGCCTAGAGGGGTGACGAAATGACCACGGCGACAACAGATCCGGTGCGTCTGCCTCCCGGACCGCGGGCGCCGAAGGTGCTGCAGGGCCTTGGGATGGTGGCGATCCAGAGCAGCATGCTGACGGCGCTGTCCAAGAGGTACGGCAGCGCCTTCACGCTGAACGTGCCGCTGTTCGGCCGGATGGTCATCCTGAGCTCGCCGAGCGACATCAAGGAGCTGTTCAGCTCCAGCCGCGAACTCATCGGACGGCCGAAGAAGAATCTCAGCGCGATCCTGGGTGAGGGCTCGGTGTTCGCCCTCGAGGGTGATGAGCTGCTGGCACGCCGCCGACTGCTGCTTCCGCCGTTCAACGGCAAGAGCATGCGCTCCTACGAGACCATCACCGAAGCCGAGGTGCGCTCCGAGCTCTCCACGTGGCCGGAGGGCGTCGAGTTCGAGACCCTCGAACCGATGATGCGCATCTCGCTGAACACCATCCTGCGTGCGGTCTTCGGCGCCGAGGGCGCCGAACTCGAGGAGATGCGCACTCTGATGCCCGCCGCGGTGGAGTTCGGGTCGCGTATCGCGTTGCTACCCGAGGTGTTTCGGCGCGATGTCGGCAGATGGAGCCCCGGGGGTCACTTCGCCCAGTACCGCCGCCGGATGGACGATCTGATCGCGAAGCTGATTTCCGACGCCCGCGCCGATCCGGACTTCGACGACCGTCAGGACGTGCTGACGCTGCTGCTGCGCACGCGCTACGACGACGGTACGCCGATCTCCGACCAGCACATCGCCGACGAACTGCTGACCCTGCTCGTCGCCGGGCACGAGACGACGTCATCCCAGCTGTCCTGGGTGATCGAACGCGTCCGGCGTCATCCGGAGCTGCTGGCCCGGCTCACCGAGGAGGCTGACGCCGGCGGCTCGGAGCTGCTGCGGGCGACGATCCAGGAGGTGCAGCGCACCCGCCCGGTGCTGACGGCGTCGCTACGCCGCACCAGAACGCGGGTTCAGCTGGGGGAGTGGGTGATTCCTGAGGACACCACGGTGATGGGAGCGCTGCACCTGGCGATGACATCCGCCGACAGCTTCCCCGAACCGGAGAAGTTCAACCCCGACCGTTTTCTTGGTGCGAATCCCAATCCGTTCGCCTATGTGCCGTTCGGCGGCGGCATGAACCGCTGCATCGGTGCGTCCTTCGCCTCCATGGAGATGGAGGTCGCCGTGCGCGCGATCCTGCGCGAGTTCCGGATCGAACCGACCGACGCCGCGGACGAGCGTCCGTTCAACCGAGGTGTCTCGATCGTGCCCAACAAAGGGGGCCGCGTGGTGGTGCACCGACGGAAGACGCCGGCTGCGAAGCCGCGTTCGGCGTCGGTGTCCGCCGAACAGCGCAGCAGCTAGCTGCGCGCGAACTCGAATCGCAGGATCCGGGCCTTCCTGGCGATTGCGGGGACCCGGCGGGCGAGCCGGCTGGCGGCCCGCAGCCCCCGCGGGAACTGCTCGGTCTCCGGTTCGAACATCGCACTGGCCTCCTCCACGAGCCGCAGATCGGAGTTCCACCGCTCGGGTTGGCGGGGGTCCTTGAAGCCTGCGAAATTCCACTGCAGGTGCGGCGAGTTCGACCCGCGCATCGCCAGTTGACCGGTGATGCGGTTGAGCTTGCTCACCCGGCCGTAGTCGTTGAACGCCACCGCTCCGGAGTCGAAGTGGCCGGTGATCCGGCGCAGCAGCGACACGATCGCCGGTTCGGTCAGGAAAGCGAACAGGCCATCCGCGACTGCCATGGTCGGACGGTGCGCCGGGATCGCGTCGCACCACCCGGGTTCGGCGACTGATGCCGCAACGGTGTGCGAGCCGGTGCGCGGCGGCAGCAGCGCAGAGCGCAGCGCGAGAACCCCCGGCAGGTCGACGCTGTACCAGTCCACCGAGCCCGGCGGGTCGACTCGGTAGACCATGCTGGACAACCCGGAACCGAGATCGACCACGACGGCATCGGGATGCGCGGCCACGAACGCGCGGACCCGGTCGTCCAACATCCGTGCCCGCAGCGCGACCAGGCAACGCACGCTGGGGGTGACCCCCAGCGTGGAGTAGTCGTAGTCGATCTTCCGGACGACCTCGTCGGCGAGTGGGTCGCCGAGGATGGGTCGAGGCTGCCGCGCATCAACAGCACGGGCGTACTCGGTCAGCAGCGTGGTTCGTTCGACAGGGCTGAGGTCACCGACATCCATCCCGCCACCCAAGCACACCGTTGCGAAGTGCCGCCGGGGCGGCGCTCAGTCGTCGCTGCGCGCGTCGCGTTTGGCCGCCCTGCTCTTCTCGCGAGACGTCGTCCGGCTCTTCTCGCGGTCGGACTTCTCGACGCGGCGGGCGGCGGGGACGCCCAGTTGCCGGTCCTCGGTGTTCTCGACAACCGAAGGGCTGTCCTCGTCGAGGATGGTCGCCGTCGCGGATCCGTCGTCGGTCTTCGTGGCCACGGCTGTTGTCGACGCCTCGTCGGTTCCCACGGTCTCGCCCGCCTCCGTGCTCGCCTCGGCGCGGTCCTCCGACAGGCGGGGCCGCGACTCGGCGCCGGCGGCGTCCGTGGCTTGCGGCTCTGCGTCGGCGGCGGTCACCGTCTGCGCCGTGGGTCGGCTGACGCGCGTCGTCGCGCTCTCGGCCGTCGTGGACTGGGCGACGGTACGCGACTCTGGGAGCGGATCCCTCTCCCAGGGGCGGTCGTAGGCGCGTTCGATGATCTCCTTCAGCGGCCCGTTCAACCGGTCGGCCAGCGCCGAGAGGCCGAGCATCCGCAGCGGTGCCAACAGTGGCAAGTCCTCGGTGGGCACCAGGACGTAGGTGGTGTTGCCCTCGGTCCAGCGGTAGTTGTTCGGGTCGTTGATGTCGATCGTCGAGTAGTCGTAGTGCAGCGGTGACAGGAAACCCAGCGTGAGGTTCAGCCTCGCCAGGATGCTGAACCGATCGGGGGTGTCGGCGACCGGATCGTACTGCCGGGCGATGTCGAGCACCTTGTACTGCGTCTGCGGCATGGTGTCGAAGCGACGATTGGCGCCGCCGTACTTGCGGGTCGGGTTCCCTATCACGACGAACGACAGCACCTCCGGCGACGGGGCGTCAGCCTCGCCGGCGTTCCAGTCCAGCCACTTCGATACGCCGATGGCGCCGCCGCTGAGCGCGAAGACGGTCACTGTGTCACCGTCGGTCACCTCACCGACGGCACCCGTGGTCGGGTCCGGGGCGGTCACTGCGGCAGTCGCTGCCCTGATCGCGTAGTCCAGGTTCTCGATCGACCTGTTCATCGCGAAGGAGTACTTCACCTCGTTGCAAGTGTTCGGGCTTGCGCACATCACGCCCTGGAAGGCAGGAAGCATGCGGTGCGGCAGCGGACTCAAGGTCAGCACGTTGGCCGCGCCCGCCGTCGGCGTGGTAGCCAGCAGCGAGATGGCGGTCACGATCGCCAGCAGTGTGGTCGTCAGCGCGCTTCGGAAAGCCCGCGAGGTCCCGATCGTCATGTTCGTCCCCCAGAGTGAGACCGCAAACCCCCCGTTTGCAGTATTGATGTTACGCGCGTGGTGCCGCTCGAAGTCGCCTTTTCGGATGCGTGCCGCGCCTGCCAGGTCAGCCGCCCCGGGGCCGCGCCGAGCCCGTGGATGGCCGTGTGACCGTCAGACCGAATCGTTGTGTCAGACATGACGTTTACCCACGCTGAGCCGAACCCAGCATGCCGACCGTCCGCCACGAAACGGTGAACGCACCGTGGGCCAGACCGGTGAGGATTGGCTGGCCGCACGATGCGTTCTCTCCCTATGCGGTGGCGGGATCTAGGAATCAGATCCCCGGCGGGATGTCGAGGCCCGTGCCCTGTCCGCCCTGTCCGCCTTGGCGGCAGAGCGTGCGGCGCTGCGCAGTTCGCGGGTCTGCTTGCCGGACGCCACGGCGCTGTCATCGCCGTTGTCCGCGTTGCGCGTCGCCGCCTTCTCGCTGGCGGCTTCGACGTCCTCCGCCAGAACCTTGGCGTCGGCCGCGTCGTCGACGGTGGCCTCGACGGTCTCGGCTTCGGTCGACTCCTCCTCGGTCGCAGCCGGGGTGCTGGACTCCGCCTCCGTCGAATCGGCCTCCACCGACTCGGTTTCCACCGTCTCGGCTTCCACGGTGCGGGCAGACTCGCCAGGTGTGGTGTCCTCGGCCCCCTCGGCGACGGCCTCATCGACACCGTCGTCGGCGGTCTCCTCGACCACGACCTCACGGCTGACGGCGGCCCGGCTGGCGGCGGCACTGCTCTTGTCGTCGTTGCGGATGTAGGCCTTCTCGATCCTGGCCCGCAGCGAGTCCTGCCGTGACTTCAGCCAGGGCATCAGCTTGACGATCGGCAGGGTCTTGGCCGGCACCAGGTAGTGGGTCGTCTTGCCACCCAGCTCATTGACCTCGACGGTGATGTTCTCCAGCGGCACCGCATCGAGGTCGGCGAAGGCCGAGGGCATGTGCTCGGTGATCATGCCGGCGTAGGCATTGATCAGAGCGAGCAGGTTCCACGGGCGATCCGGGAAGTCGGCGAACCCGTCGTACTCGCCGGTTACGACGATGACGTCATAGGGCGTGACCGGTGCCGGCTGATAGGTGTAGTCGAATCGCGAGTTGTACTTCACTTTGTCGATGAACCGCTGACGGCTGGAATCGGCGACGATGACGAAGGTCAGGTTCTCCTTGGACGGCGCACCCTCGGGGGTGTCGAGCAGCATCCGCATCACCTCGTCGACGACCAGCGACCCGGCCGAGAGCCCCACCACGGTGACCGGCGTTTCCGACGTGAGCACCTTGTGATAGAGGGTCGCCTGTCCTTCGGCGATCGACTGACCGAGGGTCATGTGGTTGCGCCCGGTGTACGGCGCCGCCTGCGCGGGCCACTCGATGTCTTCGCGGATGTCGTTGATGAACCGCTTGTTCAGCAGGTTGCTCATGATGAGATCCGAGACCCGGGGGTTGGCGATTCCGCCGACCACCAGGGCGGTGCCCGCCCCGGCGGGCCCGAGGGCCGTGGTGAGCCCGAGAACTAGGACGGCGAACAGCGACAACAACGCCGCGCCCGCCGATCTGAACAGTACGCGCATGGGAGCCTCCAGGTCATGCAGCAGTAATCGAAATGTGGCCGCTTCGCGACCGCACGGCTACATCAGCATGGGGCACATGTAATGACGCTGCTAGCAAATTCGGGACATTGTCTCAGCGCGGGCTTTGTGGCAAACATCACCACGACAGGCTAAACACCCGCTGACCTCACGCTCTTCAGCGGGTCGCTTACGCGGGCGAAAAAAAGTTTTCCCGGTGAGGTCGTGCAGTCGCCGATGGTATTCCCAGGTGAGGCGCCCGATTGGCGGCCAGGGCGGTCGTTGGTGGTGGCCACCCGCGAGACCTCCAGTGACGTGTGTCACATGGCCTCGCGGGGCGTCCGACGGCGACCCCTATCGGATAGTTGACGCTTCCGTTAACTGAAAGGTGCGGTTTACCGACTGCTTTTGCCAACGGTCTCGTTAATTTCCAAACATGCAATTGCAGTTAGCGATGGATCGCAATCCGGACAGGTTGACACCGATCCCGTCGGCCACACAGCAAAAGGTCGCCGAACACCTTCCACGACGCTCTTTTGCCTGCTCTATGTGATGGGTGTGGCTTTCGTATCGTTTGCTGAGATGCGGGGGGCCGGTCCGAATGCTCAGGCCGGTGACGCGAAACCGTTCGCCGAATGTTCATCGTGGCAACCACCAATGGCTGAGATTGCGGGGTTCGCGGTCGCGCGCTCACAGCGTGCGGTCCCGGTCCGTCCATGCCGGGTTCTGGCCAGCGCGTTTTGGCCGCTGTGGTGGGCAAACGCGTCATCTTGACTGCGGGATGGTGGGTTGCCACGCGCCGCGCGACGGCCGTGCAGGCGGGGCGGATCAAGCTGAATGTTGTCGGCGAGTCAGTTACGGTGAAGGCCATGAGTGCCCAGCAACCCCTCGATGTCGTCATCGTGGGAGCCGGATTCGGCGGTATCGGCGCGGCGATCCAGTTCAAGCAACTGGGCTACCACAACATCGCCATCCTGGAACGGGAGAACGACCTCGGGGGCGTGTGGCACGTCAACCGGTACCCGGGCCTGGCTGTGGACCTGCCGTCGCCCACCTACTCGTTCGACTTCGAGCCGAATCCGTACTGGTCCCGCCTGTACGCGCCCGGCGCAGAGATCAAGCAGTACGCCGAGCACGTCGCCGACAAGTACGACGTCCGCCGGCACATGCGCTTCGACACCAAGGTGGAGAACGCGCGCTGGGACGAGGAGGACAAGGTCTGGCGGGTCGCGATCGCCGGTGGTGACACCGTGACCGCTCGCTTCCTGATCGCCGCCACCGGGTTCATGTCACAAGCCTGCTATCCCAACATTCCCGGCGTCGCCGAGTTCGCCGGCAAGGTAATTCACACCACCGCGTGGGATGACAGCTACGACCTGCGGGGACGTCGCGTCGCGATCATCGGCACCGGCGCGACAGCCGTCCAGGTGATCCCGGAGCTGGCCAAGAAGGCCGCAGAGCTGTCGGTGTACCAGCGCACGCCCATCCATGTGGTGCCGAAACAGGACTTCGCCATTCCGACCGCGGTGCAGCGCCTTTTTGCCCGAGTCCCAGTGGTGCAGCGCCTGTTCCGGCTCATGACCGATGTGCAGGCCTCGGTGGTGTTCCTGCCCGCGATCAAGTTCCGCCAGCTGCGGTTTCTGGTCAACTTCACGGCGGTGATCGCCGGCATGCAGCGATTCGCGGCCATCCGGGACAAGAAGCTTCGTCAGGAGCTGACGCCGCACTACGACTTCGGGTGCAAACGCCCGACCTACTCCAACGAGTACTACAAGACCTTCACCCAACCGCATGTACACCTGCGCACCGCGGGCATCGAACGGATCGAGCCGGACGCCATCGTCACCGCCGACGGCGCACGCACCGAGATCGACACCCTGATCCTGGCCACCGGCTTCGACATGTGGGAATCGAATTTCCCGGCCATCGAGATCATCGGCCGGGACGGCCGTAATCTCGGAAAGTGGTGGCGCACTCACGGTTTCCAGGCCTATCAGGGCATGACGGTGCCCTACTTCCCGAACTATCTCGGACTGGCCGCCGGCCCGTACGCCAACAGCGGGCTGTCTTTCTTCAACATGGTCAAGTACCAGAGCCGCCACATCGATCGGTTGTTCACCGAACTGCGCCGGCGCAACGCCACCACGTTCGAGGTGACCGAGCAGGCCAACACCGAGTTCCGCGAGCGGATGGAACGTCTGCAGGAGGGCACTCTGCTGCATCTGGGCGACTGCGCCAGTTCGCGGTCGTATTACTTCGGCCCCAACGGCGAGACCGTGTTGCGGCCGACCACTCCGCGGGCGGCGCTGCGCGAGCAAGAGACCTTCCCGTTGAGCAACTACACCTTCGCCTGACGGGCCGAAACGACATCCTTGGTAGCATTCGGTCTCCACGACACGCGTCAGGACCGGAGGTACCGGCTCACGGGAACGGAGGGGTGAGACGTGGCCGAAGCGACAACTGACCCCGTGCGACTTCCGCCGGGGCCGCGGATTCCGAAGCTGATCCAGGGCCTGATGATGTTGACCGTCCGCAACCAGGCGGTCGATGCGGCCTACCGCCGCTATGGCAGTGAGTTCACGGTGAACGTCCCGGTGCTGGGGCGGACGGTCGTGATCAGCGATCCTGCGCTGATCAAAGACATCTTCTCCACCCACCGCGACGTCATCGTCCGGCCCGGGCACAATCTCGGTGCGACCATCGGCCCCGGTTCGACGTTCAGTCTGGAAGGCGAGGAGCATCTCAACCGGCACAAGTTGCTGGTACCACCGTTTCACGGCAAGCGCGTGCGCGGCTACGAGCCGGTCATCGAGGAAGAGGTGCTGCGCGAGATCGCCGGTTGGCCGCAGGGCCAGGAGTTCGAGACGCTCGAACCGATGATGCGCATCACCCTGAACGCGATCCTGCGCACGGTGTTCGGTGCGGAGGGAGCCGCGCTGGACGAGTTGCGCGAGCTGATCCCGCGTGCCGTGGAGATGGGGTCGCGCTTCGTGCTGCTGCCGGCCGCGGCCCGTCGCGACCTCGGTGCGTGGAGCCCCGGCGGACGCTTCAAACGGCTGCGCGACCGCATCAACGCCGTCATCGGTGAGCTGATCGTCCAGGCGCGCACCGACCCGCACTCCGAGGACCGTGCCGATGTGCTGTCGCTGCTGGTGCACGCGCGCTACGACAATGGGGAGCCGATCTCCGACCAGCACATCGCCGACGAGTTGCTCACGATGATGGTCGCCGGCCACGAAACCACCGCGACCCAGCTGGCCTGGACGATCGAGCGACTGCGTCGCCATCCCGACCTGCTCACCCGGCTGACCGAAGAGGTCGACGCCGGAGGCTCCGAGTTGCGCCAGGCGGTGATCTGGGAGTCACAGCGCACCCGGCCGGTGATCGACAACATTCCACGCCAGACCAGGCAGCGCGTCCGCCTCGGGCCGTGGGTGTTGCCCGCCAACACCAACATCTTCATCAGCATCCAGCTGGCCCACTTCGATCCCGCGAACTACACCGACCCGGAAGCCTTCGACCCGGACCGCTACGCCGACGGTGCACCCAAGCCGCCGATGTGGATCCCGTTCGGCGGCGGGATCAACCGATGCATCGGGGCGAACTTCTCCAACATGGAGATGGACATCACGCTGCGCACGCTGCTGCGCGAGCTGCGGTTCGAACCGACCACCGACGAGCCGGAACCTCTGTGGGACAGGGGAGTGGCGCTCGCGCCCAAGCGGGGCGGACGTGCCGTCGTGCACCGACGGGTGCCGGCCAGCGTGCCGTCGCCGCAGCATGCGCCCTCGATCAGCTGAGCCGCACGCACCTCAACCGAGGGTCTGATGGCGGCGCAGCAGCTTCTGCTGTTTACGCGGGCTCAGCGCGGCTCGGCTGACATCCCCGCCGTAGTGCGCCACCACGCGTCGGTCCATCACCCGCCGCCACAACGGCGGGAACGCGGCCAACACCACCATCGCCGCGTAGCCCGCAGGTAGCTGGGGGGCCTCGTCGGCGTGGCAGAGCGCCTGGTACCGGCGCTGCGGGTTGGCGTGGTGGTCGGAGTGCCGCTGCAAGTGGAACAGGAACACGTTGGAGATGACCGAATTGCTGTTCCAACTGTGTGACGGTCGCACCTGTTCATAGCTGCCGTTGCGGCGGGGCTGCCGGCGCAGACCGTAGTGCTCCAGATAGTTGATGGTCTCCAGCAGCGCGATTCCGACCAACGCCTGCCCGATCAACCACGGTAGGGCGGCAACGCCGAAGACCGCGGTCAGCGCGGCGTACAGCGCCGCCGTCAGCGCCCATGCGTTGAGCACATCGTTGCGGAACGACCACGGCGACCTGCCGTGACACCGCAGGCGTCGCGCCTCGATACCCCACGCCGAGCGCAGGCTGCCCACGATGGACCTGCCGAAGAACTGGTAGAGGTTCTCGCCGAGGCGGGCACTGGCCGGATCCTCCGGGGTGGCGACGCGGGCGTGATGCCCGCGATTGTGTTCGACGAAGAATTGTCCGTACCCGCTCTGTGCCAGTGCGATCTTGCTCAGCCAACGTTCGGAGTTCGCGCGCTGGTGGCCGAGCTCGTGGGCGGTGTTGATGGCCACCCCCGCGATACCGCCGACGGTCAGCATCAGACCGGCCTTGTCGGCCAGGTTCATCGTGACGCCGCCCCCGCCCGTCCACAGCCAGCAGGCGAGCACCAGCGAGACGTACTGCGCGGGCAGATACAGGTAGGTGGCCCAGCGGTAGAACCGGTCCTGCTCCAGATGCTGCAGCGCGCTGTCGGGCGGATTGTCCGAGTCGCTGCCCACCAGGAAGTCCAGCAGCGGAATGACGATGACAGTCATGACCGGACCGGACCACCAGAAGAGCCCGCACCCGGTGAGCGTGACGCCCAGCCAGGACGCCGGTACCAGCGTGGGGATGACGAGTCCGAGCAACCACACGTAGCGCTTACGGTCCCGCCACCGATCCGGGAACGTAGGTAGCTGACCTTCATAAGTCAGCTGAGGATGCTGGCCTGGCATGGCGTGTCCTGCAACCCCCTCCGCACCGAGCTTCTGGTCGATCCTCGCAGGTTAATGCGACAGTTCGATAACGCGGTCATACCATTGCGGCGCGCCGCCGGGCAACATCGTCAGCGAACCACTTTGCGGAAACCGACGTTGCTCGTGGTCTTCGCCGAGCCTATCGGAAACTTCCCGGCAGTGGCTCCCGACACCGTTCACGACAACATCGTCGCGATGACCGATGCGAGCTCCGGCGAGGCCGAGGATCCGAGGTTGCGGTACTGGCCCCCGGTGGTCTGTGCGACGCCCTCCCAGGTCGCCCGGTCGGCGTCATCGCCGAAGTCGATGACGTTGACCGCCACCGGACGCTCGGGGTTGAACGCGCCGTCGATGTACTGCTGCAGCCCCTCGCCACCCAGGGTGCGGTCGGTGTGCGGGCCCGCGGTGATCACCAGCACCGAGTTCTGCTGTCCTTCGCGGTACTTGGCGGACGCGTCGGTGTAGACGAGCCGCAGCGTGGTGAACGACACCGCACCGCCGCCAGACGCGCTCTGGGCGTCCAGCGCGGCGGTCAGCGCGTCGGCCCGCGGACGACCGTTCACCGGCTCGGACAGGGCCCCCGAACTGATCTCCGAGCGGCCCGCCACACCGTCGAAGGTCCATAGGCCGACCCCGGAGTCCGGGGGAAGCGCGGCCAACCTCGCCTTGAGCGCCTCGACGACGTTGTTCAGCCGGGACTGGCCTCCTTCGTCGGTCGGCATCGACTGGTCGAGCATGATCGTCACCGTCGGGCTCTGCGTCGGGGTGGCCACCGTGTCCGCGATCGTTGCGCGCAGCGCCGCGTCACCGACATTCAGCGGGGTTTCCACCGCGCCGAAGTCGACCACGTCACTGGCCGGCGGCTCCTGGCCGTCGACGCGGAAGCCCGCCTGACTGAATTCGGCGAGTTGCTCCGGTTTGCGCAGGAACCGCGCGAACTCACTGGCGGCGGTGACCTGTTCCTGGGCCAGCCAGTCGCCGGAGAGCAGCACGGTGGGGAAGTCGGCGACCGCCGCCGGTCCGGGCGGACGCCACGCGGCCACCTTCGACGCCGCGTCCGGCAGTTCCGCGGCACGCCGGTAGAGCTGCTGCTCGGTGGTCACGACGGCGTGCACCGGTGCGGTGCGCGGATCGGCGGCGTCGATCAGGGCGTCCAGCGCGGCACCAGCGGTGTTGTCGGGCAGCTCGGGCGCTCCCGAGATGACGGCACTGACCGCGCCCAGTCCGGCGCTGGCGGGCGCACCCTGCGGCGCAGCCGCGGCCGCCACCGCTTCGGCGGCCAGGTACGCGGCGTCGCTGTCCCCTTCGAGGGGGAGGGCCAACCGCAGGCCACCCCAGCCCTGCAGCCCCAGCCCGTCGAGGGCAGCCGGGTCGGTCTGCAGCCGGGGCAGGCTGGACCAGCTCTGGTCTACCAAAGCCTCTTCGAGCGGTGGGGCCACGGCGAGCACGACCGCGGAGCTGACCAGGGAGCGGCTGTCGCTGACGGCCTGAGGCCCGGCAGCGGACTCGAGCCGGGCTTCCGAGGCGGTACTGGCGGGAATCCACAACGCGGGGCGCTCTCCGAGTTCGGCCGGCCACTGGCCGCTGAGCCCGTCGACGACGGCCGACGAATCCGCCGATGTCACACCGACTTTGACACAGCGGTCACCGACGGGTTCGGCGTTGTCGTTGTACCGCTGCGCCAAGCCTTGCACCGGTTCGACGATCGCGGGGTCGACGACGACGGAGATGTCGATCTCGCCGTCGACGCAGCGGGCGGCGGCGACGTCGGAGCGGCTGGACAGCGCGTCACCGAAGAATCGCCACAGGATGACGGCACCGACGACCACCACGACGGTGATCAGGGCGACGATGACGCCGACGCTGACCCCGCGCCGCCCCGCGGTCACGGCACGGTGACTCCCGGTCCACTCACCGGCGTCCCAGTCCCGGGACCGTGGCGGCGGGGGCTCGGCGCTGCTCTGCGACGTGTCGCCGGGCACGAAACCGTCTCCGGCGGAATCGGTTTCGTCATCCGTCCGGTGATCGTCGCCGGGCCCGTCCGCGCCGAACGCGAAGCGCTCGGTCTGCGGATCCTCGGGCTGGCCGCCCGTCTCGTCGGGGTCGGGAAGGCTATGCCTTCCCATGCCGGCCCGTCCCGCTCATAGCGCCTTCGCCCTCACTTCGTCGCTCCGGTGTCTCGCGTCACCCAACCTGCGTCAGCCAACGTTACGTGCTGCTTTGTACTCTCGCCTACGCCGGTGCAGGATCGGTTCGGTGTAGCCGTTCGGCTGCGCGGCGCCTGCCAGGATGAGTTCCTGCGCGGCCTGGAAAGCCACGCTGGCGTCCGGATCGGTTGCCATCGGCCGGAATTCAGGGTCGGCGGCGTTCTGCTCGTCGACCACCGCGGCCATCCGGCGCAGGCTGGACTTGACGTCATCGGCGGTGATCACGCCGTGGCGCAACCAGTTCGCCAGCAGCTGGCTGGAGATCCGCAGGGTGGCGCGGTCCTCCATCAGCGCGATGTCATGGATATCGGGCACCTTGGAGCAGCCGACGCCGGCGTCGATCCAGCGCACCACGTATCCCAGGATCGACTGGCAGTTGTTGTCGACCTCTTCACGGATCTCCTCGGGCGCCCAGGCCAGCTCCTTGGCCAGCGGAATGGTCAGGAGCTCATCGAGCGAGGTCCGGCGCTTGCCCGCGAGTTCCCGGTGCACCGCGAACACGTCGACCTCGTGATAATGCATCGCATGCAGCGTCGCTGCGGTCGGCGACGGCACCCAGGCGGTGGTGGCACCGGCCTTGGGCTGACCGATCTTCTGCTCGACCATGTCGGCCATCAGGTCGGTCATGGCCCACATGCCCTTGCCGATCTGAGCTTTCCCGGAGAATCCGGTGGCCAGGCCGATGTCGACGTTCTGGTCCTCGTAGGCCTTGATCCATTCGGTCGACTTCATCGCACCCTTGCGGATCATCGGGCCGGCCTCCATCGAGGTGTGGATCTCGTCGCCGGTGCGGTCGAGGAAGCCGGTGTTGATGAAGACCACGCGGTCGGCGGCGGCCTTGATGCAGGCCTTGAGGTTGAGCGTGGTGCGGCGCTCCTCGTCCATGATGCCGACCTTGAGTGTGTTGGCCGGCAGTCCGAGCACGTCTTCGACGCGGCTGAACAGCTCGCAGGTGAAGGCGACCTCCTCGGGACCGTGCATCTTCGGCTTGACGATGTAGATCGAGCCGGTGCGGCTGTTGGCCAGGGGGCCGTTACCGTCACCGGTGCGCAGGCCGTGGATGCCGATCAGGCTGGTGAACAGCGCGTCCTGGATGCCTTCGGGCACCTCTGCGCCTTCTTCGCCCATCACGATGGCGTCGTTGGTCATCAGGTGACCGACGTTGCGGACGAACAGCAGGCTGCGACCGGGCAGCGTGAGCTCGCCGCCGTCCGGCCGGGTGTAGGTTCGGTCGGCGTTGAGCACGCGGGTGAAGGTCTTGCCGCCCTTGCTGACCTCTTCGGCGAGGTCGCCGCGGTTCAGTCCGAGCCAGTTGCGGTAGCCGAGCACCTTGTCCGGGGCGTCGACGGCCGCGACCGAGTCTTCGAAGTCCATGATCGTGGTGACCGCGGATTCCAGCACGACGTCCTTGATGCCGGCTCTGTCGGTCTTGCCGATGGGGGAGTCGGGGTCGATCAGGATTTCGATGTGCAGACCGTTGTTGACCAGCAGCACCGCGTCCGGGGAGTCGGCGTCGCCGGTGTAGCCGGCGTACTGGGCGGGGTCCTTCAGCGCGACGGACCCGCCGTCGTCAAGCGTCGCGGCGAGCCTGCCGTCGTCGAGCGTCAGACCGGTGATGTCGGTCCAGGAGCCCGATTCGAGCGGCGCGGCGCCGTCGAGGAAGCGGCGCGCATAGGCGATGACCTTGTCGCCGCGCACCTTGTTGTAGGAGTCGCCGGGTTCGGCGCCGCCGTCGGTCGGGATGACGTCGGTGCCGTAGAGCGCGTCGTACAGCGAGCCCCAGCGGGCATTGGCGGCGTTGAGGGCGAACCGCGCGTTGAGGATCGGCACCACCAGCTGGGGCCCGGCGGTGGTGGTGATCTCGTCGTCCACGCCGGCGGTGGTGATGGTGAAGTCCGCGGGCTCGGGCTGCAGATATCCGATATCGGTGAGGAACTGCTTGTACTCGTCGGCGTCGAACCCGCCGATCACCCGGGCCCGGTGCCACTTGTCGATCTGCGCCTGCAGCTCGTCGCGGCGCGCCAGCAGGTCGGCGTTCTTCGGGGTCAGGTCGGCCACGACCTTGTCCACGCCGGACCAGAAGGTGTCGGGGTCGATGTCAGTGCCGGGCAGCGCCTCGTTGTTGATGAAGTCGTACAACTCAGCGGCGACGCGCAGGTTGCCCACCGTCACGCGATCGGCCATGGTTCCTCCCTCGTTGGCACGCGCTCGCGGCGCCTGCAGTCTGCGGTGTCGTCGGTCCAGCTTACCCAGCGGTAACAGCCCCTATGCCCGGGCGGCGGCCTGCTGCAGCATCCGGGTCCGTGATAGGAGCCGGGCGCGCAGCGGGGCGGCCCGTTCGCTGACGGCCTGCTGCGCAGCGGCGTACTCCCGCCGGCCCGCCGGGGTCTCCACCGCGATCGGGGTGAACCCGAACTCCCGCAGGTCGTAGGGGCTGGCGCGCATGTCGAGCACGCGCGCCTCGACGGCGAGCTCGAAGCAGTCGAGCACCAGGTCGCTCTCGATCAGCGGGCTCAACTTGAACGCCCATTTGTAGAGGTCCATGCCGGCGTGAACGCAGCCGGGCTGTTCGTTCTCGGCTTGCGACCGCCGGGTCAGGTGGTGGTGGTTGCGGCGCGCGGCGGGATCGGTGAAGAAGCGGAACGCGTCGAAGTGACTGCACCGCAACGGCAGGGATTCGACGACGGCGTCGGTCTCAGCGGAACCGAGACGCATCGGGACACCACCGTGGCGCACCGTGTCCGACCGGTACACCATGGCCCATTCGTGCAGGCCGAAGCAGTTGAAGCGGGCGGGCCGGGACGCGGTGGCCCCCAGCAGGTCGGCGATGAACGCCACAGTCCCGGCGCGGGCGTGAAGGTGCTCACCGCTGACCGTGACACCGTCGGGATGCTCGGTGTAGCCGGTACGCGGCAGATATCGCCGGGCCGGCTCACCGCCGAGGACGGTGCCGAACCCGGGATGCCACCACCGCAGCTGGCGGGGCCGCAGGCTGTAGTAGGTGAACAGGAAGTCGTAGACCGGATGGGCCCGCCCCTCCCGCCGGCAGGCCAGCAGGGGTTCGAGCAGTGCATCGGCGCGGCGCCGGTAAGCGTCGGCGCGGGGCAGCCACTCGCCCGCGGCGAGCCGCGAATCAGGCACCGCGGCGAGCCGCGAATCACACACCGCGGCGGGCCGCGAATCAGACACCGCGGCGAGCCGCGAATCACACACGGTGGGTGCCGTCGCGGACGGTGCCGACGAGGTCCTCGACAAGGTCTTCCAGTGCGACCATTGCGCTGACCTTGCCGTCGGCGCTGGTCACCAGCGCCAGATGGCTGTTGGTACGGCGCAGCCGCGACAGCGCGTCGGGCAGCGGCAGCGACGCCGGCACCCGCGGCAGCGGCCGCACCAGCGAGGCATCGACGACCGCGGCACCGTCGGTCGAGGCGGTGACCAGCGGGAGCACGTCTTTGATGTGCACGTACCCCAGGTAGGCGCCGGAGTCGTCAGCCACCGGGAATCGGGAGTAGCCGGTCTCGCGCAGCGCTTCCTCCAGTGCGCCCACCCTGGGGCCTGCGCCCTGTTCGGCGACGGGAACGGCACGGATCCGGTGCAGGGGCAGCGCGACGTCGTTGACGTTGCGGTTGCGGATCTGCAGCGCCCGGGTCAGCCGGCTGTGCTCCTCGGGATCGAGCAGGCCCTCGGACAGCGACTCGGCGATCATCTCCGACAGTTCCACCGTCGACACGGTGACGTCGAGTTCGTCTTTGGGCTCGACGCCGAAGCTGCGCAGGGTGATGTTGGCGCACCAGTTGTAGAACGCGATGAACGGGCGCGCGGCGCGCATGTAGACGAGGTAGACCGGGATGAGCAGCATGGCTGTCGACTCGGGCCCGGCGATCGCGATGTTCTTCGGCACCATCTCGCCGAGCAGCACGTGCAACGTCACCACGATCGACAGGGCGACCAGGAACGACACCGTGTGAAGCAGTGCGTCGGGGATGCCGAGCAGGCCGAACGGCCGCTCCAGCACGTGCGCGACGGCGGGCTCGGCTACCCGGCCGAGCAGGATCGAACAGATCGTGATGCCCAGTTGGGCGCCGGCGAGCATCAGGGACAGGCGCTCCCCGGCCCGGATCACGGTGACTGCGCTGCGCTTGCCCTGTTCGGCGAGTGCTTCGAGGCGGTCACGGCGGGCGGAGATCAGCGCGAACTCCGAGGCCACGAAGAAGGCGTTGGCCGCCAACAGGACGAAGGTCAGCAGCACTCCGAACAGATCACCCACGGCCGTCTCCGCTGCGTCCGAGTTCGGTCAGGCGCAGTTGGTCGATGCGCCGGCCGTCCATCTTGAGCACGGTGGCGCGCCACCGGACCGGATCGTCGGGCCCGTCCGGGTCGAACGCGGTCAGCTCCACCGACTCGCCTTCTTCGGGGATGTGACCCAGCGTCTCGAGCACCAGCCCCCCGATGGTCTCGTAGTCGCCTTCGGGAGCGCGGAATTCGGTGTTCTCGGCGACCTCGTCGATGCGCAGGAGACCCGAGACCTGCCACCCGCGCCCGGCCTGCACGACGTCGGGGGGCTCGACGTCGTGCTCGTCGCGCACGTCGCCGACGATCTCCTCGATCAGGTCTTCAACGGTCACCATGCCGGCGGTGCCGCCGTACTCGTCGACCACCAGCGCGGTCTGCAGGCCGTTGGCGCGCACCTCGGACATCACCGCGTCGCCGTCGAGCGTCGAGGGCACCTTGGTGACCGGGACGGCCAGGTCGGCCAGCCGCGTACTGGCCCGCTGGTCCCGGGGCACCGAGAAGACCTGCTTGACGTGCACCATCCCGATCGTCTCGTCGAGATCGCCCCGAATCACGGGGAAGCGCGAGTGGCCGGTGCGCACCGCTGCTTCGCTGAGGTCGACCACCGTGTCGCCCGCCTCCAGGGTGTCGATCTTGGACCGCGGGGTCATCAGTTCCTCGGCGGTGCGGACCCCGAACTGCAGGGAGCGGTCGACCAGCACGGCCGTCACCGGGTCGAGGGAGCCGCTCTGCGCCGAGGACCTGACGAGCGACACGAGTTCCTGCGGGGACCGCGCTGAGCGCAGTTCCTCGGCCGGCTCGATGCCCAGCCGGCGCAGGATCCAGTTCGCCGTGCCGTTGGTGAGCCGGATCAGCGGGGTGAACAGGAACGAGAACATCAACTGCAGCGGTGCCGACCACCGCGCGGTCGGCACGGGACGGGCCACCGCGAGGTTCTTCGGCACCAACTCGCCGAACACCATCGAGATCGACGTCGCGATCAGGATGGCCAGCACCAACGCCAAACCGCTGGTCAGGCTCTCGGGGACGCGCAGCGCGGACAGGCCCGGGGCGATCAGCCTGGCCACGACCGGCTCGGCGAGGAAGCCGGTGGCCAGCGTGGTGATCGAGATGCCCACCTGGGCACCGGAGAGCTGGGTGGACAGGGTGCGGTGCGCCCGGCGCACCATCTGGTCGCGGCGATGCCCGCTGCGGGCGTTGGCCTCCACGGTGCTGCGTTCGAGCGCGGTCAACGAGAACTCGGCCGCGACGAAGACCGCGGTCCCGGCGGTCAGCGCGACGAACGCCAGCAGCGGCAGCACCGACATCACGACGTTCACCGAGCCGCTCCGGGAACGGAGCCGGGGGAGCCGGGCCGTACGCCCGGCCGACTAGAGGAGGGTTCGGCCGGCTCGACCGATCCTCCCTCCTGTGCCTGAGGCACCTGGTCCCTTTCTTCGGCGTGGACTGATCCGCGGCCGCGACGGCGGCGGATCGGCGTGGCGATCCCTCACATGCTAACGGAATCGCGGGGCGGTCCCGACCGCGATCGGCATCGGTGAGGCTGCCCTCACCCGGTGGTAGGTTGCGACAAAGGCGTGACCGAGCGCATTGCTGCTGAAGGGACAAAGACACGCACATGACGAGATCGATCTCCCGGTGGTCCGGCGCGCTCGCCACGGTGCTGGCCATGCTGGCGTTCACCGCCTGCGGCTCCCAGTCCGAGGACCAGGAGGGCAACAGGATCGTCTTGTATTCGGGTCGGAGCGAGGAGTTGGTCGCGCCGCTGCTCGAGCAGTTCACCGCCGACACCGGCATCGAGGTGGAGGCCCGGTACGCAGGCTCCGGGGAGATGGCCGCCCAGCTGCTCACCGAAGGTGACAGGTCGCCGGCCGACGTGTTCCTGTCCCAGGACGCCGGAGCGCTGGGCGCGGTGTCGAAGGCGGGCCTGCTGGCCCCGCTCGATCCGCAGACCGTACAAGCGGTCGACGCTCAGTTCGCCGCCAGCGACGGCACCTGGGTCGGCGTCTCGGGCCGGGCCCGGGTGATCGTGTACAACCCGACGCTGGCGCCGGATCCGCCCGACACGATCGACGGGCTGCTGGCGCCGGAGTGGAAGGGCAAGATCGGCTTCGCACCCAGCAACGCGTCGTGGCAGGCGTTCGTCACCGGCCTGCGGGTGCTGCGCGGCGACGACGGTGCCGAGCAGTGGCTGCGCGCCTTCAAGGCGCAGGACCCGCAGTCGTTCGAGAACAACGTGGCCGTCCGCGACGCCGTCGACTCGGGTCAGGTGGCACTCGGGCTGGTCAACCACTACTACCTGTACGAACTGATCGCGGCCAAAGGCGCCGACGAGGTGACCGCACAGAACAAGTTCATGGCGCCGGGGGACCCGGGCGGGCTGGTCAACGTCGCCGGCGTCGGCGTGCTCAAGGCGGCACCGAATCCCGAAGGCGCACAACGGTTCGCGGCCTACCTGGTGGAGGAGTCGGCGCAGCGGTACTTCGCGGAGGAGACGTCGGAGTACCCGCTGGCCGCCGGGGTGGAGCCGTCGGCGCAGATGCCGCCGCTGAGCACGCTGCAACCGCCGGCGGTCGACCTGTCCGAACTCGACGACATCGAGGCGACGCAGGAGCTGCTGGTCAACACCGGCCTGCTGACCAACTGACCGCAGGTGTCGGTCACCTCGGGCCGTCGCCCACCGGTGCTGTTGGTGCTGGCGGCGTCGGCCGTCGCCGCGGCGACGCTGATCCCGCTGGTCTACCTCGGCGAGCGGGCCATGCAGCGCGGCTGGTCATTCGTCCTCGAGGAATTGGCCCAGCCCCGCACCGCCGCGCTGGTCGGCCGCTCGTTGTTGCTGGTCGCGGTGGTGACCGCCGGCTGCGTGGTGCTCGGGGTCGCGCTGGCAGTGCTGGTGACGCGCACCGACATCCGGGCGCGCCGGATGTTGGCGGTGACGCTGACGCTGCCTTTGGCCATGCCCAGCTACCTGCTGGCCTACCTGTGGGTGTCGGCCTTCCCGACGGTGGCCGGGTTCTGGGGATCGGCGCTGGTGTTGACGCTGGTCAGTTACCCGCTGGTGCTGCTGACGACCATGGCGGCGTTGGCCCGCGTCGACCCCGCCCAGGAGGAGGTGGCACGCTCGCTGGGCCTCGGTGGCTGGTCGGTGCTGTTCCGGGTGACGTTGCGCCAGTCCCGGGCCGCGATCGCCGCCGGCGCCCTGCTGGTCGCGCTGTATGTGCTCAGCGACTTCGGCGCGGTGGCGGCGATGCGTTTCGAGGCGTTCACGTGGGTGATCTACGGCGCCTACCGGTCCGGGTTCAATCCGTCGCGCGCCGCAGTGCTGTCCCTGGTGCTGTTGATCTTCGCCATCGCGCTGGTGGTGGCCGAACACCGGGCGCGCGGACGCGCGTCGGCCTCGCGGGTCGGCGGCGGCGCGCCCCGGCCGGCCCCGCTGAACCATCTGGGCAGGTGGCGTGCACTCGCGCTGACGCTGCCGGCGGTGGTACTCGGCGCTGCGGTGGTGGTGCCCACGGTCGCGCTGGCCGACTGGCTGATGGCCGCGGGTCCGCGCTGGGACAGCGCGCAGTGGTTCGACGCGCTCGGTTCGACCATCTGGTTGTCGGTGGCCGCGGCTCTCACCTCCTCGCTCGCGGCGCTGCCGTTGGGGGTGCTCGCGGCCCGGCACCGGGATCGCACCACCCGCACCCTGGAAGGTGTCAGCTACATCGCCCACGGGCTGCCGGCCATCGTCATCGCGATCTCGATGGTGTCCCTCGGGGTGGTGCTGCTGCGGCCGATCTACCAGCGGGAGCCACTGCTGATCCTGGCGTACACCGTGTTGTTCGTGCCGCTGGCCATCGGGTCGGTGCGCGCGGCCATCGAAGCCGCGCCGATCCGGCTCGAGGAGGTGGCGCGCGCCCTCGGCCGCACCCCGGTCCGGGCGTTCAGTACGGTGACCGCGCGGGTGGCTGCGCCCGGCATCGCGGCGGGCGCCGCGATGGTGTTGTTGACCTGCATGAAGGAACTTCCGGTGACGCTGCTGCTGCATCCGACCGGCACCGACACGCTGGCCACCAGGCTGTGGGGTTACAGCTCAGTCAGCGACTACGCCGCCGCAGCGCCCTACGCGGTGGCGCTGCTGGTGTTCGCTGCGGTTCCGACCGCCGTGCTCGGATTCTGGAGCACCAACGCCGGCGGGGTGCGCAGTGACTGAGCATGCGGCCTCCGTCGTCGCCCACGGCCTCCGCAAGGCCTATGCGGACCGCGACGTCCTCGCCGGCGTCGACCTCGAGGTGCCGGCGGGCACGATCACCGCGGTGCTGGGACCGTCGGGGTGCGGCAAGACCACGCTGCTGCGCATTCTGGCCGGATTCGAGGAGCCGGATGCCGGAACCGTGCAGATCGGGGGGCAGCTGGTCGCCGGCGGCGCCTCCACCGTGCCGGTGCATCGGCGCCGGGTCGGGCTGATGCCGCAGGAGGGTGCGCTGTTTCCGCACCTGAGCGTGGGCGAGAACATCGCCTTCGGCATCTCCGGGTCGCCCCGCGAGGAGGTTCGGCGTCGCGTCGAGCACTGGCTGAGCGTGGTGGGACTGCAGGGTCGTGCCGGTGCACGTCCGCACCAGCTCTCCGGTGGACAGCAGCAGCGCGTCGCGCTGGCGCGTGCGTTGGCGGCGCAGCCGCGCGTGCTGCTGCTCGACGAGCCGTTCGCCGCGCTCGATGCCGGGCTGCGGGTGCGGGTGCGGGAGGACATCGCCGCGATCCTGCGCGACACCGGCACCACCGCGTTGCTGGTCACCCACGACCAGTCCGAGGCGCTGTCGCTGGCCGACTCGGTGGCGCTGCTGATCGACGGCACCATCGCTCAGCACGGCACGCCGACCGACCTGTACGACCGCCCCACCACGCTGACCATTGCGCGCTTCGTCGGGGCCACCATCGAGATTCCGGGCACGGCCGAGAACCAGCGGGTGCACACTGCGTTGGGTCCGTTACGGGCTCGGCTGCCACTGGCCGACGGTGCCGCGCTGGCGGTGCTGCGACCCGAACAGCTGCGGCTGGGCCACGACCCGGCCGCGGCCCCGGCCACCGTCACCGCGTCGCGGTTCTACGGGGCCGAAACCGTGCTGGACGCACGGCTTTCCGACGGCACTCCGATCGCGTTGCGCTGTGCCGGACGGCCCGATCTGCCGGCCGGCGCGGCGATCACCGTCGAGGTGGTCGACGACGACGGGGGCGGGGTGCTGGCCTACCCGTCACCAGCCGGTGGGCAGCGGGTGCCCCTCGGCGAAACCCGCCGCTGACTGGACACCCAGCACCGCCTTCTCGTGCAACTCGGGCAGGGTGGCCGCACCGACGTAGGTGCACGTGCTGCGCACCCCGGAGGTGATGTGGTCGATCAGATCCTCGACGCCGCCGCGTACCGGGTCCAGACTCATCCGCGACGTCGAGATCCCTTCCTCGAACAGGGCTTTGCGGGCGCGGTCGAACGCACTGTCACCGGCGGTGCGCGCTGCCACCGCCCGCTTGGACGCCATCCCGTAACTCTCCTTGTACGGCTGGTTGTCCCGGTCGTGCATCAGGTCACCCGGGGATTCGTAGGTTCCGGCGAACCACGATCCGATCATCACGTTCGACGCGCCCGCCGCCAACGCCAGCGCCACATCGCGGGGGTGCCGCACTCCGCCGTCGGCCCATACGTGCGCACCGAGTTCCCTTGCCACCGCGGAACATTCGACGACCGCCGAGAACTGCGGCCGACCGACACCCGTCATCATCCGGGTGGTGCACATCGCGCCGGGACCGACGCCGACCTTCACGATCGACGCACCGGCGTCGATCAGGTCACGGGTGCCCTCGGCGGAGACGACGTTGCCGGCGGCCAGCGGCAGCCCCAGATCCAGCGAACGCACGGCCGCGACCGCATCGAGCATCTTGGCCTGGTGGCCGTGTGCGGTGTCGATGACCAGCAGGTCGACCCCCACTTCGGCGAGGTCGCGGGCCTTGGCGGCGACGTCGCCGTTGATGCCGACGGCGGCCGCGATGCGCAGGCGGCCGTGGCGGTCGACCGCGGGGGAGTAGATGCCCGCACGGACCGCGCCGGTGCGGGTGAGCACCCCGGCCAGCGTCCCGTCGGCCTCGGTGAGCACCGCGACGTCGACGGGCGCGTGCTCGAGCAGGTCGAAGACCTTGCGCGGATCGGTCCCGACCGGCGCGGTGACCAGGTCGGCGATGGCGACGTCGCGCACCCGGGTGAACCGGTCCACCCCGCGGCAGGCCGCCTCGGTGACCAGCCCAATCGGCCGATTCTCGAACAGCACCACCGCCGCGCCGTGAGCGCGTTTATGGATCAGGGCCGCAGCGTCGGACACCGAGTCGTCGGGCGACAACGTCACCGGCGTGTCGACCACGGTGTCGCGGCTCTTCACGAAGTCGACGGTGTGCTTGACCGCCGTGGTGGGCACGTCCTGCGGTAACACCACGATGCCGCCCCGGCGGGCCACCGTCTCGGCCATCCGGCGGCCGGCCACCGCGGTCATGTTGGCCACGACGACGGGGATCGTCGTGCCCGATCCGTCGACCGTGGCCAGGTCGACGTCGAAGCGCGACGTGACCTCGGAGCGGCCCGGCATGACGAAGACGTCGTCGTAGGTCAGGTCGTACGGCGGCCGCTGCCCGTCGAGAAACTGCACGCAGCCGAGTCTAGTGGCGGGCTGAGCTACCCAATGTCGCCCTGAGAGCGCCGTCATGGAGATATATGCATGACTGCGCTGTCAGGGTGACATTGCGTTCAGGCTTGCACCTCGCTGCGGTCCCCGCTCCACAGGATGTGGAACCGCTCGGCCGGGTCGGCGTCGATGCGCCCGTAGGTGTGAGCCCCGAAATAATCCCGCAGCCCCTGGGTCAGCGCGGCGGGCAATCGCTCGGTGCGCAGCGCGTCGTAGTAGGACAGCGCCGAGGCGAAGCCGGGGATGGGAATGCCCAGCCGGGTGGCGGTCACCACCACACGGCGCCAGCCGTCGATCGCTGTTTCGATCGCCGCGCGGAAGTACGGCGCGACGATCAGCGTCGGCAGGTCGGGCTGCTCGTCGAAGGCGTCCTTGATGCGGTTGAGGAACTTCGCCCGGATGATGCACCCGCCGCGCCAGATGGTGGCCAGGTCGCCCGGGGTGATGTTCCAGCCGTACTCGGCGCTGCCGGCCTGGATCTGGTTGAACCCCTGCGCGTAGGCGATGATCTTCGACGCGTACAACGCCTGTCGCACATCGTCGACGAATTGCTGTGCGTCGTCTGGCTTCTCACCGAGATCGCCAGAGGCCAGCCCGGTGGTGGCCTTGCGTTGGGCCACCGAGCCCGACAGCGCGCGGGCGAACACCGCCTCCGCGATGCCGGTCACCGGGACACCGAGGTCGAGCGCGGATTTCACCGTCCACCGGCCGGTGCCCTTCTGTTCGGCCTCGTCGAGGATGACGTCGACGAGCGGCTTGCCGGTCCGGGCGTCGGTCTGGCGCAGCACCTTGGCGGTGATCTCGACCAGGAAGCTGTCCAGATCGCCGGCGTTCCACTCGTCGAACACGTCGGCGATCTCCCCGGCGGTCTTGCCCAGCGCGTCCCGCAGCAATTGGTAGGCCTCGCCGATGAGCTGCATGTCGGAGTACTCGATGCCGTTGTGCACCATCTTGACGAAGTGGCCCGCCCCGTCGGGGCCGATGTGGGTACAGCAGGGCACCCCGTCGACGTGGGCCGAGATCTCCTCGAGCAGCGGCCCGAGCGATTCGTAGGACTCGGCCGGTCCGCCCGGCATGATCGACGGACCGAGCAGCGCTCCCTCCTCGCCGCCGGAGATCCCGGCGCCGACGAAGTGCAGGCCGCGCTCGCGGATCGCCTTTTCGCGGCGGATGGTGTCGGTGTAGAGCGCGTTCCCGCCGTCGATGATGATGTCGCCGGGCTCCATCGCGTCGGCCAGTTCCTCGATCACCGCGTCGGTGGCGTCACCGGCCTTGACCATGATCAACACCCGGCGGGGCTTCTCGAGCGCATCGAGGAACTCGCGAATGGTCTCGGTGCGCACGAACGACCCCTCGGACCCGTGCTCGGCGATCAGGGCGTCGGTCTTGGCCACCGACCGGTTGTGCAGGGCCACGGTGTAACCGTGCCGGGCGAAGTTGCGCGCGATGTTCGAGCCCATCACCGCCAGACCGGTGACACCGATCTGCGCTGTTGCAGCTGTGGCCTCAGGCGACGTCATAACGGGAACCCTTTCGGTTTGCGAGTACAGCACGACATCCGGCGCCTGCGGCGCCGCGGAAGGTGGTCGATCACGCGAGGAACAGCCGGTGCAACTCGGTCAGCCACGGCACCGCCAGCGCGACGGTGGGCACGAAGAGCACCGCTGCCGCGGCGCCGTACGCAGCCGCGGCCAGTATCCGGCTGTTGGGTTCACCGCCGAGTCGGCGCACCCGCACCAGTGTCGAAGGGCCGCCCGCGGCCAACGCGCCGCGGGGCGTGTGACCGGACGCGCACGTCACCAGAGCACGGGCCAGCGGCCGGGGACCGGTGGTGCGCACCGCGGCGTCATCGGCCAGAAGTTCGATGAGCAGGCGTACCGCGGTGAGCGCGTTGGTGCTGCGCACCCAGCGGGGGAAGGCCGCGCGCACCGCGGTGAACATCTCGAGCACGAGATCGTGCCGGGCCCGCAGATGCGCGTGCTCGTGCGCCAGGATCGCGGTCATCTCGCGGTCGGACAACGTCTTGACGGCACCTTCGCTGACCACGACGCGGCTGCGGACGCCGGGCAGGCAGTAGGCCAGCGGTTCGGCGACGTCAAGGATGCGCAGGCCGTCGTTGGCCAGCGGTCGCGGCTGCTGACACAGTCGGGGGAGGCTGTCCTGGGACGCGCCGACGAGGTCGACGACCATCCGGTGGTGGGCGCGTCGGCGCCGGGTGGCGACCGCGACCTTGAGGATGGAGAGGATCAGCCGCGCGCCGATGACCAGCGTGAGGGCGAAGACCACGACGTAGACGGTCCACAGCGGCCACCCCAGGGTGGCGATCGAACTGGTGACCGTCGCGGTCGGGCGGCCGTCCGGGCCGGGCTGGAACAGGCGCAGCGCGATGGCTATCCCGGCGGAGAACGCCGACAGCACCGCCGCGGACGCGATGGCCTGCCACAGCACGATGGCCGCGCGCGGCGCGCGCATGGGCCAGCGCGATCGCGCGAGCACCGCGGGCACCGGCCCTGACAGCAGCAGGGCGATGATCGTGAAGGCCACCGCGGACACGCCGATAGTGTCTCTCAGCCGGTACCGGAATCGCCAGCGGGCCCGGCCGCCGGGTCCTTGTCCTCGAGTTCGGCCAGGGCGCGGCGCAGCGCGGCCGCCTCGTCGGCGCCGACCCGTTCGACGAAATGCACGAGCGCGGCTTCGCGGCTTCCCGAGTCGGCGGCCTGGTCGAGCGCGTCGACCATCAGCCCGGCGACCAGTTCGTCGCGGCCGTGCGTCGGGGCGTAGCGGTGGGCGCGGTCGTCGCGGTGCTGCACGACCAGATTCTTCTTGGCCAGCCGTTGCAGGACGGTCATCACGGTGGTGTAGGCGAGATCGCGCCGGGCCGACAGGGCCTCGTGCACTTGCCGGACGGTCTGCGGTTCGCCGGTGGACCAGAGATGGTCCATCACGGAGCGCTCGAGCTCTCCGAGGCGAGTCACCTTGGCCATCTTCCCTTCATCTCCTGCGCGCGATTGAGCACAGCTTACTACGGAGGTACTACCGCGCGTCGTACGGACCGCCGGCCGCCCCGGGCGATCGCGCGGCGGCATGTCCCGGACGGGAGGGACCGGCCGGTGAGGGGCCGTTTCGGGCGGTGACGTGAGTCGGGTCACAGGGGGTGGCTCCTTCGGCAGCGATGACTATAGTAAGGCTAACCTAACTGATCGAGGAGGTGTCATGACGGTCGTCGTCGACGATCCGCTCATCGCGAGCATGGCCATCAGCAGGCCGCTTCCCCTGCACGAATCGAGCCGGCGGCTGCGCGAGCTCTACGCCGCGTGCCCCCGGGTGTACGGCGTGGCGGTGATCGGCGACCTCTCCCGTCGGCGATGGTGGCCCCTGGCCGAACTCGTCACCACAGACCGGTTGGCCACGATGTTCGACGCCGGCCTGGCCGAGACCGACAGCCCGACCGCCGTCGCCCAGCAACTGGCCGCGACCCTCGCCCATGTGGTGATCGGACGGGTCGTCCCGCTGCTGGCGCTCGAGGGCCGGGCGTGGGACAACGGCCTGGAGAACCTGTGGGCGCATATCGACTCCGAGGGAGCCATCGACTGGGTGGGCGTCCAGGACCCGACGGTACGGGCGCTGCCCGACGACCCGTACTTCGCCGACCGCCCCGTGGCTGCCGGCCTGGCCGCCCAGGAGGGCATCGTCGCGCTGCCCAGCGAAGCTGCGTTGACCACCTGGGTCGCCCATCGCAGCCATTGCGCCCTGGCTCCGCTGTTCGCGCGGCTGGCCGAGGTCAGCCGCGGCACCCTGTCGGTCCCGGCGATGTGGCACCTCGTCGGCGGCACCGTGGTCGGCGCGGCCACCCAGATTCCGCTCCTGGCCGGCTCGAGCGAGCTGGTGAGCATGCGCCGCGGGCAGGCTGTGCTCGACGCGTTGGTGCGTTTCGGTCTCCCCGTCCGCGGCATGAAGAGGACCCACTCGATGAAGGTCTTGCTAAATTAGGCAAGCCTTGCCTACTCTGAAGGAGAACGAGGCAGAGAGTTCCGGAGCCGATCCACCGGACCGAGCCGGAGTCCTGAGGGCTGCAGAGACTCCCGGTCCACACGAGGACGGGCCCCGCGCCGTGGGCGCGGGGCCCGTCTGCATTCCCGGCACCCCCACGCGCCGCCGCCGCGGCACCGCGTGTAGACACGACGCCGTGAGCACACAACGTCCGGAAGGTCTCGACGGTTTGGGCGACGGCTTCGACACCGAGCTCGGTCTGCAATACCTGGAGGTGACGCCCGAGGGCGGCCGCGCACAGCTGACGATCCACGACAAGCTGCTGCAACCCTGGGGGATCGTGCACGGCGGCGTGTACTGCTCGATCGTCGAGAGTCTTGCCAGCGTCTCGGGCCATGTGTGGTTGCGGGAGAACGGTGGCGGCACCGTGGTGGGCGTCAACAACAACACCGATTTTCTGCGGGCCATCTCCACCGGCACCGTGACGGCCACCTCGACGCCGATCCATCGCGGCCGGCGTCAGCAGCTGTGGCTGATCACCATCACCGACGACCAGGACCGCATCGTGGCGCGTGGGCAGGTCCGGCTGCAGAACATCCCCGACGACTGACGGGCGCGCTGCTGACTGCCCGATGTCGTGGCAGGATCGCCCACTATGCGACTGACCCCGCATGAACAGGAACGGCTGTTGATCTCCTATGCAGCCGAACTGGCCCGCCGCCGTCAGGCCCGCGGGCTCAAACTCAATCATCCCGAGGCCGTTGCGGTGATCACCGATCACATCCTCGAGGGCGCCCGCGACGGGCGGTCCGTGGCCGAGCTGATGGTCAGCGGCCGAGAGGTGCTCGGCCGCGACGAGGTGATGGAGGGAATCGCCGAGATGCTCGACGACGTGCAGGTCGAGGCCACGTTTCCGGACGGGACCAAACTGGTGACCGTCCACCACCCGATTCCGTGAGGGGATGCCGGTGATCCCAGGGGAGATCGTGTTCGGCGACGGCGAAGTCGAGATCAACGTCGGCGCCCGCCGGCTCGAGTTGGAGGTCGTCAACACCGGCGACCGGCCGGTCCAGGTCGGAAGCCACGTCCACGTGCCGCAGGCCAACAGCGCGTTGAACTTCGACCGCTCCGCCGCCCACGGCCACCGGTTCGACGTCCCCGCGGGCACCGCCATCAGGTTCGAACCCGGTGTGGCCCAACGCGTGCGCCTCGTCCCGCTGGCCGGTCTCCGCGAGGTGCACGGTCTGAGCCTGGACCCGCCCGGCCGACTGGACGAGGAGGCCCGGTGACCGCGCTTTCGCGCGCACGCTACGCGGCGCTCTACGGACCCACCGCCGGGGACCGAATTCGGCTCGCCGACACCGATCTGTTCATCGAGATCACCGACGACCGCAGCGGGGGACCACGACTGGCCGGCGACGAGGCGGTCTTCGGCGGAGGGAAAGTGCTGCGCGAATCGATGGGCCAGTCACGCGCCACCCGCGCCGACGGCGCACCCGATACCGTCATCACCGGCGCCGTGATCCTGGATCACTGGGGGGTCATCAAGGCCGACATCGGGATTCGCGACGGACGCATCGTCGCGATCGGCAAGGCCGGAAATCCGGAGATCATGTCCGGCGTGCATCCCGATCTCGTGGTGGGTCCGTCGACGGAGATCATCGGCGGCAACGGCCGTATCGTCACCGCCGGGGCCATCGACTGCCATGTGCACCTGATCTGTCCGCAGATCATCACCGAGGCCCTCGGCAGCGGCATCACCACGATCGCCGCGGGGGGCACCGGACCGGCCGAGGGCAGCAAGGCCACGACGGTCACGCCCGGCTCCTGGCATCTGGCCCGCATGCTGGAGGCGCTGGACGGCTGGCCCGTCAACGTCGCGCTGCTCGGCAAGGGCAACACCGTGGCCGGCGAGGCGCTGTGGGAGCAGTTACGCGGCGGCGCAGCAGGTTTCAAGCTGCACGAGGACTGGGGAACCACGCCGGCTGCCATCGACGCCTGCCTGACCGTGGCCGAGCAGGCCGGTGTGCAGGTCAACATCCACACCGACACCCTCAACGAGACCGGCTTCGTGGAGAACACGCTGGCCGCGATCAAGGGCCGGTCCATCCACGCCTACCACACCGAAGGCGCCGGCGGCGGCCATGCGCCGGACATCATCACCGTGGCGGGACACCCCAATGTACTGCCCAGTTCCACCAACCCGACGCGGCCGCACACCGTCAACACCCTCGACGAACATCTCGACATGCTGATGGTGTGCCATCACCTCAACCCCAGCGTGCCAGAAGATCTCGCGTTCGCCGAAAGCCGGATCCGTCCGTCGACGATCGCCGCGGAAGACCTGCTGCACGACATCGGCGCGATCTCGATGATCGGCAGCGACGCGCAGGCGATGGGACGCGTCGGCGAGGTGGTGCTGCGCACCTGGCAGACCGCGCACGCGATGAAGCGCCGCCGCGGGTTCCTGCCCGGTGACAGCCGGGCCGACAACACCCGCGCGCAACGTTACGTCGCCAAGTACACGATCTGCCCGGCTGTGGCCCACGGCCTCGATCACGAGATCGGCTCGGTCGAGGTGGGCAAACTCGCCGACCTCGTGCTGTGGGAGCCGGCCTTTTTCGGGGTGCGTCCGCATGCGGTCATCAAGGGCGGCATGATCGCGTGGGCCGCGATGGGCGACGCCAACGCCTCCATCCCGACGCCCCAACCCGTGCTGCCGCGCCCGATGTTCGGTGCGGCGCCGGCGGCCGCGGCCACGACCTCGGTGCACTTCGTCGCCCCAGCGGCGATCGACGACGGACTGGCCGACCGCCTCGCCGTCAACCGCAGGCTCGTCCCCGTCGCCGACGTGCGCGGCGTCGGCAAGGCCCAGATGCCGCACAACGACGCGTTGCCCGACATCCGGGTCGACCCGGACACCTTCACCGTGCGCATCGACGGCGAGGTGTGGCAGGAACAGCCGGCCGCCGAACTGCCGATGGCGCAGAGATACTTCCTCTTCTAGGCGGATTCCTGTTCCCGATGGCCAACCTGACGACGCTGCTGACCCTGTCGGACTCGCGGCTGCCCACCGGCGGTCACGTCCACTCCGGGGGAGTGGAGGAAGCCGTGACCAGCGGCCTGGTCGTCGACCTGAGCACGCTGACCGCGTTCCTGCGGCGGCGCATCGGCACCACCGGCCTGGTCACCGCATCCTTGGCGGCGGCGGTGCACCACGGCACGCTGTCGGCCGAGGCGGATGCCGACGGCGACGTCGAAACCGACGCCCGCACACCGTCTCCGGCCGCCCGCCAGGCATCGCGCGCGCAGGGCCGAGGTCTGATCCGGCTGGCCCGCCGCGTGTGGCCGGCGCACCCGTGGGACGGCCTCGGTCCCACGCCGCATCTGTCGGTCGCCGCCGGTGCGGTCGGCCGCGCGAGTGGCCTGACCCCCGCGCAGACCGCCCTGTCGGTCGTCTACACCACGATGACCAACTCGGCCACGGCCGCCCAGCGGCTGCTCGCCCTCGACCCCGGCGACGTCGCCGCGGTCACGTTCGGATTGGCCGCGCTGTGCGAGCAGACCGCAGCCGACGCGACGAAAGAACTCGCCGACCTGTCCGACCCGCTGCTCGACGTGTTGGCCCAGCGGCACCTCGAGCGTGACCGGCCCTTGTTCGCCTCCTGACGAAAGCACACACATCGATGCCTCCCCACCTTCTCGACGGTCAACCACACGCCCACGCCGACCGCCCGCGCCGGGCGCGCCGAGCCGATGAACCCCTCCGTATCGGGATCGGTGGCCCGGTCGGTTCCGGCAAGACCGCGCTGGTGGCCGCACTGTGCCGACAGCTGCGCGACGAACTGTCCCTGGCGGTGCTGACCAACGACATCTACACCACCGAGGACGCCGACTTCCTGCGCCGGCACGCCGTGCTGCCCGACGACCGGATCGCCGCCGTCCAGACCGGCGGCTGCCCGCACACCGCGATCCGCGACGACATCACCGCGAATCTCGACGCGATCGACGACCTGATCGCCGCACACTCGGGAACCGGAGAGGACCTGGACCTGATCCTGGTGGAGTCCGGCGGCGACAACCTGACCGCGACGTTCTCGTCGGGGTTGATCGACGTGCAGATCTTCGTCATCGACGTCGCCGGTGGCGACAAGGTGCCTCGCAAGGGCGGTCCCGGCGTCACGTTCTCGGATCTGTTGGTGATCAACAAGACCGACCTGGCCCCGCTGGTCGGCGCCGATCTCGACGTGATGCGTCACGATGCCGAGGCGGTGCGTGCCGGACGCCCCACCGCGCTGATCTCGTTGACCGCCGACCCGGCCGCGACGCCGGTGCTGGACTGGGTCCGCGAACAGCTGCGGGTGGCCCAGGCGGTCTGAATGCGTTCTGACGTGCTGATCGCGGCGCGCCGGGGCCACGCCCCGCACATCGACTGCCGCGGCGCTATCGCGGTGCGGCGCACCGGCGTGGACACCGTCCACCTGGTGTCGTCGGCGGCGACACCGCTCGGCGGCGACGGGATCCGGGTGCGCGTGGTGGTGGAGCCCGGGGCGCGCCTGCGCGTGCGCAGTGTCGCCGCGACATTGGTGCTGCCGGGAGCCCGCATTGCCGAGTCGCAGTCGGTGTGGGAACTGGAGGTCGCCGGTGCGCTCGACCTCGACCCGGAGCCGACGATCGTCGCGGCCTCCTCGCGCCACCTCACCCAGACCCGGCTGACGATGGCCGTCGATGCCGACCTACGGCTGCGGGAACGCGTGCAGATCGGCAGAAGCGGTGAGCGCGAGGGATTCTGGTCGGGTACGATGCACGCCGACGTCGACGGCACCCCGCTCCTTCGCCACCGCGTCGAACTGGGCCTGACCTGTCTGACCGCCGACGCCATCGCCGCCCCGCTGGCGTACGCCGGCGAATTGCACTACCCGCGAACCGACATCACCGGCACCGGGACGACGCTGCACCTCGCGCGCGGCGGCTGCCTGACCACCTGGCAGGGCGACCGGCTCTGAAAACCGACCTCAACTCGCTGCTCGCTCGGGGCCCGTCAACTCGCTGCTCGCTCGGGGCCCGTCAACTCGCTGCTCGCTCGGTCGCCTGCGCGGTCGCGGCGATCTCCTCGAGTTCCTCGATCCGGGTGCGGGCGTAGGCCTGTTGCTCGGTGATGGTCAGCTGACCGCGCTTGGTCGACAGGAAGGTCACCGTCCACGACAGCAGGGTGACGATCTTGGTCTTGAAGCCGATCAGATACACCAGGTGCAGCATCAGCCATGCCAGCCACGCGATGAACCCGCCGAACTCGAGCGGACCGACCTTGGCCACCGCACTGAAGCGCGAGACCGTGGCCATCGATCCCTTGTCGAAGTAGTTGAACGGTTCGCGATCGGCCGGGTCGGCGCCCTCCAGGCTGTCGGTGATCGCCTTGGCGGCGTACTTGCCGCCCTGGATGGCACCCTGCGCCATGCCGGGCACGCCCTCGACGGCCGCCATGTCACCGACGACGAACACGTTGGGGTGACCGGGAATCGACAGGTCGGACAGCACCTTGACCCGGCCGGCGCGGTCCAGTTCGACTCCGGACTGCTCGGCGAGGTCGCGGCCGAGCGGGCTGGCCGACACCCCGGCCGACCAGACCTTGCAGGCGGCCTCGATGCGGCGCAGTTTCCCGTCGGGGTCCTTGACCGTGATGCCGTTGCGGTCGACGTCGGTGACCATCGCGTTGAGCTGGATCTCGACGCCCATCTTCTCCAGCCGGGCTTGCGCCTGCTTGCCCAGCTTCTCGCCCATCGGGGGAAGCACCGCGGGCGCGGCGTCGAGCAGGATCACCCGCGCCTTGGTCGAATCGATGTGACGGAAGGCGCCTTTGAGGGTGTGGTCGGCCAATTCCGCGATCTGGCCGGCCATCTCGACGCCCGTCGGGCCGGCGCCGACGACGACGAAGGTCAGCAGCTTCTCCCGGCGCACCGGATCGCTCGAACGCTCGGCCTGCTCGAACGCACCGAGGATGCGCCCGCGCAACTCCAGCGCGTCGTCGATGGACTTCATCCCCGGGGCCCACTCGGCGAAATGGTCGTTGCCGAAGTAGGACTGACCGGCGCCGGCGGCGATGATCAGGCTGTCGAACGGCGTCACGTAGGTGTGGCCCAGCAGTTCCGACCGCACCGTCTTGGTCGCCAGATCGATCCGGGTCACGTCACCCAGCAACACCTGGACGTTCTTCTGCTTGCGCAGGATGACCCGGGTCGCCGGCGCGATCTCGCCCTCGGAGATGATCCCGGTCGCCACCTGGTAGAGCAGCGGCTGGAACAGGTGGTGGGTGGTCCGCGCGATCAGCTTGATGTCGACATCGGCCTTCTTCAGGGCTTTGGCCGCGTTGAGACCGCCAAACCCCGACCCGATGATGACCACTCTGTGCCGATCGGACGCACTGGTTCCGGACTGGCTCATTGGCTACTCCTCGACGGATCGGTTTGGTGGCTCAGTGTGCTTTACCCATTTGCCACAACGAGAACCTTAGTCGGGTGTCTTCCTGTAAGTGCGGTGAGTTCGGACACCGTGACATCGCAGCTCACGGCGCCACCAGCGGCTTGAGGGCTTCGCCGAGCGCGGTGATCTGACCGGGCTGATACCCGATCACCTGGGTCGGCACGAACACGATGACGCCGTCGATGCCGGCATCGAGGACCCGGGACTTGATCTGCTCGGCGATCTGCTCGGGCGAGCCTGCCACCATGCGTTGCGCGAAATCGGCCGGGATGGCGTCGGGCTCCCCGCCGACCACCGCACCCACCAGCATGCTGGTTTCGAGGGTGGCGGGGTCCCGCCCGATGTCGGCACAGCGTGCCGCGATCACCTCGACCTTGCGGGGCAGCTCGTCGAACCCGGCGATGACGTTGAGGTGGTCGAAGTGGCGCGCCGCGAGCGGGATGGTCTTCTTCTCGCCGCTACCGCCGATCAACAGCGGAATGCGTTCCCGCAGACGGGGATTGGCCATGGCCTCCCGAGTCCGGTAGTGCTTGCCGCTGACGGTCGGCCGTTCGCCTTCGATCATCGGCACGATGATCTGCAGCGCTTCGCCGAGCTTGTCGAAGCGGTCGGTGAACGTGCCGAACTCGTAGCCCAGCTGCTCGTGCTCGAGCTCGAACCAGCCGGTGCCGATTCCGAGGACGGCACGGCCCTGGCTGATGACGTCCAGGGTGGTGATGGCCTTGGCCAGCAGCGTCGGGTGGCGATAGGTGTTCCCGGTGACCAGCGTGCCCAGCTGCACGCTCTCGGTGGCTTGGGCCAGGGCGCCCAGCGCGGTGTAGGCCTCGAGCATCGGCTGGTCGGGACTGCCGATGCCCGGCAGTTGGTAGAAGTGGTCCATCACGAAGACCGAGTCGAACCCGGCGTCGTCGGCTTCACGTGCCTGTGCGACCACCGTGGGGAAGAGGTCGCCGACGCCGGTGCCGTAGGAGAAGTTGTTGATCTGCAGGCCGAGGCGAATCGTCACTTGTGCGAGCCTAGCCCCGCGGCCGCGTCCGGACCCCGGACGTCAGCCGAAGTTCGCCAGCGCTCCATGGGTGACATGCAAAGTCTGACCGGTGATGTGCCGGGCGGCCGGCGTGGTCAGGAACAGCGAGAGCCGGGCGATCTCGGCGCTCACGGTCGGGGCGGTGGCGGCCAAGCCGTCGTAGCCGGGCTCGGCGCCGCGGCCCGCCGCGACCGCGTTGACGTTGATGCCGCGTACCCCGAAGAGGTTGGCCTGACCTGCGGTCCACTCGGCGATCGCGGCTTTCACCGCCGCACCGGCGCCACCGTCGTGCGGGGGATCGGGGATCACCGTGACGATGGATCCGCCCGAACGCATCTGGTCGCCGAGCATCTGCACGGTCAGCACTGCGGACACCAGGCTGGTGTCGAACAGGCCGCGCCATTCGGCGGCGTGATCGGCCAGGGTGTAGGTGCGCGGATCACCGGGGGCCCAAACGGGGCTCGGCACGTTGACCACGGTGTCGAGGTGCGACGGGAACCGCGGGGCCGCATCGGCGATCGAGGCGGGGTCGGTGTTGTCGAACGCGATCGCGTCGACGTCGAGTTCCTTGGCCGCCACTTCCAGTTCGTCGGGCCGCCGACCCGCGAGGATCACGTGGTGGCCGGCGTCGCAGAAACCTTCCGCGATGATGCGACCCAGGTCGGTGTCGCTTCCGGTGATCAACACATCCATCGTCGACCCTCCTGTCGTGTTCGACGCTGCACTCCAGCGAGTGGGCACAATGTTACTGGAGGGTAGCTACGCCCCGAAATCGACGCGCCGGGCGGGGTAACGCGCGTGCGGCCGCAGACGATGTGCTGTGCAGAGGGCGTCGCGCCGTGGGCGTCGCCACCCCCGAAACCGGCGCGGGGGTGCTTGTGCTGCAGCAAATTATATAACTGATGTTGATCTGCACTGATCTAGCCCACCGCAATGTAACAATTTGGCACATTCACAGCAGTTCACACTTGCGTCACGGCTGTAACACGGTAGTTTCTGTGCCATGGATCAGGTGGACCCTCGCCGTAGCAGACTGTCGAAGTCGTTGTCGCTGGCAGCGCTGACCGGCGCGACAATGGCAGCGCTGACATTGCCCTCCGTCGCTCACGCACAACCGGCCCCGCCGCCGGAACCCCCGCCGGCCCCGACGGCCGTCGAAGGCGCGCCGCCGCCGGCCGCACCGGCTCCGCCGCCTCCGCCTCCCGCCGACCCGAACGCACCGCCCCCGGCGCCCGCCGACCCGAACGCACCGCCCCCGCCCGGGGCACCTCCGGGTCCGCCACCTGCCGATCCCAACGCGCCGGTACCGCCACCACCGCCACCGGCAGACCCCAACGCCCCGGCTGACCCGAACGCCCCGGCCGAGCCGGCGCCGGAGCCGGGCCGGGTCAACAACGCCGCCGGCGGGTTCAGCTACGTCGTCCCGGCGGGCTGGAAGGTCGCCGACGCGACACAGCTGTCCTACGGGCAGGCGCTGCTGACGAAGCTGCCGCCCGCAGGCGCACCGCCGGACGCGCAGCCGCCCAACGACACCAGCGTGCTGCTGGGCCGCCTGGACCTGAAGCTGTTCGCCGGCGCCGAGACCGACAACACCAAAGCCGCGCAGCGACTGGCCTCGGACATGGGCGAGTTCTTCATGCCGTTCCCCGGGACCCGCGTCAACCAGCAGACCATCCCGCTCGACGCGGCCGGCCTGGACGGCGTCGCGTCCTACTACGAGGTGAAGTTCACCGACACCAACAAGCCGGACGGGCAGATCTGGGCCGGTGTGGTCGGCGAGCCCACCGCGCCCGGGACGCCGCGCGGGCAGCGCGCACCCGAGCGGTGGTTCGTGGTGTGGCTCGGCACCGCGCAGAACCCGGTCCCGCAGGACGCCGCGGTGACGCTGGCCAACTCGATCCGGCCCTGGTCGCCTCCGCCGCCTCCGCCCCCGGCTGATCCGAACGCCCCGGTGCCGCCGGCCGATCCGAACGCGCCGCCGCCGGATCCGAACGCGCCCGCTCCGCGGCCCGCGGTCGGGGTTCCGGTCCCGGTCGATCCGAACACCGCCCCGGGCATGATGCCTCCGGCCTGACGGACCAAACCGTTTCCGTTCGCATAGCCGGACCGTTACCCGCAGCAGGTATATCTGGGGGTACGGTCCGGCGGCGTCCGTCCGGACCCGGTCGGCACCAAGGAGGTCCTGATGGAACTACTCGCCAGCGAGATCCTGGCCCGCTCGACGACCCTGACCAGCGTGGGCTGGATCGGCTACATCATCATCGGCGCCATCGCCGGGTGGATCGCCGGAAAGATCGTCAAGGGCTCGGGATCGGGCATCCTGATGAACATCGTCATCGGCATCGTCGGGTCGCTGATCGGCGGCTTCCTGCTCAGCTTCTTCCTCGACACGGCCGGCGGCGGCTGGTGGTTCACGCTGTTCACCGCGATTTTGGGCTCGGTGATCCTGCTGTGGCTGGTCGGGTTGGTGCAGAAGCGCAAGGTCTGACACGCCGGACTCGACCGGCCGGGCCGGGCCCGTGACGCCGTCGCAGATGCGCGCCTGGCAGGTGGTGCGGCCGGGTCCGATGTCGACCGCTCCGCTGCGCCGCGCCATCGTGCCGGTGCCCGAACCCGGTGATGACGACCTGCTGGTCGCCGTCCGCGCGTGCGGGGTCTGCCGGACCGATCTGCACGTCGCCGAGGGCGACCTCGCGGTGCACCGGCCGGACGTCATCCCCGGCCACGAAGTGGTGGGCCAGGTGGTGGCCGTCGGCGCCGCTGCTGCGCCGCTCTTCGCCGTCGGCGACCGCGTCGGCATCGCGTGGCTGCGCCACACCTGCGGAGAATGCCGCTACTGCACCCGGGGTGCGGAGAACCTCTGCCCGCGCTCGCAGTACACCGGTTGGGACGCCGACGGCGGGTACGCCGAGTTCGCCACCGTACCGGCGGCGTTCGCGCTGCCGCTGCCGGCCGGATATTCGGACGCAGAACTGGCGCCGCTGCTCTGTGCCGGCATCATCGGCTACCGCGCGCTGCTGCGCGCCGACCTGCCCCCCGGCGGTCGGCTCGGACTCTACGGCTTCGGCGGCAGCGCGCACCTGACCGCGCAGGTGGCGCTCGCGCAGGGCGCCGAGGTGCACGTGATGACCCGGGAGCAGCATGCTCGCGACCTGGCACTGGCCTTGGGCGCCGCGTCCGCGCAGGGCGCCTACGAGCGGCCACCGGTGGAACTCGACGCGGCAATCCTGTTCGCGCCGGTCGGCGACCTGGTGCCACCGGCGCTCGAGGCGCTCGATCGCGGCGGAACGCTGGCCGTGGCCGGCATCCATCTCAGCGACATCCCGACCCTGAACTATCAGCGCCATCTGTTTCAGGAGCGGCAGCTGCGCTCGGTCACGTCCAACACCCGCGCCGATGCCCGCGCGTTCCTCGACTTCGCCGCCCGGCACCGCCTGCAGGTCACCCACCCGCACTACCCGCTGGACCGCGCGGACGAGGCGCTCTCCGATCTCAGCGCGGGGCGGGTCGCCGGGGCGGCGGTCCTGACGGTCTGACCCGCGTCAGCTCAGGTGCCACACCATGGCCGCGGCCAGTGCGCCCATCCCGTTGAGCGACCAGTGCAGCGCGATCGGTGCGATCAGACTGCCGCTGCGGTTGCGCAGCCAGGTGAACACGAAGCCGGCGGCCGCGGTGGCCAGCACGGCGCCGATCACCCCGATGACCATGCCGAACACCCCGCCGCCGAAGATCTTGGTGAAGCCGACGTTGCTGGCGGTGAGCCCCATCGACGTGGCGATGTGCCAGAGCCCGAACAGCAGCGACCCGCCCGCGGCGACACCGCGGAAACCCCACGCCCGGTGCAGCGCGCCGTGCAGGACCCCGCGGAAGGCCAGCTCCTCGGGTATCACGGTCTGCAGCGGGATGATGACCATCGACGCGATCAAGGCCCCCGACAGCGTCGCGTAGTTGTTGTTGAGGAACATCGGGCGCGTCCACGGCAGCAGCACCCCGACGGCGATCACGCCGCCGACCAGGAGCACCGCCCCCGCGGCGTATCCGGCGCCCGATTTCCAGTGCTCGCGGCCCAGACCCAGATCCGCCCAGCCCAGCCCGCGCGACCGCACGAGCAGGACCAGCCCGATCGCGGCGGCCGGCACCACGGCGACGTTGGCCCACGGCGTGGTGAAGTGCGCCACCAGGTTGGTCACGGCCAGCACGACGACCACCACGGCGATGTCGACGTAGATCCGGAAATGGTGCAGCGCCGAGAGCTGGGCGACCAGCGGATGGGGCTCGACGGGCGCGGCGGCCACGGAGACGTCAGACATAACCGTGTCAGATTACCGGTTCATTCGTTGTCCCCGCCGGTATCGCCGGCCGCGCCGGCCGCCGCGGTGCCGAATCCGGACTCGCGCGCCGCCGGCCAGACCCAGTCCTTGACCTCCGGGATGTCCTCGCCGTGGGCCCGGGTGTAGTCGCGTGCGGCGATGCGTTTGTCCGACATCTGCTGGCGCAGGGTCGCGCATCGGGAACCCAGGCTCGGCACCCGGTCCACGACGTCCATCACCAGGTGATACCGGTCGAGGTCGTTGAGCATCAACATGTCGAACGGCGTGGTGGTGGTGCCCTCCTCCTTGTAGCCACGCACGTGCAGGTTCGGGTGGCCGGTGCGCCGGTAGGCCAGCCGGTGGATCAGCCACGGGTAGCCGTGGTAGGCGAAGATGATCGGCTTGTCGGTGGTGAAGATCATGTCGAAGTCGCGGGCCGGCAGGCCGTGCGGATGCTCGCTGTCGTCCTGCAGCCGCATCAGGTCGACGACGTTGACGAAGCGCACCTTCAGATCCGGCAGGTGCTGCCGCAGGATGTCGGCGGCGGCGAGCGCCTCCAGGGTGGGGATGTCACCCGCGGAGGCCAGCACGACGTCGGGCTCGGTCCCGACGACTTCGCTGCCCGCCCACTCCCAGATGCCGATGCCGCGCGTGCAGTGGGCGATCGCCTGCTCCATGGTCAGGAAGTTGGGGGAGGGCTGCTTGCCCGAGACCACGACGTTGACGTACTGCCGCGACCGCAGGCAGTGGTCGTAGGTGGACAGCAGCGTGTTGGCATCCGGCGGCAGGTACACCCGCACCACGTCGGCGCTCTTGTTGACCACGTGGTCGATGAAGCCGGGATCCTGGTGGGAGAACCCGTTGTGATCCTGGCGCCAGACATGGCTGGACAGCAGGTAATTCAGGCTCGCGATGGGCCGGCGCCACGGGATGTCGTTGGTCACCTTCAACCATTTGGCGTGCTGGTTGAGCATCGAGTCGACGATGTGGATGAACGCCTCGTAGCAGTTGAACAGGCCGTGCCGGCCCGTCAGCAGGTAGCCCTCCAACCAACCCTGGCACTGGTGCTCGGAGAGCATCTCGACGACCCGGCCGACCCGGCCGAGATGTTCGTCGACCTCGGCGCCGTACAGTTCGGCGTTCCACTGTTTGTCGGTGGCGTCGTAGACGGCCTGCAGCCGATTCGACGCGGTCTCGTCCGGACCGAAGATGCGGAAGTTGTCCGGATTGAGCCGGATCACCTCGGTCAGCCACTGCCCCAGCACCCGGGTGGCCTCGGCCACCGTCGCGCCCGGCGCGGGCACGTCGACGGCGAAGTCACGGAAGTCGGGCAACCGCAGGTCCTTCAGCAACAGCCCGCCGTTGGTGTGCGGGTTGGCGCTCATCCGCAGCGGTCCCGGCGGCGCGAGCTCGGCGATGTCGGCGGCGAGCTTGCCGGTGGAGTCGAACAGCTCGTCGGGGCGGTAGGAGGCCAACCAGTCGCCGAGCACCTGCAGGTGCTCGGCGGTGTCGCGGGCGCTCGACAGCGGGACCTGGTGCGCGCGCCAGGATCCGGTGGTCTTCTTGCCGTCGATGTAGTCGGGCCCGGTCCAGCCCTTGGGTGTGCGGAAGACGATCATCGGCCACGCCGGTCGGGAGTCGTCGCCTCGGGCGGCAGCGGCCTTGATGGTCGCGATCTCGTCGAGCACGTCATCGAGAAGCTCGGCGAAACGGCGGTGTGCATCGATGTGGTCGTGCGCCGACGCGCCGTCGGGGACCTCGAAGAAGAAGGGTGTGTGCCCGTAGCCGACCAGCAGGCTGCGCAGCTCCTCTTCGGGGATGCGGGCCAGCAGCGTCGGGTTGGCGATCTTGTACCCGTTGAGATGCAGGATCGGCAGCACGACCCCGTCGTGGACCGGGTTGGCCAGCTTGTTGGAATGCCAGCTGGTCGCCAACGGGCCGGTCTCGGCCTCTCCGTCGCCGACCACGGCGGCCACCAGCAGGTCGGGGTTGTCGAACGCGGCACCGTAGGCGTGCGACAGCGCGTAGCCCAGTTCGCCGCCCTCGTGGATGGATCCCGGCGTCTCGGGAGCGACGTGGGACGGGATCCCACCGGGAAAAGAGAACTGCCGGAACAGCCGTCGCAACCCTTCGTCGTCCGCGGTGATGTCGGGGTAGGTCTCGGTGTAGGTGCCGTCGAGGTAGGCGCTCGCCACCAGGCCGGGCCCGCCGTGGCCCGGGCCGGTGATATAGACCGTCGACTGGCGACGCTCCTTGATCACCCGGTTGAGGTGGGCGTAGAGGAAGTTCAGCCCAGGTGTGGTGCCCCAGTGGCCGAGAAGGCGCGGTTTGACGTCCTCGCGCGACAACGGCCGGCGCAGCAGCGGATTGTCCAACAGGTAGATCTGTCCCACCGACAGGTAGTTCGCGGCTCGCCACCAGCGGTCGATCCGTTCGATTTCGGAGTCGGCCACCGGGCCGCGGTCGACGGTCGTCCAGGCGGGGCCGTGCTGGGTCATCGCTCCATCCAAGTCTGCTGCGGGCTGCGTGGGAACCCATACCCGATGGCGTTCTGGTTAATCTCCGGGCTGCCGTTAGGGTGTGCAGTCATGCCCCTCGCTCCCAGGACACCGGTGCTCGTCGGTTATGGCCAGGTCAACCAGCGCGACGAGAATCCGGCGATCGAGCCCGTCGATCTGATGGCGGCGGCGGCGCGCGAGGCCGCCGACGCCCGCGTGCTCGAGTCCGTCGACTCGGTGCGGGTGGTCAACCTGTTGTCCTGGCGATACCGGGATCCGGGATTGCTTCTGGCACAACGCATCGGCGCCGACAAGGCAGCCACGCGGTACACCGGCATCGGCGGCAACGTGCCGCAGACCCTGGTCAACCTGGCCTGCCTGGACATCCAGCAGGGCAGCGCCGATGTAGTGCTCATCGCCGGAGCGGAGACGTGGCGCGCCCGCAGTAAGCTGCGTGCCGCCGGCCAGAAGCCGGACTGGACCAGGCAGGACGAGTCGGTGCCGATGCCCCCGGGAGCCGACGAGAGCGTGCCGATGGCCGCACCGTCGGATGAGCGGATCCAGCTGGACCGGCCGGCGTTCGTGTACCCGATGTTCGAGCAGGCGGTGCGGATCGCGGCGGGTGAGACGGTCGAGGCGCACCGGCGCCGGATCGGCGAATTGTGGGCGCAGTTCTCGTCGGTCGCCGCGGCCAACCCGCACGCGTGGAACCGGGAGGCCCTGACCGCGGAGCAGATCTACCAGCCGTCCCCGAGCAACCGGATGATCAGCTGGCCCTACACCAAGCTGATGAACTCGAACAACATGGTCGACCAGGGTGCAGTGCTGATCCTGGCCTCGGCCGAGAAGGCCAAGGAACTGCAAATCCCCTCGGAGCGTTGGATTTTCCCGCACTCGGGGGCGGACTCGCACGACACCTACGCGATCGGCGAGCGCGCTGAGTTCCACCGCTCACCGGCGATCCGCATCGCCGGGCAGCGTGCGCTGCAACTGGCCGGGGCCAGTGTTGAGGACATGGACCTGATCGACGTCTACTCGTGCTTCCCGTCGGCCGTGCAGGTCGCCGCGACCGAACTGGGCCTGCCGGTGGGTGATCCCGACCGCCCGCTGACGGTGACCGGCGGTCTGACGTTCGCCGGCGGGCCGTGGAACAACTACGTCACCCACTCGATCGCGACGATGGCCGAGCAGCTGGCCGCCCAGCCGGGCCGGCGCGGACTGATCACCGCCAACGGCGGTTATCTGACCAAGCACAGCTTCGGCGTGTACGGCACCGAGCCGCCGTCTCACGAGTTCCGTTGGGCCGACGTGCAATCCGACGTGGACCGGGAGCCGAGCCGCACTGCGCTGGTGGAGTGGAGCGGCGTGGGCACCGTGGAGTCGTGGACCACGCCGGTGGACCGGGACGGGGTACCGGAGAAGGCGTTCCTGGCCGTCCGGACCGCCGAGGACGCCCGGGCGCTCGCGGTGATCGCCGATCGTGACCAAGCCGCGGTGACGGTCAGCGAGGACATCGCAGGCGCATCGGTGCGGGTGCACGCCGACGGCACGGCGTCCCTGCAGTAGCGCTACAGCAGTCCCAGGGCCGCGACGGCGTCGCGCTCGGCACGCAGTTCGGCGACGCTCGCCTCGATGCGGCTGCGCGAGAACGGATTGATGTCGAGTCCGTCGACGATCTCCCACTGGCCGTCGACGGCACGGCAGGGAAACGAGCACACCAGCCCCTCGTCGACGCCATAGACGCCGGGGGAGGGCAACGCCACCGACGTCCAATCGCCGGCGGGCGTGCCGTGCACCCAGTCGTCGACGTGGTCGATCGCCCCGTTGGCCGCCGAGGCCGCCGAGCTGGCCCCGCGGGCCTCGATGATCGCAGTACCGCGCCGGGCCACCGTCGGGATGAAGTCCTCGGTCAGCCAGCGGGTGTCGGCGGCGTAGTCCGCGCCGGACCGACCGCCCACCACCGCGTGGAAGATATCGGGGTACTGCGTCGGGGAGTGATTGCCCCAGATCGTCATGTGGCGGATCTCGGTGACCGGCACGTGCGCGTGCCGCGCCATCGCGGACACCGCGCGGTTGTGGTCCAGCCGGGTCAGCGCGGTGAACCGCCGGGCCGGAATGTCGGGGGCATGCGCCGCGGCCACCATCGCGTTGGTGTTGGCCGGGTTGCCCACGACCAGCACGCGGACCCCGGCGGCGGCGCCGGCGTTGAGCGCCGCGCCGGCGGAGGCGAAGATCTCGGCGTTCGCGCTGAGCAGGTCGGCGCGCTCCATGCCCTTGCTGCGCGGTTTCGCCCCGATCAGCAGCGCCACGTCGACGCCGTCGAACGCAGCTGTCGGATCATCGTAGATGTCGGCGCCGGCCAGCAGCGGAAACGCGCCGTCGTCGAGCTCCATGACCACGCCCTCGGCGGCCTGCACGGCGTGCGGCAGTTCGAGCAGCCGGAGCCGCACCGGGGTGTCGTGACCCAGCATCGCGCCGGCGGCGATGCGGAACAGCGCGGCGTAACCGATCTGCCCGGCGGCGCCGGTCACCGTGACGGTGACCGGGGCCGCGGTGTTCGTGGCGGACATGGGGCTCAACCCTAGTCAGGGTGCGTCGGCGGGGACGTCGACGTAGTGCGGGCGGTACTCATCGGCCGAGAACGTGAAACCGTTGCCGCTGGACTCGGACAGACATGAGATCCCCACCGCCTCTTGCACATTGCAGCGGAACCCGGCGACGGCCAGGATCCGGTTGAACGGCAGCACGGCCGCCTCTTGACCGTCCTCGCCGAGACCGAACGCCGGGGTGTCGAGCCGGGCGAACCGCGGTGGGGCGGTCCGGTCGACGACGACCGCGTTCGGCGCACCGGACGTGCCGTCCGGCCCGGGAACCGCCGGGGGCGCGCCGGTGACGCCGAGGGTGCTGCTCTGCGCGTTCTGGCAGCCCGCGCGCACGCGCGGCACGATCGCGCATTCCCACCGACGACTCGGTGAGGTGAAGTAGTAGGCGGTGTCCCCGTCGACCTCGGCGGCGAAGTCGAAGGCGTTGGCCAGATGCGCGTTGCTGGCGACGGTGGTGGTCGGCGCCGGGGCCGACGACGGGGCCGGGGTGTAGGTCGCGTCGTCGGTGGTGATCACCGTCGGGCCCGTGCAGGCGACCGCGGCGACGGCGAGCACCGGGAGAACGGCGAAGCTGAGGGCATGCATGTCGGGTCCAGCCTGCCATGCCCGGTCACGTGTGTGCGCGCACGCTCTGGCCGAGCTCGTCGTCCAGGGAGACCCGGACCAGTGCGGCCGCCAGGTTGGCCGCCCGCCGGGGCGCCAGCGCGGCCAGCTTGCCCGGATCGCCGGGCAGCCCGAGATCGGCGGCCGCCGCGGTGGCCCGCTCGTCGAAGTACGGCCGCACCCAGGTCCAGGTGTCCTGGACCTCGCGCAGAAAGATGTCGGCGCCCGTCTGCCCGATGCCCTTGAACTGCTGGAGCAGCTTCCTGGTCTGCGAGACGTCACGTTCCCCGGCGACGGCCAGGCGCCGCAGGTCACCGGAGTACTCGTCACACACCGCTGCGGCGATGTCGACGGCCCTGGTCGCCGAGCTCTCGTCGTAGCGGACGTAGTGCGCGCGGCCGAAGGCGGCGATCAGTGCGGCCCGGTCGGCGTCGCGCACCGTGTGCGCCGTGCGCAAACCCGCGCGGAACATCTCGCGGCCCGCGCGCGTCGCGATGGCCGCGTCGATCGGCTTGCTGGCCAGCATGCACAGGATGACGAGCTGGAACAGCGGCATGGGCTTGTCGCGCAGCCGGATGCCGGCCTCCTCGGCGTAAGTGGTCCCCGCCCGGTCGAGCAGCCGCTCGACGGTCTGCCGGTGCGTCGCTGTGGCCATGCCCACGGGCTTGCCCGATCATGGCCGCCGGAAACGCCGAGCGGCGGAGGCGCAGCCGGTCAGGCCGCCTGAACCGCGGACTGGGCCGGTTCGAGTGCCTGCGCGACGATGTCGGCGACATCGGTCATCGGCCGGACGTCGAGCGCGGCGAGCACTTCGGCGGGCACATCGTCGAGGTCGGCCTCGTTGCGGGCGGGGATGAAAACCGTTGACAATCCGGCCCGTTGCGCAGCCAGCAGCTTCTGCTTGAGCCCGCCGATCGGCAGCACCCGGCCGTTGAGCGTGACCTCTCCGGTCATGCCGACATCCGAGCGCACCTGCCGTCCGGTGGCCATCGAGACCAGCGCGGTCACCATCGTCACACCCGCCGACGGGCCGTCCTTGGGTACCGCGCCGGCCGGCACGTGCACGTGGATACGGCGGTCCAGCAGAGCCGCGTCGACGCCGAGTTGGTCGGCGTGTGCGCGCACGTAGGACAGCGCGATCTGGGCCGACTCCTTCATCACGTCGCCGAGCTGGCCCGTGAGCTGCAGGGACCCCTCGCCGTCGGTGCCGCCGGCCTCGATGTAGAGCACGTCACCGCCCAGACCGGTGACCGCCAGCCCGGTGGCCACCCCGGGCACCGCGGTGCGTTCGGCCGACTCGGGCGTGAAGCGCGGACGGCCGAGATAGCTCACGAGGTCCGGTTCGTCGACGACGACGGGGCCGGCCTCGGCGGCCAGCTTTGTCGCCACTTTGCGCATCATCTTGGCCAGCAGCCGCTCGAACTGCCGTACTCCGGGCTCGCGGGTGTAGTCGGCGGCGATCTTGCGCAGCGCGGCCTCGGTGACGGTGACCTCGTCGGCCCCCAGCGCGGCCCGGTCCCGTTGCCGCGGCAGCAGGAAGTCCTGCGCGATGGCCAGTTTGTCGTCGGCGGTGTAGCCGTCGATCTCCACCAGCTCCATGCGGTCCAGCAGCGCCGTCGGGATGTTCTCGACCACGTTGGCCGCGGCCAGGAACACCACATCGGACAGGTCCAGGTCCAGGTCGAGGTAGTGGTCACGGAACGTGTGGTTCTGGGCCGGATCGAGCACCTCGAGCAGCGCGGCCGCCGGGTCGCCCCGATAGTCGGACCCGACCTTGTCGATCTCGTCCAGCAGCACCACGGGGTTCATCGACCCGGCCTCGCCGATGGCGCGCACGATCCGGCCGGGCAGCGCCCCGACATAGGTGCGACGGTGCCCGCGGATCTCGGCCTCGTCGCGCACCCCGCCCAGTGCCACCCGGACGAATTTGCGCCCCAGCGCTCGGGCGACGGACTCGCCCAGCGAGGTCTTGCCGACTCCGGGCGGGCCGGCCAGCACCATCACCGCGCCGGAGCCGCGGCCGCCGACGACGGCCATGCCGCGCTGCGCGCGGCGGGCCCGCACCGCCAGGTACTCCACGATGCGGTCCTTGACGTCGTCGAGTCCGTGGTGGTCGGCGTCGAGGATCTGCCGCGCGCCCGCCAGATCGGCCGAGTCCACCGTGCGCTGGTTCCAGGGCAGGTCGAGCACGGTGTCGAGCCAGGTGCGGATCCAGCCGCCCTCCGGGCTCTGCTCGCTGGACCGTTCCAGTTTGCCGACCTCGCGCAGCGCGGCGTCGCGGACATCGTCGGGCAGATCCGCGGCGTCGATCCTGGCCCGGTAGTCGTCCGAGCCGTCGGATCCGTCGGTCTCTCCCAGTTCCTTACGGATTGCGGCCAGTTGCTGGCGCAGCAGGAACTCCTTCTGCTGCTTGTCCATTCCGGCGCGCACGTCCTCGGCGATCTTGTCGGTGACCTCCACCTCGGCCAGATGCTCACCGGTCCAGTTGATCAGCAACCGCAGCCGCCGGCCGACGTCCTCGGTCTCCAGCAGCTCGCGCTTCTGCACGTCGCTCAGATACGACGCGTAGCCGGCGGTGTCGGCCAGCGCCGACGGGTCGCTGATCTTGTTGACCACGTCGACGATCTGCCACGCCTCGCGCCGCTGCAGCATGGCCAGCAGCAGCTTCTTGTACTCGGTGGCCAGCGCCGTGGTCTCGTCGGTGATCTCGGAGTCGGCGACCTCGGTCACCGACACCCACAGCGCGGCCCCCGGCCCGGTCGCACCGGAGCCGATGTGGGCCCGCTTCTCGCCGCGCACCACGGCCGCCGCACCGCCCCCGGGAACGCGACCGACCTGCAGGATCGACGCGAGCACCCCGTAGGTGGGGTAGCGGTCGTCCAGGCGCGGCGCGATCAAGAGGGTCGCGGTCTCCCCGGCCGCGGCGGTGGCCTGTGCCGCTTCGACCGCGGCGCGGGCCGCATCGTCGAGTTCGATCGGCACGACCATGCCGGGCAGCACGATCGGTTCGCTCGCGAACAGCACGGGCACCGGGCGCGGCGAATGGGTGGCTTCAGGCATCAAACCTCCAAAGTTGAACCTGATGCGCTCAACCTTGATCCAGTCCGGTTTGTTCCCGTCGCCGGGCGGCGACACGAAAGCAGGGAGCCTGCCGTCCGGGGGAAACGGCAGGCTCCCTGGGTTTCGGGGCCGTCAGGCCGAGGCCTGCGCAATCACTTCCGTCAGGCCGAGGCCTGCGCGCCCAGCACGCGTTGGATGTCGGGCTTCATCTGCTGCAGCTGCTGTCCCCAGTAGGCCCAGTTGTGGGTGCCCTGCGCCGGGAAGTTGAAGACACCGTTGGTGCCCCCGGCGGCGATGTAGTTGTCCCGGAAGCTGATGTTGGTCCGCAGGGTGAAACCCTCGAGGAACTGCGCGGCCATCAGGTTCTGTCCCGCCATTCCCGCGTCGAGCTCGGACGGGGTGCCGGTGCCGCAGTAGATCCAGATCCGGGTGTTGTTGGCGACCAGCTGGTTGATGTTGACCATCGGGTCGTTGCGCTTCCACGCCGGGTCGCTCGACGGTCCCCACATGCTCTCGGCGTTGAACCCGCCGGCGTCGTTCATGGCCAGCCCGATCAGCATCGGCCACCAGCCCTCCGACGGGTTCAGGAAGCCCGACAGCGACGCGGCGTAGACGAATTGCTGCGGGTGGTAGATGGCGTAGGTCAGCGACGCGCTGCCGGCCATCGACAGGCCGACGACGGCGTTGCCGGTGCGGGAGACACCGCGGTTGGCTTCCAGCCAGGCCGGCAGCTCCTGGGTCAGGAACGTCTCCCACTTGTAGGTGTAGTTCTGCCCGTTGCCGCGGGAGGGCTGGTACCAGTCGCTGTAGAAGCTGGACTGGCCGCCGACCGGCATGATCGTCGACAGCCCGGACTGGTAGAACCACTCGAAGGCGGGGGTGTTGATGTCCCAGCCGTTGTAGTCGTCCTGCGCGCGCAGACCGTCGAGCAGGTAGACCGCCTTGGGTCCGCCGCCCTGGAACTGAATACGGATGTCCCGGTTCATCGACGGCGAGAACACGTCGAGGTACTCGACGGGAAGACCCGGCCGGGAGAACGCACCCGCGGTCGCCGAGCCACCGGCCATGCCGATCAGCCCGGGCAGCGCCACGGTCGCCACCGCGGCCGCGGCCGCTCGGCGCAGTGCGGTCTTCGCGGAACCGCGCAACTTCTCTTTCCACTTCATAACGGCAACCAACCCACCTTTCTGGTCAAAAACTCACGCATGCGCCGCACGGGTGCCGTCGCTCTGCAGTCGTCATGGAACACGCTGCGACGCCGCATCGGCCGCTGTGACACAGGGTTTCGATGTCGCGGTTGGCTAACGATTGCGACTCGGCGCGGACACCTGCCATGCTCGAGGAGCCATGACCGATGACCCGTTCGACCTCGCACGCTTCGTCGACGCCCAGGACCGGGTGTATGAGACGGTGCTCGCCGAGCTGCGCGCCGGCCGCAAACGCACTCACTGGATCTGGTTCGTGTTCCCGCAGCTGCGCGGCCTCGGCCACAGTCCGACCGCGCACCGGTTCGGCATCACGTCACCGGCCGAGGCCCGGGCCTACCTGGGCCACCCCGTCCTGCACGGGCGCCTCGACGAGTGCGCCCGTGCGCTGCTCACCCACACCGACCGGACCGCACGCGAAATCCTCGGTCACCCTGACGATCTCAAGGTGCGGTCGTCGATGACGTTGTTCGCCCGGGTCGGCGGGCCCGCGGTGTGCCGCGCCGTGCTCGACGCGTTCTACGACGGGCAGGAGGATGCGGCGACCGTGGAGATGCTGACCGCCGACAACTAGCGAGGCTCGAGGATCATCCAGCCGTGCGGCGCGACCGCGACCTCGGTGACGATGTCCGACGGCGGCGCCCCGGAGCCGGCGACGATCTGAGCGCGCGGAAAACCCAACGCGGGCAACGACACCGCCATGGCGTCGTCGTCGACGTTGAGCGCGACCAGGAGAGTGTCCGCACCTTCTCGGCTGGCGTAGACGTAACCCCGGTTGGTCACCTGCAACGGGCTGGTACGCGCCGTGTGCAGCCACGGGTGGCGACGGCGCAGCCCGATCAGGTGCTGGTGGGACCGGAACACCTGGCTGCCGTGTTCCCCGACGCCCTCATGGGGGGAACCGAATTCGGGCCGCACCGCGTCGTCACCGCCGACGCGCTCCTCCTTGACACCGCGGTAGGCGACCTCGTCGCCGGCGTAGATACTCGGCGTTCCGCCGGTGGTCAGCAGCACCACCAACGCGTGCTCGACGTGCTCGGGATGGGTCAGCTGGCTGGCGATCCGGGTGACGTCGTGGTTGCCGATGAATGTCATGGGCACGAAGCTGTCCAGAAATTCGTTGTGCCGCTTGAGCGCCCAGTCCAGTTCGTGCAGGTTGGCGTCGTTGAGACTGCTCCACACGGCTTTCCAGAGTTCATACTGGGTGACCGAGTCGAAGCCGGCGGCGTGCACGGTCGCCGAATAGTCGCCGTGGATCACCTCACCGACGATCCACGCGTCCGGGAACGCCTGGCGTACCTGTGGCAGCACCCGCGCCCAGAAGCTGTCCGGGACGGCGTAGGCGGCATCCAGTCGCCAGCCGTCGGCACCCCGACCCAACCAGTGCCGCATCACCTCGACGGTGTAGTCGGCTACCTCGGCGTTGTCGTGGTTCAGCGCGATCAGCCCGTCGTGACCTTCGAAAGTGTCGAAGACGTTGCCGCGCAACCGGAACCAGGACGGGTCGCCACCGGAGCGGGCCTCGCGGAAGCGCGCGAAGTCGGTGCCGACGTGGTTGAACACGCCGTCGAGCAGGACGCGCATCCCGCGCCGGTGCGCTTCGCCGACCAGATGGTCGAAGTCGTCGTCGTCCCCGAGCCGGGGATCGATGCGGTAGTGGTCGGTGGTGTCGTACCCGTGGGTGCGCGATGCGAACACCGGTCCCAGCGCCAGCCCGGACGCTCCGAGCTCGACTGCGTAGTCCAGCCAGTCGGCCAGGCGCCGCAACCGGTGCTCCGCGGCGGTGGGGGCCGGCTCGGCGGGATGGGCGCCGACGAACCCCAGCGGATAGACCTGCCACCACAGCACATGGTGGACCCAGCCCGGTTCGGTCATGGCCGGAACGCCTTCTCGTAGAGAGCGCGCATCTGTTCGGTCAGCTCCGGCACCGGCCCGTCGACCCGGACCCCGGGCGCGACGGCGGTGATCGGCAGCGCCGCCACCGGCGGCGGCGGTGCGCCCCACTCGTGCAGCCACTGCGTCAGCTGCGCCGACGACGCGGCATAGACCACCCGGCCCAGCCCGACCCAGGCGTGCGCCGCTGCGCACATCGGGCAGTGCTCACCGGACGTGTAGACGGTGCTCGCAGCCCGCTGCCCGGCGTCGAGGTGCTCGACCGCCCAGCGGGCGATGGCCAGCTCGGGGTGCCGGGTGGCGTCCCCACCGCGGACGTGGTTGTGGTCTTCGAAGCGCACAGCGCCGTCGGCGTCGACGAGCAGCGAACCGAACGGTTCGTCGCCGTGGCACAGCGCCTCGCTCGCCAGCTCCACACACCGGCGCAGATAGCCGAGGTCCCGTCCGGTCACCGCCACGCCACGAAGTCTACGAAACGCCACCGCCGCCCCACCGTCGCCAGAACCGCCAGCAGTGCGCCCGCGCTCGCCCACGCCGCCAGCGTGAGCAACGGCGTGCCCGCGCCGTGGCCGCCGAAGTAGGACACACTCCGCAACAGCGAGACGCCCGAGCCCTGGGGGACCACCGAGGACAAGGTGGAATAGAACCCGGACAGCAGCGGACGGCCGACCGGACCGGCCGCCGCGGCGTTGCCCACGACCACCAGGAACACACCGAGCGCGACCGATGCCGCCGTGCCGAATGCGGCCGCGACTCCACTCACCGCCCCGCCCACGGCCATCGAGTACAGCCATAGGACGGCGAAGACCTGCCACGGGTGGGCCGTCAGCGCGTCGAGGACGGGGCCGACGTACACCGTCACCGCGCCGGCGAGCACCGCGGAGAAGCCCGACAACGACAAGGTCCGCAAGAGCAGGGTGGTGGGCGTGGTGACTGCCCCCATCGTGCGTCCCAGCAGCGCGGCGCCCAGCGACGCGCCGATCGAGGCGAAGATGACGGCGTAGAACTCGACGGTGCCCGACGGGTCGCCGGCCGAGGTCGGTGCGACGTCGTCGACGACGACGGGCATGCCCGCGCGCTCGGCCGCCGCGCGTCCCACCGCTTCTGCCGCCGCGGCCACGCTGTGGCCACCGCCGCCTGCGACGTAGACGACCAGGTGCCCGTCCGGACTGACGGCGAAGGCGGTGTCGGTGCGGCGTTCGAGCACCTGCTGGCGCGCCGCACCCGCGCCGTCGACCTCGGAGATCGACAGCGCTTCTCGGGCGCGCAGTCCGTCGACGAGTTCCGGGGGCGCCGCGACGGCCACCGTCATGTGATGCAGCACGGGTTTGGCGAACGCCCCGGAATAGCTGGCCACCATCGCGACGACGAAGACGGCGAGCGCGGTCAGGGCCAGCACCGTGGTGCGGACCGCGGCGCGGTCACGGTGGGGTGGCAGGTCGGCAGTGCGGTGTCTACCCATGGTCGGGGGTCCTTTCCGGAGTGGGAGCAATGCCCAGCAGCACGTCGACGGTGCGCAGCGCGGCGTCGACCCGGGCCCGCACGTCTGTGGCGGCGGGATCCTCCATCGACGAACGCAGCACCTCGGTGAAGCCGCCGATCAGAAACCGCGTGACCGAATCCACCGGCAGCGGGGCGATGGGGGCGAGAACGGCCATCCCCTCCGCGGCGATCTGTTCGCAGGCGGGTTGCAGCGCGGCCCGGAAGTCCGTCACGACCCGCGCGAACACGCTGCTGGGCACCACGTTTCGGTACACGGCGCGATGGTCGGCAACGAAGTCGAACAGCACGCGGATGCGTCGCCGGGCATCGGCAGCCTCGTCGGCGTCGGCGACGGCCTCGGCGAACGCCCGGCCCAGAGCCGTGGCGACGGCGTCGTCACGGTCGCGGAAGTGTCGATAGAAGACCTGCCTGCTGACCTCCGCGCGGGTCACCAGGTCGCCGACGGTGATCTCGTCGACCGGCCGTTCGTGCACAAGCACGAGCGCGGCGCGGTACAGCTGGGCACGCACGCGCTCGGCGCGGGGGTCGACGCTGCGGTGACGAAGGGGCACCGAGCCAGGCTAGGAAACTTCGTAGACAGTTGTCTACGAAGTTGGTCGTAATCTTGCGCACATGCGGCGCCCCGGAGTGACGCGCCTCCATGGCGCACCGGCAGGGCTGCATAACCTCATGGGGTGCTGGACTACACCCGCGTCGAGGGTCTCGGCGCCGACGATGTGGCACGCCTGCGGGCGTGTTACGAACCGCTGACCCAGTCGGTGCGCGAGCTCATCGACGCCACCATCCGGACCGAAGTGGGGCCCGACGAGGTCGCGGCGGCCACAGCGCAGATCGACGCCGCGACGCAACGCCTGCGCCGCGCGCAGCGGGAGACGTCGTTCGGTATCCAATTCAGCGCCGACGGCGACTCGATGCCCTGGGGCAACGCGGTGATCGGCGTGCGCAACCCGTCCGCCCCGCCGCTGGTGATCCGCCGCCTGGCGGACGGATCGGTGCGCAGCGACTTCGTGCTGGGCGCCGCGTTCGAGGGGCCTCCGGGCCACGTGCACGGCGGAGTCTCGGCGGAGCTCCTCGACCACGTACTCGGCGACGCCGCCAGCGCTCCCGGGGTGCACCGGCTCACCGGGACGCTGACGGTGCGTTACCTGCGCCTCACCCCGCTGGGCCGGCTGCACGCCGAAGCGCGCATCTCCCGAACCGACGGGGTCAAGACCTACGCCGTCGGCCACCTCGCCGACGAGCACGGCCCGACCGTCGAAGCCGAGGCGGTCTTCATCGAGCCGCGGTGGGCCCGGCAGTGACGGCGATGGTGGTCAGGTTGCGGGTGATCGCCCGGACCTCGGCGGCCAGCACCCGCGCCGACCCCTTGTCCAGACCGTGCCGCGGAGCCGCGTCGCGAAGCCGGCGATCCGCGGCGGTGAGCTCCGCGGTGTCGATCACCCACGGCGTGTCGGGGGTCGGCGGGTCACCGCTCAACGACTCCAGATAGGCCTCGACGGCCACTGCGAAGTCGCTCTGGGTGGCCGGGGGAGCGGGCGGCATGTTGGTCTCCAGCGTCGAGCACGATGCGGTGATCCCGTTCAGCGCGGTCCGGTAGGCGCGCAGCCAGTTCCGCAGCTCGGGCGAGTCCAGGCGCGCCGCACCGGAAGCGGCCTCGAACGCCGCGCGCGCCCGGAACGCCCGCTGCCACGCCGACGCCAACGTCTCCGAGGAGTTGGGCAGCACGTGCAGGTAGGCCCGGATCACCGTGGCGACGTAGTCGATCTCGGTTTTCAACAGCTCGCCGGCCCGCTGTTCCAGCCGGGTCAGCTCGTCGTCGGGCAGCACCACGTGAGCCAGCACCGCCAGCGCGCCCCCGACGAGTGCGCCGAGAAGCTGGTCGCCGAGCGAGGCCTCGGTGCCGACGCCGGCACCGGCGAGCAGGAACACCGCGGCGCCCGCCACCGCGGCCGTCACCGCGAGGTAGCCGTACTGGGCCCCCGCGAACGCGACGCCGACCAGCAGCACCGCGATCACCGCGCTTGCCGCCGCGGGCGGGTGCAGCGTCAGCAGCAACGCGGACCCGACGGCCAGCGCCGCCACGCTGGCCGCCAGGCGGCCGGCACACCGGGTGTAGGTGTGCGCCGTCTCCGGCCGCAACACCATCAGCACCGCCAGCGCCGGCCACGGGTTGTGCACGGGGTCGGCGAACCGCTCGAGGGCGACCGCGACCGCGACGGCCCCGGACAACCGCAGCGCATGCCGCAACACCGGGGAGCGCCACCGGATGTGCTCGCGCATCAAATCGAGCCCCGAGCGCAGCGAGGTGCGCAACTCGGGGCGACGCAACCGCACGATGTCGGGGGCCGACGGCACGAAGTCGCCCAGCCGGATCGCGACCGCCTCGTGGCACTGCACCGCCAGCCGCTGCGCGACCGTCGCCGCCGGACCGTCGACCTGCTCGACCGCACCGTCCAGGCGCTGGATGGCCGCGTCCGCCTGGGCGCCCGCGCCGCGTCCGCTGTCGGCGACCGCGCCCAGCGTGTCGGCCGCGGCATCGAGCACCTCGCCGGTCGACGTGCTCTCCGCGGCATCACGCAGGGTGGCCGAGATACGTTCGGGCAGGGCATACCAGCTGCGGTACTGCGCCGGCCTGCGAGTGGTCTGACCGTCGAGGTCGCAGAACGCCGAGCGCAACGCGATCAACGCGGTGTCGTCACGGTCGACGGGCCCGCCCGACATCGAGTAGGCCCGGGCGTCGTCGGCCAGCGACCGATACGCGGCGGTGAGCGCGTCGCGCTGCGTGCGCCAGCGCCGGGGCGGGAACGCCGCGACCAGCCCGGCCTGCACCAGCCCGCCGAGCACCGCCAGCGCGGCGGCGCCCAGCGTCGTCGACCAGGTCGGGGGCACGGGCGCAGCGCTGGCCAAAAGCGCCGCCGACGCGGTGGTGATCAGACCCGCGTTGGTGCCCAGCGCCCACGGCATGGCCGCGCCGAAGCACCAGAGTGCGACGACGACGATGAAGAGCACCGGGTACGCCGAGGTGAGCGCGCCGACCAGGACCGCACCGCCCAGCATCAGCGAGATACCGGCGACCAGCGGGATCCTGTTGCGCGGGCTGTCGCGCAGCGCGGCCGCCGCGGCGACCGCGGCAGCACCGCCGGCCGCGTAGGCCGACCCGGGCGGGCCCCAGATCGCGGCGGGCACGGTGACCGCGGCGACGCCGAGCAGGCAGCGCAACAACACCGGATCCGGGATCACCGGACGTAGCGCGCGGCCCATGTCCACCCGTCCATTCTGGCCCGCTATGTTCCCGGGATGGAGAAAGTCATCGTCACCCTGCGTGGCGCGCCTCCCGACGAGGCGTGGTGCGAGCGGTTGCGCACCGACGTGGCACCGCGATTGTCGGGCACCGGTGTACCGGGCCTGACCGTCAACGTGCGCGACGCGGCAGTCGCCGACTCGCTGATGACGCTGACGACGCTGGACCCGCCCGTCATCGCCGTGGTCGGCATCTGGACCGACCAGTATTACGGACCGCAGATACACACGGCCACAGCACTTCTGGGTGATATCTGTGACGAGGTCGCCGCCTATCTGGTGACCGAGTCGGTACCGCTGGCGCCGCCGGTCACCGAGCCGGGGCAGCGCACTCCGGGGCTGGCGAACGTGGCGTTGCTGCGCCGGCCCCCCGAGATGGCCGAGGAGACGTGGTTGGCGCGCTGGCATGAAGACCACACGCCGGTGGCGATCGAGACGCAGGCGACGTTCGGGTACGTCCAGAACACCGTGGTGCGTCCGCTGTCCGCCGGCGCGCCCGCCGTCTCGGCGATCGTCGAAGAACTGTTCCCGTTGGCGGCGACCACCGATCTGCATGCGTTCTTCGGTGCCGCGGACGACGAGGACCTGCAAGACCGGATGGCGCGGATGCTGGCCAGCACCGCCGCCTTCGGCGCCGACCGCAACGTCGACACGGTCCCGACGAGCCGGTACGTGCTGCGCGACCCGTTTCGCCCCGCGGCTACAGTTCAGTCGTGACTCTGCAGATCAGTGACGACAACCGAGTCCGCACCCTGGTCCTGAACCGGCCCGACGCACTCAACGCGTTCAACCAGGAGCTCTATCTCGCGACGGCCACCGCGCTGGCCGACGCGGACTCCGACCCCGATGTCGCGGTCGTCCTGCTCACCGGTGCAGGCCGGGCGTTCAGCGCGGGCAACGACCTCAAGGAGATGGCGGCGGGCATCGCCGACGGGTCGCTGACCAGCGCCGGCAGTCACTTCACCAAGATGATCGACGCCTTGACCGACCTGTCCAAACCGCTGATCTGTGCGGTCAACGGGGTGGGTCTGGGTATCGGCACCACGCTGCTGGGTTATGCCGACCTGGTGTTCATGTCGGCCACGGCGCGGCTCAAGTGTCCGTTCACCAGCCTCGGGGTGGCACCGGAGGCGGCGTCGTCGTATCTGCTGCCGCAGTTGATCGGCCGGCAGAACGCGGCCTGGATGCTGTTGTCGTCGGAGTGGGTCGACGCCGAGGAGGCGCACCGGATGGGCCTGGCCTGGAAGGTGTGCGAGCCCGACGACCTCCTGCCCGAAGCCCGCCGCCACGCGGAAATCCTTGCTGCGCAGTCGATCCCAAGCCTGGTTGCGGTCAAGAAGGCGATCGTCGCACCGTTTCGGCCCGGCATCAGCGCCGCGACCGACTGCGAGAACGCGGCGTTCGCCGAACTGCTGGGCGGAGCCGCCAACGCCGCGGCGCTGGCGGAGTTCACCGGCAGGGGATCGGCCTAACTGCTGACGCGGTTGGGCGCGCACTCGGCGAAGTGGGCCTCGATGATGGCCCGCAGGGTGCGCCGGCACCGACCGCAGTCGCCACCTGCGCCGCACGCCTCGGCGATCTGCTTGGAGGTGCGCGCACCGTTGGCGACCACCTCGGTGACGGTGTGGCTGGTGGTGCCGGTACACAGACAGACGAACATCGGCCCCCACTAACCCGACTCGCCGACACTCAACAGCTGGGCGAACCGGCCGACGAACCGGGTGGGGTAGGCCCCCATTCCGGCGTTGGCCATCCACTCCGCCGCCGCGTCGGGGTGCTCGATCCACTGCCGCGCCTTGGCTTCGTCCTCGATCTCCTGCAGGATCAGCACTTCGTGCCCGTCATCGAGGGCGCGGTAGACCCAGATCTTGCGCACACCGCCGCTCTTGAACCGGTCGAGCCCGTCGTGGACCTTGACCATCAGCGCGGACACGTCGTCCACCGACGACATCACGCCGACCACCACGCGGCCTACGTGGCGCTGCGAGGACGGCCCGTCCAGGTCGATCTTCTCGACCACCTCGCCGCCGAAGATCGGCGGAATATCGTCGGCGCCGGCGATGTCGAACCAGGTGAAAATCGCCGGCGATTTCAGCACCTCACGAATGGATCTCGCGTTCCGGACGCCTATTGTCACCAGAACGCGCCGCGGCTCCCAGATCGATTCATAGAGCACGACGTGGTGGGCGCCGAATTCATCGAGTTCGTCCCGGTGCTTGGTCAGCCATTTCCACATGCGTCCGACATCGTCGACGCGGAAATCGCAGGCGAGAATAAATGAGTGCAGATCGTACTCACCCATTGGTAATCCTTGCCTGTCTTCGCCGCCGAAAAGGTAAGCGGAGTCTAACCTTACTTAGCCTAGCCAGTCCAGCGTCTGCCCGGAATCTGCTCCCGAGACACCCGTCGATGATCCATTGACGCACGAAAACACGCGTGCAACACCGACAATGGGCACGACGCCGTCGGCTTTTTCGACTAGATTGGACGTGCTCGCACACAGCCCGTGTAGATAGCGCACGCGATCAGCCCACCACGCCCTGAGGAGCGATCATGCAAGGCGATCCAGAGGTTCTGAAATTGCTCAACGAGCAATTGACCAGCGAATTGACGGCGATCAATCAGTATTTCCTGCATTCGAAAATGCAGGAGAACTGGGGATTCACCGAATTGGCTGAACACACCCGCAAAGAGTCATTCGAAGAAATGGTTCACGCGGAGGAGATCACCGATCGCATCCTGCTCCTCGACGGCCTCCCCAATTACCAGCGGCTGTTCTCTCTGCGCGTGGGACAGACGCTGCGTGAGCAGTTCGAGGCCGACCTGGCCATCGAGTACGAGGTGGTCGGGCGGCTGAAGCCGGGCATCCTGATGTGCCGGGAGAAGGGCGATGCGACCACGGCGACGCTGTTCGAGAAGATCCTCGCCGACGAGGAGTTGCACATCGACTATCTCGAGACCCAGCTCGAGTTGATGGGCAAGCTCGGCGACGAGCTGTACATGGCCCAGTGCGTCGCGCGTCCCCCGAAGTAGGGGTTCGGGTCCCGCGCCCGCGGGAATGAAACCTGCCGGAGCAGCGTAACTTCAATAGCTCATCTAACGATGAGGTGTGTGAAGTCCACGCTCGACCAGGAAGGCAGGTATGACGGCGTCTGCTGTACCCGACTCCGAGGTCGAGCCGGCCGCACCCACCCCGGTGAGCCCGCACCGTCGCAACATCATCTTCGGCGCGGTGGCGCTGGGCATGCTGCTGGCCGCGCTGGATCAGACGATCGTCGCAACGGCACTGCCCACCGTCGTCGCCGACCTGGGCGGGGCCGGGCACCAGTCCTGGGTGGTCACCAGCTATCTGCTGGCCTCGACGATCGTCTCCGCGATCGTCGGCAAGCTCGGGGATCTGTTCGGCCGCAAGGCGATCTTCGCCTCGGCCATCCTGTTCTTCCTGGCCGGGTCGGTGCTGTGCGGCATCTCGTCGTCGATGGAGATGCTGGTGGCCTCGCGCGCGCTGCAGGGCATCGGGGGCGGCGCATTGATGGTCACCGCGGCCGCCGTCATCGGCGAGGTGATCCCGTTGCGCGACCGCGGACGCTACCAGGGTGCATTGGGTGCGGTGTTCGGCGTCACCACGGTGGTCGGGCCGCTGCTGGGCGGCTACTTCACCGATCACCTGAGCTGGCGGTGGGCGTTCTGGATCAACGTGCCGATCGGCATCGTGGTGCTGGCCGTCGCGCTGGGCACGATCCCGGCGCTGAGCAGTCGCGGCAAGCCGGTCATCGACTACGCCGGCATCGTGCTGATCGGGCTCGGCGCTGCAGGTCTGACACTGGCCACCAGCTGGGGCGGCAGTACGTTCGCCTGGTCGTCGCCGACGATCATCGGCCTGTTCATCGGCTCGGCGATCGCTTTGGCGTTCTTCGTGTGGGCCGAGCTGCGCGCGACCGAACCGGTGCTGCCGATCCGGCTCTTCGCCAGCCCGGTGTTCACGGTCTGCTGCATGTTGTCGTTCATCGTCGGCTTCGCGATGCTCGGCGCGCTGACGTTCCTGCCCACCTTCATGCAGTTCGTCGACGGGGTCTCGGCGACCGAATCGGGCCTGCGCACGCTGCCGATGGTCGGTGGGCTGCTGCTCACCTCGATGGGCAGTGGCGTGCTGGTCAGCCGCACCGGACGCTACAAGATCTTCCCGGTGGTGGGGACCGCGGTGATGGTGGTGGGGTTCGTGCTGTTGTCCCGGATGGACGAGACGACCCCGATGCTGCAGCAGAGCGCGTATCTGTTCATCCTCGGCACCGGAATCGGGATGTGCATGCAGGTGCTGATTCTCATCGTGCAGAGCACCGCCAAGTTCTCCGACCTCGGCGTGGCCACCTCCGGGGTGACGTTCTTCCGCACCATCGGAAGCTCGTTCGGCGCCGCCATCTTCGGGTCGTTGTTCGCGAACTTCCTGCAGGCCCGCATCGGTCCCGCGCTGGCCGCCGGTGGCGCACCGCCCGAGGCGGCGGAGTCCCCCCAGGTGTTGCACCGCCTGCCCGACGCGGTTGCGGCACCGGTCGTGACCGCCTACGCCGACTCACTGGGCTTGGTGTTCCTGTGGGCGGCTCCGGTCGCGGTCATCGGGTTCTTCGTCGCGCTGACCCTCAAACAGGTTCCGCTGCAAGAGCTCGAGACCGGCGCTGCGCTGGACATGGGCGAGGGCTTCGCGATGCCGTCGTCCGATACCCCCGAGGAGATGCTGGAGACCGCGGTGGCGCGGCTCATCCGGCAGTCCCCGGACATCCGCCTGCGCAGCATCGCGGGCACCCGCGGGTGCGAGTCCGATGTGGCGCTGCTGTGGGCGTTGATCCAGATCTACCGCCAGAGCCAGGTGTTCGGCTCGGCGCGGCTGACCGAGATGGCCGAGCGGCTGCGGGTGCCGCCGGAGGTGCTGGCCCCGACCTTCGATCGCCTCGTCGAGTCCGGACATGCGCTGCGCACCGGTGACCAGCTGTGGCTGACCCAGTCGGGGGCACGTCAGGTCGACGTCACCTCCGCGGCACTGGTCAGCCGCATCGTGGCCAAGCTGGAGAGTTCACCGGCATTCGAAGGCCGTCCGGACCGCGCCGAGGTCGAAGCCGCGCTGGAGAAGATCGCGCAGCGGCTGCTGGTGCAGCGGGACTGGGAAGAGGACCGGGCCCCACTCGCGGTGGCCACTCGCTGACTTCCCCGCGATATGCAGACCCCCACGTAATATCGGAGCTCATGAGCCGAATCGGGGATTTCGCCGACGATGACGTGACCGGCTTCGCACAGAAGTCGCCCGACCTGGGCGCCGCGATGGCCCAGTTCAGCACCGCCGTCTACACCAAGAACAGGTTGCCGATGCGGGTCCGCGAGGCGGCTCGGATCGTCATCGCCCACGCCAACGAGTGCGTGGTGTGCCAGAACACCCGCGATTCCGCGGGCGAGGACAACGGCCTCACCGAGGAGTTCTACGACTACGCGACGCAATGGCGCACGTGGCCGGGGTACAGCGATGCCGAACGCATCGCGATGGAGTTCGCCCACCGGTTTGCCACCGATCACACCGCGCTGCGCGACGATGAGGACTTCTGGCGCCGTGCCGCAGCGCATTTCGACGACGAACTGCTGACCGACCTGGCCATCTCCTGCGCGATGTGGGTGGGGATGGGCCGCATGTTGCGCACCCTCGATATCGGTCAGACCTGCAAGATCACGCTGTAAGGACCACGCCGCGGCGGCACAATGGCCGGATGGCAGCCAAACCGCTCGCCGCTGCGGCCATCGCTCAACTCGAGGCCGACGGGGTCGCGACACTGATCGGCACCGTGGTCAATCCCGCGGGCCTGATCCACGCCAAGACGGTGCCGCTGCGCCGGATGGGCTCGTTCGCCGACCCCGGGCTGGGCGCCAGCCCGGTGTGGCACGTGTTCGCCATCGACCAGACGGGAATCGTGTTCAGCGAGGCCACCGGCGTCATCGGTGACCAACGCATCCGCATCGATCTCGGCGCACTGCGCATCCTGGGCGACGGATTGGCCTGGGCGCCGGGATCGTTCTACGGCCAGGACGGCGCGCCGGATCCGTACTGCACCCGCGGCGCGCTGCGCCGGGTGGAGGACACGTTGTCCGCAGCCGGGATCGAAGCGCTCGTCGGGCACGAGATCGAGTTCGTGCTCGTCGGCCCCGACGGCGCTGCGCTGCCCGGTCACCTGTGGGCTCAGTACGGTCTGGCCGGCGTTCTCGAGTTCGAGAACTTCGTCCGTGACGTCACCGCAGCCGCGACCGCGTCCAGCGTGGCCATCGAGCAGTTCCACCCCGAGTACGGTGTCAACCAGTTCGAGATCTCCCTGGCCCCGCAGCCGCCGGTCGCCGCGGCCGACCAGGTCACGCTGATGCGCATCATCATCGGACGCATCGCGCGCAAGTACGGAATGCGCGCCAGCCTGTCACCGGTGCCCTTCGCCGGCAGCGTCGGAAACGGTGCGCACCAACACTTCTCGCTGATGCGAGACGGAACGCCGCTGTTCTCGGGCGGCGACGGACCCGCCGGCATGACCGCCGACGGCGCGTCGGCGGTGGCCGGTGTGCTCGCCGGGCTGCGGGAGGCCCAAGGCGTGCTCAGCGGGTCCATCATGTCGGGGATGCGGATGCAGCCCGGGCAGTGGGCAGGCGCCTACGCCTGCTGGGGCACGGAGAACCGGGAAGCCGCGGTGCGATTCCTGTCCGGCGGAGCCGCCAACCCGTACGGCGCCAACGTCGAGGTCAAGATCATCGACCCGTCGGCGAACCCGTACCTGGCTTCGGCGGTGATCCTGGGTCTGGCGGCCGACGGCATCCGGCAGGGGGAGTCGCTGCCCGCCGAGGTGACCGTTGATCCGTCCAGTCTGACCGCCGACGCCGATGTGGCGGTGCTGGGCACCGACCAGTCGGCGATTCTCGAAGCGCTCGAGCATTCGTCGCGGATGCGCGCCATCCTGGGCGCGGCCGTCGTCGATGCCGTCGTCGCGGTCCGGCGCTACGAACAGCACCATTACGCGCACCTGGACGGCGACGCGCTGGCCGAGAAGTTCCGGCTGTCCTGGAGCGTGTGAGTGTCGGCCCTGCGAGACCACGCCGGGACCGTTCGGCTGGTCGACCACCATGTGCACGGCTGCTGGCTCTCGCCGGTGGGCCGGCACCGGTTCGAGAACGCGCTGAACGAGGCCAACACCGAGGCGGTGGCGTCCTTCGACTCGGCGTTCGACACCCAGCTCGGCTTCTCGGTACGCGCCCACTGCTCCGAAATGCTGGGCCTGGACCGCCATGTCGAGCCCGACGTCTACTGGGCAGCGCGCCGCACGATCCCCGAAGATGTCCTGGCGCAACGGTTCCTACGCGCTGCCGGGGTGTCGGATTGGATGGTGGACACCGGGTTCGCCGACGGCGTAGCCGGTATCGACGAACTCGCCGCGCTCGACTCCGGGCGGGTGCACGAGATCGTGCGGCTGGAGACCGTCGCCGAGCAGGCGGCCGCGGCACCCGGGGACTACGCCGCCGCGTTCGACGAGCTGCTGTGGCGACAGACCCGGACCGCGCTGGGCACGAAGTCGATTCTGGCCTACCGCGGCGGTTTTCCCGGTGACCTGTCCGAGCCGTCACCGGCCGAGGTCGCCGACGCGGCCGCCCGCTGGCGCGACGCGGGCGGGATGCGCTTGCGCGACCGGGTGTTGCTGCGGTTCGGGCTGCACCGGGCGCTGCGGCTGGGGAAACCGCTGCAGCTCCATGTCGGGTTCGGCGACCGCGACGCCGACCTGCACGCGGCCAATCCGACACACCTGATCGACTTCCTGCGCGGCAGCGGGGACACCCCGGTGCTGCTGCTGCACTGCTATCCCTACGAACGGGAAGCCGGGTATCTGGCGCAGGCGTTCAACAACGTCCACCTCGACGGCAGCCTGTCGATCCACCATCTCGGCGCCCGGTCGGCGGCGTTCGTCGGGCGTCTGCTGGAGCTCGCGCCGTTCCGTAAGATCCTCTACGCATCGGACGGGTTCGGTCCGGCCGAACTGCACTATCTGGGCGCCCGGCTGTGGCGCGCCGGGATCGCCACCACGCTGCAGGGCTTCGTCGACGCCGGAGAATGGAGTCAGCCCGACGCCGTCCGGGTGATCGACCTGATCGCCCACCGCAACGCCGAACGCGTCTACGGGCTGAGCTGAGCCCTCAGCGCACCCCGCGCAACAGCCGGCCCGGGCGGGCTCCGGTGTCGACGCCGTCCCGGCGGGTCACCACACCGCTGACCACCGTCGCGTCGTAGCCCGATGCGCTCTGGATCAGCCGCTGCCCGCCGGCGGGCAGGTCGTAGACCATCTTGGGGACGTCGAGACGCAGCGCGTCGGTGTCGATGACGTTGAGGTCGGCCTTCTTGCCCTCGGCGATCACGCCCCTGTCGGACAGCCCGAAAAGGGTTGCGGTGTCCAGGGTCTGCTTACGGATGACGTACTCGAGGGAGAACTTCGGACCGCGGTGGCGGTCACGGGCCCAATGGGTCAGCAGAAATGTCGGGTAGGAGGCGTCGCAGATCAGCCCGCAGTGCGCACCCCCGTCGGAGAGCCCCGACACCGCCGCCGGGTGGGTAATCATCTCGTAGATGGCGTCGTGATTACCCTCGGCGTAGTTGAAGAACGGCAGCATCAGCATCGCGGTGCCGTCGCCGTCGAGCATCAGGTCGTACAACGTCGCCAGAGGGGCCTCGCCGCGGCGCTCGGCGATCGCCGCGACCGTCTGATCGGGCGTCGGCTCGTAGTCGGGCGGATCGCCGATCGGGTAGATGCGGTCGAGACTGTGCTGAATCAGCGCGAACAACCCGTCGAACAACGGGAGCAGCTGCGGTGGCAGGTCGTCCTCGGCCAGAATGGCCGCGCGCACCGCCGGATCGGTCAGCCGCGCCGTGAGCTCCGCGGGCGCCAACTGCGCCTTGAGCTTGCGGTAGGTCGGCCGGTGGGTGAACGCGTGGTAGCCGGGGAAGCCGAACAACATGCCGAACGGCCGCGCGGCGAACTGTGCGTAGACCTCGATGCCGTTCTCCAGCGCCTTGCCCGCACGCTCGAGCTGAGCGCGCCACAGATCGGGGGCGCCGCCGGTCTGGATCATGGTGAACGACACAGGTCGTTCGATCTCGGCGCTGAGCTTGGTCATCCAGTCCATCTCGCGCATGCACGCCTCGGCCGGGCTCTCGCCGGCCGTGCCCTGCGGTGACACCTCGAAAACCGCGCGCCCGCCGGCAGCCATCGCGCGCCCGAGCCCGAACAGCTCGGCCTCGGCGGCGTAGGTGCCCGGGACCGGCTCACCGCTGATCGCGCGGTGCGCCTCGGTGCGCGAGGTGGAGAACCCCAGCGCACCGGCTTCGATCGCCTCGGTCACGATGCGCGCCATCGCGGCGATGTCGTCGGCGGTGGCCTCCTCGTTGCGGGCCCCGCGCTCTCCCATCGCATACCCGCGTACCGCGCCGTGGGCGATCTGCGTGCCGTAATCGACGGCTAGACTGCGCTTTTCGACGGCGTCGAGATATTCGGGAAAGCTCTCCCACTGCCAGGTGATGCCTTCGGCCAGCGCTGAGCCGGGGATGTCCTCGACGCCTTCCATCAGCTCGATCAGCCACTGTTCGCGGCCGGGGCGCACCGGGGCGAAACCCACCCCGCAATTGCCGCTGACCACGGTGGTCACGCCGTGCAGGCTCGACGGTTCCAGCGTCTCGTCCCAGCTGACCTGCCCGTCGTAGTGGGTGTGCACGTCGACGAAACCCGGTGCGACGATGCGTCCGGTCGCGTCGATCGTCTGCTCGGCGTCGGTCTGCAGGCCGGGGTCGTCGCCGCTGCGGCGGCGGACCTCGACGATGCGCCCGTCCTTGACGCCGATGTCGGCCCGGAAGCGTTGCGCGCCGGTGCCGTCGACGACGGTCCCCCCGGTGATCTTCAGATCGAGCATGGCGTTTCCTTTCAGACCAGTCCGGTGGCGTCGAACACCCAGCTCATGTCCGCGTTGGCGAAGTCCTCGAGCCAGGAGGGTGGCGCGTGGTTGGCCAGCGCCCCCATGTCCCAGTAGTCCTTCCACAGCGTGATCTTGCCGTCGGAGACCCGGTGCACGGAGACGAACGGCAGCAGCGCCGATTCCCCGGTGGGCCAACGCCATTGCTCACTGTGCTCGTACATCACGTCGACGCCGTTGCTGACCATCAGTCCCGGGAAGTTCTCGTAGGCCGCCAGCGGCGCGATGCCGATCTTCAACCGCTTGACGATGTCCTCGGGGCCGCGGGCCGCGGCGGCGGGTCCGACGGGTACGTCGAGGTAGATGCAGTCGGGGGCCAGGAAGGTCTGCAGCCGGTCCCAGTCGCGGTCCGACAGCGCCGCCCACAGGCCGGCGACGGTGGTCTCCGGATCAGCCGGCATCGGCGAGGTCCCCTTCCGACTGTGCGAGGGCGGGCGTGCGCTGGGCGACCCGCAGGAACTGTCCGGTCCGGCGCCGGCCCACCACGGCGGTCGGCGCACCGTCGAGGAAAACCGCCCGGCCGCCGACGAACACCGCCGACACGGTGGCGTCGTTGCGGTTGACCATCCGCGAGAGTCCGCCGTAGATGTCCACGGCGTCCTCGGCGTAGTCGTCGAGGCTCGCATCGAGACGATCGGGGTCGACGATCACCAGGTCGGCGCGGTCACCGACGCGCAGGTGGCCGGCGTCGATGCGGTACCAGTCGGCCAGCTCACCGGTCAGCCGGTGCACGGCATGCTCGACGGTCATGAAGGGCCGGCCGGCGCGTTCGGCGTCGCGGACGTGGCGCAGCAGGCGCAGTCCCATGTTGTAGAACGCCATGTTGCGCAGGTGCGCCCCGGCGTCGGAGAAGCCCATCTGCAGTCCCGCATCCCGGGCCATCTTCTGCAGGACTGCCGGCCGGTGGTTGGAGATCGTGGTGCGCCAGCGCAATTTTTTGCCGTGCTCGACCACCAGGTCCAGGAATGCGTCGACCGGGTGGATGCCGCGCTCGCGACCGACCTGACCGAACGACTTGCCGGTCACCGACCGGTCCGGGCAGCCGACGATCTCGGCGTCGAAGAAGTCGCGCTGCCACACGCGCACCCCGAGCTTGTTCTCGTAGTCCTTGCGGAACCTGCGTCGATATGTCCGGTCGCGCAGCATCTCGTTGCGCTCGACCTCGTCCTGCAGATGCAGCGCGGCCTCTCCGGCGCCGAACTCCTCGAAGATGACGAAGTCGATGCCGTCGGCGTAGACCTCGAACGGCACCGGCAGATGCTGCCAACGGAAGTTCCCACCGAGCCGGTTGACCAGCCGCGCCATCGGACCGAGCGCGCGCCAGGCCAGCGGATTGGTCTTCACATCGGCGGCCGAGAGCAGGCTGGTCTTGAGCGGCCGGCGGCGCAGGCCCAGCGACCGCAGCAGGTGCGACACCAGATTCGCCGGGTTCTCGATGTCGGGCGCGGACTGCAGCACCCGGCCGGACCGACGCAGCAGCGTGGTCAGCCGGCGCAGTTCCGTCCGCGCGGCGAACGTCGACGGCAACGTGCGGGAGCGGCACCGCTCGCCGTCGATCTTGTCGAAACGCAGCTGCAGCGAGGACATTCCGAGGAAGCCGGCGCGCAGCGCATCGGTCAGCAGGCCCTCCATCCGGGTCTGTTCGGCCGGGGTGGGCCGGACCTCGGCGCGGGTGGCGCGATCCAGACCCATGGTCGCGGCCCGAATGTCGGAGTGCCCGAGGAACGCCGCGAGATTCGGGCCGAGCGGCAGCGCCTCCAGCGCGCAGATGTACTCCTCGGCGCCGGTCCAGTTCCGGTGGCGCTCGACGGCCGAGATGACGTGATCGCGCGGAATGGCCTCGACTCGGCCGAAGATGTCACCGGCGGTCACCGCGTCGACATGGACCGTTGACAGCGAACAGGATCCGAGGACGACGGTGGTGACGCCGTGGCGCAGCGACTCCGTCAAGGCCGGACCGTCGAGGACTTCGACGTCGTAGTGGGTGTGGATGTCGATCATCCCGGGCAGCACCCACTTGCCGTGCGCATCGATCACCTGCGGGCATCCGGCCGCGTCGAGCTCGCCGGGGACCACCGCCACGATCTGCCCGTCGCGGATGCCGAGCGTGCGCACCGCCGACGGGGCGCCCGTGCCGTCGAACCAGCGGGCCCCCCGAATGATCGTGTCGTAGGTCACAGAGTCATCGAACAGTGCCCGCAGACAGGTGTCAATGACATCGCTGAACAGATTTCGAAGAATGTCTACTCCGGCCTGCGGTCGACGGCGGGCCAGGATAATCGACCCGGTGACGCCGCTGCAGCGCTATATCGCCGAGGAGATCGCCACCGACCACGTCGACGGTCTGATGTCACGCCGGGAGGCGCTGCGCCGGCTGGCCCTGCTCGGCGTCGGCGCGACTGCGGCCTCGGCGTTGATCGCCGCGTGCGGCCGCGATGACAGCGGGGAGGCGGGGGACCGCGGGGGGACCGCGGCGCCGGCGACGTCGCCGGCCTCCCCGGCCGCCGCGCCCCCCGGGATGGACGCGGCCCTGCCCACCACACCGGTGCAGTGGGCCGGCCCTTCCGGTGAACTGCAGGGCGCCTGGGCCGAAGCGCCCGACGCGCGCGGCGCGGTGCTGGTCATCCACGAGAACAAGGGCCTCAACGACTGGACCCGGTCGGTGGCGGGGCGGCTGGCCGGTGCCGGCTACTCCAGCCTGGCCGTCGACCTGCTCTCCGCACAGGGCGGCACCGCCACCTTCGCCGATCCCGCGGAGGCCACCGCAGCACTCGGCCGGCGTGACCCGGCCGACATGGTGGCCGACATCCGCTCCGGTCTCGCCGAGGTGGCGCGCCGCACCCCGGGCCGCAAGATCGCGGTGGTCGGCTTCTGCATGGGCGGTGGACTGGTCTGGCGCACGCTCGCCGCCGGCGCGCCCGAACTGGCCGCCGCCTTGCCGTTCTACGGCCCCACCCCCGACGACGCCGATTTCTCTAGCTCCCGCGACGTCGCGGTGCTGGCCTTCTACGGGGAGCTCGATCAACGGGTCAACGCCACCGAACCGGCCGCCCGGGCGGCGCTGCAGGAGGCCGGCCTGGTCCACGAGATCGTCATCGAGCCGGGCGCCAATCACGCGTTCTTCAACGACACCGGCGACCGGTACGACCCGGCCGCCGCAGCCGATGCCTGGCGTCGCTCACTGGACTGGCTGTCGGCCCACCTGACCTGACGGCACCGTCGCGAAACCCGCTGTTCGGCTGACCTTCTCCCGGACGTGGTCGCGCGCACACGCCCAGCGGCTTCGATGCGGGCATGCGGGTCGTCCAGGTCGCCAACTTCTACGGTCCCCGTTCGGGCGGGCTGCGGACCGCTGTGGACCGGCTGGGCGCGGAATACTGCCGCGCCGGGCACGATGTGTATCTCCTGGTGCCCGGAACGAACAGGGAACAGAGCAGGCTGACCTCGGGGGTCACCCGGATCACGCTGCCGGCCCGGCAGATTCCGCTCACCGGTGGCTATCGGGCGGTGTCTGTGTACCCGGTGATCGGCGAACTGGAGCGGCTGAGCCCGGATGCTCTGGAGGTTTCGGACCGGTTGACGCTGCGCCGCCTGGGCCGGTGGGGTCGCAGCCACGGGGTGTGGACGGTGATGATCTCCCACGAGCGGCTGGATCGCCTTGTCGGACAGGTGCTTCCCGACCGGTGGGCTCGCGGGATCGCCGACGCCGCCAACCGCCGCACCGCGGCCGACTACGACGCGGTCGTGTGCACCACCGCGTTCGCCCGTGAAGAGTTCACCCGCATCGGTGCCACCAATCTGTCCACGGTCCCGCTGGGCGTGGACCTGCACCAGTTCCACCCGAGCCGGTGGTCCCTGCCGGTCCGGCGGTACTGGGCGGGCGCCGGGCAGTTGCTGCTGGTGCACTGCGGACGGTTGTCGATCGAGAAGCACCCGCATCGCAGCATCGCCACGATCGCCGCGCTGCGCCGCTGGGGCATCGACGCGCGGCTGGTGGTCGTCGGGGAGGGGCCGCTGCGGGCGCGCCTGCAGCGGCAGGCGGTCGGGCTGCCCGTCGACTTCACCGGGCACATCGACTGCCGCGACACCGTGGCCGGCATCCTGGCCAGCGCCGATGTCGCGCTGGCACCCGGACCCCACGAGACTTTCGGGCTCGCCGCACTCGAGGCGCTGGCGTGTGGGACTCCCGCGGTGGTGTCACGGTCCTCCGCGCTGGCCGAGATCCTGACCGAGGACAGCGGCGCCGCCGCGGCCGACGACGCGGCGGCGCTGGCCCGGGCCGTCACCTCGATCCTGCGGCGTCCCGAACGGCTCCGCCGTCACGGCGCGCGCCGGCGCGCCGAACAGTTCAGCTGGACACGGTCGGGAGAGGCCATGTTGGCGGTACTGGACCCATTCGCCGCCCACCCGGCCACCGGTGGCCTAACATCCTGACATGGTGCGGATCCTGACGCTGCTGGCGGCCTGTGCGCTGGCATGGGCGCCGGCCGGCGGCCCGGCCGCTGCCCCCGCCGCAGCCCAGCCCGCGCCCACGGGGTGCGCCTATGAGCTCGCTGCTCCCCGGGTGGTCGACGTGTCCGGGACAGACATGGTCACCGCGACGGTGACGACCCGCGCATGCGACGGTGCGGTGACCTATCAGACGGTGGCCTGCCTTCAGGAGGCCGGCGGTCCCGGCGCGGGCAAGTGCGCCACCGGTAACGGCATCCTGCCCGCGCAGGTCTTCACGCCGTACCGGCCCGGCGCTGCGTACACCGCGACGGGCCGGGGATGCGCATCCAAGGGCAACCCGCCGCAGAAGATCTGCACCGAGACCGGGCCGCTGACCGCGACGCTGTGAGCGTTTAACGCCGCCGGTACCCGGGCATCCGTCGCATCATCGCGGCCGCCGCTGGTGCGGCCGGTTAGCGAAGGAGCCGGCATGGACAACACAGTGTGGATCATCGTCGCGATCGTCGTCGCGCTCGTCGTCCTGGGCGTCGTGGTGTTCCTGGCCAACAAGGCCCGGCATCGGCGGCGCACCGAGGAGGCCGACCGCATCCGCGCCGAGGTGGCCGAGGACAGCCAGCGGGTGGACCGCCAGGCCGCGCTCGCGCAGGAGGCCGAGGCCAAAGCCCGTGCCGCACAAGCCGAGGCCGACGCGAAGGCCGCCGAGGCAGCACGGCTCGCCGACACCGCGGCCAGCCGCCGCGAAACCGTCGACAGCGCCCGCGAACACATCGACTCCCGGCTCAGCCACGCCGACGAACTGGACCCGAGGGCCCGCAAGGACACCTCCGCCGACGCCGGTGCCCAGCCGCGCAACGACGCCGGGGCCCAGCCGCGCAACGACGCCGGAACCCAACCGCGTCCCGACGCGAGGCGCTGACCGTCAGCCCGGCGGCGTCCAGGACACGGGCAGCCGCTTGATCCCGTGAATGAACGCCGAATGCAGACGGTCGGGCTCGGCCGTCGCGGTCAGGTCGGGTACCCGCCGGTGCACCTCCTCGAAGGCCACCGTGATTTCGCGCCGCGCCAGATTCGCGCCGAGGCAGAAGTGCGCCCCGCCGCCTCCGAAACCCACGTGCGGGTTCGGGTTTCGCCGGACGTCGAACGTCCAGGGGTCGGCGAACTTGGTCTCGTCGCGATTGGCCGAGCCGTACCACAGCGTGAGCTTGTCGCCCTCGGCGATACGTACGCCGCCCAGTTCGACATCCCGGGTCGCGGTACGGCGCATATAGGCCACGGGGGAGGCCCAGCGGACGATCTCCTCGACCGCGGTGGGCGCCACCGCCGGGTAGTCGGCCCACCAGATGTCGCGCTGGTCGGGGTACCTGCTCAGTGCCAGCACCCCGTGGCTGATCGCGTTGCGGGTGGTCTCGTTGCCGGCCACCACCAGCAGGATGAAGAACGACGCAACCTCCGCCGAGGTGAGCCGCTCGCCGTCGAGTTCGGCTTGGACCAGGCTGGTGGTCAGGTCGTCGCGCGGATGGCTGCGCCGGGCGTCGGCCAGTTCGGAGGCGTACGCGCCGATGGCCATCGCCACCTCGATGAACTCGTCGAAGTCGGTGGCGATGTCGGGATCGCCGAACCCCAGAATGACGTTGGTCCAGTGGAAGATCCGCTGATGGTCAGCCGCGGGGATACCCATCATGTCGCAGATGATCTGCAGCGGCAGCGGCCCGGCGAGCGCAGTGACGATGTCGGCCTGCCCGTCCGGATGCTCGGCCACCATGTCCTCGACCAGTCGGCCCGCCCGGGCCCGCACCGAGTCCTCGATCAGCGCCAGCACCCGGGGCGTGAAGGCGCTGCGCACGATGTTGCGCAGGCGGGTGTGGCGGGGGTCGTCCATCGCGATCATCGAGCCGAAATACTCAGCCAGTTCCGGGGTCTGATCACCGATGGTGATCCCCAGCGCCGAGCTGAACAGCTCCGGATGGCGGCTGGCGTAGTGCACGTCGTCGTACCGCGTCAGCGCCCAGTGCCCGGCGATCTCGGCATCCCCGTCGGCGACGAACGCCTCGTGAAAGGAGATCGGGGCCTCGCGGCGCAGGGTGGCGAAGGCACCGTCGCGGATGTCGTCGTCGAGACCCCAGAAGTCCCAGGAGCCGAGATCGATGTCGGTCAGCGCGATGGCCGGCGGCGGGGCGCCGTTGATCCGCGGGATGATTCCGGTGCCCAAGCTCATACCGACCCAGGGTAGCTTCAGGGCCGGGACTCGTGACCTTTTCTGCCGGCGGTCCGGCGATCCTCTTTCATGCGCGATTCGTGCAGATGTCGTTGCCCGCCGACCAGTTCGTCACGCACGCGGCGCTCGTGGTCGCGGAACACGTTCCAGTAGGTGTCGTCGAACTCCTCGACGATCTGGAACGTCCAGCGTCCCTCGAGCACGTTGCGGCCCACCAGGTCGGCCTCGAGGCGTTCGGCCACAGCGTCGTTTCCGGTGTCGCGCAAGGCTTTACAGGCGTCTCCGACCAGCAGGTCGGCGCGACCCATGAGTTGATGGAACGCATAGAGGTGCCCGCGGGCGCGTTCGAGGTACTCCAGTCCCTCGGTCAGCTTGCCGACGGCATCGACGACTTCATCGCTTGGCTCGGTCACCGAAGCCAGATACCCGCCGGGGGCACCCGGCAATCACCCGGCCGGTGACGCTTCCACGACGTTCTTGATCCGGTGCAGGGTCGTGCGCATGTCGCGCAGATTGCGCCGGCGCCGCAGCTGACCGCCCGCCACGGCGAACACCGACATCAGCGGACTGGGGTTCAGCCGGAACGACTCGGTGACGTCGGTACCCGCCGCGGTGGGGGACAGGCGGTAGTGCCAGTTGTTCACCGCCCGGTCGCCGACGAGTACCTCGAAGCCGAACTCGCGGTCGGGCGCACAGGCCGTCACCCGGCACGTCGTCCAGTACACGGGTCCGATCTCGTTGCGCCGGACGTGACCGCGAAACCGTGCACCCAGCGCCGGGCCGGCGGCGCCGTCGAGCCACTCCGCCTCGAACGTCTCCGGCGAGAACCGGCCGATGTTCTCGACGTTGGCGACCAACTCCCAGATGCGGTCGGCGGGGGCGGCCATCGACACCGTGACCGATCCGTACAACGGGCTGTTCAGCGGTCGAACTCCGCGTCGTCGATCGGGACGTCGATGGACTGTTCCAGCAGATCGGCCTCATTGGCCTGCCAGTCCCGGTCGCGCGCGACCCGCTCGGCATCCGTGAAGACCCCTGCGTCCTCGGCATCGTCGGCCGACTGGTCGACCGGGATGTTCTGCTCGGCGACGTCGGCCTCGGGGGCGTCGTTCAGCGAGCCGGGGTCTGGTGTGGTCATTGCTCCCTCTCACGGTTGACGTGCGCGGTAGATCTCCACGATAGGCCGCTGCCGAAAGTACCCGCGCGCTGCCGAGCACGCAGATTTTCTCGCCGTACCATCTCGGGTAGTGTGCATAAACTGCGCAACGACGAGAGCGTCCTCAAACCGGCGGGGCCGTCAGTCGACCAGCAACGATTCCGAAGGCTTGTGACTTGCCAGAAACCAGCGACGGGGTGCGCGACCTGACCCCCCACTTCGAAGACGTCCAGTCGCACTACGACCTGTCGGACGACTTCTACCGGCTTTTCCTCGATCCCACGCAGACCTACAGCTGCGCCTACTTCGAGCGCGACGACATGTCGCTGGAAGAGGCGCAGCTCGCCAAGATCGACCTGTCGTTGGGCAAGTTGGGTCTGCAGCCCGGCATGACGCTGCTCGATGTGGGCTGCGGCTGGGGCGCGACCATCAAACGCGCCGTCGAGAAGTACGACGTCAACGTCATCGGCCTCACCCTGAGCCGCAATCAGCAGGCGCACGTGCAGCAGGTGCTCGACGGGCTGGACAGCCCGCGCACCAAGCAGGTGCTGCTGCAGGGCTGGGAGCAGTTCCGCGAGCCGGTGGACCGCATCGTGTCGATAGGCGCGTTCGAGCACTTCGGGCGGGACCGCTACGACGACTTCTTCTCGATGGCCTACCAGGCGTTGCCCGACGACGGGGTGATGATGCTGCACACCATCGTCAAGCCGGATGACGAGGAGTTCAAAGAGCGCGGACTACCGGTCACGATGACCAAGATCCGCTTCTTCAAGTTCATCATGGACGAGATCTTCCCGGGTGGGGATCTGCCCCAGCCGAGCAAGGTGCGCAGCCACGCCACCAAGGCCGGCTTCACCGTGGCCCGGGTACAGCCGCTGCGGCTGCACTACGCCCGCACCCTCGACCACTGGTCGGCGGCGCTGGAGGCACACAAGGACGAGGCCATCAGGATTCAGTCCCAAGAGGTCTACGACCGCTACATGAAGTACCTGACCGGCTGCGCCGACCTCTTCCGCGAGGGCTACACGGACGTCTGCCAGTTCACCCTGACCAAGGGCTAGCGAGCCCGGTCGTCTCGGCGGTAGGACCGCGCGGGCTGCCCGGGTTCGGCACCGGCGGCGTCCCGGCGCCGGGCGGCCATCCCGGCCAGCGCCTCGAACACCACCCGGTGGGCGGCATTGACCGTCAGCTCCGCGTGGTCGTAGGCCGGCGCGACCTCCACGACGTCCACCCCGGCGACGTCGTGCTCGTGACACAGCCGGCGCACCATCCGCAGCAGGTCGGCGCTGGTGATACCGCCCGGTTCGGGCGTTCCGGTGCCGGGCGCGTGCGCGGGGTCCAGCACGTCGATGTCGACCGAGACGTAGAGCTTGTCTGCTTTGGCGAGCGCTTCGGCGACGGCATCGGCCATGACGGCCTGGAACCCGCGCTCCCAGATCTCCTGCATGGTGTGCCAGGTCATGGCTTGCTCGCGCATCCACTCGAACGTGTCCTGCGGCGGCCAGTAGCCGCGCAGGCCGACCTGCACGAAGTGCGACCCCGGCACGGCGCCCGACTCGATCAGGCGCCGCATCGGGGTGCCGTGGCTGGCCAGATTGCCCTCGATCTCGTCTGCGGTGTCGGCGTGGGCGTCGAAGTGCACGATGCCGACGTTGCCGTAGCCGTGGACCTCCGCGACCGCGGTCGCCGCGGGCCAGGTGATCGAGTGGTCGCCGCCGAGGACCACCGGCACGATGCCGCGACTGGCCACGGCGTGGACCCGTTCGCGGATGTTGCGGTGTGACACCTCGGTGTTCCCGTGCGGGCAGTACGCGTCGCCGAAGTCGACGACCTCGAGCCAGTCGAAGATCTCCAGTCCCAGATCCATGTGGTACGTGCCGGGTTCGTAGGCGGTGGCCCGGATGGCGCGCGGACCGAACCGGGCGCCGGGGCGGTTGGTGGTGCCGATGTCGAACGGTGCGCCGACGATGGCCGCATCGGGCTTCCAGGCGTCGAGCGTGTCGACGTCGGTCAGAAACGGCCGGTGTCCGAACGACGCCATCCCGGCGTGGGCCAGGTCGAGCTGCTCGGCCATGCCGGGCGTGAGCTCCCTGCGGGGTGCGTGATCGTCGCCCATGCGCTGACCGTACCGGTCAGGCGGGCTTGCGCAGGCTCATCCGGGACCCAACACCGTCCGCAGGTGCTCGGGAACCGGTCGCTTGGCCCAGTCGGTGGTCGAAACCATGACGTAGACGTTGTGGCCCCGTACGGCGACGCGTTCTTCGGCATCCCCGGTGCGGGCGAGCACGGTGAAACCGATGGTGAAGCTGGTGGTGCCGATCCGGGTGCACTGCGCGGTCACCCGGACGGCGTCGCGCCATCGCACCGAGGTGACGAAATCGATCTCGGCGTGCACCACCTGGAAGTCCAGCCCGTCGGCCAGCAACACCGGGTACGCGATGCCCAGCGAGTCGAACAGGCCGGTGCAGGCCTCGTCGAACCACGTCAGGTAGTGCCCGTTGAAGACCACCCCCTGCTGGTCGACCTCGGCATACCGGGGCACGATCGCCAGCGAGAACTCGGTCACCCGCAACACCCTAGGACGCCGGGGCAGACTGGACCGCATGCAGCCGGTGACGATCGACGATGTGCACGCCGCGGCGGAGCGGGTGCGGCCCCACGTGGTGCGTACCCCGTTGGTGCCGGCGCTGTGGGGCGACCCGGACCGCCCGCTGTGGATCAAACCGGAGAGCCTGCAGCCGATCGGTGCGTTCAAGGTGCGCGGGGCGTTCAACGCGATCGCGGCGCTGACGGCCCGCGATCCGGAGGTCGCCGACGTCGTCGCGTATTCGAGCGGCAACCACGCCCAGGCGGTGGCCTACGCGGCGGCCGTGTTCGGCCTGCGGGCCCACATCGTCATGCCCGAGGAGACCCCGGCCATCAAGGTCGAGGCCACCCGTACCCGCGGGGCGCGGGTGGTGCTGTGCGGGGCGGGACAACGCGAGCAGGTGGCCGCCGCGGTCGCCGCCGAGACCGGCGCGGTGATGATCCCGCCGTTCGACCATCCCCACGTCATCGCCGGGCAGGGCACCGTGGGCCTGGAGATCGCCGAGGATCTGCCCGACGTGCGTAACGTGCTGGTCCCGGTCAGCGGTGGGGGCTTGTGCTCCGGCGTCGGTGTGGCGATCCGCGCACTGTGCCCGCAGGCCCAGGTGTTCGGCGTCGAACCCGAGCTCGCCGCCGACACCGCCGAGGCCCTGCGGCTCGGCCACCGAGTCGACTGGCCGATCGAAGACCGTAACCGCACGATCGCCGACGGTCTGCGCTCGCAGCCGTCGGATCTCACGTTCGCACACCTCCAGATGGTGGTGGACGGGATGATCACCGTCTCCGAGGACGAGATCCGTTCGGCGGTACGCGAGTTCGCGGTGGCAGGTCACCTGGTCAGCGAGCCGAGCGGGGCGGTGGGGCTGGCCGCCTACCGGCGGGGCGTCACGCCGCCGGGGGCGACGGTCGTGGTGCTCTCCGGCGGGAACATCGACCCACGGCTGCTCCTCGAGGTCCTCGCCGGATGAGCCTGCGCGTCGCGCTGCGGATCGCGATCATCGGCTGTGTCGCGGCGGCGCTGCTGCTGGTGGAGCTGACCTCGGGCCGCGGGGTGGGCTGGCGGCTGATCACCTTCACCTACCAGGCGAATCTGCTGGCCGCGGCGTACTACCTGTGGACGCTGCTGGCGCCTCGCGCCGACGCCCGGATCGGTTTCCGTGGCGCGGTGGTGCTCTACGTGGTGATGGCCGGGCTGATCTGGAATCTTTTCCTGACCGAGCACAGCATGGGGTACACGCCCGCGAACTTCCTGCTGCACGTCGGGGTGCCGCTGTTGGCGCTCGCGGACTGGCTGCTCGTCGGCCGCGGCCTGGTCCCGGTGCCGTGGTGGCAGCCGGTGGCCTGGTTGACCTATCCGGCGGCCTACCTGGTGCTGGCGCTGCTGGTGCTCAACCAGGCGGGCCGGCGCGCACCGTATTTCTTCCTCGACCCGGCCAGCGTCGGCCCGGCCGCGGTCGCGATGAACGTCGCGGCGCTCTCCGCCTGTGTCCTGGGCCTGGGTTACATGTTGCTGGCGGTGCACCGCGGCGCCGTGACCGTCCGCGCGGACACGTCATGAAACGTTCAGCACCATCGGATCGATAAGCACATATAGGCCCTGTGACAGACACGTAGGATGGGAATGTGCTGAGACACCGTCTGCAGCAAGTCGGTTCGCTGACCGCTGGCTCGCGCCCGCTGGTGCTCGCTTTCTGCGCGGCGTTGATCGCGAGCCTGTCGATCGCCGCCCCGGTCGCCGGCGCAGCCGCCGGCAGCGCCGCGGGTCTGCGCGTAGTTGATGTGTCACCGGGACCGGACCGGCCCGTCGGTGTCGCGCATCCGGTCACCGTCACGTTCAGCAAGGGCGTCACCGACCGCTGGGCGGTCGAACGGTCCCTTGACGTCCGTCCCGCCGGCGCTCCCGCCTCGATGCCGGGGGAGGTGACCTGGCTCGACGACCGCACCGCGGAGTGGGCGCCCGGCGAATTCTTCCCCGCGCACTCCCGGATCGACGTCAGCGTCGGCGGGTTCGCCACCAGCTTCCAGACCGGCTCGTCGGTCGTCAGCGTCGCCGACATCAGCGCCTACTCGTTCACCGTCAGCATCGACGGAGTGGTGGCCCGGGAGATGCCGGCATCGATGGGCAAGGCGAAGTTCCCGACCCCGACCGGCCGCTTCACCGCGCTGTCCAAAGAACGCAACGTCACGTTCGACTCGCGCACCATCGGTATCCCGCTGGACGACCCGGAGGGCTACCTCATCAAAGGCGAATACGGGGTCCGCGTGACCTGGGGCGGCGTGTACGTGCACTCAGCGCCCTGGTCGGTGGGGTCGCAGGGCTACGCCAACGTCAGCCACGGCTGCATCAATCTCAGCCCCGCCAACGCCGCCTGGTATTTCGACACCGTCCGCGTCGGCGACCCGATCATCGTCCAGGCCTGACCGCCGCTCAGCAGTCGGTCTCGATCCGGAACCGGGCGCTGACCGCCTCGCTGGGCCTGTCGGTGAAGTTGCCGTCCGCGGTCCCGGTGATCGTGTAGCGCCCGTTCTCGCCGGTGGCCTCGGCCTCTCCGATGTTGTCCACCCAGAACGCCCCGCTGAAGCCGCCAAAGTCCCTGAACTGGACCGATTTCGCGGTGACGGCCCCGCCGGTTTCCAGCACGGCCGTGAAACCCGGGTCCTCGCCGGGGGTTTCGACGTACCAGGACCACCCGGACTGTTGGCAGCGCACCGGCTGAGTGCCGTTGACCTGCTCGCCGTCGATCGTGACAGTGGCCGTCGTGCCGCCCAGCGCCGGCTCGGGCGTCGAGCATGCCGCCACGCACAGCGTCATTCCGGCAGCAACCACCAGCAGTCGTCGGGTCCTCATGAGCGTTGACTGTATTCGGTGGACCGCCCTGAGTGCGTCAGATCCGCCAGAGCGACTCTTGGGCCACGCTGGCCACCAGCGTGCCGTCCTGGGCCACGATGGAGCCGCGGGCCAGGCCGCGGGCGTCGCTGTGGCTGACGGCCTCGGCGTCGTAGAGATGCCACCCGCCCAGATCGATCGGGCGGTGAAACCACACCGCGTGGTCGAGGCTGGCGGCCCCGCCGGGCCCGGGACCCGGCGACCCGCCCGGCGGGCGGGCGGTCGCGACCAGACCGACATCGGAGATGAAGGTCAAAGCGCAGGCTCGCAGCAGCGGGTCATCCTCGATGGGCTCGCGACTGCGGAACCACATCGGTTGCAGGGGCCAGTCGTCCATGCCCGCCGGGCCGCTGCGCACCTCGAAGTGATCGGCCCACTGCTCCGGCAGTCCGGTCGCCTTCGTCGCACCCGACCAGGCGAACGCGGGCCGGTCGGCCCGCTGCCAGTCCGTCGTGGGTTCCGACCGGTGAAACGAGGCCAGCATCTCGAAGATCGGGACGCCGTCCTGGCTGGCGGTCACCCGCCGGGTGTTGAACGACTTGCCGTCGCGGGTGCATTCGACGACGTACTCCACATCCACGCCCACGCGGCCACCCTTGATGAAGTACGCGTGCAGCGACTGCGGTAGCCGGGCCGGGTCGACAGTGGCACCGGCCGCCGCCAGGGCCTGCGCGGCGATCAACCCGCCGAAGAGGCGGTTCCCGGCGCCGAAAGTCGCTGTGGTACGGAACACTTCGCCGTCGCCGTCGAGGCGTACCAGGTCGGCGATCCAGCTCGGCATAACCCTCCGTCGGTGGCAGGTGGATGCGGTCGACACATCGTAGAGGGTTAGCCCGGGTTTCCTGATTCGACCGTGCCCGGCTAACCCCGGGACTACCGTCAGCAAGAAGTGGGAGGGGGTCGACGTGTCAGCTCAGCAACGCATCGGATGGGTCACCGGCGTGTCGGTGTCGGCGGGCCTCGGGGCAGCGGTGCTGCTCGGAGGCGCCGGGACCGCGGCCGCGGACTCCGCACCGTCCTCCCGGTCGTCTGAATCGTCGTCTTCTTCCGCATCGCCGGCGGCGTCGGGGACGGCCCCCGAGCGGTCCACCGCCGAGAGAACCAAACGGACCCGCGACCGATCCGACCGCGCAGAGCGGCGTAGAAGCACCGGTGCGCAGGAACTTTCAGCAGCCCAAGAGTTCCGCGCCTTACGCGCCGACCGCACAGACAGCGCCGACGCCGCCGACGATATGGTGCCAGCGACCGCTACCGCGCCCACCGAGGCGTCCAACGCGGCGCCCGAGGTGGCCACCACGGTGGAGCGGCCGGACCCGCTGACCGGCGTCACGCGGGTCACCGTCACCGGGACGGACCCGGACTCCGACGAGCTGACCTACACAGCTACCTCGCCGCGGTTGGGCCGGGTGAGCGGTGACGGCAGCGGCGCCTTCACCTACACCCCGACGCCGTTCGCCCGGGTGCTGGCCCGGATCCTGCCGGTCATCAGATCCGACCGGTTCACCGTGACCGTCAGCGACGGCCGCGGCGGACGGACCCCGGCGACGGTGACCGTCACTCTGGTTCCGCTCAACCGTGCACCGAGGTCCCGTCCGGCGACCGTACACGCGCCGGCACCGGCGACCGGGACCATCACCGGGAGAGCCCGCGCCGTCGACCCCGATCGCGACCGGCTGACCTACCTGGTCTCGACCACCGAGACCGGCAGGGGCACCGTCACCGTCCGCGGCGACGGCACTTTCACCTATGTGCCGAGCGCCGCGGCCCGCCACCGGGCCGCGGCAGATGCCGCGTCGCCGGCCGACCGCATCGACACGTTCCGGATCACCGTCACCGATGTCTTCGGCGCCGTGACCGAGATCCCGGTCGCGGTGACGATCAGTCCGTTCAACACCGCACCGACCGGCGTCGCCACCGCCGACGTTGCCGACCCGGCGAGCGGAGTCGTCACCGGACGGGTGCTCGGCAGCGATGACGACGGCGACGATCTGGTCTACCGCGCCACGACGACGGCGGCCAGGGGAGTCGTCGTCATGGGCGATGACGGCGTCTTCACCTACACACCCAGCGAGTCCGCGCGACGCCTGGCGGCCTCGATGTACGCCACTCCGGCATTGCGCTCCGACACCGTCACGGTGACGATCACCGACAGCCACGGCGGAACCACTGTCGTCCCGGTCCGCGTCGCCGTCAGCCCGGACCCTCAGGCACCGGCCACCGTGGCGCCGTCCACGTTCTGCGGGTGCACGATGATGCCCGCCGACACGATCTTCCACGCCGACATCCGCCACCGGCCCCGGCTGGCCGAAACGGACAGCTGGATCGAGCTGCTCGGCGGCAGCCGGGGTGCGACCATGGGTGCCAGCTGGGGCGGCGCGGAGTGGATGGGCAGCACCGCCGGCATCCCGGTCAACGTCGTCGGTCCCGATCACCCGACCGAAACAGTGGTCTTCAACCGCGGCTACTCGACATCGGGTCCGGGCATCGACGACCGGCCCTACGCCATCCCGCACCGCCCGCTCGTCGAGGGCATGCCCTCCTATCCCGCCTGGGACCGCCACCTGTTCGTGTTCCAAGAGGGAACCTGCATCTCGCAGGAGCTGATCAACGTCGCCAACGGTGTCGAACTGCCCGGCGCCGGCATCCTCGACATCCTGGGCAACGCGGTCTACCGGTCGATCTGGGGGTCGACGTGGATCGCCCAGGGCGGCGTGCAGTACGACATGAGCTCGTCGTTGTATCCCGCCATCGGCTACGCCAACGCCGCGCACCTGCCGCAGGTGCCGTTGATGGTGCGCCCCGACGACATCCAGCGCGGCTACATCGATCACATGCTGGGCATGACCATCGCCAAAGACGTTGGCGCGGGCTATGTCTGGCCCGCCCGCGCCGGGGACGGCACCGGCACCGAGGGCATCCCGATGGGCATGGTCTTCCGGTTGCGCGACGACATCGACCTGCGCGGCTACGCCGAGTCGACCCAGACGGTGCTGCGTGCCCTGCAGGTGCACGGCGCGGTCATCTACGACTCGCGCGCCCCGGGCGGAGACGGTCTGAAGCTCGCCGGAATGAGCAACGGGTGGGAGGACGTGGAAGGCTTCGACGTCAAGGAGATGCAGCGTGAACTGAGCTCGATCCCGGTGCAGTGGTTCGACGCCGTCGACGTCGTCGGCATGGCCGCCGACCCCACCCTCGGCTGGCAGGTGACCACCACCACTTAACCAGCTCCCAACGCGGCGGCGGTGGCTTCATCGGCGGGCAGGAACGCCTCGATGCTCAGTTCGGCGGCGGTGAGATCGAGCGCGGTACCGAAGGTGGTCACCGTGCTGAGGAAACTCAGCCGGCGCCCGTCGGTTGTCTCCAGTTGCAGCGGCACCGCAACCCCGCCAAGATCCTGCCGTTCGTCGAAACCTCCCGGGTAGGAATCCAATTCGTCGACCAACGCCGATAGTTCGGCAGAGTCGTCGGCGGCGGCCTCGCGGCGCAGGCGAGCCAGCAGATGGGTCCGCCACTGGGCGAGGTTGTGGATGCGGGGCGCCAGCCCGTCCGGGTGCAGGGCTATCCGTAGTGCATTGGGCGCCTCGAGCAGAACCGGCGCGACGCCGTCGAGCAGGACCGCGGCACCGGGATTGGCCTGCAGGATCATCCAGTGCCGGTCGACGGCGATGCACGGGTAGGGGTGATAGGCATCCAGGACCGACTGCACCCCGCGGCGCACGGCGGCCATGTCCGGCTCGTCGAGTGACCGCTCCGCGTAGGCGGGCGCCAACCCGGCAGCGGTGAGCAGCCGGTTCTGGTCGCGGGGCGGAACTTCGAGCACCGCGGCCAGTCTGAGCACCATGGGGCGGCTCGGCGCCGAACGGCCGGTCTCGAGGAAGCTCAGGTGGCGCGCCGAGACGTCGGACCGGATACCCAACTCCAGCTGACTGAGCCCGCGGCGTCGCCGCCAGCCCCGCAGCAGCAGACCGAACGACGTTTGGCGGGATTCGAGCACCGTCATCACCTCAGTGTCGCCGGGGGAGGGCCCTCAAACCATTACCTGCCGGGTAATTGCGGTGCCTACCTCGCCGCGGCACGCTGGAGGCACAGGAAGCCCCGGAAAGGCACGTCATGAGGACACCCGCTCACATCCCGCGCTGGCTCCGGCTCGTGATGGTATGCGACCGGGCCGGCTCGGCGTGGTTCATCGGTGCCGGCTTCTTCTTCGCGCCGATCTTGGTCCTGGTGTCGCCGTGGCCGGTGCTGACCACCGTCGCGTGGGTACTGATCGGCGCGGCGGCGGTGTGGCTGGGCCTCCTGGGCGTTGTGATGGCCACCGGGCTGGCCTTGGTGTTGCGGTCGAACGGCGAGGTCGGAGAGGACTTCTGGCGCTCGATCATCGACTATCCGACGACCCCGTCCCACCGTGCTGCACCGGACAGCCGGTGCCGGTGTAGTCGACCGGCCAGTGTTTGATGCCGTTGAGCCATCCTGACCGCAGGCGATCGGGCGGGCCGAGCGCGCTGAGATCCGGGATGTGGTCGGCAATCGCGTTGAACATCAACTCGATCGTCATCCGGGCCAGGTTGGCGCCGATGCAGTAATGCGCCCCGGTGCCGCCGAAACCGACGTGCGGGTTGGGATCGCGCAGGATGTCGAACGAGTACGGATCGTCGAAGACCTCTTCGTCGAAATTGGCCGAACGGTAGGACATCACGACCCGCTGGCCCTTCTTGATCAACACCCCGGACAGCTCGTAGTCCTGTAGCGCGGTGCGCTGGAACGACGTGACCGGCGTGGCCCACCGCACGATCTCGTCGACGGCGGTCATCGGCCGCTGCCGCTTGAACAGCTCCCACTGGTCGGGGTGTTCGGTGAACGCGACCATGCCGTGGGTGATCGAGTTGCGGGTGGTCTCGTTGCCCGCCACCGCCAGCAGCACCATGAAGAACCCGAACTCGTCGTCGGAGAGCTTGTGGCCTTCGACGTCGGCCTGGATCAGCTTGGTGACGATGTCGTCGCCGGGTTGCTCGGCCCGGAGCGCCGCCAGCTGCATCGCGTACATGATCAGCTCGGTCGCGGCGTTGCGGTTGTCGTAGTGCGCGTACTCCGGGTCGTCGTCGCTGACCATCTGATTCGACCAGTCGAACAGTTTCTTGCGATCCTCCAGCGGCACGCCGAGCAGCCCTGCGATCGCCTGCAGCGGCAGTTCGCACGACACCTGCTCGACGAAGTCCCCGGAGCCGCTGGCCGCGGCCGCGCGCGCGATGTCCTGGGCCCGCCGGTCCAGGTCGGCGCGCAACCGCTCCACCGCGCGCGGGGTGAACCCGCGCGAGATGATCTTGCGCAGGTGGGTGTGGTGCGGTGCGTCCATGTTCAGCAGCACGTACTTGCCGGTCTCGACCTGTTCGCCCGTCGAGCCCTCCGGGTATCGGGGCAGGGCGGTCTTCTCCAGGCTGGAGAACACGTCACTGCGCTTCGAGATCTCCTTGACATCCTTGTGTTTGGTCACCAACCAGAAACCACCGTCGGCGAAGCCGCCGATCCCGTCGGGCTGCTCGTTCCACCAGATCGGGGAGTGGCGGCGCAGCTGCGCGAGTTCCTCGACCGGCAACCGCTCGCGGTTGAGGTCGGGATCGGTGAAGTCGAATCCGGGCTGGAAGGTGAGAGTCGCCATGCATGGCTCCTAACCGTCAGGGGGCCTATCGCATTGCTACACCACCGAGCGGTCCCGTGTAACGAAATCCGCGCGCGCGGGGAAGCACAGAGTGACAATGGCTGACGATGGCAGTGATCTGAGGGGACTCCGGTGATGGTGCGACGTGGTGCGGTGACCGTCGGTGTAGTCGGCGCGGCGATGTGGGCCGGGATGTTGACCGGTGCGGCATCCGCCAACGCCGAGCCTGTTCCTCCGCCGGGTCAACCGGTGGTCACCAGCTCGGCACAGCCGGCTGCGGAGGGGGTCCCGCATCTGGCCAGCCCCGACAACCTGCCGCCCGGGACCACCACCACGCCGGTGACGCAGTCGCGGCTGGGCTACCTGCGCGATCTGTGGCACGCGATGCGGACCCAGGAAGTCAGCGGCAGCGACGCGTTGCTCCTGCTGACCCAGCGCCCCCTCAGCTCCGGCCCACAGGCGGCCCAGCCGGCCCCCCCGCCGCCACCTGCGCTTCCCGCACCGGCTCCGGCGCTGCCTGCTCCGGCGCCCTGAGGGCGGGCTCGATTCGGGCCGGCACGTGCTTGTGCCACGGCGTACCGGCATACGGGTCCCGCCACCGACTCGAGGTCAACGAGTTCGTCGCCACTCCCGGCCGGTCGAGGGTCCCGTCGGCGCTCAAGAAATCGAGGCCGTAGCCGTTGGGCAGCGACGCGTGCCCTGCCCTCATCGCGTCGCTGACCTCGACTGTTGCTTCTGCGGCGCCGGCCGCGGTGGTGATCACGGCCCGCCCACCATCGAACAGACCGAGCGTCGCGGCGTCTTCGACACTGACCCGTAGCGCGCCGTCGCGGTCGCGGGCGCGCCAGGCCGGATCACGGATGATGTCGTTGGCCGTGAAGGCGCGGCGCTCCCCGGCGGACAACACGATCGGGAACTCGGCAGTGGTGCGTGACGCGGGCGTATCCGCCAGGGCCCGCAGGTCCTCGAGCAGCTCGGGAATCTCGAGGGCGATCCTGCCGTCCGGGTGAGCGATCAGTGCGAAGTCGTCCGCGTAGTCGTGCACGGTGAAGGTCACCCCGGACCGACTGCTCAGCACGGCGTCGAACAGCGCATCACCATCGGCGTGGCCGGCGCGGCGCACCGCATCCGGATACGTCGACGCAACCTTGTGCGCCAAACCCCACAGCGCCGCGGCACCGGCCAGACCGTCGGGAAGCGTCGGCCCGAGCGTCTCGTAGAGCACGAAAGGCAGCACCTTGCCGAGGTTCGGGTTGGCCGCCAACGCTTCGAAGAAAGCCGCCCCGAACTCGGCGCGGCCCTGTCGGGCGGCCCGGCGCAGCGGATCCAGTTCGGCGTCGTCGACGACCCCGAGCGCTCGGGTCAGACGGGCCCAGATCTCGGGTTCGGGCAACGTGCCCTCCAGCGGTTCCATCAGCGGGTGCCGCAGATGAAACGTGTTTTCCGGGAACTCGAGATTGAAGAACGTCGCTTCGACCTTCTCGAACTGACTGGCCGCCGGCAACACGTAATGCGCCAGCCGAGCGGTCTCGGTCATCGCGACATCGACGACCACCAGCAGTTCGAGTTCACCGAGCGCCCGCCCGACAGCCGCCGAATCCGCCAGGGAGTGCGCCGGGTTGCTGCTCTCGACGAGCATCGCGCGGAACCGGTCGGGATGATCGGTCGATATCTCCTCGGCGATCACGTTGCCCGGCATCAGCCCACCGATGACCGGCGCACCGGTGACCGGGGTGCGACCGACCCCACCCAAGCGAAACAGCGGCGCGAATGTCGAATGCAGATGCTGGCCACCGCGTTTGGCGAAGCTGCCGGTCAGGATCCACAGCATCTTGTTCAGGTACGAGCACAGCGTGCTGTTGGGGGACTGCTGCACACCGAGGTCTTCGAAGACCGCGACGCTGGCGGCACCGCCGATCCGGTGCGCCGCGGCGCGCAGCAACTCTGCCTCGACGCCGCACCGCTGTGCATAGTCGGCGACGTCGATGTCGGCCAGCGCCGCGCGCACCCGGTCGACTCCGGTGACGTGGTCGGCGAGAAACGCTTCGTCACAGAGATTCTCCTGCACCAGGACCGCTGCCAGCGCCGCCAGGCACCACGCGTCGGCGCCGGGCCCCACCTGAAGATGGAAATCGGCCATCTTCGCGGTGTCGGTACGCACCGGATCGATCACGATCATGGCCCTGCCGGGATCCTTGGCGATCTCGTTGAGCACCACCCGGGCGCGCGGGAAGCTCTGCGACATCCAGGGGTTCTTGCCGACGAACACCGACACCTCGGCGTGGGCGAACTCGCCGCGGGTGTGGTTGCCGTAGAGCTGGGTGTCGACCCAGTGCTCGCCGGTCTTCTCCTGCGCCAGCGCGTTGGAGCGGTAGTGCGAACCGAGAGCTTTGAGGAACGCGCCGCTGTAGGCACCGCCGAGGTGATTACCCTGCCCGCCGCCGCCGTAGTACAGGATCTTGTCGCCACCGTGGTCGGCGGCGATCCGCTGGAAGGCGCCGGCGATCTCGGATACCGCGGTCTCCCAGTCGATCTCTTCGAAGGTTCCGTCAGCGCGTCGCCGCAGCGGAGCCCGCAACCGATGCGGGTTGCTCTGGTAGTGGTCCAGTCGCAGCGCCTTGTTACAGGTATAACCTCGCGAGGCCGGGTGGTTCTTGTCGCCGCGAATCCGCGCCAGCCTGCGGTCGGAGACCTCGACGATGATCCCGCAGTTGCACTCGCACAGGATGCAGGCGCTGGCCTGCCAACCGGTCATGACCGGTCCCGCGCGGCTTCGATCATCGACCGCAGCTGCCTATGCACCTCGTCCAGCGTCGTCAGGTCGCGGGTTGCCCGGGCCACCACGAGCGCGCCTTCGAACGACGAGAGCACCAGCATCGCGAGCGCCCGCGCCTGTGCGCCGGGAACACCGTCGTCGACCAGGCGCTCGGCGATCACCTCCTGCCAGCGGGTGAAAGCCGCTCCGGCGCGTGCGATCACCTCCGCGGACTGCTCGGGCTTGTCGGGGTCACCGGCTTCGACGGCGACGGCCACGACGGGGCAGCCGGCGCGAAAGTCGGTGTCGCGCAGTTGCTGACGATACGTGTCGAACAGCCCGTCGAGCGCGTGCAGCGCCGAGGGCGCCTCGGCGAGCCGGTCGGTGAGGTACTGGCCGGCGTAGTCGACGGCCTCGCACAGCAACTGCGTGCGCCCGCCGGGGAAGTAGTGATAAGCCGACCCGCGGGGCGCTCCACTGTGCTTGAGCACGTCACCGATCGCGGTCGGGTGCGCACCCCGCTCCCGGATGAGCAGCGCAGCGGAGATCACCATGCGCTCGCGAGGACTGACTGCCATGGCGAACCCCTTCCGGTCGGCTATGTATACAACACTACATAACCTGAGGGACGACCGGAAGGGGCTGCCCGGCGACGTCAGGAAGTGGCGGCGGCCTCATTGAGTTCGGCGAGCGTGGTGGTGGCCTCCAGGTACTCCTGCACCCAGCGTTCGATCACCGTCGCGGTCTTCTCGACCTTGGTGAACTGTCCGACGACCTGGCCGATCGGGTTGAACGCGACGTCGACGGACTCGTTCGGGTACTTGTGGGTGGCCGCCACAGCCATGCCCGACACCATGTACTGCAACGGCATGCCGAGCGGCTTCGGGTTGTCCGGGTGCTCCCACGCCTCGGTCCAGTCGTTCTTGAGCATCCGGGCGGGCTTGCCCGTGAACGAGCGGCTGCGCACGGTGTCGCGGCTGGACGCCTTGACATACGCCGCGTGCTGGACCGGGGTGTTCTCCGACTCTTCGACCATCACCCACTGCGACCCTGTCCACGCGCCCTGGGCCCCGAGCGCCAGGGCGGCCGCGATCTGCTGACCGGTGCCGATGCCGCCGGCGGCCAGCACCGGCACCGGTGCGACCTCCTTGACCACCTGGGGCCACAGCACGATCGAGCCGATGTCGCCGCAGTGGCCGCCGGCTTCGCCGCCCTGGGCGATGATGATGTCGACACCGGCGTCGGCATGCTTGCGCGCCTGCGACGGGGAGCCGCACAACGCGGCGACCTTGCGCCCTTCGTTGTGGATGTGGGCGATCATGTCCGCCGGCGGAGTGCCGAGCGCGTTGGCGATCAGCGTGCACTTGGGGTGCTGCAGCGCGACCTCGACCTGCGGCGTCGCGGTCGCCTCGGTCCAGCCCAGCAGCTGCAGCGCGTCGTCGTCGCTGTGGTCGACCGGCACGCCGTGGTCGGAGAGCACCTTCTTGGCGAACTCGATGTGCTCCGGCGGAACCAGATCGTTGAGCGTCTTCTTGAGCACCTCGGGCGACAGGTCCGTCGCATCCATGCCCTCGTACTTGTTCGGGATGACGATGTCGACGCCGTAGGGATGGTCGCCGATGTTCTCGTCGATCCACTTCAACTCGATCTCGAGTTGCTCGGGGGTGTAGCCCACCGCCCCCAGCACGCCGAAACCACCGGCCTTGCTCACCGCGACGACCACGTCACGGCAGTGGGTGAACGCGAAGATGGGGAATTCGATCCCCAACTGGTCACAGAGGGGAGTGTGCATAGTTCGCTCCTGATGGGCTCATCGACGTACAAAGTCAAAAACTGAAACGTGTTCTACTTTAGTACACCCGGGCCGCCGCCACGGGGACCCTTTCCGGGCATCCGCAGCACCGGCCAACCCTCCTGCGCGGCGACCACCGCCAGCCGGCGCCGTGGATTAACCGGATGCGGGTGACCGACCAGGCCCATCAACGCGATGTCCTCCTCGCCGTCGGCGTAGAAGTGGCTCTGCGCGAGATCGATCGCGTTGGCCACACAGAACTCCTGCACCGCGACGGCCTTCTGCCGGCCCCAGATCACCGGTCGCGCGATCCGCCCGGTGAGCAGACCCTGCTCGTCGACCTCGAAGTGGTTGCACAACACATGGTCGATCTCGAGGAATCGGGCGACCGGTTCGGCGTGGATCGTCAACGCCGACGAACTCAGCGCCACGGTGTGGCCGCGGCGCTGATGGGCCAGCACGATCTCATGCATCGTGGGATACAGCCGGGAACGCACCCGTTCGCCGAACAGCCGTTGGCCGACAGCGTCGAGTTCTGCCAGCGAGTCGCCCCGCAGGTAGCCGGCTGCGCGTTCGAGCAGTTTCTCGAAGTGAACCCGACCGAACCGGTACCGCATGGCGGCCTCGACGACGCCGAACACCTCACCGATGCGGGCTTGGCGGCGGCGGATACGGTCGCCGGCGTGGGCGGTGGCTGTGATGCCGTCGACGAGGGTGCCGTCGAGATCGAAGAACGCCCCGATCTGCGGACCCGCCGGGCTGTCGGCGATGAAGGCGATCACATCCGCCGGGTCGGCGGGATCGGCGGTCACATTCCGCTCCTCGGTGACGGGCGCGCAGGCTGTTGACCCGCCATGCTACGGGCGTCGCCGCCGGACCTGGTTTAATCTGTGGCCGGTCGCAGCATGCGTCCACGGTAGTTTGGTCCTTGCCGGGTTGAGGATGCAGCCTGCGCGGGTGGCACGTTTGGGTGCTTTGCCGTACGCGTTGCACGAAGCGGCCTGACACGGAAGGTGAACATTGGACGAGCAAGCAGCCGAAGGCGCAACCGCCTCATCGGGGGCGTCGAACTGTGTCGTCACCGAACGCTGGATCGACCGGGTAGCCGTCGTGGCGGTGTCAGGTGTTGTCGACATGCTCACCTCGCCGCAGCTGGAGACCGCGATCGATGCGGCACTGGAACAGAAGCCGGCCGGTGTGGTGATCGATTTCACTGACGTGGAGTTCCTGGCCTCGGCCGGGATGGGCGTACTGGTCGCCGCACACGACAAAGCCGGCTCTGACGTCGCGATCAGCGTGGTCGCCGAGGGGCCGGCCACCAGTCGCCCCCTCAAACTGGTCGGAATCGCCGACATCGTGAGCCTGTATCCGAGCCTGGACGAAGCTCTCGCGGCACGCGGTACGTAGAGAAGCCGAATAGGAACGTGCGTCTTGGGGTAGCCACCGACTGCCATGATCGATTCCATGCCGCCGGCTGAGGTTGCCAACGCAGAACGTTTCGAGCGCTTCGGGCTCGAGGCGGATGCCATGACGGTCGCGCAGATTCGTCACGAGTTCGCGCTGTGGCTGCAGCGCTTCTTCGATCTCGATGCCGTGCGCTGCAGCGACATCGTCCTGGCGATCAACGAGGCCCTGGCCAACTCCGCCGAGTTCGCCTACCTCCTCGCGGAGCGTCCCGGCACCATCGATCTGCAGGGCATCTTCGAGCCCACCGAACAGAAGCTGACGGTGCTGGTCAGCGACCGCGGCACGTGGCGCCCCCCGCAGACCGATCCGGCGCCGCGGACGCGTGGTCGCGGCATTCCGCTGATGGAAGCGCTGTCCGACGAGTACGAGATCGACAGGTCCGACGACGGTACTCGGGTCCGGATGGTGTGGCACGGCGTCGGCCGACGCTGATCACCGGCTGGGGCGGTAGACCCCTTTGCCGGTGCACAACGGCAGATCCAAAGTGGTGCGAATGCCCGCCGGTGCTGCGATCACGTCGGGGATCGCATTGACGATCCGTCCCGCCGCGGCCAGGATCGCCGCGTAATTGTGGTCGCCATGGCGGCTGGTCGGGCAGATGTCCATGACATAGGACGGTTCGCCGGTGATCTCCACGCGGTAGGAGCCGCCCTCCTGGGCGGGCTGCGCCCAGTCCGGGCGCAGATCGCCGCGTAGTCGCGTGATGTGTTCGACCACGATCGCCGAGCGGCCGTCGACCTTGCCCTCGATCTGGAACCGGACGGCGGCGACGGTGCCCTTCCTGATGGTGCCCACGGCGACGTCGAAGTCCTCCGGGGCCGGCTCCTGCTCGACGGAGTCGGTGATCTCGTCGACCTCGATGCCCAGGCCGGCCGCGAGCTGCCGAATACCGACACCCCAGGCCAGGCTCAGCATGCCGGGCTGGTACAGGAACGGCAGGTCGCCGATCTCGTTGCCGAAGCCCATCACGTCGAACATCACGGTTGCGCCGTCGTAGCTGGCGTAGTCGGCGATCTCCATGGTGCGGATCTGTTCGATCTGCCGGCAGGTGCCCGCCAGCGCCAACGGGAGCAGATCGGTGACGAAACCCGGGTCCACGCCGGTGATGAAGATGCTTGAATTACCTTGCTGCGCAGCGGCTTCCACACGTTCGATGGATCGGTCCGGGAGCACCCCCCACGGATACTCCAGGCTCACCGGCGACGAACCGACGACGTCGATGCCCGCCTCCAGGAAGCGGCGGACGTCGGCGATCGCCTCACGCATGCGGACGTCGCCCATGGCGCAGTAGACGACGCAATCCGGCTCGGCCTCGATGATCGCATCGAGGTCGGCCACCGCGGTCACGCCCGTCGTCACGCCCAACCGGGCGAGTTCGCCGGCGTCCCTGCCCACCTTCGCCTGCGAGGACACCCACACCCCGGTCAACTCGAACCGGTCGTCTTCGATGAGCTGCCGCAGTGCCAGGCTGCCGCAGTTACCGGTCCCGATCAGTGCCACACGAATCGCCATGGCCAGCAGTATGCGTGCCGGAGCCGGAAATAGGAACAAGTTCTAGTTTGTGTCAACCCGTGCGGTAGCCTGTCGCCCCATGGGACGCGTGGACGGAAAAGTGGCACTCATCAGCGGCGGGGCGCAGGGCATGGGTGCTGCCGATGCCCGGGCTCTGATCGCCGAGGGCGCCAAAGTCGTCATCGGCGACATCCTCGACGAGAAGGGGCAGGCGCTCGCCGACGAGATCAACGCCGAGACCCCGGACTCGATTCGCTACGTGCATCTCGACGTCACCCAGGCCGACCAGTGGGATGCTGCGGTGGCGACCGCGGTCAACGACTTCGGCACCCTCAACGTGCTGGTCAACAACGCCGGCACGGTGGCACTCGGCCAGATCGGTCAGTTCGATATGGCCAAGTGGCAGAAGGTGATCGACGTCAACCTGACCGGAACCTTCCTCGGTATGCAGGCCTCGGTGGAGGCCATGAAAGCCGCCGGCGGCGGGTCGATCATCAACATCTCGTCGATCGAGGGCCTGCGCGGCGCGGTGATGGTGCACCCCTACGTCGCCTCCAAATGGGCGGTGCGCGGTCTGACCAAGTCGGCGGCGCTCGAACTCGGTGCGCACAACATCCGGGTCAACTCGGTGCATCCCGGCTTCATCCGCACGCCGATGACCAAGCACTTCCCGGACAACATGCTGCGCATCCCGCTGGGCCGGCCGGGGCAGCCCGAGGAGGTCGCCACCTTCGTGGTGTTCCTGGCCAGCGACGAGTCGCGGTACTCCACCGGCGCGGAGTACGTCATGGACGGCGGCCTGACCAACGACGTCCCGCACAAGTAGCACTCGGCAGCCCCTGGGATGGGCTTGCGTAGGGTCGGGCGGGTGAGCGCACGCGCCGGAATCGTGGTGACCGGGACCGAGGTCCTGACCGGACGGGTCCGGGATCTGAACGGCCCCTGGCTGGCCGATCGTCTGCTGGAGCTGGGCGTGGAACTGGCCCACGTCACGCAGTGCGGTGACCGGGCGGACGACATCGACGCGCAGCTTCGGTTCCTGGCCGGCCAACAGGTCGACCTGATCATCACCAGCGGCGGCCTGGGGCCCACCGCCGACGACATGACCGTTGAGGTGGTGTCGCGATTCTGCGGTCGGGAGCTGGTTCTCGACGACGGCCTCGAACGCACCATCGACGAGATCGTCACCGGGCTGATGGCCCGGTTTCCCGACGTCGACGCCGACGCTGTGCGCGCCGCCAACCGCAAGCAGGCGCTGATCCCCGCAGGTGCGCAGATTCTGACCCCGGTGGGCACCGCGCCGGGCGTGGTGGTGCCCGGCACGCCGACGGTGGTGGTGCTTCCCGGTCCGCCGCGCGAGTTGCAGCCGATGTGGCGGGCCGCGGTGGCCACCGACGCGGTGCAGGCTGCCATCGCCGGCCGGACCCGCTACGAACAGCACACCGTGCGGATGTTCGGGCTGCCCGAGTCCGGGTTGGCCGACACGCTGCGCGACGCCGAGAAGACGGTGCCCGGATTCGACCGGCTCGAGATCACCACCTGCCTGCGGCGCGGCGAACTGGAGATCGTCACCCGCGTCGAGCCGCAGCACGCGTCCGCGTACACCGACCTGCTGTCGCTGCTGCGCGACCGGCACGGCCGCGAGATCTTCTCCACCGACGGTGCGCTGGTCGACGACCAGGTCGCCGAGTTGCTGGCCGGCCGTCGCATCGCGACAGCCGAGTCGTGCACCGCCGGACTGCTGGCCGCACGGCTCACCGAGCGGCCCGGTTCGTCGGCCTACGTCGCGGGTGCGGTGGTGGCCTACGCCAACGATGCGAAGATCGAACTGCTCGGCGTCGATGGCGAGGTGATCGACGCCCACGGAGCGGTGTCCGAACCGGTCGCCGAGCAGATGGCGCTCGGCGCCCTGCGCCGGTTCGGCGCCGACACCGGGATCGGTGTGACCGGCATCGCCGGCCCGGGCGGCGGCACCGCCGCCAAACCGGTGGGCACGGTGTGTTTCTCGGTCGTGGTGCGCGACGACGACGGCGCGGTGCGGGCGCTGACCCGGACGACGCACATGCCGGGGAACCGCTCCGATGTGCGGGAGCGGTCCACGACGATCGCCATGCATCTGCTGCGTCGCGCACTGATCGGTGCGGGCTAGAGTGTCGCAGACACCACTTCGATACGGGAGATTCACCGATGGCTGACACCGACGAGCGACAGGCTGTCTCGGCGCTCGCCGAAGAGACCGGGTGGCGTCACCGCGTCGCCGGCCGCAGCGACTATTTCGACAAAGGCGTGGTGCGCGTCCACGTCGTATGGACCGGCAACAGCGCGATCAGCGGCGGCACGCTGTACCACGACGACCTCATGCAGACGTTCAGCCGCGACCTCCCGACGGTGCGCGGCTGGCTGCAGCGCTGACGTTCACCCGCGGTCGTAGGCATCCCACTGCTCGACCATGGCCGTCATGATCGCTTCGGCCTGGCCCAGCCCGCCGAGGTGGCTCTCGCCGGGCAGTGTGTAGAGCTCGGCGTCGGGCAGCAGACCCACCACGTGACGCCCGTGCGCGAACGGCACGATGTGGTCGGCGTCGCCGTGCCACCACCGCACCGGCACCTTGACCTCATCGAGCCGGAAACCCCAGTCCCGGGCGAACACCACCACGTCGGCGAACGGCGCCGCGAGCTGCTTGCGGCTGCCGTTGAGCAGGTCGTCGAGAAACATCGCCTTGAACTCCGGGCGAACCAGCAACCGGCGGTCGCCTTCGGGCGAGATGCTGGCGTAGAGGAACAATGCCGGCTCGGCGACGGGCTTGATCAGACGGATCAAACCGGTTGCCACCATGCTCAGCGGAGCGCCGACGTGCTCGAGAAGCGGGGCGACCGGCAGCCCGACGTTTCCCATCAACCCGCCACCGATGCCTTCGGGGCCCTGTGTCGGCGCCACACCGCCGAGGACGCCGACCGCCACGACCCGGTCGGCCATCGCCGCAGCGCACCCCAGCGTGTACGGGCCGCCGCCGGACAGTCCGATGATCTCCATCTTGTCGATGCCGAGGGTGTCGGCGATGACGCGCAGATCGTGGGCGAAGTCGATGACCCGGTGGTACTCGTAGGGCGTCGACGACCCGATGCCTGGCCGGTCGACCCCGATCAGCCGGATGCCGTTCTTCTCAGCGAACACCCGCGCCTCGACCGGAATCTGCCGGCGGGCTCCCGGGGTACCGTGCAGCCAGAAGATCGCACGGCCCTGCGGGTCGCCGAACTCGGCGAATCCGAGCTGGCGATCCGAACCGACCAGGATCTTGCCTTCGAGCTTGGGACGGGCGATGTCGAGGGCCATGGGCGACAGTCTCGCACGCGCCGAGCTGCCGCCGGAGCGGTCCCCGCAAACCCCGTTAGCGTGCGGTGGTGAACAGATAGGAGCCGACCGTCGTCATGCGGTCGCCGGCACCCTCGTCGTGCATCACCACCCGCACCGCGATCCGGCCGTCGCTGCCCGGTAGCGGTTCGGCGTCGATGCGGAACGGCCCTGCTTTGCCGCGGGCCACGAACATCACGTGCGACGAGAGCCCGTGGATCCGCTCGGTGCCCGCCAACTCGACGGCATGGTGCCGCGCGGCAGTTTCCAGCGCCACGAACTGCGGGCCGATGTGCAGCGCGGCGTCGGGGGAGGCCACGTCGACGGACAGTTCGGGAAGTCCCCAGCGGCCGTCGTCACGCTGCCGCGCGCCGAACACCTGCCACAGCGGCGGCAGGTCGGGAGAGTCGGCGATCTGCATCGGGTTGGCCTCCATGCGCTGCAGACCGTCCGGGGGAGTGCCGATACTGATGCCCTGCCCCTGGGTCAGGGCCAGCACCCGGGTGGGCTGGTCGGCGTCCACGACCTTGGACCTGCTGTAACCCATCTGCCGCCCGCGTTTGAGGTCTTCGGAGATCACCTCGAAGCGGGTTACGCCGACGCCGGGGTCGACGACCTGACACGAGTGGATGACCGGGTTGGGCACCGCCTCGAGATCGGACATGTGCCCGCCTTCGGGTGACGCGATGCCCAGCACTGCCAGCAGCAGACCACCCGCGCCGTCGCGCATGTCGCGACGGACGGCCACGGTGTTGTCCTCCGGACCCAGATCCATCTGCGCATAGCTGCGGCCGATGTAGCGGTAGCTGAGCAGTCCGCCCCAGCGCCGACGCAACTCCTCGGCGTACTCCTGAGGCGAATCGGAGAGTTCGCGGATGTCTCTGAGCATGCCTGGGAAGCTACCGCGTCAGCCGACGGCTGCCGAGTACCCGACGCCGCCGAGAAAGAGCGTCAACAGGCACAGTGCGAGCGTGCCGACAGCGAAGGGCCAGCCGGGTCTGGCGCGGACCAACTGGATCACCGTCAGGATCAGCCCGGTCAGTCCGACCCCGGCGGCGACCAGCAGCGCAGTGAACACGGCGTTCACCGCGCCCTCGATGCTGCAGGTCGCGGGCGGACAATGGTCGAGAAAGGCCAGCAGGAACAGCCCGAACACCGCGGCGGCACCGCCGATCAGCACCGTCAGCACCAGCACCGCGATGGAGATCGCGATGTCGGCACCCGAGCGGCGTATCGGTGCGGTCATGAGTCCGAGGGCGATCGCTGCCGCGCTGTGTCGTCCCGGGCCCGCGCGGTCATCGAGTCGGTGAGATAGAGCGCGACCAGGATGTCGGTGACGGTGATGAGCAGGCCCCACCAGTACATCCAGCGCACGGTCGGATCCGGTTGGATCGAGAAGTAGATGAACAAGAAGATCGGTCCGACGATCCCGAAGACGAACGTCATCGCCTGCAGACGCAGATAGAGCCGCAGCGTGGACATCGGCGAAAGTGTCCCGCGCGGGCCCGCACCCGTCAACGGCAGCCACGACGGCGAACCCGCGGCATCGGCTGCGGTTTCAATCTAATGTGACGTGCACACACTCGTTCGAACAGACAGGATGCGACTCTCATGCGCCGAACCGTCCGTACCGCGATCGTGGCCGCCGGCGTGGGCCTCTTCTCGGCGTCGGCGGTGCTGGTGCCTGCCGTCGCCGCGGCGCAGTCTACGACCGTTCCGCTGTCCCAGAAGCTGCGCAATTGCGATTTCGCCGAGAACCCCTACCAAGGGGCCGGAGGCTACGGACGCGTGATCAGCCAGATGCGCATCGAGGGGGGCAGCGTCGTCGCCGACATCCAGATGGCCACCGCCAAGCCGAACATGGCCTACGACGTCCGGCTGATCCAGGTGCCTCGGGGGTTGTACTGCGCTCCGGGCGACCCGGGGGTGGTGGGCGCGGTGATGGTCACCGACGCGATCGGTGGCGGCGCGATCACGGTGCGGGCCCCGATCGAATCGGGTGCCACGGGCGCCTGGGTTTCGATCACCCGGCCCAGCGCGTTCTCGCAACATCCGGAGGAGTTCTACACCACCGATTTCCTGTTCGAGCTCTGACGCGTCAGGCCGGCACCACGACGGTGAGCTGACGGTCGGAGCGTTCAACGCGCATCCCGGCCCGGCGTGCCACAGCTGCCACCCCGGCACTGTCGGTCGGTTCGGACCGAGTGGTCGCCAGGACACGCGCCAGCCGGCCCTTGTGGGCTTTGTTGAAGTGACTGACCGTCGCGCGGCGTCCGTCGGTGTACTCGGCCACCACGGTGACCGTGACCGCCTCGGCGATCCTGCCGAGCCCGGCATAGGAACCCGACCGCAAGTCCACGACCAACTCGTCGGCGGCGATCTTGTCCAGCACCGGCTCGAGCACCGGACGCCATCGCGTCGCCAGACCGGGCCGACCCGGAAGCTTCGACGACGCCGACAGCCGATACGCGGGGATCGGGTCGCCGGCACGGAGCAGACCGAACAGCGCGGATCCGACGGCCAGTCGCGAGGCAGCCCGATCCGCAGCGGCCCCGCGGAGTGACCCGACGTCCAACGCGTCGTAGAGCACGCCGGTATAGCGCTGGATGGCGGGCAGCGTCGGAGCGGTGCGCAGCGTGGCGTTGCGTTCGATCTCGGTGTCTTGCGACGGCGAGAGACCGAGCGCCCGACGGCTGGCCTCCGGATCGGCGGCCAACGCGATGAGCTCGTCGACCAGTTCCCGGCGCAGGTCGTGCAGGGCCGGAGATCCGAGCGCGTCCAGGCGCAGCGGCGCCCCGTCGCCGCCGGCGCGCTTGGTCTCCGACGGGGGCAACAGCACGATCACGGCAGAGACGCTAGCGCGGGCCGTTTTGACGCTGACAACCGCTTACAGCGGCGCTCCCGGTGCCGGGGGCGGCGGCAGCGGCGCTCCGGGCGGGGGAGGCGCCTCGTGACCCATCAGCACGACAGGCGCGCCGGGCGGCGGGGGCGCCATGGGCGGCGGCGGAGGCGGGGGCGGCGGCGCCATCGGCGGCGCAGGCAGCGGCGGGGCCAGCATCGGGTCGGGAGCCGGCGGCACGTTGGCCGGCATGGGCAGGAACATGTGGTTGGTGAACTGGTCCTGGTAGGCGCCACCGCCGCCGACCTTGACGCCGCCGCCCTCGCCGGAGGACACGGGCGTGCCGTCGGGGAGCGTCACGGCCGTGTGGCCACTGTTCCAGCCGACCACCAACGCGTCCGGCGCGGTTCCGTGCTGGAAGCCGCGGGCCAGCAGAGCGCTTTCGATGTTGCCGGTGTGGAAGCGGTCGCCGTAGACCGGTCGGCCTGTTGCGGCGTTGGTCACCCAGGAGACCAGGCCGGAGCAATCCGTACCCGACGGCGAGTCACCGCCGACCACGTACGGAGTCCCCGAGACCTGATTGACAAGCGTCAAGAGAGTCGCGAGAGCAAACATGCGGACGGACGTTAACAGCGGGTCTCTAAAACCCCCAAAATCTGTGACCACGGGCACAATACGCATTGATGTGAAGTAGCCGTCACGAAAGCGGTTGTCGGTGTGCGAGTTTCGGACGCGCCACGGCAGCTCCAATTCTGTTCTAGGGTAATCAGTTTCGGGACAAACGGTTCGCTTCGGACCCAGAGGTCGACATGTCGTCAGGGGCACCGCAGCACGATGACATCCCCACCCCGGGCGCGACACTGACCGTCGGGACGGTGGCGGCGCACCGACGAACCGCCGTCGCCGACCCGGGCGTCCGGCCGCCTAGATTTGTCAGTGGTCGAATGTATGTTCGAATTATGTCGGGTACGGCTCTGCAGGACGCGGTGGCGGCGGTGCGTGCCGCCGTCGATGCGGTGGCCGCGTGTGAGGTCGACCTGTTGACCCGGCCGGAACTCCTCGAGGCTCTCGATGACTTGGAGACCCTGGGCTGTCGGCTGCCCGCGGTCCGTCACCGACTGCTGGGCCGGCTGCAGACCGAGACCACCCCCCAGCAGATGGGCGCCAAATCGTGGAAAGAGGTGCTCTCGGTGCGGTGGCGGATCTCGCGCGGCGAGGCCGGCCGCCGGTTGACCGAGGCCGCGCTGCTCGCGCCGCGCCAGCCGGTGACCGGGCCGGCGCTGCCGCCGGTGCTGGCGGCCACCGCCGTCGCCCAGGCCCACGGCCTGATCAACGCCGAACACGTCGAGGTGATCCGCAAGGCCGTCAACAAGTTGCCCGGCTTCGTCGACACCACCACCTGTGAGCAGTTCGAAGTCGACCTGGTCCGCAAGGCGGTCCGTGTTGGTCCCAAAGAACTCAAGGACGCCGCCGCGCGCACCCTGTTCCTACTCGACCAGGACGGCCCCGCACCCGATGAGCGTGAACGCGCCCGCAAGCGCGGCGTGTCGGTGTCCAAACAGCGTCCCGACGGGACGGTCGATGTGTCTGCGACGTTGACCCCCGAAGCGTGGGCGGTGTGGGAGGCGATCTTCGCCAAGCACGCCGCACCCGGGATGTGCAATCCCGACGACCCCGAGCCCTGCACCTCAGGCACCCCGTCACAGGCCCAGATCGACGATGATCACCGCAGCCTGGCCCAACGCCAACACGACGCCCTGGTCGCCGCCGGGCGCATCGCGCTGATGAGCGGAAAGCTCGGCCAACTCAACGGGCTCCCGGTCTCGATCATCATCCGCACCACCCTCCAAGACCTGGAATCACGCGCCGGGGTCGGCACCACCGGCGGCGGCACCGTGCTGCCGATCACCGACGTGATCCGCATGGCGGCCCACGCCAACCACTACCTGGCGGTGTTCGACCGCGCCACCGGCTCCGCGCTGAACCTGTTCCGCACCCGACGCACCGCATCCCCGGCGCAGCGGATCATGCTCATCGCGCGCGATGGCGGCTGCACCAAACCCGGCTGCACTGTCGGCGCTTACGGCTGCCAGGTCCACCACGACACCGACTGGTGTCGCGGCGGCAACACCAACGTCGACGAACTCGCCCTGGCCTGCGGACCCGACAACCGCAGCGTCGACGACAACGGCGGCTGGACCACCCACATCACCAACGGCGACGTCGAATGGATCCCCCCACCCCACTTGGACACCGGCCAAAACCGCATCAACTACTACCACCGCCCCGAAAGCCTTCTCGGCCCACCCGAAGAGCCAGAATGGCTCAGCGACAACGACACCGAGGATCTCAACCCGGCGCAGCCCGCCGACAGCGAAAAGGGGGACACCGCACCACCGACCGACGACCTCAGCAGACCCGGCCAACCCGGCCAACCCGGCGGACCCGCACCCCCCGACAACCACGCAGCCTGAGGCGCCGCGGAAGTCCAGCACCACACCCGAACGACGAAGTCCGGTGCGAGTGGGGAAACGTATGAAGGCTCAGCCCACGGCAAGCAGAAAAGGTATCCGCTGTTCCGCGTCGGTCAGCGAGCCATGCTGACCGATCAGCGACGACTCGATCGGTTCGGCGGTGCGCCGTAAGACTCCCGCAGAGTCACGGGCTGCGGCCACCACGTCACCGATTCGCGCCCGCACGTCGTCGGCGACCCGGGGTCCGAACCACCCGGCCGATATTGCGTCATCTCGGCTGACCACCCAAGCGCGCGGGCCCAGGACCGCGCGCCACGTCGCCAGCACGTCGTCGAGGGCGCCGTCACGGACATAGAGATGGCGGGCGCGCACCTCTCCGCCGACGGCGGCCACACCGTCCTGCAGAGCCTCGGTGGTGTCCACGTCCACCGTCTGGGCGGGATCGAGTCCGATCATGCCGTGATCGGCGACCACCGCGAGCAGCCCACCGGGCGGCAGCTCGTCGACGACCGACTCGACGAGCCGGTCGACCTGACGCAGCTGCAGCCGCCAGGCCGGCGACCCCGGACCGTGGATGTGGCCGACCAGGTCGAGGTCGGCGTGATAGGCGTAGCAGAACCCGCGATCCGCAACCGCCGACGACACAGCCGCTGCCAGATCGCCGAGCGCGTGCACTCCTATATAGCGACCGCCCCGCAGCACAGCGCGCGTCAGTCCCGATCCGGTGAATTGCGCCCCGGAGATGACGCTGACCGACACACCTGCTGCCGCAGCACGTTCGAACACGGTGGCCCTCGGCTGGACAGTTTCCGGCGTCGCGGTGGACCGCAGATCTTCGCCCCACGGGTGGGGGCGCCACCGCAGAGCGTTGATCAGCCCGACGTCGGGAAGCAGGAAGGACATGCCGACCATGCCGTGCTCCCCGGAGCGGCAACCGGTCCCGACGGCAGCCAGCCCGGCCGCGGTCGTCGACGGAAAACCGACCTGCAGGGTCTGTCGCCGCAGACCGGAAAGCACCGGGGCATCAGCGGCGTGCCGCTGCAGCAGATCGGCACCGAGCCCGTCGATCAACAGCACACAAGCCCCCGCGACCTCGCCTGGCAGTTGCAGCCGCGACTCGAAGCCTTCAACCCCCATCGCGGTGAGCAGCGCAGGCGCCACATCGGCGAGGTGGGGGAGGTCCGGGTCGGGCTGCGGCAGGTCCACGTCAGAACTGCGGAAGCCGGACCACCTGCACGAAGAACTCGTCGATCTGCCGGACCGCGTTCATGAACTGATCGAGATCGACGGGCTTGGTGACATAGGCATTGGCGTGCAGCTTGTAGCTGCGCAGGATGTCCTCTTCGGCCGACGAGGTCGTCAGCACCACCACCGGAATGTGACTGAGATCGGGATCGGACTTGACCGTCTCCAACAGCTGACGGCCGTCGTACTTCGGCAGATTCAGGTCCAGCAGGATCAGATCCGGTGTCGGGGCGTCTGCGTAGGGACCACGACGGTACAGGAAGTCCAGCCCCTCCTCGCCATCGTGCGCGACGTGCAGCGTGTTCTTGATCTTGTTGTGCTCGAACGCCTCTCGGGTGATCAGCTCGTCTCCCGGATCGTCCTCGATGAGCAACACGTCGATGGCGCGTTCAGCGGGTGTCATGGCGTCGATCCTTCCAAAACGGGAGCCGCCGTGTCATCCACCGCGACGGGCAAGGTGAATTCAAAGCGTGTGCCTCCGGTGTAACCGTTGTCAATCCAGATCGTTCCCCCGTGGTGCTCGACGATCTTCTTGCACAGCGCAAGGCCGATGCCGGTGCCGCTGTAGGCGTCGCGGCCGTGCAACCGCTGAAAGATCACGAACACCTTGTCGCTGAACTCCGGCGCGATCCCGATACCGTTGTCGGCCAACGAAAACGACCAATGCTGATGGCCGTCCTCGGACGTCTCCAGGCACTCGATGACGACGCGGGGAGCGACGTCGGGCTGGCGGAACTTGACCGCGTTGCCGACCAGGTTCTGCCACAACATCGTCAGCAGTGTCGGGTCGCCCTTGACGGTCGGCAGCCCCTCGCGCGGCCGCTCGATCACCGCTCCGGATTCCTCCAGCGACGTCGCCAAGTTGCCCAGCGCGGCATCGAGGGTGGCGTTGAGGTCGACGTCGGTCTCGGTGGCGTTGAGGCGTCCGACCCGCGAGAACGTCAACAGGTCGTTGATCAGCACCTGCATCCGTTTGGCGCCGTCGACGGCGAACCCGATGTATTCGACGCCGCGCTCGTCGAGTTTGTCGCCGTAGCGCTTCTCCAAGAGCTGACAGAACGACGCCACCTTACGCAACGGCTCCTGCAGGTCGTGGGACGCGACGTAGGCGAACTGCTCCAGTTCGGCGTTGGACCGGCGCAGTTCCTCGGCGTGCTCGTCGAGTGCGTCGTTGGCCTCCCGCGAGGCCTCGAGTTCCTCGACGATGCGCTGCCGCATGTTCTCCACGTCGGTGGCGATGGCACGGATGTCCTTGGGACCCTGCGGCTCGATGCGCTCGCTGAAGTTGCCTTCGGCCACCCGTCGGCACGCCGTGGCCACCGCGGACAGGGGCCGCACCAGTGTCCGTCGCACCAGCAGCGTCAACAGCGCCAACGTCACGACGAACGCGACCAGCATGGCGAGCATCACCACATTGCGCCACCAGCGCGTCTGTTCGAACTCGGCGATACCGTCCTCGCGGGCTTGGTCGAGCCGCGTGTTCTGGATCTGGAACAGCTCGCGCAATCGATCGAATTCGTTCTTGCCGACATCGGTCAGCTCGGGCGAAATGACGGTAGGCCGCCCCGGCTGCACGTCTTCGATCGCGGGCTGGGCGAAATTCGTCCGCCACGCACCCGCGGCCAGTTCGATGGCGTCGAGGTCTTCGAGCAGGTCGGGGCGGTCCTGCTGGAGCAGGCGGAGCTGCGCCGAGGCCGCCGCCTCGGTCTGCCGGCCGTCCTCGAACGGCATCAGGAACTGCTCGTCGGCGGAGAGCACGTAGCCGCGCACGGCGGTCTCCTGGTCGCGCAGCGCCGCCTGCAGCTGGTAGGCGGTCACCCGGGACGGTTGGATCAGCTCGATGACCTCGTCGGTCGCCTGATTGGTGCGGTGCACCAACTCGGCGATGGCGAGGCTGCCCACCAGGACGACGAGTCCCATGATCGACATCACCAGGTACTGCCAACCCTGCACCGTCAGCCGCGGGAGCTGTGCGGCGGCGCGCTCGCGAGCGTCGCTCATCGCTGCCGGACCCGTTCGACGCGCACGACGGCGATGTCGTCCTCGATGCCGCCCTGCGATTGGGCCCGGTCCTCGACCGCGTTGATGAGCGCGTCGACGAACGCCCCGCCCGGCAGCGCGGCGAAGGACTGCGCCAACTCCAGCAGACCGGCCTCGCCGAGCCGCTCGTTTCCGCGCCCGATGTGTCCCTCGAAGAGCCCGTCGGTCAGCAGAACCAGCCCTGTGCCCTCCGGCAGCTCGATCGGCACGGGCGTCCAGTCGCCGCCATGCAGGCCCAGCGCGGGCCCGCCGGCGGGTTCCACCCATTCGACCGTGCCGCCGCCATGGAGCAGCATTCCCGGATGTCCGGCACGGACCGCGGAGATGAGCGGGCCCTCCGGTGGTATCGCCAGGCTGAGCACGGTGGCGAAGATGCCCTTCCCGGTTCGTTCGGCCCGCAGAATCCGTTCCAGCTGACGCATCCGGTCGGCACCCCGCAGACCCGCGAAGGTCAGCGCCCGCCAGGCGATGCGCAGCGCCACCCCCAGCGCCGCTTCGTCGGGGCCGTGCCCGGCGACGTCGCCGATCATCACGTGCACCGTCCGGTCCGGGGTCTGCACGAAATCGTAGAAGTCACCGCCGAGAAGCGCGTTCGCCCGGCTAGGCCGGTACTGGCTGACGATGTCCACGCCCGGGTCGTCCAGCAGCAGCGGTGACGGCAGCAGACCGCGCTCCAACCGCGCATTCTCGCGTTCACGCAGCTGCGTCGCGTGCAGATCGACCGCGGTGAGCTCGGCGCGTTTACGCTCGATCGCGTAGAGGACGGCACGGCGGAGCGTCTCGGGGTCCACGCGGTCCTTGACCAGGTAGTCCTGGGCGCCCGACCCGACGGCCACCGACGCGAAATGCTCGTCGTTCAGGCCGGTGAGCACCACGACGGGAATCGTCCCGTCCAGCGCGGCAATACGGTTGAGCCCTTCCATGCCGTCGATGTCGTGCAGATGGAGGTCCAGCAGGACGCAGTCGGGGCGGTCGCCGGCGATCAACTTCTCGGCCTCGGCCATCGTCTGCGCCCACATCACCTTGATGTCGACGCCGGTGTCGGCGATGAGCTCTTCGACCAGGATGGCGTCGGCGCGATCGTCCTCTACCAGCAGCAGCAACAGGGTGTCGCTGTTATTCAGGACGCTCATGGGCCCCGACACTCTCGTTGGCGCGCTCGGCGGCGGGCCGGTCTGTTCGATTGACAATTCCTTGAGAATACCCGGGGTCGCCGCCACGGAGACAGCCCGCGCCGACGCGGCGTTGCGAACCCCGATCGGGGCGCGTTCCGCTGGTAACCTGCCAGCGGTCGCCGCTGTGAGATCGGGGGAGCGGCTCATCTCAAGTCCTCCCGTCTGCCGGCGTCCGGAATCACGATCCGACAATCCGATTCGACGAAATGAGTGGCGTGCGCAGCGGAGAGATCAAGGCCCTGTCCGGCCTGCGCATTCTCGCCGCGGTGTGGGTGGTGCTGTTCCACTTCCGGCCGCTGCTGACCCAGGCCGCCCCGGACTTCAGCAGTGCCCTGGCACCGGTGCTCGATGCCGGAGCGCAAGGGGTCGACCTGTTCTTCATTCTCAGCGGGTTTGTGCTGACCTGGAACTATCTCGACCGGATGGGCCAGTCGTGGTCCACCCGAGCCACGTTGCGGTTCCTGTGGCTGCGGCTCGCGCGCGTGTGGCCGGTGTACCTGGTGACGATGCACCTGGCCGCGGCGTGGATCATCTTCACCCTCTATGTCGGGCATGTCCCCGCCGAGCCCGAGGTCGTCGAGTCGCTCAACGCCACCAGTTGGTGGCGTCAGGTTCTCCTCGTCCAATTGTGGTTCGAGCCGTACTTCGACGGTTCGAGCTGGGACGGTCCCGCATGGTCGATCAGCGCCGAATGGCTGGCCTACCTGCTGTTCGGCGGGTTGATCCTGGTGGTGTTCCGCATCGCGGTGGTGACCCGGGCGCGCGGACTGATGTGGCTGGCCGTCGCGGCGTCGCTGCCCCCGATCCTGCTGTTGTTGGCCAGTGGGGTGTTCTACACCCCGTGGAGCTGGCTGCCGCGCATCGTGATGCAGTTCCTCGCCGGTGCGCTGGCCTGCGCCGCGGTGCGCAAACTCCAGCTCTCCGACCGATCTCGGCAGGCCGCCGGGGTGGTCTCGCTCGCGATCGGGGTGACGATCATCGGCGGCCTGTACCTGCTCGATGCGCATCCGCCGGGCGGCATCTATGACGCCGGCGGCCTGGTCGACGTGTTATTCGTACCGTTCGTGATCGCGGTGGCCATCGGCGCCGGGACCCTGCCGACCGTGCTGTCGCTGCGGCCGGTGGTCTATCTGGGGCACATCTCGTTCAGCCTGTACATGCTGCACGAAATCGTGCACACGGCCTGGAACTGGGCGGTGCAGCAGTTCGACATCACGTTGACGCCCAGCTGGTCGGCGAAGCTCGTGGTGCTGGGCCTGATCGTGCTGTCCGGCCTGGGCGCCGCCTGGCTGTATCACTTCGTCGAGGAGCCCGCCCGACGGTGGATGCGACGCATGGTCGAGCCGCGGGGCCACGACCGGCCGCGCCCGCAGACCGCCGATCCGGTGCACGGCCGGCTGCAGTCGGTGGCGCGCGCCGGGTAACGAATCGGCGCTGCGGCGCGTCGCCCCGGTTGGAGCGCCTCCCGAAACTACGCTGGTCCAGTGAGTCGGCTGTTCACCTGTCTGTTGGCTGTCGTCTTATTGTTCGGCAGCACGTATGCGCAGTACCCCCACGTGCAACGGCCCGAGGTGCGGCACCTGAACTTCGTCGCCAACCGGGTGACGGTGATCGGGGATTCGTACACCACCGGAAGCGACCAGGGCGGCAACGGGCCGCAGGCGTGGGCGCCGCAGGTGTGGCGGCACCTGTCCGAGCGTGGTATCGCCGTCACGCCGACGGTGGCAGCCGAAGGCGGCGCCGGTTACTGCACCCGCGGCAATCGGGGCAGCGTGTTCGAGGATCTGACCGTGCGCGCGGTCAAACCCGGTGACGCGCTGGTCGTGTTCTACGGGTCCCGCAACGACATGCCGGTCGACCCGACCCGGCTGTCGATCGCGATGTACGGCACGCTGCAGCTGGCCCGCCAGATCGCCCGATCGGCCAAGCTCCTGGTGATCGGGCCGCCATGGCCGACGGCCAGCCCGCCGCCGGAGATCCTGCGCATCCGCGACGTGCTCGGCTATCAGGCCGAACTGGCCGGCGCAACGTTCGTCGACCCGATCGCCGCGCGGTGGTTCGCCGGCCGGCCCGAACTGATCGGTAAGGACGGGGTGCATCCCACCGATGCCGGGCACGCCTACATGGCCGACAGGATCGCCCCGCTGATCTCCTCGCAACTCAACCCGTACTGACACCAGCGTCGCTGTTACGGTGGCACCCGATGATCCGCCATGTGGTACTGGCCAAGCTGAAGCCCGGGTACGACGCCGCCGAGCTGAGCAGCATCCAGCGCGAACTCCATGAGCTGAACTGCCCGGGCACCGTGCGCATGACCGCGGGCGTCGATGCCGGATTGCGGGACGGCAACTGCGATTTCGTCATCGTCGCTGACTTCACCGATGCCGACGCCTTCCACGGCTACGACCGGGACGAGGCCCACAACCGGGTGCGCGCACGGCTGGTGCAGATGGCCGACCAGGTCTCGCGGGCGCAGTTCGAAATCGAGGGTTGATCTGCTACACCTGCCGGGAGTAGCGCTGCGCGAAGCGCCGCAGGATCGTCATCGGCGCGGTGACCGTGCGCTGCCGGGCTGTCTGCTTGAGCGCCTCGGCAGTCTCGGGCGGGAAGTACCCGTGGTTCTTGTAGACCTCGATGCGGGTGCACAGGCCGTCGAGGTCGAGCTCGGGATGGAACTGCGTCGCATACACGTTGGCGCCCACCCGGAACGCCTGGACCGGGCAGGCAGGAGAGCTGGCCAGGTGCGCCACCCCGGCGGGCAGTGTCGTCGCGGCCTCCTTGTGTCCGCCGTAGGCGTCGAAGACGTCCGGAAGGTCGGCGAACAACGGGTCACGGCGGCCCTGCTCGGTGACCGCCACGGTGACCGGCCCGACGGGTTCCGTGTACACACGGTCGATGACCGCGCCCACCGCCAGCCCGACGGTGCCGATGCCGTAGCAGCAGCCCAGGAACGGGAAGTCGTTCTCGATCACCGTCTCGAGCAGGGCAGCGAGTTCGGTCTCCACCCGCCGCTGCGTGGGTGACTTGGTGATCTCGTCGTCGCTGACGTTGTACGGCCCGCCGCCGAGGATGATGCCCGACCAGTCCCGCAGGTCCACCGCCCCCAACGGACGTTCCGTCAGCTTGATCCGGTGCAGCTGGTGGCCGGCCAGGCCGGCGAAGCGGCGCACCGCCCGGAATTCGTCGTCCGCAGCCTCGTCCTCATCGCGGATCGACAGCAGCAGAAACGGCGCATCGACCACGCCGTTAGGTTAGCCGCGGCGGCGCGGGATACGTTGTCGGTCAGTGAGAACGCTGATCGACTTCCGTGCCGCCCGGGTCTTTGCCGTACCCACCTCCGACGGGCTCCGTGTCGGAGCCCTCGTGGAGGGACCGCAGGGCTGGGGTGAGTTCAGCCCGCCGCCCGACGCGGACGACGCGCTCGCTGCACGCTGGCTGACTGCGGCGATGGAGCCGAGCACCGTGGGCTGGCCCGATGCCGTCCGCGGCCAGGTACCGGTCGCCGCCGCGCGGATCGCCGTCTCGCCATCGTCGTCCGGCACGGACATCGAGCACGTCCAGGCGGTCGCCGACCGTCTGACCAACGGCGAGGTTCTGCGCTGCGTCGTGCCCGTCGACGATGTCGAAGCCGCCGTCCGGGTCATTCGCGATCTGAGCCGGATGGCCCCCGCCGTGGACATCGTCGAACTATCGTGTGATTCAGCGGATTCCGCCGAGGCGGTGCGGTCCCGGGTCGACATGCCGGTCGCCGTCGACAGCGAGGTGCTCGCCCGCGCCGCGCGCCCCGCGCAGGCCGCCGATGCGGTAATCCTGAGCAGCGGTCCGCTCGGCGGGGTGCGCCGCGCGCTGCGGCGAGCCGAATTGACCGGGCTGCCGGCGCTGGTCAACCTGGTAGCGCTGACCAGTATCGGGGTCGCGGGCGACGTGGCGCTGGCCGCCTCGGTCCCGGATCTGCGCTACCCGTGCGGGCCGGTGCCGTCGTGGCTGGCCGAGGTGGACCTCGTCAGCGCCCCACGGTCGCTATCCGGCGCCGGCGCATTCCTGCCGGCCGCGCCGACGCCGGCCTCACCCGACGCCGCGCGGCTGGCCCGGTGTGAGGTCACCGATCCGGCCACCCTCGAGCGGTGGCGGGCGTTGTTGCAGCGCGCCGGCGAGGCGCGCTGACCACCCGCTCAGTCCTGCTTGCTGATCAGCCGCCCCAGGGCCTCCCGGTCGGGCGCGAGCAGTTCGTCGATGCGCGGCTGGTTCACGTCGCCGACGATGATCTCGCCGACCTCCTGGTACACGTCGCTGAAGATGCCGTGCGCCTTCATCTTCTCGGTCTGATAGATGTTGTCCTCGGTCGGCGTCACGTAGTACACGATCACGGCCTTGAACCGGTGGATCAGCCACAGGTGGATCAGATCCATCAGGCGCTTCTGGCGCAGGTGTTCGGCGAAGGTGTTCTGGTCGCGAACCGTCAGGATGCTGCGGCCGTGCCGGTCCTTGATCGGATCGACGACGACGTTGGCCAGGGGTTCCTCGCCGTCGCCCAGAATCTGCAGGTCCAGGACGTCCGAACCCGCCCGCCGCGGACGCAACTGGACGTGCAGCTTCTCGGAGATCTCATAATGCTTGGCCCACATCGCCAGCCACTCTTCGAGCAGCTTCTTGGGCACCTCAGTCTGCACCAGGTGCTGGTGCTGGGTCGAGCCTTTGCCCATCGCCTTCGTGGTGGCCGTGCGGCCCGACGATGCGGCCAGCGCGGCGTCGCTGCGCGGACCTCCGACGAGGGTTTGCGGTGTGCGGTACGGAGATTCGACCAGGCGCATCTTGCGTTGCAGCCGCGCCAGCGCCAGCATGCCCTCCTGGCGCAATGAGGTCGCGAACTCCTCGGAGGCCACACCGTCGACCTGATGACCGCCGTAGGTGATGAAGTTGAAGACGAACCCCATCTTGCCGAGTTCCTCGGGAAAGGCCCGCATCTCCTCGTCGGTCATACCGGTGGTGTCCCAGTTGAACGACGGCGAGAGGTTGTAGGCCAGCATCTTGTCCGGGTACACGGCGTGCACGGCCTCGGCGAACTGTCGGGCGTCGGCCAGATCGGCGGTCTTGGTCTCCATCCACAGGATGTCGGCGAACGGGGCGGCGGCCAGGGACTTGGCGATCGCGTACGGGATGCCGCCGCGCACCTGGTAGTAGCCCTCGGGCGTCTTGGCCCGCTCACAGTCCCAGGCGACGTCGACGCCGAGTTCCTTGGCCTTTTCGCGCGCCGTGTACAGCGGTGCGCGCTCGGCGAACGTGCGCCACTCGGCCACGCTCATCGACGACGGTTCACCTTCCCGCTCACGGAACTCCAGCAGTTCGGCGACCGCACCGCCGTAGGTGTCCAGGCCGGCGTCGGACTCCCACACGCCGACGAACTCGGACTCGACCTTGTCGTAGGCGTCGTCCACGGATGCCACCGCGCCGTCTTTCCAGGACTGCGCTGCCTCGTCGATGACGGCCAGCAGACCCTGGCGCTCCAGCCAGGCCTCGGCGGCGGTGTACTCGCCGTCGGGCAGCGCGTAGAGCAGATGACCGTTGATCTCGCGAACACCCTGGTCGTAGAAACGGCGCATCATCGCCAGGAAGCACGACTTGTAGGGCGGGATCTTCAGATTGGTCGCGCCCAGCAGAAACGGTTGGTCCCGCTCGTCGCCGCGGCTGTCGATCAGGTTGGCCGCTTCGGCGTCGGTGCGCGCGACGATGATGCCGGGTACGCGCATCACGTCGAGCTGGAACCGGGCGGTGTTCAGACGCTTGATCTGCTCGTCGGACGGGACCAGCACCTTGCCGCCCTGATGACCGCACTTCTTGGTGCCGGGCCGCTGGTCCTCGATGTGGTAGCCGGGCACACCGGCTTCCACGAAACGCCGAATCAGGTTGCGCACGTGCGGATCACCGCCGTGGCCGGTGTCCGCGTCGGCGATGATGAAGGGCCGGTAGTCGTAGGCCGGGGTCGCGGCGCGCTGTTCCGGGGCCATCTGCATGCGCAGATAGTTCTGGTTGCGGTCGGCGGTCAGCAGCGCACGCACCAGGCCCGCGGCCTCTTCGGGCACCTGACTGAGTGGGTAGCTCGCCAGGTCCGGACCCGGGTCCTCGGTGGTGGACCCCTTCGCGGAGGTGGCCCAGCCGCCCAGGTAGATGCCCTCGATGCCCATGCGTTTCATCACCACCGCCTGGCCGGGGGAGTACGGCCCGAAGGTGGTGATGGATTTCTTCTGCTCGAAAAGCCTGCGCAGATGCGGGTAGAACTCGGTGGCGGCTTCGCGCGCCACCGCATAGTCGACAGGAATGGTGCCGCGCTGTTCGGCGACCTGACGGGCGGTGTAGAGCCGGATGATCCCCTCGAAGCGCGGGCTGTCGAGGTAGCGCTGCGTCTCGGCGACGTCGCGCTCGAACGACGATTCGGACTGGAGGTCAGCTTCGGTGATGGCCATGCTTCACCCTACGGCGCAAAGCCTGGTTCAGACCGGCCATTTCTCCTGACGATGACCCGCATCGAAGAACATCCACTCATATCGCGAGGTCGTCACGAAGTGCGCCCGCGCGGCGGCTTCGTCGGCGGGCGAGAGCGAGGGTCCGATCCGGTCGGTCAGGTCCAGCACCTCGGCGACGGTCGCGGCGAACTCGTCACCGCCGTAGCTGTCGATCCAGCGCTGGTAGCGCGGATCGGTGGAGCCGTGCAGCGCCAATTCCGCACCCACCTCGGCGTAGATCCAATAACAGGGCAGCACCGTGGCCAGGCCGTCGACGAAGCTGCCGTCATAGGTGGTGGCCAGCAGATAGCTGTTGTACGCCTGGGTGGTCGGACCGACCGGAATCGCGTCGACCGCTTCGGTCGACAACCCGAGCGCGGGCAGCAGTTCGCCGTGCAACTCGAGTTCGACGTCGAAGACCTCGGCGCAGTGCCGGGCGAACATCGCGCTGTCGGCCATCGTCGGGGCCTTGGCCGCGACGATCGCCAGCGCGCGGGCGTAGGCCCGCAGATAGTGCACGTCCTGGGCGACGTAGTACGCGAATGCGTCCGAGGCCAGACTGCCGTCGGTCAGACCGGTGACGAACGGATGCGACACGATCGCGTCGAAGATCGGGGCGATTGCCGTCCACAGCTGCGTCGACCACGAGCCGGGTCGGGCGGATCCGATGCGGGGCGCTGCGTCCCGGGGCGATGACATGACCGCCATCCTGCCAAGCGATGAGAATCCGGTGCAGGCTCGGTCAGTATCAGCGGAGACGACCATCGAGCGAAAGAACCGAGATGACCCAACCGAGGACGACCGAACCGACCGCCCTGCCGCCCGTGGTCGATGCCGCGACGTGGCGCACCGCACTGGCTGACCTGCGCGCGCGGGAGAAGGCCGCCACCCGGGAGCTCGATGCGATCGCTGCGCAGCGGCGCCGACTGCCCATGGTGGAGATGCCCGACTACACGTTGATCGGTGCGGACGGACCCGTCTGGCTGGCCGATGTGTTCGCCGGCCGCAGGCAGTTGATCGTCTACAACCACATGTGGAGCGACGGCGCCGAATGGCAGTGCGGTGGATGCACCGGGTTCACCTCCCAGTTCACCCGGCTGGAGTTCCTGGCCAACTACGACGCGCGGTTCGTCATCGTCACCTCCGGACCGATCGAGGAGGCGCTGGCCTACCGCGAGAAGGTCGGCAACGCCATGGACTGGTACTCGTCGTCGGGGAGCAACTTCGCCGCCGATGTCGACGCCGCCCCCAACACAGGGTTCGCGGTCAACGTCTTCCTGCGCGACGGCGACACCGTCTATCGCACGTGGCACACCAACGGGCGCGGCACAGAACAGCTCAGCCACACTTTCGCGCTGATCGACATCCTGCCGTGGGGCCGGCAGGAGGAGTGGCAGGACTCACCGGAGGGTTGGCCCCAGCGCGCCACGTACTCGGGATGGCTGGATTCGCCCGACATCGCGCGGCACTACGGCCGCAACGGTCACGCCTGAGCGCGCACCGACCCCGGCGCGCTCGCACGGGCCGCTCTTGGCAGACTGTGCGCATGGCACAGATAACGTTGCGTGGAAACCCGATCAACACCGTCGGCGAACTGCCCGCCGTCGGATCACCGGCACCCGGCTTCACCCTGGTCGGCACCGACCTCGGCACGGTCAGCGCCGACCAGTTCCGCGACAAGCCTGTCCTGCTGAACATCTTCCCGTCGGTGGACACCCCCGTCTGCGCCGCCAGTGTGCGGACCTTCAACGAGCGCGCCGCGGCCACCGGGGTGCCGGTGCTGTGCGTGTCCAAGGACCTGCCGTTTGCGCTGAAGCGGTTCTGCGGCGCGGAGAACATCGAGAACGTGACGACCGCGTCGGCCTTCCGCGACAGCTTCGGCGAGGACTACGGGATCACGATCGGCGACGGCCCGATGGCCGGGTTGCTGGCGCGCGCGGTGGTCCTTGTGGGCGCCGACGGCACCGTGCGCTACACCGAACTGGTGCCCGAGATCGGGCAGGAGCCCGACTACGACGCGGCGCTGGAGGCGCTGAAGTCCTGACCGGCGGTGTGCTCGGCGCCCGCACCCTAGAGCGCCGGCGCCCGGCATAGGTCACCGTTACGTTCCGGTTGCGCATCTGTCCGGACCGGGCCCTGCAACGACGTCAATACCTGTCTGCACCGTGGTGTAGAAGTGATCATAGTGACTGTTGTTGTTTGACTCGGAAAGTGATGGAAGTGCGATGCGACGCGTCCTTGTCCTGGTGATCGGTCTTGCGCTCCTGGTGGCGACGCCGGGCCTGGCTGCCGCCGAGCGTTCGGCGGCCAACCAGAAGGCCGTCGACCTCGTCATCTCCCGGGCGCTCTCGCAGCGCGGCGTCCCGTTCGCCTACGGCGGCGGCGGCGCGTCCGGGCCCAGCAAGGGCACCGTGGCCGCGCCCGCCCCGGAAGAGCCGCAGCTCGACGCGGCACCTGCTGGTGTGATCCCCGGCCTGAACCTGCCGCCGGCATCGCCGGCAGCACCGGTCGCGGCGCCCGCTGCACCGGCACCGCGGATCGAGGTGGTCGGTTTCGACGCGTCGGGCCTGATGGTGTACGCCTACGCCGGTGCGGGGGTGAAGCTTCCACGATCGTCGGGTGAGCAGTACAAGGTCGGGCAGAAGGTGGCGCCGGCGGCGGCGCTGCCCGGTGATCTGATGTTCTACGGCCCCGAGGGCACCCAGAGCGTGGCGCTGTTCATCGGCAACGGACAGATGGTGGAAACCACCGACAAGGGCGTGGCCGTGTCGCCGGTTCGTACCGAGAACATGACGCCGTACCTGGTCCGCATCATCGCCTGATCGCCGGAAAGCGTTGCGGGTCCGGCAGTTATCTCGCACCGTAGACTGCCGCCATGGGGTTGCTGCAGATCGAGGATTGCCTGGCGCCCGACGGCAGCATCAGGCTGCCGCCCGGCGTCACGCTGATCTCGCTGATCGAGCGCAACATCGCCAGCGTCGGCGACGCCGTGGCCTACCGGTATCTCGATTTCGCCTCCGGCACCCGCGTCAGCGAGGTGACGTGGAACCAGCTCGGCGTCCGGATGCTGGCCATCGGAGCGCGCGTGCAGCAGGTGGCCGGACGCGGTGACCGGGTCGCGATCCTGGCGTCTCAGGGCCTGGACTACGTGGCGGCGTTCTTCGCAGCGATCCGGGCCGGCAGCATCGCGGTTCCGCTCTTCGCGCCCGAGTTGCCCGGGCACGCCGAGCGACTCGACGTCGCGCTGCGCAACGCCCGGCCGCACGCAGTGCTGACCACCGCGTCTGCCCGGACCGCGGTGGAGGGTTTCCTGGGCGCGATGACGGGGTTCGACGCACCGCCGGTGCTGACGGTCGACGAAATCCCCGATTCGGCGGCGACCGCCTTCACCCCGACCGCGATCGACGTCGACGACGTGTCGCACCTGCAGTACACCGGCGGCGCGACCCGGGCGCCCGTCGGAGTCGAGATCACCCACCGGAACGTGGGCACCAACCTGCTGCAGATGATCCTGTCGATCGATCTGCTCGACCGAAACACCCACGGGGTCAGCTGGTTACCGCTCTACCACGACATGGGTCTGTCGATGATCGGGTTCCCGACCGTCTACGGCGGGCACACGACCTTGATGTCGCCGACGGCGTTCATCCGCCGGCCGCTGCGGTGGATCGAAGCACTGTCGGCGGGCTGCCGCGCCGGACGGGTGGTCACCGCGGCGCCGAACTTCGCCTATGAATGGGCCGCGGCGCGCGGAGTCCCCGCCGCCGGTGCCGACGTCGATCTGGCCAATGTGTCGCTGATCATCGGTTCCGAGCCGGTCAGCTTTTCCGCGATCACCGCGTTCGACACGGCGTTCGCGCCGTTCGGCTTGCCGCCCACAGCCTTCAAGCCGTCCTACGGGCTCGCCGAAGCCACGCTGTTCGTGTCGACGATCCGCCCGTCGGAGCGGGCCCGGATGCTGTACACGGACCGGCGCGAGTTCGGCCGCGGCAGGGTGGTGCCGGTGCGCGCCGACGACCCCCACGCGTTCGGCCACGTGTCGTGCGGTCACATCGCCCGCAACCTGTGGTGTGTCGTCGTCGATCCGGGTACCGGGGCCGAACAACCCGACGGCACCGTCGGCGAGATCTGGTTGCAGGGCGACAACATCGGCCGCGGCTACTGGGACCGGCCCGAGGAGACCCGACGCGCGTTTCACGGCCAGCTGCTCCCGCTGCGGGAGCACAGCCACAGCGACGGTGCCCCGTCCGACGAAAACTGGTTCCGCACCGGTGATCTCGGGTTCTACGTCGAAGGCGAGCTGTTCGTCGCGGGACGTCTCGCCGACGTGGTGCACCTCGACGGCCGATGGCACTACCCGCACGACCTCGAGACCACGGTCGCCGATGCGACGCCCGTCGTCCGGCGGGGCTACGTCGCCGCTTTCACCGTCGACGGCGACCGGTTGGTGGTGGTCGCCGAGCGGGCGACGGGCACGGGTCGGGCCGACCCGGCATCGGCCATCGAGCACATCCGGACCGCGGTGCAGCAGCGGCACGGACTGCATGTCGACGACGTGCGGCTGGTGCCCGCCGGGGCCATTCCGCGCACCACCAGCGGCAAGCTGGTCCGTCATGCCTGCCGCGACGACTACCTGCACGGGGTGTTCGACGGCGCAGCGGTCACGCCGGCACCGCCCCGGCCACGGTGAACATCAGCACCAGCCCGGGAAGCAGGTTGGTCACCTGGTGGGCCGCGATGCTCGCGACGAGGTTGTCGGTGTAGAGCCGCGCCAGCGCGATCGGTATCGCGACCACGACCAGCAACGGTGCGCGCGTCCACTCGAGATGCGCCAGCGCGAAGACCACGGTGGTGATCACCAACGCCGCCCAGCGACCCCACCGCCGGTCGACCGCACCCCACAGCAGGCCGCGGTACATGATCTCCTCGCACACCGGCGCCACCACCACGATCACGACGAACACCAGCACCGCCGAGGGCCAGCCGCCGCGCAGCCCGCCGAACACCTCCCCGGCCGCGGAGTTGGCGTCCTGTCCGACGATCTGCACCCAGAGCATCGCCGCCGGAATCGTGACGACCAGCCCGCCGGCACCGAACAGTAGGCCGACAGCCATCGCCGGTCGCGACCACACCAGCTTGAGGTCCGTCCGCGGCCCGTTGCCCCGCAGCCGGGTGATCGCGACGGCGAGCACTGCCGCCAGCAGTGCCGGGCCGGCGACCACCAGCGCGATCGCCGCCACCGGCGGATCCTCGCCGACGAGCAGAGCGAGGGCCAACGACGCCACCAGGTAGACGACCTCGACGACGACGAAGGCCCCCAGGCCCCACCGGTGCGGCATCGCGTCAGGTGATGGTGATGAAGGGACTGATGGCATCCCGCACGAATTGGGTGATGTTGATGGTCGGGTTGCTGTCCGGGAAGCTGACGGTGGCCAGCACATTGGCGCCGGCGTCGGCGAAGTTACCGTCGGCTCGGCCCTGGTGCGACGACGAGGTGACCAGGATGATTCCGGTCGTGCCCGCTTCCTCGGCCAGCGGCACCGAGAACCGGGCGTTCTGCACGGTGCTGTTGGCCCTGTCCTCGACGATGATCCGGTGCTCGGGCATACCGAGCAGGCGCAGCATCTTGCGCATCTGACCGGCTTCGGTGTTGCCGTTGCGCGGGTTGCCGCCGGTCACGATCACGGGCGCCTCCGGGAAGATCTGCGCGATTGCCAGACCCGTCAGCACTCGGGTGTGCAGGATCGTCCGCATCGTGCCGTTCGGCTTGAGGCCGTACCCGAGGATGACGATCGCCGGCTTCGAGAAGTCCTTGGCCACAATCGGCGACGCGTTCACGGTGCCCGTCGGGGCGACCAGCATGGCGCACGCCAGCACCGCGGCCAGCACAGCCAGAACCCGCGCTCGTAGAGTCATCAGTTCTTTGATCGCCACGACCGGTCGACTTATTACGGAGAGGTCTCACTCGGCCAACGATGCGTGATCATCGGCGGTCCGCATTGGCCAGTTCGCTCCGGTCGTGGTCTGGTGGATGGTGATGTCTGCGTACTCGATCACCCGTCCCGCGCTCCGGCGTCTGGCCGTCGCGGCCGCGGCCGCCGCCTGCGCCGGGCTGCTGACCGCCCCGACGGCGGGCAGTGCCCCCGCTTCGGACAGCCGCGGCTACATCGACTCGACCGCCCGGTGCGCAGCCCCCAGCACCGCCGTCGTGTTCGGGTACACCGAGAGTTCGCGGGTCGCGATCTGTGCGTCGCCCGACGGCGACCTCACCTACCGCGGCGTGCGGGTGCGCGACGGCGCCCGCCTCATCACCGATGCGTCCCGGACCGACGACGGCGCGTACGTCGCCGAACGCGACGGCATCGAGTATCTGGTCTCGTCGAAGTCGCTGGTGGTCAGCGCCGGACAGACGGTGATTCGCGACGAGCCGATGCTCGACTTCCACCGCGCCGGGACAGGAACCGCCACGACTCCCGAGCCGACAGGTGAGTCGACGTCGAAGCCGACCGCGACACCGACGTCCACGACGCCCCTGCCCCCACCGCTGCCCGCCGAGGTCGGAGGCCAGGGCGACGGCGAGGGCTGACCGGGGGCTCCGTCACAGATAGGGGTCGGCCCACGCGCTGATGATCCGTGCCGCGCGCGCTGCCTGGTTCTTCTCGGTGAGGAGATGGTCGGCGCCCTCGAGTGAGACGAAGCTGCGGGGATGGCGCGCCGCCTGGAAGATCTCGCTGGCGTTGTCGATGCCGACGGTGTTGTCGGTCGGTGAGTGCATCACCAGCAGCGCCCGGCGCAGCGTGGCGATGAGATCCTGCAGATCGACGGCGCGAACGTCTTCGATGAAGTGACGCTTGAGCGTCAGCGCCTTGCCACCGATGAAAAACGGGGCTTCCCCTTCCTTTTCGATCCGCTCGACCAACGCGTCATAGGAGTGCTCCACGTGTGCGGGCTGGCTCGGCGCGCCGATGCTGACCACTGCGGTCACCGACGGGCATTCGTGCGCGGCGGCGATCGCCGCGGAGCCGCCGAAGGAGTGACCGACCAGCAGCCGGACCTCGCGGCCGGATTCGTTCATGTACTGCACAGCGCGCACGGTGTCGGCGACCTTGTGGGAGAACGAGCCGTCGCCCCAGTCACCCTCGGAGTCACCGAGGCCCAGATTGTCGAAGCGCAACATGCCGATGCCTTCGGCGGCCAGCTGCTTGCAGATCCGACTGGCGGCGGGGGAGTCCTTGCTGAGGGTGAATCCGTGGGCGAACACACCCCATCCGCGCACCGCACCGTCCGGGACGTCGACGGTGCCGGCCAGCATCGGACCCGAACTGCTCGGGAAGGTCACACTCTCAGACACGCAATCCTCCTGTCGTCGTCACCGCAGCGCCCCGTCGGCCACCAAGGCGCGCAGAGCTTTCCGGTCGAGCTTGCCACTGGCCAGGGTGGGCAGCCGGTCGCTGGTCGCGGTGACCCAGCGGGTCGGCACCTTGTAGGACGACAGCAGCGCCGCGGTGCGCTGCGCCACCGAATCGGTGTCGAGGTCCGCACCGGCCGGCACCAGCACCGCGCACACCTCCTCACCGCGCGCGGGGTGATCGATCCCGACCACCACACACTGGGCCACGTCGTCGAAACCCTCGATCACGGCCTCGACCTCCAGCGGTGAGACGTTCGCCCCGGAAGTCTTGATCAGGTCGGTGCTGCGTCCGACGTAGAACAACCGCGGATCACCGGCCTTGCGGTACACCCGGTCACCGGTGTGGTACCAGCCGTCGGCGTCGAACGTGTCGCAGCGTTCGCGTTTGTTGTAGCCGGCCATCACCCCGATCCCGCGGACCCAGAGTTCGCCGACGGTGTCGTCGCCGACCGCGGCACCGGCCTCGTCGACGATCGCGATCTCGGTGTAACCGAACCCGCCCGCGGTCTCCGACATCGTCCGGTGCACCGGAAAGCCGTCGGGCACATCGGTCATCGCGATGTCGAGCGGCCCGTCCCGCAGCATCGGCGCCGACGACAGATCCCGGTCGGCGAAGTCGGGGTGTTCGCGCAGCCGTTGGGTGAATGCCGGCCACCCCACCACGCCGGTGGCCCGCTCGGTCTCGATGAGCTCCAGTGCGACACCGGGATCCAGTCGCGGCAGCACCACCAGGGTGACCTGCTCGTGCAGGGCGCCGGTGACCGCGAGCACGCCGCCGATCCAGAAGAACGGCATCGCGCACAGGATGATCGGCGCAGCGTCGGATCCGGTGACCGCGCGGACCGCGGCCGGCCAGGTCGACGTCTGCCGAACCAGGGTGCCGTGGGTGTGCAGCACGCCCTTGGGGTCCGCGGTCGAACCCGAGGTGTGCACCATGAGGGCCAGATCGGCTGCGGTCACCTCGGTTTCGGCTCGCGCGAGCAGGGCCTCGCCGACGAACTCGTCACCCGGCGTGTCGGCCCAGGAAGGGCGGGCGGACCCGGTGATCGCAATCCGGCGCAGGAACGGAGCGTCCGTGAGCATCACCTGCGGGTCGCGCTGATCCGTCAGGTCAGGCCAGGCCTGCTCGAACAGCGCCGCGACATCGATGGTCAGCACGCGCCCCGGTGCGACGAGCAGTGCGACGTCGGCGAGCCGGACCACCTTGGCGAGCTCGGCCGCGCGGTAGTGGGTGCTCAACGGGACGGCGATGGCGCCGATCCGCGAGACCGCCAGCCACCAGCTGACCCACTCCGGGCCGTTGGGGAAGAACAGGCCCACGCGGGTGCCCTTGCCGACTCCGCGCGCCAGCAGCCAGCGCGCATGTTCGGCCGACCGGCTCCCGGCCTCGGCGTAGGTCAGGCGGTCGGCCGGGCTGACGACGTAGGTGTGGTCAGGTCGGGTGGCGACGGCGCGGGTCAGCAGCGCGCCGACGGTCAGCGGGATGTCTTGCACCGGTCGATCTTCGCAAGGGCCGGTTTCCGGGCGATCAGCCAGGCCACGCCGCTGGATTCGCCGCAACCCAGGAGGTCCAGCGCCGCGAACGCCCGAGTGAGCTCGCCGGGCGCGGCACGGAAGCGACCCGGCGCGGCCCCGACCTCACTGAGCGCGCTGACTGCGAGCAGTCCGGCGGGCGCCACCCGGGAGATCATCTCGGCGTCGAGGCGGGCGTCGCGGAACAGGCCGGCGACGAGGACGTCGACGCACGGCCCCGGGGGGAAACCGGCGTCCAGATCTGCGACGTCGAAGCGGCAGCGTTCGGCGCACCCGGCCAGTCCCGCCAGGTTCCGCGCCTGCCCGACGGCCACCGCGGACACGTCGTAACCCTGCACCATCATCCCGCGCCTGGCCAGCCACACCGCCGCGCCGCCCCGCCCGCACGCCAGGTCCAACGCCAGACCGGTGGACGGGAACGCGTCGGCGAACTCCGCGAACGGGGCCGGCAGGGCGGCCTCGCTGAGCTGGACCGGCCCCCGGTCGGCGTAGCGCCGGTTCCAGCGGTGCGCGTCGATGTCGCTCACCGGTCCGACCGCGTCGTCCTGATCCGGACGGGGCCTCGCCAGGCGCCGTGCGGATCGAGCACCACGCCCCGCTGGGTGATCTGCACTTCACCGCGCTGGGCCAGTCTGCGGGCGATGTCGCGGGCGCAGTCCAGCAGGTCACGCCAGCGCTCTCCGCCCACCGCGCGGGCGGCGTCGGACGGACAGGTGCTGCTGCCGGGGCCGCGCCGCTCCGCCAGCGCGCGGATCCCGGCCTCCAGCCGTTGGGGGAGCGGTCCGTCGCCCAGCGCGACGCGCGCAGCGGCGGCGCCGGCGCCGCCGTCGTCCAATGCGCGTCGCAACTCGGCGCGCAGTCGATCGCTCACGGGCACCAGTCAACGCCATCGCCCTGTTGTGGTCTGCGCCACATCCCGCCGATCGCTCTGGGCTGGGCGTTTACCTGTCCGTCGAGAGGGATATCAGACCCCCGTACTCACTGAACACGGGCTCCGACGAGCCCGGGATAGGAGTTATGACCGATGAAGTTCGCCAAGATCCTCGCCAGCGCCGCGGTCACCGGCGGTCTGGCCGCCGGCGCCGTCGGCGTCGCCGCCACCGCCGGAGCGCAGCCCGAGCCCTGGCCGCCGATGCCCGGCCAGCCGTCGACCGCCGACCAGCAGCCCATGCACGGTCAGCCCGCGCCCGCACAGCCGGCCGGCTGGCAGCCGGCGCAGGAGCCGATGCAGTGGCAGCCGGCGCAGCCCGCCAACTGGGCCCCGCCGCCTCCGCCTCCGGCCCCGCCGGCCGGCCCGAACACCGGTACGCCGCCGGCCTGGGCCCCGCCGAAGCCGGTTGACCCGGTCTGGGCTGCGGGCAATCCGCAGGTCTGGGACGAGGGCTGGAACCATTGGGGTGTCTGGCTCAACGGTGTGTTCGTCCCGACGTTCTGATCCCCGAGTCGCAGGGCCACCGCAGGCGATGAGCCTGCGGTGGCCTTTCTCGCTCCCGGGTCACCTTCGGGGTCGCAGGGTGGGGGCGTGATGGTCGACACGACACCCGACGGCCGTCACGTCGTGATCAACGGCCGACGCTGGCGTGCCACCGACCCCGCCATCCCCGAACAGCGTCGCGACGAGTTGACCCGTGCGCTGATGGCCTGGCGCCGGGAAGTGCGCCGCACCCGGGGTACGGCCGCGGAGAAGCGAGCGCGCGCCGGTGTCCACGCCGCCAAAGTGGCTCTGGGTGAGCGCGGCGACCCGCCATGGTGGGAACAGAGCGACGCTGCGCGTCGCGCCCGCTGGCAGGCCGCCGTGCCCTTGCCCTAAACGCCCAGGGTGCGCTGGATGTCGCCCTTCATCGCGTTGAGCTGCGACGCCCAATACCCCCACCCGTGCGTGCCGTTGGTCGGGAAGTTGAACACCCCGTTGCTGCCGCCGGCCGCCTGATACTGCTGCTGGAATTCCTTGTTGCTGTTCAGCGTGATGGCCTCCAGCAGCTGACCGGGGATGTCGCCTCCGCCGCCGAGCTCACCGGGCCGTCCGGTGCCGCAGTACACCCAGATCCGGGTGCCGTTGGCGACGAGCTTGCCCGCGTTGACCGTCGGATCGTTGCGCTTCCACGCCGGACCGCCGCCGGGCCCCCACATGGCGGTGGCGCTGAAGCCGCCGGCGTCGCGCATCGCGAATCCGACGAGCGTGGGCCAGATGCCCTCCGAGAGGTTCAGATACCCGGACAGCGACCCGGCATAGCGGAACTGGCCAGGATGGTAGGCGGCCAGGATCAGCGCCGAGCTGCCCGACATCGACAATCCGACCACCGCGTTGCCGGTGGGCGAGACACCCTTGTTGGCTGCCAGGTAGGCCGGCAGCTCAGAGGTCAGGAACGTCTCCCACTGATAGTTGTAGGTCTGCCCGTTGCCGACGGCCGGGCCCTGCCAGTTGGTGTAGAAGCTCGACATGCCGCCGACCGGCATGACCACCGACAGACCGGATTCGAAGTAGTTCTCGAAGGCCGCGGTCTCGATGTCCCACCCGCTGTTGTCGTCGCGGGCCCGCAACCCGTCGAGCAGGTACACGGCCTTGGGGCCGCCGCCCTGGAACTTCACCGGGATGTCGCGTCCCATCGCAGCGGACGGCACCATCAGCGTCTCGACCGGAAGTCCCGGCCGCGAGTACGCGCTTGCGGTGGCCGTCCCGCCCGCGACCGCGACGAGGCCGGGTAGCAGCAGCGCTGCGGCCAGCCCGGCCCACAGCCGCCGTAATCCATGCATTCGTTTCATCGTGTGTCCTCTTCCGGCACGGCTGGGCAGCCGCGCCCTGTCGGGGATTGGTGACGCCGATCGCGTCGAGCTGGTTCGTTCGCACCCTTTAGTTCGTCATGTGACGATTCGGCGTTACCCCGCCCGGCTAACCTCCCCGGTATGGAGCGGACTCGCGTGCTGATCATCGGCGGGGGCTTCGGCGGCTTGTTCTGCGCCCGCCGCCTCGACCACCCCGCCGTGGACGTGACCCTGCTCGACCGGGCTGCGGGGCACCTGTTCCAGCCGTTGCTCTACCAGTGCGCGACCGGCACGCTGAGCATCGGCCACATCAGCCGACCGCTGCGTGAGCAGTTCGCCCGCCAGGCCAACGTGCGGACGCTGCTCGGTGAGGCCGTCCACCTCGACCCGGTCGAGCGCCGCGTGACCGCGCTGCGACCCGACGAGACCTCGTTCACGGTCGACTACGACGTGCTGGTGATCGCGGCGGGTATGCAGCAGTCCTACATGGGCAACGAGCAGTTCGCCCGGTGGGCGCCCGGGATGAAGACACTCGACGATGCCATGAACATCCGGCAACGCCTGTTCACCGCGTTCGAGATCGCCGAGACGCTGCCGCCCGGGCCCGAGCGGGACAGCTGGCTGACCTTCGCCGTCGCCGGCGGGGGTCCGACCGGCGTCGAGGTGGCAGGTCAGATCAGGGAGATGGCGACGCGGACCCTGGCCAACGAGTTCCACAGCATCGAACCCGAAGAGGCCCGCGTGCTGCTCTTCGACGGAGGAACGCGGGTGCTCAAGACGTTCGCCCCGGACCTGTCGGACAAAGCCGCTGCCGCGCTGACCGAGCTCGGCGTCGAGCTGCACCTCGGCGTCCACGTCACCGACGTGCGACAGGACGGCCTCACCGTCACCCCGAAGTCGGGCGCCCCGAGCCAGGACTACGCCACCCGGACCGTGTTGTGGACCGCGGGCGTGGAAGCCGTGCCATTCGCCCGGCACGTCGCCGAGGCACTCGACGCGAAGTCGGACAAGGCCGGGCGGATCACGGTGGAACCGGATCTGTCGGTACCCGGTCATCCGGAGATCTTCGTCATCGGCGACCTGGCCGGCCGCGACAAATTGCCCGGTGTCGCCGAGAACGCGATGCAGGGCGGAATGCACGCCGCGGCCTGTATCCGCCGCGACGTGACGGGGCGCCGCCGCAAGCCGTACCGCTACCGGGACCTCGGTTCGGCGGCCTACATCAGCCGCCGCAGGGCGTTGCTGCAGGTGGGGCCGATCAAAGTGGCCGGCGTCCTGGGCTGGCTGGCCTGGGGGTTCATCCACATCGCGTTCCTGACCGGGTTGAGCAACCGGGTCAGCACCGTGGCGACGTGGTTGGCCACCATCGCCCGCCCGACGCGCTACCACCGCGCGTTCATGCTCGGCAGTGCCGACGAGCATGAGGCCCGCTACACCTGGTCGAGTTGGGATCAGGACGGTGTGAGACCGCCGAGACCGGGCATAACCAAGGCATGACGATTTCGATTCAGGACTTGCGCCGCCTGCTCGACGCCGGCCCCGACGCGACGCTCGTGCTCGTCGAGGGCCGCACGAAGATCATCACCGCCGGCGGCGCGGACACCGACGCCAACCGCGGGGCGCTGGAGATCATCTCCCGCGCGGCGCTGCTCGATCAGATGAGCGGCGCGACAGCACCGAGTGACGCGGAACTGAGCGCCCAGGCGAACGCACTCGAAACCGCGGTGACCGAGCTCGGCGGATAGCCCGTCCCCGCGGCGAAACAGTTACCGTAAGCACTTCAGTAAGCTGTCGCGCATGACTGCTCGCCGCCTGACTCCCTTCGTCGTGCCGCAGGGCGACGGCCTGATGCCCAACACGGTCGCTCACGGTGGCTGGGGGCCCACGCTGGGCGGTCAGGTCGTCGGTGGACTGCTCGCCCGCGCAGTGGAGCGCCAGATCGACGACCGCGAGTTGCATCCGGCCCGGTTCACCGTCGAGATTCTGCGGCGGGTCGCCACCGAGCCGCTGCAGGTGAGCGCGACCGTGACCCGGTCGGGCCGGCGGATGCGCTCGATCGACGCGGCGATGACCCAGGACGGCGAGCTCGTCGCGCGCGCCACGGCGCTGTGCCTGCGCCGCAGCCCGCAGCCCGACGGCCAGTTCTGGAGCACCCCGATCGACATGCCGCCGATGCCCGACGAGCCGGCGGAGTTCGACGACTCCGCACCGATGTTCATCTCCGCCCTGGGCGCGGATTCCCTTGCCGACGGGGCTATTCCGTGGCAGTACGACGGTCCCCGCTACGCCTGGCTGCGCGAGGTCCGCGATCTGGTCGACGGCGAGGAGCTGACCCCGTTCATCCGGGCGGCGATGGCGGTGGATGTGACGAGCTCGCTGACCAATTTCGGCACGACGGGGCTGGCGTTCATCAACGCCGACTACACCCTGGCGCTGAGCCGGCTGCCGCGCGGACCGTACATCGGTCTCGCGGCGCTGACACATTACAGCGCCGACGGCGTGGCCACTGGCAGCGCGACGCTGTGCGACGCCCACGGTCCGATCGGAACGGGGTTGTCCGTCGCGATCGCCAACTACAGCTTCAATCCGAACGGAAAGAAGGCCGCGTCACCGGCCTGACGCGAGCCACTTCTCGAGTGCGCGCCGGTCCCGCTTCGTCGGCCTGCCGGCGCCGCGGTCGCGGACCGCCACCGGCACTGCGGCGGTCCGCGGGACCGCAGGGGTGCGGTCGCGGTAACAGCTCACCGCGACCGACGCCCCGACGCGTTTGGGGATCGGGCTCAGCACCTCGACGATGCGGGTGTGATCACCCAGCCGCGCCCGCACCTCGTCACCGGTCACCACGGGCGTCGACGGCTTGGCGACGCCGCCGTTGACCCGCACGTGTCCGCCGCGGCACGCCGCGGCCGCGTCGGGCCGCGTCTTGGTCAGCCGCACGGCCCACAGCCATCGGTCCACTCGCGTCGACTCCGCCATCAGGACAACCGGGACTCCAAGATGGCCAGCGCCCGGTCCAGCGACTGGTCCGGCAGCGGGTTCCCATGCGCGGCGGCGATCAGCACGCCGGTGATCGCGCCAGCGACGACCCGCCGCTCGAAGTCGTCGCCGAACTTCTCTCCGCGGCGCTGCAGCGCGTCGGCGATCTGGTCGATGAGCTGCACGTAATCGGTATAGAGCAGGCCGCGGGCCTCGGGAATGCTGTACATCAACTGCTCACCGGACAGGACGTCCTCCCGCTCCTCCTCAGACAACCCGCCGTAGACCTGCGCCACGGCGTACCGATAGGCGGCGACAAACGGCAGATCGGGCGGCGCCTCGGCGAACGCGGTGATGATCGGTTCGACCTTGTCGTCGGTGATCAGCACGGCTTCTTTGACACCGAAATAGCGGTAGAAGGTGCGCGGGGACACCTCGGCGGCCTCGGCGATCTGCTCGACGGTGGTGTTCGCGTAGCCCTGCTCGGCGAACAGGGCGAACGCGGCACGACGGATCGCCAGACGAGTCTGGATCTTCTTCCGCTCGCGCAACCCCGGCGGCACGTCGCTGTCCGGCACCCCTCCAGTGTCCCTCACACGCCCGCGGGGTCGATGATGCCGGCACCAAGCCGCGCCCCGGTTACGGCAGCGGCCGGGCACCACGCAGTAGGTTGGTCGTCATGGACATCGGACCGGGTGACCCGTTCACCTGGGAGAGCCGCCACGACGTACCGAGCCAACTGCACGAACAGCTCGACGAACTGGTCGCAGCTCGGGAACAGATGGAACGACTCGTCCGGGCCATCATCGCCATCGGGTCCGAGCTCGATTTCGACGTGACGCTGCACCGCGTGGTCGAGGCAGCCCGCGATCTCAGCGCCGCCCGCTACGCCGCGCTCGCGGTGCGGGGATCCGACGGCAGCTACGTGTCGTTCGTCGGCGCGGGCCTCGACGATGACACCGCCCGCCAGCTCGGCGAGCTGCCGCTGGGCCGACAGCTGACCCATGATCTACCGGCCCACGATCCGCCGATGCGAGCATTCCTCGGGGTGCCCATCGTGGTGCGGGGCGCCGACTTCGGCACCCTCTACCTCGCCGACGACCGGCCGGGCCGGGTGTTCACCGACGCGCAGGAGGGCGCGGTGCGCGCGCTGGCCACCGCCGCGGCCGCCGCAATCGACAACGCGCGCCTGTTCGAGCGCGAGCGCGAAGCAGCGAAGTGGACGAAGGCCAGCCGCGAGATCACCACGGCGTTGCTGTCGGGCGACCCGCAAATGCGGCCGCTGCAACTGATCGTCAACCGGGCCCTGGAGTTGGCGGACGCCGAGCAGGCCATCCTGCTCGTGCCGCGGGATACCGAGGTGCCCGCCGACGACGTCACCGCTCTCGTCGTCGCGGCGACAGCCGGCCGCTATTCGGCGCAGGTGATCGGTCGCGAGGTTCCGATGGACGGCTCGACCACCGGCGGTGTCGCCCGCCGCGGCCAGCCGCTGATCACCGAGTCGTTCCAGTACCCGATCGAGGGCTTCACCGACGTCGGGGAGCGTTCGGCGATCGTGATGCCGTTGATCGCCGACGACAGGATGCTCGGCGTGATCGCGGTGGCCCGGCGGATGCACCAACCGCGCTTCGACGAGGCCTATCTCGAGCTGGTCAGCGACTTCGCCCGGCACGCGGCCATCGCGTTGGCACTGGCCGCCGGACGCGAGCACGCACTCAACCAGGAACTCGCACAGGCGAATACGGTGGAGGATGCACTCGTGGCGGCGGCGCAGCAGCTTCGCCGGCTGTGGCGGGCCCGCCGCGTCCTGGCCGTCACGTTCGCCACGCACGGCGCGCCCTCACCGACGCCGCCGAAGATCGTCGCGGTCGGCCAGGCCGCCGAATGGAACGACCTGCCGGTCGACACCCGCGACGCGCTGGTGGCTCTGCGCGACGGTGAACTTCTCGCGCCCTGCACGTCGACACCCGGTGCGGCCGGCATCGCGGTTCAGCACCCGGAGGGCGTGCTGGTGGTCTGGATGGACCTGGCCGAGGACCGGCCGTTCACCCTCGAGGATCAGACGCTGCTCACGGTGCTGGCGGGTCGGCTGAGCCAGGGGCTGCAGCGAGTCCACCAGGTGGACCAGCAGCGTGAAACGGCACTGGCGCTACAACACGCGATCCTGGGCCCGGCGGATCTGCCCCACGGTTTCGCGGTGCGCTATCAGGCGGCGAGCAAGCCGCTGCAGGTCGGCGGAGACTGGTATGACGTCGTCGATCTCGAGGACGGTCGGGTGGCGTTGATCGTCGGCGACTGCGTGGGCCACGGGCTGGCGGCCGCGACGGTGATGGGCCAGGTGCGCAGCGCGTGTCGGGCACTGCTGTTCGCCAACCCCAGCCCGGGCGCTGCGCTGGTGGGACTGGACCACTTCGCGGCGCGGCTACCCGGCGCACAGTGCACGACCGCGGTGTGCGCGGTGCTCGACACCGAGACCGGCGAGCTGGTGTATTCCAGTGCCGGCCACCCGCCACCGGTGCTGGTGCATTCCGACGGCACCGTCGAGACCCTCGATGAGGGGCACACGATCGCCCTGGGCATCCGGGTCGACTGGTCGCGACCCGAAGCGCGGGTGACGATTCCGGCTCGGGCCACCCTGATGCTCTACACCGACGGGCTCGTGGAGCGCCGGCACATCGCGTTGGAACAGGGGATCGGGCGAGCCGCCGATTACGTCCAGGGTCACCGCGATTCAGGACTGGAAACGCTGGCCGATCAAACGATGTCGGGTCTGGCGCCAGAGGGTGGGTATCAGGACGACGTGGTTCTGCTGTTGTACCGCCAGCCCGCGCCACTGGAATTGGAGTTCGTTGCCGACGCCGACAACCTCGCCCCGACCCGGGCGGCGCTGCGGGGCTGGCTTCGCCGGGCCGGCGTGGAGCCGACGGCTGCAACCGACGTACTGGTCGCCGCCGGAGAGGCCGTCGCCAACGCCATCGAACACGGTCATCGGCACACACCCGACGGACTGGTCAGCGTGCGGGCCACCGTCTCTGCCGAGGGTGTGCAGCTGACGATCGCCGACACCGGCTCGTGGAAAGAGCCACGCCACAATCCTGAGCTCAACCGCGGGCGCGGGATCACGCTCATGCGCGCGCTGATGCACGAGGTCGTCATCGAGCACGACACCGAAGGAACCAGAGTCGAATTGTCCGCGAGGGTCGGCTGATGCCAACGTCGCTCTCCGTCGACACCACGCGAAGTGAGGACGGTGCGGTCATCGTGATCGCTTCCGGCGAGGTCGATCTCAGCAATGTCGATTCTTTCCGGACGACCCTTCGCGACGCTGCCGAGAACTCCTCGGAGCCGATCACCGTCGACCTCAGCGGGGTCGAGTACGTCGACAGCGGTGGCATCAACGTGTTGTTCTCGTTGTGCGACCGGATCGGCAAGGTGATCGCTCATCCGCTGTTGATGACCACGTTCGCGGTCAGCGGCCTGACCGAGTTGACGACGGCCGAGGCTGCGACCTACTGAGGCGCTATTTCTCTCGTGTACAGGGTTCTTCCTGATCGGTCGCAGAGTCTGACCGTCAGCGCCCGGGATTCCGCATCGATCGTGACCTCGCCGAAATGCTGGAATCCCTGCGCCGGGGACGTGTTCGGATCGGCCGGCGCGTGCACGAACTCGTAGCGGGCACCGAAGGTGCGATCCAGCGGACTCGGCGGGGCTGCTGTCGCGTTGAGCGGGCCGGACACGAACTCCCAGAACGGGGAGAAGTCCGTGAAGCCGGCTCGTTCCGGATGGTAGGAAATCGCCGCGGTGTAGTGTACGTCGGCGGTCAGGAACACCACGTTGCCGACCTCCTTCGTGTCGGAAAGTACACGGGCGAAGGCGATTTCACGGCCGAGCGGTCGCCCGTCTTCGCCCTGCGCGAGCGCTTCCATCGACGCGGGCCCATAAGCCGGGTCGGTGGCCGTGTCGGGCACCACGATGCTGATCGGCAGATCGTTGGCGACGACTTTCCAGACGGCAGTCGAGTTCTTCAGGCCCTCGATCAGCCACTCCGTCTGTTCTCGGCCCAGCACACCGTGGTCATCGGCGGGCGCCCAGGCCTGTGAATTCGGGTTCTTGTAGGAGCGCATGTCCAGGAGGAAGACGTCGAGCAGCGGGCCGTAGGCGATCCTGCGGTACAGGCGGCCGTCGGCTGCCTCTGATGGATCGACGGGCTGCCACTCCCTCCACGCCTGGTATCCGTGCCGGGCGAGCGTGTCGACTTCGGTTTCCGTGTAACCCTTGCGACGGTTTCGGGCCATTGACTGGCCCGGGAACCAGTTGTTGATCACCTCATGGTCGTCCCACTGCACCAGTTGGGGGACCGACGCGTTGAAGCGACGGTAGTGCTCGTCGGTCAGGTTGTAGGCGTAGTTGCCGCGGAAGTCGTCGACGGTCTGCGCGACGTGGTCCTTGGCCGGGGCAGTGATGTTCCGGTAGATCGTGCCGTCGTTCTGCCTTTTGGTCTCCGGTATCGGGCCGTCGGCGTAGATCGCATCGCCGGAGTGGATGAAAAAGTCCGGTCGGCGGTCGGCCATCGCCGCGAATATCGCCATCCCGCCGCGCCGATTGATGCCCCAGCCTTGACCGGCGACGTCACCCGACCAGAGAAACGTGATGTCGTTGGGCCGATCGGGTGCGGTGACGAACACGCCGAGCATCGGTTCGGAGGTCGCGCCGTGCTCGCCTTCCAGCGTGACCCGGTAGTGCACGGTCTGTCCCGGCTCCAAGCCCGTCAGCCGCAATCGCCCCGTGCCGTCGGTCTCCGGGGTCAGGGTGGGGCCGTCGAACCGGAGTGGGTGCGAGAACGACTCCGTGGCGGAGGTTTCGACGACCATGCGGGCGGGGGAGTCCGAGCGGGCCCACACCAGCACGCCGTCGCTGCGCGGGTCACCGGTGGCGACGCCGTGGGTCAGCCGCGGGCGCGACGTGATCAGCCCGGCTGCGCACGACGGCATCGCTGCGGCCGCGGGAGCCAGGAGTGCACCGGTCAGCAGGGTGCGTCGGGTGATCGACCGAGAGAGCCGGTTCACCGTCGCCACGCTACCGCTCGAGTTCGACGGAGAAGTGGTGCGAGGTGATCTCGAAGTGGTGGCGCATGTAGAGGCGGTGCGCTGCCGCACGGTGGGCGCCGACTCCCGAGTCGAGGTGGACCGCCTCACCGCCCAGGCGTCTGGCCTCGCTGACGACCCACCGCAGCAGGGCATCGGCATGGCCGCGACCACGAGCAGCCGGGACGGTACTCAGGTCGTCGACGTACACGTAATGACCCCACGCGGTGCAGCGCGTTTCCCGGAACCCCAGCACCGATGACGCTGACGTCGCATCGTCCTCGAATGCCCCGACCATCCGATAGCCCGACGGGCGCAGCTGGGAATCGACGAAGGCGACCAGTGCCGCGGGGGTCTGCCAGCGCGGCCGCAACGCGAGCAGGGCGTCTGCGCCGTCCAGCGTTCGGCCGGGTGCGATCTCACGGACTTCCACCATGGCCGCAACCCCATCAGGTCCCAGCGCCGGAATCAACTGATTTCGTCGGGTGCCGCTGTCACGCCCGCACCACGTGGCGGCGGTACCAGCGCTGCCCGTGCCACCGCTGATAGGTCCAGGCGGCCGCCGGCAGCGGCCCACGCCGGTGCAGCCAATACCGTTGGGGCGGTTCGAGTAGCGGCGACACCCGGCCGATCTCGATCTCGCCGACAACCACGCCGGGACCTTCGCGTCCCCGGCGTTCGGCGACCACATTTCCGCGGGCATCGGCGATCAGCGTCGAGCCCTCGAAGTGGCCTCGATACGTGATCGGCAGCCACGGCATCGGACACGTCAGTACGCCGGAGTGCGCCGCGTGCAGAATCGGTGCGCCGACATACTTGGCCAACATCGGCGCGACGGCTCTCGCCGTGGCGGCGTTGCGACCTTCCCAGCGGTCGAAGACCGAGTGAGGATGCCACCGCGGCACCGACCACCAGCCCGAGCCCGTCATGAGGAGATCCACACGCGAGCGCAGACGCGTGACGGTGCGGGTGCGCATCAGCTCCCAGCAGACCGCGGCACCGACGTCGAAATCGTCGGTGGAGAGGACGCCGTCGTCGTGCCCACCTGTGTAGAAAGCGTTCTCCCACATGGTGGGCAGGTCTTTGTCGTGCCGTCCCAGCAGCCCCTGTGGTCCAACCGTCAGGTAGGCGTTGCGCACGTGCCCATCGCCGTCACGGCACAGAAAGGAACCGCCGACCAGCGCCCGGTGCCGACGGGCCAGGGTCAGGAGCAACTCGGTAGCCGCCCCGTCTGGAGGCAGAGCGGCGTCCTTCAGCGCGTCGACGAAACCGATCCCCGTGGAGAAGAACTCAGGCAGCGCGATGATCTGCGCTCCCGCTTGACCCGCTTGGTCGGCCAGTTCTTCACATGCGGCCAGATTGGCCGACACGTCACCGACGACCGCTTCCAGTTGGACGGCTGCTACCCGCACCGGCGTTCTAGGCCTGTCCGTGCAGGTTCTTCACCGTCGGTGATGACTCCACCGATGCCGGGTCGGGACAGGTACCCAACACCCGGTCGGCTGTGCCGGCACTGGTGACGGTGAACCAAAAGTGTTCGTTCTTGAAATGGTGCTGACGGTGATTGCGCCAAACGGCGCGGTAGACAACAGTCTTCGGTTTGTAATCGGTGTGGATCAGGTAATGGCACCACTCGTAGCACAGGCCCAGCACTGTCAGGAAGGTCAGGAACGTCAGGCCGAGCGCGGTCCTCGGGAACACCAGCAACGCGATGGCGAGCGCCACCGGTAGCACCCACAGCAGCGCTTGCCAGGGGATGAAGATCAACCCGATGTCGCGGGGTTCGACATGGTGTTCCCGGTGCTTTCGTGCCAGCAGCGGGTCGATGCGCAGCGCGCCGATCTGCCGTGGCCGCCAGTGCAGGATGCACACGTGCACCAGCCACTCGAAGAACGGAAACGCCGCGAGCATCACCACCGGCACCATGGCGTCGGTGATCTGCCAGTCGCCCAGCGTGATTCGCGCACCCGCCGCCACGACGAGGGTCGCCAGGATCATCCAAGGCGACGGATGACGCCAGAATTCCCGTCCTGCCTCGATCAGCGTCAACGGTTTACGGGTGGGTCGGGTATGCGTGGCGGTCATCAGCGTTCCTCCAGAGCGTGCAGGGCATCCAACAGGGCGGTGGTCGCGGGCTCGAGGAGGCGGTGGGCGGCATCCCGGGCCGCGGCGGGGTCGCCCGCGACAACCGCGTCGGTGAGCGCCCGATAGGCGTGCACATTGTCGACCTCGGTAGCCATCATCGTGGCCAGGGCGGGCAGGACCGGCTCGTAGGTGGCGCGCAGCGTGTTGAACATCAGCCGGAATGCGATAGAGTCCGCTCCGTCGACGACGTGATCCCAGAAGTCCAGCGCGTGCCGTTGTGCGGCAACGGGATCGGATTCCGATTCGAGAGCGTCGACGGCGGTCGTCAACGCACCGGCGAGCTCGGGACCCTGACGCTGCGCCGCGAGCTCGGCGACCTTGGGTCCGTTGTGCAACCGGGTCTCGAGGATGCTGCGCACGACGGCGAGATCGAGCTCGCCCTCGCGCACCAGCAGCCGGGGGAGCAGGTCGAGCCCTGCGGTGCGCCGGAAGTCACGCACCGTGGTGGCATCACCCTGACGGACCTCGACGAGCCCCGCCGCGGCCAGCCGCTTGAGCGCCTCCCGGATGGCCGGTCGCGACACCCCGAGCACCTCGGCGAGCCGCCGCTCACTCGGCAGCGCCTCGCCGGGCGCCATCTCGCCGCTGAGGACATCGGCGACGATCTGGTCGAAGACGTCTTCGGGCACCGAGCGACGGTTCACCGGGCGGAGAGCCATGCCGCCAGCATCGCGCACAGGAGCGCAGAGGTCAAGTGGTCAGACCAGTGGCAGTCATGCGATCAGTGGGACCTCCGGTTCTGCAGCGCCGCCACCAGTGCCAGCCGGACTTGTTCGGCGCGAGCATGTGATTGAGACGTGGCACGCCCGTCGAGACGCGCTCCTGCGAGACGCTGTAGTCGAGACGGACCGACGTGCTGGGCACCACGGTGACGCCGCGATCCGAGATCAGGAACGGGTACTCGTTGGTCTCGTGCGCCGATCCGCGGTACTTGACGATCCGGAGGATGCGGGTGGCGACCTCCTCGTGCACCCGCTGGTCCAGCACGATCACGCAGTCGGACACGTATTCCTCGATCCCGTGGCGGGTGAGCCCGTCGTGGTGCTCGCCGGTCACGATCGCGGTCACCTTCCGCTCCTCGAGCCAGGTGAACAGGCGGTGCAATTCCGCCCGCACGATCGACTGCTCCGCGAACGCTCCGAAGAGCACTTCGATGGTGTCGAGGACGACGCGCTTGGCGCCGATCCGGTCGATCGAGTCGGCGAGCAGGATGAAAAGCGGCTCCAGAGCGAACTCGCCTGCCTCGCCGAATTCCGTGGGGTCCACCCGGAACGCGTCGGCGACGAGGAGTCGGTCGTGCTGCAAACCCTCGATGTCGAAGCCCAGGGAGGCGACGTTGGCGCTGACCTTGTCCGCGGATTCCTCGAACGTGAGCAGGACGCCGGGTTCGGCGTATTCGCGCGCGCCGGCGACGAGGAACTGCAGGGCCAGCAGTGTCTTGCCGGTTCCGGTCGCACCGGTGACGAGGGTGGTTCGGCCGCGGGGGAGACCGCCGCGGGTGATCTGGTCGAGTCCTCGGATTCTGGTGGGCGCCTTCGGCAACCCGGGACTCGCACCGGCCTCGGCTGTCGCCCGGACGTGGGGTGTTGTCACTGCTGACTCCCATCGCGGTCTCGAAGGGCGCCCCATCGTCTGCCGACGCCGTCTGCGCGGACGATGGTCTAATGGCCTTCGTCGAAGGGCCTTTCGAATCCGGGCTGCGGCCCTGGGCTCCTCATTCCAGGATCGCCCGCGCCGCGCGCTCGGCGATCAGCATGACCGGCGCGTTGGTGTTCCCGGACGTGATGGCGGGCATCGCCGAGGCATCAACCACGCGAAGGCCGGCGACGCGGAACACCCGGCAGTCGGTGTCGACGACGGTGGCAGCCGACCGCGGCAGACCGCGGGTGTCGAAGGCTCCCATCGCGCACGTGCCCACCGGGTGGAAGATGGTGGTTCCCAGTTCGCGTGCCGCTGTCTGCAGGTCGTCATCGGTGACCAGTTTCGAGCCGGGAAGCAACTCTTCCGGGCAGTAGCGGGCCAGGGCCGGCGCCGCCATGATCTTTCTGGTCATGCGCAGGCCGCGCACCGCTACGTCGCGATCGGCATCGGTAGACAGGTAGTTGCAGAGGATCTTCGGATCGGTCAGCGGATCCGCAGCGGCCAGTCGCACATGGCCACGCGACGTGGGTCGCAGATTGCAGACCGACGGAGTGATGGCACCGAAGGGATGCAGCGGGTCGCCGAACTTCGGCAGAGACAAGGGCTGCACATGCCATTCCAGATCAGGGCTGGCCAGGGCGGGGTCGCTCCTGGCGAAAGCCCCCAGCGTGGACGGCGGCATCGTCAGGGGGCCTGACCGCAGCAGCAGGTACTGAATTCCCATGCCCGCGCGGGTGATCCAGTTCCGGTACAACGTGTTGACCGTTCGCGCGCCCCGGACGCGGTAGACCATCCGAAGCTGTAGATGATCCTGGAGGTTCTCACCGACCCCGGGCAGATCGACCGCGATCGGCACCTGATGCCGGCGCAGCAGCCCCGCCGGGCCCAAGCCCGAGACCTGCATGAGATGCGGCGAGCCGATGGCCCCGGCGCTCAGGATCACCTCCCGGCGGGCTCGCACGTCGACGGTTCGGCCGTCCTTCAGCAACCGCACACCGGTGACGCGGTGCTGCGCGGTGGTCCAGGCACCGCGACGCTGACCGTCGTGGACCTGATCGTCGATCAGCAACCGGAGCGCCTGGGTCTTCGCGTAGACGGTGAGATTGGCGCGGTGGGTGACCGGGTGCAGGAACGCATCGGCCATCGACCAGCGCCGACCGCGCCGTTGGTTGACATGGAAATAGGCACTGCCGGAGTTGTCGCCCCGGTTGAACTCCTCGATCGGGGCGATGCCCGACTGAGCCGCGGCAGCCTGCCAGGCGTCCAGAATTTTCCAGCGCACCCGCGGCCGCTCGACCCGTATTTCACCGTCGGCGCCATGCCAGTCGTCGGCGCCGCCGAAGTAATCTTCCAGCTCCTTATAGATCTTCAGCGTCTGGCCCGGGCCGTCCGGGCCACCCCAGAGCCATCGCTCGTCGCCGGTCGCTTGCGCCCAGAGCTCGTAATCGCTGGCCTGCCCGCGCATGTGGATCATGGCGTTGATCGACGAGCAGCCGCCGATCACGCGTCCTCGCGCGTAGAGGATGCTGCGTCCGGCCAGACCCGGGTCGGCCTCTGTGGTGAAGCCCCAGTCGGTGCGGGGGTTGGCAATCGTGAAGAGATAGCCGACCGGCACCTTGATCCAGAACCAGTCGTCTTTGCCGCCCGCCTCGATCAGGAGCACTCGATGATCAGGGTTGGCACTGAGCCGATTGGCGAGCAGACAGCCCGCACTGCCTGCCCCCACGATGATGAAATCGAACTCGGCCACAGGGCCCATTTCCGGCACCGTTCCTCCATTGCCGTCGGATGCGCGTCCCAGTGTGCGCGATGCCGGCGCCTACAAGCACATTCCTGATCGCGCCCCACGTCTGCCTACTATGAAGTGATGGCAACGTCTGCCGCCCGTCTGAACGTCACCGACAACTCATTCCTCACGCTGGAGAATCACGGCGGGCACATGCACGTTGCGGGCGTCCTCATCTTCGAGGGGCCGCCACCGCCGTACGACGACGTCGTGGAGCGCATCCAGGCGCGCCTCGCCCGTGTTCCGCGCTACCGCCAGAAGTTGGCCGACTCTCCGCTACGACTGGGCCGCCCGCTGTGGGTCGACGACCCCAACTTCAACATCCACTACCACCTTCGCCACACTGCGCTCCCGGCACCGGGAGGCACGGCGCAACTGGAAACCCTGGTCGGGCGGATCTGTTCGCAGCGCCTCGACCGCACCAAGCCGCTGTGGGAGCTGTGGTACGTGACCGGGCTGGAAGACGATCGGTTTGCGCTGATCGCCAAGACCCATCATGCGCTCGTGGACGGAATCGCCGGTGTCGACGTCGCCACTCTGCTGCTGGACCCGGTCGAAGACGACGGCACCCGGGACGGCACCGCGGAATGGGAGCCCGCCGCGGAGCCGAGCGACGTCCAACTGGCCGTCGCGGAAGTGCGGGACCTTCTCGAGGGTCAGTGGTCCGTCGCCAAGCGCGCGTTGCGTGCGCTCCCTCATCCCCGGCAGGCAGTGCAGGCCGCCGGCGAGTACCTGCAGGGCCTTCGGGATTTTCTCGGCGCCGTGCTCGACACCGCCCCGCCGTCGCCGTTCAACGTCGCGCACGGCCCGCACCGGCGGGTGACCTGGTTCGAGATCGACTTGTCGGAGGTCAAACGCGTCAAGAATGCGCTCGGCGGAACGCTCAACGACGTGGTGGTCGCGACGGTCGCGGGCGGTCTGCGGAGCTGGATGCTCGACCGGGGCTATCCGGTCGACGACGTGACGTTGCAGGCGATGGTGCCGAAGTCGGTCCGGGCCGATGCGGAGCGTCACGCCGTCGGCAACAGGATCGCCGCGATGCGCGCGCCGCTGCCGGTCGGCGTGGCGAGCCCGGTGGAGCGGCTGCGCTGCGTCAGTGCGGCAATGGCCGACCTGAAGAGCTCAAAACAAGTTCTCGGTGTCGAAATCTACCTGGGCGCACAGCAATTCGCGCCGCCGATGTTGTTGGCGCAAGCGGCGCGCCTGAACTTCTCGACCCGGTTGTTCAACCTCATCGTCACCAACGTGCCAGGACCCCAGTTCCCGCTGCACATGCTGGGGCGCGAAATGCTCAGTTTCCTGCCGATCGCTCCGACACCGCAGGGGCACACCCTCGGGTTCGGGATTCTCTCGTACAACGGCAAACTCGGGTTCTGCATGATCGGCGACTGGGAGGTGATGGCCGACATCCACGACGTCGCCGACCACATCCGCGCCGCCCTGCACGAGTTGCAGGACGCGGCAACCGCGGCCGAGTCGTCTCATTGAGCGAAGTCGAACACGAGTTGGGTAACGACTGCCGCCGTCGGTACTCAGCTCGCGGCGTCGAGAATCTTGATGGCGAAGATCAATGAGTCGCCCGGCTGAATTCCCGCGGCGGGCTGACCCTGCGGGTAGCCGTCGGCGGGAGACATCGCGACGGCGACCGTCGAACCGACGTTCTGTCCCGCGATGGCCTTCTGGAAGCCGGTGATGACGCCGTCGAGCGGGAAGTCCACCGGTGCACCGGTTTGGTAGCTGCTGTCGAAGACGGATCCGTCGCGGCCGTTGACACCCTGATAGCAGACCAGAACCGTCGCGGTGTCTGCGACCACCGGTCCGTCACCGGCCTGCAAGGTGTGCACTTGCGTCTCGGTCACGCTGAACGGTGCCTGCACGTCCACCAGGGGAGCAGTCGTCTCGGTTGGCCCGGTGACCGCGATGCTGCCGGTGGCCCCGGTCAGCGTCCACTCAGGAGTGCCGCCGCCGTCCGGCGGCGCGCTCGGGCACGGGCTGGCCTGGGGTGGTGCGGTGTCGGTCAGCGAGGGCATGAACACCTCGCTCATGGTGGGCGAGGTCGTGGTGGCCGGTGACGCGGTGTCGCTGTCGGAGCCGCACGCGGTCAGCGTGATGGCGAGCGAGGCGGCACAGACGCCGACCAGAATCGAAGGCACACGAGAAACGACCACGGCGCCACGGTACAGGCGGGCGGGTAACGCCCGAGGGAAAGGGTCGCGACAAGGACCTGCGGCAGCAGGCTAAAGCTGACCCAAGGGCCGGCAGACATTGGACAGGGCGTTCCAATACTCACCCGGCGCACAGATGTCCGCCGGACGCGGGGTCTGGCAGGTGTTGGTGATCGGATCCCAGAACTGTCCGTTGGTGCAGTTCAGGGGTTGTGCCGAACCTAACCCGGCGCCCACCAGCGACAGGGCGGTAAGGGGAGCGACGGCAGCAATGCCGATGGTCGAACGGACTAAAAGATTTCGCATGGCTTGATTTTGCCCGACGACCGCGCGATGCGTCACTGGTAACCAACCGCATTCCTTCTGCACCGGGCGCCGCCTGACGCTTCCGGTCGACGCGTCCCGCCAAAATGTGTGTCTCGAAGGCCCGCCTCATAGCGACAGGGCAGCGACACAACGTGGTGCCCGTCGGGCCCGCCGTGGGAATTGAAGCGGGCTGCCCGACGCGACGCCGATGCGACCCGGCGCCGCCGGGTGCGTCCGGCCGACGTGTCGTGTCGCTGCAGTGTCGCTGAGAGCCGGGCAACTCCGCTCATGGCGAGAGCTGTCCTGTGAATATTTGTTTGCTGGCCTGGCAGGCCAGAGCATTGACTCCCGAGACCGCGCGTTACATGTAACATTGTGGCATGGCAGTGAGGGAAAGGGTTGGCGAGTACCGACGACGGATGCGGGAGCGTGGCCTCCGGCCTCTGCAGGTCTGGGTGCCCGATGTGCGAACCGAGACTTTTGCGGCCGAGGCTCATCGCCAGGCTTCGTTGGTGGCAGGAGCGGACGAGAGCGGCGACGACCAAGAGTTCGTCGAGGCGATCTCGACACCGTGGGATGAGGAGTGAACCGAGGGGAAATTTGGACCGTAGCGGGGGGCGTCTACGCGGGGAAGCCGCGTCCGGCAGTGATCGTTCAGGATGACCTCTTTGATGCCACGCGCTCGGTGACTGTTGCGCCGATGACCAGCGCGCTGTTGGATGCGCCGCTGATGCGCATTCGGATAGCCGGCAGAGATGGTCGACTATCCGGACTTGACCACGACAGCGACGTGATGATCGATAAGCTCACCACCGTGAGAAGGTCGAACGTCCACGCACGGGTCGGCCGGCTGACGGCGGAGCAAGTCGTCGAGGTCGAGCGGGCAATGATGGCTTTTCTCGGCCTTGCCCGGTAAATGAAAACCGTTGGGCGGCAGCGCAGAACGGCATAGATTACTTGACATAATGTCGCTTATCGGTAAATAATCAATGCGAGTTGCATCAGGGGTGATAGGCCTCGCACCTGACTGTCCGATCCGGAACTAGTTGGGAGTAATCCGGGAAAACCTGGTAGCTGTCCGATTTCTCGCCTGCGGATCTTCGGCCGGCGTGGACATGGCGCTGAGTCTGATTCCATGACTATCGGACAGCGCCGGACAGGACGATCGACAGTCCAGAACTACCTGACAGCGGCGGACAGCCCGCGCCGTCGGGGTTCAGCGTGAACCGTCTAATACGTCACTGTGACGTTATGTAGGTGATGCAGCCCCTGTTCACGCAGGCTTGAGCCGCGTAACACTCAGGGCCTCTCGGCGCCGAGCCCGACCACCATCCCGACGCAAAATCGGGGTTAGGCCGGTCAGCCGTCGAAGCCTGGACCCCACACTGACTCCCTTGCCCCAATTTGAAGCCGCCCGCCCCGCGTCAGAACGTCACAGGGACGATTTCAGTGCTGGTGCCCCCGCGTTGCTCTGCAACTCGATTTCGCGAACGTGGCCTCATGAAGCATGGCTTTGCCGAATCGCAAACTCAGGCTTCTTGACTCAGACCGTCTGCCTGCCTCTGACCAAGCGGCCCGGCAGCGCGCCGGTGGGTTCGCCGCTCACGTACACCTCGACGCCTGTCACCAGCGTGTGCAGGTAGCCATCGGCGGCCTGCAGTACCCGTTGGCCGCCGGCCGGCAGATCCGAGACCAACCGTGGCGACCGGGCGTTCAGCTTGTCGAAATCGATGACGTTGACGTCGGCCTTGTAGCCCGCGCCCAGCACACCGCGGTCGGTCAGACCGACCATGCGTGCGGTGTCGCGGCATTGGCGTTGGATCAGCCACGTCAGGTCGAACCGGTCGCGGCCACGGTCACGGCCCCAGTGCGTCAGCAACGTGGTGGAGAAACTGGCGTCACAGATGGTGGCCACATGGGCTCCGCCGTCACTGAGCCCGGGCAGCGCGTTGGGATGGGAGAGCATTTCGTGCACCACGTCCAGGTTGCCACCGTGATAGTTGAACACCGGCATATAGGCAGGACCATTCAGCATGATGTCGTAGAGCACCTCGGCCGCGTCCTTGCCCTCCCGTGCCGCGCGCGCCGCCACCGATTCTTCCGGCAGTGGTTCGTAATTCGGCGGATCACCCAACTCGAAGATGCTTTCCAGTGGTGCGCGAAGTCCCCCGCGTTCAGCGATCTCCGCCAGTATGCGCCGCTTGACGCCCGGGTCGCGCAGGTCGGGGCCGCTGCGGAATAACCTCGACAACACGAACGGGTTGTAGGTGCCTTTGAAATCGACCAGAACCCCGATGGCGCGTGGCGCCACCACCGCGGTCATGTGCAACCCTTCGGCGTTGGCCTGCTCGATGGCGTGCAACGTTCGACGGTAGCCGTCGCCGGGCTCGTGTTGCATCACCGACAGCGACAATGGCCGACCGGAGACCCGCATCATCTCGTACATCACCTCGACCTCGTGATCGAAGCCCTTGAGATCCGACACCACCTGGAACACACCCGTTCCCGTTTCGCCGATGGCCTTGGCGATGCCGACAAGCTCGTTGATCTCTGCGCGCACCGACGGTGTCTGCTCGCCACGGCTCGTCTTGTGCCACTCGGTGCGTGAGGTGCTGAACCCCAAGGCCCCCGCACGGATTCCCGCGGCCGCCAGGCGGGCCATCTCAGCGATGTCCTCTGGCGTGGCAGCTTCCCGGTCGGCGGCGCGCTGACCCATCACGAACAGTCGCAGCGGGTCATGGGTCACCTGAGCGGCGATGTCGATGTCGTGCGGCAGGCCGTCGACGGCGTCGAGATATTCCTCGAACGACTGCCACGTCCAGGGCAGGCCTTCGTGCAGCACCGGGCCGGGCAGGTCCTCGACCCCTTCCATCAACTCGATCAGTTGCGCATGATCGGTCGGTCGCACCGGCGCGAATCCCATGCCGCAGTTGCCCATCAGCGCGGTGGTGACTCCGTGCGTCGACGACGGTTGCAGGCGACTGTCCCAGGTCACCTGTCCGTCGTAGTGGGTGTGGATGTCGACGAATCCCGGAGTGACCAGAGCGCCGTCGGCATCGATCTCCCGGCGACCCCGTCCGTCGACGCGGCCGACGTCGGTGATCACGCCGTCGGTAATGGCCACATCGCCGCGGTATCCGGGCCTCCCGGTGCCATCGATCACCGTGCCACCGCGGATGACCAAGTCATAGCTCATGATGTCCTCGCTTTCAGCCGTTGGATCTGCCCGTAGGCATCTATGGGGCTCTGCAGTGCCAACCCGCCGTCGGCGAAGATCGTTTGGCCAGTGACCCAGGACATCTCGAGTAACCCGACGATGGTCTCGGCGATGTCGTCGGCTTCACCGAGCCGGCCCAACGCAGTTCGTTCGGTGAGCCCCTCGACCCATCCCGGTAACTGTTCGGGTTTGGCCAGCATGGGGGTACGTGTCACACCGGGCCCCACCGCGTTGACCCGAAGACCGTGAACGCCCCATTCTGCGGCCGCCACCCGGATCAGCATGTCGAGACCGGCCTTCGAGACGCAGTAGGCACCCATGTCCCGATCGGCCAATGTCCCGCTTATACTCGATACCGCGATGATCGAACCGTGGACCCCCGCATCGATCATCGCGGCCGCGCCTGCACGCATCGCCAGCCATGTCCCGGTCAGATTGACATCGAGTACACGCTTCCACTGCTCGGGCGTCTGTTCGAGAAGCATCCCCGACGCGCCGATCCCGGCGCACGTGATGAAACTGTCCGGACATCCGACGTTCTCCACGGTCCACCTCATGGCCTCGGTGACGGCGCCGGGATCGCTGATGTCACAGATGACATCGGCATCACGGAGATCCCACACAACGACGCGCCTGCCCTGTGCCCGCAAGCGCCGCACCACCGCCGCGCCGATGCCGGAGGCGCCGCCGACCACAACGGCATTCATTGAGCCGGTCCGATCAGTTCGACGAGAACACCATCAGGGGCAGTGAGCACCGCCATCTCCACACTCTTCCCACCGGGCGCAGGCATCGAGATACGGCGGACGCCATCGGTGAACCCCAGCGATTCCAGCGCGGGCAGCGTTCGGTCGACGTCGCGTTCCAGTGAGACCAGGAAGAAGCCTGGGCGCGGCGGTCCCGTATGCGATTCGGCGCCGGAGAAGTCCGACGCGCCGATGAACTGTACGAGTTCGACGATCCCCGCATCCGGGCATTCCGGGTCGCCGAGGAACACCGATCGCAACTTGTCGGTGTCGGCTCCGAACAGGGTTGGCCAGTCGCCCGTGAACGTGTGGTCCAGAAACTGCGTCAGACCGAGACCGTCGCACCAGAAGCGCTTGGACAGGTCGATATCGGCGGTGACGATTGCCGTGTGGTGTAGGGCACGCACGAAGGTTCGCTCCTCAGATTGCGGTCAGGGCCGTGCCGGCAGCGGACAGGTGATAGTCATCGAGCCTCGGCGTACGGAGATAGTCAGCGAAAACACCTCCGCTGTAGGGGAATTGGGTAACAATCTTGCCGTTCGGGTGCCGATAGTAGTTGTGGCAGTTCGCCAACCAGACCGTGCCCTCCATAGCTGCTTGTATCTCGGCGTTGTAGCGCGCGTGGACGTCCCGGCGTACTTCGACACTGCGAAGCCCCCGGTCCGAGATCGCGTCCAAAAGTTGTCGCACATATGCCGTCTGGATCTCCAGAATGGAGATGATGGAGGTGACGCCGTTGGTGTTCGGGCCGTACAACGTGAAGAGGTTCGGGTAGCCGGGAACTGTGGTGCCCAGATATGCCTCTGCACCCTCTCGCCACGTTTCGTGCAGGGCCGCCTCTTCACGTCCGTATACCTGCAGGCTGCTCAGATAATCTGCGGCGCGGAAGCCGGTTCCGTAGATGACGGTGTCGACCCGGTGCTCGATGCCGTCTGCGGTCCGCAAGCCGTGCGCGGTGAACTCGACGATGGGCGAGGTTTCCAAGGTGACATTCGGCAGTGTGAATGTCGGCCACCACTCCCCGGACAACAGCGGTCGCTTGCACCCCACCGGATAGTCAGGAGTCAACTTGGCTCGCAAGATCGGGTCCTGGATCTGACGCCGCAGAAACTTCCGCGACATCTCGGTGAAGTTCCGTGTCTGATCGGCATCTTCGGCGAAGTCGGCCATTTCATACTGTTGGCACGCGGCGTCGCGGAGCTTCCGCGCTTCTTCCGGGTGTCGCGCGAAGAACTCCTGCTGCTCCCGGGTGAATGGCTCGTCGGGCCGCGGCGTCACCCAGATGGGAGTGCGCTGGAAGACGGTCAGATGGGCGGTTTCCCGCGCGATCGCGGGTACGTACTGCACCGCGCTGGCGCCGGTGCCGATCGATGCGACCCGCTCCCCTGCCGTGGAACGAGAATGGTCCCACCTCGACGAGTGAAAGGTGCGTCCCCCGAAAAGTTCTGCTCCGGGTATGTCGGGAATATTGGGGACATCGAGCATACCGACCGCGCTGACCACGACATCGAATCGGCCTACATCTCCGGAATCGGTTTCCACCGACCAGAATTGGCCGTCGTCGGACCAACGGAGCGAGACCACCCGGGTGTTGGGCACCAGGTAATCGTGAAGTCCGTGCTCGTCAGCCACCCGTTCCAAGTAGTCGAGGATCTCAGGTTGATTTGCAAACGTCTTGCTCCACCACGGATTCGGCGCAAACGAGAACGAGTAGAAATGTGATGGCACGTCACACGACGCTCCCGGATAGGTGTTGTTGCGCCAGGTGCCTCCGAAACCGTCGTTGCGGTCGAAGATGGCGAATTGGTAGCCGCCAGCGGCCAGCAGCACACCCATGGCGATACCGCCGGGGCCGGCCCCGATGACGGCGACGGTCGGCTTGTCGGGTGTCGGGCTCACGTGTCGATCCTTATCGGTGGCATTGGACCATTGGTATGTAATTCGGTCGAGGTGGGCGGTCAATCCACCGCGAGGAGCGTCATGTCCTGGCCGCGGTCGTATTGCGACATCCAGGTCCGCGCCCATCCGGGTAAGGGCTGGTCCGCCGGATCGTGATACGGCGCCTGAGACAGGGCCAATCGCCACACCATGCGCGCCAGGTCACCGGAGGGCACGGACGCGAACAGTGATGGCGGCCCGGCCGCCCCAGCCCTGCGGCGGTGTCGCCCCGGCCCGCGGAATTTGAACTCGTTGACGAGCAATGCCGGGGACATGAGTTCTTCCGCGGACACCAACCGGTCGTCGACCGGCACCACCTCGTCGATGGTGCGAGCGATCGCGGCCGCGACATCGCCGATGTGTCGGAACGTGTGGCGGATGTGCCGCACTCGGTACCACCGATCCGACGTCAGGTGGTTGTACAGGATCAGCCCAGAGCTGCGGTGTTCGATCTCCTCGACGAAGTGCCATGTCATCAGCGCCGCCACCCGAGGGTCAGAGCCGGAAAACAGTGAATTGCGGTTGTCGATAATGACTTTGAACAGCGGTGTGAACGTCGCCTCGAGGTTGGCGATGTATGCGGCGTGGAACTGCACCGGATGTGTCCCGATCAGCTTGTCGAACGCTTCGTTGGCCTCGTCGTGTGCGCGTTCCAGGCCCGGGTACCGGGCGATCAGCGCTGCCATGTGTTTGCGGTGGGCAGCGGCGTGCTGGCCTTCCTGGCGCAGGAACGCGTCCGCTTCGGCGGCCACCGACGGCGACCGGGCGAACTCGTCCTGCGCCTGCCGCAGCGCCTTGATCAGGTATCGCTCGAACGGCACAGCGATGAAGGTGAACGCGTTGCAGAACATTCCGAAGTTGGGATTGGCCGGCTGCCACAGAAACGGCACCGTCGCGTCGAAGTCCCAACGGATTTTGCGCACCACCAGATCCGTCATCGGATGTCACCCCATCGTGCGTGAAGGACTTAACATGAATTCACCTTGTGTCTCGCCGTCGATGCACCAAATGACGCGGTGATGCCCGAGGCGGCTACAGACAGTGTGACATTTGATAGTGCATATGTAAATCAATTGGGAGGTGAGTGTGCCCGCTGAGAGCGAGCGATCCATCCGCAAACGGATCCTGGACGCCACGTTCGAGGTGGTGGCCCGGTGCGGCCGTCGCAAGCTCCAGCTTCTCGACGTCGCGGCGACGGCCGGGGTGTCACGACCAACCGTGTATCGCTATTTCGGTTCGAAGGACGGCCTGCTCGAGGCTTTCGCGCTCTACGAGCAGGACAATTTCGCGGCCGGGATGGCCGCGGCGACAGCAGGTCTGCGAGGGGTGGACCGGGTGGACGCGACGCTGGAATTCATCGTGGACTATCAGTTCTCGCACTCGCTGGCCACACTGGTCCAACTGGAACCCGAGTACTCGATATCCCAGATGGTACGGGTACTGCCGCTGATGGAGGAGGGCATGCGTCGGGTCCTGACCGGTGAGAATGCCCACGTTGCGGCGGCAGCGGTGGTGCGCATCGCGGTCTGCCACTATCTCGTCGGCGGTGGTGACCGCGCGAGCTTCCTGGCCGAGTTGCGTCACGCCGCAGGCCTGCCGCTGCACCGCCGACGCGGGTCAGTCGTCCGCTAGCCACCCCACGATCGTTGCGGCGATCTCGGCAGGACGCTCCAAATGCAGGAAGTGCCCCACCCCGTCGACCATCTGGAAGGACGATCCCGCGCAGGGAAGATGTTCGGCAACGCCGTCGAGCAGATCGGCGCCGATCGCGCCGTCGTTCGCTCCGTGCAGGTACAGCGTGGGAACCGGCGGCGACGTCAGCGATGCGGCCGCCTCGGCCAAGCAGGCAGGGTCGGCGAACTCCGGATTGAACGACGCCCGATACGGACTCAAGACGTCGGCGATGTTCGCGGCGTCGATGTACCTGCGCAGCATGGCGATGTCTTCGGTCGCGTCGTATCCGGGCGACCAGTCCGACCACAGCGACTCCCAGAATCCGGGCTCCAACAGCACGGATTCGGCCAAGCCGACCTGCTGGATGAACCAGATGTAGAAGGACCGCTTGAGCTGCGCATAGGAGAAGATGCCGCTGCCCAGCGCTGCTGTCGGCGGCACCGCCAAGGCCACGTAGCGCCGGAACGCGGAACGGTTGGTGGCGACCATGCCGTACCCGGCGTTGGCGCCCCAGTCGTGACCGATCAGCACGGCCCGATCGTCACCGCCCCGTGCCGCGTACTCGGCGAGGATGTACCGCACGTAGGTTCCCACGCTGACCGGACCCTCCGCTGCTGAGCGGTATCCGGGCAACCAGGGCGTCGAGACTCGGTATCCGGCCTCGGCCAGCGCGGGCCCGAGGTGGCGCCAGGTGTGGGGTGTGTCGGAAACCCATGCACCAGGATCGCCAACGGCCTGGTGGCATCGTCGATGTCTCCGAACGTCAGCTCCCCCACGCCACCCACTCCTTCTTGTTTACATATGCACCGTCGTATGTAAATCTATTCGCAACCCGGATCCTAGCGCCAGGTCGCTGGATGCCGATCCAACTTGCCTGAAGTCACCGAAAGGGAGCTCGATGTCGTTCGACCCCGAAGCCGTGAATGCCAAGTACCGCGCGGAGCGCGACCGACGTCTGGTGCCTTCCCGAGCCGCCCTCCGCGATCTTTTCCATGACGAGCGCGTCGCCAGATACCTGGCGGACCCATTCGCCGCACCGGTTCAGCGCGAACCGATCACCGACGACCCCGATGTCGTCATCTTGGGCGCCGGAATCGCCGGACTGCTCGCCGGAGTCCAGCTACGCAAGGCCGGCGTCGAACGCATCCGGATCATCGACCGCGCCGGCGGGATAGGCGGCACCTGGTACTGGAACCGGTACCCCGGCGTGATGTGCGATATCGAGTCCTACCAGTACCTGCCGTTGCTGGAAGAACTCGACTACATCCCGACCCGGCGCTACGCCTACGGCGAGGAGATCCGCCACCATCTGCAGGCCATCGCCGAGCGGTTCGACCTCAGCCGTGACGCTCTGTTCCACACCGGAATTCAACGCGCAGAATGGAATGACGCCACCGCGCGTTGGGCGATCCACACCGACCGTGGCGATGTGATCCGATCCCGCTACTACGTGGTGGCCGCGGGCATCCTGAACCTGCTCAAACTCCCCGACATCCCGGGCATGGATGGCTTCCGAGGCGCGGCCTTCCACACCGCGCGGTGGGACTACGGCTACACCGGCGGCGCACCGGGACAACCCATGGCGAAGCTCGGCGACAGGACCGTGGCCCTGGTCGGAACCGGGGCGAGCGGGTTGCAGGCGCTGAGTCCGCTCGCTCAGGCAGCCCGGCACGTGTACGTGTTCCAGCGGACGCCGTCGGCCATCGGGGTCCGGGACAACCGGCCTACCGACCCCGAGTTCCGGCGCAGCGTCGAACCCGGGTGGCAGAAACGGCGGATGGACAACTTTCAGTCCATCATGCTGGGCCGGCCCGTCGACACCGACCTCACCGATGACGGTTGGACGAAACACTATGCAGCCGTGCAGAACCCACCCCGCATCGAGGGTGCGGACTTGGCCGAGTTCATCCGCAACGCCGAGCGGATCGATTTCGAGATCATGGAACAGCACCGGCAGCGGATCGACCAACTGGTGGCGGACCCGCAGACCGCCGAACAGTTGAAGCCCTACTACCGCTACCTGTGCAAGCGGCCGTGTTTTCACGACGAGTATTTCGATGCCTACAACCGGCCGAACGTCACACTCGTGAACTGTCCGACCGGTATCGAGCGCATCACCGAACACGGTTTGGTCGTAAACGGCCACACATACGAGGTGGACTGCATCATCTACGGCACCGGGTTCGAGGCCGAGGTGACACCTCTGCCCCGGCGCGCAGGCCACGAGATCGTCGGCCGGAATGGCACCACCCTTGCCGCGAAGTGGGCCGAAGGACGATCGGGCACCTTGTTCGGTCTGATGAGCCACGGCTTCCCGAACATGTTCGTCATGCCGGGGCCTGGCCAGCAGTCGGTGGTCACCGTCAACTACACCCAACTCGCCCTGCTGGGAGCCGAGTTCGTAGGTGCCACGGTGGCTCTGCTGGACAAGCAGGGCGCCCAGGGATTCGATGTCAGCGCCCGGGCCGAGGCCGACTGGGTCGCACAGATCATCAGCACCCACGTCGATGCCAGCGGTGTGATGTCGGCTTGCACACCGTCACGGCTGAACAACGAGGGCGATCCTGGCGCCATCCAGGCCCGTGACACCAACTTCGGGCGCGGCTTCGGTGACTACTTCGCCTACCGTGACCTGCTGGAGAACTGGCTGGCCGCCGGTGATCTGGCCGGGCTGGACCTGCTGTGAGCAGCCGGCAACGTGTGGTAGTGGTGACCGGCGGCGGCGGTGGGATCGGTGCGGCGATCGCCCTGGAACTGGGCCGTGCCGGCGACTACGTGGTGACCGTGGACCCGTTGGTATCGCTCGACGGTGCCCAGACGTTGTCGAGTAGTGAGCAGACGACCGCGGACCGGATCATCGCTGCCGGGGGCGCGGCGCGGGCCTCGGGGGTGTCAGTCACCGACTCCCCCTCGGTCACCGCCTTGCTGACCGAGTTGGCCGAGGAGTTCGGCGGACTCGACGCCGTGGTCAACGTCGCCGGCATCAGCCGGCCCACCAGCTACACCGCTGGCGCTGACGCGGACTGGACCGCAGTCCTCGAAGTCCACCTCGACGGCTATCGCAACGTGCTGTGCGCGGCCCTGCCGTTGATGGCCGCAGCCGGGCGCGGGCACATCCTGGGTGTCACCTCGGGATCGGGATGGCGCGCCGCCGATACCGGAGCCTACGGCTGCGCCAAACGTGCCGTGGCAGCCCTGACGTGGCAGATCGGACGCCAGGCGCCCGACGGCGTCACGGTCAACGCCATCTCCCCCATCGCCGCCACCAGGATGGTTGCCGGCGCACTGGCAGCCGCCCGCAAGTCGACGGCGGCCACCGGGGGGTTGGCGCTGAACACTATGCCTGATCCGGACGAAATCGGCCCGCTGGGCGCGCATTTGGTCGACGCCACCTTCACCGCATGCCAGGGCCGGGTGCTGTTCTCCGCAGGTTCGGAAGCGGCAGTCATCGACGAGCCCCGCCTGATCGAAGTGGTGCGGGCAAACCACCTCCCCTACCCGGCGAGGGTTCTCGACGCGGCAATTGAGAAGGCACTTGTTCCCGCCGAGAAGCGTCAAGCCAGCAGCGGCGGAAGCAACGCCAGATTCGGACGGGCGTTCGAGCGGGTGGCCGACGAAGATCCGCCGCCATCGGCCGCAACCACCTGTGCGGTCTGCGCCGATTCAGACGCTGTCGCAGCAGACATCGCCGCTGCATTGCGGGCGCGCGAGATAGCCGTGACAACCGTCGACGAACCCGCGGCGCTCAGCGATATCCCCACCCTGGACGCGGTTGTCGTCGCACTGGCGGACCATCCGTCGATGTCGAATTCAGCACCGCAGTGGCGGCGGATCCTGGAAGAGCACGACGGCATCGTCGCGCAGATCGATGCGGACACTGCGTGGGCCCGTGCGGTCGCTCGCCTCGCGATGAGCACGGAACGTCACGTGCGGTTGGTGGTCGTCCACGACGCCGCCACTTCCGGTGGACGGACCCGCGCGCAGGTGTCAACGCAGTTGTCCCGCGCCGGCCACGATGCCACCGCCGGTCTCGTACAGCACTGTTGTGTCAGCGTCGAAACAGACTATCCGCCAGTGGATCTGATCGCGCACCTGGTGTGCAGCCCGCACACCGGCGATCTTGCCGGAGCGGAACTCGTCGCGGGCCCCGGATGGTTCGGACTCCGCAGCCACCCCCACCCGACCGGCAGCATCACCTACGGCGGTCCGCAGATCCCCGAGTGGTTCGATGACGCCCTCCAGGAAGTGGTGCAACCACGATGACAGCAGCATTGCGACCGAACCGGATCGTCGACACCCATGTGCACCTATGGGATCCGGCTCGCACCGATTGGTATCCCTACCTCTCGACCGAGCAGGCACAGCTCGGCATGGGCGACGTCAGCGCGATGGCGCGACGGTTCGACATGACTGAGTACAGATCGGAGGCCGGTGAGTGGAACATCGAGAAGATCGTCAATGTCGCCGCGGCCACCAACTGGCATTCCGTGGACGAGACACTCGAACTCGACCGATGCGGTGAACCTGACGCGATCATCGGCGGGCTGCCGTTCACCGAGTCGGTATCCGAGGCCATCTCGGCGTTGGATCGGCAGCAGGTGGCGTCACGGTTTCGCGGGGTGCGCCCGATGGGAGCCTATGCCGGACCGCTGCCCGCCGACGAGGTCTTGCACGAGCTCGCCGAGCGCGGCCTCATCTACGAGATCATGACGCATCCCGACCAGCTCCTGGCCGCGGCGCATGGGCTGCGCCACCACGACGATCTGGTGGTGGTCGTTGAGCACACCGGTTGGCCGCGTGATGATTCCGCTGACGAACGCCAGCGGTGGCAGGAGGGCATGCGAGCCCTGGCCGAGGTGGGTCCCAACGTGATGTGCAAGCTCTCCGGGCTGGCGATGCCCTTGGGTTCGATGGAGGCCGGCGTGTTCGCACCGTGGCTGGAGAAATCGATCGAAACCTTCGGAACAGAGCGATGTTTCTTCGGCAGCAACTTCCCGGTTGACGGCCTGCACGGCACGCTGGACCAACTCTGGCACACGTATTCGACCGCAACGGCAGGCCTGTCGGCCGAGGATCGCGAACAGCTGTTTGCCACCAACGCCGAACGGATCTACCGATGCTGAACGGAACTGACGGGACCCGGCTCGCAGTGGTCACCGGTGGCAGCGGTGGCATCGGCAAGGCATGCGGCCGCGAATTGGCCGGGCGCGGCTACGACGTGGTCCTCACCGCTCGCCGCGAACCCGCGCTGCGCGCCGCAGCCGACGAGGTCGGGGCTCGGTATTTCCTCGCAGACGCATCATCGCCCTCGTCGTTCGGCGCGGCCATCGCCGCTCTCGACCGCGTGGATCTCATGGTGCATGCCGCGGGAACGCTCGACGGCACCTATGCGCGCAAGCAGACCTTCCAACAATGGCGAAATACGATGTCGGCCAATCTGGACTCCTGCTTCGTGGTCGTTCAGGCCGCCCTGCCGCTGATGAGCGCGGGATCCCGGTTCGTGTTCGTGTCGTCGTCGGCGGCACATGAGCCCATGCCGGGGCGTACGGCCTATTCGGCGTCCAAGGCAGGGATGAACGCGTTCGCTCGCGCATTGGCCCTCGAAGTCGACCGCGACGGTATCAACGTCAATATTGTCACGCCCGGGCCGGTGGAAACCGACATGCTCCAGGATGTCCCGTTCGAGATGCACGCGGTCACGGCCGAGGATGTCGCGCAAACGGTGGCGTGGCTCGACACCGTGCAGGCCTCGGTGGACCTACCGGAGATAAGACTGAACGCCATCACCCGGGGACCGGCCGCTCGCGAGCCGGTAGTGCCGCTCGAGGCACGGCGCCGCGCTCGACGAGAGGAGACGGAGCGCTTGTGACCGACATCCCCTACGGTCGGCAACTCACCGATCTTGCCGACAACGATCCCGACGGCACCGCCTTGATCTTCATCGCCCGCGATGGGGCGCAAACGTCGCTGTCGTGGTGCCAACTCGAGCAGGCGGCCAACACTTGGGGACGCGCGTTGCGGTCCAAAGGAGTCGCGTTCGGGGACCACATCGCGCTTTGCCTACCGAATTCGGTCGAGTTGGTGAACACCGTCCTAGCCGCATGGAAGATCGGGGCGATTCCCATCCCGATGCGCTGGGACCTACCGGATTGGGAGCAACAGCGCCTGCTGGAGGTCATCGACCCAGCCTTCGTTCTTGACGGTTCCACCGCCGGTGATTTGCAGCGCGCGGCCGCGACGCATTCCGATGCACCGCTACCAGTCGTCGTCTCCCCCGCCGTGAACGGCATCTGCAGTTCGGGGTCCACCGGGCTGCCGAAAATCATCCTCAACACCTCGCCGGGGGTCTGGACACCGGCCTCGAGCCTGCCGTTCATGGCGCACTGGACCGAGGTCTGTCAGCCTCAGACGATTCTGGTACCCGCGCCGATGTACCACACCAACGGATTCATCCCGCTGCGATTCCTGCTCGGCGGTGATCGTTTGGTGGTCCTGGAGAAGTTCGACGCCCGGCTCTTTCTCGATGCCGTGGAACGGCATCGGATCACCACCTTCACCGCCACACCGACGATGCTGTCCCGGTTGGCCGATCAACCCGACGTCGATCAGCGGGACCTGTCCAGCATCGAGTGGATCCTGCAAGGCGGCGCCGTCATGCCGCCGACCTTGTTGCATCGCTGGTTCGATCTGCTGAGTCCGGAGCAAGTGGTGCTGTCCTACGGCATGACCGAAAACCTCGGGCTGGCCGCGCTGCGCGGCGATGAATGGCTCGATCACCCTGGCAGTGTGGGGCAAGGATTCCGCGACACCGAGATCCAGATCCTCGATGATGCGGGCGATCCGGTGCCGACCGGGGAGATCGGCGAGATCTACCTGCGGGCGCCCATGACCGGCCAGTACCGATATATCGGCGGTGCCCCGCCGTTGACAACCACCGCAGACGGGTTCACCTCCGCGGGCGATCTCGGCTGGCTCGACTCCGACGGCTACCTCTACGTTGCCGACCGCCGCACCGACATGATTGTCACCGGCGGAGCAAACGTGTTTCCCGCAGAAGTGGAGTCCGCACTCATCGACCATCCAGGAATCGCTGACGTCGTGGTGATCGGCCTCACCGATCCCCGATGGGGCCGGCGCGTACACGCCGTGGTGCAACCCTCAGATCACGCGCACCCACCCACAGCCGACGGTGTAATCGAATACGTCCGAGGACGTTTGGCCGCCTACAAGGTACCCAAATCGGTGGAAGTCGTCGACGAGATTCCCCGAACGGCGGCAACCAAGGTCAGCCGCTCGGCCATGGTGCAGGCCCGCGGCGGCTGACGCCGGTCAGGGCCGCGGTGGAAGTGCGTTGAGCCAATCCATGGTCAGCAATTCCAGCAGTTGGCCATCGGGATCTCGCACCATCGCCGAGCGCGCTGTAACCGTCTGATCTTCGACCGCGCCACCGAACTGCGGCACCAACGCCAACGTGTGCGCCATGTCCGGCACCGACAGCGAGATGTGGGTCAGGCCCAGTTCATCCATGACCCGCACGATTTCTCTGCGGGGCTGACGGTGGGCATAACTGATCAGCTCCAGGACCAGACCGTCACGAACGAGATAGGTGGCGTGCGCGCCGACGGGCGGTTCCAGTTGCAGGAGTTGAGCTGTGCCGTCATCGGGCGGATCCAACTCCCACCAGAACTCGAACCCGAACACGCCTTCGTAAAAACGCTGCGCGACATGACGATCCCGAACGCAGATGCCGACGTGATTGAATGATGAAAGTTCGGACACCCGACTCACTTTACCTTCGGGCGCACCACGAGTACTGAAGAACAGAAGGGCTGTCCACCAAATGTATTCAGTCGCTGACGGATGCCGCCTTCGACCTATATTGCCAGGTCCGCCGGGCGGTATTGACGCCCGGATTCCCACAGGCACGAGACTACGGCCACGTTGAGTCCCAGGGTGGCAAGCCAGCGCCGAGACTCTGTCCAAGCCTGCACGTCACGGAAGCGGAGCCCCACTTTCAGGCGGTGATCAAAGGACGTTCGGCCCTTCGGCTGCTCACCGCGGACGTGACGGGGAAGGCGGACTGCAAACCCCACGGCGGCAACCGTCCCTCCGGCACTATCAAGTCTTCCTGGATACCGTCCGGCGCTCTCGCACTGTTGCGGATTTATTGACCGGGTGCTGTCCGTAACCAGATGAGAGTGCGCAGGTCAGCCTCCCCCGCACCCTCTACTAGTTCCGGATCGGACACTGCTGGTGTCCTATCCGCAAGCTAAGGAGAGTAGTCCGGGAAAACCAGAGGCCCTGTCCGGATGTCCACCTCGCGTTCCGGAACTTTCTCAGAGTCCATATCCAGGAGCATCAGAATAAATGAATCGGGCGCTGGATCCATCGACCTGGGCGGCATCGGCAGTGTCGGAGCCCGCCTGAAAGGAAGACCGCCCCCTCCTGGCTCTTGGCCTGTCCGCAGCATCAAACCGTCAACGTGATGAATGCAAAACCCGTCAGCCGCTCGTGCTGGAGCACTTCACCGGCAACTAAGTGGAACGAGGACGGCATCACCCCGGCAAGCGAGAAGCGAGAGACCGTCCAGCCAGCTCGAATGGTTGGCCACGACGATCGCAGGCTCTTGGGGCAGTCGATCGAGATTGTGCACAGAAATCACCCTTCCGGTCAGGCCGGCCAGAAGCCGGACCGCTCCGCAGGCGATATACCAGCGCCAACGCAACCGCGGTATCACCAGCAGCTGGATGAGCACCGGCACCGCGAGCATCCCGATTACCGTCGACGCAGAGGCCGCGAACGTGACGGCGGCCACAGCGCGCCGGGCGCGGCGCAGCGACGGAACGGTTCCGCGCAGCCGGATACGAGCCAGCTCCCACCACAGTGGCCGCGGTCGGGCGCCGATGCTGCCGCGTTCATAGATCTCTCGGCCGGCGGCGCGGCAGATCATGTCGCGGCAGGTGACATACGCGGAGTCGAAAGTCCCGCCAACTATGGTCAAAGGTCCCCGAGAACAGGGCCTTTCGCCAGCTGACCAGGGCGCCGACAGACGTCGATCCTGTAGTCGGGCCAGCCTCGATAGTGAGAGGCTCAGCGGTGGTCGAGCGATCGACCAGAGGACGGTGACACATATGGCTCAGCGCTCGGTCAGACGCGAGAAACCCGAGAAGAAGGCCGTCATGAAGCAGGCCGCGAAACCCGAAGAACCGGGCGCACGGATCGTGGTCCTCACCGCCGATCCCGACAGGCGCGTGGAGATTCTGCCGGGGTGTCACCTCGATTCCCTGGGCCGCACAGAGAACGCGTACTTCTTCGAGGACGGCAACGAGCTGATCGGGATGATCGTCGAGGGCGGCACGGTCGAGTATCACAAGGCCGACCGCACCTACGTCGTCCGGCTCACCGACGGGCAGCACACCGACAGTCGATAGAAAAAGGGACCTAAACGGACCGAAAGGTCGGGGCTGTAGTCGATCGGGTCAGGGACCTTTTCCCGTATCAGGACGACATCAAGTCCGTAAGCCTTGGGGTTATGAAGATCTTCGACGACCGCGTCGACGCTGGACGCCAGTTGGCCCAGCGTCTGGCGCATGTTCGTGGCCAGGATGTCGTGGTCCTCGGCCTGCCGCGCGGCGGAGTGCCGGTAGCCTTCGAGGTCGCCAAAGCATTGCGGGCACCGCTTGACGTTCTCGTCGTTCGCAAGCTCGGTGTGCCGTTCCAGCCGGAGCTGGCCTTCGGCGCCATCGGCGAGGAAGGCGTGCGGGTGCTCAACGACGACGTCGTGCGCGCGGCACAGCTCGACGGCAACGACATCGACCGGGTCGAACGCAGGCAGCGGACCGAACTACAGCGTCGCGCGGAATGCTTCCGGCGCGGCCGTGACCGGGTCTCGTTGACGGGACGGACGGCCGTGATCGTCGACGACGGCATCGCGACCGGTGCGACGGCCAAGGCGGCATGCCAGGTCGCCCGCGCGCACGGCGCGAGCCGGGTGATGCTGGCGGTGCCCATCGGCCCAGACGACATTGTCGAGCGGTTCGCGGGACATGCCGATGAGGTGCTGTGCCTGCAGACACCGGCGGCGTTCTTCGCCGTCGGGCAGGGCTACCGCAAGTTCACCCAGACTTCCGACGAGGAAGTGGTGGCGTTGCTCGATCGCGCCCGGGATGAGTCGGTCGGCAAAACGGTGGCCGCCGCAGACCCGCCGCTGCGTGACGAGGAGGTCCAGGTGGTCGCGGGCCAGGTGGCCGTGGCGGGACACCTGACCATCCCCGAAAGCCCCAGGGGCATAGTGGTCTTCGCCCATGGCAGCGGAAGCAGTCGGCACAGCCCCCGAAACCGCTACGTCGCGGAGGTGCTGCACGGCGCCGGCCTCGCCACGCTGCTGTTCGACCTGCTCACGCCGGGCGAAGAACGCGACCGCGCCAACGTCTTCGACATCGAATTGCTGGCGTCGCGACTGGTCGACGTGACCGGATGGTTGGCCACGCAGCCCGACGCCGCGTCGCTGCCGGTGGGGTACTTCGGCGCGAGCACCGGTGCCGGTGCCGCGCTGGTGGCGGCGGCCGATCCGCGAGTGAAGGTCGGGGCCGTCGTGTCCCGTGGGGGTAGACCGGATCTCGCGGGCCGGTCGCTGGCGAAGGTCACGGCGCCGACACTGCTGATCGTCGGTGGGCGCGACGAGGTGGTCCTCGAGCTGAACCGGCGGGCGCAGGCCGCGATTCCTGGCCGATGCGAACTCACGGTGGTCCCTCGGGCCACACACCTTTTCGAAGAACCCGGCACCCTGGAACAGGTCGCCGAACTGGCGCGCGACTGGTTCGTCGACCACCTGCGCCGGCCAAACGCGAACCCGTAGACGAAGAGATAGTGGGCGCCGGACATCGCACTGTGCCGCAGCGGCGCAGTTTGCAGATGGCCCGCCACCGTCCGGTCACCGGTGCCCATGCGCTCGTCGTGGCGCTCGCCCTTCTGTGCGGCCTGCTGGGCGGGTCGCTGGCTGACGCACCCCAGTCGCGCTCGGCGCCGCGCGACACGGTCACTCTGTACTTCTTCTGGGGTGAAGGGTGTCCGCACTGTGCGGCCGCCAAGCCCGCGCTGGCCGATCTGCAGGCTCGGTACCCGGCTCTTCGGGTGCGCGATTTCGAGGTGGTCGGCAGCGTTGAGAATCAGCGCCTGTTCAGCGATATGGCCGTCAAGTTCGGATTCGAGCCGACCGGTGTGCCCACGTTCTTCCTCGGGGAACGGCACTGGGTGGGTTACGTCGAGGGACGGACGGAGCACGAACTCGAGTCCGCGATCGTCGGGTGCCTGGAGAGCGGCTGTCCCGACGCCGGGGCGGGCGTCATGGCACCTGCCGCGCCGAGGTCGGAGGAGTCCTCGGCACCGGAAACGCCGATCGCCGACGTCATTCGCCTTCCGATCCTGGGTGACGTCGACGTCGCGAGTCAGTCGCTGGTGCTGACCACGGTGCTGGTGGCGGCGGTCGACGGTTTCAACCCCTGCTCGCTGTGGGTGCTCTCGATCCTGCTCGCACTGACCTTGCGCACCGGGTCCCGCCGTAGCATCGCGGTGATCGGCCTGGTTTTCATCATCGTCACCGCACTGTTCTACGCGCTGTTCATCGCCGGACTGTTCTCGATCTTCTCGGTGCTCACATTCGCGCTGCCCGTGCGGATCGGCGTCGCGTTGATTGCCCTGATTTTCGGCGCCATCAACATCAAGGACTACTTCTGGTTCAAGAAGGGGGTCTCCCTGACCATTCCGGAGGCAAGGAAACCGGGCATCTACCGCAGGATGCGGGACGTGATTGCCGTGGCCGATTCGATGCCGGCGCTGATCGCCGCCACGGCGTTGTTGGCGGCCGGCGTCTCCTTCGTCGAACTCGCCTGCACCGCAGGTTTTCCGGTTCTGTGGACGAACCTCGTGTCGGCACGCGAGGTCAGCGTGGCCGTCTTCGTGTTGCTGTTGGCGCTCTACATGCTGGTCTATCAGTTGGATGAGCTCGTGATCTTCGGCGGCGCCGTGATCACCCTGCACGCAAAGAAACTCGAGGAAAAGCAGGGCCGACTGCTCAAGTTGATCGGCGGCGTGCTGATGGTGAGCCTGGCGGTGGTGATGTTGGTGAACCCGTCCCTGATGAACAACGTCGGAACCTCTTTGCTGGTCTTCGCCGCTGCCGCCGGTGCCACTGTCGCCGTAGTGCTGGTGCACCGGCTCATCCAGTTGCGCGTCAGCCCTCGCGCCCACTAGCGGCTTCTCTTCCACCGCTCCCCCGACCCAGTCCCAGTCTGTCCCACAGCCGCGGCGGAGGCTGCACTCCGGCGGCGCGCAGCACCTGGCGCGACGACGGATTGACCAGCGCCAGCTCATCGATGAACACTGTCGGGACTGTCTCGTTGCCGTCCGCCACCGACCGAACTCGCGCCGCGGCCTCCGGATCCTCCCAGATGTTGACCTCCCGCAACACCAGCCCCGACTTGCGCAGCGAACGCAGCAAGCCACGACAGAACGGACAGCCAGGTCGCCAGTACACCTCCACCACCGGGGCTCCCGCCGCGTCAGACTCGGTCATCGGCATCTCCTCGGGTAGATCCGCACACCGATGGCATTGTCAAGACGCTGACAACAGCGCGCGTGGTGACGTCGGCACTGCGCTCCGAAGGCTTCACCTGGTTCGTATCTGACCGGCGAACACTCATCGTGACGAACTATTTCTGACGGGGACGGTACGGCCCCGCGCTCGGCGGCGGCCAGGTGATCGTGGCGCCGCTCTCGCGGACACCCCATTTGCGTTTCGACGGCTGCCGCATGTGCGGGTGCGAATCCTTTACCGGGGTGATCGCCACCGTGACCCATACCGCCGTCAGCGCCGCCGCGGCCACCGCGGACACCCCGGACGAGGTCGCCAGGATCGAGTCCGCCGAGCTAGTACGGCACCACCAGAACGCGCCGAGCCCGGCGACCGTCGACACCCCGGACAGGTAAGCCGCCGCGACGGACCACCGGAACCGGCGACGCCGCAGCGAGACGACCGAACAGATCACGGCGCCCGCGCCCAGCGCGGATGCGACCAACGGTAAACCCTCGCTTACCACCCATGCGGTAATCCCGGTGACCACCAGCACCGTGGTCGCCGCCCACGCCACGCGCCGCGCCCAGATGGGTAGATAAACGTCGTCGAGTACCCGGTGTTCGATCTGTTTGAGGGTCGCCTCGAGGGACTGGTCGCGCGACCGCAGACGGAACACCGGGCTCACCTCCTCGAGAAATGCCTGGCGTTGAGGATAGTCGCGGCCACAAACCGCCTGTTCAGAGCTTGCCGTCGAGGTACGCCGCGTATGCCGGCAGATCGAGCTGGCCGTGCCCGGACAGTCCGATCACCACGACCTGCTCGCGGGGATTGTCCGCGACATGGTTGGCCGCCGCCGCGATGGCATGCGTCGACTCCGGTGCCGGCACGATGCCCTGCGCGCGTGCGAACTGCACACCTGCGGCGAACGCGTCGTGCTGCGAGATCGCTACGCCCTCAACCAGCCCGAGCTCGACGGTGTGGCTGAGCGCCGGCGCCATGCCGTGGTAGCGCAGCCCGCCGGCGTGGATCGGGTCAGGCACGAAGTCCATGCCGAGCGTGTGCATTTTGAGCAGCGGGGTCAGCCCCGCCACGTCGCCGTGATCGTAGCGGTACTCGCCCTCGGTGATCGACGGGCAAGCGGTCGGCTCGGCGGCCACGATCCGCGGGTTCGATCGGCCGTGGATCTTCTCCCGCAGGAACGGAAACGACAGTCCGGCGAGGTTGGAACCGCCGCCGGCGCAACCGTATACGACATCAGCGCCGTCGGGCTCCACCAACGCCAGCTGCGCAACGGCCTCCTGCCCGATGACGGTTTGATGCAGCACCACGTGGTTGAGCACGCTGCCCAGCGCGTAGCGGGCCTCGGGGTCGGCCGCGGCGACCTCGACCGCCTCGCTGACCGCCATACCGAGGCTGCCGGTGGTGTCCGGATCCTTGGCCAGGATGGCCCGCCCGGCTTCGGTGAGCGTCGACGGGCTTGAGTGCACAGTCCCGCCGTAGGTCCGGATGAGATGACCGCGATACGGCTTCGACTCATACGAGGCACGAACCTGCCACACCTCGATCTCCAGGCCGAACTGGGCCCCGGCGAACGACAGCGCGCTGCCCCACTGGCCGGCTCCGGTCTCGGTGGTCAGCTTCCGCACACCGTCGATGGAGTTGTAGTAGGCCTGCGCCACCGCGGAGTTTGTCTTATGGCTGCCCACCGGGCTCACGCCCTCGTACTTGACGTAGATGTGGGCTCCGGTGTTCAGAACCTTCTCGAAGCGCCGGGCACGGATCAGCGGTGACGGACGCCAAATCGTGTAGATCTCCCGCACCTCCTGCGGGATCTCGATGTAGGGGTCGGTGGCCATCTCCTGCGCGATCAACCCGCTGGCGAACAGTGGCGCGAGGTCATCCGGGCCGACCGGTTCCTTCGTACCCGGATGCAGATGCGGCGGGATCGGCTCGTCCAGCTCGGCCGCCAGGTTGTACCAGTGCGTCGGCACCTCGACGGTGACGAGGTCCCGATGGGTGACGTCGAGCTGTTCGGTCATGCCGGACACCCTAACGGTGGCGTTTGCGCAGCTGAAACGTTCTGGTCAGGTAGACGTCAACTCCCGGGCCCTGGCAGGTGCCGGGGGGCATGCGGCTCCTCTTCGACTCAGCCCCGCGCCGAGACCGGGTCACCGGCGGGATGCGCAGGTATTCGGCGCTCCGCATCGAGTCCAGCTCGGGCAGTTCCCTGAGGCTGTCGAGGCCGGAGTCAGTCACGGCCCCAACAAGACATCGACGTGCAACGGCGCGCACAGATCGATCAGCCAAAGCTGATCGGATCCGGTGGCGAAGAGCCGGCCGAAGGTGACGTCCTGGATGAACGCACCTTCGCAACGATCTCCGAAGAACACATATGCCTTGGCGTCGTTGCACATTCGCGACATCCACACCAGGCCGTCGAGCCCGGCCTCGTGTGCAGCGTGCGCCCAGGTGGCCGTGTCGGAATAGGTATCGGCACCGCTGGCCGTCAGTTCGGCTGCGGTCACCTTGAGCTTGCGCAGACCGAGTCCGTGCAGCACGGCGACGGTGAGCGGGCGGGCCACCTCCAGGCGCGCCATGACCGCCCGGGAGTACGCGTCGTACGGAAGCACACCGCCGGCGGCCGGGACGTCGTGGAGCAGCGTCTCGGCCACCGCCGCCTCCTCGGTGGCCGCGGCGTACAGGACGGGAACCGGCGGGTCGCCGAAAAAGGCGAAGCGCGTGGGCGATCCGAACCCCGGGTTGAAACTCGTCGCCCGGCGCTCAGGAGCGGCGGTGAAGACGCGGTAGAGCTGGGTGCCGACGCCCAGTGTCGCGGTGCGCGGGTGGAAGGGCTTCGGTGGTGCGGGTGTCACCACCGAACCGACCAGGCGCGGCGGGCCGCGTCGAGCACTCGTTCCGGTTGACCCGCCAGGAGGTCGACCGGACGTAGCTCGTCCAGATACGTGGTGGGCGCGCAAAGCCATTGCACCACGGCGCTTTCCGACCATCCTGCCTCGTCTGCCAGCTCTCGCAGCGCCCGGATCACCGGAAGCGGCCGGCCGTCGGCGCCGAACTGGAACCCGGGGAACAACGTCTGTCGGCCTCTGGCGATCGCCAGCAGCGCCTTGTCCCGGCGGACTGCTGCGGCGAGATTTCGCGGAGCGGTGGACTTCGAGCCCATTCGCCGGCCCGCCTCGGTGCTGGTGAGCAACCCGAACTCGGCGTCGATGCGGTCGTAGAGGTTCCGCTCGGCTTGCACAGCCCGCGCCACCGACGGCTCGATGTAGACGTCGACGGCGTCCAGCGCGGCACCCAGCGCCGCGGCGCTCTCCCGGATGCGCTGCGCGACGTCCACCAGATGGCTGTGGGCAGCGGTCATCGCGTCACCTCGCTGGTCGTGCATATCGTGCAGGTCCAGCGTATCGCATGAACCGCACGTGCAGCCACCTGCGCCGGCAGCACCGGCATTCTTCCGGCAATTGCCTGCGCACGTGGACCCTCGCGTGCAGACTCGCGACTGCAGGACCGGCACAGAGGTGGAGGTGCCCACGATGAACGCAGCGATTCCTCCGCTGGACCTGGGCTGGCTGTTGATGGAGTCCCCCGGCGGTACCACACACGTCGGGGCGATGCTGCTGTTCAAGAAGCCGCCCGGCCGGTCGTCACTGGTCCGCGAGGTCGTCGAGGCCTACCGCGGGTACCGACCGCAACCACCGTTCAACTACATACCCGAGCTTCTCGGCGGGGGCGTTCCCCACTTCCGCGAGGTCGACAGCTGGGACCCGCATTATCACGTGCAACACCTGTCCCTGCCGACCCACAGCACCTACCAGGATCTGCTCCGCCTCATCGCCGACCTGCACGAGCCCATGTTGGATCGGCACCGTCCAATGTTCCGGTGCTGGCTCATCGACGGCGTGCCCGGCGGGCGCTTCGCGATCTACACCAAGACCCATCACAGCATCATTGATGGCGTCTCCAGGCTGCGGAAACTCTACGAGGGCCTCACCCCGACCGACGAACCCGCCATCCCCACGCCGCCTTTCGCGATGCCGCACGCGCCGCCTGAACCCTCGGCACCTACCCCGGCGCTGCGCAGGCTCACCCACGCGATCCGCGGGGCCGTCACGCAATTGGGCGCTGTCAACCAGATTTCGCTGAGCGCGCTGCAGAAAACGCTCAGCGCGGCGCTCGGATCGCACCTCGAGGGCAGCCTGCCGTTCGTGGCCGCCCATGCCCCGACCAACCCGCCCCCGCGCCAGGCCCGCGGCTTTGCCACCCTGTCGCTGCCGGTGCACGAGATGCACCGGATCGGCCACCAGCACGGGGCGACGCTCAACGACGTCGCGGCCACCATCATCGACCACGGTTTGCACGCGTACCTGCGCGAGACAGGCCAGGTCTACCCGCATGAGTTCATCGCAATGTGCCCGGTGTCGCTGCGCGACGACGGCGACAGCGCTGTCGGGACCCGGGTCTCGGCGATGTTCGTACGACTCGGGCGACCCGAGGCGTCCATCGTCGACAGACTGCGACAGGTGGTCCACTCGGTCGCCACGGCCAAGGCGGAACTCGGCGCCATGTCGGCCGACGCCGCCATGACCTACGCCGTCGCGCTCATCACGCTCGCCGGTGCGGGCGCCACGACACACCTCGACCGAATCGGCCACCCCGCATGCAACCTCGTCATCTCGAACGTTCCGGGCGGCAACGAGATCCGCTACCTCAACGGCGCGCGGCTGCTCGGCATCTACCCGGTGTCGGCGCTGGCCGCATCGATCGGCCTCAACGTGACGCTGTCGTCCTACTGCGACCACATGGACTTCGGATTCGTCGCCAACTCCGCAGCGATCAGCGACGTGCCCGCACTGGCCGAGCACACCCGGAAAGCGTACGCGGAGTTCAGGTCCAAGACCCGGGTCTTGTGAACCCGTCAGTCGGCGGAGACCTTCCGCGCCGGCGCGAGTTGACGTTCGAGCGCCCGGTAGGTCGGTGGTGGTGACCCCAGCGCCGTCGCGAATTCGATCAACTCAGGCCCGAACCATTGGCGACCAACCCCAGACCGGATAGTCAGGGTGTGACATCAGCCTGTGTTGGGTATACAGACGTTCACCGAACGCGTGAGGTTGTTGCGGAGAAATCCACCGCCACAACGGCCGAAGAGAAGCACGGAGAGCAAATGAGTACGTACAAGGTGATAGTCGTCGGAACCGACGGCTCGGAAACGTCATATCGAGCAGTGGACGAAGCCGCTCGAATCGCCGCCGAGGCCAACGCTCGGCTGATTGTTGCGAGCGCCTTTCAGCACGACCGGTCTCCTGAAGGACCTGATCCGGATCAACCTGCGGGAGAGGGTTATCGCACCGAGGGCGGTGCACCGATATTTGACATGCTTGTCGAGGCGAAGGCACGAGCGAAAAGCGCAGGGGTGAAGGACGTCGAGGAACGAGCGATCGAAGGCGCTCCGGTGGACGCGCTGGTCGAGTTGGCCGACGAGGTCGGAGCCGACCTGCTGGTTGTCGGCAACTTCGGGCTCAAGTCCGTCGTCGGAAGAGTGATGGGCTCCGTCCCGTCCGCGGTTCGCCGTCGCGCGAACACCGAGGTGCTCATCGTCGAAACCGACTGAAACACAGGCGGATAACTCGGAACATACAACGCGAATGATGCGAACTGCGTCGCGCTCCGCGGCGCCGGCCGGTAATGCCGACCAGTAACCGTGGTGTCCGGCGGCTTGCCTGAACGGAAAACCACCTTGCTCAAAATTCTCGACAACCGCATCCTCATGAGGTGACCGAGTCAGCCAATCCGTTCGACGACCCTCGACACGTCGCCATGTACGCAGAGCGCGCCAAACAGATGGTGCCTGCCCTCCAAGACGTCCACCGCATGGCAACCATTCTCATGGACGAACACACTCATGCCGACGGGCGAATACTCATCCTCGGAGCAGGTGGGGGTTTGGAGACAAGAGCATTCGCCGAGACCCATCCGAACTGGACCTTCGACGCGGTCGATCCCGCCAAAGCCATGCTGGATCTCGCGGCGAACACCTTGGCTGCCCACATGGACCGGGTCCGGATGCACCACGGCTACATCGACCAGGCGCCGACCGGCCCGTTCGACGCGGCAACGAGTCTGCTGACACTCCATTTCCTCCAACCGGATGCCAGGCGTGACACCGCAGCCCAGGTGCGACGGCGCCTACCATCCGGGGCGCCGCTCATCGTCATGCACATGAGCTTTCCTCAGCAATGCGATGCCGAGCGAGAATTGTGGATCGAGCGCCACGTCGGCTATCTCGTCGCCAACGGCATCGCGCCCGAGGAAGCCCGGAAAGCACGAGAAGCAATCGCGGACAAGGTGCCGGTCCTGTCCCCCGAACAAGACTGCGACATTCTGTACGCTGCCGGCTTCTCCGAGGTCAGGCAGTTCTTCTCGACATTCACGTTTCGCGGTTGGGTGTGCCGTGCGTAACCCGCTCGGGCGCCGGGGCCCGCACGGTTTGCCGGCCAGGGCGAAGCTGCATCGGGCAGATCGCCACCTGATCTAGACTCGCGCTGTGGACGTCAACGGAACAAGCGCAATCGTCACCGGCGGGGCATCGGGCATCGGCGCCGCGACTTCGAGACTCCTGGCATCCAAAGGAGCCCGCGTCGTCGTGGCCGACCTGCAAGCCGAACGCGGGCAGGAGCTCGCCCACGAGATCGGCGGCGTGTTCGTCAGCGTCGACGTGACCGACACCGCGCAGATCGAGGACGCGGTGAACACCGCTGTCGATCTCGGCCCTCTGCGCGTGCTCGTCAACTCTGCGGGGATCGGTTGGGCGCAAAGGACGATCGGCAAGGACGGCGAGTTCGCCTCGGCGCACAACCTCGACGCGTACAAGAAGGTTCTCGCCATCAACCTGGTGGGTACGTTCGACTGCATTCGGCTGGCGGCCACGGCGATGAGCCGCCTGGATCTCACCGACTCGGGCGAACGCGGCGCCATCGTCAACATGACCAGCGTGGCGGCATTCGACGGACAGATCGGTCAAGCCGCCTACTCATCGTCCAAAGGCGGCGTCGTCGGGTTGACCTTGCCGGTGGCCCGCGACCTGGCGGCGGTCGGAATCCGGGTGAACACCGTGGCCCCGGGCCTGATCGACACTCCGATCTATGGCGAAGGACCGGACTCAGAAGCCTTCAAAGCGAAGCTCGGCGAATCGGTCCTCTACCCGCGGCGGCTGGGTAAACCCGAGGAGCTCGCGTCGATGGTCGTCGAGCTGATCACCAATTCGTACATGAACGCCGAAGTGGTCCGCGTCGACGGCGGAATCCGCATGCCGCCCAAGTGATGCGCTGGTCTGCCGGGCACATGTCGGCAGACCCGAAGCATCCCGCGCTCGGACCGCACAGAATTTTGCTACCAGCGGAGCCTTGCGCAGTGGCAGCCCCGCTGTTTCCGAGAAGTGCTGCCGCACTGGATAACCCCGATCAGCCGTCGTCCGCACCCTGACCGTGCCGGCGATCGCGACCCTGCTCCGTGAGAGGAGCTGGTGGCCGAGTCGAGCGACACCGTGATCCCTCACGCGGTGCGGACACCGACCGACCGCGGCGGTACGGGCACCCGCATCAGGTCCTCGGCCACCACCACGTCACCGTCGAACGCTGCTTGGGCCTCGGCGCGATGCTCGGCGAGGTCGGGATAGCGCTGCGAGAAGTGCGTCAACACGAGTCGGCGCACCCCGCACTCGGCGGCGACCCGCGCTGCCTGCCGGGCGGTCAGGTGACCGTAGTCGGCGGCCAGTGCGCGGTCCCGGTCCAGGAACGTCGCCTCGATGACGAGCAGATCGGCGCCGTCGGCCAGTTCGTAGACCCCATCGCAGAGTCGGGTGTCCATGACGAACGCGAACCGCTGGCCGCGGCGGACCGCACTGACGTCGGCCAGTCCCACCCACCGGCCGTCCGCCCACACCTGCCCGTCGGCCTGCAGTCGCCCGACCATCGGCCCGGTGACTCCGGCCTGGGCCAGACGGTCCGGCAGGAAGTGCCGGGCCGCGGGTTCGATCAGCCGGTACCCGACGGCGTCGATCGAGTGGTCCAGGCGCCGCGCTTCCAGCGTGCCGAACTCCCCTCGGGCTATCACCCCGTCCGCGGTGACCGGTTCTTCCCGCAGGTCGAGCACGTCGTAGAAGTACGAGGCGTGCCGGAGGTGCTCGAAGTACTCCCCGCCCGATGCCGGGAAGTGCGCGAAGACGGGGTGGGCCAGCCGGTCCAGCGCGAGCCGTTGCACGATGCCGGGTACCCCGAGACAGTGGTCTCCGTGAAAGTGGGTCAGGCACAACCGGGTGATCTGCGTGGGCGAGACGCCGGCCAGCAGCATCTGTCGCTGAGTCCCCTCTCCGGGGTCGAACAACAGCCCTTCCCCGTCCCAGCGCAGCAGGTATCCGTTGTGGTTGCGGTGGCGGGTCGGCGCTTGGCTGGCGGTGCCGAGCACCACGAGTTCACGATCCGACACGACTCGACCCTACGGCGCGAGGGCACCTCGTCGCGGTCATGCGAGGCACGTTGCGTTCGTCGTCACTCACCGTCGTCGGTGATGTCACCCTCGCGACGGACCGACCGGGTGTCGGTCGGCGGATTGCCGTCGGGTTCGGGGTCGCCGGCCGCACGGGCGTCGGACGCGCCGACCTGGTCGGCCAGTTCCAGACCCGCACCGGCGTAGACGTTGAACGCGATGTCGACCCCGTTGTCCTTGGCCCACTGCACTTCGTCGTCGTAGCGGGCCACCGACGCCACCGTGCCGCTGAACCCGGACTCCCGCAAGCAGTCCAGCGCCCTGACGTTGGCCCCGTGGCGGGGCATGGCCAGTACCGCCATCCGCACCGACTCGGAGTGCCGGAGCCGGTTCCAGAAGTCCAGGTCGGTGGCGTCTCCCTCGACCACCCGCAACCCGTTGTCGGCGTGCCGGGCGATGAGCGCGCCGTCGTAGTCGACGCCGACCACGCGCAGCCCGTAGTGCCCGGTCAGCCGCTGGTAGGCCGCGGAGCCGACCCGGCCCATCCCGATCACCACCACCTCGGCGTCGCCGGCGTCGACGGGACGTTCCTCGGGCTGCAAGGTGGATTCGTCCTGGGCCGGCAACCGTGCCGCGATCTTCTCGACCATCAGATGTCCGCGGCCGTTGACCAACGCCGCGGCGACGAAACTCAATGCCACCGCGATCGACATCTCCACCAGCCAGGCCTCCGCCAACAGCCCGACGGAGACCCCGACCGAGACCACGATCAACCCGAACTCGGAGTAGTTCATCAGGCTCAGGCCGGCCAGGATCGCGGTGCGGTAGCGCAATCGCATCAGCGACAGCAGCACGACGTACCCGACCGCCTTGAGAGGCAGCAGCAACACCATCACCACAGCGACCGTGAGGGTCGGGAGGTCGGGCAGCCCGGTCAGGCCGATCGACACGAAGAAACCGACGAGCAGCAGTTCCTTGATGTGGAACAGTGATCTCGACAGCTCGGCGGACGCCGGGTGGGAGGCCAGCAGCACGCCGACTATCAGCGCTCCGAGATCACCTTTGAGCCCGACGGCGGTGAACAGCGCGTAGCCGGGAACCAGCGCCATCACGATGCCGAACAGTGACTGCATCTCACCGTGGCCGAGGCGGTCCCAGATCCTTCGCACCGCCCGGGTCAGCGGCCACAGCCCGACCAGGGCCAAGGCCCACGGGCTGGGAAGATGCCCGCTGGTGGCAGTCAGGAAGGCCACCGCGACGATGTCCTGCATCACCAGGATGCCGATGGCGATGCGCCCGTAGAGCGAATTCGATTCGCCGCGCTCCTCGAGGAGTTTGACGACAAACACCGTGGACGAGAACGACAACGCGAAGGCGAGCAGCGCAATGGTCTGCACGCTCTGCCCCGACAACATCGACAACCCCGCGACCGCGGCCAGCCACAGCACACACCCACCGAGGACGACGCTGAGGACCAGATGCGCCGAGGTGGTCAGCCAGACCTCGCGGCGCAGCAGGAAGCGCACGTCGAGTTTGAGACCGATCGCGAACAGCAACAACGTGACACCGAGATCAGCCAGCACGTCCAGCTGCGGCATTTCCTCGACGTTGATCGCGTTGAGGACGAACCCGGCAGCCAGGAACCCCACCAGCGGCGGAAGGCGCAGCGCCAACGCGACGCCGCCCAGACCGAACGTGACGACGAGATAGATCGCGACGACTGTCGCTGTCACTGTGCTCCCCTGTTCGGTCCGGCCTCTCGCCGGTCATTATGCGCGAGGCGGGTCACTACAGTGCAGCCATGAGCCTCGTGACCTATGAGCTGGCCGACCACATCGCGACCATCACCCTGAACCGGCCGGAGGCTCGCAACGCGATCAACGGGGCCGTGCGCGGCGAGTTGAACGCCGCCTGGGACCGCTTCCGAGATGACGAAGACGCGTGGGTCGGCATCTTGGCCGCCAATGGCAGCGTGTTCTGCGCGGGCGGTGACCTGCGCGACGGCGAGGGTGTGGTCGGCACGTTCGGCGGCACGTTCTGGGAGAAGCCGACGATCAACTCGTTCGAATCCGGGATGGAGTTGTTCAAGCCGACCATCGCCGCGGTTCAAGGTCCGTGCATCGGCTACGGGCTGACCGGAGTGTTGTTCTGCGACTTCGTCATTGCCAGCACCCAAGCCAGCTTCTCGTTTCCCGAGGTCAAACTGGGGACGCCGACGATCGTCGGAGCCATCCGGCTTCCGCAGCGGGTCGGCTGGGCGAATGCCATGGAGCTGCTGCTGACCGGCGAACCGATGACCGCCGAGCGGGCCAAGGAGGTGGGCTTGGTGTGGCGCCTGGTCGAGCCCGATGCGCTGCGCGACGAAGCATGGGCATGGGCGAAGACACTCACCCGGGCCGCTCCGCTGGCGCAGCGCGCAACCAAGGAGGTGGCGTGGCGGACCGCCGACATGGGCTGGATCGAGTCGGTACGGTTCGGCGAGACGATGCGCAAGGTCGTCGGCGCCACCGAGGATGTCGCCGAAGGAATCCGGGCCTGGCAGGAGAAGCGCCAGCCGGACTGGCGGGGCCGCTGACGGGCGCTCTCAGAGAAGCACTGCAGCGGCTACGCCGGCGCCGAACACGACCGCCGGCGACGCCATGCCCGCGCTGAATCCGAGTCCGAACCGAAGACCGCCGGCGACGAACGCCAGCACCGCCTTGACGATCAGATTGGAGCCGAACGCGGCGGCCGCAGCGATCACTGCGGTGTCGACGGTGATGTCACCGCGGGCGGCAAGACTGGCGGCCGCGACGCTGCCGGCGTGTGCGTCTGCCAGACCTGCGGCAGCAGCGGCGAGCACGGTCCCCTGCGCGCCGAGCACGTCGGAGCCCCACCGGCCGAGCAGCAGCGCCGCAGTCAGCACCGCGGCCAGCACGAGGGCGGGCCGCAGCGCGAATGGGCGGCTCGTCGGCTGTGACGTCATGTGCTCACCGTCGGACCGCGCGTCGTCGTGCGCACCGTTGCGGTAGACGACGGCGGCGATACCGATCAGCACCACTGCCCCGGCAGCCGCCGGAAGCCACAGCCGGCGCAGCACGTCAGGGTCGACGAAGCCGACCACCAGCAGAAGCTGCAGAAAGGTGGCCACGCTGGCGACCAGCGCGGCCGCCAACGGCGCTCGCAATGGTCCGGTCCTGCTGAGCCGCCCCATCGACGCCGTCGTGGCAGTCGCCGAGATGAACCCGCCGGCCAACCCCGTGACGAGGAGACCGCGTTCGGGGCCGAGAGCCCGCACACCGATGTAGCCGATCCAGCTGATGCCGGTCAGCAGGACCACCAACAGCCACACCTTCGAGGGGTTGAGGACGCCGTAGGGACCCAGTCCGCGATCCGGCAGCAGGGGCAGCACGACGAACGCCACCACCAGGAACTTAACGGCGTCTTCCAGTTCGGCTTCGCTGATGATGTCACGGGCGAAGTGATGAATTCTGGCCTTGGACACCAGCAATGCCACCACCACGACCGCGAGCGCGACCGCCAGCGCGGGGCGGGTGTAGGCAAGCGCACCCAGCATGTAGGCGGCGATCGCGGCCAGCGCCGTGGTCGTCCCCGGATCTTCGGAACTGGTCCGGAAGTAGGCGAAGGCCATCACCGCCGCCACACCGGCCAGGCCGAGCGCGACCGCCGCGCCGCTGAAACTGGCCGCGACCGCACCGATCAGGGCGAGCAGCGCGAATGACCGTGACCCGGCAGGCAACCGACTGCTGCGGCTGCGCTCGCGCTCGAGCCCGAGCAGCAGGCCGATGGCGAGCGCGATCAGAAACGGCTGAACCAGTTGCCAACTCACCGACGCTCCTCACTACGTCGAGTAATCCTCGCTCAGCCGGTGCGTGGGACGCATCCGAATCACGATCGGCGGTGACGAAACTGTACGGCGGTTGCTCATCCTGCGCGGTGAGCGAGAACCGGCCGCCGACCGCCATCCCCGCTGCAACCGGAGTGATCGCCGTCCCATTCCGACGGGCGAACAATTGGGTAAATTCGCCCCGACCTGCACGACAGTGAGGCATCGTGCGGATATGGCTCCTCAGAAGATCCCGAACCCGAACGACATCAAGGCCGCCGCGCAGGCCGCCGTCGAGTCGGCCCAAGCCGCGGCGGCCAGCGCCATGCGCATACCGCCGGCGTCGGTTCAGCTCGCCGCCGAGCTACCCGATCTCATCGAGAACCTGGCGACCGCCACCCAGCGCCTCAACGCCACCATCGACCGTGCCGAACGTTACTTCGCCCTGGCCGACCCGATGGTCCGAACCCTCGACGCCCTGTTGCCGCAGCTGGAGGCGCTCGTCGCGACCGGCAACGACGTGTTCCGGGCCGCGGCGTCGGTGCCGGGCGTCTCGACGCTGGGCCGCTTCGCCAAACGTGGGAACCCGCCACCGGAGACCAAACCCACCAGGCCGCCGCGCAAACCGACGCGCTAACCCTGCTGGCTGCGGTTCCACTCCACCCAGCCGGCCCCGGTGCGCCCGTCTGCGGTGGTGACCGTTCCCCAGGCCCGCGGGAAGCGGCTCAGCCGCCCGTCCGCTGCGGTCAACAGCACCGGGGCGTGTCCGCGAACGTCGAATGTCAGCGCCAGATCTCCTGGAGCACACGACAATTGCATACGTACGGGGAGATCACCGGCGAAGGTGCTCTCGGGTGTCACCTTGTGCAGCTCGCGCAGCGGCGCGCCCGGCGTCTGCAGATAACCGACTGACATCGGCGGAATACCGGGAATGCGGATCTCGACCCCGTGCTCGTGGGTGCCGTCGTCGAGGTGCAGCGCACTCCACACCCAGTCCATGCTCCACCAGTCCCGGGCGGCCCACGAATGGTCCCGCTGCCCGGGCACGTCGGTCAGCCTGAAGAGCTTGCCGTCCACCACAACCGAACCCGAGACCGAACACGGGATCTCATACCGCGTGGACATCCGGTACTGGTAGGGCACGCCGACCGTCTGCCATGTCAGATCCATGGTGACGTCGACGGACCGGCCCTCGCCCCCGCGCAGCAACTCCGCCGGATCGTCGAACGCCTGACCTCGTCCGTTGACCGTGACCCGGAAGATCTGCAACGGCTCGGCGACGTCGAAGGACAACTCGATCGCCTCGGTGCGCACCCGGGTGTGGTCGAGCGGCAGCGGCGCCTCGAAGTCCAGCAGCGCGACGGTGGGCATACCGGGCCCGCACAGCAACGCGTTGATCCACGTGTGGCCCTGGTTCGGCACCAGCCCCAACCGAATCCACCCACCGAGATCCTGGCCGGTGTCGGCGAAGTCGAAGTACCAGCTCTCGTTCCACAGCGCTTCGTCGGTGGGGTCGTGGCGTCCCTCGTCCTCGACGGTCGGCTGCAACGGTTCGGACTCCGACGGTTCGGGCAGGAGCGCCAACGCGTCGGTGTCGAGCACGTGCTGGCAATGCCGCTCGATCATCGCCATGAACATCTCGTCGCCTCGCTCGGTGCGCTCGACCAGCATCGGCGACACGATCGACATCAGCACCCCCAAGAAGCTCTGGCGCCGAACCCCGTGCCGGACGTCGTCGATCGTCACGCCCGAATTCGGTCCCAGCGCTTGGTGATACGCGGCCAGCAACTCGTCGTACTGCGCGCGCCGGTGGTCGACGGGCAGCGCACACCCCAGGAAGTACGCCACGTCGCTGAACGCGGGACCCCAGGTGACGGTCTGCCAGTCCAGCACCGTCAGCGCCTGGTCGGAGCCGGCGGTTCCGAACAGCATGTTGTCCAGGCGGAAGTCGCCGTGCACGAGACCGCGGGGAGCGTCGGCTTCGCTCTCGGCGGCCATGTAGGCATCGAACACCTCGACGAACCGTTCGCATACCTGGCGGTGCTCCGGAGCGATCCGGTCGGCGTAACGGTCGATGAAGCCCGCGTAGAGCGCGGCGATCAGATCCTGGGTCACCGGCGACTCGCGATTGATCCAGTCGGCGCCCTCGAGGGCTTCGTTGCCGAGCAACCGACCGTGGACGAGCCCGATCTGAGTGAGCGCCAGCCGCGCCTGGTCGGGGCTGGCGCCGCGGATCTCGTCGCCCACCACGGCAGGCGCGGCGTCCGAGAGCACCAGGTCGAACGCGCCGCTGTCCGGGTCATAGGCCGCGTGGTAGCACTGCGCGACAGGCCCCTCGAGTCCGGGCGCGATGTCGGTGTAGAACCGCACCTCGCGTTCGTAGAGCCCCATCGTCGCGCCGGTCTGCCGGCTGCTGCCCGCCGGCGCGGCGATCTTGAGGACCACCGAGGCCGGGCCGTCCGCACCGTCGGCGTAGGTCAGCGTCACCCGGTAGCACTCGCTCATCTGACCGGTACCGATGCGCTCGACGGCGAAGTCGGTGACCGTGCCGGCACCGAGGACGGCGGTGAGCCACTCAACGCTCAGATCGTCGACGGTTTCGATGAGTTGGGGACGCAGGGAGGAAGACACCCGGTCAACGTATAGCACCGCGCCCACCCGGAAAGCCGATCTCGCGCAAAAAGTTGACGCCCGTCAACAGGGCTCTTGACAGGCAAGTATCGACTTGCCTATCGTCACGGCGTGGGTGACGTCTACAAGGCCTTGGCCGATCCCACCCGGCGCACGATCCTCGACGAGCTGACCGAACGAGACGGTCAGACGCTCTTCGAGATCTGCGCTCGACTGGCGACCAAACACGGCTTGGGATCCTCGCGTCAGGCCATCTCCCAGCATCTCGATGTGCTGGCCGAGGCAGGACTGGTCGAGACCCGGCGTGCCGGACGCTACAAGTTCCATCACCTCAATACCGCTCCGCTGCAGCAGATCCTCCAGCGCTGGCCGCACCAACCGAAGGAATCGACATGAGAATCGGACTCACCAGCGTCATGGTCGACGACCAGGACAAGGCTCTTGCGTTCTACACCGGGGTCCTCGGGTTCACGACCAAGTTCGACATCCCCTTGGGCCGGCACCGGTGGATCACGGTGGTCTCGCCCGACGAGCCTGCGGGTACCGAACTCGCGCTGGAACCCGACGAGCATCCCGCCGCTCAGGCATTCAAAGCGGCACTGGTCACCGACGGCATCCCCTACACCGCGTTCCTCGTCGACGATGTGGCCGCCGAGCATCGGCGGCTGCAGGGACTCGGCGTGCAGTTCACCCAGCCGCCGACGGACATGGGGCCGGTGACCACCGCCGTGCTCGACGACACCTGCGGAAACCTGATCCAGATCCAGCAGCACAACGCGGCCGGGTGACCCGGCACGAAACGGGGTATAGCGCGACCGTGAAAGTACTGATCACCGGAGGAACCGGATTCGTCGGTGCATGGACGGCCAAGGCGGCACAGGACGCCGGACACCAGGTCCGGTTCCTCGTCCGCAACGCCGGCCGGCTCGAGACCAGCGCCGGCGACATCGGCGTCGACATCAGCGACCACGTCATCGGCGACATCGCCGACGCGTCGTCGACCAAGACCGCGCTGGAAGGCTGCGACGCCGTGATCCACTGCGCGGCAATGGTCTCCACCGACCCCGACCGCACCGACGAGATGCTGCACACGAACCTGGAAGGCGCCCGCAACATCCTGGGCGGCGCGGTGGCGGCCGGGCTCGACCCGATCGTGCACGTGTCGAGCTTCACCGCGCTGTTCCGGCCCGACCTCGACACCCTGCACGCAGACCTACCGGTCGTCGGCGGCAGCGATGGCTACGGCCGCTCCAAGGCGGCGGTGGAAGCCTACGCACGGGGCCTTCAGGACGCCGGCGCCCCAGTCGCCATCACCTATCCGGGAATGGTGCTCGGCCCCCCGGCAGGCGAGCAGTTCGGCGAGGCCGCCGAAGGCGTCGAAGCGTCGGTGAAGATGCGCGGTGTGCCCGGCCGCAGCGCGGCGTGGATCGTCATCGACGTCCGCGACCTCGCGGACCTGCATGTGGCGCTGCTCGAACCCGGTCGCGGTCCGCGCCGCTACATGGCCGGCGGAGCGCGGGTTCCGGTGGACCAACTGGCCAAGTCCATCGGCGCGGCCGCCGGACAGACACTGTTCGTCTATCCCGTGCCCGACGTCGCCTTGCGCAGCGTCGGCCGGGTGTTCGACCTGATCGGCGGTTATCTTCCGTTCGACACCCCGATCGATTCGGCCGCGATGCAGTACTACACCCAGATGCCGGAATCCGACGACTCCCCCAGCGTCCGTGACCTCGGGATGCCCCAGCGCGATCCCGCCGAGACCCTCGCAGACACCGTCGAGGGACTGCGGCGCGTCGGTCGCCTCTGACCCCGTCGAGGTTTGTCGTTGCGGACCGCGGGTAACGGGAGTGTCGATGATGACTGAACCCGAAGAAGCCCGCAGTTCGCTGGTGGTGCAGCGCGACACATCCGCGTCCCGGCAGCAGGTATGGGACGTCATCGCCGACGGGTGGGTGTACTCACAGTGGGTGGTCGGCAACAGCCGGATGCGCGCGGTCGACCCGAAGTGGCCGCAGCCCGGCAGCACCATTCACCACTCCATCGGTGTCTGGCCGCTGGTGATCAACGACAGCACCGTCGTCGACTCCTGCGACCCCGGACGGGAGGTCGTGCTGATCGCCAACGGACGGCCCTTCGGCAAAGCGCGGATCACGATGAAACTGCAGGACCTGCCCGGCGGTGGATGCCGGATCGAGATGGCCGAGGTACCGGTGAGCGCACCGATGAAGTGGTTGCCGCACTCGGCGTCGCTGGCCTTGGTCTATCCACGCAACCGCGAAGCAACATGGCGACTCGCGGCGCTGGCCGAGCGCCGTACCGACGCGGAGGCCTGAATTCAGGGCCGGCCGCGTTTGGGCGTCTGATTGGCCACGCCATGGCGCAACGGCGTTCCGCCGGGCGCGGCGGTCGACTCCTGCACCGGTGACCCGCCGGGTGAGGACTGCACGCCCGGCGCGTTGCCGGGATCGCCCGGTGCGGGCGACGCTCCAGCTTCCAGCTCGCGCTGGCGCGCCTCGAGAATCTCCAGCACGGGCACACGGGCGGCGTGGCCGGCCTCGTGATTCAACACCACGCCGAGCTGATCTGCGGTCAGTGACCGAATCCTGTGCTGCAGGTCGCCGAGCGCGAGTTGGTCGTAGTCGGGGATCGGCAGTTCGTGGGAATCTGTCATAACTCTGCCTACTCTCTGCGCTATTCGACGACCTGGTAGAGGGGGTCGCCGTCCTCGGGAGCGCCGTCGACCTGGCCCCGATGCGTCCCGGGAGCCTCCGGCGCAGCGTCGGAACCGGCGATCGCCTCGTCATCAGCGGGCCCGCCGATCACGCCGTCGCGGGGATCGACGCCGTCGGGCGTCACGTCCGGGACCTCTTCGGCCAGCCGCTCGTCGAGCGTCTCGCCCTGGCGCTGCTCTTCGGCGGACATGCCGGTCTTGTCGACACCGCTCCAGTCCTCCGGCGGATCGACGACTTCGTCGCCGTCGGCGTTGCGAATGTCGTCGGGGTCGGTGGACTCCATCGGGCTGAGCATGTCGTCGGCACCGCCCAGGTCGTTGGCGGTGGTGCCGCCCGCATCATCGGTGCTCATGATCATCTCCTTCATCGGGGGATCTTGTAGGGAGCCATAGCCCTCACGGTCGCCGACGAAACCCCGTCGACTCCGTCGCCTGGGTCACCTGCGCAGCGGAACACGTTGGGCGCCAACGCTGCGCTGAGCTCGACGACCGGCGGGGCGAGGCGTCCTGCCGCCCCCAGCCGACGCCCCGCCCCTGGTCGTGGTGGGCTGTTCAGTCCGCTTGTACCCAGGGACGACGCGCTGAACCGAATCGGCGAGATTTAAACTGCACAGATGCACGCATTCCGGGAAGCGGTGGAAGCTCGCGACGCGGCGGCCATTGAAGCCCTGTTGGCCGAGGACGTGGTGTTCACCAGCCCGGTCGCGTTCAAGCCCTACCGGGGCAAGGCGATGACCGCGGCGATTCTGCGCGGTGTGATGCGGGTGTTCGAGGACTTCCGCTACACCCGTGAGATCAACGATGCCGGTGGGCGCGACCACGCCCTGGTCTTCGAGGCGAGCGTGGCCGGCAGGAAGCTGACCGGTTGCGACTTCCTGCACGTCGACGACGACGGCTTGATCGACGACTTCACGGTGATGGTGCGACCCTTGTCGGCAGCCACCGCGCTGGCCGACGCGATGGGTGCGCAGTTCGAGCGCATCCAGCGCGAAGCCACCGCTCAGGACTGAATGAACTCCAGCAGGTCTGCGTTGATCACGTCGGCGTGCGTGGTCGGCATGCCATGCGGGAAACCCTTGTAGGTCTTCAGCGTCGCGTGGCGCAACAGCTTCGCCGACAGCGGCCCCGCCGCCGCATAGGGGACCACCTGGTCATCGTCGCCGTGCATCACCAGCACCGGCAGCTCGATCTTGGTCAGATCGTCGGTGAAATCGGTCTGGGAGAACGCGACCACACCGTCGTAGTGGGCTTTTGCGCCGCCCATCATGCCTTGCCGCCACCAGTTGGCGATGACACCTTCCACCGGGTCCACCCCGGGGCGGTTGAATCCGTAGAAAGGACCCTCGGGGACGGCGCGGTAGAACGCCGCCCGATTGGTCGCCACCTGCACCTGGAAGTCGTCGAACAGTGCCTTGGGCGTGCCGTCGGGGTTGGCGTCGGTCTGCACCATCAGCGGCGGCACGGCTGCGATCAGCACGGCCTTGGAGGCCCGGGACTCGCCGTGTCGGGCCAGGTAGCGCACCACTTCCCCGCCGCCGGTGGAGTGTCCGATGTGCACGGCGTCGCGCAGGTCCAGGTGCTCGACCACCGCGGCGAGATCGTCGGCGTAGTGGTCCATGTCGTGACCGTCGGCGACCTGCTCGGAGCGGCCATGACCGCGGCGATCATGGGCCACGACGCGGTAACCGCGCTGCAGGAAGAACATCAGCTGGGCGTCCCAGTCATCGGACGACAGCGGCCAGCCGTGGCTGAACACCAGGGGCCGGCCCGCCCCCCAGTCCTTGTAGAAGATCTCGACACCGTCGCGAGTCACCACCGTCGGCATGGCCGCCTCCTTGCTCCCGACCGCAACCTACACCCGCCCGGGACCCCGCGCTGACCGAAGAGCGGCTATTCGTAGTTGATGTCGCCCGGACCGAAATTGCGTGCGGAGAAGTCGATCTGCGCGGCAGGATTGGCGACGGCAGTGGTCATTCCCGCGCCGAACGGGCCCAGGTGATCGAACAGCGTGGCGGTGCCGACGGCGATCCCATCGGTGGCCTGGTGGCCGTCGGCCTGGATGCCGATCCATTCGTCGACGGGCAGCCGCGACAGCGAGACCGTCAGGTCCCCGTTGATGTAGCCGATCCCCGACGAGCCCAGGTTGGTGACCAGACTGGTTGCCTCGGCCACCATCGCGGCCCGCACGAACGGCGAGTTGTTCTCGTCGGCAACCACTCTGATGCCGTCGTTGAAAAACCTTTTGCGCGAATCGTTCTGATGCTCGGCCGGTGAGCGTGTCCAGCCCACCGGGTCGCTGTGCACGTAGGGTAGGACGGATCCGTCCGGCCGCGGTGGCGACGGAAACGCCTGACCGTTGCGCCACAGCGTCCCGGGCGGCTCGGCCGACCGTCGGTAGGAAAGCAACGAGGCGTGCGCGACCCGTTGGCCGCCCTGTGTGACGTCGCAGTGCGCACTGCGGACCCGTCGGCCCTCGCGTACCACGCGGACCGCGACGAGCGTGTGTGCGTTGCGTGCCGCGCGCAGCAGGTCGACGGTCAGTCGCGCCGGCTGGAGATCTTCCTCGGCGCACTCGTGTTCGAGCGCCCGCGCGACCAGGCCGACCACCGCGGGGCCGTTGAGATGGTCTGGGCCCCAGTGACTCTGGGCGTAACGGGTCGACAGAAAGCCACCGTCGGTGACAGTGAAATGGGCCGCCGGCCCCGGGTCAGGTGTTGCGGCCACCGTTGACCCCGAGGATCTGTCCGGTGATGTAGCCCGCCTCCTCGGAGGCCAGGAAGGCGCACGCCGCGGCGATGTCCTCGGGCCGGCCCATCCTGCGCACCGGCGTGGCCTCGATGGTGTCGTTGATGTCGCCCAGCAGCCCGCGCCCCTCCGCGCTGCGCAACATCGGGGTGTCGATGAAACCCGGCGGGACGGCGTTGACCGTGATGCCGAACGGACCGTACTCGAGCGCCAGGGATTTGGTCAGCCCGTTCACCGCCGACTTCGCCGCGACATAGTGCGACATGTAGGGCACCCCGGAGTGCGTGCTCGACGACGAGATGTTGACGATGCGTCCCCAGCCCGCCGCCACCATGTCCGGCAGCACCGCCTGGGCGGTATGGAAGACGCCGTTGAGATTGACGTCGACCACACGTCGCCATGCGTCGAACGTGATGTCCGCGAAGGCTGTGAAGCCGTCCAGCCCCGCGGCGTTGACCAGGATGCCGACCGGACCGAGCTCGGCGCGGATCGCCTCCAGCGCAGCATCGATCTGCTCACGGCGCGTCACGTCGGCGATGTGGCCGTGCCCGTTCGGCGAGGGCGCCAGGTCGATGGTGGCGACCCGGTGCCCGTCGGCGCGCAGCCGCTCGGCCACGGCCCGCCCGATCCCTGAGCTGCCGCCTGTGACCACAGCTGTTCTCATGTGTCTCCCTTTCGTGGAGTGCGCGGTGCGCGGATTCCCAACGTCCGTCGGCCGGCTTCGATCAGTTGCCGGAGAAGTTCGTCGTCGTCAAGGTCGGCCGACAACGGTCCGGCTGCCGCAGCGATCCCGGCCACCACCATCGCGGCGCGCACCGTTCCACCGGGGCCGGGCTCCACCTCCGCGAGAATTTTGAGTTGTCGCTCGATCAGCTCGGTCCAGTCCGTGCGAGCCTCCAACGCCGTGGCCACACTAGGGTCGGTTGCCAGCACGCCGACCAGGCCGCGGTTGCGCACCGCGATCCCGGAATACCCCGTCAACAGATGCGCGGCCCGCGCCTGCGGTGAGCGCTTCAGTTCGGCCTCGTCGAGCACTGTTCCCAGCTCGCTCAGCAGTGGCTCGAGCACCGCGAGCAGGAGTTGCTCCCGCGTCCGGAAGTGGTGGTAGATCGCAGCTTTCGTGAAGCCGATATGGTCGGCGATCATCTGCAGCGAGGTGCCGGCGAACGTGTGCCGCGTGAACAGCGCGACCGCAGTGTCGATCAGTCGCCCGCGGGTGTCGGGGGCATCCGCCACGGCGCCCTCTCCCTCCACCCGTGCCAAACAGACCTTGACGATCGTAAAGCACCACACTAGCCGATCGTCAAGCTGGCCGGCTGTTAGTGTCGACCGGATGCCGTTCTCGTCCGCCTCCGTCGTGCGCACCGAGGCACTGAGCGACCGCTTCCGGCGCATCGTGTTGCACGTCGAGGACCCGGCCGCGCTGAACCTGCCCGACGCCGCCGACACCGCGGTCGGGGTGTACTTCGATCCGGCCGACGGGGAGGGGCGCAACTATTCGGTGCGGACGCAGGACGGCCCGGCGATCACCCTCGATGTCGCGACCCACTGCGGTGGGCCCGGCACCCGGTGGGCCGCCACGGCTGTCCCCGGTCAGCGCGTCGGTCTCGATCATGCCCGGGCATGGCACCGACCGGGACCGGGCACCGACTGGCAGCTGTTGGTCAGTGACCTGTCCGGGCTCCCGGCCGCCGCGCGCATCCTCGAGCAGATGGCGCCGGACGAGCGGGCCATTCTGTTCGCCGAAGTCGCCGACCGGCGCGATCTCGACTACCTGCCGTGGCATCCCGGCGTGGTAGTGCGCCCCCACATCGGAACCGGAAACGGCCACGCCCCGAGCGATCTGGCTCGTGCCGTACGTGCCTACCGCTTACCGCCCGGCCGCGGCTACTGCTGGTTCGCCGGCGAGGCCGGACAATCGCGTCTTGTTCGCAAATACCTGCGCGGCCGGGGATGGACGATCGACCAATACGACATCACCGGGTACTGGCGGCAGGGTTCCGAGGAATGGGACGAGCGGTTCGCCGCCGCGGGCGGAGACGCGCTGAGCGTCTACGCGCGCGCTCTGGCCGCGGGCAAGGACGGGAAAGTGGCGTTCGAGGAGTTCGACCATGCGTGCGAGCAGGCCGGCCTGTGACCCTGCTCAGCGATTGAGCTGCCAGATCCGCGTCGACAACGCCGTCGCGAACGCACACCACAGCGGATACGGGGCCAGCACAGCGCCCGCGGCCGGATTGGCCTCTGCCGCACGCCTTGTCAGGTCGGCGCTGCTGGCCGCCAGCACCGCTGCCGCGACCGCCGAGGTACCGAGTCGGCGGCGGTTGAAGAACAGCCACGACCAGCTGGCGTTGAGCACCAGGTTCGCCGCCAGCGCGCGCGTATAGGCAGCCGCTTTCTGCTCGTGCCCGCGCTCCGCGAAGGTGTCGATCGTGGATGCCGACACCGCCGCGATGTCGGTGTAGAGGATCGGCCACACGATCGGAAACGCCTGCCGGGGTGGCTGGAAGGTGGGCTTGCGCAGCCGCGCGTACCACAGCGACTGCGAGTCCTTGCTGGCGAGGCCACCCACCACCGCGGTGGTCAGCGCCGCGGCCGCGGTCTTGGCCAGAGTCGATGAACGCATAGACGGTCCATACCCCGATCGGGGGGATTCCATCGATTTCCGTCGGCCGGACCAACGGACGCATAATCGGACAGAACCAAAGATGAGCTAACGATCGGAGTGGGCGTGCGCGACACCGGGACCGCCCGCGCCGACATTCCGGCCGCCGAGGGCGTGCGCGATGGGCGGGTGCTGATCGCCGGACTCAGCGTGGTGGTGCTGACCGTGGCGATCCTGCAGACGGCGGTGGTGCCGGTGCTCGGGGTCATCGCCGAGCAGATCGGCACCTCCATGGTCGCGGTGAGCTGGGCTGTCACCGCCAACCTGTTGGCTGCGGCCGCGGCCACACCGCTGATCGGTCGGCTGGCCGACCTGTACCGCAAGAAGCGGGTGCTGCTCGCCGTGTTGATCGTTGTATTGGTCGGGTCGGTACTGGCCGCCACCACGACCTCGTTGCCGCTGCTGATCGTCGCGCGGGTGCTGCAGGCCGCGTCTTTCGCGCTGTACCCGATCAGCATCGCGATCCTGCGCGAGGAACTGCGCCCGCGCCGAGTCGTGCCGGCAATGGCCGTGCTGTCGGGCACGCTGGGGTTCGGCGGCGGGACCGGCCTGGTGGTGGTCGGTCTGCTGATGGCCGGGGAGGCCGACTACCACCGCGTTTTCTGGCTGACCACCGCGTTCACGCTCGTCGTCATCGCCCTGGTGGTCTTCATCGTGCCCGACCGCGCACGCACCGCACACGGGTCCATCGACTGGCTCGGCGCTCTGGGTCTGGCGGTCGGATTGTCCGCGGTGCTGCTGGCTGTCACCCAGGGCACCACCTGGGGGTGGGATTCGCCCCGCACCGTCGCCAGCTTCGTCGGCGGCGCCGCGGTGCTCGTCGGCTGGTGGCAATGGGAACGCCGCTGCCCACGCCCGCTGGTCTCCACGCAGATGCTGGTCCGGCGCACCATGCTGTTCACCAATCTCGCGACGATCTTCGTCGGGATGGGGCTGTACTTCGCGTTTCTCGGCCTCACCCAGTTCGTCCAGATGTCCCCGGAGGTCGCCGGATACGGCTTCGGCGCCACCGTGCTGCAGGCCAGCGTCGTCTACCTGCTGCCCGGCGCCGTCACCGGCTTTGTGATCGCACTGATCAGCGGACGCTTCATCGACCGGTTCGGCGCGCGTCCGGTACTCATAGTCGCCGCCTTCGCCGGTGTAGCGGGCTTCCTGCTGATCGCGTTCGCGCACGCGTCGCCCTGGCAGGTGATCCTGGCCAACGTGCTGGCCAACGCCTACATCAGCCTGGGCTACGGCGCGCTTCCGGCGCTGGTGGTCAGTGACAGCGAAGCCGGTGAGACCGGCGTCGCCACCGGCATGAACGCCATCGCCCGGACCGTCGGCAGCTCCACCGCGGCGGCGGTGGTAGCGCTGCTGCTCGGCCGCACCACTGCGGCCGGGACACCGGCCCAAAGCAGCTTCGTCGCGATCTTCGGTCTCGGCGCGATGACCGCGGTGCTCGTCATGGGTCTGATCGCCGCGTCGAAACCGCGCCGCGAGCAGTCACCCTCCGAGGAAGCGCGCTACGAATCTCGCGCGATGAATCACGAGTGGGGCTGACGAGCAGGTCAGTGCAGCGCCGCCAGGTTGCGCACCGATCGGTCCACGTCGCCTTTGATGACGCGTGCCACCACACCCCCCACCGGTGTCGAGAGCAGTCCGCCGCTCAGTTCGGCGATGACCCGGAACTCCGAGCCGCTCTCGCCCGTCGGCTCCACCTGCATCGTCAGCGCGATGCACACACCGCCGCGGCCTTTTCCGAGCAACTCGATCTCCTTGGGCTCGTCATAGCGGGTGACGCGCCAGTGGATGACGTTGCGGAAACCCTTGACCTTGATCAACGACGCGACTTCGGTGTCCACGTCGATGTCGCCGGGCACCTCGCTCCGCCACCCGCCGAAGATCGTCAGCCATTCGTCGAAGCGCTGCAGATCGGAGGCGAGCACCCACGCTCGTTCGGGATGCAGGGACGACGACACCGATACGTCAACTGTGGCCATGGTGGTTGCACTACCCCGGCACCTCGCTGCAGTAAACGACCCCGCGCCGCCGGTCCGGCCTGGAAAAATCGTCGCAGCACCGACCGGGACGGGGTCCGGCGGTGATGCGCCGCGCGCCCGCCGCGCAGAATTTCGCGCCATAGCGCACAATCAACGAAGGAATCCATCGTCCGACGGTAGATTCGTCACGGAATCGCTTGCGCGAGTCGGCGTCATCCGCGAAGGTTTATCCCACCGCCACGACGGCTGCACCCGAGGAGGACCTGCCCTGGCCGGCACCCGTACCACCGCTGTAGACCACACGGCGGGATCTCAGACCGCTCGCACCGTGGGCGGTCCGGTCATCGAGATCGCGAACGTCACCAAGCGGTTCGGCGACTATGTCGCCGTCGCAGACGCCGATTTCGCCATCGCGCCCGGAGAGTTCTTCTCGATGCTCGGCCCGTCGGGCTGCGGCAAGACGACCACCCTGCGCATGATCGCGGGTTTCGAGACGCCCACCGAGGGCGCGATTCGGCTCGAAGGCGTCGACGTGTCGAAGACACCGCCGAACAAGCGCAATGTCAACACGGTCTTTCAGCACTATGCGTTGTTCCCCCACATGACGGTGTGGGACAACGTCGCGTACGGGCCGCGCAGTGCCAAGAGGGATAAGGGCACGGTCCGCAAGAGCGTCGACGAGCTGCTCGAGGTGGTGCGGCTGACCGAGTTCGCCGAGCGTAAGCCGGCGCAGCTTTCGGGCGGCCAGCAGCAGCGGGTGGCCCTGGCGCGCGCGTTGGTCAACTATCCCAGCGCGTTGCTGCTCGACGAACCCCTCGGCGCGCTGGACCTCAAGTTGCGTCACCTCATGCAGTTCGAGCTCAAGCGCATCCAGCGGGAGATCGGGATCACCTTTGTCTACGTCACCCATGACCAGGAGGAAGCGCTGACGATGAGTGACCGCATCGCGGTCATGAACGCCGGCAACGTGGAGCAGATCGGCAGCCCGACCGAGATCTACGACCGGCCCGCCACGGTGTTCGTCGCGTCCTTCATCGGGCAGGCCAACCTGTGGGCCGGCCGTCAGACCGGACGCGCAAACCGGGACTTCGTCGAGGTCGAGGTCCTCGGCTCGACACTCAAGGCGCGCCCCGGCGACACCACCATCGAGCCGGGCGGTCACGCCACGCTGATGGTGCGCCCGGAACGGGTCCGGGTTTCGATGGATGCCCCCGGCGCCGGCCTGGCCGGGGTGCGCGCGACGGTCACCGACCTGACGTTCCAGGGCCCGGTCGTGCGGCTGTCGCTGGCCGCGCCGGACGCCTCGACGGTGATCGCCCACGTCGGACCCGAACAGGACCTGCCGCTGCTGCGCCCCGGTGACGAGGTCTACGTGAGCTGGGCCCCCGAAGCGTCGCTGGTGCTGCCCGGAGCCGATATCCCGACCACCGAGGATCTCGAGGAGATGCTCGACGACGCTTGACCGCCCCCTCCCCTTACTGGAGCCGACGAAAGGCGCCCCCGCCATGTCCCGTGAAATCGATCCCCGTCTGATGGCCCGCCTGACCGCCAACCGGACCTCGCGCCGCCGCTTCCTGGGCGGCAGTGTGGCCGCCGCCGCCGGGCTGACCCTCGGGTCGTCGCTGCTGGCGGCCTGCGGGTCCGACAGCGGCACGTCGGGTTCCACCACGGATGACGGCGGACCGGCCAGCGGCACGCTGCGGGTGTCGAACTGGCCGCTGTACATGGCCGACGGATTCGTGGCGGCGTTCCAGACCGCCTCGGGTATCACCGTCGACTACAAGGAAGATTTCAACGACAACGAGCAGTGGTTCGCGAAGGTCAAGGAGCCCCTCGCGCGCAAGCAGGACATCGGCGCCGACCTCGTGGTGCCCACCGAGTTCATGGCAGTGCGACTCAACCAGCTCGGCTGGCTCAACGAGATCAGCGAGGACGGCGTCCCGAACAAGAAGAACCTGCGTCCCGATCTGCTCAACGCCAGCGCCGATCCCGGCCGAAAGGTCACCGCCCCGTACATGTCCGGGCTGGTCGGTCTGGCCTACAACCGCGCCGCCACCGGCCGCGACATCCGCACCATCGACGACCTGTGGGATCCCGCGTTCCGCGGTCGGGTCAGCCTGTTCTCCGACGTTCAGGACGGGCTCGGCATGATCATGCTGTCGCAGGGCAACTCCCCGGAGAACCCGACCAGCGAGACGGTCCAGCGGGCCGTTGACCTGGTCCGCGAGCAAAATGATCGAGGCCAGATCCGGCGCTTCACGGGTAACGACTACAGCTCCGACCTCACCGCCGGCAACATCGCTGTCGCACAGGCCTATTCGGGTGACATCGTGCAGCTGCAAGCCGACAACCCCGACCTGCAGTTCGTCGTTCCGGAGTCCGGTGGCACCACCTTCCTGGACACCATGGTAATTCCGTACACCACGCAGAACCAGCGGGCAGCCGAGGCGTGGATCGACTACATCTACGACCGGGCCAATTACGCGAAGCTGGTGGCCTACACCCAGTTCGTGCCGGTGTTGTCGGACATGACCGAAGAGCTCCGGAAGGTCGATCCCGCCGCGGCCGACAACCCGCTGATCAACCCGCCCACCGACGTGCTCGACCGCTCGAAGAGCTGGGCGGCCCTGACCGACGAGCAGACGCAGGAATACAACACCGCATACGCGGCCGTCACCGGCGGCTGACCCGAGATGGCAGGTGTCGCCAGCAGCAGTCGGCAGCGGAGCCGCATCGCTCCGTACCTGATGGTGCTGCCCGCACTGGTCTACCTCGCGATCTTCTTCGTGGTGCCGTTCTTCACGTTGGCGCGAATGTCGTTGTCGGAGACCGCCGGGTCGGTGTTCATGCCGACACTGACCTTCGCATGGGACATCGGCAACTACGGTGAGGCGTTCAGCACGTACCGCGACCAGATCCTGCGGTCGTTCGGGTATGCGTTGGCCGCGACGGTGCTGTGTCTGCTGCTGGCCTTCCCGCTGGCCTACGTCATCGCGTTCAAGGCAGGCCGCTTCAAGAACCTGATCCTGGGCCTGGTCATCCTGCCGTTCTTCGTCACCTTCCTGATCCGCACCATCGCGTGGAAGACCATCCTGGCCGATGAGGGCTGGGTGGTCAGCGCGCTCGGTGCGGTCGGTCTGCTGCCCGACGAAGGGCGACTGCTGTCGACCAGCTGGGCGGTGATCGGGGGGCTGACCTACAACTGGATCATCTTCATGATCCTGCCGTTGTACGTCAGCCTGGAGAAGATCGACCCGCGGCTGCTCGAGGCGTCGAAGGATCTGTACTCGTCGGCTCCACGCAGTTTCGGCAAGGTGATCCTGCCGCTCTCGATGCCCGGCGTGCTGGCCGGCAGCCTGTTGGTGTTCATCCCGTCGGTCGGCGACTTCATCAACGCCGACTATCTGGGCAGCACCCAGACGACGATGATCGGCAATGTGATCCAAAAGCAGTTCCTGGTGGTCAAGGACTATCCGGCCGCGGCGGCGCTGAGCATGGTGTTGATGCTGACGATTCTGGTCGGCGTTCTGCTCTACACGCGGGCTCTGGGCACGGAGGACCTGGTATGACGACCCAGGCCGGGGCGGCGATGGCGTCGGCCGCGCAGCAGCCACCGACGCCGAAGAAGGTTCGGGCGCGCCGTAATTGGGGCGATCTGCTGCTGCGGATCGTCGCCGGACTCGTACTGCTGTATCTGTTCCTGCCGATCTTCGTCATCATCCTGTTCTCGTTCAACAAACCGGTCGGCAAGTTCAACTACACCTGGCAGGGCTTCACGCTGGAGAACTGGGCCGATCCGTTCAAATATCCGGCGTTGACCGAGGCTCTCAAGCTCAGCCTCAACGTCGCAGCCGTCTCCACCGCCGCGGCGCTGGTGCTCGGCACCTTGGTCGCGATCGCCCTGGTCCGGCAGCGCTGGCGGGGCCGGCGTGCGGTCGACACGTTCCTGATCCTGCCGCTGACGGCCCCCGAGGTGGTGATGGGCGCGGCGCTGCTCACCCTGTTCCTCGACCTGGGCTGGGCCGCCGGATACACCACGATCGTGTTGGCGCACATAGCCTTCGAGGTCAGCTTCATCGCGATGACGGTGCGCGCCCGAGTCCGTGGGTTCGACTGGACCCTCGAGGATGCGTCCCTCGATCTGGGCGCAAGCCCCGCCCGCACCTTCTTCAAAGTGACGCTGCCGCTGATCGTGCCGGGGATCGTCGCCGCGGCGATGTTGTCGTTCGCGCTGTCGCTCGACGACTTCATCATCACCTACTTCGTCAGCGGCTCGACGGTGACCTATCCGCTCTACGTCAACGCAGCGGTCAAAGCCGCGGTCCCGCCCCAGATCAATGTGCTGGCGACCGCCATCCTGGTGGCGAGCCTGGTCCTGCTGGCCATCGGGACCCTGTGGCGGCGCAAGCGGTTCCAGAGCTGACCGGTCACCCACCCGCCACGTCCGGCCACTGCCGTCGCGCGTCGCGGTACTCGGTCGGCTGGCCGAGAGTTGGCGTCGGCGAGTGTGCGTCGGGGGCGGCTCGGCGGGCTTTTCTCCGCCGGGAGTTCACGCTCGGCGTCCTGGTCGGCGTGAGTGCACGCCCGCGCCGGGCCATCATGCGCACTGGTCCGGTCGAGGTTTGAAATCCGGTGGTGGTGGTACTAGCCGCCGCATGCTGGTCACGTCGAAACCTCTCACCTCACTGTTTCTGGGCGGCGCGTTCGCCGCAGCTATGGCGGTGGCGCCCATTGCCGCCGCCGGCGGCCCGCCAGGCTGCTATGACCCGTACGGCACCGGGTGCGCGGCGCCGGCGCCTCCTCCGCCGGCAGCACCGGGCGTCGCCGGCGCGGTGCCCGGTGGACCCGCGGGCGTCGCCGGACCGGGCGGCGCGGCCGGAGCCATCCCCGGCGGACCCGCAGGCGTCGCCGGACCCGGCGGCGCGGCCGGAGCCATCCCCGGCGGACCCGCCGGTGCGGCCGGACCCGAGGGCGCGGCCGGGGCCATCCCCGGCGGACCCGCAGGCGTCGCCGGACCCGAGGGCGCAGCCGGGACCATCCCCGGCGGACCCGGCGGCGTCGCCGGACCGGGCGGCGCGGCCGGTGCCATCCCCGGCGGACCCTCGGGTGCGGCCGGACCGGGCGGGGCCGCAGGCTGCATTCCGGGCGTCGGATGCGGCGCCGTACCTGCGCCGTAATCCGCTCGACGAATCGGCGTCAGCGTGACCCGGCCGGGCCTCGGCTCGGTGACGGGTCGCGTTGCGCTGCTTCGTATCCCACGGCGAGGTGAGTCTCAAACCGGCGGGGGCTCGGGCAGTGCTCGCCACTGCTGCGCCACCGAGGCCGTCCACTGCGGATCGCGGCGCTGCACATAGGCGGCCACGCCTTCGGCGGCGTCGGCACTGCCCATCACCCGTCGGTGCAGTTCGGTTTCCAGGTGCGCGACCTGGCGCGGGCGGTACCCGCGGGCGACGGTGTCCCACAGCAGCCGCTTGCTCAGCGCCGCCGACATAGGTGCGACGGACAGCGCGATGTCGGCGGCGATCCCCATCGCCACGCCGAGCACCTCTGCTGCGGGAACCGCGCGATTGGCGATGCCCATCGCCAGCGCCTCCGCCCCGTCGAACGTGCGGCCCGTCAGCAGCAGTTTCGCGGCGACACCGACGCCGGCGAGGTGCGGCAGCGTCCAGTGCGACATCGCATCGCCAAGCACCCCGCGCCGCACCTGCGCGACGGCGTACTTCGCGTCACCGGCCATGACGCGGATGTCCGCCTGCAGCGCGATCGTCAGGCCGATCCCGACCGCGTGGCCGTTGACCGCGGCGATCACCGGCGTCCGCAGCTCGAACGCGGCGGGGTCCACCGGGGAGGCGGTGAACTCTGCGGGCGGGGCCTCGAACGGATCGCGCGGGCCCGCGAGGTCGGCGCCGACGCAGAACGCGTCACCGGCACCGGTCAGCACGATGGCCCGCACGTCGTCGTCCTGATCGCAGCGCCGATACGCGTCGCTGAGCAGCTCCCCCATCTCGGCGGTGTAGGCGTTGCGGCGTTCCGGCCTATTCAGCGTCACCACCGCCACGCCGGCCGAGACGGTGACGGTCAGGTCGGTCATGGAGGCAAGTTTGCACCCCGATGAGCGTGGGAACACAGGCCGCATGTTGATCAGACGTGTTGCGCGCCCCATGCTGTCAGCAGTATTCATCTCGCGAGGTGTGGATGCGCTGCGAAGCCCGAAGCCAGCTGCCGACGCCACCCGGCAGACCCTCGAGGGACTCAGCAAACTGCCCGACCCGGTCGGTACCAATGTCCCGTCCGACGCCGAGACCGTCGCCCGGGTCAACGCCGCCGTTCAGATCGGCGGTGGACTGTTGCTGGCGACCGGGAAGCTGCCCCGCGTCGCCTCGGCAGCGCTGGCGCTGACCGTGGTGCCGAGTTCGCTCGGCGGGCACGCGTTCTGGAACGTCTCCGACCCGGCTCGCAAAGCCGAGGAGCGCCGCGCCTTCATCACCGACATCAGCCTGATCGGCGGCCTGATCATCGCCGCGGTGGACACCGAGGGTCGCCCCTCGCTCGGCTGGCGCGGGCGGCGGGCCGCCCGCAAGGTGTCGGCGGCGGTGTCGGGTGCACTGCCGGTCGGCGCCGGCGCCGGCGGAGCCCTGAGCGACAGCGAGTGGGCGGAGAAGGTCAACCAGGGTCTGCACGTCGGTGCCGACCGCGGCCGCGAACTCGCCCACCTTGCCCGGGAGCGCGGCCATGAACTGGCCGAAGTCGCCCGCGAACGCGGCCCGGAACTGGCAGCAGTCGCCCGGCAACGCGGCCACGAGCTCGCCGAGGTCGCGCGCGAACGCGGCCCCGAACTGGCAGCAGTCGCCCGGCAACGCGGCCACGAACTGGCCGACGTGGCCCGCGAACGGGGCCCGGAGCTGGCCGACGTGACCCGCGAACGCGGCGGTGAGTGGGCCGAATTGGCCCGTGCGCGAGCCGAATCAGCTCGTTCGCGCGCAGCCGATCTGGCCGATACCGCCAACGTCGAGGTCAAGAAGCGCCGGTTCCGGCGCTGACGGCGTCGTTGCAGCTCACTGCTTGGGTCCGTAGGTGTAGTCGATCTGCTCGCCGTCGACGGTCGTCACGGTCAGCGTGAACTCCGCGGTGTCCGGTCCCGACACGACGACACAGTCGACCGTGTTCCCCGGTCTGCCTTCCAGTCCGGTGGCACAGTCGGCCGACTCGGGACGACTGCCCAGCCGGGTGGCCAGTTCGTCTAGCAGAGATCCCTCCACCTCTGCCTCGGTCAGCAGCGGCAGCAGATCGAAGCTCATCATCAGCCCGTCGACGCCGTCGACCTCGGCGGTGCGGCGCAGGGTGACCCCCGCCGTGGTGACATCGCAGGCTGTCGTGGCTCCGAGTACGCCGATGAGACCCGACCCGCAGGCGACCGTGCTGGTCGGCCCGGGTCCCGCGCCGTCGACCAGTCGGGCGACGGCGCGTTGCAGCTGCTCGCGAGACAGGGCGGGCACCATCTCGTAGTCGATCAGCGCCCCGTCGACGGCGGTGACGGTGATCATCGGCTCGAAGCTGTTGGTAGCGCTGAGCACCACCTCGCAGCGTGCGACCTGCCCCACCTGCCCGGCCAGCGGATCCTTACAGGTCACCGATTCCGGCTGCTGTCCCGCTTCGACCAGTCGCGCGGTGATGTCCTGTTCGAGATCGTCCGGTGCCACAGCCGGAATCCCCTCGGGGGTCGGCACGGTGCAGGCGGCCAGCAATGTCAGCGCGCCCACGGCCGCCGGCGCGCGGCCCATTTTCCGCATGTGCTGTCCCGTCACAGTCGGCACGACTGCACCGGACCCTAGCAGTCGCATGCGGGAATGGTTGACTGCAGCGGTGGATCGACACCCCTCTCTCGCTCGCCGTTTGTTCGACCGCCTCGAGCCTGTCCATGCGGTCACGTATTTCGCGCCCGAAGCCCGCGCCGCACTCGACGACCTCGGGTTCCGGGGCTTCTGGATGGGCTACTTCGCCGCCCGCTCGGCGCCACTGGGACCGGTGCCACCCGAGGTCGTCACCGCGGCGTTCTACAGCTTCACCCCGCAGCGGGTCGCCAAGGCGCTGCCCGCCGCGTGGGACGTGGCGTCCCCCGCCGATGCGTTGCGGGTGCGGGAGGAATCCGCGGTGGCGGCGGTGCGGCGCGCGGGGGTCACCGACGACGACGCGGCCGAGGCCGCCGAGCTCGCCGCCAAGGCCGCCCGCGGCGCCGACGTCGGTGGCCGGGTGCTCTACGCGGCCAACCGCGCACTGGCGTGGCCCCGGCAACCACTGGCCCGCTTGTGGCACGCCACCACGCTGCTGCGCGAGCACCGCGGCGACGGCCACGTCGCCATCCTGACCGCCGAACGATTGTCGGGACGGGAGGCCAACGTGTTGCACGCGGCGGCCGGCCGCGTCCCCGAAGCCATGATCAAGCGCGGCCGCGACTACGACGACGCGCAGTGGCAGCAGTGCCAGGATGCGTTGTGCCGGCGCGGAATTCTCGATGCCGCGGGTGAGGTGACGGCGGCCGGTCGTCAGCTCAAACAGCGCATCGAAGAGGCGACCGACGCCGCGGCGCTGAGCGCGTGGGAGGCGCTCGACGACAGCGAGGTGGAGACGCTGTTCCGCACGTTGACCCCGATCACCAGGAAGGTCGTGGCCGCCGGAGACGTGCCCGCGGGCACCCCGATGGGCTTGAACCGAGACGACCTCGACGACGACAGCGCGCACCTGGGCTGACCGCTCACCGCGGCGCGTACATGATCAACCCGACGCCGATCAGGGCCACCGTCGCCCCCAGCACGTCCCAGCGGTCGGGCCGGAAGCCGTCGGCGGCCATCCCCCACAGCAGTGACCCGGCGATGAACACCCCGCCGTAGGCGGCCAGGACACGGCCGAAATGCGCGTCGGGTTGGAAGGCCGCCACGAACCCGTACGCGCCGAGGGCGAGCGCCCCCGCGCCCATCCACAACCAGCCGCGGTGCTCGCGGACGCCCTGCCACACCAGCCAGGCGCCGCCGATCTCGAGGATCGCGGCCAGCACGAACAACGCGACGGACTTGACGACCATGGAGTCAGGCCAGCGAGAAGCCTTCCCACGCCTCACGTCGGTGGGCGTGCGGGTCGTACTCCACGCGCGGCCGGTGGTCGAACACCATCACCGGGCGGTCGTCGGCGGAGTAGCGCGGCCAGTCGTGGCCTGGGACCCCGGTCCGGCTGAAGGATCGCCAGCGACGCCCGACGTCCTTGCTGACCCGCCGCGCCGAGCGCCAGTCCCCCGCCAGCGTGAGCAGCGCGCCCGGCATGGTCCGGTAGACGTCGAACACGGCGAGCAGCTCGGTGGCGTGGGTGGCGCCCATGCCCGTCCAGTGCAGCGGCCGGGGCGCGTAGTCGTACCGGTACATGTAGGTGGGCGCGTGCCGGCTGTGCGCTCCGGCGATCTGCCAGGCGGCGGCGCCGAACGTGAAGTCCCCGCCGATCTGCACGCACGTGTCGGGGTGGGGGTAGTCGGGGTAGGCGCTCATGATGCGCTTGCGCACCTCGGCGTCGGTGTCGCCGAGCATGATCTCGATGGTCTGCTCGGTGGTCGGCAACAGCGGCAGGAAGCGGGTGAACAGCCGTCCCTCTTCGGCGTTGGTCCCGACGATCAACGGGACGCGGTGGGCGCTGCCGTCGGCCATCGCCTCGACGGGGTCCTTGGGGAGGTACTCGGTGCCGTAGGTGGGCCCGACCGGGAACGCCCCCGGCAAATCCTTGAACCCGTTGGCCACCAGGTCGTCGAGTGCACCGATCAGCGCCCGCGGCGACGCGGACATCAGCGCGGCCGCAGCATCGGCGCCATCGGGGGCGACCAGCTCGCCGAACCGGGCGGCGAACTTGGCGGCCATCTCCGTCGAGCGCACCATCCCGCTGGCGGGGCTTTCTGAGATCGCCTGCGCGAACAGTCCTTTGGCCTGCGGCACCGCGAGCAGGGTGGCGACGGCCTGAGCGCCGGCGCTCTCTCCGAAGATCGTGACGTTGTCGGGGTCGCCGCCGAACGCCGCGACGTTGTCCCGCACCCAGCGCAACGCCAGTACCAGGTCACGCAGGAACAGGTTGTCGTCGATCGGGTTGTCGGGTGTCGACAGCGACGACAGGTCCATACAGCCCAGCGGTCCCAGCCGGTAGTTGACCGATACGTACACACAGCCGCGGCGAGCCAGTGCCGCGCCGTCGTAGAGCGGGGTCGCCGAGCTTCCCAGGATGTAGCCGCCACCGTGGATGAAGAACATCACCGGCAACGGCGAGGCCGGATCGGCTCCCTCGGGCGCGACGACGTTGAGCGTCAGGCAGTCCTCGCTGGTCGGCTGGTACTTGCGGACACCGACCAGCGTGTAGCGGCGGTGCTGCGGGGCACAGGAGCCGAATCCGTGGCAGTGGCGGACGCCTGACCAGGGCTGTACCGGTTGCGGCGCGCGGTAGCGCAACCGTCCGACGGGTGGTGTGGCATAGGGAATGGCCCGCCAGCGGTGGACTCCGTCGCGGGTGAACCCCTCCACGATGCCGGATCCGGTCTTCGCCCGGACGGTGTGTTCGTGCATGCACCGACGGTAACGAATGCTCTGCCCAGATGCCGGAGGGCCGTGGCGCGTCAGCACTCGCGTGTCGGCCGGTTAACCTGACGGCATGCGCATAGCGGTCCTGCTCGCGCTGGGTCTGCTGACGGCGGCGTGTTCGCAGTCGGTGGGCGGCCAGGCTGAGTCGTCCTCCTCGGTGACCTCCGACAGCGCCGCACCACCGTCAGTCACCTCGGCGTCCCCGACCGTGTCGCCGCCGTCGGCCGCCCGACCGGCGGTGCCCGCCGACGACGCCTCCATCGCCGAGGTCATCAGCTGGGTCGAAGACGGCGCACCCGCCGATCCGGCCGGCTTTCACGTCGCGTTCCGCGACGGCGTCACCACCGAGCTGGGCGACGAGGTCGCGTTCACCGCATCGGCCGGCACACCGCTGACCACCACCCAGTGCGTCACCGACCAAGCGCTGCTGTGCCTGCTCGAACTCGACGATCCGCCGCCGCGGCCCGCCGGCGCCGAAGGCGCCTGGAAGCCCGGCTGGATCAGCTACCCGGGTACCTCGGTGCAGGTCGGTTCCCTGCGCGCCGATCCCGGGCCGTTCGGCGCCGGCAGCGGACCAAGACTCGACGACGGGCAGTCGCTGGCCTTCGGGGACAACCGGTGCCGCGCCGACACCGCGGCGTTGATCTGCGTGAATTACGCCCACCGCACGGCGGTGCGGCTCAGCGCCGAAGGAGTGATCCCGTACGGCTGCCTGCAGCCGGCCCCGACACCCCCGGACGCCGCGGCGCTGTACCGCTGCTGAGCGTCACGAGGTCTGCCGCAGCGCCGCCTCGCGCGCCCGCTTCGGGTAGGCCCTGGTCATCCCGACCGCCCCGACGATCACCACGACCGGAATCACGGCCTTGGTCAGATGCACGGTGGCCGGCGCGGTCGCAGCGAGGTACCCGAGCACCGCGATCAACGCGAACACCAGTCCCCACATCAGGGTCAGCACCTGATTGGTGCGGCGGAACGCGGCCTCCTCCCACGGCTCGCGGGGCGCCGCGGGCGGCGCGTACTGCGCGGTGAACGGTTCGAAGGCCAGCGAGACCAGGGCCATCACGGCCAGCACCCCGCTCGACAGGGTGGTGGCGTAGGTGTCCATCCAATCGCCGTCCTGATGGCCCAGCAGCAGACCCGCGACCGTCACGCCGGTGAAGAACACCACGGTGACGACGTCGAGCAGCCGCACCCCGGCGAAGCCGGCGGACACGCCCATGATCAGTGTCGCGATCACCGCGCACACCGCACCGAACATCCACGTGCTGGGCCCGTCGGCGACCACCCAATAGATGAGCCACGGCAGGAAACCGATGAAGGGGCTGCGCTCGAACCAGTCGTCCATACCGGACAGCTCAGCGCAGCCGGAACGTTCCTGTCACCAGAATGGGCGAGACCGGCTGGCCGTTGATGCTGGCCTGCGGGCGTCCGTCCGGGAACTCGATGGGTCCGGCGGGACCGAGCTTGCGCTTGTTGCGCACGTCGTTGCGCACGTCGAAATCGCTGAGCCCGTCGAGATTGAACGGATCGAAGTTGCGGTCGCCCTGGCTGAAGCCGCTGAACTGGACGCCGGTGGCCGTTCCGTCTGGGCGCACCACCCACGAGGCCCGCACGCCGTCGGATTCGGCGGTATACATGCCGGCCAGCCCGGACACCGATGCCGCGGTGAACGGGTATTCGCCCCCGTTCATGGTCACCGTTCCGTTGACGTCCGTCCCGTCGTAGTCGGCGGTCAGCGTGTCGCGCATCCGCGAGGTGAGCTTGATCGCGCCGTCGCTCTGGTCACCGAAAAACCATGCCTCGTCGTCGGTTCCGTTGCAGGCGTATGCGGCGACCGAGCTGCCGTCGACGCTGATACCGATGGCCATGGGCGCCCCGTCGGCCGATGTCATGTCGGCCATGTAGCGCGCCGTCTCCGGGAAAGCCGGCGGCTCGGAGGATGATTCGCCCGAGCACCCCGCGGCGAGCACGCCGAGGACCGCGACGACCGTCACGAGCAGATGTCTGATTCTCATGTCAGCAGCATGAACCCAGCCGGCCCGCCGCGCATGAAGATTTCCTGGAGATTGCGTGGAGAGCGACGCGCTCACACCGCCAGGAAACCCTCGACCTCATCGCAGAAGGTGCGCCACGCCGGCTCGCGCGAGGTCAGCAGGTGGTTGTTGCTGGGCAACGCGATCAGCTCGGCGTCGGCGATCAGCGACGCCAACTCCTCGCCGTACCGCAGCGGCACGCGGTGGTCGTCGCGGGAATGCAGAACCAGGGTCGGGCAGCGCACCTGCCCGGCGAGGTCGCGAACATCGATGTGGGCGAACACTTCCAGGAAGCGCACGGCGTTCTGCGCCGAGGTGGTGCGTCGCTGCAGTTGGTCGAACGCCTCCCAGTCGGCGCGGGTGCCGTCGGGCAGGAACTGCGCGGCGAACACCTGGCGGAACGCCGGGTCCGAACGGCCCCACCCCACCCGTGCCAGCTCGAGATCCAGTGCCGCGGCACGCTGTTCGTCCTCGGTGGTGGCGCGCACCGCGCGGCCCCGGGCGTAGGCCCCGTTGAGCACGAGCCGACTGACCCGGTCGGGGTGACGGGCGGCGTACGCCACCGCCACCGCACCGCCCTGCGACACCCCGAGCAGGGGGAAGCGCTGCAAACCGACGGCCTCCACCACCGATTCGAGGTCGGTCACCCAGTCCTCGAAGGTGAAGTCGTGGGCGTGCCAGTCCGACAGACCGCAGCCGCGTTCGTCGTACCGGACGAAGGTGTGCCGCACCGACAGGTCGCGCACCCAGTGACACCACACGGGGCTCTCGATGTCGTAGCCCAGGTGCGTCATCCAGTTCGCGGCCCGCACCAGCGGTGGGCCGCTGCCGGTGACCGCGTAGGCCAGCCGGACGCCGTCGCCGGCCTGGCAGAACGCGATGTGCTGCGCCGGCATCTCCGGCGGTGGATCGGCACGCTCCACCGCATCGCGGAGGTGTCCGATGAACTGGTAACCGCGGCCGCGCACGGTACGGATATAGCGCTGCGATTCGCCGTCGTCGCCCAACGCCCGGCGGGCGGCCTTGATCCGGCTGGTCAGCGCCGCTTCACCGACGAACCGGCCGCCCCACACCGAGTCCAGGAGCTCCTCTTTGGTCAGCAGTCGGTCGTGGTGGGACACCAGCGCCATCAGCACGTCGAACACCTGCGGCTCCACCTTGATCACGGTGTCGCCACGGCGCAGCTCGTACCGCGCGGCGTCGAGGACGAAATCGTCCCAGCGCCACGACCCTCTCGGCGGGGAAGAATCGGCAGACGGGACGGTGTGGATAGGCGCTTACAGTACCGGCCCGAGGCCTGGTTCGCGCCCCGACTAACGCCACCCGTCGGCCGCGCGCGCCGCCTGCATCACCGCGTCGCAGAGCGACCGCAACTCGGCGGGGCCGGCTCCTTCCTCGATCGCAGTGGCCATGTCCTCGGCCGCGCATCGCACCTGATAGACGCGGTCGGACAGCAGAGCGGCCTCCTCGGCGCTGAGCACCACCGCGTCCGCCGGGACGGAGGTGCCCTTGACCAGCGCGCGCTGCTCGTAGGCGCGCTGCCGGCAGGACTGCCGGCAGTACTGCCGGCGCCGGCCCAGCCCGCTGTCGGCGACTTCGCGTCCGCACCAACGGCAGTTCTGCCGTCGGGCGCGAGTGCTGGTCGGGGCGGCCGGAGGCGTCACAGCCAGACTCTAAACCGAAGCCCGCAGCAATCCCGGTATCATGGAGGGTCGAGTCGGGCCATGTCGGGAACTCTCGACGACGCGGCTTCGTTGGACATCGCGGCAGGCCGGAAAATCTGTGCGGAGGAGTTGACGATGGCTGATCGGGTATTGAGGGGCAGCCGGCTCGGAGCGGTGAGCTACGAGACGGATCGCAACCATGACTTGGCGCCCCGTCAGGTCGCGCGCTACCGCACCGACAACGGCGAGGAGTTCGACGTCCCGTTCGCCGACGATGCCGAGATCCCCGGCACCTGGCTGTGCCGCAACGGCATGGAGGGCACCCTGATCGAGGGGGACGTGCCGGAACCCAAGAAGGTGAAGCCGCCGCGCACCCACTGGGACATGCTGTTGGAGCGCCGCTCGATCGAGGAGCTCGACGAACTGCTCAAAGAGCGTCTCGAGATCATCAAGACCCGCCGCCGCGGAAGCTGACCCGGTTCAGCGTGCGGTGCCGCGCGCCCGGTCGATGCGGGCGCGCATCCCCCACTGGGCGACCTTGAGGATCGCCTCGCGGATGGTGGAGCCGTCCATCTTCGACTCTCCGTGCTCGCGTTCGGTGAACGTGATCGGGACCTCGACGACAGTGAAGCCCGCATTGATCGAACGCCACGTCAGGTCGACCTGGAAGCCGTAGCCTTTCGAGTCCACCGCGGACAGGTCGATCTTCTCCAGCACCTCGCGCCGGTAGGCGCGATAGCCGGCGGTGATGTCGTGCACGTCGACGCCCAGCAGGATGCGTGAGTAGCCGTTGGCCGTGCGGGACAGGATCAGCCGGCGGCGGGGCCAGTTACGGACTTCCCCACCCGGCACGTAGCGCGAACCGATGACCACGTCGGCGCCTTTGTCGATCTCGTCGAGCAGGCGGTGCAGCTGCTCGGGGGCGTGGCTGCCGTCGGCGTCCATCTCCACCAGCACCGTGTACTGGCGATTCAGCCCCCACGCGAAGCCGGCGAGGTAGGCCGCGCCGAGGCCGTCCTTGGACGTGCGGTGCATCACGTGGACGCGGTCGGGGTCGGCCAGCGCGAGCTCGTCGGCCAGCTGCCCGGTGCCGTCGGGGCTGCCGTCGTCGACGACCAGGACGTGTACCTCAGGTGCCGCGGCGTGCACCCGCGAAACGATCGTCACGAGGTTGTCGCGCTCGTTGTAGGTCGGAATGATGACCAAGGTGCGGTCGCTGGGCCGCCCTGCGGGAGTGCGGTCGCCGTTCAAGCCACCGGGGGTGCTCATGCGGCTCCTTCACTGTCTTCGCGGGCGTGGGGCGTTGCTCGCCGGCCGCGCAGTCTTGCCGGCACGACTGATCCATTGTGCAGTATTGCGCCGATCACACCTGCGGCCCCGAGGGCGATCAGTGCAGCTTCGACGTACGGCCCGAAACGCGTCGCCGGGGTCAAGCCGGTCTTGAGGCGGATCTGCTGGTCGAGGTAGGCGGGTTCGAAGAAGCTCGTGCGGGCCCGCTCGTGGCCGTCGGGCGCGATCACCGCGCTGATCCCGGTGGTGCCCGCGACGACGGTGTACCGGTCGTGTTCGACCGCGCGCAGTTTGGCGAACGTCAGCTGCTGTTCGCTCATCGTCTCGTCGAACGTCGCGTTGTTGGTCGGCACGGTCAGCATCTGGGCTCCACTGCGCACCGATTCGCGGGCTGCCCGGTCGAAGATCACTTCCCAGCAGGTGGTCACGCCGACCGGGACGCCGGCGGCGCGCACCACGCCGTCACCGTCACCGGGGATGAAGTACCCCGCCCGGTCGGCGTACGGCGAGAGCATGCTGAAGAAGCTGCGCCAGGGCAGGTACTCACCGAACGGTTGCACGATCTGCTTGTCGTGGCGGTCGGCAGGACCGGTCCCCGGGTTCCACACGATCACCGAGTTCGTCGAGACCGGGTTGGTCGCGCTGTAGCCCGGCGCGGCGACCACCCCGCCGACCAGAATGGGCGCGTCGATGGCGGCGGCAGCAGTCGAGATCTGTTCGGCGGCGTCGGCATTGGCCAGCGGATCGATGTCCGAAGAGTTCTCCGGCCAGATCACCAGCATGGGTTGCGGTGCGCGCCCGGCCGCAACGTCGTCGGCCAGTCGTAACGTCTCGCGGACGTGGTTGTCCAGCACAGCGCGGCGCTGTGCGTTGAAGTCCAGCCCCAGTCGGGGCACATTGCCCTGTATCGCGGCAACGGTGATGGGGGCGTCGTCGCCGGCGCCGGCACCGGACTTGCGCACCTGCGGCCAGACCAGCGCCGTGGTCAGCAGCACCAGCGCGATGCACACCCCGGGCAGCACGACCGCCGGGGGCGCGGCCGCTCGAACGGCGGCGTCCCTGCGCCACCAGCCGGTGACCTCCATCGCCATGGCGGCCAGCGCGAAGCCGATCAGCGCCGTGGCGAACGACACCAGCGGTGCACCGCCGAGATACGCCAGCGGAAGCAGCGGACCGTCGGTCTGGGAGAACCCGACGACGCCCCACGGGAAGCCGCCGAACGGCACCGTCGACTTGAGCCACTCCTGCGCCGACCACAGCCCGGCGAACCACAGCGGCCAGCCCGGGACTCGTCGCACCAGCACCGCGACCAGACCGAACAGGGCGGGGAAGACGGCCTCGGCAAGGCTGAGCGCCAGCCACGGCACTGCGCCGACCAGGCCGCTGATCCACGGCAGCAGCGGCAGGTAGAAGGCCAGCCCGAACAGCAACCCATATCCGAGGCCCCCGGCGGCGGTGGTGTCCGGCCGGGTCAACACCCAGTTCAGCGCAGCGAACGCGAAGATCGCCATGAACCACCAGCCGACCGGCGGGAAGCCGGCGTAGAGCGCCAGCCCGGCGGCGATGCTGACGGTCAGGCGCCCAGATCGGCGCGCGACCGCCTGAGCGGTCCGCTGACCGAGGCGCTCAGCCATGGATCGTCACGCCTCGGTGCACGGTACGGCGGCAATGCGGCAGGCGATCGTGCAGCGCGGGCAGCTCCGGGACACGGGAGCGCGGGTCGGTCGACCAGCGCGCCACGGCGTCGGTCGGCGCGGTGACGTCGAATTCCTCGGCATCCCACACCGCGTAGCTGGCGGGTGCGCCGGGCACCAGGGTTCCGCTGAGGCCGTCGCGGATGCCCGCGGCGCGCCACGCTCCCCGGGTGGCGGCGGCGAACGCCGCGCGAGCCGAGATCGCGCTGCCCGGCGTGTGATGGCTGGTCGCCGCCCGCACCGCCGACCACGGGTTCATGTCGGTCACCGGCGAATCCGATCCCAGCGCCAGCGGCACCCCGTGAGAGGCCAGCAGCGCGAACGGGTTCAGCCCGCGGGCGCGCACCGCGCCGAGACGCTGCGCATACATGCCGTCCGTGCCGCCCCAGAGCGCGTCGAAGTTCGGCTGCACGCTGGCGATCACACCCCAGCTGCCCAGAAGCGCGACCTGCTCTTCGGTGATCATCTCGACGTGCTCGAGGCGGTGCCCGCAACGGGCGACGGCCACGCTGCCGAAACGCTCGACGACCCGTTGCAGCGCGGTCACGACCACCGACACGGCGGCGTCACCGATGACGTGGAACCCGGCGGTGATCTCGGCTTCGGTACAGGCGGCGAGGTGGGCGGTGACGGCGTCGACGTCGAGGTAGCTGTTGCCGGTCGTGGTGGGCTCGTCGGTGTAGGGCTCGTGCAGCCATGCGGTGCGCGAGCCCAGCGCGCCGTCGACGAACAGGTCGCCGGCCAGCCCACGCGCCCGAGTGGTCCGGATCAACTCGCGTGCCTCGTCGGCCGTTACGACCGCTTCGCCCCAGTAACCCAGCACCTCGACGCCGTGGTCGAGGTCGAGGAGTTCACCGAAGTCGTCGAGGCCGGAGACGTCGGGTCCGGCGCACTCCTGCACGGCGACGATCCCGGCCGCCGCCGCCGCATCCAGCGCGGCGCGGCGCGCGCGGTCGCGCTGGGCCGGGGTCAGCGCGGCGCGGGCCGCACGGCGCGCCAGGTGGTGCGCATCGGCGTTCAGCGGGGCCTGTCCGCAGCTCAGCCCGGCACGGCGGCGCAGCGCGGTCGAGGCGACCGCCGAATGCACGTCGATCCGGGTGAGATACGCGGAGCGGTCACCGACCACGGCGTCGATGTCGGCGGTGGTGGGCGCACACTGGTCCGGCCACCCCGTCTCGTCCCATCCGTGACCCCAGATGACGCCGTCGGGGTGAGCGGCGGCGAAGTCGGCGAGCAGGGTCAGGCACTCCTGCAGCGACCGCGCGGACCGCAGATCCAGCCCGGTCAGCGCCAGTCCTGTCGCGGTGGTGTGGAAGTGGCTGTCGACGAACGCCGGTGCGACGAAGCCGCCGTCGAGGTCGATGATCTCTGCGTCCGGGAACTGTGCGCGGCCCACCTCGTCACGGCCGAGCCAGGCGACGATCCCGTCCCGGATGGCGATGGCGGTCGCGTCGGGCATGGCCGGGCTGTGGATCCGCCCGTTGACCAGCAGAGCGGTGGAGCTCACTCCGGCCGGCGCGGAAGCTGCCGGGGCGCATCGACGGGCCGGTCGACGGTGTCGATGACCTCGCCGTCGATGTAGTCGCCTCGACCGGTCCGGCCCGCTGCGGCAGGGCCCATGGTGCTGCCCATGGTGCTCACCCCGACGATCAGCGGGGCGCGGCGCGCGGCCAGCGCGGTGACCAGCGGTCGTGCCGCGGCACGGGTGGGCGGGAGCAGCAGCAGGCCCCCGAGGACGGAGCTGGCGAGACCAGGAATCACGACGAGCACCGTACCCAGTGCGACCAGCACGCTGTCGGTGACGGCCCCCTGCGCGTCGGCGACGGTGAGCCCGGAGCGCAACCGGCGGATGTGGCGGCGCACCTGCGAACCGGCCAGGGCGAGCCCGAGCAGGAAGGTGCCGGCCAGCAGCAGCACGGTCCATCCGAAGCCGATCGTCGACGCCAGCGCCACTACGACAGCCAGCTCGAGCACCACGTAGAGCAGGAACAGCCTCATCGCCATAGTGTGCCAACGCGCGGCCGGCGCTGTGGGTTCCTGGGTCAGTCGGGCGCGCGTACCTCGATCGCGGCGTGCACCTTGTCGATGCCGCCCCGCAGGATCGCCTGCGGAATGAAGTACCAGGCGTGATTCCAGTACCGCCGGATGATCATGGTGAACACTCGCCGCGTCTCGGACTTCGGCAGCATGCGGGCGACGGCTTCGACGGGTTCGCCCTTGACCTTGCCGAGCACGCCGCACTTCTGGATCGTGACCCGCGGCGTGTTGTTGATCCGCTTGGTCTTCCACGACCCGTCATCGGTGATGATCAGCAGCTTGTCACCATCGGGAACGCCCCACACCGGAGTCGGCTTGGGTTTGCCGTCCTTGGTGAAGGTGGTCAGCAGCAGATACTTCTCGCGGTAGACGTCCTGAAACGTCGGGGCGGCCATGGCAGACCTAATTGACCGGTTTGATCTCGATCGAAACGTTCTTCTCCATCCCGCCGCGCAGCTTCGAGAAGAAGTTGAAGGTCTTGCCGAGCAGCCCGTAGCGCTTGCCCAGCGCGTCGTAGGTGGCCCCGTTGGCCGACTTGTCCAGAATCCGCGCTGTGGCCTCGACCGCATCGCCCTTGGGTTTACCGGCCCGGTCGCACGGCGCGATGGTCACCCGGGAGGTGTTGCGCAGCCGCTTGACCTTCCAGGATTGCTCCTGGGTGATGGCGATCAGCCCGTCGTCGGCCGGCGCGGCCCAGATCGCCGTCGGCTTCGGCCGGCCGTCCTTGGTGAACGTGGTCAGCAGGATGTACTCCGACTTGGCGACGTCGGCAAAAGTGGCGGTCATATCGCCAATCTAACGTCCGGCCGGGCCGGCGGCCGCGCGGCGGCGGCCCTTGCAGCAAGCCCACTGGTTGCGTAACCCCACGGCGATTTTCGGGTCCAGATTCCGCCACTGCGTTACGTAACCGCCCCCAAGGGGTGCGCGCGAAGCCAAGGCGACGTCAGCCTTCGAGGTCGCCTTCGGTCTCCAACAGCACCTGCTTGAGACCGTCCAGGGTGGCGGGCTCGGGAGCAGCCCACATTCCGCGGCCGGCGGCTTCGAGCAGACGTTCGGCCATGCCGTGCAACGCCCACGGGTTGGACTCGGCCATGAACTTGCGGTTCTCGTCATCGAGGACGTAGCTCGAGGACAGCTGCTCGTACATCCAGTCGGCCATCACGCCCGCGGTGGCGTCGTAGCCGAACAGGTAATCGACGGTGGCCGCCATCTCGAATGCCCCCTTGTATCCATGGCGGCGCATCGCGTTGATCCAGCGCGGGTTGACCACGCGGGCCCGGAACACCCGGGTGGTCTCCTCCGACAGCGTGCGGGTGCGCACGGCGTCCGGGCGCGTGTTGTCGCCGATGTAGGCAGCCGGGTCTTTGCCGGTCAACGCCCGCACGGTGGCCACCATGCCGCCGTGGTACTGGAAGTAGTCGTCGGAGTCGGCGATGTCGTGCTCGCGGGTGTCGGTGTTCTTGGCCGCCACGGCGATTCGGCGGTAGGCGCGGTTCATGTCGTCGGTGGCCGGTGCGCCGTCGAGGCCGCGGCCGTAGGCGAAGCCGCCCCAGGCGGTGTACACCGCGGCCAGGTCGGCGTCGTCGCGCCAGTTGCGGCTGTCGATCAACTGCAACAGCCCGGCGCCGTAGGTACCCGGCTTCGATCCGAAGATCCTTGTGGTGGCTCGCCTCTGGTCGCCGTGTTCGGCGACGTCGGCCAGGGTGTGCGCACGCACGTAGTTGTCCGCGGCCGCTTCGTCGAGGTCCGCCACGAGTTGCACGGCGTCATCGAGCAGCGCGACGACATGCGGGAACGCATCCCGGAAGAACCCGGAGATGCGCACCGTGACGTCGATGCGTGGGCGACCGAGCTCGGCCAACGGGATCGGTTCGAGATTCACCACCCGCCGCGACGCGTCGTCCCAGATCGGCCGAACCCCCAGCAGCGCAAAGACTTCGGCGATGTCGTCACCGGCAGTGCGCATCGCCGAGGTGCCCCACACCGACAGACCGACCGACTCCGGCCACCGCCCGTAATCGCTGCGGTAGCGCTCCAGCAGCGAATCCGCCATCGCCACACCCGTTTCCCAGGCTAGGCGCGACGGCACCGCCTTGGGGTCGACGGAGTAGAAGTTGCGCCCGGTGGGCAGCACGTTGACCAGCCCGCGCAGCGGGGAGCCGGACGGGCCGGCCGCGATGAAACGGCCGTCGAGCGCGCGCAGGATCTGGTCGATCTCGCCGGCGGTGCCGGCCAGCCGCGGAACCACCTCGGTGGCGGCGAAACGCAGGATCGCCGCCACGTCGGTGTCGTCGGTCAACGAGTCCACGACGGCGGGGTCCCAACCGCTGTCCTGCAGTGCCACCACGAGGTCCCGCGCCCGCGCCTCGGCCGCGTCGACGGCGACGCGTTCGTCGCTGCCGTCCTCGGCCAGACCCAGCGCCTGACGCAGCCCCGGCACGGTCTGCTCACCACCGAAGAGCTGGCGGGCCCGCAGGATCGCCAGCACCAGGTCGACTTCGTCCTCGCCGTGCGGGGCCTGGCCCAACACGTGCAGCCCGTCGCGGATCTGGACGTCCTTGATCTCGCACAGCCACCCGTCGACGTGCAGCAGCATGTCGTCGAAGGAGTCCTCGTCCGGACGATCCTCGAGCCCGAGGTCGTGGTCCATCTTCGCCGCGCGCATCAGGGTCCAGATCTGCTGGCGGATGGCCGGCAGCTTGCCCGGATCCAGCGCGGACACCGTGGCGTGTTCGTCGAGCAGCTGTTCCAGCCGGGCGATGTCACCGTAGGTCTCGGCTCTGGCCATCGGCGGGATCAGGTGGTCGACCAGGGTGGCGTGCGCGCGTCGCTTGGCCTGCGACCCCTCCCCCGGGTCGTTGACCAAAAACGGGTAGATCAAGGGCAGATCGCCCAGCGCGGCATCGGTTCCGCACGAGGCCGACATGCCCAGCGTCTTGCCCGGCAGCCATTCCAGGTTGCCGTGTTTACCGAGATGGACGACGACGTCGGCCTTGAAGGAGCTGTCCCCGAATTCACCTGCGAGCCAGCGGTACGCCGCCAGATAGTGGTGGCTGGGCGGCAGGTCGGGATCGTGGTAGATGGCCACCGGGTTCTCACCGAACCCACGCGGCGGCTGCACCATGATCACGATGTTGCCCGAAACCATTGCTGCGATGACGATCTCGCCGTCCGGGTCCCGGCTGCGGTCGACGAACAGTTCGCCCGGCGGCGGGCCCCAGTGCTCGACCACCGCGTCGGCCAGATCCGCCGGCAGGGTGGCGAACCAGCCCCGATAGTCGTTGGCCGACACGCGGATCGGGTTGGTCGCCAATTGGCCGTCGGTGAGCCAGTCCGGATCCTGACCGCCCCGTTCGATCAGGGTGTGCATCAGCGCGTCACCATCTTCGGCCGCCAGCCCGGGCACCTCCCCGATGTCGTAGCCGGCCTCGCGCATCGCCTGCAGCAGGCGGATCGCACTGGCGGGCGTGTCCAGACCCACCGCATTGCCGATCCGCGCGTGCTTGGTGGGGTAGGCCGAGAACACCAGGGCCACCCGCTTGTCGGCGGGGGTGATCGAACGCAACCGGGCATGGCCGACGGCCAGTCCGGCCACCCGGGCACACCGCTCGGGGTCGGCGACGTAGGAGATCAGGCCCTCGTCGTCGATCTCCTTGAACGAGAACGGCACCGTGATGATGCGGCCGTCGAACTCGGGCACCGCCACCTGCGTGGCGACGTCCAGCGGCGACATGCCGTCGTCATTGGCTTCCCACTGCGCCCGTGAGCTCGTCAGGCACAAGCCTTGCAGGATCGGCACGTCCAGCTCGGCCAGATGCGCGACGTTCCACGTGTCGTCGGCTCCCCCGGCGCCGACCGCCGCCGGGGTGGCACCCCCCGCCGCCAGCACCGTGGTGATCAGTGCGTCGGCGGTGCCGAGCAGGGCCAGCAGCTCCGCGTCAGCGGTACGCAGGGATGCGCAGAACACCGGCAGCGGCGTTCCCCCGGCGTCGGTGATCGCGTCACACAGGGCCTCGACGTAGGCGGTGTTGCCGGCCAGATGCTGTGCGCGGTAATACAACACGGCGACGGTCGGACCGGCAGAGCTCGGGCGGGGCCGCTCCAGCAGGCCCCACGTCGGCGTGGTGACCGGCTCGGCGAAGCCGAACCCGGTCATCAGCAGGGTGTCCGACAGAAACGCGTGCAGGTTCGCCAGGTTCGGCACGCCGCCCTGGGCCAGGTAGATGTGGGCCTGCAGCGCGACGCCGGCGGGCGTGGTGGAGTGCCCCATAAGATCGGCGTCGGGCGCCTGCTCGCCGCTGACCACCACCGTCGGGATGCCGCTGGCGGCGACCGCGTCGATGCCGTGTTGCCAGGAGCGGTAACCGCCGAGGATGCGGATGACCGCGATATCGGATCCGGCCAGAAGTTCCTCGAGCTCGCCGTCGACCAGCCGGGACGGGTTGGCCCAGCGATACTGCGCGCCGCTGGCCCGGGCCGTGATCAGGTCGGTGTCCGACGTGGACAGCAGCAAGACGGTGGGCGCGCGGTCAGCGGCGGCGGGCTCGGTCACCCCACATTCGTACCGTACGAACGCGCCGGCCGAGGACGCCCGTCAGCGGGGCGGGTTCCAGCGGGCGTACCAGGTCTGTCCATAGGGCAGGCCGAGCACGGCGACGAGCGCGGCGATCACGGCGGCGATGACGACGATCGACAGCATGGCAGGTCCTTTCCGGTGTCCGCGACCTCGCGGGCGGTATGCCAGACGGTACCGCCGGTACTGGGTTTTGAGCCGCTCGTGTGCGGGACGGAACTGTCCGCTCAGCGAAGTGATGGCGGTCACATCCGAGTCCGACGGAGCAGCGCTTGTACCGTGGACGGGTGCCCAGATCACGGGACGACGACGCCTGCCCCGGCGCGCTGCAGACCCATACCGCAGCCGACGGTGAACTGGCCCGCATCCGGTTGCCGGGCGGGATGCTGCGGGCCGAGCAACTGGAGGCGATCGCGCTGGCCGCGATCGAGCACGGATCCTCGACGCTGGAGCTGACCTCGCGCGGCAACCTGCAGATCCGCGGCGTCGGCGACACCGCTGCGGTGGCCGATCGGCTCGCGGCCGCCGGACTGCTCCCGTCACCGACCCACGAGAGAGTCCGCAACATTGTCGCCTCGCCGCTGTCCGGGCGCGTCGGCGGAACCGTCGACATCCGTGGCGCCGTGACCGCACTGGACCGGGCGATCCGCGAGGATTCCCGGCTGGCCGAACTGCCTGGCCGGTTCATGTTCGGCATCGACGACGGCCGCGGTGACGTCTCGGGCCTGGCCGCCGATATCGGCAGCCACGCGGTCGACGGGACGACCGCAGCGGTCCTGCTGGCCGGCCGCGACACCGGTGTGCGCGTGGCGCACGGTGACGTGATCGCCATGTTGACCACGCTCGCCCACCGATTCCTCGATGTCCGGGAGAAGGCCTGGCGGGTCACCGAACTCGACGATCCCGGCACGCTGCTCGGTCAGCAGCCCACTGCTGCGCCGGGTAGGACGTGGCCGGGCCGGACCCGGCCGCCGGTCGGCTGGATCGCGCAGGAGGACGGCCGCGTCGCGCTGGGCGCTGCGGTGCCGCTGGGTGTCCTCGACGCCGAGGTGGCCCGGTTCCTGGCCGCGGTGGACGCCCCGATTGTCGTCACGCCGTGGCGGTCGGTGCTGCTGTTCGACCTGGACGAAAGCGTCGCCGACACCGCCTTGCGGGTGCTGGCTCCGATGGGCCTGGTCTTCGACGAGAACTCGCCGTGGCTGGACGTGTCGGCGTGCACGGGCCTGCCGGGTTGTGCACGGTCGAGAGCCGACGTGCGCGCCGACGCCGCGGCCGCGGTCCGCGCCGCGGCGGTCACCGGCACGACTCATCGGCACTTCGTCGGATGCGAGCGGGCATGCGGCAGTCCCGCGGGTGGGCAGGTCGTCGTCGCCACCGGAGACGGTTACCGCCCGCTGTCGGCCCACCCTTAGGGTGAGCAGGTGCTCGACTACATTCGCGACGCCGCTGAGATCTACCGGCAGTCGTTCGCGACGATCCGCGACGAAGCCGACCTGACGAGGTTTCCCGACGATGTGGCGCGCGTGGTCGTGCGGCTGATCCACACCTGTGGGCAGGTCGACCTCGCCGAGCATGTCGCCTACACCGGGGATGTGGTGGCGCGGGCACATGCGGCGCTGCGCGACGGCGCGCCGATCCTGTGTGACTCGTCCATGGTCGCCGCGGGGATCACCCGGTCCCGTTTGCCCGCCGACAACGAGGTGGTCTCGCTGGTCGGTGACCACCGTGCCCCCGAGCTGGCCGCCGAGCTGGGCACCACCCGGTCGGCGGCCGCGGTCGACCTGTGGGCCGACCGGATCCCCGGCGCGGTCTTCGCCGTCGGCAATGCGCCGACGGCACTGTTCCGGCTGCTCGAGCTCGTCGACGAAGGCGTCGGCGCCCCGGTGGCCGTGCTGGGCGGACCGGTCGGCTTCGTCGGCTCCGCGCAGTCCAAAGCCGAGCTCATCGCGCACCCCCGAGGTATGTCGTACCTGTTGGTGACCGGTCGCCGCGGGGGCAGTGCGATGGCCGCCGCGGCCGTGAATGCGATTGCGGCAGAGCAGGAATGAGCGAGCAACGCGGAACCCTGTGGGGGGTCGGGCTGGGGCCCGGTGACCCCGAGCTGGTGACGGTGAAGGCTGCCCGGGTGATCGGGGCGGCCGACGTGGTGGCCTATCACAGCGCTCGGCACGGCCGCAGCATCGCCCGCGGTATCGCCGAACCCTATCTGCGCGACGGCCAGATCGAGGAACATCTGGTCTACCCGGTGACCACCGAGGTCGCCGACCATCCGGGCGGCTACGCCGGCGCCATGGAGGACTTCTACCGCGAGGCCGCCGACCGCATCGCCGCGCACCTCGACGCCGGTCGCGATGTGGCGCTGCTCGCCGAGGGCGATCCGCTGTTCTACAGCTCCTACATGCACATGCACACCCGCCTGACGCAGCGTTTCGACGCCCACATCGTGCCCGGGGTGACGTCGGTCAGTGCCGCGTCGGCGGCGGTGGCCACGCCGCTGGTGCAGGGCGAACAGGTACTGACGATCCTGCCCGGAACGCTGCCCGCCGACGAACTCCAGCGTCGGCTGGCCGACACCGACGCCGCGGTGATCCTGAAGCTGGGCCGGTCCTATCCGCGGGTGCGCGAAGCGCTTTCGGCGTCCGGGCGGCTCGACGAGGCGTTCTATGTCGAAAGGGCCAGCACCGAGCGTCAGCGGGTGCTGCCGGCCGCCGACGTCGACGACGGCTCGGTGCCGTACTTCGCCCTGGCCATGCTGGCCGGCCGCCCCGCCGGACCGGCGGCAACCGGCTCGGTCGCGGTGGTCGGGCTCGGGCCGGGTGACGCGCAGTGGACCACGCCGGAGTGCCGCCGCGAACTGGCGGGGGCGACCGACCTCATCGGGTACGGCCCCTACCTGGACCGGGTCGTGGTCCGCGACGGCCAGCAGCGCCACCCCAGCGACAACACCGACGAGCCGGCCCGCGCGCGGCTGGCGTGTGAGCTCGCCCAGCAGGGCCGCAATGTCGCGGTCGTCTCCTCCGGCGACCCCGGCGTCTTCGCGATGGCCACCGCGGTGCTCGAAGAGGCCAAACAGTGGCCCGGGGTGGAAGTCCGGGTCATCCCGGCCATGACCGCCGCGCAGGCGGTCGCCAGCCGCGTCGGCGCGCCGCTGGGTCACGACTACGCAGTGATCTCGCTGTCCGACCGGCTCAAACCGTGGGACGTCATCGAGCGCCGTCTGCGCGCCGCGGCCGAAGCCGACCTGGTGCTGGCGATCTACAACCCCGCCTCTAAGACCCGCACCTGGCAGGTGGGTGCGATGCGCGACCTCCTGCTGACCCACCGCGATCCGAACACCCCGGTGGTCATCGGCCGTGACGTCGCCGGCCCCGCCGAGTCGGTGGCGGTGGTACGCCTGGCTGACCTCGACCCGGCGCAGGTGGATATGCGCTGCCTGCTCATCGTCGGCTCCTCACAGACGCAATGGCATCCGGCCGACTCCGACGGCGCGCCCGACCGGGTGTTCACGCCGCGCTACTACCCGACCGGTTGACAGCCGTCTCGCATCGTTGACAGTCGTCAGAACCCCAGGCTAGGGTCGCGCGGTGCGCTCTCCCACCGACCGGCGCCAGCCGCAGAAGAGCGACATCCGCCGAACCGCGATCCTGGAGTCACTGGATCACCATCTCCGTGAGTCGGGTTTCGACGCCCTCAATATCGCCGACGTGACTCGCCGGGCCGGCGTCACCCGGTCGGCGTTCTACTTCTACTTCGAGAACAAGGCCGCCGCGGTGGCAGCGCTACTGGAGCCGATGTACGACGACGGATTCATGGCGCGCGACCTGCTCAGCAGCACCGACCGGCCGCCCCGCGCCCGGATCCGCGGGATGCTCGACGCGCTGCTGGACACCGTCGACGAGCACCGCTACCTGCTCCAGGCGATGCTCGAGGCCCGGGCCACCAGCGCCGCCGTCCGCACTCTGTGGGACGACGCCCGGGAATCGTTCGTGCCGTCGGTCGCGGCGATGATCAACGGTGAACGCTCCGGTGGCCGCGCCCCCGCCGGCACCGCACCCGACGTGCTGGCCAGCCTGCTGCTGGAGTTCAACGACCGGCTGATGGAGCGTTACACCGTCGGCGGCCGACTCAGCCGTGACGACCTGCTGTCGGGCGCCGAGACGATCTGGTTACGCACCATCTACGCCGAAGACGGCGCCTGACGAAAGGCGATGCGAGTGACGATTCCCCGTAGTCCCGAAGATCTCACCGCCGCCTGGCTGGGATCGGTACTGGGCACCGAGGTCAGCGCGGTGGATGTGGTCGCCATCGGCACCGGCCAGACCGGCGCGACCTACCGGGTCACGGCCAGCTACCCCCCGGGCGACCGACCCTCCACTCCGCCAACGACTTTCGCGGTGAAACTGCCCGCACAGGACGACGCGGTGCGCGAGCGCGTGGCGCTGGGTTACGTATCCGAGGTGGACTTCTACACCGCGATCGCCAAGGATGTCGCCATTCCGGCGCCGAACTGCTTCCACAGCGAGATCTCCTCCGACGGCAAAGATTTCGTGCTCGTGCTGGCCGACATGGCTCCTGCCGTGCAGGGCGACCAGATCGCCGGGTGCACCGCGGCCGAGGCCGAGCTGGCCGTCGAGGCACTGGCGGGGCTGCACGGCCCGACGTGGAACGAGCGGCGCTACTTCGACCTGCCCTCGATCGTCATGCCCAAACCCGGCGACGAGGCCGCCGCCGGCGGCATGGGCGAAGTAGCCAAGATGGCCGCCGACATCACGCTGGACAAACTCGGCGCGTCGGTCAGCGACGAGGACCGCGATACGCTGCTGGCCGCCATGAGCCTGGTCACCCCGTGGCTGCTCGCGGTGCCCGACCGTTTCTCGCTGATGCACGGCGACTACCGGCTCGACAACCTGCTCTACGATCCCGACCGCACCCGCGTCACCGTCGTCGACTGGCAGACGCTGGGAATCGGGCTGCCGAGCCGGGATCTGGCGTATTTCACCGGGACCAGCCTGCAGCCCGAGACGCGCGCAGCAGTCGAACGCGATCTGGTGGCGCGCTACCACGCGGCGCTGCTGGGCCACGGCGTCACCGGCTACGACCTCGAGACCTGTTGGCACGATTACCGACTCGGGGTGCTGCAGGCACCGCTGATCACCGCGCTGGGCACCGCGTTCGCGTCGTCCACCGAGCGTGGTGACGAGATGATGCTGACCATGCTGCACCGCGGCTGCCGGGCGATCCGCGAACTCGATTCGATCGAGCTGGTCAGATCGTATGAGGCTTCGTCACCGACCACTGCGTGACCGGCATCGCCGGCCGCCAGCCGGTGAACGACCCGACCGCTTCACCGCGGTAGTGCGCGAAACGCTGTAATTCACCGCCGTACCGGGAAAACGACTGCGCCAGAACCGCTTCGGACTCCACGGTGACCGCGTTGACGACCAGCCGCCCGCCGGGCCGCAGAGCCTGCCAGCACGCGTCGATCAGGCCGGGCTGGCTGACGCCGCCGCCGAGGAAGATCGCCGTGGGGGCCGGTGCGGAGCGGAACGCCTCCGGCGCGTCGAAGCTGGTCTCGACGCCTACCCCGTGGGCTGCCGCGTTCCGGGCGATCCGTTCGCGCCGGGCATCGTTGCGTTCGAAGGCGATCGCCCGGCAGCCGGGCCCGGTTCGGCACCACTCGATGGCCACACTGCCCGACCCCGAGCCCACGTCCCAGAGCAGTTCACCGGGCCGCGGCGCCAGCGCAGCCAGGGTCACGGCCCGCATCGCCTGCTTGGTGATCTGCCCGTCATGGGCGAATGCATCGTCGGGCAGCGCGCCGAACCGCCGTTCGTCGGGCAGGTAGCGCACCGCCATCACGTTGAGGTCGTCGACGTCGGCGGGCGGTCGGGACGCCCACTGCCGGGCGGTGTCGGTCCGCACCCGCTCGGCGGGCCCGCCGAGTTGTTCGAGCACGGTGAGCTCCGAGTCGCCGCGCCCGCTGGTGGTGAGCAACCGGGCCAGTGCGGCCGGGGTCGAGGCGTCGCGGGACAGCACGATCGCCTGACCGCCGCGGCGCACGGCGGTGTGCGCCGCGGCGGTGACCAGGCTGATGATCTCGGTGTCCGGCGCGGGCCACCCGAGCCGCGCGCAGGCCAGCGTCACCGACGACACATGCGGCAGCACCGTCACCCGGTCGGTGCCGTGCAGCCGGATCAACGATGTCGCGACCCCGTGCAGCAACGGGTCGCCGCTGGCCACCACATGCACGTCCCCGTCGGCCCCGTCGAGCAGACCGCTCAGCGCGGGCAGCATCGGTGACGGCCATATCCGCCGCTGCGCCGACACCGAGTCGTCGAGCAGGTCGATCTGCCGCGACGATCCGTGAACCACTGTGGCTCTGCGCAATTCGGCGCGGGCCGACTCGGCGAGCCCGGCCATTCCGTCGGCGCCGATACCGACCACCACGATCCGGTTCATCGCGGCATCCTCCGCCAGATCGGTTGGGGCAGCAGCTTCAACGCCGCGAACACCGGCTTGAGGATTCCCGGGACCCAGACCTGCGACCGGCCCCGGCGCAGTGCGCGAACGGTGGCGTCGGCGACCTCGGCCGGTGTCGAGGAGAACGGCGCCGGCGACATCCCCTCGGTCATCCGGCCCACCACGAAGCCCGGACGCACCACCAGCAACCGGACCCCGGATCCGTGCAGGGCGTCGGCGAGCCCGCTGCAGAAGCCGTCCAGCCCGGCCTTTGCCGACCCGTAGACGTAGTTCGCCCGCCGGACCCGCACCCCGGCCACCGAGGAGAACACCACCAGCGTTCCGCGTCCGGCGGCGCGCATCGTGTCGGCCAGCGTGGTGAGGAGACTGACCTGCGCGACGAAGTCGGTGTGCACGATCGCCGCGGCGTGGCCCGGATCCCGCTCGGCGCGCTCCTGGTCGCCGAGGATGCCGAAGGCCAGCACCGCGGTGCCGATCGCGCCGTGGCGGGCGAGGATGCCGTCGACGACGCCACGATGGGAGGCCAGATCGTCGGCGTCGAATTCGATGGTGTGCACGGCCGACGCACCCGCCTTCCGCATGGCCGAGACTTGGTCGTCGAGCTCATCGGCCCGGCGCGCGGCCAGGATCACCGTCGCGTCGCGGGTCACCCGCCGCCCCAGCTCGGTGCCGATCTCACTGCGCCCGCCGAAGATCACGACCGGGTCGTCCACCGTGTCATCCACGGCTGCGATTATCGCCTGCGCTAGCGTGGGGCCGATGGCTACATCCGGTCGCAAGGCGACCACCAAGCTGACCACCGACGCGCTGGCCTTCCTGACCGAGCGTCATCTCGCCATGCTGACCACGTTGCGCAACGACGGATCACCGCATGTGGTGGCCGTCGGGTTCACCTTCGATCCGCAGACCCACATCGCCCGGGTGATCACCACCGGAGGTTCCCAGAAGGCGGTCAACGCCGAACATCGCGGCGTGGCCGTGCTCAGCCAGGTCGACGGGGCCCGGTGGTTGTCACTGGAAGGCAAGTCGACGGTACGCACCGACACCGACCACGTGCGCGATGCCGAACTGCGCTACGCGCAGCGCTATCGCACACCGCGCCCGAATCCGAAACGCGTGGTGATCGAGGTCAAAATCGAGCGGGTGCTGGGCTCGTCGAGCCTGCTCGACCGCAGCGACACCTGACCGCGGAGTCAGCGCACCGGCACCACGGTCAGATCGTGCGGTCGGTTGTTGACCGGCTCGGCACCGTCGCCGGTGACGATCACGATGTCCTCGATCCGCGCGCCCCACTCGCCGGCGAAGTAGATGCCCGGCTCCACCGAGAAAGCCATGCCCTGCTGCAGCGGCAGCGCGTTGCCGGCGACGATGTAGGGCTCCTCGTGCACCGACAGACCGATGCCGTGGCCGGTGCGATGCACGAACGCCTCGGCCAGCCCGGCTGCCGCCAGCACGTCACGGGCGGCGGCGTCGACCTGTTCAGCGGTGACGCCCGGGCGCACCGCGGCCACCGCGGCGCGCTGCGCCTCCTGCAGCACCGCATACCGGCGTCGCACGTCGTCGCCGGGTTCGCCGATGCTGTAGGTCCGGGTGCAGTCGGAGTTGTAGCCGACGCCGTAGGGGCCGCCGATGTCGACGACCACCACATCGCCTTCCCGCAGTTGCCGGTCCGAACATTCGTGGTGCGGGTCGGCCCCGTGCGGACCGGAGCCGACGATGATGAACGCCACCTCCGAATGCCCTTCGGCGACAATGGCTTCGGCGATATCAGCGGCGACGTCGGCTTCGGTGCGACCGGGGACGAGAAACTCCGGTACCCGGGCGTGCACGCGGTCGATCGCCGCGCCGGCGGCGCGCAGCGCGTCGATCTCGGCGGCGTCTTTGACCATCCGCAGCGAGCGCAGGACGTCGGTGGCCAGCACCGGCACCACACCCAGAGTCTGCGCCAGCGGCAGCAGATGCAGGGCGGGCATGGACTCGGTCACCGCCACCGCCGGCTGATCCACCCCCGCCAGCGCGTCGGCGACCAGCGCATAGGGATCGTCGCCGTCGACCCAGTCGCGCACGGCCACGCCCAGTTCGGGCACCGCGGACTCCTTGAGGGCGGCCAGTTCCAGCCGGGGCACCACGACGGTCGGGTCGCCGGCGGCGGGCAGCACCAGCGCGGTCAGCCGCTCGAAGGTCTGGGCGCGCGAGCCGGTCAGATACCGCAGGTCGTAGCCGGGAGTCAGGACCAGGCCCGCCAGTCCCGCGTCGGCGGCGGCGCGCGCGGCGGCGGCCATCCGGTGGGCGTAGACCTGCGTGCTGAATCGACCGTCGGACATGACCGCAAGGCTAGTCACTGCCCTGGCAGGATGGCGGGGTGACTGCTCCCCTGGTGCTCCTCGACGGTGCGAGCATGTGGTTTCGCTCCTACTTCGGTGTCCCGTCGTCCATCACCGCCCCCGACGGCCGACCCGTCAACGCCGTGCGCGGCTTCCTCGACGCCGTGGCCACGGTGATCACCCGCGAACAGCCGCACCGGTTGGTGGTCTGCCGTGACGACGACTGGCGACCGCAGTGGCGGGTCGACCTGATCCCGTCCTACAAGGCCCATCGGGTGGTCGAGGAGAACCTCGACGACGAACCCGACGTCGAGGAGGTTCCCGACGACCTGACCCCGCAGGTCGACATGATCTTCGAGATCCTCGACGCGTTCGGCATCGCGACCGCCGGCGCGGCCCACCACGAAGCCGACGACGTGCTGGGCACGCTGGCCGAGCGGGAGCGGCACGACCCGGTGGTGGTGGTCAGCGGGGACCGCGACCTGCTGCAGCTCGTCCGCGAGGAGCCGGTGCCGGTGCGGGTGCTCTACCTGGGCCGCGGCCTTTCCAAAGCCATCAAGCACGGTCCGGCGGAGGTCGCCGAGAACTACGGTGTCCCGGTCGACCGCGCGGGACCCGCCTACGCCGAGCTGGCGCTGCTGCGCGGCGACCCGAGCGACGGGCTGCCCGGTGTGGCCGGCATCGGCGAGAAGACCGCGGCTGCGCTGTTGGCGAAATACGGCTCCCTGGACCAGATTCTGGCCGCCACCGAGGACCCCCGCTCGGGGCTGTCGAAAGCCCACCGCACCAAGCTGCGCGGAGCGGCCGACTACATCGCGGCGGCGGCGCCGGTGGTGCGGGTGGCCACGGACTGCGACGTGGATTTCTCCACCGACTCCGACGCGTTGCCGCTGGCGGCCCGGAACCCCCGCAAAGTCTCCGAACTCGCCGAGCGTTACGGCGTGTCGTCCTCGGTCGGCCGCCTGCAGAGCGCGCTCGACGCTCTGCCGGGCTGATCGGCTACTTCGGCCGGCCGACCTCGTAGGTGCCCTCGTCGTCCTGGAACGTCACGGTGACCTGCCGGATGGTGCCGTCGATGCTGACCTCACACTCGAAGGTGGCGCCCTTGCGCACGGTCGGGCTGACACCGTCGTTGCAGGTCACATTGCTGACGTTGGTGGCACCGTAGCCGTTGGTCTCGTCGGTCAGGATCTGCTGGACACCCTGCTCGGCGGCCCCGATGTCGAGCTTGGTGGTGACGAAGAAGCCCGGCTTCCAGAAACCCAGCACCAGGACCGCGATGACGACGACGCCGACGAGCACACCGATGACCGTGCCGATGACGGCCAGCGAGCGCTTCGACCCGTCCTCCGAACCCGGCGCCGAATAGCCCGGGTACTGGCCGAACTGCCCCGGCTGACCCGGCTGCTGGCCGAATTGCCCGGGCGGCGGGCCGTAGCCCGGCTGACCGTAGGGCTGCCCGTAAGCGCCCGGCTGACCGTACTGCCCCTGCTGGGGGTAGCCGGTCGGCTGACCGTACTGGTCGGTGGGGGGATACTGCGGCGCGTACTGCTGCGGCTGTTGGTACTGCGGATACTGCTGCGGCGTGTAGGCCGGGGGCTGCCATTGGGGTTGCTCGGCACCGGGCGCCTGCGCCTGCTCCGACCCCGACGGCGGCTGCCAGCCCTGGTCGGTGGCGGCATCGCCGGACGGTTGCTCCGCGCCCGACGACTCAGGCTGTTGACCCGGCCACGGCTGCGTCGGATCAGGTCCCTGCGGTCCGCTCATTTCTCTCCTTGGTCGTGCCGTGCCTGCTGGGCCACACCCTACCCGGCATCAACAGCTACGACGCCGCGCCGGACGTCGTTGATGGCGCGTTTCGCGGTCGCCCGCAACGCCGGCGAGGGTGCGGCACCGCGCACCTGATCAGCCAGATCGAGCACCTGCCGGCACCAGCGGACGAAGTCGCCGGCCGACATGGACGATCCGGTGCCGGCGGTGTCGGACGCTGCCAGCGCGGTGGCCAGGTCGCCGGTGCGTGCCCAGCGGTAGATCGCGGTGACGAAGCCGTCGTCGGGTTCGCGGCTGTGCGCGATGCGGTGGCGCTGCTCGTCGGTGCGCAACTCGGCCCACAGCCGGCGGGTCTGGTTGAGGGCGCGGCGCAACCGGCCGGTCGGCACCTCGGCCACCCCGTTGAGCCCGCCGTCGCGGCGCGACTCGTACACCACCGCCGACAGCGCAGCCGCCAACTCGGCGGGGTCGAGCTCATCCCACACGCCGCTGCGCAGACATTCGGCCACCAACAGGTCGCTCTCGCTGTAGATGCGGGCGAGCAGCCGTCCCGCGTCGGTCACCGCCGGCGCGGCGTCGCCGGTTTCGGCGATGAACCCCCGTTCGGTCAGCAGCACCACGATGCGGTCGAAGGTGACGGCCAGCGAATTCGTCGCCGATTCGATCTTCTTGCGCAGCGCGGCGTTGTCGCGCTCGATCTTCAGGTAGCGCTCCGCCGCGCGCACCTTCTCTTCCCGGTCGGGCAGCCGGTGGGCCGGATGGGCGCGCATCCGTTCGCGCAGCGCGGCCAGCTCCGGATCGATGTCGGGCTCCGGCGGCGCTCCGCTGCGGCGCGGCCGGGCCGACGGCACGTCCAGCCCGGACGCGGCCGAACGCAGCGCGGAGGCCATGTCCCGACGTACCCGCGGGTTGCGGTGTTCCACCCGCTTGGGCAGCGTCATCCGGCCGACCGGCGGCGCCGCGCCGGAGTAGTCGGCCGACGAGATGCGGCCCGCCCACCGGTGCTCGGAGAGCACCAGCGGGCGCGGATCGTCGTCGTCGCGGGCCGGTTCCAGCACCACCGCCAGACCGCCCCGCTTGCCCTGGGTGATGGTGATGATGTCGCCGCGGCGCAGCGCCGCCAACGCGTCGTTGACCGCCTGCCGGCGCTGCAGCCGGGAGGCCCGCGACTGCGCCCGCTCGCGCGCGGTGATCTGCGCGCGCAGGCGCACATAGTCGAGGATCGGGGCGTCGCGGCCGCCGAACTCCGCGGCCGATTCGCCCAGCATCCGTTCGCCGCGCTCGACGCCCCGCACGAGTCCCACCACCGACCGGTCGGCCTGGTACTGGGCGAAGGAGCGCTCGAGCAGCCGGTGCGCCTGCTGCGGACCCATCTGATGGACCAGGTTGATGGTCATGTTGTAGGTCGGGGCGAACGAACTGCGCAGCGGGAACGTCCGCGTCGAGGCCAGGCCGGCCACTTCGGCCGGATCCACATCAGGGTTCCACAGCACCACGGCGTGGCCTTCGACATCGATGCCGCGCCGGCCCGCCCGCCCGGTCAGTTGGGTGTACTCGCCCGGCGTCAGCGGCATGTGCTGCTCGCCGTTGAACTTCACCAGTCGTTCGAGCACCACGGTGCGGGCCGGCATGTTGATGCCCAACGCCAACGTTTCCGTGGCGAACACGGCCTTGACCAACCCTGCGGTGAACAGTTCCTCGACGGTGTGGCGGAACGTCGGCAGCAGGCCGGCGTGGTGGGCGGCCAGCCCGCGCAGCAGCCCTTCCCGCCATTCGTGGAAGTCGAGGACCACCAGGTCGGTGTCGTTGAGGTCGGCGGTCCGACGGTCGACGATCTCGGCGATCCGGGCGCGTTCGGTGTCGGTGGTCAACCGCAGCGACGCCCGCAGACACTGTTTGACCGCGGCGTCGCAGCCGGCCCGGGAGAAGATGAACGTGATGGCGGGCAGCAGGTCGCGCTGTTCGAGTACCGAGATCACCTCGGGCCGCCCCGGCGTGCGGTAGATGCCGGGCCGGCCCGGACGGCCCCGGCCGCGCGGCTGCCAGTCGGCGAGCCGGTCGGCCTCGCGCCGGTGAGCGATGTGGCGCAACAACTCCGGGTCGACGGCCGGCTCGCGGCCGGACTTGGCCGCCTCGGCGGCCCGGTAGTCGAACAGGTCCAGCAGCCGCTTGCCGACCAGCACGTGCTGCCACAACGGCACCGGGCGGTGCTCGTCGACCACGACGGTGGTGTCACCGCGCACCGTCTGGATCCACCCACCGAACTCCTCGGCATTGCTCACCGTGGCCGACAGCGACACCAGCCGGACCTCTTCGGGCAGGTGCAGGATCACCTCTTCCCACACCGCGCCGCGCATGCGGTCGGCCAGGAAATGCACCTCGTCCATCACCACGTACGAAAGGCCGCGCAGCGCGGGAGAATCCGCGTAGAGCATGTTGCGCAGCACTTCGGTGGTCATCACGACGACGTCGGCGTCGCCGTTGACCGCCTGGTCACCGGTGAGCAGACCGATCCGCTCGGGGCCGTAGCGGCGCACCAGGTCGGCGTGCTTCTGGTTGCTCAGCGCTTTGATCGGCGTGGTGTAGAAGCACTTGCCGCCGGCGGCCAGTGCCAGATGGACCGCGAACTCCCCCACCACCGTCTTGCCGGCACCGGTGGGGGCGCACACCAGGACCCCGTGCCCGCCGGCGAGAGCCTCGCAGGCACGACGCTGGAAGTCATCGAGCGCGAAGGACAGGTGGGCGGTGAACGCGTCGATCTGCGAGCGGGCCGGCACCGGATCAGGTCGCGTCGTCATCGACGACGAGTCGGGACGGCGAGGGCACCGCAGACGGCGCATCGATGGGTTCGGCAGTACCGATGGGCGCGGCTTCGTCGTCGGCGACCGAGTCCAGCGCGGCGCGGCGGGCCCGGCCCTTGTCCGACAACCGGGCGATCTGGATCGCGAACTCCATCAGCGCGGTGATCGCCAGCGCCAGGGCCAGCATCGAGAACGGGTCCGACCCGGGTGTGGCGAACGCCGCAAAAACGAACACACCCATGATCAGGCCGCGGCGCCACGCCTTCAGCCGCTCGTAGGGCAGCACCCCGACCAGGTTCAGCATGATGATCAGCAGCGGGAACTCGAAGCTGATCCCGAACACCAGCAGCAGGTTGATCAAGAAGCCGAAGTACTGCTCGCCCGAGAGCGCGGTGACCTGAACATCACTGCCGATGGTCAACAGGAAGCCCAGCGCCTTGGCCAGCACCACGTAGGCCAGCACCGCCCCGGCGACGAACAGCCCGGCGCCGACCGTGACGAACGCGACCGCGAACCGCCGCTCCTTGGCGTAGAGGCCCGGTGTGATGAACGCCCACAGCTGATACAGCCAGACCGGGCAGGCCAGCACGATGCCGGCCGTCAGACCGACCTTGAGTCGCAGCATGAACTGGTCGAACGGCGCGGTCGCCAGCAGCCGGCATCCGCCGTCGGGGGTGATGGACGCGCGCGACGAGTCCGGGAGCGCACAGTAGGGACCTCGCAGCCAGTCACCGAGGCTGGGCAACCCGAGGAAACCGTGGCCGTACCACAGGAAGCCGAGGACCGTGGTGATAAGGACGGCGAGCACCGAGATGAGAAGCCGCGTGCGCAACTCGGTGAGATGGTCGACCAGCGACATGGTGCCGTCTGGGTTGACCCGCGATCGGCGGCGGCGCGGGTCGAGTTTCTTGAGGACTCCGGGGATCTGCACGGCAGTTGCCTAGGTGCTGGTCACAGGCGCGTGATCACCACCGCGGGGCTGGCACCGCGGCGCGAGACGACCCGTTCAGGCTGAGCGCTGGTCCGGTGAGGTCTCGGACTCCGCCGGTGCCGCACCACGGTCGGGTCCGTCGGACACGCGCTCGGAGGTGATCTGAGTCGGGGTGTCCGGCTTGGACTCGGCCTGCATTTCCTTGATCTCGGACTTGAAGATGCGCATCGACTTACCCAGGGAGCGCGCCGCGTCGGGGAGCTTTTTGGCACCGAAGAGCAGCACGAACACGGCAATGACGATGGCCCAGTGCCACGGTGAGAGACCACCCAATTTCGTTACCTCCAGACGTCGGAGCCGAGTCTACTCGGTTCTGGTCGCCGCGCTGGCCTCGTAGGCCGCCAATGCGGCGACCGCCGCCGACCGGACCCGCTCGGCGAGCCCCTCCGGGGCGAGCACCTCCACGGCGGACCCGAACCCGAGGACGAACCTCGCCATCCAGTCGTCGGAGGCGTAGGTCATGGCCGCGTCGCAGGAGCCGTCGGGATGCTCGGCCAGCACCCGCAGCGGGTAGTAGTCGAACATCCACGACGCCGACCGGCTGACCCGCAGCGTGGCGGTCGGCAGTGACGGATCCGCGGAGTCCGGGTCGAACAGCGAGGTGTCCGGCGCGGCCTGCACCGCAGGCGGTGGGGGCATCGCCGGCTCGTCGAGCACCCGCGCGTCGACGATCCGGTCGAAGCGGAACAGCCGTACGCCCTCGGCGGTGCGACACCACGCCTCGAGGTAGCTGTGGTCGGCGACGAGCACCACGCGGATCGGGTCGACGACCCGGCTGGACAGCACGTCGTGGGAGGCGGAGTAGTACTCGATGGCCAGGGCCCGCCCGGAGCGCACGGCGGTGCGGACCGCCGCGGCGGCCTCACTCTCGATCGGCGCCGGCTCGTCCACGGCGGTGCCCTCGCTGTGGTGGCCCGCGTGCCCGGCGGCGGATTCGATCTTGGCGATCGCGCTGCGCGCGGCTTCGGGGTCGACCATGCCCGGCACGTCGAGCAGCGCCCGCAACGCGACCAGCACGCCGGTGGCCTCCGGGGACGTCAACCGCAACGGGTGGTCGATGCCGGCGGTGAACGTGACCTCGATGGTGTCGCCGGAGAAATCGAAGTCGATCAGGTCTCCCGGTCCGTACCCGGGCAGCCCACACATCCAGAGCTGGGTCAGGTCGTCGCGCAGCTGTTTGACGCTGACCCCGAGGTCGGCCGCGGCTTCGTTGTAGGTGATCCGCGGGTTGGCCTGGAAGTACGGCACCATGTTGAGCAGCCGCACCAGCCGGGTGCTGACGCCGGTCATGCCCGCACCCCCGCCTGTGCTCTCAGCCGGGCGATCACATCCGCGCGCAACGCCTCGGGTTCGAGCACGATCGCGTCGGCTCCGTAGCTGGCCACCTCGCGCGCGAGGCGGTCGAACATCCCCACCTCGACGGTCAACTCGTCACCGGCACGGCCGCCCAGGGTCCGCGGGCTCGTCGCGATGGCGTGCCGGCGCAGAGCCAGCGCGCGGTCGGCGGCGACCCACACTCGGGCCTGCCCCGCGTCGGGCCACTCGCCCACCACCCGGGCGACGATCTCCCGCAGGTCGACTTCAGCCGGTTTGCGCACCGCGCCCGGCTCGCCGATCAGGGCGACGTCGGCGCCGATGCGCGACAGCCGGAACGTGCGCACCGCGTCGCGGTCGCGGTCGTGGCCGACGAGGTACCACCGGCCCCGGTCGGTGACGACGCCCCACGGCTCCACGGTGCGGGTGACGTACGGCTCGCTGCGCGACGGCCGATGCGGGAACTGCACCGCGTGACCGGAATCGATGGCCGACAGCAGCATGCCGAGCACATCCTCGGAGCCGCGCAACCCCGGCAACGCGGCCGTGGAGGTGATCGTCACGCCCAACTCGTCGACCGCGTCGATGTCGATGCCGGCGGCCCGCAGCTTCAGCAGCGCGCCCTGTGTCGCGGTGATCAGCTCGGGCGATTCCCACAGCTGGGTGGCCACCGCCACCGCGGCGGCTTCGTCGGCGGTGAGCCGGACCGCCGGCAGCGCGTAGGCCTCCCGGTTGATCCGATACCCCTCGGTCGGGTCCGACGGCGACACCCGGCCGGTCTCCAACGGGATGCCCAGGTCGCGCAATTCGTTCTTGTCGCGCTCGAACATTCGGGAGAATGCCTCGTCGCTGGCATTCTCGCTGTAGCCGAACACCGTCTCGCGGATCCGTTCGGCGGTGATGAAGGTGTTCGTGGACAGCAGCGCGATGACGAGGTTCATCAATCGTTCGACTTTGGACACCGCCACGGCTACGAGCTTAGAGCGCGTCGGCGGCCGGGCTGGACAGTGATCTCCAGCGCGCCGCCCGTCACATGCTGGCGATGAGCCGCTTGACCCGTTCGTCGACCGAGCGGAACGGATCCTTGCAGAGGACGGTGCGCTGGGCCTGGTCGTTGAGCTTGAGGTGCACCCAGTCGACGGTGAAGTCGCGGCCGGCTTCCTGCGCGGCGCTGATGAACTCGCCCCGCAGCTTGGCGCGGGTGGTCTGCGGCGGGGTGTTGACCGCGGCTTCGATCTCCTCGTCGGTGGTGATCCGGGCGGCAAGACCCTTGCGCTGCAGCAGATCGAACACCCCGCGACCGCGCTTGATGTCGTGGTAGGCCAGATCGAGTTGGCTGATCTTCGGATCGGACAGCTCCATGTTGTAGCGATCCTGGTAGCGCTGGAACAGCTTGCGCTTGATCACCCAGTCGATCTCGGTGTCGACCTTGGCGAAATCCTGACTCTCTACCGCGTCGAGCTGTCGGCCCCACAGGTCGACGACCTGGGTGATCTGCGGGTCCGGTTCCCGGGTCTGCAGATACTCCACCGCGCGGGTGTAGTACTCGCGCTGGATGTCCAGGGCGCTGGCCTGGCGACCGCCGGCCAGGCGCACCGGCCGCCGCCCGGTCAGGTCGTGGCTGACCTCGCGGATGGCCCGGATGGGGTTGTCCAGCGAGAAGTCACGGAACGCCACCCCGGCCTCGATCATCTCGAGAACCAGCGACGCCGAGCCGACCTTGAGCATCGTGGTGGACTCGCTCATGTTGGAGTCACCGACGATGACATGCAGACGCCGGTACTTCTCCGCGTCGGCGTGCGGCTCGTCGCGGGTGTTGATGATCGGCCGCGACCGGGTGGTCGCGCTCGACACGCCCTCCCAGATGTGTTCGGCGCGCTGGCTCAGACAGAACGTCGCCGCCTTGGGGGTCTGCAGCACTTTGCCCGCGCCGCAGATCAATTGGCGGGTGACCAGGAACGGCAGCAGCACATCGGAGATCCGGGAGAACTCCCCGGCCCGCACGATCAGGTAGTTCTCGTGGCAGCCGTAGGAGTTGCCGGCCGAATCGGTGTTGTTCTTGAACAGGTAGATGTCGCCGCCGATACCCTCGTCGGCCAGCCGCTGCTCGGCGTCGATCAGCAGGTCCTCGAGGACCCGCTCACCAGCGCGGTCGTGGGTGACCAACTGGGCGAGGTTGTCGCATTCGGCGGTCGCGTATTCGGGATGGCTGCCCACATCGAGATACAGGCGCGCACCGTTGCGGAGGAAGACGTTCGAGCTGCGGCCCCACGACACCACCCGGCGGAACAGATACCGGGCGACCTCGTCGGGGCTGAGCCGGCGATGGCCGTGGAACGTGCAGGTGACACCGAACTCCGTCTCGATGCCCATGATTCGTCGCTGCACCTCATCGAGACTACTGGTTGCCTGCCCGGTGTGGTGTCCGACACCGCGGACTTCTCCCCTGTGGATAACCGGGGCGCCGGCGCTGCGGCACCTGCCAGCATGAGCCATGGGGGAAATCGCTCGCATCGATCTCGACCGATTGTCCGGCCTCGCCGACCGCGTCAGCGAGGCCATCGACCGGATCGCCGCGCTCACCTGGCCACGGCTGGAGCCTGGTGCGCTACCCGGATCGGCGCTCAGCACCGCGGCCACACCGCACCCTGTCGCGCACCGCATCGACGGGGTCGTGACCGACCTGCGGGACTGGGTGATGGCCGCCCGCGCCGCCGCGGACGCGTTCGCGCACGCCGACTCCGTCAACGCCGCCCGGATGCCTCGCCGGTGAACGGACCGACCGTCTCGCAGGCCCGGGCCTGGGAGCCCGGGGCGTTGTCGCGGCTCGCCACAGCCTGGGAGGAGGCGGCGCGGCGCGTTCTCGCCGAGGCCGACGCGGTCGGCGGCGCGGTCGGGCGCAGCCGCGACCACTGGACCGGCACCGCCGCCGATGCCGCCCGCACCCGGGCCCGTGGGGTCACCGACACCGCGACGGCCACCGCGCGGGTACTGATCGCGGCATCGGTCGCCGCGCAGGACGGCGCCGAGCAGATCGGCGCGGCCCGCAGACAGGTGCTGGCCCTGGTCGAAGCCGCCGAGCACGCTGGATTTCGCGTCGGCGACGACGGCGCTGTGCACCGGGCCGCAGACCCCGGTCCGCTGCTGAGCGCGCTCGCCGGGGGCGACCGATCCACGGCTGAGGACATGCTGGAAGCCCGGGCCCAGCGGTTGAGCGGCGACGTGCGCGTCGCCCTGCAGCGTCTCGGTGCAGCCGACGCCGACGCGGCCGGTGACATCACCGCGGCGTTCTCCGCAGCGACGGAGCCGGCGTCCAACGCCCCTGCCACGGTGCCCGCCGGCTCACGGCCGGTGCGGGCCGCCGATCCGTTGGCCGAGGTGGTGCACGGGTGGCCGGCGATGAGCCAGGACCGGATCGCGGCGCAGGTCGCAGCGATGTCCGCACAGCAGCGCGACCAACTGGTCGCCGAGTTTCCCCGCGAGGTCGGCAACACCGACGGGGTGCCGTGGGCGATGCGGGTTCAGGCCAACCGCGTGAACATCGCGTCGGCGATCCTGGCCGAGGACGGCCGCGACGACGGTTCCCGACGTCGCCTGGCGCTCTACCGCGACCTGCTCGGCGAGGTCGACGATCCGACCGGTCGCCGTGGACGCATCCCGCGCCAGATCATCGCGTTCGATCCCGCGCGCGCGTCGCTGGTCGAGCTCAACGGCGACCTGAGCACCGCACGCGGCGTCGGCGTGCTGGTGCCGGGGGTCAACACCACGATGGACGGGTCGGCGGCCAACACCGCGACCGCCCGGCGGTTCGTCTCCGGCAGCCGGGGTGAGGTCGCGATGATCACCTACCTCGGTGGGCCGTTCCCGCAGGTCGACGATCCGTCCGACGTGGTGCGGCATGCCGCCGATCCGGACTACGCACTGCAGATGGCGCCCCGGCTGGTCGCGTTCAGCGAGGATGTGGACCGCGCCGTGACGTCGGGCGTCCCGGTGACGGTCATCGGCCATTCCTACGGCGGCTCGATCGTCGGGACAGCGGAGACCCTCGGCCTGACGTCGGATCGCACCCTGTTTCTGGCGGCGGCCGGCTCGGGCGTCGGGGTCGACGACCCGGCGGACTGGCAGAACCGCAACCCGGAGGTGCGACGGTTCTCGATGACGGCACCGGGCGATTTCATCGAGCTGGTGCAGGGTATTCCCGGCGGCCCGCACGGCGCCGATCCCGACGAGATGCCCGGCGTCACCGTCCTGGCCACCGGCCGTTACGACGACGGCGACTGGGTGGCCGGGTGGGACGCCCACAGCGGCATGCTCAACCGACCCTCGGACGCCTGGCGCACGATCCTGGCTGTGATCTCCGGCGAGTCCTAGGAGGAACCGTTCGCCGACTCGCTCTCGGGCGCCGAATCAGTCTGTGGGAGCAGCGCTTCCAGCGCCGAACCGGTGATCCGGCGAAACGCCCGGCGCGGGCGGTTCACGTCGAGGATGGCCACCTCCAGCGTGGCCGGCCCCAGCGTGCGCGGCTCGCTGCCGTTGCCACCGGCGCTCAGCGCCGCCACTGCGATCGCCACAGCATCCTCCAACGAGGCGTTCTCCTTGTAGGACTCGTTGAGAGCGGCGATGATCGGTTCGGTGGTACCGCCCATCACCACGAAGTGCGGTTCGTCGGCGATGGATCCGTCGTAGGTGATGCGGTAGAGCTCAGGCGCTTTGGTCTCGCCGTGGTGCGCGACCTCGGCCACACACAGTTCCACTTCGTAGGGCTTGGCCTGCTCGGTGAAGATCGTGCCCAGCGTCTGGGCGTACACGTTGGCCAGCTGGCGACCGGTCACGTCCCGGCGCGAATACGCGTAACCCTGGGTGTCGGCGAAGCGGATACCGCCGCTGCGCAGATTGTTGAACTCGTTGAACCGGCCCACCGCGGCGAACGCCACGCGGTCGTAGAGCTCGCTGACCTTCTGCAGCGACCGTGACGGGTTCTCCGCGACGAACAGCACGCCGTCGGCGTAGGCCAGTGCGATGACGCTGCGGCCGCGGGCGATTCCCTTCCGGGCGAGCTCCGAGCGCTCGCGCATCGCCTGCTCGGGCGAGATGAAGTACGGGAAGCTCACAGCTCGTCACCTCGCATCGGGCGGGCGTCGGGTCCGAAGGTGTCTTCCCGCGAACGGTTGTCGATGATCTGACGGCACACCTCGGCGATTCGGTCCTCGGGCACCTCGACCGCGCCGTCGATGGTGATCATCACCGCGGTCGGGAAGATGCCCCGCACCAGATCCGGTCCACCGGTGGCGGAGTCGTCGTCGGCGGCGTCGTAGAGCGCCTCGACGGCGACCCGCAGCGCCGAATCACCGTCGCTGACCTGGGAGTAGAGCTTCTTCATCGACGATTTCGCGAAGATCGAGCCCGACCCGACCGACTGGTAGCCCTCCTCTTCGAGGTTGTGGCCACCCGCGGCGTCGAACGACACGATGCGGCCGGCTCCGTCGGGATTGGGGTCGTCGAGGTCGTAGCCCGCCAGCAGCGGGAGCGCCACGAAGCCCTGCAGGGCCGCGCCGAGGTTGCCCCGGACCATCGTCGACAGCCGGTTGACCTTGCCCGGGAAGGTCAGCGCCACACCCTCGAGCTTCTCGTAGTGCTCGAGTTCGACGGCGTAGAGGCGGGCGAACTCGACGGCGATCGCCGCGGTGCCGGCGATGCCGGTGGCGGTGTAGTCGTCGGTGATGTAGACCTTCTGCACATCGCGGCTGGCGATCATGTGCCCCTGGGTGGCGCGCCGGTCACCGGCCATCACCACACCGCCGGGGAATTTCAGCGCCACGATCGTGGTGCCGTGCGGTACTGATTCGGTCGGCACTCCGGTGGACGCGCCTGCCGCCGCGGGTGGCAGCAGGTGCGGCGCCTGGTGGCGCAGGAAATCACTGAAGGACGACAGATTCACACCGGTGGGCGATAGAGGTAGTGCGGACGGAAAGGCCGAATGTTCGTTATGCGGCCAGGTCACTGTCCACCCTTCTGCACGTATGCACGCACGAAGTCCTCGGCGTTCTCCTCGAGGACGTCGTCGATCTCGTCAAGCAGGTCGTCGGTTTCCTCGGTCAGCTTCTCGCGGCGCTCCTGCCCGGCGGCCGTGCTGCCGGTGGGGTCGTCGTCCTCGCCGCCCCCGCCGCCGCGCTTGGTCTGCTCCTGAGCCATCGCTGCCTCCTGCGTCAGTCTTCACCGTGGTGGACGTGATCCCGTCGCCCGCCAGTTCCTCCACACTACCGGTCGGCCGCCCGATTGCCGGGGATAGCTCGATCGGGTCACCGATCAGGTCACTAGGTCGTGGTCAGTTGCTCGACGAGCTCGACGGCACTGTCGACGGAATCCAGCAGTGCGCCGACATGGGACTTGCTACCGCGCAGCGGCTCCAGCGTCGGGATCCGGACGAGCGAATCACCACCGAGGTCGAAGATCACCGAATCCCAACTCGCGGCCGCGATGTCGGCACCGAACCGGCGCAGGCATTCGCCGCGGAAATACGCCCGGGTGTCGGTGGGCGGGTTTTCCACCGCGTCGAGCACCTGTTGCTCGGTGACCAGACGTTGCATCGAGCCGCGGGCCACCAGCCGGTTGTACAGACCCTTGTCCAGCCGGACGTCGGAGTACTGCAGATCGACCAGGTGCAGCCGCGGGGCGTTCCAGTTGAGGTTCTCCCGCTGGCGGAATCCCTCCAGCAACCGCAACTTGGCCGGCCAGTCCAGCAGGTCGGCGCATTCCATCGGGTCGCGCTCGAGCAGGTCGAGCACATGGGCCCAGGTCTCGAGCACGTGCGACGCCCGGGGGTCCGGGTCCCGGCTGTCGACCAGCTTGGCCACCCGGTCGAGGTAGATCCGTTGCAGGGCCAACCCGGTGAGCTCACGGCCGTCGGCCAGCGCGACGGTGGCCCGTAGCGACGTGTCCCGCGAGAGCACGTGTACGGCGTGTACCGGGCGGGCCAGGGTCAGGTCGGACAGATCGATCCCGATCTGGTGGCCCTCTTCGATCAGGTCGAGCACCAGCGAGGTGGCGCCCAGCTTCAGGTAGGTGGAGGTCTCGGCGAGGTTCGCATCGCCGATGATGACGTGCAACCGGCGGTACTTGTCGGCGTCGGCGTGCGGCTCGTCACGGGTGTTGATGATGCCGCGCTTGAGCGTGGTCTCCAGACCGACCTCGACCTCGATGTAGTCGGCGCGCTGGGACAGCTGGAAGCCGGCCTCGTCGCCGGACGGCCCGATCCCGACCCGGCCGGACCCGGTCACCACCTGGCGCGACACCAGAAACGGTGTCAACCCCGCGATCACCGCCGAGAACGGCGTCTGCCGGCTCATCAGGTAGTTCTCGTGCGAGCCGTACGAAGCGCCTTTGCCGTCGACGTTGTTCTTGTACAGCTGCAACTTGACCGCACCGGGCACGCTGGCGACGTGCCGGGCCGCCGCCTCCATCACCCGTTCGCCCGCCTTGTCCCAGATCACCGCGTCCATCGGGTCGGTGCATTCGGGTGCGGAGTACTCGGGGTGGGCGTGGTCGACGTACAGCCGGGCGCCGTTGGTGAGAATCATGTTCGCCGCGCCGACCTCGTCGGCGTCGACGACCGGGGGCGGCCCTGAGGACCGGCTGAGGTCGAAGCCGCGGGCGTCGCGCAGCGGTGACTCCACCTCATAGTCCCAGCGCGTGCGCTTGGCCCGCTGCAGTCCGGCCGCCGCGGCGTAGGCCAGCACTGCCTGGGTGGACGTCAAGATCGGATTCGCGGTCGGATCAGACGGCGAGGAGATGCCGTACTCGACCTCCGTTCCGATGATCCTTTGCATACGGCCCACCCTAGACATCGCAACGACGTCCCTGCACAGCAGCCTGTGGTGAGATTGGGCGTCATGGCAGGCTCCGACTCCGCGGACTCAGCGCAGCGCCTGCTGGCCGAACGCTGGTTTCTCGAACGAGGCCTGCCCGCCGTGCTGCGCCCCGGAGCACTCGTGCGCCGCGTATGGCCGCGCTCGGCGCCCGCCTTGGCCGCCTACGCCGTGGTGATGACGTTCTCGCTGGTGTTCGTGCTGACCACGGGCAAGCACACCGTCGACATCGCCGGTTCTCCGACCGGCGCCGAGTGGTTCGTGCTGGCGAGCATCGCACTGGTCGCCCCGGCCGCCGCGCTGGCCGGCTGGCTGGTGTCGCGCCTCACCGGCGACCGGACCCGGATCGCGGTGTCCACGGCATCGACGGCGCTGGTGCTGACCAGCGCCGCCGTCGGAGGTCCGACACCGCGGTTCCTGGTCGACATGCTGGTGGAGGGCGCGGTCCTGTGCCTGATCCTGGTGTGCACCGCGACGGGGGTCGGAGCGATCCTGGGCTGGACGGTGCGGGTCATGCTGGCCAACCTCGCCTCGGTCGGGAACCTGCTGCTCGGCGCACTTCCGGTGATGCTGCTGACCGTGCTGGTGTTCTTCAACGGTCCGGTCTGGACGATGGCCGCCACCGTCAACCGGCCCCGCCTGTGGCTGGCTCTGCTGTTCCTGTTCGCGATCGCCGTGTCGTTTCTCCTGTCGAGCACGCTGACCCAGGTACGGCCGATTCTGCAGCCCGATGCCAAGCGCCCCGAGGACGCCGGACACCTCGTCGGGACGCCGTTCGAGACCATGCCGGACCGGCCGCGCCGGGTCGCTTTGTCCAAGGCCGAACGGCTCAATGTCGCGTTCGTGCTCGCGCTGTCGCAGATCGTTCAGGTGATGACGGTGGCGCTGGTGACCGGCATGCTGTTCGGCGTGCTCGGCCTGATTCTGGTCAGCCCCGAGCTGCTGGCGGCGCTGACCGACGGCGGCTCGTCCGACGGCCGGATCCTGGGCATGACGCTGCCGATACCGCAGGCGCTGATCCAACTCACCATGTTCTTGACCGCCCTGACGTTCATGTACCTGGCGGCGCGCGCGGTCGGCGATTCCGAGTACCGCTCCCGGTTCATCGAGCCGCTCGTGGACGACCTGCGCCTGACGCTGGTCGCGCGGGACCGCTACCGCACCGCCACCAAGTCGCGCTGAGGGCCGGTGCGATGCGCGGTGATCGCGCACAATATCCCGGTGTCGGACATGCGGTCGGTCCACCAGTGGTTTCTCCATCGCGGACTGCCGTTGGTGCTCACCCGGCGGGTGCGTGCCCGCAAGCTCGTCCAGCGTTCCGCGCCGATGATCAGCGTGGTCGGCGCGCTCACCGCGGTCGCCATGCTGCTGGCCGATCTGACCGGCCCCGCACCCGACCACGGCTACGCGGCGCGTCTGGCCGTCGTCGCGGTGATCCTGCTGGCGGCGCCGTTCGCGCTGGAGGTGCTGCACCGGCTGGGAACACGGGGCGGCGAGACCCTGCGCCGGTGGGCCGCGGTCCTGGTGATGGCGATCTTCGTGCTCGTCATGCCGTTGACCGTCAGCGGGTGGTCCTCCGCGGCGGCGGCCGAAGTGCCGATCTTCGTGCTCATCTCGCTGATCGCGATCTGGCTGACCTATCTCGGCTTCGGCTCGATCACCCTGTGGGCCTTCCGGTTCGCCTGGGTCCAACTCGGCGCGCTGGGCACGCTGATGAGCCGCGCGTTGCCGTTGTTGATGCTGACCGTGGTCGTGTATTTCACCGGCGAACTGTGGCAACTCTCGGCCCGCATGAGCCGCGAGCGCCTGTGGCAGACGATCGGATTCTTCGGCGTGGTGGCGCTGGTGTTCATGGTCGCGACCATCCGTGACGAGGTGCGGGCGCTGCGCCAGGACCGGTCCACCCGCTCCGACCCCGACGAGCTGCTCGCCGGGACCCCGCTGCAGTCGCGCGGGGTGGTGGCCCAGGCATCGCCGCCGTTGTCGTCGGCCGAGCAGGTCAACGTCGTGGCGGTGATGGTGGTGGCCCAGGCGATTCAGGTGGTGCTGTTCACCGTCGGCCTCTTCGCCTTCTTCCTGGCGCTGGGCGTCATCGCGGTACCCGACGAGGTGGCGGTGCTCTGGTCCAGCGAGCAGGGGTGCGCGGTCGGCGAACCACCCTGCGCGGGAACCTGGTTCGGTATCCACATCCCGATCCCGCAGACCATCGTGCACATGTCGTTGTTCGTCGCGGTGCTGTCCGGCCTGTATTTCACCGTCAGCACGAGTGTGGACCCGATGTACCGGCAGCGCTTCTTCGACCCGTTGATCGCCGATGTCGCGGTCAGCCTCGCCGGCCGCGACGCCTATCTCGAAATGGAGGCCCGAAGATGATGACGAATTCGATGCGCGGCAGGCGCTACGGCGAGGTGCTGCTGATCCGGGGCGGCCAGGCCGATGCGGCACCGACGGCTACGGTCTACAACACCTACCCCCTCAACGACTGCCCCGCCGACTTGTGGGCGCAACTCGATCCCGAGGCGCTGGCCAAAGAGCACGGTGCGCTCGCAGTGCTGCTCAACGGTCCGCGCTACTGGCTGATGGACGCCATCGAGAAGGACATGGGCGAACGGGTCATCGAGAACTTCGGCGGTATCGACATGATCGCGCAGGCCACCGTCACGCTGACGTCGATGAACGCCGCGCCGTACCTGCCCAACACGGTGTCGCGCCACGCGGTGTTCGTGTTCGCCGCCGGTGAGCCCGTCTTCGAGCTCACCGACCCCGACGGCAACCACTGGGTCATGCAGACCTGGAGCCAGATCGTCGACCCCGAACTCGGCTACGACGACCTGACCGGCCTCGGCTCGCGACTCTCGTTGCCGACGGGCTGGTCGTACCGAGCCCGCATCCTCGACGACGAACTGCGCGTCGACACCGCCACGGAGGCCGCCCAAGTCCTGCAGGACGACCTGACCAACAGCTACTCGCGGGTGTTCTGAGCCGACCAGACCTGACGGAACTTCCCGGTTCGCGCGTCGATCGAGGGCAACTCTGCTGCATGCTCGATCACCACGTCGGGCAGTCCGTGCTCGGCGAGAAAGCCGCCGGTTCGACCCTCGATCGCCACACCCGGCAGCCGGTTGCCACATGCCGGTACAGATGTCGGTAGTAGGGCGAGGCGGTGCGCGCATGGAGCACCAGCTCGTCCAGCCTCTTCTGCTGGCGGCACGCGATGGCCGCACCGTCACCGCGTCGGAAGCGCCAGGCCTCCCACGCCAGGTTGAGGAGACCGAGCTGCTCGGACACGGGGTTCAAAGCTTGTAGCCGATGGTCCGCAGCAGGTTGCGCCGGTCGGCCACGTCCTCCCCGGTCTCGATGCCCAGCGGCGGCTCGCCGTCGACGACTCCGACGATACCGCGGCCGAGGGGCGTCACCGCGATCAGGACATCCACCGGATTGGCTGTGGCGCAATAGATTCCGCAGACCTCAGGTACTGCCTTGACCGGGTTGAGCACGTTGACGGGGAACCCGTCCCGCAAGAAGATCACAAAACAATGCCCGGCACCGATGGCCAGCGCGTTGCGGGCCGCCAACTCGACCAGTTCGGGGTCGTTCCCGCTGCGGCGGACCAACCGCGGTCCGGATGCCTCGCAGAACGCCAGCCCGAAACGAAGCCCCGAGCTGACCCCCACCAGCGCCTCGTGCAGGTCCTCGACCGTCTTGATGAAGTGTGACTGGCCGATGACCACGTTGAGGTCGTCCGGCTTGTCGACGGACACCACATCCCAGGACGGCGGCGGTGGGGCCACAGGACCATGATGCCACCGCCACCGCCCTGCCGGACGGGATAGCGCTACAGGTACTGACCCAGGTTGGACTCGGTGTCGATAGCCCTGCTGGCGCTCGACGACTTCCCGGTGACCAGCGTGCGGATGTAGACGATCCGCTCACCCTTCTTGCCCGAGATGCGGGCCCAGTCGTCGGGGTTGGTCGTGTTGGGCAGGTCCTCGTTCTCGGCGAACTCGTCGACGATGGAGTCGAGGAGATGCTGGATGCGCAGACCCGGCTGGCCCGTCTCCAGCACCGACTTGATCGCGTACTTCTTCGCCCGGTCGACGACGTTCTGGATCATCGCTCCGGAGTTGAAGTCCTTGAAGTACATGACCTCTTTGTCACCGTTGGCGTAGGTCACCTCGAGGAAGCGGTTGTCGTCGATCTCGGCGTACATCCGCTCGACGACTTTCTCGATCATGCCCTTGATGCACGCCGGTCGGTCACCGCCGAACTCGGCGAGGTCATCGGCATGCACCGGCAGTTCTTCGGTCAGGTACTTGCTGAAGATGTCCAGTGCCGCCTCGGCGTCCGGCCGCTCGATCTTGATCTTGACGTCCAGACGGCCGGGCCGCAGGATCGCCGGGTCGATCATGTCCTCGCGGTTGGACGCACCAATGACGATGACGTTCTCCAGCCCCTCGACGCCGTCGATCTCACTGAGCAGCTGCGGCACGACGGTGGTCTCCACATCGGAGCTGACGCCGGTGCCGCGGGTCCGGAAGATCGAGTCCATCTCGTCGAAGAACACGATCACCGGAGTGCCCTCGGACGCTTTCTCGCGAGCCCGCTGGAAGATCAGCCGGATGTGGCGCTCGGTCTCACCGACGAACTTGTTCAGCAGCTCAGGGCCCTTGATGTTGAGGAAGTAGCTCTTCGCCTCGCGCGCGTCGTCGCCGCGGACCTCGGCCATCTTCTTGGCCAGCGAATTGGCCACCGCCTTGGCGATCAGCGTTTTGCCGCAGCCGGGCGGACCGTAGAGCAGCACGCCCTTGGGCGGACGCAGCGAGTACTCGCGGTAGAGCTCCTTGTGCAGGAACGGCAGCTCGACCGCGTCACGGATCTGCTCGATCTGACGGGTCAGGCCGCCGATGTCGTTGTAGGCCACATCGGGCACTTCCTCCAGCACCAGGTCCTCGACCTCGGCCTTCGGAATCCGCTCGAACGCGTACCCGGCCTTGGTGTCGACCAGAAGCGAGTCGCCGGGACGCAGTCGGCGCGGGCGGTCGTCGGTCAGATCGTCGTCGTCGGCGTACGCGTCGTCGGGCAGGTCCTCCGCGGCCACCAACGGTTCGGCCAACCAGACGATGCGCTCCTCGTCGGCGTGCCCGACCACCAGCGCGCGGTGGCCGTCGGACAGGATCTCGCGCAGCGTGCTGATCTCGCCGACCGCCTCGAACGTGCCGGCCTCGACCACGGTCAGCGCCTCGTTCAGGCGCACCGTCTGGCCCTGTTTGAGCGATGAGGTGTCGATGTTGGGTGAGCAGGTCAACCGCATCTTGCGGCCGGAGGTGAACACGTCGACGGTGTCGTCGTCCTGCACCGCCAGCAGCACTCCGTAGCCGCTGGGAGGCTGACCGAGCCGATCGACTTCCTCGCGAAGGGCCAGCAGCTGCTGACGTGCTTCCTTGAGCGTGTCCATCAATTTCGCGTTGCGGGCCGCGAGCGAATCGATGCGCGCCTCGAGCTGATGCACGTCCCGCGCACTGCGGCCGGCTCCCAGGCCGCCTACGGTGTTCTCCAACTGCTCGCGCAGAATGGCCGCCTCGCGACGCAGCTGCTCCAGTTCTGCCGCATCGTCGCTGGACAAGCCGGCGGACAGGTCTGCGGACAGGTCATTCTCGGGGCTTGTCCCGAAGACGTCAGAGGCCTCAGAACGCTCGGATTCACTCATGTTGCGCTCCCTTCCCACACCGGATGTTGGCGCGGTAACAACTTCAACGCTACCGGCGATTCAGTCATTGTGTGCGGTCTAGGAATTCGACACACCCGCACCGCTGTTAACCTCTGAAGATCAGTCGGCCGAACGGAAGGACAGCCGTGACCCTGAAACCCCTCGTTACCAGCTTGACCGCTGGGGTGGCAACCGCATTCGTGCTGGGTGCCGTTGCGGGTGTGACCTCGATTGCATCCGCGCCCGGCATCGCTGTGGCGAGCCCGGCCGTCGTGGCTCCGCTTCCGGCCGCGCCGGCCCCTGATCTGCAGGGCCCACTGGTGGCCACGCTGTCGGGTCTGCAGGGACCGGGCACGTTCACCGGCGCCAAGTCGAGCTACGTGCAGGGCGGCCTGGGCGTCGTCGAGGCGCGTCTGGCCGATCGCGGCTACCGGAATGCCGCAGCCAAGGGCTACTTCCCGCTGAGCTTCGCGCTGTCCAACATCGACCAGAACGGCCCGGTGGCCACCGCGCTGGTGACGGCGACCGCGCCGACCGGCGAGGTGGCCAGCCAGCCGCTGACGTTCATCGCGGGTCCGAGCCCGACCGGGTGGCAGCTGTCCAAGCAGTCCGCCATGGCGCTGATGACCTCGGTGGGCTGACCCTCTCCCCGGTTCGACGATGACGCGCATGCGTCGCACGGCTTCACTCCTGAGCGCCGCCACCCTGGTGGCGGCGCTCGGCGTGAGCGCCTGCACGTCGCGCGACGATTCAGCGAACCCGGTGGCGTCACCGTCGGTGGAGACCTCCCCGGCCCCGTCGGTGGGTCTACCCGTGCCGTCTCCGCCCGCACCGGGCGGCCCCCCGCTTCCGCCCGCCGACGTGCTGACCGACGTCATGTACCGGCTGACCGATCCCGCGGTCCCCGGCGCAGAGAAGCTCCCGCTGATCGAGACCGCCGCGGCCGCCGAAGCCGAGGCGCTGGACCGCTTCACCGCCGCGTTACGCGACAACCGGGCGCTGCCGCTGATTTTCGAAGCCCGCGATATGGCATGGTCGCCCGCCGAGCCCGGCCATGTGGTCGCCACCGTCATCGTCACCACGGCCAACCCCGGCAACGGCACGTTCACCTATCCGATGGAGTTCCTTCGGACCGGTGACTCGTGGCAGCTGACGCAGCGCTCGGCCGACCAACTCCTGCAGCTGCAATCCGCGCCGGAACCCACCCCCGCCCCGCCGCCGCGTTGACATGTGGATCGGCTGGCTGGAATTCGACCTGCTGCTCGGCGATGTGCACTCCCTGAAACAGAAGCGCTCGGCGCTGCGGCCACTGATCTCCGAGTTGGCCCGCCGGTTTCCCGTCTCGGCCGCCGAAACAGCGGCGCAGGACCTGCACCGCCGGGCCGGAGTCGGCGTCGCCGTGGTCGCGGGCGACCGCGCGCACGTCGTGACGATTCTCGACGCGGTGGAGCGGCTCGTCGCGGCCCGGCCGGAGTTCGAGTTGCTGTCGGCCCGCCGCGGCCTCCTGCGCAGCACCGACGAGTAGCCGAGCGCCGATCAGGCTGTCGTTCGCTTACGACGCAGCGGCACCGGGGCCACGGCGCCGGGAGCGAGCTTGCGCGCGCTGATCAGAAAGGCCGTGTGACCGCGCATCGAGTGCTCCGGCCGCACCGCCAGACCGACGACGTGCCAGCCCCGCTGCATACTCTCCCACGCCCTCGGCTCGGTCCAGCACTGCTGTTCACGCAGCGCCTCCACGGTCCGGGAGAGCTGGGTGACCGTCGCGACGTAGACCATCAGGACCCCGCCGGCGACCAGCGCAGCACCGACCGCCTCGAGCACCTCCCAGGGCGCGAGCATGTCGAGCACCACGCGGTCGACCTCGCCGCCGGAGTAGTCGGCGAGGTCGCCGATCACCAGTTCCCAGTTCGGCGGCCGCTCACCGAAGAACGTCTCGACGTTGCGCACCGCGTGCTCGGCGTGGTCCTCGCGCACCTCGTAGGAGGTGACCGTGCCTTCCGGACCGACTGCCCGCAGCAGCGAGCACGTCAGCGCGCCCGATCCCGCGCCGGCCTCGAGCACCCGGGCGCCGGGAAAGATGTCTCCCTCGTGCACGATCTGCGCGGCGTCCTTGGGGTAGACGACCTGTGCGCCGCGGGGCATCGACATCACGTAATCGACCAGCAGGGGTCGCAGCACCAGGAACTGATCACCGTTCGTGGATCGGATCACGCTGCCTTCGGGCAGCCCGACCACCTCGTCGAGCGCGATGATGCCGCGGTGGGTGTGGAACTCGCCGCCGGGCTTGAGGATCATCGTGTAGCGCCTGCCCTTGGCGTCGGTGAGCTGGACACGGTCACCGACGGCGAACGGACCTGTTCTGCGCACAGCAGAACAGCCTGCCACCGGACGCGCCGTGCCGGGTATCCGGGGCTGTCGGATTCCCGTCCTAGGGTGAGCTCCATGAATGAACAGACGGGACGTCCGGCGCGCCGGCCCGCGCTGTCTCCGTCCCGGGCCAGCGACTTCAAGCAGTGCCCGCTGCTCTACCGATTCCGGGCGATCGACCGGCTGCCCGAGCCGTCCTCGACCGCGCAGATCCGCGGGTCGGTGGTACACGCCGCCCTCGAGCAGCTTTACCTACTGCCCGCGCCGCAGCGGCGACCGGAAACCGCGCTGTCACTGGTGGCCCCGGCGTGGGAGAAAGTGGTGGCCGAGCAGCCGTCGCTGGCCACCGACGTCGATCCCGCGCTGCGCGACGAACTCCTCGAACAGGCCCGCGCCCTGCTCGCCGGCTACTACCGGCTGGAGGACCCCACCCGCTTCGACCCGGACAGCTGCGAGCAGCGCGTCGAGGTCGAGCTGGCCGACGGCACCCTGCTGCGCGGGTTCGTCGACCGCATCGACGTGGCCCCGACGGGCGAACTGCGGGTCGTCGACTACAAGACCGGCAAGGCCCCACCCGAGGCGCGGGCGCTGGCCGAGTTCAAGGCGATGTTCCAGATGAAGTTCTACGCCGTGGCGCTGCTGCGGTCCCGCGGCGTGCTGCCCGCGCGGTTGCGGTTGCTGTATCTGGCCGACGGTCAGGTGCTCGACTACACGCCGGCCCGGGAGGAGCTTCTCCGGTTCGAGAAGACCCTTATGGCGATCTGGCAGGCCATCCAATCGGCCGGCGCCACCGGCGACTTCCGGCCCAGTCAGTCCCGGCTGTGCGACTGGTGTGCCCACCGCGCGATGTGCCCCGCATTCGGCGGCACTCCCCCGCCGTACCCCGGCTGGCCGGAGGTCCTCGATGACGGCGACCCCGACGCGGTCCTCCAGGTGACCGAGCCGGCCGCGTGATCGACTGCCTGTACCGCCGGGCGGGCCGCGACGGTGACGATGACCTGTTTCTCTCCACCGACGGGACGCGCAGCAACTGGGATCCGCAGATTCAGCACGGATCGCCCCCGCTGGCGCTGCTGACCAAGGCCATCGAAGAGCGAGCCGACGGGACGGGCCTGCGGATCGGACGCCTGACGCTCGACATCCTCGGCGCGATACCCGTTGCGCCGGTGCGGGTGCGAACACGGGTGGAGCGGCCCGGGTCCCGGATCTCGCTGCTGGTCGCCGAGATGCTCGCCGAGCGGCCCGACGGCTCTCACCGGGCGGTCGCGCGGGTGACCGCCTGGCTGCTCGCGCCCAGCGATACCACCGACGTGACCTGCGCGCGCTACGCCCCACTGGTCGAGGGGCCTGAGACCGGGTTGACCCACGCGTGGAGCGGCGCCCCGGGCTACCTGGAGGCGGTGAGCTGGCGCAAACAGGACACACCGGACGGGGCAGCTGCCGAGGTGTGGATGAGTCCACTTGTGCCCCTTGTTGATTCGGAGTCGACGACTGCCCTGCAGCGCCTGGCGATGGTGGTGGACTCGGCCAACGGCATCGGGGCCGCGCTGGACCCGCAGCGGTTCGTGTTCATGAACACCGACACCGTGGTGCACCTGCACCGCCTGCCCGCCGGGCAGGATTTCGGAGTGCGGGCGCTGGGCTCGATCGGTCCGGACGGCATCGGGGTGACCAGCGCCGAGATCTTCGACCGCGACGGTTTCGTGGGCACCTGTGCGCAGACCCTGCTGGTGCAACGGTTGCCGTGATCGGCTCAGCCGCCGTACCGTTCGACAAGAGTCCGCTTGTACAACTTTCCCGCGTCGGTGCGCGGCAGATGTTTCTCGAAAGCGATGGCACGCGGGCACTTCTGGTGCGACAGCCGCGCACCGACCCAGGCCAAGAGCTCCTGGGCCAAGCCATCGGAGGCAGCGGAGAAGTCGACCAGTTCGACAACGGCCATCACTGACTGTCCGAGATCGTGGTCCGGTACGCCGAACACCGCTGCGTCGACGACCGCAGGGTGGCCGACGAGCACGTGCTCGGCCTCCTGCGGGTAGATGTTGACACCACCGGACAGGATCATGTTGTGCCGGCGGTCGGTGAGAAACAGGTACCCGTCGTGGTCCAGGTAACCGACGTCGCCGACCGTGACCCAACCCTGTGGCGAGCGAGCGGCAGCGGTCTTTTCCGGGTCGTTGAGGTAGTCGAAGTCGTAACCGCCCTCGAAGAACACGTCGCCGACTTCGCCCGCGGCAATCTCGCGGCCGTCGTCGTCCAGGATGTGGGGCACTCCGAGGATCGGCTTGCCCACAGACCCGGGACGCCGAAGCCAGTCTTCGGCCCGGATGAAAGAGATGCCCGCGCCCTCCGATGAACCGTAGTACTCGTCGATGATCGGGCCCCACCAGTCGATCATCTGCCGCTTGATTTCCACCGGGCACGGCGCGGCGGCGTGGATGACCCGCTTCAGCGACGAGAGGTCGTACGTGCGCTTCACGGCATCGGGTAACCGCAACATGCGGACGAACATCGTCGGTACGAATTGGGCATGTGTCACCCCATACGCATCGATGCATCTCAGGGCCTCTTCGGCGTCGAACCGCTCCATGACCACCGTGGTGGCTCCGACTTCCTGAGCCGCCATCGTCCACATTGCCGGTGCGGTGTGATAGGTGGGCGCTGGACTGAGATACACCGAGTCGGGTCCGATGCCCAATTCGCGGAACACCGGGGTGGACAACGACGACGGGGCCGCGCCCGCAGCCGGCAGCGGACGCCGAATACCTTTCGGGCGCCCGGTGCTGCCGGCCGAGTACTGCAACAGTTGCCCTACGCCAGGCTCGTCCAGCGGCGCGCCTGTCTCGTTGGCGACGCAGTCCGGGTATCGCCGCCAGCCTTCGAGTTCGTCGTCGGCGAGTAGCGCGACCTCCGGCAATCCTCGCGGCAGCAGGGCTTTCAACTGCTCACACACGCTGCGTTGGCCCCCGGAGGCCAGCACCGCGGCCGCACCGCAGTCGTCGATGATGTAGGCGACTTCTCCTGCGGTGAGGTGCGTATTGAGCAACGTGTAGTACAGCCCGCTGCGGCGCGCCGCCCAGGCCGCCGCATGAATGTGGCGGTTGTTCTCCATGAGGATCGCAACGGTGGCTCCAGCCTCGACGCCACGACGGCGCAGGTACCTGGCCAGCCGATTGGCAGCCGAATCGAGTTCCCGGAAGCCCACCGCTTGACCCGACGGATGAAGGATCACCGCGGGTTTCACCGCTGCTCGACTGGTGGAGTCAGCACGCCGCGCCCCCAGCCGGGCCGTCCCCGATGACGGATTGACCATGATGGGAAGATTACCTACCACATGCGAGAACAAATGTTCTCGCATGGGAAAAGCATCGTTCGACGACGGGGGTACGACGACGGTCGCCGGGCGGCGTCTGTTGTTTCCGGACGCCGGCTGCACACTGCAGTCCATCTCGTCATACGCCACCTCGATGCGTTAGTCTGGAAATGACTATTCTCGTTCACGGGAATGGAACGCATCAACGATTGACGCCCGCCGTCCTCAAAGGAGTGCAGTTTTGAGCACCGACATCCTGATCGTCTCCCCGGACGACCATCTCGTTGAACCCGCGGATCTGTGGACGAGCAGGCTGCCCGAGCGGTATCGGGACATCGGACCGCGCATCGTCCGGCACCGGGGACGGATGGATCCGACGGTCACTTCTGACGTGGCTTTCATCGACGACGAAGACGGGCGCGACGCCGACATCTGGCACTACGAGGATTCGATCATCCCCATCCCCCTCATCAGCGCTGCCGCCGGATACGAGATCGACGAGCTCACCACGGACCCGATCACCTACGACGAGATGCGGCCGGGCTGCTTCCGCCCGAAGGATCGTCTCGCGGACATGGACATCGCCGGCATCGAAGCCTCGGCATGCTTCCCGAACACCCTGGTCCGCTTCTGCGGCCAGCGCTTTCTGCACGCCAAAGACAAAGACCTTGCTTTGCTCTGCATTCAGGCCTACAACGACTTCCAGATCGACGAATGGGGTGGTGACTCCAATGGCCGGCTGATCCCGCTCGGCATCATTCCACTGTGGGATGTGGAACTCGCCGCCAAAGAGGTCGAGCGCGTCGCCGCCAAAGGCATGCCTGCCGTGTGCTTCTCCGAACTGCCCGCCCGCCTGGATCTACCATCCATCCACAGCGGGTACTGGGACCCGTTCTTCGCAGCCTGTGAGCGAAACAACGTGGGCATCATGCTGCACATCGGATCGAGTTCATCGCTGACCAAGTCCTCCCCCGACGCACCACACGTCGTGACGAGCGCACTGATGGCGGTCAATTGCACCATCGCCCTGGTGGACTGGTTGTTCTCCGCCAAACTCAAGCAGTTTCCCAAACTGAAGCTCGCGTTCGCCGAGGCGCAGGCAGGCTGGATTCCCTACTACCTTCAGCGGGTCGACGAGGTGTGGGAGGACCGCCGGGCCTGGGGAGGTATTCATCCGTTGTTGACCGAGCCGCCGAGTACCCAGGTCCCCGGTCGCATCTGGTTTTCCACCTTCGGCGATCCGGTCGCATTCCGGATTCTCGACCTGGTCGGTCCGGACCAACTGATGTTCGAGACGGACTACCCACACAACGACACCAACTGGCCGCACAGCACCGAGGTCGCCAACAAGGCAACTGAAGGGCTCGACGAAGAGACCAAGCGGAAAGTGTTGTCCACCAACGCGAAGACCTTCTTCGGACTGGTGTAGCGCTCCGGCGCACGAATACCGCTCAGCGCCGCCTCGTCGTGTCGCTCGGGAAGTCTGAGCGGCATCCTGAAGTCCGTGACTCCTGAAGCGACCAACGCCGGGTACTTTCGCAGGTGGGTTCGGAGTCGACGCCGACCCCCCTGTGCGTCATGACCCGGACCTGGTACATCGAGATGCGTGGATACTCATTCGTTCGTTCGCCACGGTCGGCCCCACCGATCCACTGCTGCCGCATCTGACAACGGCTTGCGGCGAACCCGGTGATGCCCGCCCTTCGGCCAGCCCACGGTCAACAGCGTCGCGATCTTCCAGTCGTCGGGGATGCCGACCATGTCGCGCAACTCCGGCGCACACGCGTCCTGCCACAGCGTGATGGCCGCGCCCAGGCCCTGGGCACGTGCGGCAAGCAGAAAGTTCTGCACGGCAGGGAAGATCGAGCCGGCCTGCTGCAGTTCCGTGGTGCCCCGTTGTGGCTGGACACAGAAGAGCACCAACCGCGGTGCTGCGCCGCCAACTTCCATGTGCGCGGACATTGTCCGCAGCGTGCGTGATTTCGGATCGTCGGCACCGTCGACGATCTCGGGGAGCCGATAGAACTCCTTCATCACTTCCCATGTCCGGTGCGCAGCAGAGGTGATCAGCGCTCGAACCTCGGCAGACTCGAGCACGACGAAACGCCACGGCTGCCCATTGCCACCCGACGGTGCCCAAGAAGCCGCCAGCAGACACCGTTCGAGCACCTCGTCGGAAACGTGTTCGTCCCGATACCGTCGCACCGCCGTCGCAGTGCTCATCACGGTCCAGAGGTCATCCGAGACCTTGGGCACTGCATCGTTGTTCATGCTTGTGCCCGTCGCGGAAGAACGCCCTGCCAATGCCCGCCTCGCATCGGGCCGGTGATGACCGGAAGGTCCAATGTCGACAACAGACCGGGCGGGGCGGCGATGACTGCGGGGATCGCATTGATCTCCCGCATCACCGTCGCATACGTCAGACCGCGAAGGTTGCTTCCGCGACCATGCATCTCGATGTCGACGGTGTAGGTCGGCATTCCCTCGACAATCACCCGGTATCCGCCGTGCGGCGACGGGTGCCGGGGCCAGTCCGGCGCCGATGTCTCGCCCATCCGGGTGAAATGTTCGAGGATCACCCGTTCCTCACCGTTGACCATGCCTGCGAGACGAAACCGCATCGCGCCCATCGTTCCTTCCTCGACCCACCCCGAGGCGACCTCGTACCGTTCTGTGGCGATCCACGGTTCGATCTCGGTGTCGACCCGATCCAAGGGGAGCCCGAGCCCGTCGGCCACGATGTGGACGACGGGCGCCCACAGGTGCGCAAGTCGCGCCTGATCCAGTAGTGGTGCCGGAAAGTCCGGGGGGTGACCGAAACCCATGAAGTCGAACATGATCTCGGGCTGGTTGATCCCGCCGTAGTCGAGAATTTCCTGGGTGGTCACCGTATCCACCCAGCTGCTGAAACCGGACATCACCAGGGGGATGACGTCATTGGCCCAGCCTGGGTCGACTCCGCTGTTGAACAGGCTGGTGCCCCCGTCCTGGCAGGCCTGCTCGAGCAGCTCCACCGTTTCCCGGTCTGCGGCCGGCGGGTAGCACAGCGGCACCAGAGACGTACAGACGACGTTCTTGCCCGCCCGCAGACAACGCGCGACATCTTGTGCCGCTTCGCGGTAGCGATAGTCACCCGACGCGAAGAACGCCACCACGTCCGCGTCAAGGGCGAGCGCGGCAGCAATGTCGCGAGTAGCGACCACTCCGGTCTCCGGCATGCCGCACAGATCGCCGGCATCCCTGCCGTCTTTGGCCTCCGAATGAACGACGACGCCGACCAGGTCGAGACCCGGGTGGGCGATGATCGCGCGAAGCGCCCCGACGCCGACCTGTCCAGGCCCCCAGAGGATCACCCGGGGGTTACGCTCACCGGCCACCGGGGACCACCGTGAGCAGCTCACGCAGGTTCGCTCCCATGACGCGATCGATCACCGGATCGCTGAGCGCTGCAATCTCGGGTGTCAGTTCGGCCGGCTCGGCGAGACCTTCGGGATGCGGATAATCCGACCCGAACATCACGCGGTCTGCCCCGATGAGGTCGATCAGCCCGGACATGTCCTCTTCGTGGAAGGGGTTGACCCACACGTGCCGCTTGAACTGCGCCACCGGGTGTTCGGCGAACTCGGCCGGCATCTTGCGGTACACCCGGTCGAAGAGCTCCAGCAGCCGAGGAACCCAGTTGCCCCCGTTCTCCACCACGCCGATCCGCACCCCCGGATGTCTGCTGAAGACCCCGTGGGCCACCAGGGCCGCACACGTATCCAGGATCGACCGTGCATCCTCGTAGACGATCGTCCTGAAAGCGTTGGGCTTGAACGGCAGGTATTCGCCCCCGCCACCTTCCCAATCCCTGCTGTACCGGTCGTAGCCCGAGTCACAGGCATGCATGAGAACCGGGACACCGTGATGCTGCACCCTCGCCCAGAAGGGATCGAAGTAGCGCTGCCCCATCGACGTGGTGTGCCCGGACACCGTGGCCACCGGCCGCGGGTTGACGAGCACGGCCCGCGCGCCGCGCTCGACACACCAGTCGAGTTCGGCGACCGCCCGGTCCACGTCGGGAAGTGTGATCACCGGCGTCGCGAAGATCCGCCCCTGGTAGTCGAAACTCCATTCTTCGTGGAGCCATTCGTTGTACGCGTGCACCACGGCGTGTGCGAGCTCGATATCGTCGGTCATTCGCTCCTCGAGCATGCCGCCCGTGGTGGGAAACATGACGCAGGCCTGAATACGCTGCTCATCGAGCAGCTCGAGCCGTTCCTGCGCCCTTCGGAACGAATCCGGGCAGGCGATCGGGTTGGCCAGTTCCCGCAACGACTTGCCGTCGGGATTGACACCGCGGAAGTAGTCCGCCCACGCGCCGGGAGATGCGACCACCTCGTAGGTGGGATTGGGGATGGTGTCGGTCAACCTGCCCTTGATCATGAGCTTCGTCTGACCGTCGACCTGTATCCATTTGACCGCATTCTGGTAGTTCTTCGGCAGGTGCCGGGTGTAGGCATCCGGGGGCTCGTAGAGATGATTGTCGGCATCCCAGATCTCGCGGACAGGAACGTTCACGGTGGAGCACCCTTCACTGAAGCGATTGAGAATATGTATTCTCCCAAAACGAGAACACTATTGCACCAATACGTCAAGGGAGCGGCAACGATGAGCGACTACAGATTCCTCAAGTGGCAGAGTTTCGACGACGGCCGCATCGTGCGGATCTCGCTCAATCGGCCGGACCAGCGCAACGCGCAGAACCGCGGGATGCTCGTCGAACTCGACGAAGCGTTCGGCGCCGCCGAGGCCGACGACAACGTCCGCGTGGTGATCCTGGCCGGTGAAGGCAAGATGTTCTCCTCCGGCCACGACATCGGCTCCAAGCAGGCGATCAGCGAATACCTGCCCGGGCCCGACCAACATCCGAGCGCGTCGATCAACGGCGGAAGCCGAGAGGGCGCGGAGAAATGCATGCTGCAGGAGTGGCACTACTTCTTTCAGAACACGCTGCGGTGGCGAAACCTGCGCAAGATCACGATCGCGCAGGTACACGGCGACGTGTTCTCTGCCGGCCTGATGCTGATGTGGGCCTGCGACCTCATCGTCGGCAGCGACGACGTGCGCTTCGCCGATGTGGTCGGCACGCGGTTGGGCATGTGCGGCATGGAGTACTTCGGTCACCCGTGGGAGTTCGGGCCGCGCAAGGCCAAAGAGTTGATGCTCACCGGTGATGCCATCGACATCCACGAGGCGCACCGGCTCGGCATGGTCAGCAAGGTGTTCACCCGCGACGAGCTGGCCGAACGGACCCTCGACATGGCCCGGCGCATCTCCGAAGTTCCCACCATGGCCGCACTTCTGATCAAAGAGTCGGTCAACCAGACGGTGGACAACATGGGCTTCTACAACTCGCTGCAGTCATGCTTCACACTTCATCAACTCAACCATTCCCACTGGGCCCAGGTGCGCGAAGACAAGCGCGCTACCGCTGGACCGGAAAACGGCGTGCCCGATTGGCGGGAGGCCCCACCGGTCGTCCTCGCCGTCAAGGATCAAGTTCGGTCTGCGCCGTGACGCACACAGGTGAGGCGCCGCCGGATCTTCCCCAGCCGCGACCCATGCCGGTGACCATGCCCGGCCACCTCTTCGCCGAACTGCCGTTCTACGACGTTCTCGAGACCGAGGAGACCGTGATCGTCGACCTGCACAACCGTCCGGACATCAGGAACGTACGCGGGGCGCTACAGGGCGGACTTCTCGCTACCCTCATCGATGTGGCGGCCGGCAGACTCGCCTTCGCAGTGGCCGATTCGGTCGCCGGAGTAAGTACCGCAGACATGACGATTCATTTCCTGGCCCCCGTGATGAGCGGCCCCGCTCGCGCGGTGGCCCACCTCGTCCGGAGGGGCAGGCGAACCGTCGTTGTCGGAGTGGATGTGTTCGACGTCGGCGGGCACCGAATCGCCGCGCGCGCGACGTTGAGCTTCGCGGTGTTGACCCCGCGCGGCGATCAGCTCGCAGCGACGCCGTAGCGGGCGTCGGCCACCCTGTCCAGCGCGGTGTTGGCGTCCCCGTACACCAGAGCCCACGCGCGGGCTCGGCGGTAGTACAGCTGGATGTCGCCCTCCATACCGAATCCGTATCCGCCGTGCACGTGCAGACTACGGCGGGTGGCGTCGCGCGCCGTCTCATAGGCGAACGCAAACGCCATGGCCGCCAGTTCGGTGGTTCGTGTGGGCTCGTCGTCGAAGGAACACGCCGCCTCCAGCGTCAGCAGACGCGCCCCGTCCGACGCGGTCGCGCTATCGGCCAGCGGATGTGAAACCGCCTGGAATGCGCCGATCGGAGTACCGAATGCCGTTCGCTGCTTGGCGTATTCGGCGCCGATGTCAACGGCCCTGGCCGCCGCCCCGGCCAGCGCCGCCGCGGTGAGAGTCAGCCAGACGTCGACGGCACCCGAATAAAGGCGCTCGGCAACGGGTCCCTCAGCCAACACCACAGCGTCCTGGCCAGCCGGGAGGTCCGCCAGCGGCAGGGCGCCGAGGTTCTCCACCTGCCGCACACTGTCGCCGTCAACCCCAACTGCGAGCAACCTTCCTCCGACACAAGCGACCACGACGTCGGCGACAGCACCTGCCGGGACCATCTGCAGCGTCCGATCATGATAGGACCGCGGGGCGAAGACGACGAGCTTCTCAGCGTTCAGCGCCGCGGCAAGCAGTCCCTCTGCCGGGGCGCCGACCAAGGACAGCAGTCGCGCGGCAACCTGGGCTTCGATCACCGGAGCCGACGCCACGGCGCGGCCGAACTGATCGGCGATGAGCGCCAGCTCGACCACGGACGAACCCCATCCCCCGGACTGTTCACCGACCGCCATCTCGAGCACCCCGGTGTCACACAGCGCCCGCCAGAGCTTGGGATCGAATCCCAGAGGCTCAGCGGCACGCACCCGATCCATGGACGACTCACGCGCATACAAAGCTGCGAAGGAATCGACGAGCTGCTTCTGCTCGCCGGAGAGGGTCAGCTCCACGACATCCGTCCCGTCACGTGCGGATATGATTATTCTCAGTACTGAGATTAGCATTATTCACGCACACGTTCTGCGAGCGGTGCGCACGCGCCTGACTAAGATGGGTAACCGCATGCACTTTCAGCTCGATCCTGAGACAGCGACCTTCCGCGACGAGGTGCGCGCGCACCTCGAGCGTGTGCTGACCCCGGAGTTCGAGGAGCGGGTCTACCGCAGCGGTGTCTCCCACGACCACGACTTCGTCGTCGGACTGGTCGACAACGGTTACTTCGCGCCGAGCTGGCCCCCGGAATTCGGCGGTCAGAACCGCAACGCTTGGGATGAGCAGGTGCTCAAAGAGCTCACGATGCGGTTCGACGCGCCGGTCTATCTTTCGGAGACCACCCGGATGGTCGCATCCATCATCCAGCAGGTCGGCACGCCCGAGATGAAGGACCGCATTCTCGCGGCAGCCATGAACGGCGAAATCACGATCGCGCTCGGATTCACCGAACCCGAGTGCGGATCCGACGTCGCCGCCGCCGCGACCAGAGCTGTCCGCCACGGGGACAGCTGGGTGATCAACGGCTCGAAGATGTTCACCACCAACGGCCACATCGCCGACTACATCTTCCTTCTGGCCCGCACCGATCCCGACAAGCCAAAGCACAAGGGACTGACCATGTTCCTGGTGCCCACGACGGCGGAGGGATTCGAGGCGCAGGCCGTGTGGACCTTGTCGGGCGAACGGACGAACATCACATTCTTCAGCGATGTCCGGGTCGATGACCAATGGCGTATCGGTGAGGTGGACGGCGGCTGGCAGGTGCTCGCCCTGTCACTGCAGGACGAACACGCCTCGGGGTGGGGACCGCATCTGGCACGGTTGCTCGAGCATGCTGAGCACTGGGCGGCGACGGCCGCGACACCGAACGGAAAGCCACCGATCGCCGACCGCGATGTGCGCCGACGGCTTGCCCGCGCCGCGATGGAAACCGAGGTGTCCACGCTGCTGCAACGCCGGTGTGTCTGGATGGTCGAACAGGGCGAGGTACCGGTCGCCGAAGGACCCATGTCCAAGGTCTTCAGCACTGAAGCGCTCGAACGCGCCAGTCAGGACATCGTCGAGATGGTGGGCCCGGACGGGCTGCGCAGCTACCTCGAGCCGACAGCGCCCGAACGCGGCAGGTTCGACCACACGCTGCGGTTTTCTCTGGGCACCACGATTTATGCCGGCACCAGCGAGGTGCAGCGCACCATCATCGCGCAACGCGGCCTGGGCCTACCCCGTTAACTTCTTGGATCGCCTGGCAGTTGTCCGGCGAGCAGTTGCCTTTGACGCCGACGCGGTTGCCGGGGGACTCACCGCCTGCTTGCACCACGCCCACAACTGGTCTTCGGTGAGCTTCGTGCTCTTACCACCGAGGTGGAACACACCGATCTGGGCCAGCGCGGTCAGCGTGGTGTTGAGCAGGGTGGTCAACTGGGCCGGGGTGAGGTCATCGCGAACCAGGCCGTCGCGAGCGCACGCGGTGAGAATCTTTGTCATCAGCCGAAGGTGGGGTTCCCACACTTTGGCGAAGTCGTCAGGTCGCTCGATCTCCAGGCTCAGGTTGTAGATCGTCATGACGCGACCGCCGACAGCTTCAGACGATTCCGCCCGGGACAACACCCCTCGGCAGAATGCCTCGAGTTGCTCCATGGGCCCGTCGGCCGCGGCCACCTCTTGGCGGATGTTCTCGGTGAACTGGCTCGTCACATTCTCGTAAAGGGCGAGCAGCAGTTCGTCCTTCCCGGCGAAGTGCTGATAGAACGCTCGCAGGCTGAGGTTCGACCTGTCGATGAGGGTCTGGATGGTGAAATCGGCGCGGCCCGACTCCTCGACGAGTTCGAGGGCAGTGGCCAGGAATCGTGAGCTGCGAGCCAGCGCGCGCGCCCTGGCCGAACTCAAGCGGCGTTCGATCGTCCGTTCCTGCCAGGACGTGGGCATCTCCAATTCAGCATCGACGATCTCCAGATCGTCGGCCGGATTCTTCTTCGCAGTCATAGTGCGGATAAGAATACTCTCTACTGGCGAGAACGCGCGATCTACCTACACGCGCATGTTGATTGCCGTTTCGGCGATTACCGCTTTCCGCGTCGTGCAGAGCCGGGCGAGAAGCTAGAGCGCCCGCCAGTCCGGCGCACGCTTCTCCAGAAAAGCCCGCGGACCCTCGAGCGCATCCTTGGTGAGCGCCACCTTCATGCGGTAGTTCTCGGCGAGTAGTTCGGCTTCGTAGATGGGAAGCGTGAGGCCCTTGCGAACGGCCATTCGCGAACCGCGCACCGCGAGCGGGGCGTTCGAGTTGATCACCTCGGCTATCTCCCACGCGCGGTCCATCAGCGACTCGTGGGCGACGACTTCGGTGAAGACCCCGAGGTCGTATGCACGCTGAGCGTCGAGTCGCTCGTGCTTGCCCATCAGCACCAGGCGCATCGCCACAGGCAGTGGCAGGATCCTGGCCAGCCTGACTGCCTCGCGGCCCGAGGTGACGCCGATGCTGACATGCGGGTCCATCAACGAGGCGCGTTCCGAAGCCACGGTGATGTCGGCGGTGGTGACCAGATCCATACCAGCGCCGCAGGCGATTCCGTTGACCGCGCAGATGATCGGTTTGGTCATCTGCAGCCACGGCGGGGTGGCCTCCTGCGGCGCGTCCCACTGCCGCAGAGAACTCAGTATCGGTTCGCCCTGATTGTCGATGCCGGGCACGTTCTCCATGTCGTGGTCGGCGGCTTTGTTGACGTCCGCGCCCACGCACAGCGCGCGGCCCGCTCCGGTAATTATGATGGTCCAGATCGCTTGGGAGCGTTCGATTTCGGCATACACCTCGGCGAGCTCGGCGATCATCTCGTCGTTGATCGCATTCAGCACCTCGGGCCTGTTGAGGGTCACGCACGCAGTGTGTCCGCGAACCTCGAACTCGATGGTTTCGTAGTCCACTACACTTCGCCCCTACCACTCATGTGTGCACCTCTGTCAAGTCCTCGTGGCTGGATGTCGTCGGACGAACACCCAGAATGTCTTGGAATCTGTCGCAGTAGCGCGGCCACACGTCCGGGTTCAAGAGCCGCGGGGGACGAAAACCCGCAAACAGGGTCTGCCATTGGTTCGCCGTCGCGACGGCGATGTCCCGCGCGGCCTCCACGGTGATACCCGCGGTGTGTGGCGTCGCCACGACGTTCTCGAGTCGAAGCAAGGGGTTGTCCTGCCGAGGTGGCTCCTCGTGAAAGACATCCAGGCCGGCACCTGCGATCGAGCCGGTCTCCAGGGCCTGAAGTAGCGCGTCCTCGTCGTGAACCGGTCCGCGAGCTGTCGTGATGAAGAACGCAGTCGACTTCATCGCGGCGAACTGCTCTGCCCCGATGAGTCCTTGCGTCTCGGCGGTCAGCGGGCAGGTCACCTGCACGAAGTCGGAACGCTCGACAAGCTCGGTCAGCGTGACGCGGCGGACCCCGCGGGCGTCTGCAGACACGTCGTCGAGATACGGGTCGAAGACCAGCACCTCCATGCCGAACGGAGCACACAGCTCGACCAAACGGCCGCCGATGGCGCCGAGCCCGACAACGCCGAGAGTCTTGCCGAAGAGCTGGCTGCCCTGCAGTCGCAGGCGGTCGCCGAGCGGACCGCTGCGCAGTGCCCGGTCGGCGACGGTGATCTTCTTCGCCAGGTCGAGCATGAAGCCCAGCGCATGCTCGGCGACGGCCTCGGCGCCGGGGCCCGAGTTGTTGCACACCGCAATTCCGGCACGGGTGCACGCCTCGACGTCGATCACGTCGTAGCCCGCTCCCGCGGAGCACACCGCGAGGAGATTCTCGCAGCGCTTGATCAACTCCGGCCCGGCCAGCCACTGCGCTCCGGCTTCGATTCCCGCGACGTCGGTGCGAGTGGCCACCTGGTAGCCGTGCGCGGACTCCAGTGCGGCCCAGCCCCGTTCCTCGGGCATACTCAGGTCCAGCTTCACGACCTCGATGTCGGAGAGCTCGAGGATGTCTCCGGCCACAGGGTCGGTCCACCGCTCGTAGACCAACCGCGGGCGCTGGCGCGTGCTCATCAGCTTTTCGGCTTGGGTTTCGCCTGGGCGGCCTTGAACATGTCGGCGAGCTCTGCATCGACGTTTTTGTAGTCGTTGCGCGCGATGGCGCCGTCCCGGCCGGGGACGACGTCATAGCCGAGCCGTAGATCCTTGTTCTCCATGTGGAAGTACTCCCGGCCCAACGGTAACCGGCGGTCTTCGCGGGGCACTTCCATCCACGCGCGCAGGAAGCAACGTGCCTTCTTCGGATCATTGCTGCTGACGAAATCTGACCGGGAGTGGCACATCGCAAAGTTGTTGGCCACGGCCGCCTCACCGGATTCCAGCCGGAACTCGACCTGCTGCTCGACCAGGATGGTGCGCAGCAGCTCGATCGCCTCTTCCTGGATCGGAGTGAATTCGCGACCGAGGGTCTTCATGGCCGGCAGGATGCTGCTGTAGGTGAAGTTGATGCAGATGCGTCCGTCGATCTGCGAGAACACCGGCACGTCGTAGGGAGTGACATCCGGCTGATCGTCGGGTTGTTCGCTGCGGCGGTGGTGCGGGAACCCCTGATAGAGAACTTCGAGCAAGTCGGGCCGCTCGGCCAGAATCCGGTTGTGGGCAGCGGGTCCGCTGGCGAACTGGCTCTCGCCACCCTCGAAGGCCGGGTAGACGCACAGCAGCGACAAGATGTCGGCGGCATCGTTGTGCATCGCGAGTTCAGCACGGGACTTGGTACCGCGTGCGGGCTGCACACCGTTGGGCAGGATCTCCTCTTGCACCCGTACCAGGCGATGTCCGAACGAGTTGTTCGACACCGGGTAGCCGAGGTGCCAGCAGAACGCCCAGTAGATGCGCTCCAGGTCTTCGATTGAATGCTGCTCGACCGGGAAACCGCGCACACACGCCAACCCTTTGCCGAACATCAGGTCCTGGTAGAGCCGAGCCAGATCGTCGTCCAGATCCGGATGGTGCACGTCGTCAAGCGTGATGTCGTCGCGATCCTTCTTCGCCGTCTTGGCCAGGATCGACTCCAGCGCTGCAACGTTGCGCGAAGACAGATCGAAGGCGAAATCCTCCTTGCTGGTGAAATCAGCTCCGGTCCATGACATCGCGTCGGTCACGTGTTCGGTGTAGATCGCGGTGGGCATCCGTCCTCCTGTGTCGGCGGAACTTCGTTTCGGTCAGAAATCTCGGTCAGCAGGTCTGGTCATGTCGTCGCGGAGCCGTCGAGTCTCCGAAGCGTTAACGCTCTTTCCGTGGCCGCTTCCGTCATCATTCCGACATCGGTCCCCGCCGAGATGAACCGCAGACCGAGGCCGACGAGCCATTTCAGCAGGTCCAGGGACTTGATCCCTGCCACGCCGAGCGCGACGCCGTGAGCACGACATGCCGCTGCCACAGAGTCTACTGCATCGCGGAAACGCTCATTCTCATAGTGTCCGTGGATTCCCATCTCGGCGGTCAGATCGCTGACTCCGACGAGTACCATGTCGACGCCTGCGACGGCCGCGATGGCCTCGATGTCGCGCACCGCTTCCGGGGTCTCGACCATGACAGCGACGACCGTGCGTCTCTCGAGGATCTCGGTCAGTTCGACAGCAGTGCGGGCGCCGAATCCGCTGAGAGCGTTGGGGCCCGAAATGGAACGGTGCCCGACTGGCGGGAAGCGGGCAGCATCGACGATACTCTGCGCCTCATCTGCTGAATTGACATGGGGCACAATGACTCCAGACGCACCGCAGTCCAGAGCGCGGGCGATTAGACTGCGATCGTGCGACGGCACCCGGATCAGCGCCGAGATGCCGGACCCGATCGCGCCGGCGCACAACATCGCCGCCGTCTCCAGCGAGGTGGAGGTGTGCTCGAGGTCGACGTAGATCGCATCGTATCCGGCCGCAGCGGCGATGGCGGGTACGTCGGGTGTACGCGAGTTCATCAGCGCCAGGCACAGCACCAGCGCGTCGCCGCGAAGCGCGTCCCGCATTGAACCTGGCACCCACCCACGGTAGCCGAATGAGAACGCTCATTCCACTCTGTCGTAAACGTCGTTACCGATGTGATTAACATGGGGTATGCCATCGAACCGCGTAGCGATCGTGGGGGCCGGTCTGTCGGAGTGCGGCCGCGTGCCCGACAAAACGGCCATGGGCCTGATGGCCCAGGCCGCTCAGCGCGCGGTCACCGACGCCGGGCTGTCCAAGGACGATATCGACGGGTTCGGCGGACACGGCTCCCTTCTCCCACCGATCGAGGTCAGCGAGTATCTGGGCCTGAGACCTACCTGGGTGGACGCCACCAACGTCGGCGGCTCATCGTGGGAGGTGATGGCGCGGCACGCGGCCGACGCGATCGCCGCGGGACAAGCCGAGGTGGTTCTGTTGACCTACGGGTCGACTGCACGCTCGGAGGTCAAGCGCCGCCAGCGGGCATCGGCGGCCGCGATGAGCACGGGTGGAGCGATGCAGTTCGAGGCACCCTACGGAGCGACACTGATCGCCAAGTACGCGATGGCAGCCCGGCGGCACATGATCGAATACGGCACCACTGTCGAGCAGCTCGCCGAGGTGGCGGTCGCCGCACATGAATGGTCTGCCATGAACGACATCGCGTTCGACCGTGACCGCATCACTGTGGCCGATGTCGCGGCCGCGCCAATGCTCGCCGATCCCTTCACGGCCAAACATGTGTGTCTTCGGACCGACGGTGGTGGTGCCATCGTCCTCGCCAGTGAGCGTGTCGCGCGAAACTGCGCGAAAGACCCGGTGTGGGTTCTCGGAGCCGCCGATGCCACGTCCCACGTCAGCATGAGCGAATGGGGCGACTTCACCACCTCCGCCGCGTCCATCTCGGGACCGCGTGCGTTTGCCCAGGCCGGCGTCCGCCCTGCCGACATCGACGTGTGTCAGCTCTACGACTCCTTCACCGCCACCGTGTTGCTGACACTGGAAGACCTCGGCTTCTGCGCCAAGGGCGAGGGTGGAAAGTTCATTCAGTCGGGGGCATTGCGGCCGGGCGGCGCTCTGCCCACGAACACCGACGGCGGCGGGCTGGCCTCATGCCACCCGGGTATGCGCGGCATGTTTCTTCTGGTCGAAGCGGTGCGGCAGTTGCGGGGCGAATCGGGCGCCAGACAGGTCGATGGCGCTGAATTGGCCTGCGTGCACGCGATGGGCGGCTTCTTCAGTCACAGCGCCACGATGATCTTGGGAAGGTAGCGATGACCGCCAGCGCGTGGACCGGTCCCCACCGTCCGACCACGGACCCCGATACCGAGCAGTGGTGGGCTGCCACCCAGAACCGGCAGTTGTTGATCAATGACTGCGGATCGTGCGGTAGCGCGTCGTTGTACGTCCGGCCCTTCTGTCCACTGTGCTGGAGCGACGAGGTCGCCTTGCGGCCCGCCGGCGGGCGCGCCCGCCTGTACACCTGGACGGTCGTACACCAGAACGGTGCTCCGTTCGATGCCCAGGTGCCCTACATCGTGGCCATGGTCGATCTCGACGAGGGACCACGACTGATGACCGTGATCGAACAGTGCCCCGCTGATCGTTTGCGCGCCGGCCTGCCACTGATCGTCGACTTCCGGACCGACGACGACGGTTTCGTCGTCCCCGTCTTCCGCCCCGAATGACCCAGTTGGCAGCCGAGATACACACGTCCGCAACACGAAAGGAACGCTGATGAACAAAGACGACATGATCCTGGTGAGTGTCGACGACCACATCGTCGAGCCGCCGGATATGTTCAAAAACCACCTGCCCAAGAAGTACCTTGACGAGGCGCCGAGGTTGGTGCACAACGACGACGGCAGTGACACCTGGCAGTTTCGCGATGTCGTGATTCCCAACGTGGCGTTGAATGCCGTCGCCGGCCGCCCCAAGGAGGAGTACGGACTGGAGCCCCAGGGGCTCGACGAGATCCGCCCGGGCTGTTACAAGGTCGACGAGCGCGTGATGGACATGAACGCCGGCGGCATCCTCGGGTCGATGTGCTTCCCGTCCTTCCCGGGTTTCGCCGGCCGACTGTTCGCCACCGAAGATCGCGACTTCTCCCTCGCGCTTGTGAAGGCCTACAACGACTGGCACGTCGAAGAGTGGTGCGGGGCCTACCCGGCGCGTTTCATCCCGATGACGTTGCCCGTCATCTGGGACGCCGAGGAATGCGCCAAGGAGATCCGCCGCAACGCCGCACGCGGTGTCCACAGCTTGACATTCACCGAGAACCCCTCGGCGATGGGATATCCCAGCTTCCACGATCTGGAGTATTGGAAGCCAATGTGGGACGCGCTCGTCGACACCGACACCGTGCTCAATGTGCACATCGGCTCGTCTGGCCGCCTGGCCATCACAGCCCCCGATGCACCGATGGACGTGATGATCACGCTGCAGCCGATGAACATCGTGCAGGCCGCCGCCGATCTGCTGTGGTCGAACCCGATCAAGGCCTACCCCGACCTGAAAATCGCGCTGTCCGAGGGCGGCACGGGGTGGATCCCCTACTTCCTCGACCGTGTCGACCGCACCTATGAGATGCACTCGACCTGGACCGGCCAGGATTTCGGCGGTAAGAAACCCTCCGAGGTGTTCCGCGACCACTTCCTGACCTGCTTCATCTCCGACCCCGTCGGAGTCGAGCTTCGCCACCAGATCGGAATCGACAACATCTGCTGGGAGGCCGACTACCCACACAGCGACTCGATGTGGCCGGGAGCACCCGAACAGCTCTCGGAGGTTCTCGAGGCCAACAACGTGCCAGACCACGAGATCAACAAGATGACCTTCGAGAACGCGATGCGCTGGTACCACTGGGATCCGTTCAGCCACATCACGCGCGAGCAAGCCACCGTCGGAGCGTTACGCAAAGCGGCCGAGGGGCACGATGTTTCGGTGCAGGCGCTGTCGAAGCGCGAGCACAGCGGCGGCTCGTCGGACTGGCAGTCCCAGATGAGCAAGGCCACCGTCAACGTCAGCGGCAAGGAGTAGCGACGGTTCGCCGCAGCGTCAGGTTGCGGCAACCAAGCGAGGCGCCAGCACCCTGGGCCGTCCGTGCGAGCGGCGGTCCAGAGTGTTGCGCTCCACCTTTCCATTCGCGTTGAGCGGCAACGGCCCGTCCCAGAACACCAGTTCTTCTGGCAGCTTGTACTTCGGCAGCCCCGCTGACAGCAGCGCGTCGGTGACGTCGGTCAGCGATAGTTCGGTGTCTCTGTCCAGTAGTACCGCCACGGCCAACCGCTCGCCGGTGACGGCGTCGGCGACCGAATACGCCGCGCACTCCTTGACGCCGGCAATCCGCACCACGGCCTCTTCGACCTCCGCCGTCGGGATCTTCAAGCCGTTGCGGATCACGATGTCCTTGATCCGGCCGACGATACGGACGCGCCCGTCGGTGATCTCGGCGACGTCCCCGGTGCGGAACCAGTTCCCGTCGAACGCCGGGTCGTCACCCTCGCCGCGGGTGTACCCGAGAAAGGTGTGCGGGCCGCGCAGACAGCACTCGGTCGGCTCCTCGGTGGAGCCGACCTTCACCTCGACATCAGCCAGCGCGACCCCGTCATCGGCATGCCGGACCGCACGCGATTCCCCTCGTTGTCCTGACGTGCTGACCGGCACTTCCGACGAGCCGTAGGCCCGCATCACGATGATCCCGAACTCGTCCTCGATCCGCTCGACGATGCGCCGGTCCAACATCGTGCCGCCGAGGTAGACCGCCCGCAACGGCACCGCGGCGCCGCGTGCGACGGCCTCGTCAAGCAGCCTGTCGAGGAGCCTGTCCGGCCCCCCGTACCACGTCGCAGCCGACTCCAGGAGCAGCTCACACGTCGCAGCCGGGTCCCAGCGATCCTCCAACACGACGGGAGCCGCGAGCATGGGGCTGATGAAGACCGCCTGGAGCACGCCCGTGACCGACGCCAGCGGGCTGATCAGGAAGATCCGGTCGTCACTCGTCAGGCCGGCCGCAGCGACATAGTTCGACGATGCCTTCGTCAACGTACTCAGCGAGTGCACGACACCCTTGGGCGCGGACGTCGTGCCCGAGGTGAAAAGGACGAACGAGGGCTCGTCTGCCGCACGTGCCGAATGCGCGGTCACCGTCTGCGGCGCGTCCGCGGCTCGTCCGAGATCGACCCAGCAGAGCAGCTCAGACAGCTCGCCGGTAGCGGCCGCGGTCCAGTTCGGTGCGACTCCGTACCGAGCCTGCGTGCGGTGCACGATGTCGATGACCTGCGCCGCTCCGGCGCTGCGCGGCACCAGCAGCCCGACTGCGTCGATGCGCAGCGCCGCATGAATGGCCACCAGCGAATCGACGTCATTGCCCACCACGAGCACGACTGGAGCCGAAGCCGTCACTCCTGCGTCGATCATCGCCGACGCGGCCACATCGACTCTGTCGTCCAGCTCGGCGAAGGTCAACTCGCCGTGCCGATCCTTCACCGCGAGAAGGTCGGGACGGCCACCCGCAGCCACCCGGACCACGTCGAGGGGCTGCGCCGACCAGAACCCAGCAGCCCGGTAGCGATCACGCAGCGATTCGGCGCGGCGGTATGCGGGTCCCAGCAGCTCCGTCGGGCTGGCCATGATCAACCTCCGATGCAAATGCTTGTTCTCGTCATAGGTAAATGTAACCTCTCACCCATGCCTTCACCGCAGCGCTCGTCTTCTGAACCACTGCTGACTTTCGACAACCAGGTGGCCATCGTCACCGGGGCGGGGCGGGGCCTCGGCCGCTGTCACGCGCTCGAGCTTGCCCGGCGCGGTGCCCGGGTCGTGGTCAACGACCTCGGTAGCGCCGTCGACGGCAGCGGCAACTCGATGTCCGCGGCGCAGGCCGTGGTCGACGAAATCACCGCTGCCGGCGGCACCGCGATAGCCAACGGCGACTCGGTGTCCACCGAAGCCGGCGGCGCCGCGATCGTGGCTGCGGCCAAAGACGCGTACGGCCAGGTGGACATTCTGGTCAACAACGCCGGGATCCTGCGGGATGCCGCCTTCAAGAACATGACGGCCGACCAGGTCGACGCCGTGATCGCGGTTCACCTGACGGGCGCGTTCAACGTGACGCGTGCGGTGTGGCCGATCATGCGCGAACAGAACTACGGAAGAATCATCCAGACAACTTCTGGAACGGGACTTTTCGGCAACTTCGGGCAAACCAACTACGGTGCGGCGAAGATGGGTCTGGTCGGCATGATGCACGTCCTCGCCATCGAGGGCGCTCGCAATGGCATCACCGTCAACGCCATCGCCCCCATCGCACGAACCCGGATGACCGAGGACATCATGGGCGAAGCCGGTATGGCGATGGATCCCGAACTCGTCACGCCCGTCGTGGTATACCTGGCGCACCGCGACTGCGACCGCACCGCACACATGTATTCTGTGGGTGCGGGCAAGGTCTCCCGCGTGTTCATCGGCGTCACCGAAGGCGTGCAGAACGACGCGTTGACAGCGGAATCGGTGGCTGCGGCGATCGACCAGATCGACGACCCGGCCAACTTCACGATTCGGGGCGGGCCGACGCCCGCCTGATCTCAGCGGCCCTGGAAATCCGGCGATCGGCGCTCGGCGAAGGCACGTAGCCCCTCTTGCAGATCGACAGTGTGCGAGATCAGCTCCGCGGCCCATGCCTCCTGTTCGAACGCCCGATCCCGGCTGGATTCCGAGGAGACTGCCAGTAGACGCTTGGTCAGCGACAGCATCACCGTCGGTCCCGCCGCCAGGCGGCGGGCCAGTTCCTCGGCAGTGCTGTTCACCGCGTCAGGCGCAACAACTTTGTTGACCAGCCCGAGACGCTGGCAAGAGGCAGCGTCGACCGGCTCGCCCAGCATCAGCAACTCGGTGGCCGTGCGCAGCCCGACGATGCGGGTGAGCAGGTGGACGGCACCGGAGTCGGGCAGGATCCCGCGGTGGACGAAAGCCTCAATGAGCCTCGCCTCCGACGACATCACCACCAGGTCGCAGGCCAGTACCAGGCTCGCGCCTGCACCCACCGCGACGCCGTTCACCGCGGCCACCACCGGTTTGTCGCAGTCCAGCACAGACGCCACCAGGCGTTGCCAGCCTTGGGACAGCATCCGAGCGATGTCGCCCGGACGCTTCTCGGCAAGCGCCTGCGGCACCGGATTGTCGCTCTTGGACGGCAGTCCGGCCCCGGCGCAGAAGTGCCGCGGCCCCGCCGCACCGAGCAGCACTGACCGCACTGCCGAGTTCGAATGAGCCTCCATGAAGGCTTCGGCAAGTACATCACGAGCATTGGGCGACAACGAGTTACCTACATCAGCTCGGTTGATGGTGATGCGCAGTACTCCGTCTTCGCCGTGTTCCACCTCGATCCCGGTCGGTTTCGTCATAGCTCTTCTCCGCCCTGCGTTAACGCCGTTTCCGGTTTTCGGGTATCTTAATTTCCGCAACCATGCCGACGATATCGCGGGCCACAACGAGGAGGCGCTGAATGACTCAACCCTCTTCCGTTGCCGGATCGTCTGCGGCCGGCCGGATCACCGACGAGGGACTTGCCCGCTTGCGCGCCACCATCGGTATCGCGGTGCCGCACACGCAGCCGCCGCACTACTTCCGGCCCAACGAGGACAGCTTCCGGCATGTGGCCGAGAGCTACGGTGACGACAATCCGCTCTGGTGCGACCCCGAGTACGCAGCCAAATCCGTCTGGGGCGAGTCGGTGGCCCCGCCTGCCCTCGTCGGCGGTGACACCCTCATCGGCGAAGACGAGGTCACCACGCTCTCCGACGAGGACCGCGCCCTGACCAAAGGCGATCCACTGCGCGGCGTACACGCCTTCTACGCATCGTCATCGCGTGAATGGTGGGCGCCGTTGCGCGCCAATCACCGGGTGTTCCGCCGCAACGCGTTGGTTGCGGCACTCGACAAGAGCAGCGAGTTCGCCGGCCGCGCGATCCACGAGTGGTCGGCGCAGGTCTTTCGCGACGACGAAGGCGTGATCCTCGGCGGCCAGTACCGCAACATGATCCGGACCGAGCGGAGCAAGGCCCGCGGTGCGAAGAAGTACGACGACGTTGACCTGAGGACCTGGACCGAAGACGAGATCGCGGAGATCGACGAACGGTATGCGCGAGAGGTCCCCCGCGGCGCGGAGCCCCGATGGTGGGAGGACGTCTGCGAAGGTGACGCGGTGGGGCCGCTGACCAAGGGACCACTGACGGTCACCGACATGGTCTGCTGGCATGTCGGGATGGGCACCGGGATGTACGGGGTGCGCCCACTGGCGCTGGCCTGGCGCAACCGGCAACGGATCCCGCGTTTCTACACCCCCAACGAGCACGGCGTACCCGACGTACAACAACGGGTGCACTGGGAGCCCGACGCCGCGCGTAACGCCGGTAACCCGACCACGTTCGACTACGGGCGGATGCGTGAGACGTGGCTGATCCACCTGTGCACAAACTGGATGGGCGACGACGCCTGGCTGTGGAAGCTCGACTGCGAGTTCCGACTCTTCAACTACGTCGGAGATCTGCACACCATCGCCGGGACCGTGGTGCGCAAATACGTTGCCGACGGCAACCGGCCGGCAGTCGACATCGAACTCGCCGCGACCAACCAGCGCGGGCAGGTGACCGCACCCGGGCGCGCGACGATACTGCTGCCCAGCCGCGAGCGCGGGCCCGTCCGACTTCCTGACCCGCCCGGCGGGGCAACCGACCTGTCGCAACTGCTGACCGCGGTGTCGGCCCAGTTCGCGGAACGCTGACGGCAATGGACTATCCGAGCGTGTCCGGCCTATCCGCCCAGCAGGACGGCCCCGTTCTCACGCTGACCCTGGACCGGCCCGATCGCCGCAACGCGGTCAACGACGAGATGCTCGATGCGATGATCGGCCATTTGGCCGCGGCCGGCATCGACGAGTCGGTCCGTGTCGTTCGCATCGACGCCACCGGCCCGGATTTCTGCGCGGGATCCGACCTGGTCGCCAACAACGCCCACTCGGAGCGCAAGCCGAGGGTGGGCAGCACGCAGCGTCGGCTGCCCAACAAGGCCAACAGGCTGATCCCGTTGATGCTCGAGACCCAGGTTCCGGTCGTCGCGGTGGTCCGCGGCTGGGCCGCAGGCCTCGGGTTCCACCTGGCGATTGCTTCGGACTTCTGCGTCGCGGCCGAGGATGCCCGATTCTGGGAGCCGTTCATGGCGCGCGGCTTCACTCCGGACAGCGGTGCCGCCTGGCTGCTGCCCCGGCTGATCGGCATGGTCCGCACCCGGCAGTTGCTGATGCTGGGCGAGGAACTCTCAGGGTCCGAGGCCGCTGAATGGGGCATCATCCACAGCTCCCACCCCGACGGTGGCCTCGACACCGCGGCCGCCGAACTCGTCAACCGGCTGGCGTCCTCCCCCACCGTCGCACTGGGCCTGACGAAATGGCTGCTGCAGTCCGGAAACGGTCTCGATTTGGACAGGCATCTGCAGAACGAGGCGATGGCCCTCGAACTGTCCAGTCGCAGCGAGGACTTCAAGGAAGGCCTGCGTGCCTTCCGCGACAAGCGCGACGCAGAATTCACGGGCCGGTAGGAGGCGCCGTGTCACGACTACCGATCACCGACACCACCAGTGCCGCCGACGCCGTCGCTGTCGTCGAGAAATGGGTAGCCGCCGAGGTGCCTGCCCCGTGGCGCGACGCCGCGGCCGCGGGACCCAAAGCCCTTCGTGCGGCCCGTAGCCACGAGCAGTACCGGCAGTGGTATCCGGTGTTCGCCGACTCCGGGCTGGTGGTACCCACCTGGGTGCCCGAGCATGGTGGTCTGGGCGTCAGCAACGAGATCGCCCGTGCGATCGACGCCGTACTGGCTCCCCTGCGGCTGACGAGGCTGAATCCCCTCGGCCTCAACAACGCGGCGGCCGCGCTGTTCGCTCACGGCACCGAAGAGCAGCGGCTGCGATTCCTGCCGCCGATCGTCCGCAACGAAGAGAAGTGGTGCCAGCTGTTCAGCGAGCCCGGTGCAGGGTCGGACCTCGCGTCGCTGGCCACCAGAGCAGTGCGGGACGGCGACCAATGGGTGGTGAACGGCCAGAAAGTCTGGACGACCTGGGCCGATGAGGCGGATTTCGGAATTCTGCTGGCGCGAACCGATCCCGAGCAACCCAAGCACAAGGGCATCACCTACTTCCTGTTGGACATGCATCAGCCCGGCGTCGAGGTGCGCCCGCTACGTCAGATAACCGGGGAGAACGAATTCAACGAAGTGTTCATCGACGGCGCCACGGTGCCCGATACTCATCGCGTCGGTGAGATCAATGACGGCTGGCGCGTCAGCGCATCGACGTTGTCCAGCGAGCGACAGATGGTCTCGGGATCGGGTTCCGGCGGTATGGGACGGCTCGGCGGCTCCAGCGCCGAGCGGCTGATCACGCTGGCGCAGGAGACCGGCCGGTGGTCGGACCCGGTCGTTCGGGCGAAGATCATGCGGCTGTGGGTCCAGGAGCAGATCCGCGGCTGGACGAACACGCGCGTGCGCGCTGCGCTCTCGGCTGGTCAGTCGCCCGGTGCCGCGTCCTCGATCGGCAAGGTGCACCAGGCCACCCTCAATCAGCAGATCCAGGATCTGATGGTTGAACTGCTGGGCGCGGATGCACTCGCCTGGCCGGCCAGCGAGGATCCCGATGCGTTGCCGCGGGAAGTCCAGGGCTGGATGCGCAGCCTCGCGAACAGCACGGAGGGCGGGACCACCGACATCAACAAGAACATTCTGGGTGAACGGGTGCTCGGACTACCAAGGGAACCCGACATGTGGAAAGGCAAGCCCTGGAAGGACATCCCGCGTTCGTGAGTGATTACGAGCGACTCATCGTCGAGAAGTCCGACGGCATCGGCTGGCTGGTCCTGAACCGTCCGGACGCGGGCAACGCGTTCGATGCCATGATGCTCGACGAACTCGAGCGGGCGTGGGCCGAGATGGATGCCGACCCGCAGGTCCGGGTCATCGTCAATACGGCGAACGGCAGGTCATTCTGCACGGGCATGGATGTCGTCCAGGTGGCCCGCGACAAGAATGCCATGCGCAAGCACTCTCGCCGGACCCGTGACGCGCAGCTTAAGATCTCATCTTGGCACTGCGACGTATGGAAGCCGGTCATCGCGGCCGTCAACGGCGTGTGCGCGGGCGGTGGTCTGCATCTCGTCGCCGACGCCGACATCGTGATCGCCTCCGAGAGCGCGTCGTTCGTCGACCCGCATGTGTCGGTGGGTCAGGCTGTCGCCTACGAAGCCATCACGCTGCTCCGCAAGTCACCGATGGAGGCGATCCTCCGGATGGCACTGAGCGGCAGGAACGAGCGGATCTCCGCCCAGCGGGCCTACGAGCTCGGAATCATCTCCCAAGTGGTTCCCGGTGACGACCTACGAACCGCGGCCACCGCACTCGCCACCGCCGTCGCTGCCAACTCCCCCGTGGCGATGCGCGTCACCAAGAAGGCACTGTGGCGCTGCATGGAAGTCGGTCTGAGCACCGCCCGCGAGGAGGCTGCAGCACAGATCGACCGGCTCGCCGGCCATCCCGATCAGGACGAAGGTGTGCGGGCCTGGCGGGAGAAGCGGTCACCGAATTGGCAGTCGACAGCGACAGCGGAGGCACCGTGACGACCGAGGAGAAAACCACCTACCAACGGCTCATTGTCGAGCGGCGCGGTCCGGTGGGCTGGATCATCAACAACAGGCCCGACCGGCTCAACGCCTACGACATCGTGATGCGTGAGGAATTTCCCAGGGCCTGGGCCGAACTCGACGCCGACCCCGACGTGCGCGTCATCGCGCACACCGGCAACGGCCGGGCGTTTCAGGTCGGCGCCGACGTCGAGGAACTCGACGGTGAGGCGGTGCAACAATTCCAGGAGACGATGCGCACCCTCGACCTCAAACTGACCGCGTGGCATTGCAACGTCTCCAAACCGGTCATCACCGCTGTCAACGGTGTCTGTGCGGGCGGCGGCCTGCACTGGGTCGCGGACGCGGACATCGTGATCGCTGCCGCCGATGCGACATTCGTCGATCCGCACGTCTCCATCGGACAGGTGAGTGCATTGGAGACCATCGCTCTGATGCGAAAGATGCCCGCCGAGGCGGTGCTGCGGATGGCGCTGGTTGGCAGCCACGAGAGGCTGACGGCTCAGCGCGCCTACGAACTGGGGATGATCAGCCAGGTCGTCGACCCGCCTGACCAGTTGCGTTCTGTCACACAGGAATTGGGCGAGAAAATCGCCAGGAACTCTCCGGTGGCCATGCGCGCGACCAAGCGGGCGCTGTGGGGAGCCTTGGAGCACGGTCTGACCGACGCCTGTCGCGAGGGCGCGGCGCACCTGACGTCGGTATGGGGGCACCCCGACCAGGATGAAGGTCCGCGCGCGTTCGCCGACAAACGGGCCCCGAACTGGCTTCCTCTGGAGGATGACCGGTGAGCCTGGCGCAACTGGTCGACGGCCTGCCGCCCGTCGCCGTGCACACCCTCGACAGCGACGTCTCCGCCGGCGAGTTGACCTCCGACGCCGCCAGGGTCGGCGAGCTGCTCACCACCGCCGGCCTGCGAACCGGCCAGGTGGTGGCCGCGATGCTGCCGAACGACGCGGTCACGATTGCCGCACTGTTCGGCACCTGGAACGCGGGCGGCGTCTACACGCCGCTGAACCCCCGCGCCGCCGATGCCGAGGTCACCAGTCAACTCGCGGCCCTGCGCCCGGTCGCGGTGATCACGACTCCGGAGCTGGCGGACCGGTTCACCACCTTCGATCTGCCCATTGTCACCGGCGCCGGCCGACGGTGGGACCTCGCGGAGAAAGGCTCCCCGCCCGACGATCCCCGCCAGTACGACGCCGATGTCGCGCTGCTGCAGTTCACCTCAGGCACCACCGGTGCGCCCAAGCCCGTGCCGCTGAGGCACGCCACCGTGCTGGACCTGATCGACCGTCTGCTGGCCAAGCTGCGTGGCGCCAAGCCCGACACCGGCAAGCCCAAGCGCGCGCCGATGCCGAACCTGGTGCCGCTGTCACTGTCGTTATGGGCCGGCATCTACCAAGTGCTCTTCGCCTTTCGTGCCGGATCCGGTGTCGTGCTGATGGACCGCTTCTCCCCCACCGACTTCGCCGTCCTGGTGAAACGGCATCAGCTACGGTCGACGGTGCTCCCCCCGGCGGCACTGACGATGGTCCTGTACGACGAAGCGGTCACCGATCTGTCGCCGCTCAAGATCGTGCGTTCGATCACCGCGCCGCTGTCCCCGGTGCAGGCGGCCAGGTTCCGCGACAAGTTCGGCGTCCTGGTGCTCAACTCGTACGGTCAGACCGAACTCGGCGGCGAAGTCGTCGGCTGGTCTGCTGCCGACGCCCGCGAGTGGGGCGAGACCAAACTCGGATCGGTGGGACGCCCGCTTCCCGGTATCGACGTCAGCATCGTCGAGAACGAGGTGATGGTGCGCACCCCGACCACCGCGGCCCGCAAGATCGACCCGGCATTCCTGGACCGGCTCACCGACGATGGCTGGTTCCACACCGGTGACCTCGGCTGGTTCGACGACGACGGCTTCCTCTGGCTCGACGGCCGAGTGTCGGACATGATCAACCGTGGCGGGTTGAAGGTCTTCCCCGGAACGGTGGAGGACGTCCTGATGTCCGCCGACGGTGTGCGTGAGGCCGCGGTGGTGGGCGTCCCCGATGAGCGCCTCGGTGAGGTTCCCTGGGCGTTCGTGGCGCGAGTCGACGACACCGTGACCGAGCAGGAACTCACCGCGTGGTGCCGAGAGCGATTGACGCCATATCGCGTCCCCGCGCGGATCGTCTTCGTCGACCAGCTGCCCCGCAACGATGTCGGCAAGGTCGTCAAGCGCGAATTGGCCGCTCTGACCGGCTCCGGCGAGTGATTGTGGAGCGACTGAGTGGCCTCGACGCGATGTACCTCTATCTGGAGACACCGTCACAGCCGCTGAACGTCTGCTGTGTCCTGGAGTTGGATGTCGCCGAAATGCCCGGCGGCTACAGCTTCGAACAACTCCGTGCAGAGCTGGAACCGCGACTGCTTGCGATACCTGAATTTCGCAAGAAGCTCGCCGGTGGGCAGCTGAACATCGATCACCCGGTCTGGGTCGAATGTGCTCGGGTGGACATTTCCCGCCACCTCAAGCGCATCGCAGCGCCGGCTCCGGGTAGTCGAGTCGAAGTGGGTGAGGTGTGTGCTCACATCGCCGCGCTGCCCCTGGATCGCGACCACCCGCTGTGGGAAGTCTGGGCGGTCGAGAACCCCTCGGCGCCAGAGCTTCTGACACTGGTCGTCAAAGCCCACCACGCGCTGGTCGACGGGGTGGGCGGCGCCAACATCATGACGCAACTGTGCAGTCTCGAGCCCGATCTGTCGGCACCGCCGGACACGGTCAATCCGACGCCGGCGGCCGGCACCCTGCGGATCGCCGCCACCGGCGTACTCGGTGTCGCGACACGGTCATGGCGGCTGACCAGTCTGTTACCCGCCACGTTTGCGACAGTGGCGCGTACTGTGCGTCGCGCTAGGGCTGGGCGCTCGATGGTGGCGCCGTTCGCGGCCCCGAAGACGTTGTTCAACGGTCCGCATTCGGGCCGCCGGTGTGTCGCGTTCGTCGCGCTCTCGCTTGACGATGTCCAGGCCGTCAAGAACCACTACGGACTGATGGTGAACGACGTCGTGATGGCGTTGTGCGCCGGCGCCTTACGGACCTTTCTGCAACGGCATGACGCGTTGCCCGACACCCCGCTCGTCGCAGCTGTTCCGGTGTCGGTCCACGGCAAATCGGACCGGCCCGGTCGCAATCAGACGAGCTGGATGTTCTGTCGGCTGCAGTCACCCGTGGCCGACCCGGTGCAGAGACTGCGGGACATGGTCGAGAGCACGGCGGCGGCCAAGGCGCACAGCGCCGAACTCGGCCCCACGTTGTTACAGGACTGGACACAGTTCATCGGCCAATACACCATGGGTGCGGCCAAGCGCCTCCTGCCGCGCGTGCCCAAGCCGACGAACCCACCGTTCAACCTCATCCTCTCGAGCGTGCCGGGCCCCCAGGTTCCCCTTTACCTGGCGCGCTACCGCATCGAGGAGGTGTATCCGTTCGGCCCGATACTCGCCGGTGCCGGACTCAACATCACCGCAATGTCCTACAACGGCCAGTTGGGCTTCGGAATCATCTCCAGCCCGGACCTGGCACCGGACCTGTGGAACCTGGCCGACGCATTGCCCGCGGCACTGGACGAACTCATGGGCTCGATCACCAATCCGTGATCATTCGTGACTGCCTGGTCACAATCGACGGGCCCGCCAAGGGATCGGAAAGCACACCGGCCGGCGCCTCGACGACTGCAGGGATCGCATTGACCGCGGCCATCGCGGTTGCCGCGACGCCCGGATTGACTCGGTCAGTGGGCGACTGCTCGAAGTACAGCTCCGCGCACATGCTGGGCCGACCCTGCACCCGGATGACCATCCCGCCTTGGTCGTGCCGCGATGGTCGGGGCCAGCTAGGCGGCCACGGTGTGGAACTGACCGTAGCGAAGTACTGGACCGCAACGGCCGGGCGCCCGCCAACCATGCCGGCGAGTTGCCACCGGTGCCCGCAGATCGTCCCTTGCTGGATCACCCCGATCGCGGTCGTCAGATCCTCCGGAGCGAGCAGCGTTTCCCAGTCCAGGTCGATGCTGTCGAGCGTCAGTCCGAGGATGTCGGCGATGTAGCGAACGACGGTCTCCCAGTCGTGGTTGACCTTTCCGGCGGCGATACGGGCGGGCACGTGCCCATCCGGCTTACCGAACCCCATGGATTCGTGCAGCACATCCCAGATCGGGTAGGACTTGTCCAGGTCGATGGCGTACTCGTCCATCCGGTACGACTCGACCGCGCCCGCACCGGCCAACAGTGCCGTCGGGATGTTGAGACTGATGAAGCCCGGCTCGGCGCCGGTGGCATAGAACGTGGAGTTGCCCTTCCCGGCTGCAGCGTGCACAGCGTCCTGCCACTCGCGTGGCGCGGCCGCCGGATACACCATCGGGATCGTCGAAATCGTGACGACGTTGATGCCCGCCTCCAGATATCCGGCGATGTCGGCAATGGCCTCGGCCTCACGCCGAACGGCACTGGCGCAGTACAGAACACAGTCTGGCTCGAGCGCCAGGATCGCGTCCAGGTCGTCGGTTGCCGACACTCCGATATCGGGACCACCGGAAAGTCGACCCGCATCCATTCCTGCCTTGTCCGCCGTCGACACTTTGAGCCCGACGAGTTCGAGGGCAGGGTCGTCAATGACCGCTCTGAGCGCCTGCGTACCAGTCAAGCCGGTGCCGACGTGTACGACACGATGAACCTGGCGAGTTGACCCGTCCACCATCATTCCCTCTCCTTACGCGTTCTAGTGCATAGACGGTGAACCGCACTCACTGCGGCGCGGCGCGGACCGGCACGCTGGCCCACCCGAATACGTTGGGCATCTTGACCCGTCGCAACCCTGTGACGTCGACGTCGAATTCGGGAATCAGATCGAGAAGAACGTCGAGGGCAACTCGACCTTCCATCCGCGCCAGTGCCGCTCCCAGGCAGCTGTGTATCCCGTACCCGAATCCGAGGTTGTGCCCGGAGTGCGCGCGGGTGATGTCGAAACGATCGGGATCGGCGAAGGCGCGCTCATCCCTGGTCGCCGACCCGTTGATGAGCATGACCGGCTTGTGTCGGGGAATGACCTTGCCGTGAAGCTCGACCTCGACGTTGCTCCACCGGATGTCGTATTGGGACGGCCCTTCGTAACGCAGCAACTCTTCGAATGCGGCCGGGATCCGGCTCCTGTCCTCTTGGAGCATTTGCCACTGCTCCTGGTGACGCGCGAACAGGACACCCGCACTGGCGATCAGCTTGGTCACGGTCTCCGCTCCGGCCCCGCCGAGCAGCGACGCGAAGGCGGCTATCTCCATGTCATCGAGGCGGGTGCGGGTGCCGTCTTCTCGTTCCACCTCCACTTCGGTCAACCGCGTGATCATGTCGTCGGCGCGGTTGGCGCGCTTGTCGACGACGAGGTCGTAGTAATACCTCCACATGTCCACGGCCGCTTCCCGCCCGGCCGCGGTGATGCTCACGTTTCCAGGTTCGCGTTCCAACAGCGCGTCGAGCCAATGACGGATCTGCTGGCGTCCGGCCGGCGGAACGCCCAGCATCGTGGTGATGATCTCGACCGGAAACACCGCGGAGAAGTCTTCGACCAGATCGAACGAAGTGGTGTCGATCCGTTGTGCCGTCGTTTCGACCACTTCCCGGATCATCGGTTCGAGCTTCGCGATGGCGCGAGGGGTGAAGACTTTGTTCACCAATGCGCGCATGCGGGTGTGCTGAGGCGGATCCATCATGATGATCACGCCTTCGGGGATCATGGCATCCGGATCGATGAAGTGATCGAGGGTGACACCCTTCGCCGATGAGTACGTCTCGTGGTCGCGCATCGCGGGTGCGACGTCTTCGTACCGGGAGAGCGCCCAGAAGTCGTACTGCTCGCTGTAGTAGACCGGTGCATGGTCACGGAGCCGCCGGTAGGTCTCGAACGGGTCGCTGAAGAACTCGTCCGAGAACGGGTCGAAGTGAACGACCTCTTCTGAAACCCCGAATCGCTCGGGCATCGTCTCATCGCCTCCCAGTCTTCTGCGCGTCAGCCACCTACTCCGCCTTCACGAAGGAAATGCACGGTGTAGTCCTGGCCCCGCAATCCGCGCGGTTCGAGCCCGATCAGCGCCATGAGACGCGCCCAATCGGCAGAGTCGACGAACCAGTCCCAACGGGCTATCTGCCCGTCCTCGTTGGTCCAGATGTAGTCCCACTCGCGCAATTCCACCACCGTGCCGTCGGCCAGCGTCCCCGCGTAGGTGTCGCACGATGAGAAGCCCCAATCGCCGGCAACACACTCGAACGGACTGACGAGCCGATAGTCGGGCATGCGCTTCCACCACATTCGCCACTCAGGAGTGAGGATGTCTCCGTCCGGTGCGTACTTCTCGATGGCTTTCGCGACCCCGTCGGTAAACATGTCGGTGGCCGTCTGTGGGACACCGTCGTTGAACAGGGGGCTCATCATCACCGAGTTCGGCGCCCAGATGAACTTGTCACCGAAGGTGACACGACGACCGCGCTCGATGGCCTTGGCGTAACCCTCCCATTTCTCGAAGGCGATCTTCTCGTGTAAAGCGATCCGGTCGATGGGCATGTTGGTTTACCTTTCCGCTACGTCAGCTCGGCGAATCTCTCGAGATAGGGCCACGCGATCTCCGGTGGGATGCCACCGCACAACGGCGAGAGGTTGAACGTCTCGCCGCCGGCGATGCGCTGCCTCGCTTCCTCGACGGACAGGATCACGTGTGACGCCGACGTGCGACGCAGTTCGTCGACGGTCGTGGCGTTGCTCAGGTTGGCCGAAACCGTGTTGTCCGGATTCCACGCCGAATACGCCATGGCGTCGTGCAGCAGGTAGTCGCCGATCTCGTCCCACGCGGCGTCGACATCCTCGGCGACGAAGAGGTTCGCTACGGCATCTCGCGGGGGAATCAGAACGAAGCCGGGCTCGAAGCCGTTCTCGCGGCACGCTTCTTCGTAGGCCTCTTGCATTCCGGGAACCCCACCATTGGCCAGTAAGCCCAGGCCGTTGCGGCCGGCCCGCCGCGCCGCGGCGAGGCTGGATCCGCCCCAGTTCAGCATCGGCCCGTTCGGGTCTCGCGGTCTCGGAGTCACCTTCATTCTCCTGCCACCCTGTTCGACTTCTTCTCCGGCCAACAGGCGACGCAGCAACGGCAGCTTCTCGTCGGCGACGCGACCGCGATCGCGCAGCGACAACCCGAAATGGTCGAATTCCTCCACTCGGTAGCCGATCCCGAAGACATAGCTGGTCCGGCCCGCGCTGATGTGGTCGAGAACGCAGATGTCCTCCGCCAGTCGAGCCACATCGTAGAACGGCAGCAGGATAGTCAAGTTCAGCATCAGTTGCTTTGTGCGGGCAGCAATCGCCGCACCCAGCAGCAACGGCGAGGGCAGATAGCCGTCGTCTGCGCAATGGTGTTCGCACAGGACCACCGCGAGGCATCCACGGGTCTCAGCCCACGCGGACATCTCAGCCGCAGCGGAGTACAGCTCCGTCGCCGGAGCGCCGATCGCAGGGGCCCGCATGTCGAATCGCAGAGTGAACATCGGGCGCTAATCACCCTCCCGCGTGTCGGTACCCATGACCTCGCTGCTCGCCGTCATGATCAGGCGAACCACCTCGTTTCGCGACATGGACTTGAACAGGTCCAGACCCATCCGGACGTCATCGCCGGTGGCCACGGTCGGCCCCTTGCCGAGGTTGTCCAGCGCTACATCGACCACACTCGCCGCGGTCACAGCACCCTCCGGGACATCGTCGAGTGATGGCAGCCGCCCACGCTCGAATTCCAGCTTGCGCAACGCCGGGGTGTCCGTCATGCCGAGAACCAACCCGAGAACGTCGACGCCACTATCGTGCAGTTCCACCCACAGCCCCTCGGTGAAGACCATGTCGAAGGCTTTGGTGCCGCCGTAGGTGACCAGGTTCCGGCCGCCGCAGATCGCCGCCCCCGAGGAGAAGTTCACGATGCCGCCCCTACCGCGTTGCACCATCGGAGCGGCATAGTGATGGCACAACCGCACCAGCATCAGGCAGTTGCGCAGCACCAGTGCTTCCGCCGCCGATACCGGGCTGCTCAGGAAAGCCCGATAATTCGGGTCACCTCCGGCGCAGTTCACGAGCATGCCGACCTCGAGGTCTGCGGTGGCGTCGAAGATCGCCTGGGCTGCGTCGGCGTCCGTCAGATCGACGGCGACCGTGCGCGTTTGCGCGCCTGTGCGCCGCCGAATGCCCGCGGCGACCTCGTCGAGCAGATGTTGGCGACGAGCCACCAGGACTACGTTCAGGCCCTGCGCAGCGAGGCGTTCGGCGAAGAGCGAGCCACAACCGTCAGAAGCACCGGCGACAATCCCCCACGGCCCGTACTTGGCTGCGAACCCTTCCACCATCAGCCCTGCACCGCAACCAATCGAACCGAGGTGTAAGTGCGTTTGTCGATCCGCCAGCCGGCGGGTGTCCGGACGACGACATCGTCGTAATAGCCGACCGGGTTTGCCCCCGAACCATCCTCGAGCAGGATCAGCGCATCGACGTACGTGCGCACCGTTGCGACGTCGCCGTCGATGACGATCGCCTGATTCGTCATCCGGTGCATCGTCGCAGCGGCCATCACGTGTACTTCCTCCATGAACTGCGCGACCGCAGCTCCACCCGTCCACTGCCCGACCTCGCCGTAGTCGACTCTGGCGTCGTCGGTGAAGACGTCCTGCAACTGCACGTATTGCTTGGAGTCGATGGCGGTGGCATAGCTAATCGTCAACTCGACGATATCGTCACGGTCTGTCATGCGATGTCCCCATTCGGGTGAACAACGATCCGAGGCGGACCCTCGGACTTTCGCACCTGATCGATCGCGTCGGGCACCTCGTCGAGACCGATGATCTTGCCGATACTCGGCAGCGGATCGAGCCGCCCTTGCACCACGGCATCGAGGACGCCGTACCAGTCCTGTGGCATCGGGCCGCCGCCGAACTGGAACGTGAGGCCCTGCTGGGTAGCCTGCGTGATGTTCAAGGTGTCGCCCGAGTACCAGCCGCCCGCACAGTAGATGCGGGTGTAGAACTCAGCGTTGGCAGCGATGCGATCGATCAACCCCTTTGCACCGACGCACTCGAAAACCACTGCGACGCCGCCCAAGTGATGCTCAGCGCGAGCTCGACGGAATACGTCGAATTCCGACTCCGTTGCCGGATCGACGCCGATGTGTGCGCCGAAGCTGCTGATCGCCAGATCACGTCGCTCGGCGTTGAAGTCCGACACGATGATCGGCGCGATTCCGCGGCTCGACAGTGCCGCGACGGCCGACAGTCCGACCGCCCCTGCACCGACGACGATCGGAACCTCGCCGGGTTGCATGTTCGCGCTTCGCACATAGAACTCGCCGACCGCGAATGCGTCGACGACAGCGATCGCATCACTCGGCACGTCCGAACCGACCGCCCTCGCCATCGCCTCCGGCACCACCAGCAACTCGCCGAAGCTGCCTTGGGCTTGTGGATGCTGTCCGATGATGTGCAGACCGCCGGCGCCTCCGTCAACCAGTCGGATCGGCATGGACGTCACCCGGGCGCCGAGCGGGAACTCGTCGGAGCAACCTGGGCCGTGCCCCACGACCTCGCCGACGAACTCATGACCCATGACGATGTCGCGGTCGGCGTCGTAAAGCGACCTGCCCGTCGGATCGTCGATTCCGGCTTCGGGGTGATCCATGAAGTGCACGTCCGACGCGCAGATTGCGGTGCTGAGCGTCCTCAGCAGCAGATCACCATGTCCCGGAACGGGATCGGCGGTATTGCGCACTTCGAGTCGCCCGCCTCTCAGTACTACCGCGCGCACCCGACCACCTTGCCGTTCGTTGCTGTTCTCGATTATTCGAGATAGTGTTCTCGGTTATCCGATTGACCGTATGAGTGATAGTCGAGGGAGTCAAGGGTGCGGGGTTCGAGTTCGGCGCCCACCGGGCGTGTCGTCGACATCGTCGAGTTGCTGAGCCAGCCGAGGAATCGGCAGATGCGCTTCTCTGATATCGCGGACGAACTCGGACAGACCCAAGGCACTGCGCACGCCATTCTCAAGACACTGTCCGACCGAGGCTGGGTCACCCGCGATCCCACCACCAAGAGCTTCGAGCTCGGCCCCATGCTGTCGCTGATCGCGGCAAGCCTGAACACTGCCCGACCGCTGGCGCACGTTGCTCGAGAAGCCGCGCGACGGCTTGCCCGCACGCTCGACATGCCCGTCTCCGTCGTGGAGGTCGCGGGCGACGAGCTACTGATCACTGCGTTCGAGAGTCCTGCGCACAATCCGCTGCAGGAGGCGGTCACTGATCGCATTCCCTACCTGCCCCCCTTCGGAGTGGCTTTCGCGGCGTGGGACACGACCGAAGCTCAGCGGAACTGGATCACCCGTGGCGGCGCCGGCGACACGGATCTCGAACGTCGCCTGCGCGCTGTGCTGACCCGAACCCGTGACCGGGGCTACGACGTCGACTGGATGACACCGGCTCTGGCTCAGATCGCGCACGCACTGGGCGCCATCTCAGTGGACACGCTGCCCGCGGGACTACGCCCGATCATCGACCAGTTGCGCGTCGAGTTGGCATCCGGCCTCGTCGACGACGAGCTCACCGGCGAGGATCGGACCGTTGCCACCATCTCGGCACCCGCCCTCGACGACGCCGGCCACACCAGGCTGATTCTCGGCGTACATCCGATGCTCGCGATGTCAGCGCCCGATATCGATCACGTTGCGCAACAACTCCTGAAAGAGATCCGCACGCTCGTGTCGGACACGCGGGGTTGACCACCCCAGCGAAGGACTCATGCGCCGCCCTGTTCAGCGCGCCGAAACACGTGTGTGGCAACGGTAACCAGCTTGCGGTCCGCACCCTCGTCGTAGACCTGCGTCCGCGCTCCGAACAAGGTATCGGCTCCTGCAATGGGTTTTGCCGCAAACGTGAACGGGCCTGATTTCGCCCTGGCAACGAACATGGTGTGCGACGAGACGCCGACGAGCGCACCCGTTCCGGCGAGTTCGGTGACACTGCTGCGCGCCGCCGTCTCGGTCATTACGAACTGGGGCCCCACGTGCAGCGCGGCGTCCGGAGAGGCAACCTCTGCCGACAGTTCGGGCAGGGACCACGTTGTGGCGTTCACCTGAGACCCGCCGAACACCTGCCAGAGCGGCGGCAGGTCAGGCGAATCGACCACGTCCAGCGGTTCGACGGTCATCTTCTGCAGCCCCTCCGGGGGGACGCCGATCGTTACGCCCTGACCCTCGGTGATCGCCAGCACGCGGCCGGGCTGATCGGCATCGACGATCAGCGACCTGCTGTAGGACATCCGTTGTCCGCGTTTGACATCCTCGGTGCGCACCTCGAACCGTTTCACATCTTCGCCCGCGTCCAGGACCTGACAGGAGTGCACCACAGGGTTCGGAACGGCCTCGAGGTCCGACACCAAACCGCCCTCAGGAGCCGCGATGCCGAAGACGCTCAGCAGGATTCCTCCGGTGACATCGCGCATGTCGTGGCGGACGGTCACGGTGTCATCCACGGGCCCGACGTTCATGGAGGCGTGATGGCGCCCGATGTAGCGGTAGCTCAACAACCCGCCCCACCGGCGTTGCAGCTCGGCGGCATACGCACCGGGATCTGAGGTCAGATCTCTGATGTCGCGAACCTTCACTTTCCCGGTCCGTTCGGGAACTTGAGGTAGGAGCCGGCGTCCACCCGGATCTGCTGTCCGGTGATGTATCGGCTCTCGTCGCTGGCCAGGAAAACGGCGAGGTTCGCGATATCCTCCGGCTCGACGTACGGAATCGGCATGGCTTGAAAGTAGGTGAACGCGAGATCGGCGTCCTCACGGGTGGGCTTCTTGCCCTCCGCGACCAGGTCCGGCCGGAACACCCCGTAGATCCCGTCGTTGTGCAGTAGGTGGGTGTTGACATTGGTCGGGTGCATGACGTTGACGCGAATGAACCTGGGCGCCAGATGAATCGCCATCTGCTCGGCGTACTCCATCAGGGTCTTCTTGCTCCACGCGTAGCCGGCACCACCAGGACCCATCTCCGGGCTGTCGGCATTTCCGGGCATCATTCCGGCGGTGGAACCTGTGATGACGATCGACGAACCGTCCGAGAGGTGCGGCAGAGACACCGCCACCGTGTTCAAGACGCCGACCAGGTCCACGTCCGTGGCGTCGACGAAATGTTGTGGGTGGGGCGAGCCCATGGCCATCGGCAGGATGCCGGCGTTGGCGACGACGACGTCGAGGCGCCCGAAATCGGCCAGCGCCGAGTCCAGCGCCTCCCGGAGGGCGGGCCGTTCACGGACATCGGCGACCCTGGCGTACACGCGACGACCGAGTTCCTTGACCGCGCGCTCGGTCTCACCGAGATCGTCCGGTGTGGCAAGGGGATACGGGTTCGATGCCATGTCGGAGCAGATGTCCACGGCGACGATGTCGGCACCCTCCCGCGCCATCGCGAGCGCGTGCGCGCGGCCTTGGCCACGGGCAGCTCCGGTGATGAACGCGACCTTACCCTCGAGTCTTCCTGTCATGGTTTCTCCTCTGTCTGGCGTCGGCAGAACCGTTTTCGCAATTCGGTCTTGAGCACCTTGCCGGTACTGTTGCGCGGCAACTCGTCGACGAACTCGATGCACTCGGGTGACTTGTGCTTGCTCAGTCCGCTGCCCCGGCAGTGCTCGAACAGCGACTGGAGCGTCACCGTCTCATCGCGATGCGCGACGATCACCGCGCACACCCGTTCGCCGGTGCGCTCATCGGGGACCCCGATCACCGCCACATCCGCGACGGCGCGATGGGTGGCGAGCACTTCTTCGACCTCGAGGGCGGAGATGTTCTCGGCGTTGCGGATGATGGCATCCTTGAGCCGTCCGGTGAGGATGACGTTGCCGGCGCCGTCCAGCCGGCCCTGATCCCCACTGCGGAACCACCCTTCGGCGTCGAAAGCCTGCCCGTCCAGCGAGGCGTCGACGTAGCCGAGGAAACACTGTGGGCCCTTGAGCCGCAGTTCGCCGACCTCGCCGAGGGCGACTTCTCGCTCCGAGTCGTCGACCACCCGCACGCGCACTCCCGGGACGGGGCACCCGACGGTGTGGTCCAAGGTGTATGCATCGCCATCGGGTGGTGGCGACGTGGCCACGGGGAACTCGGTCAGGCCCCACGCGTTCGCGATTCCCGGCACCGACAGCGTCTCGCGCACCTGGCGCCCCAGTTCGGCGGTGATCGGTGCTCCGCCCCCGACGCAGCCGCGAAGGTTGCGGAACAGCGGATCGGCCCCGTGCTCGCGCTGCGCAGCCACGTAGGCAACGAAGAACGGGGTGGCCGACCCCAGGAGCGTGGCGCCGTGATCGGCGATCGCTTTCGGGGTCCGCGCCGGGTCGAAAGTGTCGAAGAGCACCAACCGCATGCCGGTCAACAGGCTCGCGGCCAGCATCGCAGCGCCGCCGATATGCGTCACCGGGAAGGCGATCGGATTGACATCCGCGCTGGAGGCGCCCACCATCCCCACCACCCCCGCCGATCCCGCGATGACCGAGCGATCACAGTGTCGAACCCCTTTGGGAGCGGCAGTCGTGCCCGACGAGTAGTACACCCAGCGTGCTTCCTCAGCCGAGGCCGGTGGCGGAAGCAGCGTCGCCGGATCGCCGCCGCGAAGCCGCAGGCCCTCGGTGATCGGCACGGCGTGATCGACAACCTCGATGGACATCGACCGTTCGCGTGCCAGGTCGTCGGCGAGCACGACATGATCGAACCCTCTCCACACGCCCGGAACGATCAGCACCTCGGTGGCGAGCTGGGTTGTCGCGAAGCCGACCTCACTTTCCCGCCAGATCGGGAGGATGGGATTCTGCACCGCGCCCAGGCGGGCCAACGCCACCATCACGACCATCGCCTCCAACGTTGTCGGAAGCTGCCAGGACACCACCGTGCCGGTGCTCACCCCGCGCCCCGCAAGTCCCGCAGCGGTGTGCAGCGCGGCAGAATGCAGCTCTGCGTTGGTGAGACTGCGGCCGAAATCATCGACGAGAATCACCCGATCAGGGTGTTGTCGAGCCGCGGTGTCGACCAGGCCCCAGAAGGTCCCGCTGCCCGTCATCAGCCGCTCGGCAGTGCGAGCCGACGCTTGGCCAGGATGTTGCGCATCATCTCCGAGCTACCGCCGGACACCGTGTAGGCCCGTGACCACAGCCAGCATTCACGAAGGCGTTGTTTGGCCTTCTCGACGCTCGCATCGGCGGCAACGGTACACACCGTCGCGCTGAGTTCGGCGCCGTATGCCGAAACCCGATGATAGGTTTCGGCGAAGCTCAGCTTGGCGATCGACCCATCGCCGACCTGGTCAGCGCCGACGATCATCCGCTCGACATGGTCGTCGATGAACGCTTTGGCCACCTCGACTTCAACCGCCAGTTCCGCCACGGTCTGCCGGATGTCGTGGTGGTCGAACGCGGGTCGCCCTTCCAGGGTTGCGTGCCGCACGACCGTGACGAGATCGTCGATCAGCAACTCGAGCAGGATCACGTTGCCGCCGATACCGAAGCGCTCAAAGTCCAGTCCCGCCATGATGATCGACCACCCCTGGCCGACCTCTCCGATCAGACCGTCGGCAGGTATGCGCACGCTGTCGAGGAACACTTCATTGACCTCGATCGCGTCGTTGATCGTGCGGATGGGGCGCACTTCGACGCCGGGCGCCGACAACGGCACGACAAACGCGGAGAGGCCCCGGTGACGGCTCGACGCGGGATCCGTCCTGATCAGGGCGAGTCCCATATCGGCCCAATGCCCGTCGGTGATCCACGTCTTCTGCCCATCGAGCACCCAGCTGCCGTCGTCGTTGCGAACGCCCCGGCACCGCACCCCGGCGATATCACTGCCCGCGTTGGGTTCACTGAGCAACTGACACCAGACGTGTTCACTGCGCCTGATCGGTGGGAGCAGCACGGCCTTCTGCTCTTCCGAGCCGAAATGCAGGAGCACGTGGGCTGCCAGGTTGACCTGGTCGACCGGCCGGGGGGCGCGAGCACGCAGGATCTCCTCGCTGACGATGCGATCGTGGAGAGGATGGTGGTCGGCGCTGCCGCCATACTCGACGGGCCAGTCCGCGCCGACGAATCCGGCATCGAACAGACCGGCGAACCAGGTGCGCAGCGCTGCCTCCTGTTCGGCACTTTCCGGCGCGCGCCGGCCCTCCCGCGCCTCGAAGGGTGGAGCGTGGTCGGCGACGTGCGTCCGCACCCGCGCTCTGAAGTCGGCCAGCTGATCTGCGTCGGGCCGGCGTCCGCCGCTACTCACCAGCCGACCTCCGCCGCGTAGGCCGACCGGCTCGACCGGGCCGTTCCGAGCAGATGAGCATTGGTGAACACACGACGCAGCTCGTTGTGCAAGGGGTACTCCCACGTGAATCCGATCCCACCGGAGAGCTGCATGCATTCGTCGACGGCAGCCGCCGCGTTCGCCGTCACGAACGCGTGCGCCGCCGCGCACAGTGCGATGGCTTCGCCGGTCACCTCCTCGGACACCAGCGAACGGGCCGCTTTCATGATCACCGCGCGGGCCTTCGTTTCGAGGACCAGCAGGTCGACGAGTCGGTGTTGCACGGCCTGGAAGCTGGCGATGGGTGCACCGAAGGCGATCCGCTCTTTGAGGTAGGCGACCAGCCTCTCGAAGGTCGTAGCCAGGGCGCCGAGGGAATCGGCACTGAGCAGGACCCTGGCCACCGCGAGTAACCCGTCCGCCCGCTCAGTATCCCCGACGGGCACGCCCTCGGTCCCCCCCAGCTCGACCCGCCAGGCGGGACGGTCGACGTCGAGCAACTCGTCGTCGCGGCTGTTGGACGTCGTGTCGGACAGCTCGAACAACTGGATCCCGGCACTGCCCAGCGTGATCACCAAGCGCAACGCATCGGCGCTGGTCACCCGGACAGTGCTACCGGCCAATGCCAGGCCGGCCCGAACGGTTCCGTCGAGCAGCGAAGGCAACCAGCGATCACGGACTTCCGGTGGTGCCGACGTCATTGCCGCGGCAGCCACCGTCGTGCCGAACCACGGCGACCGGTCACCGGCCCGGCCGAGCTCCTCGGCGATGACGACGGTTTCCACCGGCAGCCAGCCCGCGCCTCCGTACTGCTCATCGACCAGCAGAGAAGTCCAGTCCAGCTGCGCTAGATCCTCGACCGAATCCTTGTCACCGCGATCAGCCAGAAAATCGCGCGCCGAGGACCTCAACAGGTCCAGGTCGACGTCGGCCGCATCATCCGGGGCCACCGGCCACTAGCTCCGGCGCAGCAACTGGTCGGCGTTGCCCACCATGATGCGCTTCTTGGCCGCGTCGTCGAGCGGGTCGAGCAGCTTGACGAAGTCGGCCGGCTCTGCCAACCCCTCAGCATGCGGGTAGTCCGAACCCATCAACAAGCATTCGTCGTAGCCGAGCCGATCTACGATCTTCGGGATGTCGTCTTCGGGGTAAGGCACCACACCGACATGCCTGCGGAAGATCTCCGACGGCTTCTCGGTCAGCTTTCCGCCGATCCACGGCCCGTTACGCCCCATCCCGCGGCTCTTGTCCATGTGAATGACGAACTGCGGCACCCATTCTGCACCGTGCTCGGCCACCAGCACCTTCAGACCCGGGAAGCGGCCGAAGAGGTTGTCGAAGATCAGTGCCGACAGGGTGTCCTCGATCGGGCGCTGACCGTAGATGTTCATCCACTGCCAGGCTGACATGTGCCAGGCGGCCGGGTCCGGGTTGTGGCCCCATGCCGGAGAGATCGCGTCGAAGTACCAGAACGGCTGGATGTGGAAGACCAGGGTGCAGCCGGCCTCTTGGAGCCGTGCATAAATCGGATCGAAGTAGGGGTCACCCGGCGAGCGGCCGTGGGCAGGCCCGGTGGGCAGCAGCACCATCTTGGCTCCCTGCTCGATGATGGCCTCGACCTCGGCGATCGACGACTCCAAGTCGCGCAGCGACAACAACGCCGTGGCGTAGATCTTGTCCTGATAGTTGAAACCCCATGTGTCGTCGAACCATCGATTGAACGAGCGCAGGTTGGCATAGAGCGCCTCGGTGTCGTCGACGTAGTGTTCGGCGGCCAGCGCCATGCCCGCCGGGAAGATGACCGCGCGCTCGACGTTCTGCTCCGCCATCACCTTCAGCCGCGGCTCGCGTTCAAGCCATTCAGGCTGCATGGGCTGCGGCTGGTAGGTCTCCTCGGGGTTGCCCGAGCCCATCTGCTTGAGCATCTCCTTGAGCGAACCGGGTCGGTAAGCCAGATCGAAGCCGAGCCCTGCTTCGCTGTTGAAGGTGGCCACCCGATGCCCGGCCAGGATCACTTCCTTGCCGTCGGCCGCGCGCACCGGCGCAATCGCCCTGTCCTGAAACTCTTTGGGCAGATAGCGGGTAAACGCGTCCCGTGTCTCGTAGCAGTGGGTATCGCAGTCGAAGATCCCGTAGTCGAGTTTGGTCGTCACGGCGCATTCCTTCCGAGCGAGAATGATTATTCTCCAATTTCAGAAAACATACTATCCTCGTACGCAAATGCCCATCCCGGGGTCGGTCAGGCTTCGTCCACCGGTAGTCGCTGCGACACGCCGACGCTCTGTGCACTCGAGGGAGATATGACACCACCAACACCCCAGGCTGAACCGGCGGACGAGTCCCGGGCATGAGTGAACTGGATTCGTTCCGAACAGCGGTTCGCGATTACCTGGAGCAGGCCTCGCCCAGTCCGGCGGTGCGGACACTGATGGACACCGAACAGGGCTACGACGAAGCGGTGTGGCGACAGATGGCCAATGAGCTCGGGTTGCACGGCATCGCCACACCCGAGCATTGGGGCGGCGCCGGAGCGGGCATGCCGGAACTGGCGGTCGTTTTCGAGGAGATGGGCGCGGCGTTGTTGTGTTCGCCGTTCTTCGCGACCGTCGCGCTGGCACTGCAGGCGTTGCTGGACAGCGGCGACGAGTCCGCGATCGACGAGTTCGCCCCGGCGCTTCTCGACGGCAGCCAGGTGGCAACCCTGGTGCTCAATAGCTCGCTCGCAGCGTGGGATCCCAGCGCAGTGACGATCACCGCGCAGCGAGACGACGCGGATTACCGGCTGTTCGGCGACGCCGGCCTGGTACTCGACGGCCACACCGCAGACCTGATTCTGGTGGCGGCCAACACGGCGAATGGCACGTCGTTGTTCGCCGTTTCGGGCTCCGCCGCGGGGCTCACCCGCGAGCCGTTGAGCACGCTCGACCGCACCCGCAAGGTTGCGCGGCTGGGTTTCGACGGCGTCGCCGCACGGTTGATCGGTGCTGACGGCCAAGCCGCCGCAGGCCTGGCACGCACCTGCGACCTCGCGCTGGTGGCACTCGCCTCCGAGCAGCTGGGCGCTGCGCAACGCTGCCTCGACACCGCGGTGGGCTACGCCAAAGAGCGTATCCAGTTCGGCCGCGCCATCGGCAGCTTTCAGGCCATCAAGCACAGGTGTGCCGACATGCTGGTGCTTGTCGAGGGTGCCCGGTCAGCGGTGTTCCACGCTGCCCAGGCCACCGATGACGGCGAACGCGCGGTGGCCGCGTCGGTGGCGAAAGTGGCCTGCTCTGAAGCACTGCTGCACGTCTCACTTGACAGCATGCGCATTCACGGGGGTATTGGGTTCACTTGGGAACACGACGCCCACCTCTACGTCCGCCGGGCCAAGGCCACGGAGCTGATGTTCGGCAGTCCCGATCACCATCTCGCACGTCTGGCAGACCTCGTCTCGTCGCCACGTCACCAGCCGGAAGGAAAACTGTGACCCTGTCATTCTCGCTCGAGCTCCCCACCCAGCGGGTGGAGGATCCGGCGGAGTTCGTCTCCGCGGCCGCGGTCACCGAGGTGGCACAGGCCGCCGAGGCCGCTGGGTACTCGGCGGTGCACGTCACCGACCACCCCGCACCGGACACCAAGTGGCTTGACCACGGCGGACATCACGCACTGGACCCGTTCGTCGCGCTGTCTTTCGCCGCCGCGGCCACGTCGAGCATCAAGCTGCTCACGAACGTCTACATCGCGGCCTACCGCAATCCGTTGCTGGGCGCGAAATCGATCCAGAGTCTGCAGGTCCTGTCCGGCGAGCGGCTGATCATCGGCACCGCCGCAGGCTACCTCAAACCTGAATTTCGTTCTCTCGGAGTCGATTTTGATAACAGGGGCGCACTACTCGACGAAGCCCTCGACGTCCTCGGCAAAGTACTGTCCGGCGAGGATGTCGCCTATGAAGGTTCGAGCTTCCAGACCCGCGGTGTGCGCCTGCGCCCGGTCCCTTCGTCGCCGCCCCCGATCTGGATCGGCGGAAACAGCAAGCCCGCGGTCCGGCGTGCGATATCCCGCGGCCAGGGCTGGGCCCCGTTCAACACCTTCGGCTATGCGACGGCATCGCGCACCGCCGAGATCTCGACCATCGAGGAACTGGAGTCGGCGATCACGTGGGCACGGTCCTACGCCGCCGAAATCGGCCGCAGCGAACCGCTGGACATCTGCTTCTCTGCCGGGAACCTGCTCGATGACGACAAGTCCACCGATGAGCGCCACAGCATCCTCGAGCGCCTGACCTCGGCGGGGGTGACGTGGCTGCCGATCGCGCCGGGCGGACGTGATCGCGGCGAAGTCATCGAACGCGCACAGGCGTTCGCCAAAGAGTTCATCGTTGCCGGCTGACCTCGGTCACTGGGCCATCAGGCTGTCCCTGGCGAACGCGTCGACGCTGATCCGGCGTGACGTGAACAGCCATCGCTCCCCCACCGGCGCCAGTACATCTCGGTAACGGCCCCAATGGTCCAACCCGATGTCGGTGTGCACCGCGAAGTAGCTGCTGGTCTCCACCCGGTCGGCGGCGACCGAGACGAACCGCACGCTCGCCAGATGGTGGCGGACGAAGGTGGGCGCAGGTCGACCGGCATCGCGCGGTCCGCCCATCGCCGCGCCGAGCCCGGCCTCGATCGCCTCGGGGCCGATGAGCGGTTCGTGCCCCCCGGTGAATTCGAGGACACCTTCGGCACCGAAGCACGCGGCCAGCGCACCAAGATCGAACCGGTCGGTGGCCGCGGTGTAGTCGGCCAGCGTCTGGCGCACCGACTCGCGAACCCCCAGCTCCCACATCTGCATGAGCACTCCTCTGGAACTTCGTCTCCACCACACGATAACGTCTGTTCTCATGCCTGCACCGCAGCTCGCCGAACTGCTCGATCCCGCCAGCACCGCTCTGGTCACCCAGGAGTGCCAAGGTGGCGTCATCGGCGCCCAGGCCTGCCTCCCGATGCTCGCCGAAGAAGCCCATCGTGAAGCTGTCACCAACATCTCCGCACTGCTCTCCGCAGCCAGGACGGCAGGTGTGACGGTGGTGCACTGTCTGATCCAACGGCGCCCGGACGGACGCGGGTCCAACACCAACGCCAGGCTGTTCGCAGCAGGAAAATCTTTCACCGCCGATCTCACCCCGGGCGGTCCGGGCGCGTCACTGATCCCCGAGCTCGGGCAGCAGGCCAGCGATCTGGTACTGACCCGCACCCACGGTCTCGGGCCGATGACGGGCACGGATCTCGATTCGGTTCTGCGCAACATGGGGATCCGGACGATTGTCGGGGTGGGCGTCTCGGTCAATGTCGCCATCACGAATTTCGTCATGGACGCGGTCAACCGTGGCTATCAATTCGTGCTGCCCCGCGACGCGGTCGCCGGCGTCCCCCGCGAGTATGCCGAGGCGGTCATCGACAACACCCTGGCGCTGTTGGCGACCGTCACGACCACCGACGCGATCACGCAGACCTGGGCGCGATTCGTGCCATCTTGACCCCCGATATGGAGGTTGTCGCGCGTAGGTGATAACGTCGTTCTCATCTAGCGTAAATGCTCATATTCGCTGCTCTGAGGAGGAATCATCCAGATGACCCGCAGACTTCCGTACCCGATCTTCGACATCGACAACCACATGTACGAGACGAGGGACGCCCTGCTGAAGTACCTGCCGAAGCAACACAAGGGCAAGGTGGGCTACGTCGAGGTCAACGGCCGGCCCAAGCTGGTCGTCAAAGACCACATCAGCCACATGATCCCGAATCCCACCTTCGAGCGCGTGGCGCGCCCAGGCAGTGCTGAAGATTACTTCCTCGGAAACAACCCCGAAGGGCTCAATTTTCGCGAGTTCATCGGCGACGCAATGGATGTCATCCCCGCCTACCAGTCACCTGGCCCCCGGCTCGAGCTGATGGACGAGCTGGGCATCGACCAGTGCGTGATGTATCCGACGCTCGCCAGCCTCATCGAGGAGCGCACCACTGATGACGTCGTGCTCACTCACGCGATCATCCACGCCCTCAACGAGTGGATGCACGAGCACTGGACCTTCAATTACGAGGACAGGATCTTCGCCACTCCCGTCATTTGCCTGCCCCTGGTGGACGAAGCGATCAAGGAGTTCCACTGGGCCCTCGAGCGCGGCATGAAGACCTTCCTCGTGCGTCCGGCGCCGGTGCCCAGCCGCTTCGGCGGCTCCCGTTCCATGGGCCTGCCGGAGTTCGACCCGTTCTGGGCCGAGGTCGTCAAGGCCGACATCCCAGTCACCTTCCACGCCTCCGACAGCGGGTACCAGAAGCACCTGATGGAGTGGGAGGGCGGAGACGAGTACCTGTCCTTCAAGCCGAGCGCGCTGCGCGAGGTCGTCATGGGCTTCCGAGCCATGGAAGACACGCTGGCCGCGTTGATCTGCCACGGTGCGCTCTCCCGGTTCCCCGATCTGCGGGTACTCGTCGTGGAGAACGGCAGCGGCTGGGTGAAGAACCTGCTCCGCCAGTTGGACAAGGCCTACCGCGTGATGCCCAAGGAGTTCGACGAACATCCTGTCGAAGTGTTCAAGCGAAACGTGTACATCCATCCTTTCCTCGAGGACGACGTCGCGTCCATCGTCGAGATCATGGGTGAGGACCACGTGATGTTCGGATCGGACTTCCCGCATCCCGAAGGCATCGGTGATCCGCTCAGCTTCGTCGACCGCCTCGACGGTATTTCCGAAGAGGGCAAGGCGAAGATCATGGGCGGCAACGCCATCGAGCAGCTGAGGCTCAAGGTCAAGGTATGACGCAGGCACCCCCGACGCCGACGACGTACGAGGGGATCGCCGGCTTCGAAGCTCATGTCGGCGAGCACCTGGGATACAGCGACTGGCGGCAGGTCACCCAGCAGGAGATCAACCTGTTCGCCGAGGCCACCGGTGATCACCAGTGGATTCACGTCGACCCGGAGAAGGCCGCCGAGGGACCCTACGGCAAGACGATCGCGCACGGATACCTGACCTTGTCGCTGGTACCGATCCTGGTCCAGCAGATCTATCGGGTGACTGGTTTGTCGATGCAGGTGAACTACGGCGTGGACAAGCTCCGGTTTCCGGCTCCGGTGCCCGTCGACTCACGTATCCGAGCGGGCGCCGAACTCATCAAGGTGGACCGCAACGACAAGGGCGGTCGCGCGACGGTGCGGGTCACCGTCGAGGTCGAGGGCTCCGATCGACCTGCCTGCGTGGTCGACACCATAGCCGCGATGGTCGACGCCTGACCGGGGGCGATCTGCACTCGTCACCCGTGCGCGTGCGTCCGGGGCCGTTTGGCTCCCCCGGTCGATAGCGTCCTCGGCGTTTGCCCTGTGAGCAGCCAGGCAGCAGTTGCCTGTCCCTGCGCGGATGTCCCGTCAGGAATTCAACAGCCGCTCACCGATGATCTTCTGTTCCCGAAGTGCGGCAATTTCCCTATCTGAGAAGCCCAACTCGGACAGGACTTCGATGTTGTGTTGGCCGAGCGTTGGAGAGACCGTCCGGTGGTGTCGATCTGGTCCCGGGGTGATGCGAAAAGGCCAACCGGGAAAACGATGCCTACCGGTGATCGGATGCTCGAGCTCCTGATAGAAGCTGCGCGCGTCGAGTTGCTCGACGTCGTACATGCGATCAGCTGTCAGCAGCCTCTCGGCAGGGACGCCGCGCAATCGCAGTTCATCGGCGATGTCTGCGGGTGGTCGCGTGCGGGTCCATCCTGCGACCACCTCATCGAAGGCATTGTGGTTGTCCAGTCGCGCTTGAGAACTGCCGAAACGACTGTCCGACAATATCTCTGGATGCCCGAGGGCCTCTGCGAGGGCAGCCCAGTCGGAGTCGTCGCGCACCGAGACCGCGACCCATTCGTCGTCGACGGCCGTCGGGTACACGCCTTGCGCATAGTCGCGGCGACGATTGCCCTCCCGTGCTTGCACTTGACCTGTCAGCGAGTACTCGATGACGGGTTCGGCCGTCACCGCGGCGCCCACCTCAATCTGGGCAACCTCGAGCAGTTGCCCTTCACCTGTCCGGGCGCGGTGTTCAAGCGCCGCCAGAAGTGCGACGGTGGCGTGTACGCCGGCGATCGGATCGGCCGGGCCCTGGAGGTTGCACGGCGGTCCGTCGGGATATCCGGTCGATGAGGACATCCCGGACAACTGCTCGATGTTCAGGGCCCATCCCACGTAGTCCCGCCATGGGCCCTCGAGCCCGAAGCCGGGCATCCGCACCATGATCACGTCGGGGTTGATCTCGACCAATGAGTCATAGTCGAGGCCGAATTGTTCCACGACGCGCGGAGAGAAGTTCTCCACCACCACGTCAGCTTCTGCCGCCATCCGCCGCGCGAGCTCGCGACCGGTCTCCGAAGAGAGGTCCAGGGTGATGTCGCGCTTGTTGAGATTTGTTCCCTGCCACAGGGGGCCGCGTTCGTACCAGTCGTCACCTTCGCGCAACAGCGAGCCCGAGTATCGGTGTCCGTCTGGACGCTGGATGGACTCCACCTTGACGACATCGGCTCCGAACGCGCCGAGGTAGCAGGTCAGGTAGGCGCCGGCCCAGAACGTGCTCAGGTCGAAGACCTTCAATCCGGCGAAGGGCAGTACCACGTCCGAAGGGGTCGAGAACGCGGCATCCCGGCGCGACACACCGGCCCCGTCGTCCCACCCTGCTGCAGCGGCCCCGAGGGAAGGCGCCGGCCGCGGCGCCCCCACCGGTGTCTTCGACAGCCGGAAGGGCGCCCCCGGCCTGACATAGCCGCCCAGCGCGGGATCAGCACGGAGATCGATGAAGAAACCGCGCTCGGCATATTGCGGACAACTGAGGATGGACTGTCCGTCCGTCACCGGCGCCGCCGGGATGCGCAACGCCTGGCTGAGCTCGACGAGGTCGGCGACGGTCATCGACTCCAGCCAGGGGTTCGACTTATCGAAGAACTCCTCGCGCTCCGGGCCACCGATCATGATGGCGATCTGATGCTCACCGAATTCCGGCAGCCCCACCATCGCGCACACATCCAGCCAATGCTGACCGGTGAGGCAGTTGATACCGACCCACCCGTCGGCAGCGCGCACAATGCCCAGCATCGGCGCTCCTTTGGCGTTGCCGGGCAACCCCATCTTCATCAGACGCTCGGCCAGCAGCATCGGGTAGGGCAGCGTCGACAGCAGCGCCTCGAACACCGAGACGTCCACCTCGACCGGCCGGTCAACCCCACCCGCTGCGATTCTCAGCGCGGTGAGTGCGGCCATCGCAGCGTAGGAGCCCGCGATGTATTCGGGAATGCGGGCTCCGGCCTGCACTGGCGGCCGGCCCGGCTCACGCTCGTTGACCCAGCCGGACGCGGCCTGCAGCGTCAGCGGTGTCGCCTCCCGGTCCCGCGCCGGACCATCCTGGCCGAAGTTCGAGATTCGCACAACCGTCAGACGCGGATTGAGTCGGGCGAGACTCTCCGAGTCGAGACCCAGATCCCACCGCTGCTGGGAATCAGGCGCGAGGTTCTCGACCAGAAGGTCCGCGCCGGCCACCAGCTGGTGCATCGCTGCCAACCCGGTGTCCGATGTGAGTTCGACTGTGGCACCGTGCTTCCCGGCGTTGAGATAGTCGAACAGGCCACCGTGCCCGACCCCGTTGGGCAGCGGGGTACCCCACCCACGCATCGGGTCTCCTGGCGCCAGTTCGACCTTGTACACGTCGGCACCGAGGTCTACCAGCAGCTTCGTACAGTAGGGAGCGGTGATCTCGCTGCCGATTTCGACGACGCGCAACCCGGCCAGCGGCCCACTCGGTGCCTGATGGTTCGCTCCGCAAGCTTCGCTCGGTGCCTGATGGTTCGCTCCGCAAGCTTCGCTCGGTGCCTGATGGTTCGCTCCGCAAGCGTCGCTCGGTGCCTGATGGTTCGCTCCGCAAGCGTCGCTCACGCGGGCACCCCGATCGCCTTGGGCTCCATGTACGACCGCAATCCCAATACGCCACCTTCGCGGCCGATACCGCTCTGCTTGAAGCCACCGAACGGCGCGTCACCCGGAATGGTCCCGTTGATGGAGATCTGTCCGGTCCGTATTCGCCGGGCGACGTCCAGCGCGCGGTCGACGTCACCGCCCCACACCGCGCCGCCGAGCCCGTACTGGGAGTTGTTGGCGATCGAGACGGCTTCGTCGACATCGCTGTAACGGAGCACCGTCAGCACCGGTCCGAACACCTCTTCCTGCGCGATGTACGAATCAGCGGTGGCGCCGGTGAGAATCGTCGGCTCGAAATAGAAGCCTTCTTTGAGATGCTTCGGCCGACCGCCGCCCGTGACCACAGTGGCCCCGTCTCGTTCGGCCCGCGCTACCAATCCTTCGATCCGTTCCAGGTGTTCGCGACTGATGAGTGGGCCCATCGTCACCTCCGGGTCGGCGGGGTCGCCGATCACCACGCCGTTCGCGAGCTCGACAAGTCCGCTCACGACGTCGTCGTGCAGGGCGTCTGGAACGAGCAGCCGGCTGTTCAGGATGCACGCTTGCCCGGCATGCAGTGTGCAACCCTCGAACAGCAAGCGTTGCAGCAGTTCCTCGTCGACTTCCGCGTCGTCGAGCAGCACCGACGCTGACTTCCCGCCGCATTCCAGCAGAATGCGCTTCATGGTCTCGGCGGCGCCGGCCATCACATTGCGCCCCACTGCGGAGCTTCCCGTGAAGCTCACGATGTCCACCCGTGGGTCCACCGTCAGTGTCCGACTGGCCTCCACACTCGCGGGAGTCACGACATTGACCACGCCGGGAGGGATGTCGGTTTCCTCGTCGATGAGCCGGGCCAGCGCCAGAGCGGCCAGTGGCGTGAGCGGCGAGGGCTTGAGCACCACGGTGTTGCCCGCGGCCAGTGCCACCCCGACCTTCATGGCGTTGAGCGTGTGCGGGAAGTTCCACGGGGTCAGAATGCTCACTACGCCCAGCGGCTCGTAACGAAGCAACGTCCTGCCTGCCGCGCCCCAGGCATCCAACGGCGCCTCGGCCGGCTCCACGGCGAGCTCCGCGGCATGACCGACCATGAAGGCCGGGCCCTCCACATGGATGATGCGCTCGTTTGCCGAGCAGCCCCATTCAGCCTGCGCCAACGCGTTGATCTCGTCGGCGCGGGCCAGCATCGCATCGCTGAGTTGTTGGATGCAGCGTGCGCGTTCGACAGGATCCAGTCCGCTCCAACGGCCGGAGTCGAATGCCGACCTCGCCGCCGCGATCGCGTCCTGCACCTGACTGACGCTGGCATCCGGTGCGGAGGTGATCGACCTCTCCGTAGCGGGGTTGGTCACGTCGTAGCGGCCCGCGTCGGGCTCGACCCAGCGGCCGTCGATGAAGAGTCCGTACGTGTCCACCAGAGGACGGGTTTCGGCCATCGAGTTTGTCGCGCCTCCCTGGTCTGCGTGGGCGGTCAAGGGCGTGCGCCGCCATTCTCAGGCAGACCTACATTTGCAGTTTGTGTGTACACCCAACGACAGTCAGGAGTCAACGCAAGGACAGCTGAACTGCGTAAACGCTAATTGACACGTCGACACGTCGTACGGTAGACACAGAATCTGCCGGACACATTAGCCTGATATGTCCGATCTGCCTCATGACAAGCGGAAGGCCCGAGGTGCCGACAACCACAGTCCCCCTCCACTCGCCGGATTTCTACGCCGGCGACCCCTACCCGGCATACGCAGAGCTTCGCAATTCGACTCCTGTGGTGTGGAACGAAACCACCGAATTCTGGGCTCTCCTCAAGTACGAGGACATCCGCTACGTCTCGGGGCATCCGTTGCTGTTCTCGTCGACGAAGGGGATCACCATCCCCGACCCCTCCATGCCTGAGCCCATCCAGGAGGGCAACCTGATATTCACCGATCCGCCCCGGCACAGGCAGCTGCGCAAGCTGATCAACGCCGGTTTCACCCGGCGCCAGGTGACGTTGCTGGAGCCGAAGGTGCGGGAAATCGTCAAGGGCATCGTCGACGATGTCGATCCGTCCCGTCCTTATGAGTTCGCCGAGGAGATCGCCGCTCCATTACCGACTCGGATGATCGCCGAGATGCTGGGTGCCCCGCCCGAGGACTGGGAGCAGTTTCGGACTTGGTCGGACGCCGCAGTCGGTGCAGCGGATCCTGATATCGAGATGGATCATCTGGTCGCGCTCGGCGAGCTGTACGAGTACTTCACCGAACTCATTACACTGCGCAGAAGCGGCAAACTGTCAGGGCAGGACGACCTTCTGTCAATCCTGGCCGCGGCGGAAGTCGACGGTGAGCGCCTCACCGACCAGGACCTGCTCAACTTCTCCTTCCTGCTACTCGTCGCCGGCAATGAGACCACCCGCAATCTCATCGCCCTCGGCACGCTCGCGCTGATCGAGAACCCCGACCAATTCGCATTGTTGCGCGCCAACCCCGACCTCATGACGTGCGCAGTCGAGGAAATGCTGCGTTTCACCAGCCCGGTCACCCACATGGCGCGCCGGGCAACCCAGGACGTCGAGATCCGGGGCCAGCAGATCAAGGCGGGCGACACGGTCGTCATGCTCTACGGCTCGGCCAACCGGGACGAGGAGATCTTCGGGCCCACCAGTGAAGTGTTTGACATCACCCGTAATCCCAACCCGCACATAGCCTTCGGAGCAGGAGAACACGCCTGCCTCGGCGCTCAGCTGGCACGGATGGAAGCCAGGATCATGTTCGAGGTGCTACTGGGTACCTATCCGACCATCGAGCTGACCGGGGATGTCACCCGCCTGCGCGCCACCATGGTGCCAGGGGTCAAGAGTATGCCGGTACGCCTGGGAGCGAGTATCTGATGGACTTCGACTACACACCGGACCAGATCCAGCTACGCAAGGATTATCGCGAACGCCTCGAGGCGGTCATGACCCCCGAACGGCGGGCTGCGGTGGCCGGACTGATGGAAGGCGGCGCCGCCATCGCCGAGGTGCGCCGAGCGCTGGGCGCAGCGGGTCTGCTCGGGGTCGCGTGGCCGACCGAGTACGGTGGCCACGGCCTGAGTGCGATGGAGCAGTACATCTTCGGCGAGGAAGCTCGAAGGGTGAATGCGCCGCTGCCGATGATCACCCTGAACACCGTGGGCCCCACGCTGATCCAGTTCGGCACCGACGAGCAGAAGAACACCTTCCTGCCCGCCATCCTCAAAGGCGAGATCGACTTCGCCATCGGATACTCCGAGCCCGGCGCCGGTAGCGACCTGGCATCGTTGCGAACCACCGCGGTTCGCAACGGTGACGAGTTCGTGATCAACGGCTCGAAGATGTACACCAGCGGCGCGGAGTTCGCCGACTACATCTGGCTGGCCGCGCGCACCGATCCGGACGCCAAGAAGCACAAGGGCATCACCGTGTTCATCGTCCCGACCAGTGACCCGGGCTTCTCCTGGAAGCCACTGCACACCATGCCCGGGGTGACGACGTATTACACCTTCTACGACGACATCCGGGTTCCGGCCAGCTCGATCGTGCTGGGCGAGAACGAAGGCTGGAAACTGGTCACCAACCAGCTCAATCTGGAACGCGCAGCACTCGGCAATCTCGGAGCGCTCGAGCCGCTGTTCCAGAGGACTCTGGAGTGGGCCCGCGAGACCTCGCTGGACGACGGGAAGGTGATCGATCAACCCTGGGCGCAGCAGGCCCTGGCTCGAGTCGAAGCACAGGTCTCGGCGTACCGGCTGCTCAACCTGCGCGTGAACGCCAACATGGGCTCCAGCGCCCTTGGCATGGCCGAGGCTTCTGCAGCAAAGGTCTTCGGCACCGAGCTCACCCAGCAGGTGGCCCGTGAGCTGCTCGACGTAGTCGGTCATGCCGCTGTGCGAAAAGACGAAGCCGCCCCCCTCAAAGGCGAACTCGAGGCCGCCTTCCGTCTGGCGGTGATCAACACGTTCGGCGGCGGAGCAAACGAGCTCCAACGCGACATCATCGCGATGGCCGGTCTCGGGATGCCACGGGCACCTCGCGACGTGCGGGCGTCCTGAAGTGAACCCTCCATCTAGGAAAAGGACGGACAAGTGACTGAGGTCGACAAGGACGAACTCCGCCGGCGACTCGACGCGCTCATCGGCCAACCGATCAGCTCGGGGCAACCGGTGACGTCGCCGGACCCGGTGAACGCGCCGATGATCCGGCACTGGGCTTATGCGCTCAGTGACTTCAACCCCGCGTATCTCGATGAGGACTTCGCCAAGAACTCACGTTACGGCGGCATCGTGTCGCCGCCGGTCATGCTGCAGTCGTGGACGATGGCGCCCCCCAAGCTCGAGGGCATCCACGACCGGGGCGGTGTCCCCGTGGAACTGGGCGAGAATCCGCTGCAGTTCCTCGCAGACGCCGGTTACACGGGCATCGTCGCCACCAACTCCGAGTTCGAGATCGAACGCTACCCACGTGTCGGTGACGACCTCACGGCCGAAACCGTTTTCGAGACCATCTCAGATGAGAAGAAGACCGCCATGGGAACGGGCTTCTTCGTCACCTGGATGACGACGTACCGCAACCAGGACGGCGAGGTCATCGGACGGCAGCGTTTCCGCACACTGCGATTCAAGACGGGGGACTGAGATGGCCCAGCGACTTGCCCCGTCGATCAGCCCGGACACGGAGTTCTTCTGGTCGGGACTCAAAGAGGGCGAACTGCGCATCCAGCGATGCGCGAATTGCAAGACTCTGCGCGTCCCGCCCCGGCCGATGTGCGGCAAGTGTCAGTCACTCGACTGGGATTACGTCGTGTCGTCCGGGCACGGCACGGTGTACAGCTTCGTCATGCCGCAGTACCCGCCACTGCCATTCCTGCAATACCCCTACGTCGTCGCCCTGATCGACCTCGACGAGGGTGTACGCATCGTGTCCAACCTGTGTGACGTCGAGCCCGGCGACATCGAAACCGGCATGCCTGTCGAGGTCTTCTACGAGACATTCGAAGCACTTCCCAGTGGTGACGAACTGGTTCTGCACCAGTTCCGGCCCGTGAGCTGAACTGAGGCAGAACACGATATGGACTTTTCCTTCAACGAAGAACAAGAGACGGTCGCTAAGGTGGCCCGGCAGCTCTTCGAGGCTCGCGCCACTCCCGAGCACCTCACCGAGCTCGAATCCGGCGGCCTACGCTACGACCCGGCGCTGTGGAGCGAACTCGCGTCCTCGGACTTGCTCGGGATTGCGCTACCCGAAGCCGTCGGCGGCAGCGGTGGTGGATTCCTCGAACTGGGTGTGCTGCTGTCCGAGGTGGGCTGGAGCGTCGCCCCGGTACCGGTGTATGCGACGTTGGTTCTCGGCGCTGACACGATTGCGCGGCACGGCGATGCGGACATCCAGCAGCAATATCTGCCGGGGGTCATCGACGGCAGCGTCATTCTGACGGCTGCACTCGCCGAGCCGGGCAATTCCAACCCGGCTGTACCGCGAAGTACGACAGCGCGCCAGAAGGCCGACACGTGGCTCGTCGAGGGTGTCAAGGATATGGTTCCTGCCGCGCAGTTGGCCGACGCGATCGTCGTTTCCGCTGTCGCCGACGACGGACCGGGCCTGTTCGTCGTCGACGCCGGTGCGGCTGAGGTCGCCGTCACGCCGGTGCCGACCACCGACGGCGAGCCCTATGCGGAAGTGACCCTGACGGGTGCGCCCGCTCGGCGGCTGCGCGGCGACGGCGACATCGTCGGGTCTCTGTACACGCGCGGGCTCGTTGGACTGTGTGCCATTCAGGTCGGTGTCAGCGAGCGGGCGCTCCGCATCGCCGCGTCCTACACGGCCGAACGCGAGCAGTTCGGCCGCCCGATCGGGTCCTTCCAGGCCGTGCAGCAACGTATGGCGGACGCCTTCATCGACACGGAGGCGATCCGGTGGACGACCTGGCACGCAGCGTGGCTGATCGCCCAGGGCAGGCCCGCAGCGCGGGAGGCGTCGATCGCCAAGTTCTGGGCCGCGGAAGCCGGCGCACGCGTCGTGGCCACCGCTCAGCAGGTGCACGGCGGGATGGGTATCGACATCACCTATCCCGTGTCCCGGTACTACCTCTGGGCCAAGGACATCGAACTAGCACTCGGATCCGCCTCCCAGCAGCTCGCCCGGCTCGGCACCGCATATCCGGAAGGACGCAAATGACCTCCACCACAACGCGAACGACAACACTGGCGTACAACGACGTCAACGTCGGTGACGAAATCACGCCGATGGACGTCCCCGTCACCACCACGTTGATCGTCGCCGGGGCTATCGCATCGAGGGACTACATGCCGGTGCACCACGATCGCGACTTCGCGACCGGCCAAGGTTCACCGGACATCTTTCTCAACATCCTCACCACGAACGGGCTGTGCGTGAAGTTCCTGCACGACTGGGCCGGGCCCGAGGCGATGGTGAAGAAGCTGTCGATTCGCCTTGGCGTACCCGCGTTCCCCAACGACCCGCTGCACTTCACCGGGAGCGTGAGCGGTAAGTCGGTCTCGGGCGACGAGGGCCTCGTCGAGGTGACTCTGAAGGGGAGCAACAAGCTCGGCGATCACGTCACCGGTACTGCGATCCTCAGCCTGCTGAACGGGGTCGAAGAGTGAGCGACGGCATCGGCGGGCGGGCCGCGCTGGTCGGCATCGGCCAGACCGAGTTCTCGAAAGAATCGGGCCGGACCGAGATGCAGCTGGCCTGTGAAGCAGTGAAGGCCGCCATCGACGACGCGGGCCTGCGTCCCGGCGACATCGACGGCATGGTGACCTTTTCGGTCGACGAGAACGAAGAGATCGAGGTCGCCCGTAACGTCGGCATCGGCAACCTGTCATTCTTCACCCGGGTGCCGCACGGCGGTGGCGCCGCCGCGGGCACTGTCATGCAGGCGGCCATGGCCGTCGCCACCGGGGCCGCGGAAGCCGTTGTCTGTTACCGGGCCTTCAACGAGCGGTCCGGTTTCCGATTCGGCGGCGCCGGGCGGCAGCCTGGCGTCACGCCGCTGTGGATGGCGCCCTACGCCCCGTTCGGTTTCATGACTCCGGCGGCGTGGGTCTCCCTGCACGCCCAGCGATACATGTCCACCTACGGCGTCACCAACGCCGACTTCGGCAAGATCTCGGTGATCGACCGCAAGCACGCCGCGAAGAATCCCGACGCCTGGTTCTACGGCAAGCCGATCACGATCGACGACCATCAGCAGTCCCGCTGGATCGTCGAGCCGGTGGTCCGCCTGCTGGACTGCTGCCAGGAGAGCGACGGCGGCGTTGCGATGGTGGTCACGAGCGTCGAACGAGCACGCGATCTGCCTCACCCGCCTGCGGTGATCACCGCAGCGGCGCAGGGCGCGGCCTTCGACGGAGAGGTGATGACGAGCTACTACCGCGAGGACATCACGGGGCTGCCGGAAATGGGTGTGGTCGGCAGCAAACTCTGGCGGGATTCGGGTCTGAAACCCGAGGACATCTCCACGGCGTTTCTCTACGACCACTTCACCCCCTTCGTATTCACCCAGCTCGAGGAGCTCGGCTTCTGCGGGCGCGGTGAGGCCAAAGATTTCGTCGACGTCGACGAGTTGTCCATCGGCGGACGGATGCCGATCAATACGAACGGCGGACTGCTCGGCGAGGCATACATCCACGGCATGAACGGCATCACCGAGGGCGTCCGGCAGGTACGGGGTACCTCCTACAACCAGGTGGACAACGTGGAACATGTGCTGGTCACGTCGGGAACCGGCGTGCCCACCAGCGGGCTCATCCTGGCGCCAGTCCGCTAACCTCTCCCGCATGACGCAAGCCACCGCCGCCGACACCCGGGAGATGATCATCTCGGCGGCCTTTGCCTGCTTTCGAACACGCGGTCTCGCCAAGACCACCATCGTCGACATCGCCCGAACTGCCGACGTCTCCCGGAGCACGTTCTACGACTACTTCAAAGACAAAGAGACGATTGTCGAGGCGTGTGCCGAGGCGGCGTCTCAGCGTTTCTATCGCAACATGGCTACAGCCATCGATCGCTATGGCGGTAGTACGCTCGAAGACAGGCTGGTGCGGGCGGCGGTGTTCGTCGCGCAGGCTCGCCGGGTCGTCGAACCCGAGGTGTACTTCGATCCAGAAGAAGTGAACCTCATGCTCACCAAGAATGCGGCCGCACTGCTGCGTGAGTGCGCCGAGTTCCTGGCGCCCTATGTTGCCGCTGCGCGCGTCACAGGTGAGGTGCGCAGCGACTTGGACGTGCCGACGGCAACGGAGTGGTTTTCCCGGATGTTGTTCTCGCTGTTCACCACTCCGTCACCCTATTTCGACGCCCACGACGACGATGCTGTCGCCGAGTTCGTACGCCAGTACGTCATCGCCGGCTTCGGCGACCGCCGGCCTGGCCGCCGTTAGTCGCTTGCCGGCAGCGGCTTGGCCTCTTTGAGGGTCAACGGCGTGGCGCCGACTGTCAGTGTGCCCACCCCGGCCCTGGTGACCAGGACTTCAGAGCCGGCATCGTCGATGTACCTCTTGCCCATCGCTGCCCCGCCGCTCAACGCCGGATCCAGGACCAGCGCGGGGTCTGCGTCTGCGTCCAGCGCCACCATGGCGGCACCGCCGCATCGCAGATCCGCCAGGCTGTCTGCGGCCTTCACGACGATCACCTGGGTGTCGCACACCTGACTCTTGAGTCGTGAACCCGATTTCATTGCCGTACGCCCTTTCTCGCTTGTGACTACTCGGCCGGTGTCAGCTCGAGCTGTTCGACGATCACCCGGCGGAGGATTTTTCCGGTCGGCGTGGTGGGTAGGCCGCTGACGAACACGACCCGGTCGGGCGTACGCGAACCACGCAGCCGGGCCCGCACGTACTGTCGGAGTTCCTCGCCGTCGGGCGAGGAGCCTACCTCGGGGACCACTACAGCAACGAGGAGTTGCCCCCATTCGGCATCCTCGAGGCCGACCACTGCCACTTGGTGCACGGCGCCGTGTTCGACGAGCACATCCTCGATTTCTGCAGGAGCGATGTTCTCACCTCCGCGGATGATGGTGTCGTCGCTACGGCCACCGATGTAGAGGTAGCCGTGCGTGTCGACGCTTGCGGTATCGCGGGTGGCGAACCAGCCGTCGGGGTCGAGAACCGAACCTATGCCGGTGTAACGTCCTGAAACCTGTTCTCCCCGAACGAAGAGCTCGCCAACCTCGTCGGGTCCGAGAACGTGGCCGTCAGCCCCTCGGATCTCGATCTCGACGCCGGGTACCGCCCGGCCGACTGAACCCAGGCGTCGGGCGATGTGCGGGTCCGACGCCTCGAAGGCCGTCACGTGGTCCTCCGGTGTCAGCACCGAGATCGTCGAGCTCGTTTCGGTCAGCCCGTAGGCGTTGACGAGTCCGACCCCCGGCAACAAGTCGATCGTCTTGCGAACCAAGGGCAAGGGAACTTTGGATCCGCCGTATGCGAGGTTCTTCAGCGTCGGCAGTGCAATCGGTTCCCGTTCCAACTCGGTGATGATGCGGTCGAGCATCGTCGGAACCACGGTTGCGGTGGTGATGCCCTCCTCGGCCACCAACCTGACCCATTCGCATGGGTCGAAGTGCCGCAGATACACCGTCTTACGCCCGGCGTAGAGGTTCGACAGTGCCGCACCCACACCGGCGATGTGATAGGGCGGCACGCATACCAGTGCGGCATCGTCCGGTTCGGCTGCTCCGAAATCCACGGTGCCCATGACATAGCTGGTCAGGTTGGTGTGCGTGAGTTCCACGGCTTTGGGCTGCGCACTGGTTCCCGAGGTGAAGAGGATGACCCCGACCCCGTCGGGGTCGGCAAACGCGGTGGTCGCAGCCGTATTGCCCGCAGCAGCCAGGAACTCAGTGGATTCGATGATCCGCCGACCGGCCCCGGCAAGAATGTCGACGTATTCACGGTCGGCGACGATGACCGGTTCCGTTAGCCGGCCGACCAACTCGCGCAGACCGGCGGCGCTCAGGCGGTAGTTCAACGGACAGAACGGTAACGCCGCGCGAGCGGCGCTGAAAATCAGCAACGGCAGCATTGCGCCACCCGCGCCGACGTAGACGACGGTTTGTGCACCCGCGGCCGACACCACGCCTGCACCACCGTCAGCGAGCGCGTTCAGCTCCCCCGTGGTGAGCCGTAGATCGTCGGACACCACCGCCGTACGGTTCGGGTCAGCCGAGGTAGCCATCTCCAGCAGCAGCGAGAGGCTCATCGCGAACCCACTCCCGGCGGCGCCGCGACGTGCCACAGCCTGCGGTTATGGACATTCTCAGAATTGGAAGCGATCATTGACACCATATTCTCATATCGCACGTGCCAATCGAACCCCAGACACCGAAATGGGCGGACCGTGCAAGGTGAGGTCGATTCCGCAGACTACGAACGCCCTGCGCCGTGAGTCCGCTGAGCAAGCCCGTGAGCGGGTTCCAGACGTTCCCGGAGAGCGCTGCGCCTCCAGCTCGAGCGTGCCGTTACACCATGGTGGTGCTCGCCAACGACGGGGCCGATGCCGTCCAGGCGGCGGGCGGATTGTTGTTCGACCGGGCAGGCGCAGGGTGGATCGTCGATGTTCGCACAGCGCTGCCGGCTGATGACACCGCTTTCCGGATACTCGGCGTGCCCGTAGGCACGTTCGCAGACGCAGCGGAGGCCAGAGAAGAGTGGCCGGATGCCCTCGTAGTGTCCGGAAAGCTGCACAGACAGGATGCCGCGGTCCGCGACCTGTTCCACCAAGCCGCTAACAACATCGGCACGGAAGTCGCCATGTGGGGTGGGCGGTGGCCGCGTGACCTCGGACAAGGCGCCGTGCGGGTTGAGCACCGGCTCAGTCATGCGGCAGTGGCGTTCAAGTCTCACGCGATGGCGGCGGCAGGCTTGCCCCCCGACGCCGGTGCCACCGAGGAGTTCAACAGCGGCACGACCGGATTCGCTCTCGCCGGTGCGAGAGTCGCGTCCCCCTAGCTCGCCCGACGAACCGGAACGTTGGAGTACCCCGCCACGTTCGACATCGCCACCCGCTTCAAGCCGGTGCGGTCCACCTGATACTCGGGCAGGAGGTCCAATAGGGCGTTCAAAGCGATCCGACTCTCCATCCGCGCGAGTGCGGCGCCGAGGCAACTGTGCACGCCATAGCCAAAAGCCAGGTTGAAGCCCATCTTGCGTTCGCGGTCGATATCGAGCCGATCTGGATCTGGGAACATCCGCTCATCGCGAGTCGCCGACGCAGTCAACAACAGCACGGCGCTGCCTTTGGGAATCGTCACACCGTGCAGTGTGACGTCGCGCGTCGCGGTACGCACCTGGTATTGCGATGGCGCTTCATAGCGCAGCAACTCTTCAATGGCTGCCGGTATCTTGCTGCGGTCTCTCCGCAAGCTCTGCCATTGGTCGGGAAAATCGGCGAACGCCACCATCGCGTTGCCGATCAATTTCGTGACGGTCTCCGCACCCGCTCCGCCGAGAAGCGTGGCGAAGCCGGCGATGTCGACGTCGGTCAACTTGTCGACGTGACCGTCACGTTCGACCTCCGTCTCGATGAGCCGGCTGATCATGTCGTCCTCTGGCCTTTCCCGACGCTGCTGAATCAGCTTGTAGTAATAGATACCGGTGTTCACCGAAGCCTCGAAACCCTCACGTGGGACGGCGATCTCACCGGGATTTCGCTCCAACAGCAGATCCAACCAGACGCGGATCTGGTGGCGGTCTTCCTTCGGCACCCCCAGCATCGTGGTGATCACCTCGTTCGGAAAGAGCGCCGAGAAATCGGCGACTACGTCAAACGCCGCCGGGTCGATCGCATCCAGGCGCTCGTAGATCTTCTCGCGCACCATCTCCTCGAGGGATGCGATCGCACGAGGGGTGAAGACACTACTCACCAACTTGCGCATCTTCTGGTGCTCAGGCGGGTCCATCGAGATGATCACCTTTGGCGGCGGGATCGCGTCGTCGTGGGCCTTCACCACATCAAGGGTCGCACCCTTGGCCGAGGAGAACGTTTCATGATCTTTCGTGGCAGGAGCAACGTCTTCGTAGCGGGACAGTGCCCAGAAGTCCCATTTCGCGTTGTAGTAGACCGGCTGCTCGTCGCGCAGCCGCCGAAAAGTCGCGTACGCGCCTGCGAAGAACTCCTCGGAGAATGGGTCGAACTCCAGCGGGCTGCTGGCCTTCACAGAGTTGCCGACGCTCACAGAATGGCTCCTGATTCCTTGTATCGCTCAATCGCTTCCCAGGTGAAGCCGGCGTCCATCAGCACTTCTTCGGTGTGTTGTCCGTGCTCGGGCGCTCCGGGCGGCACAACCGGCTGTTCGTCGAACTGCACCGGGTTGGTGGGCAGGGCATACGGCGCGCCGTTGGTCGTGGTCGTATGGGCGATGTAGCCGTTTGCGGTGACAGCGGCATCCTCGCAGAGCTCGCCTGGGGTCTGGACGATCGACCAGGCACCCGACAACCCCGCCAGGGCGACGCGCCATTCGGCGACCGTCCGCTGTGCGAACACGTCGTCGAGGATCGCAATCAATTCCACCCTGTTCTCGTAGCGCGCTGCCGGCGCGGCGAACCGCGGATCGTCGATGAGTTCGGGGACACCGAGCGTCCGCATCGCCTCGGGGTAGAACTTGTCCAACTGCAGCATCATCAACTGCACGTAGCGATCATCTTTGGTGCGGTACGTTCCGACCAACGGGTTGGGCGCATCGGCGTGCCCGTACTTGGGAATGGCACCGCCGCCGTGGATCTGGCTGACCGCGACGTCCGGGCTCAGGTTCCAGGCCGCCAGGCCGAGCAACGACACGTCGACCACCGAGCCCTCCCCTGTCGTGGCCTTCTTGTACAGAGCTGCCGCGATGCCGCCGGCGATCGTCATGCCGCCGAGCAGGTCACCGAACGCGGGGCGCGACCGCACCAGTTCGTCCCGTTCTTCGGTGAGCACTGTCGCAATCCCACCCCGTGCCCAGTAGGACACCCCGTCGTAGCCCGCCTTGTCCGCATCCGGGCCTTTCGGACCGTGGCCCGACCCGCGCACGTAGACGACGCTCGGATTGACCGCGCGGATGTCGTCGACGTCGATGCCCATCTTGCTGCGTCGGTGGGGCAAATAGCTGGTCAGGAACACGTCGCAGCTCTTGGCGAGCTCGCGGACGACCTCCTGCCCGCCCGGGGTGCTCAAGTCGACGCCAATCGACTTCTTGCCCCGATTGGGGATCTCGATCATGTAGTTGACTGCATCACCGCCCTGATCCACGATGCCCATGGTGACCAGACCACGTTGCGGATCTCCGCCGTCGCGCGGTTCGACTTTGACGACCTCCGCCCCCCATTCGGCGAGCACGGCGCCCGCCGATGGCACGAACGTCCAAGCAGCGACTTCGAGCACGCGAACTCCGTTGAGCACTTTGTCTGTGGAAATGACGGCCTCCAATGAATCGATGGTGATCGCGGCTCGAGCCGCCGCTCCAGAGCCCCGCTCGCTGCAGAGTCCACGGCAACAGTGTAAAGGTCGTTCGCGTCATTAGAGAACCATGATTCTCGTCTGCGGTACTATCAGGACCCATGCCGTTTCCGTCCATCACCCCGACCGTCCCAGCTCTGGTGCGGTCGAGCGCAGAGCGCTTCGGCGATCGGCCGTTCCTGATCGCGGCAGGGGATGAACTCAGCTACACCGAACTCGACCAGCGCTCTTCCCGACTGGCCGCTATCCTGCTGGCCGCGGGAGTAGGCAAGGGAGACCATGTCGGGATCTTGATGCCGAACAGCATCGAGTGGGCGGTCGCCTGGTTCGCCGCCACCCGAATCGGCGCTGTCGCGGTCCCGCTGAACACCTTCTACAAGGCTGCCGAGCTTGCATGGACAACGCGACATGCCGACCTCCGGATCATCCTGGCGCGGTCGACGTTCCGCAATCAGGACTTCATCGGACTGCTCGAAGAGGCGCTGCCGGGACTGGCCCAGCAGCGCGATCCGGGACAGCTCGCCTTGGCGTCGGCACCTTACCTGCGCAGCATAGCGGTGTGGGGAGCATGCGATCGTCCGTGGAGCACCTCGATCGGCGACGAGGGGTCAACGCGAATCGACGCGGACTTCCTGGGCGTCGTCGAATCCTGCGTGACTCCGGCCGACGACGCGATGATCATCTATACCTCGGGCAGCACAGGCAACCCGAAAGCACCGGTGCACAGCCAGGGGGCGCTGGTCCGCCACACCTACAATCTCACCTTCCACTACGGTGTCACCACGGATTCCGTGATGTTCACGGCCATGCCGTTCTTCTGGGTGGGCGGGCTCATCACCGGCCTGCTCGCGGTGATCCACCACGGGGCGACACTCGTCACCCAGCCGGCATTCGACCCCGCCGAGGCGCTCGCACTGATCGAGAAACATCGAGCCACGATCACGCTCGGCTGGCCTCAGCAGGGCAAGACATTGGCCGAGCATCCCGAGTTCGCCAGCCGGGATCTGACCTCGGTTCAACGAACCAGTATGCCTGCGATGGTTCCTGTAGATCGACGGCCCCAGGGCCCGAACGCCCTGGGCATGACCGAGTTGTGCGGTAACCATATCGGGGTCGATCCGTACATCGCGCAGCCTGCCGAACGCTCCGAGACCGGTGGCTACTCGATCGAGGGTCTCGAGCACGTCATTGTCGATCCCGACACCGGGCAGCCGGTGCCCGTCGGGACCGAGGGCGAGATCTGGGTGCGCGGTTACTCGTTGATGCAGCGCCTGTACAAGCGCGAACGTGAGGACGTCTTCACCCCCGACGGCTATTACCGCACCGGCGACTGCGGTGTGCAGTATGACGACGGGTGGATCAGGTTCACCGGCCGGCTCGGAGACCTGATCAAGACCGGTGGAGGCACGAATGTCACGCCGTCGGAAGTCGAATTGGCACTGGGCGATTGCGATGGTGTTCTCGAGGCCTACGTGGTGGGCGTCGAGGATGGCGACAACGGTACCGTAGTCGGTGCCGCAGTGGTGCCCCGCGGGGACGCCGCACTCGACAGTGACGAACTGCGCAAGCAGGTCCGGGGTCGGCTGTCTGCGTACAAGGTGCCCAAATTCATCTGGATCACGGCCAAGCAGGATCTGCCGTTCACGGCGTCGGGCAAGGTAAAGAAATCCGATCTCGCCGACCAGCTCAGCAAGCTACTGGTGCGCCGCTAGTCCACCAGCGAATGGTCGTCGGGCATATCGGTCGCCATCAACGTCAGCGGGATACCGAACAACGACTCGAGCTTCACCTCGGTCAGCTCGAACTTGTCTCCTTCATGGTGCTGCCGAAAGTCCGCCTTGGCTCCGTACCGTACGGCGATGTGTTCGGCCGCGTCACAATCAGCGAATCGCACGACCACGGAGAATAGGCCCTCACCGTTTCGTGCCAGGAAGTCCGCCGCTGTCCCCGGTTTCACCGGTGCCGTGGCGGTCGGCGCGATCAGCTCGAACCCGCGGTCCCAGTCGAGACGCACCTGCAGGCCGAGCTGCTCGAGTTCGAATGCCTGGAACTGGAATCCCAACGCAGTGAGGTAATCCGTTGCCGAGTCCAGTCGCTCTACCAATTATCGAATATTGTAGTTCTCGAAAAACGATCATTGCGGTTCTCGCAGAGTTAGATTGACCGGGGAACGCGTAGGCAGACCGTCCGAGAGGATTCCGTGGCGCTGGAGCAGTTTCGTCTCGACGATCAAGTGGCAATTGTGACGGGTGCGGGCCGGGGCGTGGGCGAGGGAATCGCCAAGGTGCTCGCCGAGGCCGGCGCGACGGTCGTGGGCACCGCCCGCACGTCGTCCGAAGTGGATCAAACGATCAACGCCATCGAGGAAGCAGGGGGCAGGGGCCTGGCGATCACGGCCGATGCGCTCGTCCGAGAGGACAGCGAACGGGTGGTCCGAACCGCCGTCGACGAATTCGGCCGCATCGACATCCTGGTCAACAACGTCGGGTTCGCCACCTACGGATCCTTTCTGGACCTGACCGACGACAACCTGCGCCACACGTTCGACTACTGCGTCACCTCGGCGTTCATCATGAGCCAGCTGGTTGTTCCGCACATGCTGACTGTGGGGCGAGGCTCCATCGTCAACATCTCCTCCGGCGCAGGCCGGTTCGGCATCCGCGGGCTACTGCCCTACTGCGTCGCCAAGGGTGGACTGGAAGCATTGACCCGGGCGATGGCCCAGGAACTCGCGCCAAAAATTCGCGTCAACGCCATCGCACTCGGTGCGTTCATGACCACCGGACTGCAGTCCAGCTTTGATCTCATGCCCGGTTCGGAGGAGCAGCTGAAGGCCCGCACGCCACTGCACCGCGTGGGCGATGTCGAGGACCTCGGCCGCCTGGCGCTCTATCTGTCGACACGAGATTGTTATGCGACGAATTCGGTTTTCGTCGTTGACGGGGGTCTGCAAGGCCCCAATTCCGAACTGCCCATACCCGATCTGTAACTGATTCAGGGAGCGAATACATGAGTGCCAAACCGCTACGGGTGGCCGTCATCTCCACCGGGTGGATCAGCAGTGTTTCGATCCGCGCGATCGTGCGCCGTCCGCATCTGGAACTGGTCGGCGTGTGGGTGCACAACCCCGACAAGGTCGGCAGGGACGCAGGTGAGATCGTGGGCCTGGGCCCGATCGGTGTGCTGACCACCGGCGACCTCGATGACATCATCGCGTTGAAGCCGGACTGCGTCCTCTACGGCGCCGCCAGCGCGGAGATGGACGCGGCAGCGGTGCGCGACTACGTGCGACTACTCAACGGCGGCCTCAACGTCGTGACGACGAACACGCCCGGAATGATGTTCCCCGACAGGTGGATACCCGACCTCGCCGACCAGGTGCGTGCCGCCGCCGAGGCCGGCCGAGTCACCATCTACACCTCAGGCATCGAACCCGGTTTCGCCGGAGACCAGTTCGCGGTATTGCTGACGACGCTGTCGAACACCATCCGGACCATTCGCGCGCAGGAGATCTTCGACTACTCCGCGTACCCGAACCGCGATCTGATGGTGACCGCCATGGGGTTCGGCGAACCGCTCGACTTCACTCCGCTACTCGAACTCGAGGGCGCGCAACAGTTCGCCTGGGGTCCACCCATCGGGCTGGTCGCAAAAGCCCTGGGTGTCGAACTCGACGGAATCAGCGAAAAGTACGAGCGGGTCCTCACCCCGCGCGACCTCCACGTGGCATGCGGGCTCATTCCGGCAGGCACCGTCGGCGCGGTACGCGCGGAGACCACCGGGGTCGTCGACGGGCAACCGTTCATCACCATCGAGCACATCAATCGAATGGCGCCTGATCTGGCACCCGAGTGGGCCACCGCACCCAACGGAACGTATCGACTCATCATCGAGGGCCAACCCCACATGCAGTGCGATCTCCGTCTGGGCACCGAGGACACGGCAGAGTCCGCCAATGCGAACGCGATGGAGGCCACCGCCATGCGCGTCGTCAACGCCATTCCGTACGTGGTCGAGGCCGCGCCAGGAATCGCGACCTCTCTGGACCTACCCATCACCGCACCCCGAGGGGCGCTTGATTCGCCTATACGGTGAACATCGGTCCGCGTGGAGCCCCGCGGACCTCGTTGCCCCCGTCGACAGCGAAGCTCTGCCCCGTCATCCAGCTCGATTCGGGACCTGCCAGATAGCGGATGGCCGGCGCGATGTCGTCCGACACGCCCAACCGCCCGAGGGGCACGCGCTCGAGGAAGCTGCTCGTCAGTTCCTCGAGGTGGATGTAACCCTGCGTCGTCGCTGCCTCGGTCAGTCCCGGGCGCACGGCGTTGACGCGGATGCCCTTCGGGCCGAGTTCCGAAGCCGCGACCTTGATCAGCATCTCGAGGGCGGCCTTGCCGGCCGAATAGTGGCCGAGTCCCTCCATCGGGATCTTCGCCGACGTCGACGATACGAACACGATGGACCCGCCGCCCGTCATCAACGGCGCCCCGTAGCGCAGCGCCAGAAAGTTCGACCGCAGGTTGCCCATCACATGGTCGGTGAAGGTGGCGAGATCCTGCTGGACCAGTGGCCCGGTGCCGCCGGTGGCCACCGTGCCCACGACGATGTCGAGCCGGCCTGCGACGTCGAACGCGGCCTGGGCCGCGTTCTTCACCGTCTCCTCGTCTTCCGGGTCCCCTTTGTGCAGATGGACCTCGGCCGCCGGCACGTGTTCCAGGATGCGGTCCCGCGTCGTATCCAGCCGCTTCGACGAGCGGCCGAGCAGAAACAACCTGGCACCGTCGGCCGCGAGCAGCCGGGCGCTGGCTTGGGCGATTCCCGCTGAGGCCCCGAGGATGAAAGCAGTCTGGCCGTCCAGAATCGTCATGCGTTGCCTCGCCTTCGGAGTAAGGCCCGTAGCGCCTACGCGCAGCGACGCTACCAGCCGCCGATAACTGTGGTTCTTGTTTTACTGCAATAGTGGTTCTCGGACGGCCGGCGCTGCTGGTAGCGTGCCGGTGTGGCTGACTTGACGGGGCGGGTCGCGCTCATCACCGGGGCCGCGCGCGGCCAAGGCCGCGCCCACGCCCAACGGCTGAGCGCTGACGGCGCCGACGTCATTCTCGTCGATGTCGCGGGGCCGCTGCCGGATTGTGTGCCCTACGATTCCGCCACACCCGACGACTTGGACGAGACCACCGAACTCGTGCGGGCCAATGGCCGGCGAGCCGTCGCGGCTGTCGTCGACACCCGTGACCACCAGGGCATGTGCGCCGCGGTCGACGACGCCGTGGCCCACCTCGGCAGGTTGGACGTGATCGTTGCCAACGCGGGCATCTGCGTGCCCGCTCCGTGGGATCAGGTCACGCACCGCGACTTCCAGGACGTCGTCGACGTCAATCTGGTCGGTACCTGGAACACCGTGATGTCAGGGGCCAAGCACATCGTCGCGGGTGGCCGCGGCGGGTCGATCATCCTGATCGGCTCGGCCGCCGGTATCACCATGGAGCCGTTCATGATTGCCTACACAGCGAGCAAGCACGCAGTGGTCGGCCTTGCGCGCGCATTCGCCGCGGAGCTCGGAAGGCACCGCATCCGGGTGAACAGTCTCCACCCGGGGTCCGTGGCGACCCCGATGGGCACCGGCCGCATGCTCGACGCCATGGCAGAGGCCGCGGCCTCCAATCCTTCGCTGCGCAACGGGTTCGGCAAGCAGCTTCTGCCAGACGCTGTGACGATGCCTGAGGACGTCGCCAGCGCGGTCGCGTGGCTGGCCTCCGACGAATCGCGGTACGTGACCGCGACGGCCATGTCGGTCGATGTGGGAGCGACACAGGGCTAACCGGCACCGATTCGGGCGAGCGTTTCTGCCAGCTCGACGGGCCGGGAGAAGAATGGCGAATGCCCGCCGTCCATCTCGACGAGATCGGCGCCGATCCGTTCGACAGCATTGCGGCGCGCCCACTCGGCACCCACTGCTCGGTCGCCGCGCAACAGGATGTAGGTCGACGGGGTCGACGGCCAGTCCGCGATCGGGCAGGTCTCGACGAACACCGTGAACGATTGGTGGCGCATCTCGTGAAAAGCGCGACTCGCAACATCTTCAGGGCAGTCGTGGTAGAAGCCGTCGCGGACGGACTCCCACGTCAGCCCGAAGGGCCCGGTGCCGTCTGTTCGTGGTTCGGGGAACGTGATCGCATCGGCATTGGCCGCGAGGTGCTCGGCGAACGACTGTCCTGGCACCGGAAGCAACCCGCCGACGAAGACCATCCGGCTCACCGGTCGCAGGGTGGCCAACACCGGAACGCACAGACCCGCTATCGAGTGGCCGACCACCGCCACGTCGTCGGCTGAATCGCCCACCGCATCGCCGATCGCGGCGCCCGCAACCCGAGCCCATTGCAGAGCGCCCGCCGAGTCGTCGTCCACCGGAAGGTCCGGCGCCACCGTGAGATGGCCGTGCCGCCGCAACTCGTCCTCGACAGCTTGCCAGCACGACCCGTGGTGCATGCCACCGTGCAGCAGCGCGAAGACCGTCACCGCTCTGACCGCAGTGCGCCGAAACGCGGCTGGCCCAGCTCGATTCGGATCAGATAGTGCATCGCGATCGATGGCGTCACGCGCCCGACGATTCGGAACGTCTTGGCGTCCAGACCCGCCCCCCGGTGCACGATCGGGCGGTGATCATTTTCGAGTGCCCTGCTCAGTGCGCGTGCGAATTGTTCCGGTGGGTTGGCGATACCGACAGCGAGCCGACCGCGGAGCGCATCGCGGCCAGGACCCACCATCCGCGCCGATAAAGCTCGACCGCCGAGGCGAATCCCAGCCTCGAGAGGCTCCGGTGATGACCACCATGCGATCGTCTCCCTGACTCGGCGAGTGCCGGATCCGCGACGTCATCTGAAAAACGGCCCGGGCTTACCCGCCTCCTCCACATGGCTGTACGGGTCGTACACCTTGACTGTCGGATAAGGGTTCTGGTCGTAGATGGGCCGGGACATGCCGGCTTCGCGCAACCCCGCCAGCACCGCGAGCGGGACGGCGAACGAGACGAGCCCCACCGTCATCGACACGAGCAGCTGACGCGTCAGCGTCACCGGTGAACGGTTCTGCCGCGTGGGTAGCCGCCGCACAATACGGTTGATCAGGACGAGTTCGTCGTCGTCGTCGCGGACGCACATGACCGCGACCATCGCGAAGATGAAGGAGTCGTAGACCGCCATGATCAACGGGAAATGGATGTGGCCCAGCTGCGCAACCGGTCCCACGGCCTCGGTGTAGAAGAAGATCCCGGCTCGCATCCAGGTGGTCTGGATCAGGAAGTTGATCGGGAGTGCGATGAGGAAGGCCCCGATGAACACCGAGACCAGACGATGGCGGGCCAACCAGTCGACGCGTCGCATGACGGGATCGAGGAACCGGTCGTGCAGTTTCAGGAAGCTGAGCCCGTTGAGCAGATAGTAGGCGGCGTAACCGCCGAGGAATGCAAGCGCGGGCTCGAGGTTGGGTGAAATGTTGACGTAGGGCCACGAGAAGGGGAAGTGCAGCATGCGGGGGTCGAAGATCGCGAAGGTGGCCCAGTTGGCGAGCGGGTCGAGCGCTCCGGTGATCAGGCCGGCGAAAGCGATAATGACCGTCCAGTGCACCTTGCGCTGTCGCCACGAGAGCACGACGAGCACACCGATGAGCCCGATTGCCATTGGGATCGAGCTGAGCCCCACGGCGAGCGGCCAGTTGTCGAAGCCCAGAAAAGGCGGATAGGGCTTGGGGCCCGGATTCGGGTTCGTTCTGGTGGGATCGCCATGCAGGCCCGTTTCTACCGTCGCGATCGTCACCACCGCGAACACCAGGTAGGCCGCTACGAACAGAGACCAGCCCACCCGCGCCGGCCAGGGTGACCTCTGCGGCGCGCCGGTCGACGACTCCGAGGGCAGATCAACGGTGTCGGTCATCTGACTCGTACCGGTAGGGTCGCCCAACCCCGCACGCTGGTGGTGTGCGCGCGTCGGGCGTGGCCATAGTCGACTTCCCAGTCGGGCCATCGGGTCAGAACCTCCTCCAGGGCAACGCGGGCTTGCACACGGGCCAGCGCCGCGCCCAGGCAGAAGTGGATCCCGTGGCCGAAGCTGAGGTGGGCCGCTTTGCGGCGGATGTCGAATCGGTCGGGGTCGGGGTACTGCCGTTCGTCACGATTCGCTGAACCGTTGAGCAGCAACATCACTGAACCTTCGGGCACCGTCTGGCCGTAGAGTTCGACGTCGCGCGCGACATACCGGGCCTGCACGGGAGAGGGTGCCTCGTAGCGCAGGACCTCTTCGACGGCATTCGGAATGAGACTGAAGTCGGCCGCCAGCGCCCGTCGCTGGTCGGGATGATCGGAGAGCAATTGCCCGGCAAAGCCCAGCAGCCGCGTGGTCGTCTCATTTCCCGCTCCGACCACGGTGCCTGCGTAGGTCAGCACCTCGCCGCGGGTGAGTCGCCTCCGTCGCCCGTCAACCTCTTCGATCTCGGCATTGACCAGGTCCGTCATCAGGTCGTCGGACGGGTGCTCGTATCGCCAGTCGATGAACTCCTCGAGCATCGATCCGCTGCGCGAGAGCATGTCGGCTGCGACGTTCCCGGGTTCGCCACGGTCGAGGTTGAGCAGGTTGTCGGTGTTCTGGCGTATCGCGACCTGGCGGTCCTCCGGTATGCCGAGCAGGTAGCCGATGGTTCGCATCGGCATCCAAGCCCCCAGATCTGCGATGAAGTCGAACGTATCCGCCTCGGCGAGAGGCTCCAGAGCACGTCTGCAGAACTCGCGGGCCATGGGCTCGATGGCCGCCATCCGGCGCGGCGTGAAGACCCCGGACATCAGGCGGCGGTGCAGATCATGGATGGGCGGGTCCTCGAACAGGATCACGCCCGGCGGAACCTCGATGCCGTTGAGCAGTACCTCGATGACCGTGCCCCGCCCCGAACGGAAATCCCGCCAGTTGACCAGTTGCCGGGCCACGTCGGAATACCGGCTCAGCGCATAGAAGCCGTATCGGTCGTTGTGATAGAGCGGCGCCGAGTCGCGCAGCTGCTTCCACACCGGATACGGATCATCGTCGATGCCGAAGTCGAAGGGGTCGTAGTACGGCTGCGCGTGGACTGTTCCGGCCACCTGTGCCGTCCCCTTCCTCTACCGATATCCGGGCTTCTCACGTGCCGCGTCCGCAGCTGCAGCGCTCGTCACCTCTGGCCGGTCACGCCCCGCCCTTTGCCCTGCTGTGAGAATATTGATTCTCCCATGCGAGAATGGCTGTATCATAGCCCGGCTAGGCATTCTTTGGACGAAATCAGACCAGGAGGCTGACTGATCAGCGCCGTCATGTCTCGCACGTATGTTTTTGCAGTCGAGTTCCGGGTCCCGAAGTCCGACCGCGTAGGACCAGTCCTGGAACTCCATCAGGAAAGCCTGATCGACCTGGGTGCGCGCTATGCGTTCGTCTACGACTCCATCCCGGAGCCGGGCAAGGTCCTGGTCGTCATCGGCATACGGACAGAGCAGCCACTGCTCAACCTGCTGCGCTCGCCGTACTTCTTCGAATGGTTCGACGCCGTCGGCGTCACCGAACTCCCCGCGGTTTTTGCCGGCGAGAAGGTCGAGCGCTTCGACCTCGGCGATCCGCCGCGCCCCGGCAGCGATCTCGTCGTCGCCGCCGTGATGCCGGTCGACAGCGTCGAGGAGTTCATGACCTGGGTACGCAAGTCGCTCGACAACTTCGGTCGGGCCGGTATCCGCCGCACGCTGGTCTACCGTGCGTTCGACAATCCACGGGAAGTGATGTTCCTCCAGCAGCTCGAGGATAAGGAGTCGGCGCTGCTGTGGGCAGAGCAGTCCGACGCCGCGTCGACATGGCTGGAGTCCGCGGGAATCGGTGCCTACCCTCCGGTTTTCATCGGCCGGCTGGTGACCGCGATGCGCTTTGCCGAGCCGAACAAGCGGGGTCGTTACTGATGTATGTCTGCCTCTGTCTCGGGGTGACCAACGAAGCCGTCGCAGAGGCTGTGGCGGCAGGTGCTCGGACCACCCGCCGCGTCGCTCAAGCCTGCGGGGCAGGCTCGGAGTGCGGGCGCTGCCGCCGGACGGTTCGCGCGATCATCGACGCAATGCAACACACCCCCAAAACCGCACGACCACGCAGAGAGAGCAGAGCATGAGCGATCGCCAAGCCAACATCGCCGGAACCCGCATACTGATCGTCGGGGCGTCCTCAGGCATCGGACATGCTCTGGCGCTGGCCGCCCATTCCAGAGGCGCCAAAGTCGCCTTGGCCGCGCGGCGGATCGACCGCGTGGGCCAGCTCGCCGCCGAACTCGATGGCTTCGCCCACGAACTCGACGTGTCTGATCCTCGCGCCATCGAGGATGTCGTGCACCAGGTGGGTGCCGCGTTCGGGCAACTCGACGCGATCGTGTTCACCAGCGCAGCAGTGCCTTTTGCTCTGATCGAGGACACGGACTACACCACCTGGTTGCACGCATACAGCGTGAACGCCGTCGGGGCATCGCACGTGTTGCGGACAGCGCTGCCCTATCTGACAGAAAACTCGGTGGCGGTCATCGCCTCCAGCCACGACGTGGGCCACCCCCGGGTCGGGGTGGCCGCCTATCACGCAAGCAAGGCTGCGTTGGACGAGATCCTGCGGTCATGGCGCGCCGAGCATCCCGAACTCGCGGTGATCAGAGTCAGCGTGGGCCCCACCGAAGGCACCGAAATCCTGCGCGGCGCCGACCGTGACCTGTTGGCCGACCTGTACCGTGCGTGGGCACATCAAGGCCAGATCCCGGCGAAGATGTCGGCAGTGGACGATGTGGCCAACGCGATGCTGTCGTTGGTCGCGGTGGCCCGGGCCAACCCGTCGGTCGTCACCGACATCGTCCATCTCGCGCCCAGGGCGTCGCGATGATCGCCACCGGCCGAGCAGCTCTGAGAGAAGGCAACTGAGATGGATCTCGGACTGGACGGAGCCAGCGCCGTCGTCACCGGGGGCAGCAAGGGCATGGGACTGGCCATCGCCGAAACTCTCGGAGCCGAAGGCGCCCGCGTCGCCATCATGGCCCGCGGCGCCGAGGCGCTCGAATCCGCCGCACACCGCGTCCGAGCGGCCGGAGCGCCCGAGGTGCTCGCGATCAGCGTCGACATGTCGAGCGCGGACTCGATCGCCGCCGGATACGCCGCAGCGGAGGGGGCGTGGGGAAGCCTGAACGTCCTGATCCACACCGTGGGACCCGGTGCGGGCTCGTTCGAAGAACTCGACGACGGTGACTGGCACGCCGCCTTCGACCTCGGCACCATGTCGGCGGTGCGCTCTGTGCGCGCCGCACTACCGATGCTGCGGGCGGCGGACTGGGCTCGGATCGTGACACTGTCGGCTCACTCCATCCAGCGGCAGAGTCCGCGACTTGTCGCCTACACCGCGGCGAAGGCAGCCCTGTCGAGTTTCACCAAGAACCTGTCGAAAAGTCTCGGCCCGGAGGGCATCCTGGTCAACTGCGTGTGTCCGGGAACCATCGTGACGGCGAGCTTCACCGACATCCTCAAAGAGGTGCTCGCCGCCGACGGCTTCGATTCGGCGGACCCCTACGACGTGATGGCGTGGGTGGAACGGACCTATGGCCATCCCTGTGACCTCGGGCGAGCCGGACTGCCCGAGGAGATCGCTTCGGCCGCGGTATATCTGGCATCCAGACGAAACGGCTACGTCACCGGGGCGACGGTGAACGTCGACGGCGGCAGCGATTTCATCTGAGCTTTCATCTGAGCCGGGCTCAGCCCTTCTTCGCCATCTGGTCGGCCGCGGTGTCGGCCCATTGCGCATTGTGCCGGCCCATCGTCATCGCGCCGTGCCATCCCCCGTCGGTCCACAGCACGGTGCCACCGACGTAGCTCAGCCGCGGGCTGCCCAGACACACGAGCGGCCAGGCCTGTTCCTCGGCCCTCGCGTACCGCCCCACCGGCCCGATCGCATCGTCCACGGTCTCCTTGCCCATCAGATCCTGGAACGCCGGCATCATCGCCGTTTCGGTGGGCCCGGGATTGATGCAATTGATGCGGATGCCTTTGCGACCTAGCTCCGGGTACCACCAGCCCACCCACGCATCGATGATGTATTTCGAGTAGGCGTAGCCACTCCATGACCACTTCTTCTCATTGGCCTCGAGCCATTCGACTGCGGCGTCGAAGCCTTCGGTCTCGAGCAGCGTGGTGATGACCTTGATGTGATCCTGCCATCCGATCGCCGCCGACGACGAAATCACGCTGATGGCCGAGCCCGCGCTCATCTTGGGTACCAGGAGCTCGGCCAGATGGCGGGCACCCACGAAGTTCACCAAAATGGTGTCCCATTCGCTGAACGGCGGACCCGGCAGCCCTGCGCAGCTGAACAACCCGTCGACGGGGCCATCGATCGCGTCCACCACTTCTTCGATGCTCGAGCGATCTCGGAGGTCGATCTGCAACGCACGGGCGACCGGAACCGTGGTCGACTTGATGTCCAGCGCGGTGACCTCCGCACCAAGGTCGACGAGGATCTGGGCCGCCGCCTGCCCCATGCCAGACGCCGCACCCGTGACGACAACGGACTTGCCCTGGTAACCCAGCACGTCTTCCATGACCACTTCCCTTCGACAGGTCAGCCCCGAACCGGATGAGAACTTTAACTGACTCAATTTGAGAGCAAACGTTATCACCCGCCATACACTGGCTGGATCAGCGATCCTCAGGAGGCGCCATGACGGTCAGTGACCGCCCTATTCGGGTCATCCAATGGGCCACCGGCGCGGTCGGCACCGAGATGGTGACCACCATCCTCGATCACCGTCCCGACATCCAGTTGGTCGGGGCTCGGGTGTACTCACAGGCCAAGAACGGCGTCGACCTCGGCACCCTCGTGGGTCGGGCGCCCATCGGCGTGTCGGCCACCACCGACGTGGACCGGATACTGAACACCGACGCCGATCTCGTGCTGTACGCGCCGTCGTTCACCGACCTCGACGACGTCTGCGCGTTGTTGGAGAGTGGCAAGAACGTGGCCACGGTGTCGTTTCTGTTCCACCCACGACGCATCCCCGAAGCTGACCGTGAACGTCTTGCGGCGGCCTGCCGACAAGGCAACAGCACCATTCATGCCAGCGGCCTGAACCCCGGCAATCTGTCCGGTGTGCTGCCTCTGGCCCTGTCCGGGATGAGCCGCACGATCGACAAACTCACTTTGCAGGAGCGCGCCGACTGGTCACTGTGGGAGAGCACCGACATCACCTTCGAAGGCATGTGGTTCGGGCGACCGGTCGACGATGTGCACCCGACGGCCAATGACTTCCTCTCATTCAACACCCGTTTGTTCACCGAGCAGACCTGGTTCATCGCCGACACGTTGAACGCGGCGATCGACGACGTCTCGGTCACCGTCGAAGCGGTTCCGGCGACCAAGGACCTGCAGATACTCGGCCACGAGCTGAAGGCGGGAACCACCGCCGGGCAGCGGTGGAGTTTCGTCGGCTCACGCCGGGACACGCCGCTGATCGAATTCGAGACGCTGTGGACCGTCGGCGGCGAATACCCTTCACACTGGCCGGCACCCGATGACGGCTGGACCCTCACAATCGAGGGCGACCCCTCGATGCGCACCCATTTCCTGTGCCTGGCCAGCTACAGTCGCGCGGCTTCCGTCGAGGAACACGTGCGCGCCGGTCTCATCGCCGTGGCGATGCAGGTCGTCAACGCCGTGCCCGCGATCTGCTCCGCACCGGCTGGCTTCGCGACCATGGCTGACCTGCCACTGATCCGCAGCTTCACCGGCTTCGGCGACCACCTGGCGAATCGGTGATCGCTTCAGGTGTTGAAGTCCGGCAGCGGCGTCTCCGGAGCGCCGTCTTCGGACGGCACGTCGACGTGCGCATCGCTTTTCGCCTCATCCTGCAACTCGGCGGCGCGCCGCAGGTTGTCGCCCGTGTTCTCCGCATGATCGGGTGTAGTCACGAAGTCTCCCTTTGAAATCGGTCGATGACCGCTATACCCACCCGCAAGCGAGTTCTACACGCCCTCAAGTGAACCTGTGACGGACCCGGCCCCTGATTTTCACGAAGGAACGCCCAACTGCTCAGACCGCGGGTGTGCTCCGTGTGCGTACGTGATCGTCGTGCACCTGGCTCAGGAAACGGCCGATCGCCGCCACGACAGGGGCAGTGTGTCGAGGGTCGACCAGGTCGAAGCCGTGCCCCAGACCCGGCAACTCGATGTAGGCGACCTTGGCACGCGCCACCGAACGCAACCGATCGACAAACGAGCGCGCTTCGCTTGCAGGGATGATGACGTCGTCGCTTCCGTGGACCACCAGGAACGGTGGTGCGGAATCATGTACCCGCGCGATCGGGGACGCCGCTGCGAAAACCTCGGGATGGCGAGCCTGCGAGCGCTTGACCACGATACGTTCGAGGAACTGCACGAAGCGGTCGCGTTGGCGCGTGGATCTGTCCTGCCAGTCATACAGACCGTAAACGCTGACCACCGCGTCGACTGACGCGTCGGTGCCTGCCCCGCCGTCGGTCCTCCACTCGGGGTCGTTGGCGCTCAGACCCGCCAGACTCGCCAGATGACCACCGGCCGAACACCCCGCCACGGTGATGAAATCAGGATCGCCGCCGAACTCGTCGATGTGCTCCCGCGCCCATGCGATCGCCGTCTTCACGTCGGTCATCTGGCGCGGCCAGCGGTGGTGCGGGCTGGTGCGGTATTGGACCGACAGGCAGATCCATCCGCGGCGCGCCATGTGCGCCATCAATTCGTGGCCCTGCAGTTCCCTTCGCCCGAAAACCCACGCGCCGCCGGGGATGAAGACCATCACGGGTGCCGGACGCCTCGGCGGGTCTGCGACGCGCCAGACGTCGAGCAGCTGCCGTGGATGGTCGCCGTAGCGGACTGAGGAGGCGTGCACGTAGCGCCGTTGCCGAGTGGCCTTCCAGACCGGCACAAGATTCGGATGCGAGGGCCAGGGCTGGGCGAGCCGCTCGGCGGTGACGACGTCTCCCAACGCCTCCAGCAACACGTTCGGAGTCAGTGCCCGCTGCAGCCGTCGCCGTTGCGCCGCGTCCGCGTCCAGCCGCGGTTTGGAAAGCGCCAGCAGGATATCGGGCAGATAGTCGCGTCCTCCCACTCCGAGAGCGGCAAATCCGCCCAACAACTCGAGGTGCCTGCCGACAACCGGTATCGAGGCAGCAGCGGTGCTCAGCGCGATCAGATAGTCCCCGGGCTTGGCTCGGGTCAACCAGCAGCCGCGGCGCCTGGACACATTTCCGGATGGCTCCGCCGCAGAAGTGCGCACCTGCACAGCCTAAGCCATCACGGATAAGCACCTCCGGCAATCGCTGATTCCCAGCGGGTTTCACACAAATCCACCCCACCCGGAGTCCGGCCCGTCAGCGGCCCCTGACGAGCGCGTAAGCCTGCGTCGCCACGTCGAGGAGTTCCGGGGTGATGAGGCCGCCCCCGTATTCCGACCAACACCAGCTTCGCGCAATGCTCTTTCCCGACGCGGTCGCAGTCAGCGGACCGAAGGTGTGCAGCGGGCTGCCACTCGAGTCGAACGACATCGTGTAGGTGTCGGACCCCATCGACACATCAAGAGCGACGAGTTTTCCTGCGCCGTTGAAGGTCGGCCTGGCCACGACGTCCTTGTGCACCGTGGTGGCACCACTCTTGAGTTGATAACCCGGTCCGAAGGACACGCTGTCCCGGCCCTGCCAGAAGCTGCCGCCGCCAAGCTCCCCGTCTGCGAACTCGTGCAACCAGGACACCCACATGCCTTGCAGGTCGCGGACTATCGGCAGCTCGGTGTATGTCGTGCCCGCCGGACCGTAGGCGAAGTCCTGGTGGGTGTACCCCGAAACCTCAGTACCGTTGATCTTCCCGGTGGCATACATCAGTTCGTGCCGGTAGTAGACGTCGGCATCGATCCCCTGCTGTGGCGGCACGTGGGTCATGACGATGTCACTGACCGTCTGACCGTGGAGCTCCCATCGCCCGCTCGCGTCGTACCAGTGGAATCCGTCAGCATCCCGTTCGATTCGGCCGCTTTGGTAGCTCAGTTGCACGCTGGAGTCAGTTTCGACCAACTGCATGGGTTCGAACCAGTCGAGCGTCGAGTAATCGTCGAACAGGTGCGGGGCGTCGACGTCCATACCCTTGCGCAGCGAACGAAAGCCACAGATAGGAGACACCACGTGCGTCATCCCTGCGATGAAGTCGTCACACCCGCGCACTCCCCAGTAGTCGTTGCCCGCTGCGTCGCTGACGATTCCGCCCAACCAGATGCCGCACAAACCAGGGGCCGAGTCCGGCCGCCAATCACGGCGGTAGTGGTCCAACGTCGGTTGTTGGCTGATGACGCTGAACTCAACGTGCTCGTACATGTTCGATCGTCTTCCTCTCGAGCGTCTTCGGCCGCGGGCAGCCACTGCGCCAAGCCGGCCGGGCACGGGTGGCCGCGAAGTCCGCTCTCACGACAAGGAGGCCATTTCGTCGAAGATCGAACCGGGCACCAACAGGTCGTGAGTGTCGGTGATCTCATCCAGGTGACTCGCTACGTCCTCGGCGCTCACCATGCCGGTCTCGCTGATCCAGCCTCGTGTCACACCGATCTGCAGGGCAGCCACCCGGCCACGGAACGCACTGAGCACCAATTGTGTTCGACTACATGACTCGCTGGCCAGGTAGGCGACAACCGGAGCCACCTGATCGACGCGCAGACTGTCGAGGAACTCCCGCCCGTCGGCGGTGTCGGCAGCGTCGGCCATCAGGGCCCGCGCCATTCGCGTCGCTGCCATCGGCATGATCGCGTTCGCGGTGATGCCGAACTCCGCGCCCTCGAGAGCGACCACGTTCATCAATCCGAGCATCCCCGTCTTGGCGGCGGCGTATCCGGCCAGTCGCGGCTGGCCGAAGACCCCGGCTGCCGATGACACGAACACGATTCGGCCATAGCCCGTATCCTTCATCACCGCGAATGCGGGACGCACCACGTGAAACGCCGCCATCAGATGGTGACGCAGCAGGGCCTCGAACCGATCGGTCGGCCAGTCCTCGAAGCTGTCGTCGTGGATGATCCCTGCGTTCGCGACCACGGCATCCAGCCGGCCGTACTCGCGCAGCGCCAGCATGATCGCCTCTCGACCCCCGGCGTCAGTGCTGGAGTCGCTGACACACGCCACGGCCCGTCCGCCGTCGTCGACGATGGCGGCCGCCACATCCTGCGCTGGAGCAGGATCGTGACCGCGACCCCCGATACCTGAACCGTTGTCGTGCACCACGACCGCCGCGCCGCGGTGTGCGAGTTCACGGCAGTAGGCCTCGCCCAACCCCCGTCCACCACCGGTGACGAGGACGACGCGGCCCGCAAGATCGATGCGGTTCATAATCGGTGAAACAACCCCTTCCCAGACGGCAGGGGAAGGTCGAGTGTGGTGACGATGCCGGGTGGCGCCGCGACCACGGCCGGGATGCTGTTCACCACTCGGGACGCCGTGGCCACCATGCCTGCGTGCGCATGATCACCGTTGCGGCTACTGAGGTTGAAGTCCATGACATAGGAGGGCTCCCCCGTGATCTCGATCCGATAGGTGTATGAACCGGAGACAGGGCGCGGCCAGTCCGGGCACAGGTCGTCACGCATGCGGGTGACGTGTTCGGCCACGATGACGGGTTGACCGTCCACCAAGCCGGCCACCTCGAATCTCAGGGCCGCGGCGGTCCCCTCGGCGATGTGACCCCACGCAGTATCGAACGACTCCGGCGCGGGCACCCGGACGGACCGCTCGGTGATCTCGCCGAGCTCCACGTCGAGCCACTTCGCCCCCAGCTTGATGACCGAACCCCAGGCCATCGACAGAGCTCCAGGCGACAGCACCATCGGGACGTCCTCGAGTGGCCTGCCGAATCCCATCAGATCGCACATGACGAGTGCGCTGTCGTAGGTCGAGTAGTCGCAGATCTCGATACAGCGGATCTGTTCGACGCTCTGGCAGGTGCCCGCCAGTGCGAGAGGCACGATGTCGTTGGCGAAGCCGGGGTCGATCCCGTTGACGTAGAGACTCACCCCATTGGCTTTGGCCGCCAACTCAAGCGGCGCAAACAGCTCGTCGGGCACGACGCCCCACGGGAACTGCAGGAATGTGCCGCCGGTGCCGACCACGTTGACCCCGGCGGCGAGGATTCGACGGTAATCGTCAAGAGCTTCGAGCATCCGGGTGTCGGCGATCGCGGTGTAGATCGCGCAGTCCGGCTCGGTCTCCAGCAGGGCACCCAGATCGGTGGTGGCCAGGATCCCGGTAGCCCGACCGAGTCCGGCGAGTTCGCCTGCGTCCTTACCCGCCTTCTCGTCTGAGGACACCCAGACGCCGGTGAGGTCGTAACGACGATTTGCCAGCACCGCACGTAGTGCGTGCGCGCCAACGCCACCGGTTCCGATCACGATGACGCGCAGGGACATCAGCTCCCCGCCCAGTGCGCGACGAACGGCGTGATCGTCGACAAGTCATAGGCCCCGGGGTCGGCAGCCATCACCGCGGGGATGGCGTTGATCGCGTGCATGGCTGTGGCAAGACATCCCTGTTGGGCATGATCTTCGTCATGTGAGCCGATCACGAGATGAATTCGCAGGTTCGGCTCGCCGGAAAAGCTCACCTCGTAGCCGATCTCAGCGGGCCAGTCGGGCGCCAAGTCATCGGCCATACGGGTGAGGTGTTCAACAGACAGCGTCACGTCGCCGCAGTCGGCCACCACGCCGAAACGCATCGCGCCCACCGTTCCCGCGGGAATCTCGCCGGCAGCCACTGTCAACGCCCTCGGCGTGGTGGCAACCTCGCGGTAGCCTTCGACGCCGCGGATCTCGAGACCCAGCGCCTGCGCGAGCACCGTGGCGCTGCCTATCCAGGCGCTGGCCGCGTACTGAGTGTTGGTGAGCAACGGAGTGGTGTCCTCCGGCGGGAATCCGAACCCCATCGCGTTGAAGATCAGGTCGTGACTCGCGTAGGTGGAGTAGTTCAGCACTTCGCGAACATCGATGCGGTCAGCGCGCGCGGTGATCCGGGACAGGATGGGTGCGAGTGTCTCCCCGATGAATCCCGGATACAGGCCCAGGCCCAGAAACGTCGAATTTCCTCTTTCGCAGGCTGTCTCGATGCCATCGGCCAGAGACCCGTCGAGTGAACGTGGGTGAATGAACCGGCTGCCGGTGGTGATCACGTTCTTTCCGGACGCGAGAAGGTCGCAGACGTCGGCGAAACATCCGGGTGTGTCGGTTTCGACCTTGCCCATGTAGAGCACGACGTCGGCGTCAGTGGTCAGCAGCGCGTCGCGGTCATCGGTCGCCGACACGCCGGTTTCCGGCATTCCACAAAGAGATCCCGCATCGACACCCGACTTGGCGGGGTCGTACACTCGGACACCCACCAGGTCCAGATCATCTCGGCCGATGACATGGCGGAGTGACATCGTTCCGGTCACACCGGTGGCCCATTGAATGACGCGTGTCACCGTCGGCTCAATCCCAGATCACGTCGAGGCGCGACGGCGACCGGAACATGGTCCCGGTGATATAGGGCGCCGGCGCATCCGGGTCCAGGCGAAGACCCGGCAACTGATCGAACAGGGCGTTGAAGATCTTCGTGCTCTCCAACCGAGCCAGGTGCATGCCGAGACACACATGCGCACCATGCGCAAAGCCGATGTGCGGCTTACGCTCGCGGAAGACGTTGAACTCCTCCGGGTTCTCCCAACGACCTTCGTCATGGTTGGCACTTCCCAGGCTGAGCATCATGGTGGCGCCCTCGGGGATGGACACTCCGGCCAATTCGGTATCGCAGGTGACCTCGCGCATGAAGTTCAACAGCGGAGTCTCCCAGCGAATGCCCTCCTCGATGGCTTGCGGCAACAGACTTCGGTCCGTTCGCACCGCGTCCATCTGATCGGGATGCGTCAGCAATGCGTACGCCAGGCTCGCCGTGGAACGCGATGTCGTCTCGGCACCTGCCGGAAGCAGGTTGCGCATGAAGCCATAAATCTGCTCGTCGGACATCTTCATGCCGTCGACCTCGGCAGTGGCCAGAATCGACACCATGTCGTCCTGTGGAGATCTGCGCTTTTCGGCCAGGATGTCGACGAAGTAGTCCTTCATCTGCGCCGACGCCGCCATTGCGGTCTCCATGTCGGCACGAAACCCCAGCATGTCGATCGCCAGACGGTGGAACCACAGCACGTCGGAATCGGGAAGTCCGAGCAATGCGGCGATCACCCGTACCGGGATCGGCATGAAAACCGCATCGACCAGATCGGCGCGCCTGTCCTCCTTGAACCGCGCGATGGTCTGGTCCACCAGCGGACCGACCAGTTCACCATCCCACCGCTTCATCGACGAGCGGGCGAAAGCGAATTCGTGCAACTTGCGGTACACGGCATGCTCGGGTTCTTGCATCTCGAGAATCGTCGGCCCCTGCAGTGGCCGCACGACATCTTCATAGCATCGCGTGCTGAAAGTGATGTTGTCGGTGAATACCGCCTTGACGGCGTCGAACGAATACGCGGTGAACGTCGGTGACCGCCCGTCGTCCGGGTTTCCGATAAGACCCATTTCCGGCCAGCCCGGATGGACGGACGCCTGCGCGCGCAATCGCTTCAACAGCGGATATGGGGACGCGTCGCCGTCTGCCCCCATACCCGCATTGAACTTCTCCTGTGCATCCCGGATGCTCTGCTCGAGCTCCTCGACGGTTGGCGATTCCACCATTCGACGACCCCTCACTACTTCAGCGCACCATCAACATACATCCTGGTGGTTGCGAACATACATGATGTAGGTTGATCTGAGTGGTGGGTCGACCGCATTGAAAGCGTAACCAGGAGTGTTTGATTGACGATTCGGGTGGCACAGTGGGCGACGGGCGCGGTCGGTCGCGCTGCACTACAGGAACTGATTGAGAACCCGCACTTTCAACTGGTGGGAGTGCTCGTCTACGATCCCGCCAAAGACGGACTCGACGCCGGGGCGCTGTGCGGATTGCCGCCGACGACGGGCGTGCCCGCCACCACCGACAAAGAAGCAATCCTGAGCTCGGGCGCCCAAGTCGTCGTCCACGCAGCGAGCAAGGCGCACACAGTCGAGACGAACGCCGAGGACATCTGCCGTCTGCTCGCAGCCGGTATCGACGTGATCAGTACGACGTCATACAACCACCTACCCACCTACGGCGCCGCCACTGCAACGGCCTTCGAAGACGCGTGCCGAACCGGGAACTCGCACTTTCATGCCGCCGGTGAGAATCCGGGCTTCATGTTCGAGCGACTCGTGACCACCGTGACTGGTCTGAGCAAGTCGATAGACCGCATCGACCTCTACGAGGCCACCGATGTCTCCGGGGTCGACAGCCGACCGATGCTGATCGATCTGATGGGGATGGGCCGCCCTCCCGCCGACGTCACCGTCGACTCGCCGATCATCAAGAAGCTCGACATGGCCTACCGCCAGGCCCTCAATGCGACTGCCGACGTTCTCGGTGTCGAGCTGACCCACGTCGACGTGTCGGTCGACTGCACGACTCTGCCGCACCCCATCGAGGTGAAGGCCGGCGTGATCGAGGCAGGCACCGTGGTCGGTCAGCGATTCTCCTGGGTCGGCCACTGGTCGGATCGACCGCTACTCGCGATCCACGAGGAATGGGTGCTCACACGAGATCTGCCCCAGTGGGGACTTCGGCCGCTGACGCCGGGTGAGAAAGCGCCGCTGATACGCGCTGTGATCAAGGGCGTACCCAGCTTCGAATTGAATCTGGACGTCGGCTGGGAGGGCGAACCACCCAGCGGCCAGCACGCCATGCCGGGTCATCTGATGATCGCGATGAGCGCGGTGCGTGCGATCCCTTACGTCCGCGCGCAGCCGCCGGGCGTGGTCTCCGCTCCGGTGTTCGGCGCGCTGCAGCTAGCAGCTGATGCCAACAGCGCGTGAGATGTTGTCGCTGGGCGCCGCGTGGAAGACATGGCCGGATCCATCGGGTAGCACCCGCCGCGCGATCAGGTAGTCGCTACCCAGCCATCCCTGACGGATGAAGCGGCCGAAGCGCAGCATCGTCCCCGGGGCTCCGCTCGCCGCAGGAATCAATTTGACCTGTTCGATGCCGTCCTTGACGCCCGCGCCGGTCAGTGGCCGCGCCGCCGACAGCCCACGCACGATGACTGTGGCGGCGTCATGAGCAAGCCCTGGCATCGAATGTCCGGGCCGCCGCCCGTACCGCGCTTCGAAGCGGTCGAGAAACGCCTGCCCCACCGAGTTCCGTTCGTCGTAGCTGTCGAGCCCGACCCATCCGGCGAGCTGCCGCATCCACTCGGCATTGACGTGTGCCAGCTCGAAGGCCGTGGTCGTGTAGCGCGGCGGGTCCCAGCCGGCGTCGAGCAGCGCATCGGTGAATCCCCACAGGCCGTGGCCGAAGCCGACGTGCACCACCGCGTCTGGTTGCGCCGCACGCAGCGCTTTCACCGCGGTTGCCTTCTCGGCCTCCACTTGAGGAATGGCGACGGTAGTCGCGACCGTCAAACCAGCAGCCGTGTAGGCCTTCTCGGCAAACGACAGATACTCCTTGCCGATCAACGAAGCCTCGTAGGCAATCGCGATGCGAGACCTGCCGTCGCCCAGCATGACGGCAGCCAGCATCACGGGTTCCTCGGCCATCGACCCGTTGTTCAGCGCGAAACACCATTCGCCGAGCGCACCTTCCGACCCTGAAAGGGTGATGATCGGCACCCGTGCAGTTGATTCGACATGGGGGCTGAGCGGCACGACATTGTCGGATACCCAAGGCCCGAAGATGGCCAAGCAGCCCTCCCCCACCAGCTCGTCGAACGCCTCCTCCACTGCGGCATACGTGCCGTTGGGCAACCCTACGACGTTGCGCTTGACGAGCTGCACCGGTCGATCGATCAGCCCGGCCGCGAGCGCCTCGTCAAGGACCAGGCTGATCGCGGCGATGGTGTCGTTGTCGGTGTCGCCCATCGTCGGATAGTCGTTGAGCAAACCGACTTTCAACGGAGCCACCGAACCGTACGCGCGAACCTCGTCGTCAGCCATGTCCGCAACATACAGCATGAAGGTTGCTATGATGTCCCGCATGGCCAAGCGGGGTGGCGCCGACCACGAGCGGCGGGAACGCGGCGACCAGACCCGCCGCGACCTCGTGGATGCAGGTCGCGCCCTGTTCGTTGCCCAGGGATTCTTCAACACCAGCATCGGCGATCTGGTCACCAAATCCGGAGTGGGCACCCGCGGAGCGTTCTATCACCATTTCAAGGACAAATCCGAGTTGTTCCGTGCGGTATTCGAAGAAGTCGAGAACGACCTCACCCTGAGATCTCTGGCCTCGCCACCGCAGGGCGAGGACCCGTGGGAACGGCTGAGTCGCGGCTTGCACAGTTTCCTCGATGCAGCCCTCGAACCAGAGGTACAACGCATCATGCTGCTCGACGGCCCCGTGGTTCTCGGATGGCAGGCCGTGCGCCTCATCCAGCAGGGCAACAGCATCGCGCTGATCGAGGAGCAGGTCGGCGAAGCCATCTCCGAGGGTGTCATCGAGGAGCAACCGGTCAACGAACTGACGCATATGCTCGTAGCCGCATTGGAGGAGGGCGCGCTGCTGGTGGCTCACGCGCCCGACCCCGGCGAGGCTCAGCGCCGAGCCGCCCGAATACTGGATCACCTGCTACTGAGCTTTGCGCCTGACAAGCGAAAGTCGCTGCGCCGCTGATGTCTTCCACAGAGCACAAGAGCTTCCGCACCCCCTACGGAAATTATTGTTTTCACTTTTTGCATATAGTCCCTCTATAGTCTTGATAGCTTTGCCTCAATCCGGCGCAAGGAGCCCCATGGCGCAGACCGACCAGCCAATTCGACCCTCAGACGATCCCGCGCTCCGAGTCGCCGTTGTCGGCGCTTCGGCCGGCCTCGGCCGCTGCATCGGAATGGGATTGGCCGCGAAGGGCGCCCGCGTGGCCTTCATGGCCCGCCGGAAGGACAGGCTCGAGAACGCGGCCAAGGAAGCGGGAAACGACGCGGCCGCCGTCGCGTGCGACGTCACCGATGAGGCGAGTTGCCAACGAGCCTTCGCGGAGGTGACCGACACGTTCGGCGGCTTGGACGCGCTCGTGTACACCACGGGGATGGGGGTCCTGGCGCCGTTGGCCGAAGTGACCGCCGAGCAGTGGGCGCAGCTGTTCGCCACGAATGTGACCGGCGCATCGCTGGTGACCGCTGCCGCTGCACCGCACCTGGCGGCGAACGCCGGTTCCGCGGTGTATCTGTCCTCGCTGAGCGCGTCGTACTCCACACCATGGCCGATGCTGGGTGCCTACGCGGTCAGCAAGGCTGCGCTGGACAAGCTCGTCGAGGCGTGGCGGATCGAGCATCCCAACATCGGCTTCACGCGGCTGGCAGTCGGCGACAGCTTCGGCGGCAGCGGCGACTCACAGACAGAGTTCAACAAGACTTGGGATCCCGCCGCACTGGATACCGCGATCCGATTCTGGATGGACAACGGCTACATGCAGGGTGGCCTCGTCGACGCCGATCACTTGGCCGACGTGGTCCATTCCGTGCTCCGTTGCGGCAAAAGCAGTTTCATCCCCTACCTGACCTTGGCTCCCCGGCCGGCGGATGCGGTCAAGGAACTTCGACAGTGGTGAAGGACGTCAACCCGTGACACACGAATCTCGTATGCTCATCGACGGCAAGCTCGTCGAGTCCGAAACAGGGCGGCAGTTCGACAACATCAATCCCGCCACCGAAGAGGTCATGGGCGGCGCGGCCGACGGTACTCGGGCCGATATGGAACGGGCCGTCGCGGCGGCACGGCACGCCTTCGACCACACCGATTGGCCGCACGACGGCGAAGCCAGGGCCGCCGGGCTCCGGCAATTGCAGGCTGCGCTGGAGGCCGAGCGCGAAGAGCTGCGCAGCGAGCTCGTCGCAGAGGTGGGCTGTCCGGTGCTGAGCACCTACGGGCCCCAGCTCGACGTTCCCCTCAATGAGGCGTTGACGTGGCCGGCCGACATGATCAGCCAGTTCCAGTGGAAGCGGTCACTGCCCGACAAGGATGCGTTCGGCATGGGCACGCCCGCCGCCCGCGAGGTGTGGAAGGAACCGATCGGGGTCGTCGGGGTGATCGCGCCCTGGAATTTCCCGTTCGAGATCATCCTGAACAAGATCGGCCCCATCCTGGCGATGGGCAACACGTGCGTGCTCAAGCCGGCTCCGGACACACCGTGGAACGCGACGCGGCTCGCCCGCATCATCGCCGAACAGACCGACATTCCGCCAGGGGTGATCAACATCGTCACCTCGTCGGACCATCTGGTCGGCGAGGTGCTGTCCACCTCGCCGCTGGTCGACATGGTGGCATTCACCGGTTCGACGGCCACCGGCCGGCGGGTGATGCAGGCCGCCGCACAGACGATCAAACCGACCTTCCTGGAACTCGGCGGCAAGTCCGTGTATCTGGTGCTCGACGAGGAGGGCGACCTCAAGGCCTCCGTCGGCGGCAGTGCATTCATCTCGATGCACGCAGGTCAGGGCTGTGCCATGCCGACCCGCCTGCTGGTCCCCAATTCGCGGTACGACGAAGCCGTCGAGATCGTCAAGGTGGCCATGGAGAAGAACAAGTACGGCGATCCCACCGACCCGTCCGTGCTGCAGGGCCCCCAGATCTCGAAGCGCCAGCAGGAACGGGTGCTGGGCTACATCGAGAAGGGCAAGCAGGAGGGCGCTCGACTGGTGACCGGCGGCGGCGTACCGAAGCACCTCTCCAAGGGCTACTTCGTCGAACCGACCGTGTTCGCCGGCGTCGACAACAAGATGACCATCGCCCAGGAGGAGATCTTCGGTCCGGTGCTGTCGGTCATCGGTTTCGACGATGACGACGACGCCGTGCGCATCGCCAACGATTCCATCTACGGCCTCTCCGGTGTCGTCTTCGCCAGCGACCTGAATCGGGCGAAGTCCGTTGCCGGTCGCATTCGTACCGGCACGCTCGGCATCAATGGTGGCCTCTGGTACGGCGCCGACGCGCCGTTCGGCGGCTACAAGCAGTCGGGCATCGGCCGCCAGTGCGGCATCGAAGGCTTGGAGATCTTCACCGAGACCAAAACCGTCGGCTGGCCGGCCTGACCGCCGGAGGCCGGCGACGAAGGAGAAACATGAAATCCAGGGCAGCGGTCCTGCGCGGGGTGGGAGTGGACTGGGAGGTCACCGACATCGAGCTCGATCCCCCGCGGGCGGGCGAGGTGCTGGTGCGGATGGCGTACGCGGGGATCTGCCATTCCGACGAGCACTTTTACACCGGTGACAGCGTACCGAGCGCCGACATGGAGGAGATGATGCGCGCGGCCGGTGTGCCGGTCCCCGAATGGTTTCCCATGCTCGGCGGACATGAGGGTTCCGGCATCGTCGAGAGCGTTGGTCCGGAAGTCCACACTCTCCAACCCGGCGATCACGTCGCCGTCTCCTTTTTTCCGGCCTGCGGCACCTGCCGGTGGTGCGCCACCGGACACACCTACCTGTGCGACGTCGGTGCTGACATCTACAGCAAGGACATGACGACCGACCACACCCGCCGTCGCCACGTCTCGGGGCCGAACGGCGTCGAGGACCTGATGGCGATGATGCAGGTCGGCACATTCTCGGAGTACGTCGTCGCCTCGGAGCGGTCGCTGGTCAAGATCCACGATTGGATTCCGCTGGAGGCCGCATCGCTGGTGTCCTGCGGAGTCACCACCGGATTCGGCTCGGGCTCTCAGGCGGCCGGGACCGAACCCGGTGACACCGTGGTGGTTGTCGGCGTCGGCGGCATCGGGATGAATGCCGTCCAGGGCGCAAAGGTTGCCGGCGCCAAGCACATCGTCGCCGTCGACCCGAATGACTTCAAACGCGACATCGCCCCGAAATTCGGCGCCACGCACACTGCGACCGACGCCGGCGCCGCACTCGAACTGGTGAAGGAGCTGACCTGGGGAGTGATGGCCGACCGAGTGGTGTTGACGCCCGGAGTCGTGCCGCCCGACCTCGTGATGGTTGCGATGATGTTGCTGCGCAAGGGCGGCACCTGCGTGTTGACCGGGATGGCCAAAGTGAGCGACTTGATGGTGCCGATCAGCCTGCCCGACATGGTCAGCTCCTGTAAGACCCTCAAGGGGGTGCTCTACGGTGGTATGAACCCCCGCGAGGCCATGCCGAAGCTGCTGTCGATGTACGAGGCCGGCACCATCAAGCTCGACGAGCTGATCACCCGCACGTACAAGCTCGACGACATCAACGAGGCCATGCGTGACCTACGCGCCGGCAACAACATCCGCGGCGTGATCGCATTCGAATGACCGCCGGTTCGGGCAGCCGTCTCATGCCAGCGCGGCCAACGCCTTACGGTCCTCGTCGGCAAAGGTGTCCTCGAGCTGCAGCGGCGAGTAGTCGAGGTCGATCTCGGCGAGCGGACGCCCGCGCGCGCTGCTGATCGTGCCGAATCGGCGCATCCCCTTGTCGGCGGCGTACTGCTGCATGTCTTCCTTCTCGAGGCGGAAGGGGACCTCGTCGTAGAGGTCATAGGCGTCGTCGGTGTTCTTCAGCGCCAACGGGATCAGCTCGTTCATCCGGTTCTCGAACACGGTCCAGTTGGCGTCGTCCGCAGCCACGTGGCGCCGGCAGGTGAAGGTCCCCCACGCCATGTGCCGCCGCTCATCGTCGCCGATGCGGCGAACGAGTTCCTGCATTCCGGGAAGGATGTTGTTGTCCACGCAGATCCGGTGCCACGCATAGTATCCGGTCAACGCCATCATGCCTTCGATGACGTGGTTGTAGGTCACCGAAGCACGCACCTGTGCCGCCGGCGACGGATCGCTGACCAAAGCGTCGAGCGATTCCGGCAGCTCCTCGTAGAAAATTGTCCGGTAGGTGGGCAGATCGTCGAGAAACCTCTGCAGGTCCTCGGTCACGCCTACCGCATCGAGCCACATCCGGAACACCTGGGTGTGTTTTGCCTCCTCGAACGCGAACTGCGTCAGGTACATCTCATCGCCCAGCCGACCTTCGGCACGCATCGCGGCCATGAACGGCTGGATGTCCTGAGTGACGGCTTCCTCCCCGGCGATGAACTGCGCGCACAGCCGGGTCGCCCACTCGCGTTCGAGGTCCGTCAATGCCTCCCAGTCAGCCCGGTCGCGGGAGAAGTCGATGTCGGCCGGGTTCCAGAACTTCGCATTGCCACCGGCGAACAGCTTGAGCGGCATGCTGTCCCAGTTGAGTCCGCCCGCGGCCAACGAGTCAGAACGTGTCCTGTTCATGTTTTTCTCCTTCAATCGTTGTGATGGCCGGAAGCGACGCACAGACGCAACCGAACGCCGCCGAGAGGACCGCGACATAGCGACGCACCACCAAAGCCGGCTGTTCAGAGGACAAATCGTCGAGTCCGAGAACGGGGTCCATCCCCCGCACGTAGGGCGCCAGTGCCAGATGTGGCAGCAACATCAGCAGCAGCGACAGCAGCGCGTCGACGTCTGCGTCACCGCGCAGATCGCCGCGGGACCGGGCGTCGTCGACGAGCGGGCGCAACACCTCGAGATAGTGCCGGTGCACGACGGCGCGGACGCTGACCCGGGCATCGGTGTCGACCTCAAAACTGGCCGCCGCGTGCAGTGCCCGGTCACGCGGATGCTCGGCGAAATAGGCCACCCACACGTCGAGCAGGTCGGTGAGGAAGTCGAAGAACGGCCGGGTCGGGTCAAGCTCGCGAATCCGGGCCTCCATATAAAACCGCACCCGTTGGCTGCCGACATCGGTGATGTAGGCGTAGAGATCCCGCTTGTCGGCGAAGTACTGAAACAGGCTGCCTTTGGCCACTCCGGCCCGCCGGGCGATCACGTTGAGGCTCCCCGCGGAGAAGCCGTGGGCGGCGAACTCGGCCTCGGCGGCCGCGACCACCGCCGCGCGGCGCTCGCCTCCGAGCCGGGACCAGGTCACCGTCGGCATTGCGCCTCCCAGATAGATATGACCAGTGGTCATACTACTGTGACGCGCACCACAGTCAAGGGGGCTACTCGAGGGGCTTGAGGTCCTGCAGCAGGGTGGGCAGCAGTTCGCTGACCGTTGGATGGATGTGCATGGTCCGTGAGATCGCGGTGTAGGGCAGGCCGGCGGTCATCACGTCGAGCACCGTATGGATGACCTCGTCTCCGCCCACGCCGAGGATCGCCGCGCCCAGGATCTGCTCGGTCTCCGCGTCGACGACGACCTTCATGAAACCCTGGGTCTCGCCCTTCTCCACCGCCCGGCCCACGCGCGTCATCGGCCGCGTGGCCACCATCGCGGGCCGACCCGACCGGCGCACCTCGTCGACACTCATGCCCGCGCGGCCCAGCGGCGGATCGATGTATAGCGCATAGGTGGTGATGCGGTCACTGACCCGGCGCGCATCGGCGTCGAGCAGGTTGGCCGCGACGATCTCGAAGTCGTTGTACGACGTGTGGGTGAACGCCCCGCGGCCGTTGCAGTCCCCCATCGCCCAGATGTGCTCGACGCTGGTGCGCAGTTCGTCGTCGACGACGATGTAGCCACGGCTGTCGGTATCGACGCCGGCCGCCTCCAGGCCGAGGTCGTCGGTGTTGGGGCGCCGGCCCACCGCCACCAACAGGTGGGTACCGGTGACCGGGTCGGCGTTGCGGCTCGGCGACAGGGTGAAACCGTTGTCCTGTTTGGTGATCCGGATGGCGTCGGCGCCGACGACGATGTGGATCCCCTCCGCTTTCAGGATGTCGCGGATCGCCGCGGAGATGTCCGGGTCCTCCCGGGAGGCCAGCCGGGCCCCCTTCTCGACGACGGTGACCTCGGCGCCGAACCGGCGGTACATCTGGGCGAATTCCAGCGCGATGTAGCTGCCCCCGACGATGACCAGATGTTCAGGCACCACGTCGAGGTCGAGGATGCTGACGTTGGTCAGGTAGTCGACGTCGTCGAGCCCGGGCAGGTCCGGAGCGACCGCGCGCCCGCCGACGTTGAGGAAGATGCGGTCGGCAGAGATCGTCTCGTCGCCGACCCGCAGGGTGTGCGGGTCGGTGAACCGGGCGTGGCCGCGGATCAGCGTCGCGCCGTCCATCTCCTCGAGCCACGACTCGACCCCGAGGCGGTCGCCTCCGCTGATCCGGTCCTTGCGGGCCTTCACCGCGGCCATGTCGACGGCCACGGGCCCGGCCTCGACACCGAATTCGGCGCCGCGGCGCGCGAGGTGGGCGGCGTGCGCACTGGCGATCAACGTCTTGGTCGGGATGCAGCCGGAGTTCACGCAGGTGCCGCCGACGAGTTTGCGCTCGATGACCGCGACGGTCTGGCCGGCCGCGGTCAACCGCCCGGCCAGTGGCGGCCCGGCCTGTCCGGCGCCGACGACGATGGCATCGAAATGCTGCGCCATGGCTAGACGAAACTCACCAGGAAGGCGACGAGGAGACCGCCGCCGACGGCGAGGACGTCCTCGGCGACCGCGCCCGGCCGGTCCCTGCCGTCCCTGCGCGCGGCCAGTCTGCGGCGCAGCTCGGCGCCGGCCAGGGTGCCCAGCACCGCGCCGACCATGCCGGCGCCGGTGCCGATGAAGGTGTGGAAGAACGCGCTGCCGATCACCGCACCGGAGAAGCCGCCGGTGACCAGTCGGGCGACGAACTGCGCGGGCACGCGACGGCTCGGGGTGTTGGGCAACTGGTCGGTGACCAGTTCGGCCAGAGCGAAGATGGTCAACACCGTGACGGTGATGGGATGGGCCATCCACTCCGACCACTTGTCGCCGATGTCGATCCAGCCGAACAGGGCCCCCCACGCCACCACCGCCGGCGCGGTCATCGCCCGCGCGCCGGCGACCACACCGATGAGTAGAGCCAGAATCAGAACGAGTACCTGGGTCAAGAGGACCTCCGGGCCGTAGATGATGCCCCGGACGCTAACACGGTTCCCGGCGCCGCGAGCGGCGGTCGATCTAGAACCGACAGAACCGGATGTCGGTGGCCAGGATGGCCTTGGCCCCGATCGCGGCCAACTCGTCCATGATCGAGTTCACCTCGCGGCGGGGCACCAGTGCCCGCACCGCCACCCACCTGTCGTCGGCCAGCGGCGCTATCGTCGGAGACTCGAGCCCGGGCGTCACTTCGATCGCCTTGTCGAGAACCGTACGGGGACAGTCGTAGTCCAACATCAGGTATTTCTGACCGAACACCACCCCCTGCACCCGCGCGGCCAGCTGGTCGCGGGCAGCGGCATTGTTCTGCGCGCCATCCTGTTCGATGAGCACCGCCTCGGAATCACACAGCGGCTCCCCGAAGGCCACCAGGCTGTGCAGGCCCAGCGTACGTCCCGAGCCGACGACGTCGGCTATCGCGTCAGCGACACCGAGCTGCACCGAAATCTCCACGGCACCATCGAGTCTGATCACCGTCGCGTCGATTCCTTTGGCGGCGAGGTCTTTCCGCACAAGGTTCGGAAAGGCCGTGGCGATGCGCTTGCCGGCGAGATCGGTGACAGTCCACTCCCGTCCGGACGGGGCGGCGTAGCGGAACGTCGAGGATCCGAAGCCCAACGCCAGCCGCTCCCGTACCGGAGCGTCGGACTCCCGGGCCAAGTCCCGACCGGTGATCCCGAAATCCAGCTGGCCGGAACCGACGTAGATGGCGATGTCTTTGGGACGTAGGAAGAAGAACTCGACCCCGTTGGCCGGGTCGACGACGGTCAGATCTTTGGAGTCGGTGCGGCGACGGTAGCCGGCCTCGGCCAGGATGTCCGACGCGGGCTCACTGAGCGTGCCCTTGTTGGGGACGGCGACGCGCAGCATGTCACAGCTTCCCGTAGACATCGTCGAGGGACAGCCCACGCGCCAGCATCAGCACTTGCGTCCAGTACAGCAGCTGGCTGATCTCCTCGGCGAGTGCCGCATCGCTCTCGTGTTCGGCGGCCAGCCACACCTCGCCGGCCTCCTCCAGGATCTTCTTGCCGATGCCGTGCACGCCCCCGTCCAGCGCGGCGACGGTGCCGCTTCCGGCGGGGCGGGTGCGCGCGCGCTCGCTGAGTTCGGCGAACAGCGCATCGAAGGTCTTCACAGGTGGCGATTGTTTCACAGAGCCACTGCGACGCCGTCAGCCGCGGGTTTCCTCGCGCAGGATCTCACCGTGCATGTCCTCCAGCGACACGCCTTTGGTCTCTCGGACCCAGCGCCAGACGAACAGCCCGGACAGCACGGCGCACAGGCCGTAGAAGCCGTAGGCCAGGCCGAGGTGCTCACGCAGGCCGGGGAAGGTGACAGTGATCAGCCAGTTGGCCGCCCATTGCCCAGCGGCGGCGAGGCCGAGTGCCGCGGCGCGGATGCGGTTGGGGAACATCTCGCCCAGCAGCACCCACACCACCGGTCCCCACGACATCCCGAACGCGACGACGAACAGGTTGGCCGCGATCAGCGCGATCACGCCGGACGCCCCGGGCAGGCTGGGGTTTCCGTCCGGTCCGATGGTGGCGTTGGCGAAGATGACCGCCATCGTGATCAGGGTCACCGCCATTCCGCTCGACCCGATCAGCAGCAGCGGCTTGCGGCCGATCTTGTCGATCAGCGCAATCGCGATCAGGGTGGTCAGCACGTTGATCACCGAGGTGATCACGGTGTAGACGGCCGACTCGTCGGCACTGAACCCGACGGCCTGCCACAGCACATTGGAGTAGTAGAAGATAACGTTGATGCCGACGAACTGCTGGAAGATCGACAGCCCCAGACCGACCCAGACGATGCCGTACACCCCGCCGGTGGGCTTGCGCAGATCCCGCCACGAGGGCTTGTCCTCGCGTTCGAGGGTCTCCCGGATGCGGGTGATGGTGATCTCCAGGTTCTTCCGGCCGAGCAGCTTGGTCAGCACCCGCCGCGCCTCCGGGATCTTGTGGGAGGCAACGAGATAACGCGGCGACTCGGGGATGGTGTAGGCCAGCGCGCCGTACACCACTGCCGGCACCGCCATCGCCAGGAACATCCAGCGCCAGGCGTCGATGCCCAGCCACAGCGGCTGGTTGGCGCCGCCCGCGGCCCACTGCAGCACCCAGTTCACGGCGAAGGACGCGAAGATGCCCGACACGATAGCCAGCTGTTGCAGCGAGCCGAGTCGGCCGCGGATGCCCGGTGGTGACGTCTCGGCGATGTACGCCGGCGCGATCACCGAGGCCACCCCCACCCCGACTCCGCCGACGATGCGGAACAGCACGATGGCCCAGACGTCGGGGGCGAACCCGGTGCCGAAGGCGCTGATGAAGAACAGCACCGCGGCGATCTTCATGACCGCGATCCGCCCGATGCGGTCGGCGACGCGTCCCGCCGTCATCGCACCGACTGCGGCACCGAGCAGCGCCGACGCCACGGCGAACCCGAGCTCGGCGTTGCCGATGCCGAAGTCCTCCTGGATGGAGTCGACGGCGCCGTTGATCACCGCGCTGTCGTAGCCGAACAGCAGGCCGCCGAGCGCAGCGACCGATGCGATGCGCACCGCGGTTTTGCCCGACGAGAAGTCCTGATCCTCGTCGAAGATCTCCGGCGATTCCCCGACGGGACCACCTTGACCGGCCATCTGCTGCCTCCGCCCCGTCGCGTGATATGAGTCACATTCAAGCACTCAGGCCCTGCGGTCGGGAGGGTTCCCGCAAGTGCGGGTGATCAAGCCGCTATCCGGTGAACTGCTGCGCCGAGGCGATGTCGAGGTGGATCTGGCGCAGCGCGGCGGTGTCCAGACCCGCCAGGGACTCGGCATGACGGCGGCGCGGCCCGCCGGGTACGGGAAGTTCGTTGGGCACCACCAGCACCGCGCATCCGGCGGCTTCGGCGGCGGCGGCGCCGGTGACCGAGTCCTCGATCGCCAAGCACTGCGCGGGTTCCACCCCGAGCAGATCGGCGGCCCGCAGGTACGGATCGGGCGCAGGTTTGCCGCTGGGCACCTCGTCGCCGCAGACGGTGACCGAGAAGTGGTGACGGCCAATCGAGTCGAGCGCCCGCTCGGTCAGCTCGCGTTGTGTGTTGGTGACCAGGGCCATCGCCATGCGCTCGGCAGCCATCGCGGCGAGCATCTCCTGCGCACCGGGACACCAGGGCAGTCCGCGCGCGAACAGCTGCCCGGTGTAGTCGTGCAGCCGGCGGTTCGTCTCGGCCATGGCAACCGGATCGCGCTCGAGTCCGAGATCGGTGTAGACCGCGTGGATGGTCTCCTCGGCCGAGGACCCGACCAGCGACATGCGCCGCTGCCGCGTCAGGACCCCGCCCAGGGACTCGTAGAGCGCCTGAAGCGAGATGTCCCACAGTTTTTCGGAGTCGACCAGGGTGCCGTCCATATCGAACAGGACGGCCCGCAGCCCGTCGTGCACGCTCAGTCCTCCGGGTTGTAGCCGAGGTTGGGCGCCAGCCAGCGCTCGGCTTCCTGCAGAGTCCAGCCCTTGCGTCGCGCGTAGTCGGCGACCTGATCCTGGGCCAGCCGGCCGACCACGAAGTACTGGGACTGCGGGTGCGAGAAGTACCATCCGCTGACCGCGGCGCCGGGCCACATCGCCATCGACTCGGTCAGCTCGATTCCGGTGCGCTCCGTGACGTCGAGCAGGTCGAAGAGCGTCGTCTTCTCGGTGTGCTCCGGGCAGGCCGGATACCCGGGGGCCGGTCGGATGCCCCGGTACTTCTCCTCGATGAGCTCGGAGTTGTCGAGCTGCTCGCCGGGTTGGTAGGCCCAGAACTCGGTGCGCACCCGCTGATGCATCCGCTCGGCGAACGCCTCGGCCAGCCGGTCGGCCAGGGACTCCAGCAGGATCGCGCTGTAGTCGTCGTGCTCGGCCTTGAACTCCATGATCTTGTCCTGACTGCCCAGGCCCGCGGTCACGGCGAATGCGCCGACGTAGTCGGCCAGACCTGTGTCCTTGGGCGCGACGAAGTCGCCGAGTGACCGGTTCGGCACGCCCTCGCGGTGTTCGCCCTGCTGGCGCAGGTTGTGCAGGGTGGTCAGCACCTGGGTGCGGGTGTCGTCGGTGTAGACCTCGACGTCATCGCCGACCGCGTTGGCGCAGAAGAAGCCGATCACGCCGTTGGCGGTCAGCCACTTCTCCTTGATCAGGGTGTCGAGCATCTCCTGGGCGTCGTCGTAGAGCTTGCGGGCGGCCTCCCCCGACGCGGGGTTGTTGAGGATGTCGGGGAATCGGCCCTTCATCTCCCATGCGTTGAAGAACGGCTGCCAGTCGATGTACTCGCGAAGTTCGGCGAGGTCGTAGTCCAGGAATTCACGGACTCCCACCCCCTGGGCGGGCACCGGCGGTGTGTAGCCGTCCCAGTCGATCGGCGTCCGGTTCGCGCGGGCCTTCTCCAGCGTCAGCATCGGCCGCTCGTTCTTCTGGGCGTGGCGTTCGCGCAGGGAGGCATAGTCCTTCTCGGTGGCCTTCAGCAGCGCCGGGCGCTGACGATCGTCGAGCAGCGCGGCCGCCACCGGTACCGAGCGCGACGCGTCCTTGACCCAGACCACCGGGCCGCTGCGGCGTGGCGAGATCTTCACGGCCGTGTGGGCGCGCGACGTGGTCGCACCCCCGATCAGCAGTGGAATCTCCAGTCCCGCGCGTTCCATCTCGACGGCGAAGTTGGACATCTCGTCCAGCGACGGGGTGATCAGCCCGGACAGCCCGATGATGTCGGCGTCGTGTTCTTTGGCCGCGTCCAGGATCTTCTGCGCGGGCACCATCACCCCGAGGTCGATCACCTCGAAGTTGTTGCACTGCAACACCACGCCGACGATGTTCTTGCCGATGTCGTGGACGTCGCCTTTCACCGTGGCCATCACGATGGTGCCGTTGGTGTCCTTCGATCCCGACGTGCCGGCCTCGGCCTTCTCTGCCTCGATGAACGGCAGCAGGTAGGCAACGGCCTTCTTCATCACCCGCGCGGACTTCACGACCTGGGGCAGGAACATCTTGCCCGAGCCGAACAGGTCGCCGACGACGTTCATGCCGTCCATCAACGGACCCTCGATCACCTCGATCGGCCGCCCCCCGGCCTCGTCGATCTCGGCGCGCAGCTCCTCGGTGTCGTCATCGACGTGGGCGTCGATGCCCTTGACCAGGGCATGGGTGATCCGCTCGCGGACCGGCAGGCTGCGCCACTCGGCCGCCGCGGGGTCCTCGGATTTCTCGGTCTTGTTGAACCGCTCGGCGATCTCCAGCAGGCGTTCGGCCGCGTCCTCGCGACGGTTGAGCACGACGTCCTCGATCCGGTCCCGCAGCTCGGAGTCGATCGAGTCGTAGGGCACCAGCGCGCCCGCGTTGACGATGCCCATGTCCAGCCCGGCCTTGATGGCGTGGAACAGGAACACCGCGTGGATCGCCTCACGCACCGGGTTGTTGCCGCGGAACGAGAACGACACGTTGGAGATGCCGCCGGAGATGTGCACCCCCGGCAGATTCTCCTTGATCCAGGCGCAGGCCTCGATGAAATCGATCCCGTAGCTCGCGTGTTCCTCGATGCCGGTGGCCAGCGCGAAGCAGTTCGGGTCGAAGATGATGTCCTCGGCGGGGAAACCGACCTGCTCGGTCAGGATGCGATACGCGCGCCCGCAGATCTCTTTGCGCCGTTCCAGGTTGTCCGCCTGGCCCTGCTCGTCGAAGGCCATCACGACCACGGCGGCACCGTACTTGCGGCACAGCCGCGCCTCGCGGACGAACTTCTCCTCGCCCTCTTTCAGCGAGATCGAGTTGACGATCGGCTTGCCCTGCACGTTCTTCAGGCCGGCCTCGATGACCTCCCACTTGGAGGAGTCGATCATCACCGGCACGCGGCTGATGTCCGGCTCGGCCGCGATCAGCCGGGTGAACCGGTCCATCGCGGCGACGCCGTCGATCATGCCTTCGTCCATGTTGATGTCGATGACCTGAGCACCGACCTCCACCTGCTGCAGGGCCACCGACAAGGCGGTGTCGTAGTCCTCGGCCTTGATCAGGTTGCGGAACCGGGCCGAGCCGGTGATGTTGGTGCGCTCACCGATGTTGACGAACAGCGAGTCGGCGGTGATGTTGAGCGGCTCGAGACCGGACAGCCGGGTCGCCACCGGGACCTCGGGCACCTCGCGCGGCGGCTTGCCCTCCACGACCTTGGCGATCTCGGTGATGTGCGCCGGCGTCGTTCCGCAGCAGCCGCCCACCAGGTTGACCAGGCCGGCTTCGGCGAAGTCGGCGATGTAGGAGGCCTGACGCTGCGGGGACTCGTCGTACTCGGCGAACGCGTTGGGCAGTCCGGCGTTGGGATAGCAGGACACGAAGGTGTCGGCGATGCGCGACATCTCGGCGATGTAGGGCCGCATCTCCGGCGCACCCAGAGCGCAGTTGAGGCCGACCGCCAGCGGTTTGGCGTGCCGGATCGAGTTCCAGAAAGCTTCGGTGACCTGGCCGGACAGCGTCCGCCCTGACGCATCGGTGATGGTGCCGGAAATGATCACCGGCCAGCGCCGTTCGCGTTCCTCGAACAGCGTCTCGATGGCGAACACCGCGGCCTTGGCGTTCAGCGTGTCGAAGATCGTCTCGACCAGGATGATGTCGGCGCCGCCGTCGACCAGACCGTTGGCCGCCTCGAGATACGCGGCGACGAGCTGGTCGTAGGAGACGTTGCGGGCGCCGGGATCGTTGACGTCCGGGGAGATCGACGCGGTCCGCGTCGTCGGCCCGAGCGTGCCGGCGACGTAGCGGGGTTTGTCCTCGGTGCTGTACTCGTCGCAGGCCGCCCGTGCCAGCGCGGCGCCGGCGTAGTTCAGCTCGTAGCTGAACTCCTCCATGCCGTAGTCCGACAGCGACACCGCGTTCGCGTTGAACGTGTTGGTTTCCAGGATGTCGGCGCCCGCTTCGAGGTACTCGCGGTGGATGCCCTCGATGATCTGCGGCTGCGTCAGATTGAGCAGGTCGTTGTTGCCCTGAAGGTCGCTCGGCCAGTCGGCGAACCGCTCGCCGCGGTAACCGGCCTCGTCCGGCCGGTCCCGCTGGATGGCCGTGCCCATCGCGCCGTCGATCACCACGATCCGCCGGCGCAGCTCGGCCGTCAGCTCATCGGTGCAGTCAGGGCGGATGTCTGGCTTCAAGGCATTCATGTGCGCTCCTTCCATAACGGAAGGCGTCCTTGTCTCTGCCGAGCGTGGCGGACCCCCGGATCCGTTGCAACGCCTCTCGACGGGGAAAGTCTACGTCGAGCGCTCGATCGACGTCCGGACGCCCAACCGGCCGCGGCGAACGGTCTGGAGGCAAGGGTAGTCGTACGCGCGAACCCGGCCGCGGGTCGATGCCCATCGCGGGACCCTCGCAGGGCTTACGCTGGCCTGGTGACACCCTCGGATTTCCGTGGTCCGAAGCGATCCGACCTGCCCGATCTGCACGACACCATCGTCGTGGCGGCTTTCGAGGGCTGGAACGACGCCGGTGATGCCGCCAGCGACGCGCTCGAGCACCTGGACGCCACCTGGCAGGCCGAGACGATCGTGGAGATCGACGACGAGTCCTACTACGACTACCAGGTCAATCGTCCGGTCATCCGTCAGGTCGACGGCGTCACCCGCGAGTTGGTGTGGCCATCCATGCGGGTCGCGCACTGCCGCCCACCGGGCTCGGACCGCGACATCGTGCTGATGCACGGGGTGGAACCCAACATGCGCTGGCGCACGTTCTGCGCGGAGTTGCTGGCCATCGCCGACAAGCTCAACGTGCGCACCGTGGTCATCCTGGGCGCGCTGCTGGCCGATACCCCGCACACCCGGCCGGTGCCGGTGTCGGGGTCGGCGTATTCCGCCGACTCGGCCAAGACCTTCGGTCTAGAGGAGACCCGCTACGAGGGGCCCACCGGCATCGCCGGGGTGTTCCAGGACGCGTGTGTGCAGGCCGGCATCCCGGCGGTGACGTTCTGGGCGGCGGTTCCGCACTACGTGTCGCAGCCGCCGAATCCGAAGGCCACCGTGGCACTGCTGCGCCGCGTCGAGGACGTTCTCGACGTCGAGGTACCGCTGGGTGACCTTCCCGCCCAGGCCGAGGAGTGGGAGCAGGCGATCAGCGAGATGACCGCCGAGGACGACGAGATCGCCGAGTACGTGCAGTCCTTGGAGGAACGCGGCGACGCGGAGATCGACGTCAACGAGGCGCTGGGCAAGATCGACGGGGACGCGCTGGCGGCGGAGTTCGAGCGCTACCTGAGAAGACGGGGCCGGTAGCCCGCGATCAGGCCGAAGCCGGCGATAGGGCTACCAGCGACGACTCGGCGCGCGATTTTCGTAACGGGGTGGCGAATTTCGGGCTCCGTGACGCCGTGTGGTTACGCAAGTTCGGCGGGCGATGGCCCGCCGTCAGCGGAACCTCTCGAGATAGTCCTCCCAGTCCCAGGTCGACAGAAAGTTCCGCGCGGCGCTCCGACCGCTCTGATAGAGGCTGCGTTTGCCCTGCTCGGACAGGTCGAAGTCCAGCACGCCGACCTCGCTGGTGTCGATGCGCACGGTGCGGGCGCTGACCCACGGCTGGTTCAGGTGCGCCTGATCCCGGCCGACCAGGACGGTGGTCACCACCTGTTCGAGCAGGGTGGGTCCGAGCACGTGCAGCGGGTGCAGCGCCGGGATCACCGCGGCGTTGCCGGCCGGCAGGTCGGGCAGCAGCGTGACGCCGAAGGTCGGCCGGCGGGGACGCACCCCGTCGGTGCGGTCCAGTGAGTCGATCGGGAAATTGGACAGCAGCCCGCCGTCCACCAGCCGGGAGGTACGGCCGTCGGCGCTGGTCAATTCTTCGGGACGGTAGAAGAACGGGATCGCGGTGGAGGCCCGTACCGCGTCGGCGACCGATTGGGTGTCCGGATCGAGCCCGTAGACCCGTCGGTAGTCCCAGGGCAGCCGGACCAGTTGTCCCAGCGTCACATCGGCGACGGTGACCACCAGCCGGTACCGCCGTTCGGGCGGCACCACGGGGTCGTCGAGGGCCAGGTCACCGAACGTGGTGACCCCGAACGCGGCGAGTTGGTCGGCGACCCATTCCCGCAGCGCGTCGCCGCGGTAGATGCCTCCGCCGGACAGCACGCCCCAGGCCGGCCCGAGCACCGGCACCCGCTCCACCGGGCCGGGGTCGAGGAACTGCCGGTAGTCCAGTCCCATGGCCAGTTCGGTGAGTTGGTCGGCCGACAGATTGCCACTGCGGGCCGCCGCCGCCAGCACGGCGCCGACGAGGGCTCCCGCGGAGGTCCCGGAGATGCGCTGCGGAACGTAGCCGGCTTCGACGAGCGCTGCGGCCGCACCGACCAGCGCGATGCCCTTGACACCGCCACCGGACAGCACCAGGTCGGCGTGCAGGTCACCGGCCATGTGAGAGCTCTACCCCCAGCAGCGCGTCGATCGCGGTGGCCACCGTCGGCCCTGCATCGGGGTCGTGCCCACCGTAGGACAGTGCGTCGGTAGCCCAACCATCCAGCGCGGCAAGCGCTTTGGGGGTGTCGAGGTCGTCGGCCAGGTAACGGCGGACGCGGGCCACCACATCACCGGCGTCCGGTGCGCCGGCCAGCGCGGTGGCGCTGCGCCAGCGGTGCAGCCGCTGATGGGCCTCGTCGAGCACCTGCGTGCTCCAGAACCGGTCCTCCCGGTAGTGCCCCGCGAGCAGCCCCAGCCGCACGGCGGCCGGGTCGACGCCCTCGCGGCGCAGCGCGGAGACCAGCACCAGGTTTCCGCGGCTCTTCGACATCTTGTGACCGTCCCAGCCGATCATCCCGGCGTGCACGTAGTGCCGGGCGAAACGTCGCTCGCCGGTGACACATTCGGCGTGGGCAGCGGAGAACTCGTGGTGCGGGAAGACCAGGTCGCTGCCCCCGCCCTGGATGTCCAGCCCGGTGCCGATGCGGCTGAGCGCGATCGCGGCGCACTCGACGTGCCAGCCGGGGCGCCCCGCTCCGAACGGCGACGCCCAACTGGGCTCGCCGGGTCGCGCGGCCCGCCACAGCAGCGCGTCCAGCGGGTCGGTCTTGCCGGCGCGCTCGGGGTCGCCGCCGCGTTCGCCGAACAGCGCCATCATGGTGTCGCGGTCATAGCCGGACTCGTATCCGAACTGCACGGTGGCGTCGGCACGGAAGTAGACGTCGGGGTACTGCGGGTCGTCGACGACGTAGGCCGCCCCCGCCGCCAGCAACTTCTCGACGACTTCGATCACCTCGGCGATGGCCTCGGTGGCCGCGACGTAGTCGTGCGGCGGCACCACCCGCATGGCGGCCATGTCCTCCCGGAACAGGTCGATCTCGCGGTCGGCGAGCGCACGCCAGTCGACCCCGTCGCGCTGCGCTCTTTCGAACAGCGGGTCGTCGACGTCGGTGATGTTCTGCACGTAGTGCACCCGGTGCCCGGCGTCCAGCCAGAGCCGATGTACCAGGTCGAAGGTCAGATAGGTGGCGGCGTGACCGAGGTGGGTCGCGTCGTAGGGCGTGATCCCGCAGACGTACATGGTGGCGGTGGCGCCCGGGGCGACGGGCCGGACCTGCCGATCGGCGCTGTCGTAGAGCCGCAGCTGCGGACCGTGCCCAGGCAGCTCCGGAACGCTCGGCGCCGACCACGATTGCATGCCCCCGACTCTAGACATCGGAGAATGAGACACCGCGCACGGCTGTTTCATTCCCGGGGTGGAACGCGGTCAGCGGTTGCGGTAGGCCGACCAGATCGCCTCGAGCAGCACCGGCGCCAGCTCCGGCCGGCACATGAGCAGATCCGGCAGGTACGGGTCCCGGCGGTTGTACACCAACGGTGACCCGTCGATGCGCGAGGCGTGCATCCCGGCGGCCCACAGCACGCCCGCCGGTGCGGCCGAGTCCCACTCCCACTGTCCGCCGGCGTGGATGTAGGCATCCACGTCCCCGCGCACCACGGCCATCGCCTTGGCCCCCGCCGACCCGATGCGCACCAGCTGGATGTCGAGATGGTCGCGCAGATACCACAGCACAGCCGGTGGCCTGCTGGCACTGGCGGTGATGCGGATCGGTCCGTCTGCGCGCGGCGGCGGTCCGGCCACCGTGTCGGTGCGGTAGACCTCGCCGCGCGCCGGCAGCGCCACCGCCGCGTCGGTGATCGCGCCGCCGTGCGGCCCGCGTTGCCAGAGCGCGATGTGTACCGCCCAGTCGGCCCGCCCGGGCATCGAGTACTCATAGGTGCCGTCGACGGGATCGACGATCCAGACGCGGTCGGCGTCGACGCGCGACAAATCGTCGGCGGCCTCCTCGGAGAGCACGGCGTCGTCGGGCCGGTCGCGGCGCAACCGGTCCAGAATCAGCGTGTTGGCGCGCCGGTCGCCGGCGTCGCCGAGGTCGTAGGGATCCCAGTAGCCGATCTGCTCGCGCATCGCCAGCAGCAGCTCACCGGCCTCGGCGGCCACCTCGGCAGCCAGCTCGGCATCGGTGCGGGTCACCGGGAAAGTAGATCACGTCAGAACGCGGGCCACGGTATCGGCCGCCGCCGGTCCGGCGTGGGCATCACCGGGTTGCGCAGCAGGCCAACGACTCTGGCCCGCAGCGCGGCGACCTCGCGCGCGGTGATGTGTTCGCACAGCTCGGCGCCGAGGGCGCCGCCGAGCTCGTCGTCCAGCCGCTCGACATCGGCCAGCACGGCATCGTCGACAGGCTTACCGGCCCAGCCCCACAGCACGGTGCGCAGCTTGTCCTCGACGTGCAGCGTGACCCCATGGTCGACGCCGTAGACGTTGCCGTCGACGCCGCACAGCACGTGGCCGCCCTTACGGTCGGCGTTGTTGATCACCACGTCGAACACCGCCAGCCGGCGCAGCCGGTCGTCGTCGGCGTGCACGAGCGTGACCTCGTCGCCGGCATAGTCGTAGGCCTGCAACACCGGCAGGAACCCGGCCGGCACCGAGCCGGCCGGCAGCAGATCCACCAGGTCCGGACCGGAGGTGTCGTCGGCGGTCTCCTCGGTGTCGGCCGGCTGGTCCACCCAGCGCTGCAGCATGCCCGGGCCGGCCGGGCCATCACGAATAATGGTGTAGGGCACTACATTCCAGCGCAATGCGGCCGAGACCAGATAGGCGGCGCGCTCCCGCCCGGCCAGGGTGCCGTCGGGGAAGTCCCACAGCGGCGCCTCCCCTGCGACGGGCTTGTAGACACAGTGCACGCTGCGGCCGCCCAGCGCCGCCTCGCACAGGAACGTCGCATTGCTGGCCGACCGGATCCGGCCGATCACGGTCAGCTCGCCGCACCGCAGCACCTGGCCGTCGTCGGTGCCCGGCTCAGGCAAGGTCGTCATCGTCGGCGCCACCGAGCGCGCCCCGTCGGTAGCCGTTGGTGCGGACACAGATGTGGCCCTCGGGGTCCAGCGGCTCGTCGCACAGCGGGCAGGGCGGTCGTCCGGCCGAGATGACCCGGTTCGAGCGGGTCGCGAACTGGCGGGCCGACTCCGGGGTGAGGAAGACGCGCACCGCGTCGGGGCCCTCCTCGGCGTCGTCGAGGACCACCGAGGCATCGAATTCGCTGTCGGAGACCGCGAGCAGTTCGACGACCACGGTCTGCGCCTCGGAGTCCCAGCCCAACCCCATGGTGCCGACCCGGAACTCCGCATCGACCGGGGTGATCAGCGGGGACAGATCCTCGACCTCACCGGTCTCCGGCGGGATGGGCGTGCCGAAGCGGCGGTTGATCTCGAGCAGCAGCGCGTCGATGCGCTCGGCGAGCACGGCGACCTGCTGCTTCTCCAAGATCACCGACACCACCCGCTTGTCGTGCACGGCTTGTAGATAGAAGGTGCGGTTTCCCGGCTCACCGACGGTGCCGGCCACGAAACGGTCGGGTGTGCGGAAGACGTGGATTGCGCGGGCCATGGCAGTTCCAAAATACCGGGTTAATCCGTCGACCCCCCGACGACGGCGTCGCCGGGAGGGACTTTTTCCGGTGCCACCAGCGCCGAGTTCAGCGCCGGGCCGGTGTGGTTGACATGGATGACGAACGGCCGCAGCGCGGTGTACCGGATGACGCTGACCGAGGCCGGGTCGGCATTGATGCGCTGAAAACTGTCGAGGTGGGTGCCCAGCGCATCGGCCAGCACCGCTTTGATCACGTCGCCGTGGGTGCAGGCGATCCACAGCGCGTCACCACCGTGCTCGTCGGCCAGCCTGCGGTCGTGCTCACGCACTGCGGCCACCGCGCGCGCCTGCACCGCGGCCAGGCCCTCGCCGTCGGGGAACACCGCGGCGCTCGGCTGCTGCTGCACCACCGCCCATAGCGGCTCCTTGACCAGCTCGCCAAGCTTGCGGCCGGTCCACGCCCCGTAGTCGACCTCGCTGATCCGTTCGTCGACGACGGGTTCCAGCTGCAGCGCGGTGGCCAGCGGCGCCACCGTGCGCTCGCAGCGGAGCAGCGGCGAGCGCACGATCGCTCGGATCGGCAACGTACCGATCCGCTCGACCAGCGCGTCGGCCTGCTCGCGGCCGCGGTCGTCGAGGTCGACCCCGGCCGACCGACCGGCCAGGGTGTGCGCGGTGTTGGAGGTGGAGCGGCCGTGCCGCACCAGCAGCACGGTCATATCGGGGCCACCACCCCGGCGCCGAGCAGGATCAGTACCACCACACCGAGAATGATGCGGTAACCGACGAACCAGTACATGCTGTGCCGGACCAGGAACCGTAGGAACCAGGCCACCGCGGCGAATCCGACGACGAAGGCGATCAGCGTGGACACCAGCAGTTGCGGCCCGGTCGCGCTCATCCCCTCGCCGACCGGGGCGAACGCGTCGGGCAGCGAGAACAGCCCCGAGGCGAACACCGCGGGAATGGCCAGCAGGAATCCGAATCGCGCGGCCACCTCCCGGTTGAGGCCCAGGAACAAACCGGCACTGATGGTGGCGCCCGAGCGGGACACGCCCGGCAGCAGCGCCAGGCACTGCGCCAAGCCGACCAGGACGGCGTCCTTCCAGGTCAGCTGCTCGACCCGGCGGGTCTGCCGGCCGAGGTACTCGGCGGCGGCAATCACCAGCGAGAACACGATCAGCGCGGTCGCGACCAACCACAGGTTGCGCGCGCCGGTGCGGATCGTGTCCTTGAACAGCAACCCGATCACGCTGATCGGGATGGTGCCGATGATGACCCACCAACCCAGCCAGTAGTCGGCGTTGCGGCGCGCGGCGTCGAACATTCCGGCGAACCACGCGGTGACGATGCGGCCGATGTCGCGAGCGAAGTACAGCAGCACCGCGGCCTCGGTGCCGAGCTGGCTGACCGCGGTGAACGACGCTCCGGCGTCGCCGTCGAAGAAGACCCGCGAGGCGATCGCCAGATGGCCCGAGGACGACACCGGCAGGAATTCGGTGAGCCCCTGCAACACCGAGAGAACGACCACCTGCAGCCACGACATCGCAGGCAGCTCGGTCACGACGACGACCGTACCGTGAGGGGCTCAGCGCAGCGTGTCAGGTACCGCCCTGCGCCTCGGCGACCGCGTCGCGCACGGCGGCGACCAGGCTGCGCTCGTCGGTGAAATCGATGTCGGTGATCTTGCGTGTTGCCACAGCGACGACGTCGTCGCTGTCGGGGACCAGCGTGCGCAGACGCGGTCGGTAGAGCTCGACGATCAGCTCGTGGTGTTCGACGTGGAAGGAAAAGGCGCGGCCGTCCCCGGCCTGGCCGAAACCACTGGCGTGCAGCCCGGTCGTGATGTCCTCGACTTTGAACTCCTGACCGGGGGTGTCATCGTCCCGAGCGAGGGTCATGAGGGCCACGATACCGTCGCGGGCACCCCGCGTCGGCGCGGCACCGGCCCGGTTCCGGTCACGACCTTGCATAGACTGACCCTCCGATCAGCTCTGCCCACGATGTCGACCGGAAGTACCCATTGGCCCGCCGTTCAAACCTCAAGCAGTTGCTCGCGCGTGTCGGCGCGGCCGCGTCGGCCGTCGCAGTGCTGGCCGCATGCTCGTCCAACCCGATTGAGGCGCCGCCGCCGACCATCACGCCGGCGCAGGCGGCGGACTCCCCGCCGGCATCGGCTGCGCCGCCCGGGGACGTGATTCCGCTGACCGCGTCGGGCGGGACGGTGCAGGCCGCCACATTCGACGGGGCGACCGGGTCACTGGTGGTGTTGTCGGCCGCCGACGGAAGGTCCGCGGTGACGATCCTGGGATCGGACGATCAGCCCGCGACGGTGCCGGTCGACGCCGCGGCCACGGCGATGACCGGTCACGACGGCGTGGTCTTCCTCGCCGCGCGCGGCGGCTACTACCGCGTCGACCTGGCCGACCGGGCCGTGAGGCGTTTCGACGTCGCGGATCGTCGGGACACCGAGTTCACCGCGATCGCGCGCCGCGGGGACGGCCGGCTGGTGTTGGGCAGCGCCGACGGCGCGGTGCTCACGCTGGCTGACGAGACCACGGTCGGCGCCGAGGTCACGGTCTTCGCGCGGGTGGATGCCATCGTCACCCGGGGCGACACCGCGGTCGTGCTGGACCGCGGGCAGACATCGGTGACGACGCTGAGCCAGGACGGTTCCGCCAGGCAGCAGTCGCTGCGCGCCGGCGACGGTGCGACCACGATGGTCGCCGACGCCGCCGGCTGGGTGGCGGTTGCCGACACCCGCGGCGGTGAGCTGCTGGTCTACGGCGTCGACCCGCTGATCTTGCGGCAGCGCTACCCGGTAGCCGGCGCCCCGTACGGGTTGGCCACCTCGGCCGACGGCTGGGCCTGGGTAGCCCAGACGGCGACCAACACCGTCGTTGGTTACGATCTGGCAACCGGAATCCCCGTCGAGAAGGTGCGTTATCCGACCGTGCGGCAACCCAACTCACTGGCCTTCGACGACGCGTCGGGGACCCTGTACGTGGTCTCCGCCGCGGGGGACGGTGTGCAGGTCATCAGGTCGGCGGAAGGGGCGCAATGAGTTCCGCACGAGGACCGATGCCGGCGGCCTGGCATCAGGCAGTGGCCGAGGACTCCGGTGAGTACGAGTGGATTCCGCTGCGGCTGCCCCCGGACGTGACCCGGGTCAGCGCGTCGGTGCGGTTGTCGATCGAGGCGGAGTACCGGGGTTGGGAACTGACCCGGGTGAGGTTGTACACCGACGGCAGTCGGCGGGTGTTGTTGCGGCGCAAGAAGCGCGCCGACACCACGCCGGGCCCCGACCAGCCCGGCCTCTGATGTACGGGGTGTTGCGGCGGGGCCTGTTCCTCGTCGATCCGGAACGGATCCACACCGCGGTGTTCGCCGGCCTACGCGCCGCCACGGCCACCGAGGCAACTCGAAACATGCTGCGGCGCCGCCTTTCTCCACACGACCCGGCACTGGCCAGCACGGTGTTCGGAGTACGGTTTCCCGGGCCGCTGGGGCTGGCGGCCGGCTTCGATAAGGACGGCCTGGGGATACGCACCTGGGGTGCACTGGGATTCGGTTACGCCGAAGTCGGCACCGTGACCGCACGGCCGCAGCCCGGCAACCCGGCCCCGCGGCTGTTCCGGTTGCCCGCCGACCGCGCCCTGCTCAACCGGATGGGCTTCAACAACCACGGCGCCGCGGCACTGGCCGCGCAGCTGCGACGCCACGTCGCCGACGTGCCGATCGGGGTCAACATCGGCAAGAGCAAGGCGACGCCGGCCGATCAGGCCGCCGATGACTACGCCGAGAGCGCCCGGCTGCTCGGACCGTTGGCCGCCTACCTGGTGGTCAACGTCAGCTCACCCAACACGCCGGGGCTGCGCGACCTGCAATCGGTCGAGTCGCTGCACCCGATCCTCACCGCGGTACTGCGCGAGACCTCGACGCCGGTGCTGGTCAAGATCGCGCCGGATCTGGCCGATGACGACATCGCCGCGATCGCCGACCTGGCGGTCGAACTCGGGCTCGCCGGGATCGTGGCGACCAACACGACGGTGTCGAGAGCAGGTCTGCACACCGCCGGCGTCGACGCGCTGGGTCCCGGCGGGGTGTCGGGGCCACCGGTGGCGCACCGCGCCCTGGAGGTGCTGCGCGCGCTCTATCAGCGGGTCGGCGACCGCCTGGTGCTGATCAGCGTCGGCGGGATCGAGACCGCGGAGCAGGCGTGGGAACGCATCACCGCCGGCGCGACGCTGCTGCAGGGCTACACCGGGTTCGTGTACGGCGGCGGGCTGTGGGCCAGCACCATCCACGCCGGCATCGCCCGCCGCCTGCACGAGGGCGGCTTCCCCAGCCTCACCGACGCGGTCGGCTCAGCGGCACGCTGAAGAGCTACTTCTGCTCGTAGGTGCCATGGATCAGGGCCCGGGCGATGGCCTGGTTGAACAGGTTGAAGCCGAGGTAGGCCGGAGTGGCGTCGGCGGGCACGTCGAGCTTCTCCACCCCGACCGCGTGCACGGCGACGATGTAGCGGTGCGGCCCGTGCCCGGGCGGCGGCGCGGCACCGATGTAGCGCTTCAGACCGGCGTCGTTGGCCAACGTGACCGCATCACCGGGAAAGCCGCTCGCACTGCCGTCGCCGACTCCGGCGGGCAGCTCGGTGACCGTCGCGGGCAGGTTGAACACCGCCCAGTGCCAGAACCCCGACGCCGTCGGCGCATCGGGGTCGAACACGGTGACGGCGAAGCTGCGGGTCTGCTCGGGGAATCCCGACCAGCTCAACTGCGGTGACACATCGGACCCGCCGGCGCCCATGATGCCGCTGACCTGATCGTTGGCCAACGGTCCGCCGTCGGTGAAGGACTGCGAGGTCACCGTGAAGGTGGGCAGTTCAGGCAGGAAGTCGTAGGGGTTGTAGGGAAATGACACAGCGGGCCATACCTTTCTCTCGAATGCGGTTGATCAGCAGTGCAGCAGGAAGTGTTCGAGCACATCCGCGCCGAACCTCAACGCGTCGACGGGTACCCGTTCGTCGACTCCGTGGAACAGCGCGGCGAAGTCGAGGTCGGGCGGCAGCCGCAGCGGCGCGAAGCCGAAGCAGCGAATTCCCAAGCGGGCGAAGTGTTTCGCATCGGTGCCACCGGAAAGCATGTAGGGCACGGTGCGGGCCTGCGGATCGGCGGCCAGGATCGCGTTGTTCATCGCCTCCAGCAGCTCGCCGTCGAACGGCGTCTCATAGGACGGCAGGTCGGTGACCCATTCGCGCATCACGTCGGGCCCGATGATCTCGTCGACCTCCCGTTCGAAGGCCGCCAACCGCCCCGGCAGCACCCGGCAGTCGACGATGGCCTCCGCGGTGCCCGGGATCACGTTGGCCTTGTAGCCGGCCTTGAGCATCGTGGGATTGGCGGTGTCCCGCAGCGTCGCGCCGACGATCCGCGCGATGCCCCCCAGCTTGGCCACCGTGCCGTCGAGGTCGGGCGAGGACGGGTCGAACGCGTAACCGGTTTCCTCGGACACCGCGGCCAGGAACTGTTCCACCGATTCGGTCAACACGACCGGGAAGCGGTGCCGCCCGAGCTTGGCGACCGCCTCGGCGACCGCGGTCACGGCGTTGTCGTCGTGCACCATCGATCCGTGCCCGGCGCGCCCGCGGGCGCTCAGCCGCATCCACATCATCGCCTTCTCGGCGGTCTCGATCAGGTAGAGCCGACGCTCGCCACCGTCACGGCGTGGCACGGTCAGCGAGAATCCGCCGACCTCCCCCACGGCTTCGGTGACCCCGGCGAACAGGTCGGGCCGGTGCTCGACCAGCCACCGGCAGCCGTAGTTGCCCCCGGCTTCCTCGTCGGAGACGAACGCGAAGACCAGGTCGCGCGGCGGCACGATGCCCGACCGCTTGAAGTGTCGGGCCACCGCGATGATCATGCCGACCATGTCCTTCATGTCGACCGCGCCGCGCCCCCACACATAGCCGTCCTCGACGGCGCCGGAGAACGGGTGCACGCTCCAGTCGGCGGCCTCGGCGGGCACCACGTCCAGGTGGCCGTGCAGCATCAGCGCTCCGCGCGACGGGTCCGCCCCCGGCAGCCGCGCGAAGACGTTGGCCCGCCCCGGCGCGCCGGCCTCGACGTACTCGCACTCGTAGCCGACCTCGGCCAGCTGGTCCGCCACCCAGCGCGCGCATTCGGCCTCGCCCATCGTCGTCGCGGGGTCGCCGGTGTTGGAGGTGTCGAAGCGGATCAGGTTGCTGACGAGATCGACGACCTCGTCGCTGGGTGTCGGTGCGGGCGTCACAGTCCCTTTCCTACCACTGTCGGCCATCCGGCCCGCGGCTCCGGCGCACCCGGCCTCGGGTTTGGTGCCGGGATGGCCGATCCGATAGCCTTAGCTGCCGCACAGCAGGTCCGAGTGGCGGAATGGCAGACGCGCTAGCTTGAGGTGCTAGTGCCCTATTAACGGGCGTGGGGGTTCAAGTCCCCCCTCGGACACTCAGAATGGCCTTTGATGGACACCACCAGAGCTTCGGCCCCGGCCCGCGAACTCGCTCTCGACCTCTTCCGATCCGCCGCAGTCATGCTCGTCGTCATCGGGCACTGGCTGTTGTCGGTGATGACCTACCGCGACGGCGCGTTCGGCCGCGACAACCCACTGGTCGTCATGCCGTGGACGCAGTGGCTCACCTGGGGTTTCCAGGTGGTCCCGGTGTTCTTCGCCGTCGCCGGCTACGCCAGTGCGGTCTCCTGGGCGAACCGGGGCCGCAACCCGTCGGCCCGACCGGAGTCGCGTCAGGACTGGGTGCGCCGGCGCGTGGCGCGCACACTCGGGCCGACCGCGGTCTACGCCGGGTTCGTCGTGCTGGTGATGGCGGCACTGCTGGCCGCCGGCATCGACGGATCGGTTCTCGCGCTCGGCGGCTGGGCGGTGGCCATGCATCTGTGGTTCCTGGCCGTCTATCTGATGGTGGTGGCGCTGACGCCGGTGGCGGTGGCCGCCCACGCCCGTTTCGGTCTCGCCGTGCCGGCGGTGCTGGCCGCATGCCTGGTCGCCGTCGATGTGGTCGCCATCAGCACCGACCACCCCGGGGTGCGGGTGGTGAACTACTTCTTCTGCTGGGCGGCTATCTACCAGCTCGGAATCGCCTGGCACGGCGCGCTTCTGCGGCGACGGGTGCTGGTCGCGATGGCTGCCGTGGCCGCTGTGGCGCTGCCGCTGCTGGTGACGTGGGGTCCGTACCCGGTCGCGATGATCGGCGTGCCGGGGGTGCGGGTGGAGAACTCCGCGCCGCCGTCGGTGGCGCTGCTGGCGCTGGCCGCGGTGCAGATCGGTGTGTTGTTCGCGCTGGTTCCCGCGTTGAACCGGGTGCTCGAGCGCGGCGTGTGGCCGAAGCTCATCGCCGTGGCCAACGACAACGTGATGGCGCTATACCTGTGGCACATGCTGCCGGTGATCGTGGTGACGCTCGTCGCGTACCCGGCGGGTCTGCTCCCCCAGCCGGAGATCGGGACCGGGGCGTTCTGGCTGGCCCGGTTGCAGTGGGAGCTGGTGCTGATGGTGGTGACGGCAGCCCTGCTGGCGCTGTTGTACTGGCAGCGCCGGGTCTTCGCCCGGCCGCTGCCCACCTTCGCCGTCCCGCTGCCGGCCGTGGCCGGCGAAGCCGCGCTGTATGCCGGCACCGGGTGCTGCGCACTGGCGCTGGCGCTGTTGTCGGCCGACGGGTTCGCGCCCGGCGGCCGGTTGCCGGTGCTGGCGATGGTGCTCTTCGGCGGCGGCGCGGTGCTGGTCGCGGCGCGGCCGCGCCACGCTCAGTACACGTCGCGCACGTAGCGCTTCTCGGCCACCATCTCGCGCTTGTAGTCGCGGGCGGCGTCGGCGCTCATTCGGCCATGGGTGCGGATGATGTCGGTCAGCGCGTCGTCGACGTCGCGGGCCATCCGGGTGGCGTCGCCGCACACGTAGAAGTGCGCCCCGTCGTCGAGCCAGCGCCACACGTCCGCGCCGTAGTCGAGCATCTTGTGCTGGACGTAGATCCGCTGCCGCTGATCCCGGGAGAAAGCGAGATCCAGCCGGTTGAGGAAGCCGTCATCGACCATGTCGAGCAGGTCCTCGCGGTAGTAGAAGTTCTGCGCGCGGTGCTGATCGCCGAAGAACAGCCAGTTCGGGCCCCGGTGGCCCAGCGCACGGCGCTCCTGCAGGAATCCCCGGAACGGGGCGATGCCGGTGCCCGGACCGACCATGATCATCGGGGTGTGCGGATCGTCGGGCGGCCGGAAGTGCGGGGACCGCTGCAGGAACACCGGCACCGGCGTGCAGTCGGGCAGGTCGGCCAGGTACGTCGACGCGACGCCGCCGCGGGCGGTGCCGTCGCAGCCGCGGTAGCGCACGATCGACACAGTGAGCTGCACCTCGTTCGGGCTGACCAGCGGGCTCGAGCAGATCGAGTACTGGCGTGGCGTCAGGCGCACGAGCACCTCCTGCCACAGCTGCGGGTCGGCGCGCACCGGGAACTCGCGAACCACGTCGAGGCCGTTGCGGTCGGCCGCCCAGGCGTCGAGCGCCCGGCGGCTCTTGCGGAGCCTCTTGGCTGCCGCGGCGTCTCGACAGTGCTCGACGACGAACTCGACGAGGTTCGACGTCACCTTGCAGACGTCGTAGTGCGAGCGCAGCGCGTCCCGCAGCGTCTGCTGCCGGCCGTCGACGACGACCGCCTCGTCTGCGGCCAAACCCGTTGCCGCGAGCCAGCTCTCGACGACGAAGTCAGAATTGCGCACGCACACGCCCAATGAGTCACCGACCGAGTACGTCACGTCGTGGCCGCTGATGTCGAAGCCGAATTGCCGGACCTCCTTGGCCGCACCATCCGGGGTCAGTGGGGTGTTGCGGCACAGCGGCGCGGCCACCGGGTTCGCCCTGGTGAACACCGCGGGGGCCGCCCTCATGGCGGGCTCCGCCGGTGCCACTACGGCCGGGGTCGACATCAGGTCGACGACGGAGTCGGTCCACGCGGTCATCGGCTGCTCGTCGTAGACCTCGCAGTCGGCCCGTTCCAGCATCCGGGTCGCGCCCAGGGCGGCGAGGCGGGCATCGAGCGCCTTGGCGTGGCCGCAGAAATCGTCGTAGGAGCGGTCCCCGATACCGAGCACGGTGTAGCGCACCCCGTCCAGCGAAGGGGCGGCGGCTGATTCGAGACGCTCCCAGAATGCCGCGCCGTTGTCCGGAGGGCCGCCGTCACCGAACGTGCTCGTGACGATCACGACCTCGCTCGCCTCGGACAGTTCGGTCGGGTCGACATCGTCCATGACGCGCAACCGGGCTCCGCTGAGGCGCTCCCCCAGCCTGGCGGCGAGCTCCTCGGCGGTACCGGTCTGTGAGGCCCACAGCACCAGGGGCCCGCTCTGCGGCGTCGCAGACGGCGCGGCAAGCTCGAGCCGCGAGTAGCGTCCCGCGAGTAAGCCGTTGACCCAGAGCCGGGCCCGCGCACCGACCGGGGCGTCGCTGGGCAGCACCGGGACTCCGGGCCGCCCTTGGTCCAGACCAGCGAGAAATCCTGCGACGTACAACTTCTCGTCGTCGCTCAGCTCGGCAGTGCCGTCGTCGGCCGGAACCGGCGTCACCCGCACCGCGCACACCTTGAACTCGGGCTGCAGTGAGTCCGGGTCGACCGCGTCGTTGGTCAACGCGTTGACGGTCAGGTTTTCGCCCTGTTCGTCGTTCCAGTGGAACGGCACCCAGGTATTGCCGGGCCGGACCCGCTCGGTGAGCGCCGCGGGAAGCACTACCCGGCCGCGGCGGGTCGTCAGCTCGACGGCGCCGCCTTCGCGGACTCCCAGTGCCGCTGCATCTTCGGGGTGGATCTCGGCGAACGGCCCGGGATGCAGCTTGGCGAGCTTGGTGACCCTGCCGGTCTTGGTCAGGGTGTGCCAGTGATGCTGCAGCCGGCCGGTGTTCAGAACCATCGGGTAGTCGTCGTCGGGCAGTTCGGCGGCGTCCATATGCGGCCGGGGGTGAAAGACCGCACGCCGTGACGGGGTCGGGAAGGCCAGCCGGGGACGCTGCCCGCCGGCGGTGGTGTGCAGGTCCTGGGAGACCCCGTCGTTCAGATACCTGATCGGGTTGCGGTCGTCGGCATCCTCGGACGCGCAGGGCCATTGGACCGGGCCTTCCCGCAGCCGCTCGTAGGTGACACCGCGCAGGTCGTAGCCGGTACGGGGGTTGTGGAAGCGGCGGATCTCGTCGAAGATCTGCTCGCTGGACTTATAGTCGAATGCGGCACCGAAGCCGAGCTGCTGGGCCACGCCGCAGATCAGCTCCCAGTCCGGTCGCGCGTCACCGGCCGGCGCAACGGACTGCTGCAGCAGCGTGAGGTTGCGGTCGGAGTTGACCATCACCGCGTCGGACTCGGCCCACAGCGCAGCGGGTAGCACGATGTCCGCGTAGCGGTTGGTGGCGGTGTCGGCGTAGACGTCCTGGGTGATCACCAGTTCTGCCGATCGCAGCCCGTCAACCACCGAGCTCCGGTTCGCCACGCTGGCAACGGGATTGGTGCAGATCACCCACACCGCTTTGATGTCACCGCTGCCCAGCTTGCGGAACATCTCGACGGTGCCCGGTCCGACATCGGGTCGCAGCGTACCGGGTTCGAGATCCCATTGGCTTTCGACGAACGCGCGGTCCTGCGCCGAGAGCACGGTGCGCTGCCCCGGTAGACCCGGGCCCATATAGCCCATCTCGCGTCCGCCCATGGCGTTGGGTTGACCGGTCAGCGACATCGGCCCGCTACCCGGGCGGCAGATGGCCCCGGTGGCCAGGTGCAGGTTGCAGATCGCGTTGGTGTTCCAGGTTCCGTGCGTGCTCTGGTTCAGACCCATCGTCCAGCAGGAGATCCAGTCGCCCGCCTCGGCGATCATGGCGGCGGCGGTGCGGATGTCGGCCTCGTCCAGCCCGGTGATCTCGGCGACGCGGGCCGGCGGATAGTCGGCGAGGAACTCAGGCATCGCCTCCCACCCCTGCGTGTGCTCGGCGATGAAGTCCTCGTCGACGGCGCCCTGTTCGACGAGCAGATGCAGGATCCCGTTCAGCAGGGCCAAATCGGTTCCGGGACGGATCTGCAGGAAGAGGTCGGCGTGGTCGGTGGTGGTGGTTCGCCGTGGGTCGACCACGATCAGCTTCGCACCGGCTTTGAGCCGGTCGGCCATCCGCAGGTACAGGATCGGGTGGCAGTCGGCCATGTTGGAGCCGATGACGAAAAACAGATCGGTGCAGTCGAAGTCGGTGTAGGAGCCGGGGGGACCGTCGGCGCCCAGCGACTGTTTGAAACCGGTGCCCGCGCTGGCCATGCACAAGCGGGAGTTGGATTCGATGTGCACGGTCCGGAGGAAACCCTTGGCCAGCTTGGTCGCCAGGTACTGCGCCTCGATCGACATCTGTCCCGACACGTACAGCGCGACCGCGTCCGGGCCGTGTTCGTCGATGATGCCGCGCAGCTGCCGTCCCGCCTCGGCCAGTGCGTCGTCCACGTCGACCGCCACCGGGTCGGTGTCCCGCGACGGCCGTAGCAGCGCCGTGGTCAGGCGGCCGTCGGTGGCGGCCATCATCTCGGCGTGGGTCGCGCCCTTGGTGCACAGGCGGCCGAGGTTGGTGGGGTGCAGTTTGTCCCCGGACACCCGGGCGATGACCGGGGCACCCGTCGCGGGGTCGGTGCGGGTCTCGACCGAGATCCCGCACCCGACCCCGCAATAGGAGCAGGCGGTTCGTGTCATGTGCCGCTTACACGCCCGCCCGGCCCATCCGTGTGCTCTTGCGCAGGTAGCAGAACCACGTGACGCCGAGCAGCAGGATGAAGAAACCGACGTAGAACTGCAGGGCCGGCTCGATGTTGCCGAACTGGGACTTCGACCATGCGTAGGCCAGCGGCACGACGAATCCGCCGAACGCGCCGACCGAGGAGATGATCCCCAGCGCCCCGGCGGCCTGGCGCCGCATGTGCACCATCGTCTCCGGTGCGCCGCCGGCATCTTCGCCTTTGATCCGGAAAATCTTCGAGATCATGCGGTAGGTCGACCCGTTGCCGATGCCCGTCGCGACGAACAGGAACATGAACGACACGAAGAACAACGCCAGGTTCGCCGTCTGCACCGACCACAGACTGACCGCGGCGCCGAATGCGAGCATCGCGAAGCTGACGAACGTGATCCGTGCGCCGCCGATCCGGTCGGACAGCCAGCCGCCGAACGGCCGTGCGATCGAGCCGATCCCGGCACCCAGAAACGCCCAGGCCAGTGCGATGTCACCGCGGTCGAACACCGTCTTGAGCAGTGTCGGGAACGCCGCGGAGTAACCGATGAAGGACCCGAAGGTGCCGATGTAGAGCAGCGACATGATCCAGGTGTCGGCGTGCCGCAGCGACTCCCAAACGGGTTTGACGTCGGCCCTGGCCTCGGTGAGGTTGTCCATGAACAGGAACGCGCACACCGCCGCGGCGACGGCGAACGGTACATAGAACAGCCCGGCCAGCGACAGCGCCACACCCCCGCCGACGGTGACGACCACGGGAATGACCTTCTGGACCACGGCGACACCGATGTTCCCGCCGGCGGCGTTGAGCCCCAGCGCCCAGCCCTTCTCCTTCTCCGGGTAGAAGAACGAGATGTTGGCCATCGATGAGGCGAAGTTGCCGCCGCCGAACCCGGCGGTCGCGGCGATCAACAGCAGCAGCCCGAACGGGATTCCGGGGTTGCTGACCGCCCACGCGAGCAGCAGGCACGGCACCACCAGCAGCAGCGCCGAGATCACCGTCCAGTTGCGGCCGCCGAACACCGGAACGGCGAACGTGTAGGGCAGGCGCAGGAACGCACCGACACCGCTGGGTACCGCAACCAGCCAGAGCGCTTCGGTGGCGCTCAGCGCCCAGCCCGAGGCCGCAGCGGCACCGTCGGGGCCCGCGGTCATCTGCACGACCACGATGCTCCACAGCAGCCACACCGAGAACCCGATGTGCTCGGCGAAGATCGAGAAGATGAGGTTGCGGCGGGCGATCGGCTTGCCGGTGCCCGACCAGAAGTCGGGGTCCTCGGGGCGCCAGTCGTCGATCCAACGCTTGCCCTTGTGGGTCTGCTCGGCAGGAGGTGCGCCCACGAGCACCTGCATCGAATCGTTCTCCGTGATGGTCATCGAGTCTCCTGGGATGCGGGTCCGCGTTCTTCCCGGCGGCGCCGTTCGGACTGCCCTCAGTGAACTGACCGGCCATTCCGCACCCGTTGCACGTCAGTGACCACGGTGAAAACTCGCCCTCACATCGCCGGACACCGCACCGTGAGGCGTCGGTGCGCGTGTGAGCAGTGCGCGGCTATCCGGGAATTACGTAACGGCGTGGCGATTATCGGGGCGTTTTCCGCCGTGCCGTTACGCAACTCGCGTCGGCGGCCGCTAGAGGATGCTCCGATCGAGGATCGTGCCGGCGCCGCTGGCATCGGCGAGCGTGGCCCCCGACGGGCTCGACAGCGTCACGACGAAGCTCTCGGTGCTCTCGGCCAGCGTGTCGCCGAACACGACCACGCTGATCGTCTTGGTCGTCTCGCCCGGCAGGAACGTCAGCGTGCCCGACACCGGGGTGTAGTCGCTGCCGCCGGTGGCCGTGCCGTCGGATGTGGTGTAGTGCACGGTGACGGTCTGATTCGTCGGGGCGGTCAAGGCCACCACGAACTGGGCGAGCACCCCGGAACCGCCGTCGGCGAAGTCGAACTGCAGAGCTTGCAGATACGCCATCTTGTCGGTGTTGACGGTGTTCCAGTCGTCGGCCAGGATCCCGCCGGTGTCAGTGGAATTCGGATTCCACGACCAGAACGTCCACGACATGTCCTCGGTGCCGGCCGCGATGTCGATGCTGCCGTCGTTGTCGAAGTCACCGGACAGATACGACGTGATCGCCTCGAACCACACGACGTCTTTGGGGTCGGTCAGCCGGGTGCCGAACTCGCCGAGGTAGATCGGGGCGATGTTCTGCTCGTAGATGTAGCCCCACATCTGCTCGAACTTGTCCGGCAGCGCCACACCGAAGTCCGAGCTCTGGAACCACGGCTGGTTGTACACCGAGTTCGGGTAGTCGTGAGGCGAGTAGACGACCCGGTTCGGCACGTCCAACACGATCGGGCGGTCCCTGACCCCCATCAGATTGCCGCCCCACCAATATGATTGGCCCTGATACTGGGCGACACCTTCGACGAAGATCAGCCATCCGGAGTTCACCGACAGGATGGCGTTGCCCGCCCGTTCGGCCGCGGCCGCCCAGTCGGTGGCTCCCCCGCCGCCCCAGGTTCCGTTGTGGGGTTCGTTGTGCAGGTCGGCGCCGATCACCGTCGGGTCGTCCGCGTAGCGCTGCGCCAGCATCGTCCAGTCGTCGATCCAGGCGGCCTCGGTGTAGGCACCCTCGTACCACAGCCCGTTGCCGTTGGGTCCGGCTCCGGCGCTGCTGCGGTGGTGATCGAGGATGATGCGCATCCCGAGCTCCCCGGCGTAGTCGACGATCTTGTCCATGATCTGCAGCGGGCTCAGACCGGCCAGGTCGGGGTTCTTGTGAAAGTCGATGCCCGACGGCGCGGCGGTGGTGTGCAGCATCTGGCTGGAGTAGGCCAGCCGGATGGTGTTGAAGTCCAACGCCGCCATCTGGTCCATCATCTCTTTGTAGTTGCGCGTCCAGAGGCCGTGCGGGGCGAAGATGTCGCTCTCCATGCCGAACCAGTTCACCCCGGCGATCTGCACCGGGTTGCCCGCCGCGTCGACGATCTGGTTGCCCGCGGTCTGGAAGTAGCCGGCCGCCGCCGAGCTGCCCGGCGCCCCCTCGAGCACCGAGGCGTCGGAGATGCTCAGCGACACCGTGCCGGGCAGGGCGACGTCGTCGGTGATGGTCCCGACCGCCGACCCGTCGCCGATGGTCGCACCGCTGGGATCCGACAGCGTCAGCGTGAAGGTCTCGTTCTGCTCGACATCGGTGTCGCCGGTGATGGAGACCTGGATCTGCTGGGACAGCACGCCGGGCGCGAACGTCACCGTTCCCGAGGCGGCGGTGTAGTCCACTCCTGCAGTCGCGGTGCCGGCCGCCGTCGCATATGTGACGGTGACCGGATCGCTGGATGCTTTCGACAGCGTCACCAGGAACGTCATCTGCGTGGCGCCGTCGGACTCGCCGGCCGAGGCGTCGGCCACCGAGATGATCGGCTGGGCTGGTGTCGACGGTTGGCCGTTGACGGCGAAGTTCGTCGCCGTCGCCGACGCACCGCCCGGCGACGCCTGGAATCCGAAGCTGACGCTCTGTCCGGCGGCGACGCTGGGGTTCCACGGGGCGTTGCGCACCACGTAGCGGGTGCCCACCCGGTCGACGATCTCGGCGTTCCAGATGTTGCTGATTTGCGCCGGGGAGTCGAATTCGACCGTCCAGCCGTTGAGTGCGGATGACCCCGCGGTCACCGTGACCGCACCGGTGAAGCCCGAACCCCAGTTGTCGGTCACCGCGAACACCGCCGACGCACCGCCGGGCGCCGGTGCTGCGACGTCGTCGTTGGCGATGGTGCCGACGGCGCTGCCATCGGCGATGGTCACGCCGTTCGGGTCGGACAGCGTCAGCGTGAAGGTCTCGTCCTGTTCGACGGCGGTGTCGCCGAGGATCGGTACGGCGATCTGCTGGGTCAGCTCACCGGCAGCGAAGCTCAGCACGCCTGAGGCCGCGGTGAAATCGCTTCCTGCGGCGGCGGTTCCGTTCGATGTCGCGTAGGCGATGCTCACCGGGGTCGCCGACACCTTGTCCAGGGTCACTGTGAACACCATGTTGGTGGTGCCCGTGTCGGTCTCGGTGACGCCGGCATCGGCGACGGTCACCTTCGGCGCCACCGGCGCCGGGTCCGGCCCGATCGGCACACCGTTGACCACGAAGTTGGTGGCCGTGGAAATTCCGCCGGCGGTGCCTGCCTGGAAGCCGAACTCGACCGCCTGGCCGGCGGCCACCGCCGCGTTCCAGGACGCATTGCGCACCACGTAGTGTTCGCCGGTCCGGCTGACGAGCTCGGCGTTCCAGATGTTGGTGATCAGGGCCGGAGTGTCGAATTCGACCGTCCAGCCGTTCAGCCCCGACTCTCCCGCGGTGAGTGTGACCGCGGCGACGAAGCCGGCGCCCCAGTTGTCATTGACCACATAGGTCACCGATCCCGACCCCGGTTGCGGGGCGGCACCGTCGTCGTCGGTGACGGTGCCGATCGCGGTGGCGTCGGCCAGGGTGGCGCCGGTCGGGTCGGACAACGTGACGGTGAAGCGTTCGTCGGCTTCATCAGCGGTGTCGGCGGTGACGGCGACGTGGACCTGCTGGCTGGTCACCCCGGGCGCGAAGGTGAGGGTGCCCGAGGCCGACGTGTAGTCGGTGCCGGCGGTCGCGGTGCCGTCGGAGGTGCTGTAGCGCACCGTCACCGTCGAGGCCGACGGTTTGTCCAGCGTCACCAGGAACACCGCGTGCGCCTGGCCGGTGTCGTCCTCGGTAACGGTGACGTCGGAGATGGACAGCGCCGGCGGCGGACCGACGATCACGTTGGTGGTTCCGTAGTCGTTCCACACGCCGCTGAAAGCGCCTGCAGCGGCACTGATGCCGGAGGCATAGTTGGTGGCCTGGCCGAGGGTTCCGGGGTTGTCACGCGTGACCGACCACATCGAGAGCATGCCGACACCTTTGGCCCGGGCGAAGTCCTCGAGCGCCTGCGCGTCGGCGACGGTGAACACCTCGGTGGTGACGTCATTGACGCCGATCATCGGGGTGATCCCGATCTGGTTCCAGCCGAACGCCTGACCGAACTCGGCGTAGAGGGCGCTGAGTTGAGTGTAGGTGGATTCGGCCGCCGCGATGGCATAGGCCCCCATCGTTTGGGCGTTCGGACCCGTTGTCGGAGCGGCGGATTCGCCGTAGTCCATGGCCATGATGTTGACGCCGTCGAGGGCGGCCCCGGCGTTCACGGCGCCGCGGACAACGGCAAGCCCGTCGGCGGTCAGCCCACTGGGCAGCACCGGCAGCGTGTACCACACCTCGAGGTCGGGGCGATGCTGCTGGAGCAGCCGCAGCGCCTGGCTGCCCAGCGCCACGGCGGCGGTGTCGGCGACCGCCGCACCTTCGATGTCGAAGTCGATGCGATTGAGGGCGTAGTGATCGACGATGTCGACGTACGCGTCGGCCAGCGCGGACGCACTGAGCCCGCGTGCGGCGTACCACTGCGCCAGGCTGGTGCCTGCCGCCCCGCCCAGCGAGATCATCACGTCGCCACCGGCGGCCCGTAACGCGGCGATCGACGCGTTGATCTGCCGGGCCTGCTCGAAGTCGGAGTCCGGCGCCAGTGCGGGCAGACCGGCCCAGGCCAGCGCGCCGTCCTGGGTGGCCTGCAGAAAGCCCAGTGTCAGCAGCGAGGTGCCCCGGCTCTGCGCGATGGCCAGCAGATCCGGTACCGGCCACAGACCCATGTCCACGTAGGGCGCGAAATGCGCTTCGCCCCACAGCGCGTCGCCCGGGTTGCCCGAGTTCAGGCCGGGCTGGCCGGCGACCGCGTCGTCGTCGACGATGGTGCCGATCGCGACGGCGTCGGCGAGGGTGACTCCGGTCGGCTCGGTCAGCGTGACGGTGAACGTCTCGGCTGCCTCGGTCGCGGTGTCGCCGATCACGTCGACGTGCAGCAGTTGCATGGTCACCCCGGGGGCGAACGTCAACACACCGGACGTGGCGACGTAGTCGCTACCGGCGGCCGCGGTCCCGTCGGAGGTCACGTAGCGCACGGTCACGGTCTCGGTCGGCGCCTTGTCCAGGGTCACCACGAACATGAAATGGTTGTGCGTCCCGTCGCCCTCGGCCACCGCGAGATCGGCGACCGAGACGGCCGGCGGTGCGCTCGGCGCGGTGTCGACGTCGTCGTTGACGATCGTGCCGGCGCCGACACCGTCGGCGATGGTGGCGTTGACCGGAGCCGACAACCTCAGCGAGAGCTGCTCGTCGAGTTCGACCGTGGTGTCGCCGTTGACCGCCACCGCAACGGTTTTGACGGTCTCGCCGGGCGCGAAGGTCAGGGTTCCCACGAGCGGAACGTAGTCGTCGTCGGCGACCGTGGCCGTCCCGGTGCTGGTGGTGTAGCCGACCGTCACGATGTCGGTGGCTGGGCCAGACAGTGTCACCTGGAACGACAGCGTGGTCGAACCGCTGTCCCCCTCGGCCACACTGGCGTCGCCGACGGTCAGGCTCGGCACCGGCACCGGCGGCACCGCGGCGTAGATCAGGTTCTGCCACTTGGCGCGGGCGCTGTCGTCGAGCGCGATGATATTGCTGATCTGCAGGGCTCCGACGGCGACGCCCGCCAGGGTGTAGCTCTGGTCGTTGCCGACGATCGCGATGCGGGTGGAACCGGCGGCTTCGGAGACGTCGAAGTTGTCGGCGCGGAACCAGCCGAAGTCGAGCTTGTCGACGGCCGGGTCGAACGAGATGACCGTGTGGCTGCCGTACTGCCACGAGATCTTGGTGGTGGTGCCGGTCTGGCCACTGGGCGGGGCGCCGGGGCCCGCCGCGACCGGCCACGCGGTGGTCCCGGCGACCGGGACGTTCTGCGGGCGCACCTGGGAGTCTGGCACTGCGCCGATGCCGAGTTGCTGGTTGAGCCGGTCCTCACGCACCTGTGCGTTGTGGAACACAAAGTTGCGGGCGCTCAACTGTGCGGCGGAGACGCCCTGCAGGACGAGCGCCTGCCCTGTGCCGGCGTTGGAGATCACCACACCTTCGGGGGTGTCGGTCACCGAGATCTGCTCGCGGGTGCCGTAGTAGCGGAAGTCCACGACGTCGGTGGCGGGGTTGAAGGCGACCCGGTCGATCTGGCCGAGTTCGTGGGAGCGTGCATATACGGTGCCGGGTGCGGCCACCACACCGTGCTCCCAGGCAATCGCACCCGAAAGGTCCTGGCGCAGATGGTCGTTGATGATCGGCGTGAAACTGTCGACGGTGAGCTGGCCCAGCGACACACCGCGGATGACCGCGGTCTGACCGGACCACGGGTTGCGGAATCCGACGCCTTCGGCGGTGTCGACGACGATGAAGTTGTGCACCGACACATCGCCGAGGTCGAGCTTGTCGCGGGTCGGGTCGAAGCCGTCGATGTCGCCTCCGGACGTCGTCACGTGGTACACCCGGCCGGTACCGACACTGGTGGCCGCCACCCGGGCGGCCACGACGCTGTCCGCTTCGACCAGCGTCACCGTGACGGGGACCGCGGTGGTCAGCGGGGTGACCGACCGCAGGTGCAGACCGGCATCGCGCACACCGATCACGAAGGTGTCGGCACCGGCGGTGGCGGCGGCATCGGCCCGATAGGTGAACTGCCCTGAGGTACCAAGGTGCACGGTGCCGTGGGCCGGTCCTTCCAGCACCGTGTAGACGAGCCGGTCACCTTCCGGGTCGACGGCATCGATCGTGCCGGTGACCGCACCGTCGGCGTTACGACTGACAGCAGCGACGGCCGCGGTGGGACCGTGATTGGCGAACAGCCGGTCGATCTCGCGGCGGATGGTGCCGAGGACGGCGGTGACGAACTCGAATGCCGGCAGCGGCGTGCTCCCCGTGCCGGCCGATTGGCCGATACCGAGGATCGCGAGGAACCTCGACACCAGCCGGCCAAGGCCGGTCACCGGCGTGGTCGCCGTGTCCGCGGTGTCCGGTGCCGTCAGCGTCGCGGCGGCCGTGCGGTGGTCCGCGAGGCCGGTTACCGATTCCTCGGCAGCCGGCGCTGTGAGCAGGCGCGCCTCGGCCGGGTCGTCGACGGCGGTGCGGGCCACTCGACGTGACGGCCGGACGTCGGGCTCGGCGGCGACGGCGCTGTCTCCGGCATCAGTAGCGCCGCTGTCTCCGACATCGGTAAAGGCGGTGTCGGCCCTGCGCGTGCCGCTGTCGTCGATGTCACCGCCGAAGACGGGGCGGTCACCGCGTCGGGCGGCCGGCTCGGTACGCCGCTGGGTCGGCGCCGGCTCGTCGTGCACCAGCCCGTCGGACGGCTCGTCGGGCGCGGCCTCGGGTTCCGCGGGCTCGTCGACCGTATCGCCGGCCTCGGAGTCCTCGACCTCGGCATCCCCGTCCCCGGGATCCTCCGCGGGAGCCAGCGCCGAACGGCCGCGGGTCTCCGACGCGCGACGCGTCGGTGCGTCGACGGGACTGCTCTCCGCGCGTGCCGCGCCGGCCGGCGAGTCACCGGCAGCGCTGTCGTCGCCTGGATCCGCGGCGGCGATGGCAGGCGCGGCCAGACCCACGCCCAGCGCCACAGCTAATGCACCCACTCGGCCCACGAATCGTCCGTAACCCATCAGCAACGTACTCCTGTTCGATCGAACCGCAGCGAATGCGCCGGATAACTGCCAACTCTCCGGTATCAGAGGGGGCCATTATTGACGACTAAGAAAGCATGTAACCCCACACACCTGTCGGCCGTCAAGGATTTGCCGTGATAAGTCCTGCCGACCCCGGGACAGGCACAGAAGCAAATACCTAGATCGGCCGATGGCACTGAAAACCAGCTCATAGATATGTTTTCTATCGAAATGCATATCGTTCCAGCGAACCACCATTGCGGGCTGTCATGCGCCGCAGCATGCTCGCCCAGCGCTTCCCGACACTCCCCGATGTCGACCATCCGAACAAATGGGGGCGCGATGTCAACACAATCGACAGAGGGGGCGTCGACTGGGCGCCCCACTTCGCCCAGCGGTCTGGCGAAAAGTGCATTGGCAAACTATGCAAAATTCCGCCGGTGGCGATCCGGCTAATTCAGTCCGCTCCGCTCGGCGTCCAGCGTCGGCCCGTCTGACGTCCCGCGGCGGGACCGACGCGATAATGGCCGCCGTGTCCCCCACGGTGCTGTTTCTGGTCAATGACCCCATCGCGACCGAGGCCCTTCTCGGCGAGGCCTTCGTCGACCACGGTTTCGACGTCGACGTTTTCGAGGTGGTGACGGACCAACGCGGCGACCAACCCGCCGGCGACGTCGCCTTTCCCGACCTGCGCGGCTACGACGTCGTGGTGCCGCTCGGCGCACGGTGGCCGGTGTATGACGCAGCGCTGCTCGACTCCTGGGTCGGCACGCAGATGCAGCTGCTGCGCGATGCCGCCGACGCCGGGGTCGCGCTGCTCGGCGTGTGCTTCGGCGGTCAGCTGCTGGCCCAGACGTTCGGCGGCACCGTCACCCGCTCACCGCGGCCAGAGATCGGTTGGTACGACGTGCTCAGCGACCAGCCCGACATCGTCCCCGGCGGTCCGTGGTTCCAGTGGCATTTCGACCGGTGGACGTTGCCGCCGGGCGCCAACGAGATCGCCCGGACATCCAACGCGTCACAGGCGTTCGTGCTGGGCCGAGCGATGGGTCTGCAGTTCCACCCTGAGGTCGACATCGACCTGCTGCAGGCCTGGCTCGCCGACGACCGCGACGGCGAGGTCGTCGCCGCCGGACTCGACCATGATCAACTACTCACTCGCACAGCAGATCTGACGGAAGCAACGGCACCGCGGATCCGGGATCTGGTGTCCGGATTCCTGACTCATGTCGCCGGTTCGGCACGACCCAGCTGATGTGCCAGCGCCGCACCGAGATCGGGCGCACGGAACGTGTGCTCGAGGCCGAGCAGCGTGGCCGGCACCACCCGCTGGCTCGCCTCGGCCAGTTCCCGCGCGCCCTGCTCCCCCAGCAGGATGCGGGGACCCACCGGAGGCACCGGCACCAGCGCGGGCCGGTGCAGCACGCGCGCCAGCGTCGCGGTGTACTCCGAGTTGCGGACCGGTTCGGGCGCAACGGCATTGACCGCGCCCTCGAGACGCTCGTCGAAAAGGGCACGGTGGTAGATGTCGATCAAATCGTCCAGACCGATCCACGCCATCCACTGCCGGCCGTCCCCGACACGACCGCCCAGCCCCGCGGCGAACAGTGGCCGCAACAGGTGCAGCGTCCCACCGGCCGCGGACTGCACTATCCCGGTGCGCACCTTGACCACGCGCAGCCCGGCGTCATGAGCCGGCGTGGTCGCGGCCTCCCAGTCGGTGACCACATCGGCGAGGAATCCGTCCCCCCGACCGCTGTCCTCGGTGAGTTGCGTATCGCCGCGGTCGCTGCCGTAGAAGCCGATCGCCGACGCGCTGATGAACACGCGCGGCCCGTCGTTCGCGCCGGCGGCCACCTCCGCCAGGCGCCGTGTCGGCTCGACCCGGCTGTCACGGATCTTGGCGCGGTGCGCGGAGTTGAAGCGTCCGGCGATCGACTCACCGGCGAGGTGGATCACCGCGTCGACACCGTCGAGCAGATCACCCGCCGGTGATGTCGGCGTCCACTGGCGTTCGTCGGCGCCCCGCGCCGGGCGGCGCACCAGCCGGATGACGCGGTGGCCGCCGGTGGTAAGAAACGCCGACAACGCCGCGCCCACCAGCCCCGAGGCCCCGGTGACGGCAACCACGGTCGGGGTGGCCAGCCCCGCGTCTGCCGCCCTGCGATGGGCTGCCAGATCGTCGGCCACCTGGCGATGCCGATAGACGAACATCGGCCGCAGCAGCCCGGCCGGCACCGCGGACTCGACCCGATCGCGCATGCGGGTCCGGGTGCCGTCGATGTCTTCGAAGGTGTGCGTGTGACGCCATCCGCCGGCCAGCCGGACCGGCCAGGACAGCACACCATCCGACGACAGCTCGTCGACGAATCGGTACGGCGGCTGATAGGCCGACGGGTCATGGCGCGCGACCCAGCGCAGCCCACCCGGCAGCCGCAGCACCGCCGTGCCGTCGGCCAATGACTCGGCTTCGGCGAGCGCGCGCATCGGCTGCCACGGCGGAGTCAGCCGATGGATCGCTCCTGGTCGGGTGTGCCACGTCCACACCTCGTCGCGGGGCTGGTCGACGATGCTCTCGAAATCGATCCCCACTGCTCCTCCTGGTCAGTCGTCGGTCCCTGGTTATTCGGCGCGCACTCCGGCAGGGATTGCCCGTTGCGTGCGCGGGTATCCCCGCGGCAGGGTGGCAGTGAGGATTCACGAGGTGAGGACCGGTCGAACGCGTACCTTCTCCGACCGCCGCGACGCGGGGCGGGTACTGGCCCGCGACCTGAGCGACCACCGCGACCGCGCGCACAGTGCGGCGGTTCAGGTGCTGGGTCTGGCCCGGGGCGGTGTCCCGGTCGGGTGGGAGGTCGCCGCCGCACTCGAGGCGCCCCTGGACGTGTGCCTGGTGCGCAAGCTCGGAGTGCCGCAATACCCGGAGCTGGCGATGGGGGCACTGGCCACGGGTGGCGGCGTCGTCCTCAACGACGATCTGCTGCGCAGCCTGGGACTCGGCGACGAGGAGGTCCGGGCCGCCGTCGAGCGGGAAACCGTCGAACTGCACCGCCGGGAACAGGTCTACCGCGGCGGACGCGGTCCGTTGCACCTGCACGGCAAGACGGTGATCCTCGTCGACGACGGGATCGCCACCGGTGCCAGCATGTTCGCGGCGGTGCGCTCGGTGCGTCAGGCCGGCGCCCGGAAGGTTGTGGTCGCCGTTCCGGTCGGCCCGCTCTCGGTATGTCGGGAGCTGCGCCACGAAGCCGACGAGGTGGTCTGCTCGACGTCGCCGCGTGACTTCCGCGCCGTTGGCCAGGTGTACGAGGACTTCCGTCAGGTCAGCGACGACGAAGTGTGCGAACTACTCGCCACCCCGACCGTCTCCGGCCCGGAGATCACCGAAAAGCGTTGACCCGCAACCAGTCAGGATCTGCGAGCGTCATCGTCGGTGACATCGCGGGGTTCTGAGTCGTCGGTGACCGGCGACGGCTCGCCCTCGGAGGCCACACTCGAGGGCTCGTCCTCGGGAGCCATACCCGAGGGCTCGCCCTCGGAAGCCATACTCGAGGGCTCGCCCTCGGCCTCCCACGCGACGGGAGCCTCGTCGGGGTACTCCTCGGCGTAGGTCTCATCCCCGCCCTCGTCGGCGGTGCCCTCGTCAGCGGAGCCGTTCGCTTCGTCACCGGCGGACCGCCGAGAACGGTCTCGCAGCGCGTCGACGATGAGCAGCACGACACCGATCACGCTGGCCGCGATGCACACCCAGGCGATCAGCTCATTGCTGGTGACCACCGCGGTGACCAGGGCCGCCAGTCCGATGACGGCCAGCACGAGCGCCACGATCAGCATGGGCCGACCTCCGGTCCGAGGGACACGAGACTAGTTGCTGCCCCGGTTGAACTGATTGAACCCGCCGTCGTTGCCGGCACCCGAGTCCACCGGTGCCGCGGACCCGCGCTGTCCGAGCTCTTCCAGCTGTGATTCCAGATAGGTCTTGAGCCGGGTCCGGTATTCGCGTTCGAAGGTCCGGAGCTGCTCGAGACGACCCTCCAGCACCGTGCGCTGCTGGTTGATGGTGCCCATGATCTCCGAGTGCTTGCGCTCGGCATCGGCCTGCAAAGCGTCAGCCTTCTCCTGGGCCTGCCGCAGCTGGGTCTCCGAACGAGTCTGCGCGTCGGCGAGCATCGCCTCGGCGCGCTGGCGCGCGTCGGCGACGGTGGTCTCGGCGGTCTGCCGCGCCTCGGCGACCATCTGGTCGGCCTGGGCACGGGCGTCGCTGAGCATCTTGTCGGACTCGGCCTTCGCGCTGCTGGTCAGCCGGTCCGCAGTCTCCTGAGCCAGGCTGAGCACCTTGGCCGCGCGCAGGTGCTGGTCCTCGCTGCTGGCCGCGGGTGCTGCGGCAGGTGCCTCGTACACCGGCTGCGGAGCAGGCTCAGGCTCGGGCTCCGGCTCGTAGGCTGGAATGGTCTGCGTCGGCTGCGCCGCACCTGCTCCGGACCGCGCGGAGGCGAGCTCCTGATCCAGCTCGGCGACGCGCTGGCGCAGGTCGCTGTTCTCCTCGATCAGGCGGGACAGCTCATTCTCGACGAGGTCGAGGAACGCATCGACCTCGTCCTCGTTGTAGCCGCGCTTACCAATGGGTGGCTTGCTGAACGCGACGTTGTGCACGTCGGCAGGAGTGAGCGGCATTGTCTGCCCCCTTGAAGTCTGGACCGTGAACGATCACAAAGTGTAGAGCCTTACAGGGTCGTAACTGGCGTCCATCCTGTCACACCAGACCCTGCGGTTGCAGACGAGGTTACGAAATAAGACAGATTTTCAACAATCCCGAGACGCGCCGGCGGCACCGAGGCCGGCGGGTGCACGCCCGCGGCGGCCCGGACGACACAGAATCGCCGCTGGTCAGCGTCGGTTCAGGCGGCTGCGCTGAAGGCCAGCTGCATGCCGATGAAGGCCACCAGCAGCAGCACCATGATCGACAGATCGAACCGGACGGCCCCGATGGTCAGCTGCGGAATGATGCGTCGTAGCAGCCGGACGGGAGGGTCGGTCAGCGTCATGATGATCTCGAGCACCACGACTGTCGCGCCGCGCGGATGCCAGTCCCGACTGAACGAGCGGATGAACTCGACCACGACCCGGGCGATCAGCAGCAGCCAGAAAACGAACAGCGCGAAACCCAGAATCTGGAAGAAGAGCCCCAACGGAAGCGACCTCACTCGTAAGCAATGGTGACGTTCGATACCGTCCGCGATTGCCGGCCGGTGTGCCGCTCAATGCGACGTCGCCAGCCTACCCGCGCCCGCCGCGCCCCTCACTGGTAGGAGTAGAAGCCGGCCTCGGCGATGCGGCGACGCTGCTCGGCGGTGACGTCGACATCGGCCGGTGAGAGCAGGAAGACCTTGGTGGCGACCTTGTCGAACGAGCCGCGCAACGCGAACGCGAGCCCGGCGGCGAAGTCGACGAGCCGCTTGGCGTCGGCGTTGTCCATCGACACCAGATCCATGATCACCGGGGTGCCGTCGCGGAAGCGCTCACCGATGGTGCGCGCCTCGCTGTAGTCCTTGGGACGCAGCGTGGTGATCTTGGCCAGCGGGCTGCCGGCTTCGAACAACTCGGCCATACCGCGCGGATCCATCGCCAGCGCACCCCGGGTGGAGCCGCGCAGGGAACCGAATCGCGGTGGGGTGCGGTCGAATTCGCGCGGCGCGCGCATCCGGGGCTCGAAGCGCGGATCGTCGTAGCCGCCGGGCAGACCACCGCGGTAGCCGACCGGTTCGTCGTAGTCACGACGGTCGCCGTAGCCGCGCGGGAAACCTTCGTCCTCGAAACGCTCTTCGCGGGGACGCCGGTACCCGCGCACCGGGCGGTCGTCGTCCTCGTAGTAGTCGTCCTCGTAGTCGTCCATCGGCGCCATACCGAAGTAGGCCTTGACCTTGTGCAGTGTGCTCATCGTGCTTACCCCTTGTGCGGTGATGAAGATTCTGTCTTGTCGGTAGACCCGAGAGACTCTGTTGTCTGTGGTGAACGTGTGACTGGTGTGACTGCGGGTGACGTTAGCGGGCGCGATCCCAATAGAGCGGTACCGACACGCACACAAGTGGAACCGTGTTTGACCGCCGCCTCGAGGTCACCTGACATTCCGGCCGACAGTTCGAGGCGCTGCGGATACTTGCTCTGTACCCGCTGGTGCTCCTGCTGCAACCGCGCGAACGCCGAGTCCGGGTCGGCTCCGATCGGCGGAATCGCCATCAGCCCGGCGAAGCGCAGACCGGGCGCCTGCTCCATGGCGGCGCACAGCTCGTCGATACGCGCGGTGGCGTCGACGTCGACGCCGCCGCGGGACTCGTCGCCGTCGAGGCTGACCTGCGCAAAAACGTCGAGCGGGACGGTGCGTAGCCCGTGGTCGAGCGCCTCGGCGGCCGCGCGGTCCAGCGCATGGACCAGCTTGAGGCTGTCGACCGAATGCGCGACGTGCGCCCACTGCGCGACCGAGCGGGCCTTGTTGCGCTGGATCCGGCCGACCATGTGCCAGCGGATGTCTGCGGACCCGATGAGCGCTGCCACCTCGGCGACCTTGCGGCTGGCCTCCTGGTCCCGCGACTCCCCGAAGGCGTGACAACCCAACCGGTGCAGGGCCACCACATCGTCAGCCGGAAAGAACTTCGTCACCGCCAGCAGCTCGATCTCGTCGACGGCGCGCCCGGCCGCGGCGGCGGCGCCGGCCAGCCGTGCGCGGACCTCGGCCAGGGCGACGGCCAACTGCTGCTCACGCTCGACGCTCACTGCGCCCGGCCCTCGACCGGCTCCAACCAGATCAGAGACGCCAGCCTGCCCGTCGGGTTGTCCCGGCGGTGGCTGAACAACGCCGGATCAGCGACGGTGCACCGCGGGTCCACGTCGACCGCGCCGACCCCGAGCGTGCGCAACTGCGCGGCGATCCCGGTCCGCAGATCCAGACCCGGCGTTCCCCGCGCGGTGGTGGTGCGGCTTCCGGGCAGGGCGCGTTCCACCTCGGCGGCCATCTGTTCGGGCACCTCGTAATTGGGCCCGCTGACCGCCGGCCCGAGTAACACCGACACGTCCTCGATCTGCGCACCGACCGACACCATGGTCTCCAGCGCGCGTGCCACGATGCCCTGCTGCGCGCCGACCCGGCCGGCATGCACGGCCGCCACCACCCCGGCGCGGGCGTCGGCCATCAGCACCGGCACGCAGTCGGCGGTCACCACCGCCACCGCCAGGCCGGGCACGGTGGTCACCAAACCGTCTGTGCCGTCGACGGTTTCACCCACACCGTCGACAACCTGTACATGGGCACTGTGTACCTGGTTCATCCACACCACCCGGTCATCACCGCCGTCACCGCCCAGGCCCAGGGCCGTGGCCAGTCGGCGGCGGTTGGCCGCCACCGCAGCCGGGTCGTCGCCGACGTGGTCCCCCAGGTTGAAGGTGTCATACGGAGGCTTGGACACGCCGCCGGCGCGGGTGGTTGTCACACGGCGCACACGGAATCGCACGCTGCGACCGTACGTCGTTCAGTGACGCATGAAGGGCGGCACGTCGACGTCGTCGTCGGAGATGCCCCCGTCGTCGCCGCCGATGCGCACCGTCGCGCCATTGGTGTGGACCGGCACGCTGGCCGGATCGTTCTGCTCGAACAGCGACGAGCCCACGCGGCCCGCCTTTCCGGGTGCGATCGGCGTGGTAGCCGGCGCCTCGGCCGGCGCCTCGCTGGTGATCGGTTTGCGACCGGGGCCCGCAGCGTCGAAGCCGGCCGCGATGACGGTGACGCGCACCTCGTCTCCCAGCGAATCGTCGATGACGGTGCCGAAGATGATGTTCGCCTCGGGATGAGCGGCCTCCTGCACCAGCGAGGCGGCCTCGTTGATCTCGAACAGGCCCAGATCGCTGCCGCCGGCCACCGACAGCAGCACGCCCTGGGCGCCCTCCATCGACGCCTCGAGCAGCGGCGAGTTGATCGCGATCTCGGCGGCCTTGAGTGCCCGGCCGTCACCGCGCGCAGAGCCGATGCCCATCAAGGCGGTGCCCGCCGAGCTCATCACACCCTTGACGTCGGCGAAGTCGACGTTGATCAGGCCGGGGGTGGTGATCAGATCGGTGATGCCCTGCACCCCGTTGAGCAGCACCTCGTCGGCGCTGCGGAACGCGTCCATCAGCGACACCGCGGCATCGCCCATCTGCAGCAGCCGGTCGTTGGGGATGACGATCAACGTGTCGCAGCTCTCCCGCAGCGCCGCGATGCCTTCGGCGGCCTGGTTGCTGCGCCGTTTGCCCTCGAAGGAGAACGGGCGCGTGACCACACCGACGGTCAGCGCACCGAGCTTGCGTGCGATCGAAGCCACCACCGGGGCGCCACCGGTGCCGGTGCCACCGCCCTCGCCGGCGGTGACGAACACCATGTCGGCACCGCGCAGCAGTTCCTCGATGTCGTCCTTGGCGTCCTCAGCGGCCTTGCGGCCGACCTCGGGGTCTGCGCCGGCGCCGAGACCCCGCGTGGAGTCGCGGCCCACGTCGAGCTTTACGTCGGCATCGCTCATCAACAGCGCTTGAGCGTCGGTGTTGATCGCGATGAACTCGACGCCCTTGAGGCCCTGTTCGATCATCCGGTTGACGGCGTTGACGCCGCCACCGCCGATGCCGACCACCTTGATCACTGCGAGGTAGTTATGCGGAGGGGTCATCGCCGCGGTTGCCTTCCTGCCTGGTTGCTGTCTGCTCTGCGGAGTTCCCCCTGATCAAAACTATCAACCTCAACCTGAGGGTTAGAGTTATGTCAAGTTGTTCCGCGTAGACAGAACGGTAGGGTCACCGCGCGTGGGTTGCCCGCAGGCGCGCCGACACGCGAGAGGAATTTTCTGGCCCCGCTATTTGACGGTCGGGAGATCCGGGCTGGAGACGTCGTAGACCTGACCCGGCTGGGTCAGCAGCGCAGCGAGTTTGAGCGCCTTTTCCTCAGTGCGATCGGTGGTCCCCCACACCACGGTGCGGCCGTCGACCAGCGTCAACGTGATCGATGCGACCGACGGGGCCGTCACCCGCCCCACCTGCGCCGCCACCTCGGGCCGCAGCGACGTCATCACCTGCAGCGCCGCCTGGGTCGCCGGGTCCTGCGGCCCCGGGTTCTCGGTCTCGAGGTACGGCACGCCCGGCGGCGGCGGTCCGGTGGCGAAATCCACGCCGTCCTTGTCGAACTGGTGCACCCCGTCCGGGTAGTCGCGGATGACCACGGGAACCCGCTCGACGACGGTGACGCGCAGGGTGGACGGGTACTCGCGCTGGACGCGGACAGACGCGACGCGCCGGATCTCCGCGATCCGCCCGGCCACCTCGTCGGTGTCGACCTGGAGCAACGGCGTCCCCGGAGCAACCGCCACCGCGTCGACGACCTCCTGCTCGGTGACCGCGCCCAGCCCCACCACAACGATGTTGCGCACCGACATCAGTGGGGTGAAATACAGCAACAGACCCAGCCCCACCACCAGCACCGCGATCCCGGTGGTCCAAAGCAGCGCCTTGAGCCCGCGCACCGCGCCGCGACTCAGCGTGGCGCCCTGTGGAGTCGGCCCGCCCAGCGCCCGGCGCTTGGCGTCGCGGCGGGCGTGCTCGATCGCCGTGGCCCGGGCCTGTGCGGCCCGGCGTTGCTCGCGTTCCCGCCGGGCCCGCCTGCGGGGGCCCTCGACATCCGCCTCGGGGGTCGCCTCAGGGTCTGCGGTCGCCTCAGGCTCGGCGGTCGTCTCGGTCTCGGCGGCGGCGTCGGGGTTGTCAGGCGGATCGTCGTGCGCGGGGCCGGTCATCGCTGCGCCGTTCCCGATCCGCCCGGTGCCGCCCGGTTGGCGCGGTCGGTGAGTTCGGACACGATCAGCGCACCCAACATGGTGACGTCGCCGGCACCCATGGTGACGACGACGTCGCCGGGTTCGGCGACCGCGGCGACCTCTCCCGCCACCGCGGAGAAGTCGGGAACGTAGCGGACCGGTGCCGTGACGTGGTCGGCGACGGTGGCGCCGCTGACCCCGGCCAGCGGTTGCTCGCGCGCGGCGTAGACGTCGAGCACGAACACCTCGTCGGCCAGGCTCAGCGCGGCTCCGAACTCGGCCGCGAAGGCCTCGGTCCGCGAGTACAAGTGGGGCTGGAACACCACGATCGCACGGCCGCGCTCACCCTGCTCGACCACCGCGCGCACCGCAGTCAGCGTCGCGCGCACCTCCGTCGGATGATGGGCGTAGTCATCGAAGACGCGGACGCCGTAGGCCGCCCCGACCAGCTCGAAGCGCCGGCGCACCCCCTCGAAGTCGGCCAGCCCGTCGAGTACCACCTCCACCGGCGCACCGGCGTGCACGGCGGCCAGCAGCGCACCACAGGCGTTGAGGGCCATGTGCCGGCCGGGCACGGCCAGCCGCATCACCCGATGCCGCTGTTCTCCATGCAGTCGGATCACCGCTACCGCGCCGGTCCCCTGCTGCGACCACTCCACCAGCTCGGCGTCGAGGGCCTCACCCGTGCCGCCTGCGCTGCCGTACCGCAGCACAGTCGTCGATCGCGCTGCGGCGCTGTCGGCCAGCGCCCGCGCTCCCGGATCGTCCGTGCAGACCACGAGCGCGCCGCCGGGCCGAATGCGCTCGACGAACCGCTCGAAGACCTGCCGATAGGCCTCGACACTGCCGAAGAAGTCGAGGTGGTCGGCTTCGATGTTGGTCACCACCACCACGTCGGGGTGGTACTCGAGCAGCGAACCGTCGCTCTCGTCGGCCTCGGCGACGAAGAACGGGCCACTGCCGCGGTGGGCGTTGGTGCCCGGTTCGGCCAGGTCGCCGCCCACGGCGAAGGACGGATCCATCCCGGCGTGCTGCAGCGCCACGATCAACATCGAGGTGGTCGTCGTCTTACCGTGTGTCCCGGTCACCATCAACGTGGTGTGGCCGGCCATCAGCTTGGCCAGGACCGCGGGCCGGAGCAGCACGGCGATGTCACGCCGCCGCGCCTCGACGAGCTCGGGATTGTCCTTCGGGATGGCCGCGTGAGTGGTGACGACGACCGTCGGGCCGCCGGGCAGCAGGTCCAGCGCGGCCGGGTCGTGGCCGATACGCACCACCGCGCCGCGGGCGCGCAGCGCGATCACCCCGCGCGACTCTTTGGCATCCGACCCGGACACCAGCGCGCCACGGTCCAGCAGAATGCGCGCGATGCCGGACATCCCGGCCCCGCCGATACCCACCATGTGGACGCGGGCCAGTTCGCTCGGCAGCTGGGGCTGAGTCACCGCCGCACCCGCCCGTCACGCCGGGCCAGCGCCACCTCGAGGGCCACTTCGGCGACTCGGCGGGCTGCCTCGGGATGGCCGGCCAGCGCCGCCGCGGCGGTCATCGACGTCAATCGGGCGGTGTCGGTGAGCAGCGCGGCCACCGGGCCGGCGACGAACTGCGGGGTCAGGTCGCGATCCTCGACGATCAGGCCACCGCCGGCCTCGACCACCGGGCGGGCGTTGAGCCGCTGTTCGCCGTTGCCTATGGGCAGCGGGACGTACACCGCGGGCAGGCCGACGGCGCTGACCTCGGCGACCGTCATCGCACCGGACCGGCAGATGGCCAGGTCGGCCGCGGCATACGCCAGATCCATCCGGTCCAGATAGGGCACCGCCACATACGGCGGGTCTGCCGGTCCGGGCTCCCGCAGCTCCAGGGTGTTCTTCGGACCGTGCGCGTGCAGCACCGAAATACCCTGTCGGGCAAGATCTTCCGCGGCTGCCGAGACTGCCCGGTTCAGCGACCGGGCCCCCTGGGAGCCGCCGAACACCAACAGCACCCGGGCGTCGTCGGCGAATCCGAAGAACCGGCGCGCCTCCGCCCGCAGAGCCATCCGGTCCAGTGACGTGATGGCGTCGCGCACCGGCACGCCGACCACCTCGACGCGGCCCAGGCCCGGGTCGGGCACCGCCGAGAGCACCCGCACCGCGCCGCGGGCGCCCACCTTGTTGGCGAGGCCGGCGCTGGCGTTGGCTTCGTGGATGACCACCGGCACCCGTCGACTCGGCCGGGCGCCGCGCGCGGCGAGGTAGGCCGGCAGCGCGACGTATCCGCCGAAACCGATGACGATGTCGGCGTCGACTTGATCGAGGACGGCGCGGGTCTGCCGGACCGCCCGGGCGACCCTGCCCGGCAGCCGAAGCAGGTCGGCCGACGGTTTACGCGGCAGCGGCACCGGCGTGATCAACTCGAGGTGATAGCCGCGTTGCGGGACCAGGCGGGTCTCCAGACCGCGTTCGGTACCCAGCGCGGTGATCCGCACGTCGGGCTCCAGAGCCACCAGCGCATCGGCGACCGCCATGGCGGGTTCGACGTGGCCCGCCGTGCCACCGCCGGCGAGAACCACCGAAACTGCCGTCACCCGTAACGCTGACCTTCCAGTGTGCGGGCCCGTCGGCCCTGCTTACGCTGGCCAGCACCATATCGGACCGCGCCCCGATCGGCCTTAACCGGCTGCTCAGCGCCTCGCGACGTCCGCCGCGCCGATCGCGTCGCGGCGGGGGTGGCGCGGTTGCGCTGCCGGGTCGCCGAGGTGCCCGACGCGGCGGGCTTGCGCGAGCGCAGCCGGTCGCGCAGCGCCTCGGTTCGGGTCGGCACGTAGGGGGCCGGCAACGGCAGTCGCAGCAGCCGGTTGACCCGGTCGTCGCGGCCGGCACGCAGCGCAGCCACCGCGTCGGGTTCGTGCCGGGCCGCGTTGGCCATGATCCCGATCATGAACAGCGTGGTGGCCGTCGACGTACCGCCGGCCGAGATCAACGGCAGCTGCAACCCGGTCACCGGCAGCAGTCCGACCACGTAGCCGACGTTGATGAAGACCTGCGAGAGGATCCACAGCGTGGCGGTCGCGGTGAGCAACCGCAGGAACGGATCAGCCGAACGGCGCGCGATCCGCATGCCGGTGTAAGCGAACAACCCGAACAGGCACAGCAGCCCGGCGGCACCGACGAATCCGAGTTCCTCGCCGATGATCGCGAAGATGAAGTCGTTGTGGGCGTTGGGCAGGTAGTTCCATTTCGCGGTGCCCTGCCCGAGCCCGTCGCCGAAGATGCCGCCGTTGGCCAGGGCGAACCGGGCCTGCCGGGCCTGGTAGCCCGAGCCCTGTGCGTCGGCAGCGGGATTGAGCCAGGACTGCACGCGCGCCGACCGGTAGCCGGCCGAGAGCGCCAGCACCGCACCGGAGATCAGCACCGCCCCCACCGAGCTCAGGAACACCCGCAGCGGCAGTCCGGCGTACCACAGCAGACCGAGCAGGATCACGCCCATCGACAGGGTCTGGCCGAGGTCGGGCTGGGCGACGATGAGCGCCAGCGCGATGACCGTCGCCGGCACCAGCGGAACCAGCATCTCGCGCAGTGACGCACGCTCCATCCGGCGGGCCGAGAGCAGGTGGGCGCCCCAGATCACCAGCGCGATCTTGGCCAGCTCCGAGGGCTGCATCGAGAAGCCCGACACCACGAACCACCCGCGCGACCCGTTGGCGACCTTGCCGATGCCGGGGATCAGCACCAGGACCAGCAGCACGACCGTCAGCGCGAATCCGGTGAACGCGAACTTGCGCATCACCCGCACCGGAACCCGCAGCGCCACGTAGAACGCCAGCAACCCGATCGCCGTCCACAACACCTGCTTGCCGAACACCGACCAGGGCGAGCCGGCGTGGTCGTAGGAGTAGACCCCCGACGCCGACAGCACCATCGTCAACCCCATCGTGGTCAGCAGTGCTGAGACGGCGATGATCAGGTGAAACGACGTCATCGGGCGGTTGAGCCACGACCCGAACCGGGTCCGCGGCACCGGATGCGACGCATCGGAGCCCACGGCCACCACCGCCGAGGTCCCCTCGGCCGCGGGGTTGGCGCGTCGGTCACGCAACCGGGTCAGGATGTTGCTCACGGAATCTCGCTGCCTGCTCGCGGCTTACCGGACGGCGGCACGGACCGCGGCGGCGAAGGCGTCGCCGCGGTGTGCGTACCCGTTGAACTGGTCGAACGACGCACCGGCCGGCGCCAGCAGCACGGCGTCACCCGGGCCGGCCAGGCCCCGGGCCGCCTGCAGGACACCGGCCATCACCGCCTCGGCCAAAGGGCTGCGCGCGGCATCGACGACCTGAGTCACATGAGTAACACCTGTCTCAACTTTCTCAAGCACCCCAGAATCCTCCCCCGTTACAACCTCGACGACGGGGACATCCGGTGCGTGTCGCGATAACGCCTCCGCCACGGCGGCCCGGTCCCGTCCGATCAGCACCGCACCGACGAGCCGGTCGGCGACGGCGGCGACGAGTTCGTCGACCGAGGCGCCCTTGAGCAGTCCACCCGCGATCCAGACCACCCGCGGGTACGCGGTGATCGACGCCTGCGCGGCATGCGGGTTGGTGGCTTTGGAGTCGTCGACGTAGGTCACGCCGCCGGCGACAGCCACGACCTCGGCGCGGTGCCGGCCGACGTGGAAGTCGGCCAGCGCCTCGGCGATCGGCCGGGCGGGTACCCCGACCGCGCGAGCCAGCGCCGCCGCGGCCAGCGCGTTGAGCACTCCTACCGGGCCGGCGACCGGGACACCGCCGGCGGGCGCGAGCGGCAACTCAGCGGCGAACGCGTTGTCCACCAGCACACCGTCGCGCACGCCCAGTTCACCGGGTCCGGGCGCGCCGAGCCGGAACCCGACCTTCACCGGGGCGGGCGAGTGGGCGAGCAACCCGGCGGCCGTCGGGTCGTCGAGCCCGGCCACCGCGACCCGGCCGGTCAGCGCACGGGCCTTGGCCTGTGCGTACGCCGACATCGAGCCGTGCCAGTCGAGGTGGTCCTCGGCGACGTTGAGCACCGCCCCGGCCTCCGGGCGCAGCGACGGCGCCCAGTACAGCTGAAAGCTCGACAACTCGACGGCCAGCACGTCGGCGGGCTGGTCGAGTAATGCGAGCACCGGGTCGCCGATGTTGCCGCACAACACCGAACGGCGGCCCGCGGCCTGCAACATCGCGTGCAGCATCGACGTGGTCGTGGTCTTGCCGTTGGTGCCGGTCACCACCAGCCAACGGCGCGGCGGACCGTACCGACCCGACTGGTCCAGTCGCCACGCCAGCTCGACGTCACCCCACACCGGGATTCCGGCGTCGGCCGCTGCGGCCAGCACCGCCGCGGTGGGCGGGAATCCGGGGCTGGTGATCACCAGGGCGAACTCCTGGATCCGGGCCACCGCGCCGGCGGGGTCGACCGTGGCGACACCGTCGTGGGCCAGCGCAGCCAGCGCCGTGTCGTTGTCGTCGGTCAGCGTCACCTGCACGCCAAGTGGCTGCAGCGCGGCCAGCACGGCGCGGCCGGTGATCCCGGCCCCGGTGACCAGGACCGCGGTCCCCGCGGCGAGCGGTTCCAACACGTCAGGCACCGACGGTGGTCAGCCACTCGCTGTAGAACAGGGCCACCCCGAGCCCGCACGCGATGGCCGTGAGCAACCAGAACCTGATGATCACCGTGGTCTCGGCCCAGCCGACCAGCTCGAAGTGGTGATGGAACGGCGCCATCCGGAACACCCGGCGCCCGGTGGTGCGGAACGCCAGGATCTGCACCACCACCGAGGTGACCTCGGCGACGAACAGCGCGCCGAGCACCACGGCCAGCATCTCGGTGCGGCTGGTCACCGACAGGCCGGCGATGACACCGCCCAGCGCCAGCGATCCGGTGTCACCCATGAAGATCTTGGCCGGCGCGGCGTTCCACCAGAGAAAGCCGATGCAGGCACCGGCGGTGGCCGCGGCGACGATCGCCAGGTCCAACGGGTCGCGCACGTTGTAACAGCCCACGCCCGGGCTGATCGCGCACGCGTTGCGGAACTGCCAGAACGTGATCAGCACGTAGGCGGCGCAGACCATCGCCATCGCCCCGGCGGCCAGACCGTCGAGTCCGTCGGTGAAGTTCACGGCGTTGGACCAGGCGCTGACCAGGACGACGCAGAACAGCACGAAGATCGCCGGCGCCAACGTCACGGTCGCGATCTCGCGCACATAGGACAGCTCCTGGCTGCCCGGGGTGAGCCCGTCGGCGTTGCGGAACTGCAGCGCAAGCGCGCCGAACACGACCGCGGCGAGCAGGATCCCGACCGTCTTGGCCGTCTTGTTCAGCCCCAGGTTGCGCGCGCGCCGCAGCTTGATCATGTCGTCGATGAACCCGACCGCACCCAGCGAGGTGGCCAGCATCAACACCAGCAGCCCCGAGGCCGACGGGCCCTTGCCGTCCATGACCACACCGACCAGATGGGTGCCCAGGTAGCTGGCCCAGATGCCGGCCAGGATCGCCACGCCGCCCATCGACGGGGTGCCGCGCTTCTTGTGGTGGCTGGGCGGGCCGTCCTCGCGGATCTCGTGGCCGAAACCCTGCCGGGTGAACAGCCGGATCAGCACCGGGGTCAGCAGGATCGACACCGCCAGCGCGATGCCGACGGCGATCAGGATCTGTCTCATCGACCACCCGCTTCGGGGCCGTCGGCGATCAGCGCGTCGGCCAGTGCACCGAGGCCGGCCGAGTTCGACGCTTTGACCAGCACGACGTCGCCGGGGCGGAGTTCGGCGCGCAGCAGGGCCAGGGCGGCGTCGGCGTCGGGCACCGCGGTGGCCTCCGAGCCCCACGAACCCTCCATGACCGCCCCGTGGAGCATGGCGCTCATAGGCCTCCCGCTTCCGACGACGATGAGTCGAGACACATCTAAGCGCACCGCCAAGCGGCCGATGCGGTCGTGCTCGGATATCGCGTCGTCACCGAGCTCGGCCATCTCACCCAGCACGGCGACGCTGCGGCCCTTCCCGGATTCCTGACGACTCATCCAGGCCAGCGCCTTGAGCCCGGCGGCCATCGAGTCGGGGTTGGCGTTGTAGGCATCGTTGATCACGGTCACACCGTCGGGCCGGGAGCTGACCTGCATGCGGTGACCGGACACCGGGCCGGCAGCGGCCAGGGCGGTCGCGACCTGATCGGGTGTCGCGCCGCACTGCAGCGCGACCGCGGCCGCGCACAGCGCGTTGGACACCTGGTGGTCACCGTGGACGGCCAGGGCCACCGGCACCTGTGCGTGGCCGGCGTGCAGCGTGAACTGCGGCCGCGCCAGCGGGTCCAGCCGCACCGCGTCGGCCCATACGTCGAATTCCGAGGAACGCCCGACCCGCACCACCCGCGCCCTGGTCTTGGCGGCCATCGCGGCCACCACCGGGTCGTCGGCGTTGAGGATCACCACGCCGGACTCCGGAACCGATTGCGGCAGTTCGGATTTCGTCTCGGCGATGGCCTCGCGCGAACCGAACTCCCCCAGGTGGGCGGTGCCGACGTTGAGCACCACAGCCACGGACGGTGGCGCGATCGCGGCCAGGGCGGCGATGTTCCCGCGGTGCCGCGCCGACATCTCGAGCACCAGGAAATCGGTGGACTCGGTGGCGCGCAGCACCGTCCACGGATGCCCGAGCTCGTTGTTGAACGACCCCGGCGGGGCGATCACCTCGCCCAGCGGGGCCAGCACCGCGGCGATCAGATCCTTGGTCGAGGTCTTACCCGACGACCCCGTGATGCCGATGATCGTCAGGCCACGCTCGGCCAGGCGCGCCGCGACCGCGGCGGCCAGCCTGGCCAGCGCGGCGATCACCGCCGCGCCCGAACCGTCGCTGTCGTGTTCCAGTACCCCGGAGACGCCGGCGTGGCGTCCGGGCGGCGGCCCCACCGGCTCCACGATGATCGCGGGCACACCTACCGGGCGCGCGGCCAGAACCGCCACCGCACCGGATCGCACTGCGGCAGAGGCGAAGTCGTGGCCGTCGGCACGCGCGCCCGGCAGGGCCAGAAACAGGCTGCCGGGTCCCACGGCCCGCGAGTCGAATTCGACACCGCCGGTGACGCGCACCTCGGCGGCGTGCTCGTCGGTGATGTCGGCGAGGCGGCCACCCACGATCTCGGCGATCTCGGCCAGGGTCAGCTCAATCACGTGCCATGCCTTCCGTTCCCAAGCCTCGCGTCACCAACGCGTCCAGCGCGGCGGCGAGTTCGACGCGGTCGTCGAACGGCCGCGTCTGCCCCCGGCTGGTCTGGCCGCTCTCGTGGCCTTTCCCGGCGATCACCACAATGTCGCCCGGCCGTGCCCACCCGACAGCGTGCGCGATGGCCGCGCGCCGGTCCCCGATCTCCGCGATCTCGGCGCGCCCGCCGGCGGCCCCGGCCAGCAGCGCCGCGCGGATCTCGGCGGGGTCCTCGTCGCGCGGATTGTCGTCGGTGACCACCACCAGGTCGGCCAGGTCGGCGGCCACCTGGCCCATCGGTTCCCGTTTTCCGCGGTCCCGGTTTCCGCCGGCCCCCACGACCACCGCCAGCCGGCCGTCACCGGAGGCGCGCAAGGTCTCGAGGATCGCGTGCAGCGCTCCGGGCTTGTGCGCGTAGTCGACGAGCGCGGAGAACGGCTGGCCCCGGTCGATGGCCTGCAACCGGCCCGGCACGGTCGCGTCGCGCAGCCCGGGAGCGGCCTGCTCCGGTGACACCCCGACCGCGTCGAGCAGCGCCGCGGCCAGCAGCGCGTTGGCCACATTGAAGCGTCCGGGCAGGCCGACCTGCAGATGGTGGTGCACCCCGGCCGGGTCGACGGCCCGGAACTGCTGGGTGGTGGGCCCACCCGAGCCGACGGTGATGTCCTCGACCTGCCAGTCGGCGGGTCCGGTGACGCTGACCGTGGTGGCGTCGTCGCGGCGGCGGGCCAGGGCGCGGCCCCACTCGTCGTCGACGCAGACGACGGCCCGGCCGGCGTGCGTCGGTGCGTCGCGGTCGAACAGCCGCGCCTTGGCCTCGAAGTACTCCTCCATCGATGCGTGGAAGTCCAGATGGTCGCGGCTGAGATTGGTGAACCCGCCGACGGCGAACGCGGTGCCGTCGACACGGCCCAGCGTCAGTGCATGGCTGGACACCTCCATGACCACGGTGTCGACCCGCTGCTCGACCATCGTCGCCAGCAGCGCCTGCAGGTCGGGCGCTTCGGGTGTGGTGAGCCCACCGGGCAGCTCCCGTCCGTCGATGCGCACGCCGACGGTGCCGATCAGCGCGGCCACCCGCCCGGCGGCACGCAGGCCGGCCTCGACCAGGTAGGTGGTGGTCGTTTTGCCCGACGTGCCGGTCACCCCGATGACGCGCAGCGCCTGCGACGGGTTGCCATACACGGCCGCTGCCGCGGCCCCCAGCACCGTGCGCGGAGCCGGATGGACCAGCACCGGGACCGCGACGCCCCCGGCATCGGCGAGCTGGGCGACCCCGTCGGGGTCGGTCAGCACCGCCACCGCCCCGCGCTCGACGGCGTCGGCAGCGAAGCGATTGCCGTGCGCGCGGGCGCCGGGCAGCGCGGCGAACAGGTCACCGGGCCGGGCGTCCTGCCCGCGCAGCGTGACCCCGGTCAGCGTGACGCCGGGCACCGGGACGCCATCCACAGCCACAGCGGACACCAGCACCGACAGGTCGGTCAGGGACATACCGACGGGATGGCTGGGGCGCAGATTCATGGCGTTGACACAGTACCGACACCCACGGGCCCGCCCGGTGTCGTGTCAGCCGGCCTGAAGCGTCAGCGGCGCACCTGGATCCGCCGACAGCGGCACGTTGTCGCGCTGCAGCAACCAGGACGCGATGTTGTGGAACAACGGCGCGGCCGACGAGCCCGCGGAGCCGTCGGCGGCACGGTGCGGCGCGTCCATCATCACGCCGACCACGTACCGCGGATCGTCGGACGGAGCCATCCCGGCGAAGGTGATCCAGTAGACGTCGCTGTAGTAGCACCCACAGGCCGGGTTGATCTGCTGCGCGGTGCCCGTCTTGCCCGCGATCTGATAGCCCTCGACCGCGGCCTGGGGGCCGGTGCCCTGCTGGATGCCGCGCGGATCGCGCTGCACCACCGACCGGAACATGTCCCGCACGGTGCGCGCGGTCTTCTCCGACACCACTCGGACGCCGTCGGGGCGGGGCTCCTCGGTGCGGGTGCCGTCGGGGCCCAGGGTCGCCTTGACGATGCGCGGCGGGATGCGCACGCCGTCATTGGCGATCGCCTGGTACATGCCCGTCATCTGCAGCAGTGTCATCGAAAGACCCTGGCCGATGGGCAGGTTGGCGAAGGTGCTACCGGACCACTGGTCGATCGGCGGCACCAGCCCGGCGCTCTCGCCCGGCAGCCCGACACCCGTGCGTTGACCGAGCCCGAACTTGCGCAGCATCTCGGCATAGCGCTCCGGGCCGATCCGCTGGGCCAGCATCAGCGTGCCGACGTTCGACGACTTCCCGAAGACTCCGGTGGTGGTGTAGGGCATCACCCCGTGCTCCCACGCGTCGCCGACGGTGACCCCGCCCATCCCGATCGAGCCGGGCACCTGCAGCACCTCGTCCGGATGGGAGAGCCCCATCTCGAGCACGGTGGCGGCGGTGACGATTTTGTTGACCGAGCCCGGTTCGAACGGTGAGGACACCGACGGGTTACCCAACTCGCGGTTCTTCTGCCGGCTCAGGTCCTGGGCCGGGTTGAACGTGTTGTCGTTGGACATCGCCAGCACCTCGCCGGACTTGGCGTCGAGGACGACCGCCGAGACATTCTTGGCGCCGGAGGCGTCCTTGGCCAGCTGCACCTGCTGCTGAACGTAGAACTGGATGTCGTCGTCGATGGTGAGCATCACCGTGGAGCCGTTGACGGCGTCGTGACGGTCGCGGTAGCTGCCCGGGATGACCACACCGTCGGATCCGCGGTCGTAGGTGACCGACCCGTCGGTACCCGCGAGAACGGCGTCGAGCGAGTCCTCCAGGCCGAGCAGCCCGTGGCCGTCCCAGTCGATGCCGCCGACGATGTTGGCCGCCAGCGAACCACCCGGGTACTGACGCAGATCCTGGCGCTCGGCGCCGACCTCGGGGAACTCGTTCCTGATCGCGTCGGCGATCGCCGGGTCGACCGCACGCGCCAGGTAGACGAAGGTTTCGTTGCTGCGCAGCTTCTTGAGCACCGTGGCGCGGTCCGGGGTGCCGCCCAGCCGGGAGGAGACCTCCTCGGCGATGTCCTCCAGTCGGGTGTCCGGGTCCGGCGCGTCCGCTCCGGTCTCCACGGCCTTGGCGACGGCCTCCTCGAGTTCCTTGCGGACCCGCACGGGCTGGAACGTCAACGCCCGTGCCTCGATCGTGAAGGCCAGCTTGTCGTGGTTGCGGTCGATGATGGCCCCGCGCACCGCGGGGTCGATGTCGGTGACCTTGAGCTGACCGGCGGCCTGGGCGCGCAACCCTTCGGCGCGAGGCACCTGCAGCGTGAACAACTGGGCGGCGGCGATCACCAGCAGCATGAACATCGCGGCGTTGCCGGCCCGGTGCCGGAAGACGAACGAGGCGCTGCGCAACCCGGCCGGCGATACGGGTTGGCGGGTCCGCCGCGCGCGCGCCGAGCGTTCCTGGGTCGGGGCGCCGGTGGAGGGCCGACTCGACCGGCGGCTCACGCGGGCGCGCCCGGGACGGCGGAGACGACCGGGACGACGTGCTCGGCGACCGGCGGCGGGGCGGGCGTCTGCGGCGCGGGCGGGGCCACGGGTGCGGGCGCGGCGGCGGGCACGCCGGCGGCCGGCAGTTGCGGGACCGGGCCGGGGGCGGGCAGCGTTCCCGGCACTGCGTGCGGAACCTCCACTCCGGGCACTGCCAGCGGCACCGGCGGCAGATCTGCAGCGGTGGGCGGTTGCACACTGGGCAGGCGCACCGGGACTTCGAGTGGTTCGATGACCCGCGGCGCCGGCGGCGCCGGTGGTTCGGGTTCGGGCAGCGGCGCGTTCAACGGTGGCGGCGGGACTCCCTCGGCCGGTTTGGGGGTGCCGACGACGACCCAGTTGCCGGCGGGGTCCTGCACCAGGCGCGCGGTGTCGCGTGACGGGATCATGCCGAGTTCGCGGGCGGCCTCGGCGAGCGCCGGTGCGGCCTGGGCCGCCAGGACATCACGCTCGAGCGCTTCCTTCTGCTGCATCAGCGCCTGGTTGAGTTCCCGCGCATTGCCGAGTCGGTAGGAACGCTCCGCGGCATCAGTGGACAGCCACAGCGTCACTCCGAGACCGAGTCCGAGCGCGGCGATGACCAGCACCACGAAGGGCACCCGCGCGACCAGTCGCCGCGGGCTCAGCTCGACCGAGGCCAGCTTGACCAGGATCCGCTGCCGCAGCGGGGGGCGAACGACCTTGGGCGCTTTGGCTTTCCGGGCCTTGGCGCGGGCCTTGGCCTGGCTGGCGCTCTTCGGCCGGGCCGGTACATCGGCCGGGCGCGGTTTCGGCGTGGTGCGGGGCGCCGACCGGGTGGGCCGGGTGTCGCGGGCGCTCGCGCGACCGCGGGGTGTCGCGTCGACAGGGGTGCGTTTCGACTCGCGCGGCGCCCGCCGGGTGTCCTGCTTGCGCGCCTTCTTGGCAGGCTGGCGGGTCCGCGCCGTTCCTGCGCGGGCCGTCCGTACCGGCTTCTTCGACTTCATCGTGACTCCCCCATCACTTTCTCGACCGCACGCAGCCGGACCGGAGCGCTTCTCGGATTTCGGTTGATCTCGTCGGCGTCGGCACGCTCGGCCCCGCGGGTCAGGGCGACGAATCGTGGTTGGTGGCCGGGCAACTCGACTGGCAGCCCGGGCGGTGTACGTGATGCGGTCGCCTCGGCGAAGGCGGTTTTGACGATCCGGTCTTCCAGGGATTGGTAGGCCATCGCCGCGAGGCGACCGCCGGGCCGCAGCGCATCCAGTGCGGCCGGGATGGCCGTGCGCAGGGATTCCAGCTCCGCGTTGACCGCGATGCGCAATGCCTGAAAGGTGCGCTTGGCGGGATGACCGCCGGTGCGGCGCGCCGGCGCGGGGATCGCGGCGTAGAGCAACTCGACCAGTTCGGCCGTGGTCGTGAACGGGGTGGTGGTGCGTCGCTTGACGATCTGCGCGGCGATTCGGCCGGCGAAGCGTTCCTCGCCGTATTCACGGAGGATGCGGGCGATGTCCTTTTCGTCGTAGCTGTTGAGAATTTCGGCGGCGGTGAGCGGGGATTGCGAGTCCATCCGCATGTCCAGAGGCGCGTCGGTCGCATAGGAGAAGCCGCGTTCGACCTGGTCGAGCTGCATCGACGACACCCCGAGGTCGAACAGGATGGCGTCAACTCCCGTTTCGGCCCAGGGGCATTGGTCGATCGCGTCGGCCAGGCCGTCGTAGCGGGTGTGCACCAGCGTGATGCGGTCGGCGAATGGCGCCAGCCGCTGCCCGGCCAGTCGCAGCGCCTCGGCGTCACGGTCCAGACCGATCAGCGTCAGGCCTGGGAAGCGGTCGAGGAAACGCGCCGCGTGCCCCCCGGCGCCCAGCGTGGCGTCGACGAGGGTGGCACCGGCGGCGTCGGGGCTGCGCCGTGTCAGCGCCGGGCCGAGCAGCTCGACGCATCGGTCGAGCAGCACCGGGATGTGGGGCTCGTGTTCGACCATTGCAGCACCGTGGGGGTCAGGGGCGGCCCCTGCAGTGAGGTCCCTGTCCGAGAGCACGAACCTGACGTCGGGGAAGTACGTCAGGGCCGGTTCGGGCAGAGGCCACACTGCACGGGCCTGCCGGCCAATGGGCAGATCAAAAGATGTCGCCGAGTGCTTCATCGCTGGCCGCGGAGAAGTTCTCTTCGTGTAGCTCCTGGTAGTTGCGCCATGCCTCGGCGTCCCAGATCTCGAGGAACTCGATCGATCCGATGACGACGCAGTCCTTGCTCAGACCCGCGTAGCGCCGGTGCTCCGCGGAGAGGGTGATCCGCCCCTGGGAGTCCGGGTACTGCTCGTCGGTGCTGGCCGCCAGGTTGCGCAGGTAGGCGCGAGCCTGAGGATTGCCCCGCTTGGCCCGCCCGTTGATCTCGGCGATCATCGCCTCGAACTCCGCCCGCGGGTACACAGCCAGGCTGTGATCTTGGCTCTTGGTGACCATCAACCCTCCTGCCAGTGCGTCGCGGAACTTGGCGGGCAACGTCAGTCGCCCTTTGTCGTCGAGCCTGGGCGTGTAGGTGCCGAAGAACATCTCGCCACCTCGCAGACCTTCTCAAGCCTCGCCCTGCACGGAACCCCGGTCGCTCCGTTGTCCGCCACTTTACCCCACAATCCCCCACTTTGCTCCTAATCCTTCCGCGCGTTTCCCCCTTCCCGCCTCATTCTGTGCCGCGAAGAGCCCCAAGCGAGGGGTGGTTCGCCATCCTGCTGTGACGGCGCGCTGAGAAAGCCCTGCTCAGCACCTGTTCGCCGGGACGGGCGCGTGGGTGGGGCGTGGTGGGGCCAAAAAAAGAGGGGCAGCCCGTTCGGGCTGCCCCTGATGGAGTCGAGTGCGCTAGTTGTCGAACCGCTTGCGGAAGCGATCTTCCATTCGGCTGGTGAACGAGCCGCCACCCTTGGCACGCTTCTGCCGCGCCACGGTGAGATCGTCGGGGGCGCTGCCCCGGCCCCCCGCCACGCGCGGGCCGGTGATCGCGAACACCACACCGCCGAACATCACGATGAAGCCCAGCACGGACAGGATCGGGAAGCTTCCAATCCAGGTCGCCCTGATCACCACACCCGCCACCAGCATGGCGAGCCCGAGCACGAACAGCGCGGCCCCCTGGAGACGTCGCCGGGTCGACGGGGCGCGCAGATTGCCACCACGAACGCTGGACGCGAACTTGGGATCCTCGGCATAGAGCGCGCTCTCGATCTGGTCGAGCATGCGCTGCTCATGATCGGAGAGTGGCATTCGTCCCTCCCTCTTGCCGTGGGGTCGTGGCAATCGTTCGACTCATGGATGCCCGACTCCGGGCACTTAACACTCATGATACGAGCTCGATCTGCGCCGTACCACCTAGTTCATCGCCCGATTCTATGACGGACACTGTCATCGAGAGCCGCCGCCTCAGAGAAGCCGATAATGGGGACGACGACCGATCATCGCGGAGAAGGGCTGACATTTGGCGACGCATCTGATCGAGCTGTCGCCCGACGACATGAAGCGACGGCTCGGCGACGCGCTGGCGATCTACGTCGACGCGATGCGCTATCCCCGCGGCACCGAGGACCAGCGCGCCTCGATGTGGCTCGAACACGCTCGTCGAGCGGGCTGGAAGGCGGTGGCCGCGATCGAGGCCGGCTCCGCCGCGGACGCGTCGTCGATCGACGCCCCGATGCTGGGCATCGCCTACGGTTACTGCGGCGCACCCGACCAGTGGTGGCAGCAGCAGGTCAGTGGCGGGCTACGCAGGATCGGCGCCGACGCGCAGCACATCTCGAATCTGATGAGCAGTTACTTCGAACTGACCGAGCTGCACATCCATCCGCGCGCACAGGGCCGCGGCCTCGGCGAGGCCCTGATCCGCCGGCTGCTCGACGACCGCAGCGAACGCAATGTGCTGCTATCCACCCCGGAGGTCAACGGCGAAGCCAACCGCGCGTGGCGGCTCTACCGCAGGCTGGGCTTCACCGACGTGATCCGCGACTACCACTTCGCCGGTGACCCCCGTGCGTTCGCCATCCTCGGCCGCGGCCTACCGCTGTGAAACTCGCGCCCGCACGTCCGGCTTGACCGCCTGTCGACGCCCCGTCTGGCACGATGACCGGGTGCTGATCCGTCGCCGGACCTCCAGGCGCATCCTGGCGCTGCTGCTGTTGCTGTTGCTGGTGGGGCCGTCACTCATCGGTTGTGTCCGCGTGCGCGCGTCGATCACGGTCTCCCCCGACGACCGGGTCTCCGGCCAGATCGTCGCGGCGGCCAAGCCACGCGACGACGATGACAAAGGTCCGCAGCTGCTCAACAACCTCCCGTTCGCCCAGAAGGTCGCGGTATCGGAGTACAGCCGGGACGACTACGTCGGCTCACAAGCGGTGTTCTCCGACCTCACCTTCGCCGAGGTGCCGCAATTGGCCGGGATGAATCGCGACGCCGCCGGAGTCGACATCTCGCTGCGCCGCGCCGGTGACCTGGTGATCCTGGAGGGGCGCGTCGACCTGACCACGGTCAGCGACCCGGAGGCCGACGTCTCGCTCTCCGTCGCCTTCCCGGGCGAGGTGACCTCCACCAACGGCGATCAGATCTCCTCCGAAGTCGTCGAATGGAAGCTGCGGCCCGGCGTCGTGAGCACGATGAACGCCCAGGCGCGCTACACCGACCCCAGCGCGCGATCGTTCACCGGCGCCGCGATCTGGCTCGGGGTCGCCTCGTTCCTGGTCGCCGGCCTCATCGGAGCACTGGCCTACAGCAACCGGGACCGGTCCCCGCGGCCCGGTGATCCCGAGGACGCGGCGCACCAGCCCTGACTTGCCGTCCCGGCCGGCGCAGCATCTACTCTGAGTGCACTTGCCGGGGCGAATTCTGACAACACGGAAAGGGGCGCCCGCTGAGCGTGAATGCAGCGGCACCATCGGCCGTCGAACTGGCCGAGGCCGTCACCGGACACTTGCGGGACTACCTGCGTGACCGCCGCCGGGACGCCGCATACATCGGCGCCGACTACGCGGTGCTCACCGAGGCCCTCGAGGAGTTCGTCCTGCGCGGCGGGAAACGGTTGCGACCGGCCTTCGCCTATTGGGGTTGGCGCGCGGTCGCGGGGACCGAACCCGGGCCCGACGTCCTGCGTCTGTTCTCCGCACTGGAACTGCTGCACGCATGCGCGCTGGTCCATGACGACGTGATCGACGCGTCGGCGACGCGCCGCGGACTGGCGACGGTGCACCGCATCTTCGCCGAGCGTCACCGCGACCGGAACTGGCATGGCTCCGCCGAACAGTTCGGCCTCTCGGCGGCGATTCTGCTGGGCGACCTGTCGCTGGTGTGGGCCGACGACATCGTCGCGACCGCGGCGCTGGATCCCGACGCCCACGCCCGGGTGCAACGGGTGTGGGCCGCGATCCGGACCGAGGTCCTCGGCGGCCAGTACCTCGACATCGTCTCCGAAGCCAGCGGCGCGGAGACGGTGGCGTCGGCGGTGACCGTGAACATCTACAAGACGGCGTCCTACACCATCACGCGGCCACTGCAACTCGGCGCGGCCGCCGCGGCCGACCGGCCCGATGTGCTGGAGGCATTCCACGAGCTGGGGACCAGTCTGGGAGTCGCGTTCCAACTCCGGGACGACGTGCTCGGTGTGTTCGGCGACCCCGACGTCACCGGTAAACCCTCCGGCGACGACCTGCGCTCCGGCAAGCGCACAGTGCTGTTGGCCGAAGCCGTCGAGCTCGCCGAGAAGAACGACCCGGCCGCAGCCGAACTGCTGCACACCTCGATCGGTACCGAGCTGACCGATTCGCAGGTCGTCGACGTACGGGCGGCGATCGAGTCCGTCGGCGCCTTGGCCGCGGTGGAGAGCCGGATCGAGCAACTGACGCGCGAGGCCATCGGCGTCCTCGACTCGGTGTCGATCGACCCGCAGGCCAGGATCGGTCTGACCGAACTCGCCAGATTGGCCGCCAACCGGTCGGCCTAGGCATGACGACGCCAGCGCCCACAGAGGCCTCGAGAACCAGCCTGCCGGAACGGGTTTCCGACCAGGCCCGACGAGTGACCGCGTTCGCCCAGTCACCGTCTGCCCGTCCGGCGCTGCTGGGGGCACTCGGCGCGGCGATGATCACCGCGGGCGGCGTGGGGGCCGGCAGCACCCGATTGCACGACCCGCTGCTGGAGTCCATGCACATGTCCTGGCTGCGCTTCGGGCACGGCCTGGTGCTGTCGTCAGTGCTGCTCTGGGGCGGCGTGGCCCTGATGCTGATCGCCTGGCTGTGGTTGGGCCGCCGGGTGATCGACCGTACCGCCACCGAGTACACGATGGTCGCCACCACCGGGTTCTGGCTGTTGCCGTTGCTGCTCAGCGTTCCGGTGTTCAGCCGAGACACCTACTCCTACCTGGCCCAGGGCGCACTGCTGCGGGACGGCTTCGACCCCTACGTCGTCGGTCCGGTCGAGAACCCGAACCCGCTGCTCGACGATGTCAGCCCGATCTGGACCACCACGACCGCCCCGTACGGTCCGGCGTTCATCCTGGTGGCCAAGTTCGTCACCATGATCGTCGGCGACAACGTCGTTGCGGGCACCATGGTGTTGCGTCTGTGCATGCTGCCGGGACTGGCCCTGCTGATCTGGGCGGCGCCGCGGGTCGCCCGCCATGTCGGCGCCAACGGTGCGGCCGCGCTGTGGATCTGCGTTCTCAACCCGCTGGTGATCATTCACCTGATGGGCGGCGTGCACAACGAGATGCTGATGGTCGGCCTGATGATGGCCGGCATCGCACTGACGTTCAGCGGTCGATACGCCGGCGGCGCTGCGTTGATCGCTGTCGCCGTGGCGGTGAAAGCCACCGCCGGCCTCGCGCTGCCGTTCATGGTGTGGGTATGGGCGCGCGGACTGCGGGAGCGTCGCGGCTACCCGCCGGGCCGGGCCTTCGCCGCGGCGACCGCGGCGTCGTCGCTGATCTTCGTGGCGGTGTTCGCGGTGTTGTCGTTGGCCGCCGGGGTCGGGCTGGGCTGGCTGACCGCGCTGGCGGGTTCGGTGAAGATCATCAACTGGCTGACCGTGCCGACCGCGGCCGCGAACCTGATCAACGCCATCGGCGGGCTGGTGGTGCCGGTCAACTTCTACGCCGTGCTGGAGGTCAACCGCATCATCGGCATCGCGATCATCGCGGTGTCGGCCCCGCTGTTGTGGTGGCGCTACCGCCACACCGACCGCGACGCTCTGATGGGCATCGCGCTGCTGATGGTCGTGGTCGTGCTGTTCGTACCCGCCGCGCTGCCCTGGTACTACACGTGGCCGCTGGCCGTGGCGGCGGCGCTGGCCCAGTCAACCCGTTCGATCGCGCTGATCGCCGGGTTCTCGACCTGGATCACCGTGATCTGGCGACCCGACGGTGCGCACAGCATGTACTCGTGGGGTCATGTGCTGTTCGCCCTCGCGTGTGCCGTGGTCGCCTGGTATTCGCTGGTCCGGTACGACGGCCGGGCCCTCAATAGGCCACGACGGCGAGCCGTCAATAGGCCACGACGGCCGAGCCGTCAATAGGCCATAGCCTGCGCGCGCCGAACCACCTCACGAGCCTGATGCGAGTGCAGCGCATCGACCGGCCGGGCGTTGGCCACCTGTTCGGTCGACCCGTCGCGCCTGATCGTCAGGGACGGATCCGGGGTGAACAGCCAGCGCACGATCTCGGTCTCGTGGTAACCACCGTCGTGCAGCACCACCAGCAACCCGGTCAGGCTCTTGACCACCTGACCGCTGTCGTCGAAGAAGATCTGCGGAACCACAACGTCTTTGCCGCGTCGCACCGCGACCAGATGGCCCTCGCGCAGATGCTGGTGCACCTTCGACAGCGGGATGCCCAGGAGACGGGCCACCTCGGATAGTTGATAGACGGCCTCGTCGGGATCCAGCACGTCGTCGGCAGTCGGAATGCTGCTCATCGCACAGAGTCTAGGACCACAGGCACCCGCGCGCCGCCCCCTTGTCGCGACCGCCTGCCGGGTTCGAGCCGCGCCGGCTCGTACCATATGAGCGGTGGAGACCTACCAGCCCGCCGACGCCCTGACCGGGCACGTGCTGGACGGTCGGTACCGGGTCGACGGGCTCATCGCGACCGGTGGGATGTCCGGGGTGTACCGCGGCCTGGACCTGCGCCTCGACCGCCCGGTGGCGGTCAAGATCATGGATTCCCGGTACGCCGCCGACGACCACTTCCTGACCCGATTCCAGCGCGAGGCCCGGGCCGTCGCGCGACTCAAACACCCCGGCCTGGTCTCGGTGTACGACCAGGGCATCGACGGCCGGCACCCGTTCCTGGTGATGGAACTGGTCGAGGGCGGCACGCTTCGGGAGTTGTTGCGCGAACGCGGTCCCATGCCGCCGCACGCGGTCGCCGCGGTGCTGCGTCCGGTGCTCGGCGGTCTGGCCGTTGCCCACCGCGCCGGACTGGTGCACCGGGACATCAAACCGGAGAACGTGTTGATCAGTGACGACGGTGACGTCAAGATCGCCGACTTCGGCCTGGTGCGTGCGTTGGCGGAGGCGAAGATCACCTCGACGAGCGTGATCCTGGGCACCGCGGCGTACCTGGCGCCCGAACAGGTCGCCACCGGAGAGACCGATGCGCGCGGTGATGTCTACGCCGTCGGTGTCCTGATCTTCGAGTTGCTGACCGGTCGTACCCCGTTCCCCGGGGACACTCCGCTCGCAGTCGCCTACCAGCGACTCGAGCAAGACGTCGTCCCGCCCAGCACTGTGATCACCGGCGTGCCAAGGCAGTTCGACGACATCGTGGCGTGCGCAACGTCGCGCGACCCGCAAGGCCGGTTCGCCGACGCAGCCGAGATGGCCGAGCAGCTCGAGGTGATCGCACGAGAGCTCGCGCTGCCCACGTTCCGCGTGCCGGCGCCGCGAAACTCCGCGTTGCACCGCTCCGATACCACCACCGACATTCCCGCCGCCGGCAGCACCGGTGCTCCCGACCACGGCGGTGACCCGCCGGCCACCCGTCACACCCGCGTCTTCAGCCGGGCCGAACTACCGCCGCAGGAGTTCGCCGACGAGCCCGAATATCAGCCGCTGACCGGACAATTCGCCGGCATCGAACTCTCGGAGTTCTACTGGGCGCGACAGCGCGCCAAACGCGTGCTGCTGTTCTGGGTCATCGCGGTGCTCACGCTGGCGGGCCTGGCGGCCGCCGCCGCGTGGACGCTCGGCACGAACCTGCCCAATCTGCTCTGACCGCGGAGCATCTCCGCCCCTGCCTAACCGCGGAGCATCTCCGCCCCTGCCTAACCGCGGAGCATCTCCGCGACCAGGAACGCGAGTTCCAACGACTGCTGGGTATTCAACCGCGGATCGCAGGCCGTCTCGTAGCGGCCCGCCAGGTCGGTATCCGAAATGTCCTGCGCGCCACCGAGACACTCGGTGACGTTCTCTCCGGTGATCTCGACGTGGATACCGCCGGGGTGGGTGCCCAGCGCATGGTGCACCTCGAAGAAGCCCTGCACCTCGTCGACGATGCGGTCGAAGTGCCGCGTCTTGTAGCCGGTGGAGGACTCGTGGGTGTTGCCGTGCATCGGGTCGCACTGCCAGATCACCTGGTGCCCGGAAGCTTCCACCTTCTCGATGATCGGCGGCAGCACGTCGCGCACCTTGTTGTTGCCCATCCTGCTGACCAGGGTCAAACGGCCCGGCACGTTGTTCGGGTCGAGCCGCTCGACATACTCCACGGCCAGCTCCGGCGAGGTGGTCGGCCCGATCTTCACCCCGATCGGGTTGGCGATCACCTCGGCGAACGCGATGTGGGCGCCATCGAGTTGACGGGTGCGCTCACCGATCCACACGTAGTGCGCGGAGAGGTCGTAGAGCTTCGCCGGGACGTCGTCAGCAGCCGGATCCTTCTCGGCGAGCCGGAGCATCGCACGCTCGTAGTCGAGCACCAGCGCTTCGTGGCTGGCATAGATCTCGGCGGTGTCTAGGTTGCGGTCGTTGACCCCGCAGGCGCTCATGAAGTTCAGGGCCCGGTCGATCTCGCCGGCCAGCGCTTCGTACCGCGCACCCGCCGGGGAGGTCCGCACGAACTCCCGGTTCCAGTCGTGCACCAGGTGCAGCGAGGCCAGCCCCGACGAGGTCAGCGCACGCACCAGGTTCATCGCCGCGCTGGCGTTGGCGTAGGCCCGCACCAGCCGCGAGGGGTCGTGCTGGCGGACCGCGGCGTCCGGGGCGAAGCCGTTGATCATGTCGCCGCGGTAGGACTTCAGGCCCAGCGCGTCGATGTCACTGGACCGCGGCTTGGCATACTGCCCGGCGATCCGGGCGACCTTGACCACCGGCATGCTCGCGCCGTAGGTGAGCACGACGGCCATCTGCAGCAGGGTGCGGATATTGGCGCGAATATGCGGTTCGGTGTTGTCGACGAACGTCTCCGCGCAGTCGCCGCCCTGCAACAGGAACGCCTCTCCCCGGGCCACGGCGGCCAGCTGCGACTTGAGCCGCTCGATCTCCGACGGCACCGTCACCGGCGGCACGCTCTCGAGCACCGTGCGCATCGCCGCCGCCTGACCGGCGTCCCAGCTCGGCTGCTGCACCGCGGGTTTGGCCAGCGCAGCGTCCAGCCGATGGCGCAGATCCTCCGGCAGCGGCGGAAGAGCAGGCAACTGGTCGATGGGTACGTCGACGGTCCAGTTCACCCGTCAATGGTAACTGCGGGTCAAAACCGCAGTTGAGGGTCATGCCGACCGGTGATCAGCTGGTATCGCAGCAGGTTGTGCTTGGCGTCGACGAGTGCGTCGTGGGCGTCCCGCGGCCGCGGCGGCATCCGTGGCGAGCCGCAGTCCTCCCAGAACTGCCGCAACTCGCGGGTGAACCGTGGGATCGCCGGCGGCAGGTCGGTCATCGGCCCCCACAACTGGCACAGCACCACGTGGTCATAAGCACCCACCCAGGCCCACAACTCGATCGGCTCGTCACCGTCGACCCCGAAGAAGTCCTCGAGTTCGGACCGGATCTGGCGCCGTGACCGCCACAGCGGCGACGCCGGGGACGGCAGCTTCGGCAGGACGTGTTTGCGCACCCACCGTCCCGCCCGGTCCGGATCGAACTCGGTGGAGATCGCGTAGTACTCGCGTCCGTCCTCGGCCGCGACACCGATGGAGATCAACTCGATGGTGCGACCGTTGTCGATGAACTCCGTGTCGTAGAAGTAGCGCAAAACCTATCCGGCTTCCTGTGTGGCGGGCGTGCGCCCGCCGGGAGCGGGTGCGGCATGGATCTCGCGGTCGAGTTCCTGGTCGACCAGCGCGTCGTCGGGAAACTTCGGCATCCCGGCGATGGCGTCCTGCAGCCATAGTTTGGCTTGGATCACCGGACGGCGCAGCCAGCGCTCCCGTTCCAGGGCCCGGTGCATCTTGCGGGGGCGTTTGGTGTAGCGCCAGCGCGCCCACGGGGCGTGCGGACGCGACAGCCGGACCGCACCGACCACCAGCAACGGCGTGATGAACATGCCGACCAGCCCCGTCCAGACCTTGCCCTTCAGCAGCACGATCACCGCCAACAGCAACGTCACCAGCGCGGCGGCGACCACTGCGGTGCGCGCCTCCCAGGATTGGTCGTTCTGCCAGATATCGACGTCGAAGAACGACAGCGGGTTGAAGCCCATCACCAACAGGCCGGCCACCGCCACCGCCACGAACACGGCGTCGACCGACGTGCGGCCGTCTTCGGCCCAGTAGACATCGGACAGATGCAGGATGAGCGCGAACTCGTCGAGCACCAACGCCGCGCCGATCCCGAAAAAGATTGACGCCGCCGTGAACTCGGGTACACCCCCGTCGACCGCCAACGTCACCATCGTCACCCCGGAGACCATGACCAGAACCACACCGATCACCACATGGTGGATGTGCAGGCCCGATCCGCCGGAGATGTTGCGCGGCTGCCACCATTTGCGCGGGGCGTCGCTGTCGGCATGCCGGCGGATGTATCGCACGATCGTGCGGGTGACGAAGAACGTCACGATGAACGCGAAGAGGCAGCAGACCAGCGGCAGCCGCGTGTACGGGATACCCATCGGGAGGCTGGAGGTGGCTGCCAGGGTGGGGTGCACCCGCAAAACTTACGCCGACCAGCGCGTGTCGGGGCCGGGATACCCGCCGACGCGCCGGGGCGCCCCGATAGTCTGGAGCGCGAGATGAGGATGTTGCGGTCGCCCGGCGGGGCGGGGTGGGGGCCGAAGCTCGCCTGGCGGGTGTTCCAGGTGCTGACCGCGGCAGCGCTGATATGGGCGGGTTGGCGGTTGCTGGGGCGGATTCCGTACCGGATCGACATCGACGTGTACCGGATGGGCGGCCAGGCCTGGCTCGACGGCCGTCCCCTCTACGCCGATGGGGCGATCTTCCACACCCGCGGCGGCATCGATCTGCCGTTCACGTATCCGCCGCTGGCTGCGGTGCTGTTCGCACCGTTCGCCATGCTGTCGCTGGAAGCCGCCAGCGCCGCCATCACGGTGACGACGTTCGTGCTGCTGCTGGTCTCCACCGCCATCGTGCTGACCCGCCTCGATGTCTGGCCCACCACAACTGTCACCGGGGAGCCCGCCTGGGTGCGGCGGATCTGGCTGTCGGCGGCCGTCGTCGCGCCCGCGGTGCTGTTCCTCGAGCCCATCAAGGCCAACTTCGACTTCGGCCAGATCAATGTGGTGCTCATGACGCTGGTGATCGCCGACTGCGTGCCCCGCCGCACCCCCTGGCCGCGGGGCATGCTGTTGGGCCTGGCCATCGCCCTCAAACTCACGCCCGCGGTCTTCCTGCTGTACTTCCTGCTGCGCCGCGACGTTCGCGCGCTGCTGGTCACCGCGGCTTCCGGGGTCGTCGCCACCCTGGCAGGGTTCGCGCTCTCCTGGCGCGACTCGTGGGAGTACTGGACCGAAACGGTGAGCAACACCGACCGGATCGGTACCGCCACGCTCAACACCAATCAGAACATCGCCGGGGTGCTCGCCCGGCTCGGGCTGGCCGAAGGGCCGCGCTTCGCGCTGTGGACGGTGGCGTGCTTCGCGGTGCTGGGGCTGACCGTCTGGGCTGCCCGCCGGGCGCTGCGCGCTGAGCAGTCGGTCCTGGCGCTGATCTGCGTCGCGATGTTCGGTCTGGTCGTCTCGCCGGTGTCGTGGTCGCATCACTGGGTGTGGGCGCTGCCGACGGTGCTCGTGACCGGCGTGCTCGCCCTACGCCTGCGCCACGCCGCCCTCGGCGTGGTGTCGGTCGCGGGTCTGGCGTTGATGATCTGGTCGCCGATCACACTGTTGCCCGCCAACCGCGAGACCACCGCGATGTTGTGGCGACAGTTGGCCGGTGCGTCCTACCTGTGGTGGGCGCTGGCGGTGATCGCCGTCGCCGCCACCGTGACCGTCAACGCGACCCGCCACACCGCTCAGACGCGGACCGGCGCACCGGTATCCGCGGCGAGCTGACCCGATCTAGGCGCCGGTCAGCCGGCCGCGGACTCAGGAAGCCGGGTCGGCGGCTTGATGGCCGCCTCCGCTTTTCCCTCTTTGATGTCTGCCGCGTAGAGGTCGACGTACTCCTGACCGGACAGCTGCATCAACTCGTACATCACCTCGTCGATCACCGCCCGCTCGATGAAACGGTTACCGGCCAGCCCGTCGAATCGGCTGAAGTCCATCGGCGCCCCGAACTTGACCGTCACCCGGCCGAACCGCCACATCTTGGAGCCAGGAGGGTTGACGACGTCGGTTCCGATCATCGCGACCGGAATCACCGGGACCTGGGTCTGCAGTGCGAGTCGGGCCAGCCCGGTCTTGCCCTTGTACAACCTGCCATCGGGCGATCGGGTGCCCTCCGGGTACATTCCGAGCAGCTTGCCCTCGTCGAGGATCCGCGACGCGGTGGTCAGCGCCGCCTGGGCACTGTCGGCGTCAGTGCGGTCGATCGGCACCTGCCCGGCGACGGTGTAGAACCAGCGGGTGAACCAGCCCTTGACGCCCGTACCGGTGAAGTACTCCGCCTTGGCCAGGAAGGTGATCCGCCTGCTGACCACCAGCGGGAGGTAGAAGCTGTCGGCGACCGCCAGGTGGTTGCTGGCCAAGATCACCGCGCCGGACTGCGGAACGTGTTCGAGTCCTTCGACTTTCGGCCGACCGAGCAGGGTCAGCAGCGGCCCCATGAAGATGAACTTGAACAGCCAGTACCACATGGACCCTCCGGATCACCCCGACCTCACGACGCGGACGTTTTGTGCCCGACCGCGGTGCCGCCGTTGCGACCGCGGTGCTCTGCGCCAACTGTACTCACGGCATGTGCCCGCGACCACATTCTGTTCACTCTTCGACGATCACCGGGATGTGCTGATAGCGCCCCGGCGGGCCGTCGGGTTCGGGGCGCGGCGGGGGTCCGGGCTGTCCCCCGTCGGGTGGCTGCGGACCACGGTCGTCGTCCATGGTGTCGACCAGCGCCCTGACCAGCGTCAGCAGTGCGACGCTGTGCTCGGCGACGACGCTGAGCAGCGGGTGCTGTTCGCCGGAGACCAGGGCCGCCAGGGCACACACCGGGCACCAGACCTGCTGGCAACGTCCGGGGTTGTCGCCGGTGGCCTGCATACGTGCCGCGGCCAGCCGGATGGCGGGATCCAGTCGATCCAGAATCGACTGCGCGAGCTGCCGCAGTTCCGGGGGGATGTCGCGGTGTTGCCGCCCCGCGCCCCCGATGTCGGAGTCAGCGCCACTCACGCCGGCCACACCTCCGGATTCGGTCGAAATCGCACGGTCAGCTCGCTGCCGCGCAGCGCCGCGTCGATGACGATGCAGCGCCGCAGCACCGACGCCAGGCGGACGCGGCGCCGCATCGCGCCTACGCCGATGATCAGGTCATCATCGACCCTACCCAACGTCAGCGCCGACGAATCGACCTGAGGCAACTGCACCCGGAGCCGGTACACGGCCTCACGGCCGGCTCCGGACTCCCGGTCCACCACCGGCCGCAGCGGTCCGGGCGGCGGTGATCCGTCTCTGCGGCGGGCGGCGTCGAGCAGCTCGCCCAGCGCCTTGGCGCCGATCGGCTCCCCCGCCAGGTGTGGCACCATGACCAGGGCCACGTCGCCGACCGTCCGGTCCAGGTCGTCGAGAACGGCCTGCTGATCGGCGATGCGCTCGGAATACCAGTCGAAGGCCGGATGTGCGGGCAGGTTGCGGTATTCGAACGAATCATCCTGCACCAGAATCTGATTCACGATCACTTCGGCGACCGAGACGCCCATCAGCGCCAGCGAACCCAGCGTCCGGACCGCTTCGGCGGCGACCACCCTCTCCGCGGTCATCACCAGATGCGCGTCGACGCGCGCTTCGTCGGCCAGGAGCGTGCTGAGCCGCTCGGTGCCTGCGGCGATGCGTTCGAGCAGCCCCACCACTGCGGCGGTGCGCGGGTCATCGGCGCTGGCCAATCGTCGATGCCGCGGCCAGGCCCGCTCGACGTAGAGGGCGAAGGTGGCGGGCAGAGTGAGCATGCGCATCGCGTCCGCGGTCGACGCGCAGTCGACCACCACGAGGTCCCAGAGTCCGGAGTCGGCGAGTTCGCCCACCTCGTGCAGCCCCAGCACCTCCTGCACACCGGGAAGCGCCGAAAGTTCTTCTGGCGCAAGATCACCGACATCAGAATCAGGAAACCGGCGCGAGAGCAGGCCCGCGTTGTCGCGCCATTGGCGCTCCAGCAGCGCGAGGGTGTCCAGCGCCAGCGCCTCGAGCACCCCACCACCCGCATCGACGGTGTCGAGGTCGGCGAGCACCCGGGTGGGCGTCCGGTCCCCGGTGGGGGTGACCGGCGTGCCCAGCACGTCGCCGATCGAGTGGGCCTGGTCGGTGGACACCAACAGGACCCGCATGCCCGTGGCGGCGGCGCGCACCGCCGTAGCGGTAGCCAGTGTCGACTTTCCTACCCCGCCCTTGCCGACGAACAGGCTGATTCGGGCTGCCCCCCGCGCCGCGTGGGCGGACTCCTCGCGCTCAGTCAGCCTCGACTCGTTTCTTCAGGTCCTTCAGTGCGGTGTCGGTCAACCGGCGCTCGGCTTTGCGTTTGAGCAGCCCGATCATCGGGATGATGAGGTCGACCGAAAGTTCGTAGGTCACCTCGGTACCGGAGCCCTTCGGCGCCAGCCGGTAGGCGCCGTCGAGCGCCTTCAACAGCGTGCTCGACACCAGCGACCACGTCACGGATTGACGATCGGCGGGCCACCGGTAGGCCAATACCATCGTGTCCTTGAGCACTGCGGCGTCCAGCACCAGCCGGGCTACCTTCGGGTAGCCCTCGTCGTCGGTCTCGAGGACCTCGGTTTCCTTGTACTCGGCGACCCAGTCCGGGTAGGACCCGATGTCGGCGATGACGTCCATCACCGTCGAAGGATCGGCATCGATGTAGATGGTCTGCGCCGTTTTGTCCGCCACTTCAGCTGTCCCCGGTCTGTCCGCTCGGTCTGGCCGCTGCCAGAAATCTACTCTGTCACCCGCTGTCGGGTTCCCGCGTCGGTCAGGCCAGCCGGGAAACCCCGACCGGACGTCCCGCTTCCAGCGTGCGTTTGACCTCGAAGGCCATCTCCTTGCCCGCGACGCGGCGGCGGTGGTTCATCTTCGCCAGATTCATCTTGGCCAGCTGCCAGGCCGCGGCACCGGACGGCTCCGCATGCAGGAAGTAGTGCAACACGACGCCGTCGAGCACCTTCTCCAGCCACACCTCCATGGTTCCGGTCAGTGCGCCGGAGACCTTCCAGCGGTGTCCCAGCTCGCCGCGGTCCTCGGCCACTGTCAGCCGCAGGTCGGGCCACCACCGCCGCCAGCAGGCCTGGTCGGCGACCGCCGCGCCGACCGTCGCCGGGTCGGCCGCCACGAACGTCTCGTCGGCGATCTGGATGCTGTTCATGGCTGACAAGCTTCACATATGCGGGGTCCTGACCTCGTGTGGGGCGACTAGGGTGGACGACGCACCACCGTTTCGGCTGGCTGAGAATCACGAGAGGGCCTCACCGTGCGCGAGTTCAGCGTTCCCGCTTCCTTCACCGTCGAAGAGCACGACAACGTCGCCAGCGCGGTGTACGACCACGAGCGCCAGAATCCCGACCACGTCGTCTTCCAGCGTCTGGTCGACGGCACCTGGCAGGACGTCACCTGCCGACAGGCTGCGCAGCAGATCCGCGCCGTCGCCCAGGGCCTGATCGCGGAGGGGGTGCAGCCCGGCGACCGGGTCGCGCTGCTGTCGTCGACGCGCTACGAGTGGGTCATTCTCGACTACGCGATTCTGTCGATCGGCGCGGTGACCGTCCCCATCTACGAAACGTCGTCTCCCGAGCAGGTGCGCTGGGTGCTCGAAGATTCCGGGGCGGTGCTGGTGTTCGTCGAGATCGAGGCGCACGCGCTGATGGTCAAGCAGCTGCTGTCCGAGTTGCCTGCCCTGCGCAAGATCGCGATCATCGAATCCTCGGCGCCCACGGCACTCGACGAGCTGGCGGAGGCGGGCAGCACCGTAGATCCCGCCGAGGTCGATCAGCGGCTGGCCGCCATCAAGAGCGCCGACCCGGCGACCCTGATCTACACCTCCGGGACCACCGGCCGCCCCAAGGGCTGCCAGCTGACGCATTCCAACCTGCTCTACGAGACCCGCGGGGCGACAGACTGTTTCCCCACGCTGCTGCGCAAGGGTGAGCGGTTGTTGGTGTTCCTGCCACTGGCCCACGTCCTGGCCCGGGCCCTGTCGATGACGGCGTTCGCCAACGGCGTCACCATCGGTTACACCAGCGACATCAAGAACCTGGTGCCGATGTTCGGCCAGTTCAAACCGACGGTCATCGTCTCGGTACCCCGCGTTTTCGAGAAGGTGTACAACACCGCCGAGATGAACGCTCAGGACAGCGGCAAAGGCGCGATCTTCGCCCAGGCGGTGCAGACCGCCGTCGCATGGAGCAAGGCCCAGGACACCGGTGGTCCGGGACTGATGCTGCGGGCCAAACACGCGCTGTTCGACCGCCTCGTCTACACCAAGCTGCGCGCAGCCACCGGCGGCAACTGCCGCGCGTCGATCTCCGGCGGGGCACCGCTGGGCGCCCGGCTCGGGCACTTCTATCGCGGCATCGGACTGACGATCTACGAGGGCTACGGCCTGACCGAGACCAGCGCGGCCATCACCGCCAACCGGATCGGTGAGCTCAAGGTCGGCACCGTCGGAAAGCTGTTGCCCGGCAACAGTATGGCGGTCGCCAACGACGGCGAGCTGCTGGTCAAGGGCGGGGTGGTGTTCGGCGGCTACTGGCGCAATGAGAAAGCCACCAACGAGGCCATCGTCAACGGCTGGTTCCACACCGGTGATCTCGCCAAGGTCGACGACGAGGGTTTCCTCTCCATAGTCGGCCGCAAGAAGGAGATCATCGTGACCGCGGGCGGCAAGAACGTCGCCCCTGCAGTCCTCGAAGATCAGCTGCGTGCGCACCCGCTGATCAGTCAGGCGATGGCCGTCGGGGATCAGAAGCCGTTCGTCGCCGCGCTGATCGCGATCGATCCGGAAGCGTTCGAGATCTGGAAGCAGCACCACAGCAAGGCCCCGACCGCCTCGGTGGGCGACCTGATCGACGACCCCGACCTGACCCGCGAGATCGACTCGGCGGTCGAGCAGGCCAACCAGGCGGTGTCGAAGGCCGAGGCGATTCGCAAGTTCCGCATCCTGCCAGTCGATTTCACCGTGCTCACCGGTGAGCTGACCCCGACGTTGAAGGTGAAGCGCAACGTCGTCGCCGAGAAGTTCGCCGCCGACATCGAAGCGCTCTACGCGAAGAACTGATCAGAGCAGACGCGCCAGCCGCTGCGCCTGGCGCTGCCACTGCCAGTTGTCGAGCACCCACTGCCGTCCCGCCGCGCCCATCGCGGCGGCCCGGCGCGGCTCGGCGAGCAGGTCGGACACCGCGGCAGCGATCGCCCCGACGTCCCAGCCGTCGACGACCGTCCCGGTCGTGCCGTCGACCACGGTCTCCGGCGCTCCGCCGGAGCGTCCCGCCACCACCGGCACACCGGTCGCCGAGGCCTCCAGGTACACGATCCCCAGCCCTTCGACGTCCAGTCCGCCGCCGCGCGTCCGGCATGGCATGGCGAAGACGTCAGCCATCGCGTGATGGGCGGGCAGTTCGTCGGCGGGTACGCCGTCGGTGAAGGTCACGTGCTCGGCGACACCGAACGTGTAGGCCAGTCTGCGCAGGGCGGTGCGGTGCGGACCGCCCCCGACGATCACCAGCGCAGCGTCGGGCACCCGCTGCCGGATCGCCGGCAACGCCCGGATCAACATGTCCTGCCCCTTGCGCGGCACCAGCCGCGACACACACACCACCACAGGCCGCTGCCCGAGTCGGTAGCGTGCGCGCAGCCGGGCCCGGGCCACCTCGTCGGGGGCGAACCTGTCGGCGTCCACCCCCGGCGGCACGTGCTCGAGCGCAGCGTGCGGTCCGAACGCCGACGCGAACCGCCGGCGCGTGTAGGCGCTGATGTAGGTGACGACGTCGGTGTCGTTCCCGATGCGGCGCAACGCATTGCGGGCCAGCGGCAGCATCGACCAACCCACCTCGTGCCCGTGGGTGCTGGCGATCACGCGCTGCGCTCCCGCGGCGCGGGCCAGCGGCGACAACAGGGCCAGCGGGGCGGCAGCACCGAACCACACCGTGTCGATGCCGTGTTGTTGGATGAGCCGCCGCATCCGCAGCGCGACGGTGGGCTCGGGAACCATCAGCGTGGTCGGATGGCGGATGACCTGGTAGCCGCCCACCGCCGCGTCGGCGTCGTATTCCTGCGCGCCCTGCCACTTCGGTGCATAGACGGTCAAGGTGTGCTCTTGCGTGGCGACCAGGTGAGTGACCAGCGCTTCCAGGTAAGCCTGGATTCCCCCCGGCCGGGGCGGATAGTCGTTGGTGACCAGCAGCACGCGGCTCACGGAGGACCCGCCGTCAGCGCCGCCAGGTCCTCGCCGAGAACCTCGCGAACCGCGGTGTCCAGATCACGGCGTCCGTGGCCGCCCGCCGCGAGGTACAGCTCGCGGAGCCTGTCTGCGCCGTACGTCTCAGCCACCGACGAGGCAAACTCCCAAGCCCGGTCGTAGGCCGCCGAGCGCTGGGGACCCGGCGTCATGAGTTCCGTATCGGTAGGCAGCACGGCGGGCATGGTGGGCGAGATCAACGGCGGACGTGCCACATAATCGGCCACGCCCTCAGTCAGCCACATCGGGGCATCGGCGGCGGTGTCTGGACGCGCAGCGTAATGGAAAAGTTCGTGGCGCAACACGATTCGCAGATCATCGGGAGACATGCCGGCCGCGGCCGGGGAGAACATGATCCGCTCGGCGGTCGCGGTCGCCGCGGTGTCGGCATCGCCGGCGCCCACGGCGGCGAACTGCTCTGCGGTTCCGGCGACCACGATCTCGACCGTCCGTGGCCACTGCGGCCCCCAGAAGTCGCTGACAGCCGCAGCTGCGGCCGGTAGTTCGGCAGCGATGCGCGCGAGCAGAGCGTGACCGCTGGGCGCGCCGAGATCGATGAGCATCGCGGACCTGCCGCCGGGCATGGTGAGCGTGGCCGGCGCCGGGGACGACATGGTGGTCGCGGCGAAACCCGTCGGCTCGGCGAGTACCGGGCCGCTGCGGGCGTCGCCGGGTCCGGCTACCAGGAACACCGCGCACACCAACTCGGCACCCAGGACGGCGCCCACGCGGCGCCGGTCGACGGCGCGGCGCCGGTCAGTAACGACGGACGTTGTAGATCGGGGCATTGTCCACCGGAGCGACCCGCACGGGCGTGCCGTAGGTGGACGCATGCACCATCTGTCCGCCACCGATGTAGATGCCGACATGCGACGCATCGGAGTAGTAGGTGACGAGGTCGCCGGGCTGCATCTGGTCCCTCGACACCGGCTGCCCGCCGCGCGCGAGCGCCTGGCTGGAGTGCGGCAGCGAGATCCCGGCCTGCTGGAAGGACCACATCACCAGACCCGAGCAGTCGAAGGCGCTGGGGCCCGAACCGCCCCAGGAGTACGGCGAACCGACGCGGCTGAGCGCGGCCTGGATCACGGTGGTGGCCGCCGGTGAACCGGGAGTGGCGATGTCGCCCGGCGGGATGGCACCCGCCGGCAGCGGAGCCGGCGGCGCGGCCAGCACCGCCGGATCCTGGCCCGGCGCCGGAGGCACCGGCGCACCCGGAGCCGGCGGAGGCGGAGGCATCGCGGCCAGCGCCTCGCGCTGAGGCTGCGTCAACGAGTCGTACTGGGCCTTGACCACGGCGATCTGGACCTGGAGCTGGCTCTGCTTGGACTGCAGGTCGGCCCGCACCGCGGCGGCCTGCTCGGCGGCGGTCTTGGCCTCGGCAGCCGAGGCGGCCGACGCCTGCTCGGCGAGCTCGGCCTGCCGGCCGATGTCGAGGAACCGCGTCATCTGAGCCGACATCTCGGCTGCCATCACCCGCTGTACGGACAACTGATCGATGAGGCCCTGGGGCGACGGGGCGGTGAGCATCGCGTCGAATCCGGACGTGCGACCACCCATGTACTGGGAGGCGGCGAGCCTGTTGACCTTGCCCTGGTAGTCGGTGAGCTGCGCGCGCGCCGACTCGACGGCGGCCAGGTCTTCGGCGTGCTTGACCTCGGCGGCGCGCTGGATCTCGAGCTTGTTGTTCAGGTCGAGCTGCGCGGAGTGCATCGCTTCGGTGGTCTGTTCGGCCTGCCGGGACAGCTCGTTGAGCTTGGCCAACGCGTCATCGGCGGGGTCGGCGTAGCCGAGGCCGGCCGAGCCTGACCCGAACAGGATCGCGCCCACGAGCGCCAGGCTTGCCATCACACTGGTGAAGACTCGCCGAGAACGACAGATACTCCGGTGCGCGCGGTCGAACGTCAAGATTTCCTCGTCCTTCGATTGCCGTAGAGGAGCCGCCTCGAACTGCGATTAGGTCTCAGATAGGTTACGAAACGGCATCGGCCTTGTCCAACACGAGATGCAAATTTAACAGTTGCATCCGTGATGCGCTGAGCGCCAACGATACCGCGTGTCGTCAGGCCACCCCGGCACCGCCATGCCGGTGAATCGGCACCAGCCGCAGCCGGGGCGCCAAGCCCGCTTCGGCGAGCGCCTCGAGCGCGCGCTGCTCGTCGACACGCAGTGTCTCGGGCACCCCGAGCAACACGCTGACCACGCAGTCCTGGCAGCCGGGGCCGCGTACCGCGCAGTCGTCACAGTCGATGGTCAGCGTGCCGTCGTCGGGCTCCTGGGTCATCGCATCCGTCCTCTCGATCGGCATGCAGCGCACGCTAGCGACACCGTCCGACATTTAGCTTTGGAGTGTGAGTTCGCGGGCGGGCCGAACGTCCGACTGGGACGCGTGGTGATCCCTGAGATTTGAGTGGTCCGCTCGCGAGCTCGGTGGCTGGTCGAGCGGTGTCCTTGTTCGGGAACTTGGAGCCAGCCGGTCGGTGTGGACTCCTGCTTAGGGAATGTCTGGGCCACAGCCGCGATGGTCAGCCACCTGGGTGAATAGGGATTGATGGCTGACAGGAGCACACAACGATGGCATGGACATTAGGAATCGACGTAGCGGTGCGCGCGGCGCATCAAGCGACGCTGGCCCGCGACGGGACCACGGTATGGCGGGGCCGGAAATTCTCGACCCGGCCGGCGGACTTGGAGCGGTTGTGGGCCGATCTGTTCCTGGCCGACGCCACGGACGTGACCGTGGTGGTCGAGCCGACCCGTAACGCATGGATCGTGCTGGCCGAGTGGTTCCGCCGCCGCGGCCCGGGTGGTGATGGTGCCTACCACCCAATCGGCGGATCTGCGCAAGTACTACTCCAAGCACACCAAGAACGATCGCATCGACTCCGAGCTGCTGGCCCGGCTGCCGCTACTTCATCCCGAAGGGTTGCGCGAGTATTCCGGCCAGGGACCGGCAGACCCGTTGCGGCGCTTGGTCCGACAGCGCTCCACCATGATCAAACGCCGGGTGGCGGTGTATTCACGGCTCGATGCGCTCGTCGAGCTCCTCGGGCCAGCGTGGTATGCGGTGCTCGGCTCGAACTACGGCAACGCGGCGTTGGAGTTCCTCGCCCGCTACGCCGACCCGAATACGGTGATCCGACTCGGCCAGGGACGTCTGAGCCGGTTTCTGATCGCCCGGTCCCGCGGCGCGTGGCGCGAGGACCACGCCGCCGGACTCATCGTCGCAGCCAAGGAAACCCTCATGCTGTGAGGACCCGACGGGATGAACTTCGCCGAACTGGGCGACGACATCGCCCACGAGGCCGAACAGGCGCTGTTTTTGACCCGGCAGATCAAGCAGATCGATGAACGGGTCGCGAACCTCTACGCCGACGCCGACCCCAAGGCAATCGTGGCTTCTGCTCCCGGTGTCGGACCGGTCATCAGCGCCGTGATCGCTGGGCGGATCGGTGATCCTCACCGGTTCACCTCACTGGCCGCGATCCGCGCCTACACCGGACTGGTCCCCAAGGTCAGCCAGTCCGGGCTGAGCAAGGTCGAATCCTCGATCACCAAGGCCGGCGACCCCCTGCTGCGCGAAATGCTATACACCGCCGCTGATCAAGCCCGCAAGATCGACCCGCAGATCGCCGCGAAATACCAGCGACTGATGACCGGCGACCGCCACCACGACTCGGCGATCTGCCACCTGGCCACCCTGCTGGTCACCCGGATCGCTACCTGCATGCGCAACGGCCAGCCCTACGTCCTACGCGATGTCGACGGCACCCCGATCACCGACGCTCAGGGCCGCAAGATCGTCAAAGAGCGCTACCAGATCCAACCCCGGCGCCGCGACAACATCCGTCACCAACGCATGCGCGACCGCCGCAAACAGGCGGCGGGCCAGGAGTCACAGGAGTCGCCAAGCGCTCCAACATCCAGGCCCGCCAAACACGAGCCTACGAGCCAACACGCCGTTTGACATCCGTTAGGAACTCAACTCCGGTCCGCGGCGTTTCGCCGCACGCGTCCGGGAACTTGTCACTGCCGCGGCTTACGTTCTGCCCATGGGCCAGCTGAGCTTCGGCGACGTCGACAAGCTGGCCGACCTGTCGCTGCGGGAGACGACGTTCGTGGTAGTCGATCTCGAGACCACGGGTGGTCGCGCTTCAGGTGACCGTCACGACGCGATCACCGAGATCGGGGCGGTCAAGGTCCGCGGCGGGGAGGTGCTCGGCGAGTTCGCCACGCTGGTCGATCCCGGCCGCGCCATCCCGCCTCAGATCGTCGCGCTGACCGGGATCACCTCGGCGATGGTCTACGACGCACCCCGCATCGAGGCGGTCCTCCCCTCCTTCCTCGAGTTCTGTCGCGGAGCGGTACTGGTCGCCCACAACGCCGGCTTCGACGTCGGGTTCCTGCGCGCCGCCGCCGAACGCAACCAGGTGCCCTGGCCGAGGCCGCCGGTGCTGTGCACGGTCCGGTTGGCCCGGCGCGTACTGACCCGGGACGAGGCGCCCAGTGTGCGCCTGTCGGCGCTGGCACAGCTCTTCGGCGCCAGTACCCGGCCGACCCACCGCGCGCTCGACGACGCCCGCGCCACCGTCGACGTGCTGCACGGGCTGATCGAGCGGGTCGGCAACCAGGGCATCCACACCTACCCAGAACTGCGCTCCTACCTGCCCGACGTCACTCCTGCGCAGCGTGGCAACCGGCACCTGGCCCGGGCCTTGCCGCGCAGCCCGGGGGTCTACCTGTTCCGCGGACCGGCCCACGAGGTCCTCTATGTCGGGACGGCTGTGGACCTGCGCCGCCGGGTGACCCAGTACTTCAACGGCGCCGACCCCCGGACCCGCATCAAGGAAATGGCCTCGCTGGCCACTGCCGTCGACCACGTCGAGTGCGCCCACGATCTCGAGGCCGGAGTACGGGAGCTGCGGCTGCTGGCGGCACACGCGCCGCCGTACAACCGGCGGTCGAAGTTCCCACACCGGTGGTGGTGGTTGACGCTGACCGACGAGCCGTTTCCGCGGTTCTCGGCGGTGCGCGCCCCCCGTACCGACACCGCCGTCGGACCGTTTCGCACCCGTGCGGACGCGGTCGACGCCGGGGACCTGATCGCGCGCTTCACCGGTGTGCGGATCTGTACTGCTCGGCTGGCCCGGTCGGCCGTGCATGGAGTCAAGTGCCCCGAACGGGAGATCGCGCCATGCCCGGCCGCGCGCGGCCTGGACGCCGACACCTACGCCGCCGCGGTGCGCAGCGCGCTGGCGCTCATCGACGGTCGCGACGGTCAACCGCTGCAGGCGATGCTCGCCCACATCGCCGAGCTGGCCCGCCGGCACCGCTACGAGACCGCCGCCCGGATGCGCGACCGGGCCGCCGCCACCATCGACGTGCTGTGGCGCGGTCAACGCCTGCGGGCACTGACCACGCTGCCCGAGCTCGTCGCCGCCCGCCCCGACGGTGACCACGGGTGGCATCTGGCGGTGATCCGGCGGGGCCGACTGGCCGCGGCAGGCTGCGCTTCCCGCGGGGTGCCGCCGATGCCCGTCGTCGACGCGCTCTGCGCCGCTGCGGAGACCGTGCTGCCCGAGGCCGGACCACACGGCGGCGCGCTGATCGAGGAGACCGCGCTCATCGCGCGCTGGCTGGCCCGGCCCGGCGTCCGCATCGTGCGCACGGAGCAGGGCTACAGCTCGCCGCTCGGCGCGGCCGGACGGTGGGCGGAATGGGCGGCTACGGCTCGCTCGGCCCGGATGGCCGCGGAGCAGGCCACCGACTCAGAGCTCCTGAGTGAACCGCACCCAACGCGCGAGCAGGTCTTCGGCCGCTCCGGAGTCGATCGCGTCCTTGGCCCGCGCCAAACCGGACTCCCACGCCGGGACCCACTTGGCGTCGCTGGATAGCCCGGCGTGGGCGACCATCGCACCGGCCGCGTTGAGCAGCACCGCATCCCGGACGGGTCCCTTCGACCCGCCGAGTACGGCCCGGGCCTCGGCGGCGTTGAACTCGGCGTCGCCGCCCACGAGCTCGGAGATCTCGGCACGGGCGAAACCGAACGCCGCGGGGTCGAAGGTCAGCCGTTCGACCGTGCCGGCCTGCACCCGCCAGATCGTGCTCGTCGTGGTCGTGGTCAGCTCGTCGAGGCCGTCATCTCCGTGCACGACCAGCGCGCTGGACCCGCGCGCGGCGAATACCCCGGCCATCACCTCCGACAGGTCGGCCCAGGCGCAACCGATCAGACCGGCGCGGGGCGTGGCCGGATTGGTCAGCGGGCCGAGCAGGTTGAACACCGTCGGCACTCCGATCTCACGGCGCACCGCGCCGGCATGCCGGTAGGACGGATGGAACTGCGGGGCGAACGCGAACCCGATACCGATCTCGGCGACGCTGCGCGCCACCTCCTCCGGCCCCAGGTCGATGCGCAGCCCGAGCGCCTCGAGGGTGTCCGCACCGCCCGACAGCGACGAGGCGGCCCGGTTGCCGTGCTTGACCACCGGCACCCCGGCGGCGGCCACCACGATGGCGGCCATGGTCGACAGGTTGACGGTGTTGGCGCCGTCACCGCCGGTGCCGACGATGTCGACGGTGGCGGTGCCGATGGTGTCGGTGGGCACCCGCCGGGCGTGCTTGAGCATGATGTCGGCCATTTCGGTGACTTCTGCCGACGTGGGCCGCTTCATCTTCATCGCCACGCCGAACGCGGCGATCTGGGCGGGCGTGGCGGTGCCCGACATGATCTGGTCCATCGCCCAGCCCGTCTGCCCTGGTAACAACGCTTGGTTGGTGGTCAGCCGGCCCAAGATCAACGGCCACGTGGGCTCGTCACCACGCGGACGGGGGGCGGCGCCGGACTCGGGAGAGGGTGAAGTCACAGGCTGATTATGACGAATTGCCAGACCCGGGTGGAGTTCGACAACTACAAAGCGTCATACTTGCACCTGTGACGAGCGCTGTAGGTACTTCGGGAACCGCCATCACGTCGCGCGTACATTCGCTGAACCGACCGAACATGGTCAGTGTCGGCACGATCGTCTGGCTTTCCAGTGAACTGATGTTCTTTGCTGGGCTGTTCGCGATGTACTTCACCGCGCGTGCACAGGCCGGGGGCGAATGGCCCCCGCCGCCGACCGAGTTGAACCTCGCCCTGGCCGTACCGGTGACGCTGGTGCTGATCGCATCGTCTTTCACCTGCCAGATGGGCGTGTTCGCCGCCGAACGCGGCGACGTGTTCGGCCTGCGCCGCTGGTATGCCCTCACCCTCGCGATGGGCACCTTCTTCGTGCTCGGCCAGGGCTACGAGTACCTGCACCTGGTGGAAGAGGGCACCACCATCGCGGGCAGCGCCTACGGCACCGTCTTCTACCTCGCGACCGGATTCCACGGCCTGCACGTGATCGGCGGTCTGGTGGCGTTCGTGTTCCTGCTCCTGCGGACCCGGATGAGCAAGTTCACCCCGGCGCAGGCCACGGCCGCGATCGTGGTGTCGTACTACTGGCACTTCGTCGACATCGTGTGGATCGCGCTGTTCGCCGTCATCTACTTCGTAAGATGATCGGCTCGCCGATGTGCAAGATGATCGGCTCGCCGATGCGTCCGATGATCGGCTCGCCGACGCAAGCCTCTCGAAACAAGCGGATAGAGAAGGGGTTCGATGCCTAACAAGGCGCCTGGAGCCGGTGGGCCGGCGACCGTGAAACGCCGTCGGCTGCGCCGGCGGTTGTCGGCAGCGCTACTGCTCGCCGTGGGCTTGACGTTCGCCGGAGGGCTGGCCGCCACGCTGACGCCGGCGCCGCAGGTGGCCGTCGCCGACGAGGCGGACTCGGCGTTGCTGCGCACCGGTCAGGAACTCTACGAGTTGTCGTGCGTCACCTGTCACGGCGTCAACCTGCAGGGCGTGGCCGATCGCGGCCCGAGCCTGATCGGGGTCGGCGAGGCCGCGGTGTACTTCCAGGTGTCGACGGGCCGCATGCCGGCGATGCGTAACGAAGCGCAGGCACCCGCCAAGGACCCGCTGTTCGACGAAGCACAGATCGACGCGCTCGGCGCCTACGTCCAGGCCAACGGCGGTGGTCCCATCGTGCCGCGCGAGGAGAACGGTGAGATCGCCATGCACTCGCTGCGTGGCGACAACCTCGCCCGGGGCGGCGACCTGTTCCGGTTGAACTGCGCGTCCTGCCACAACTTCACCGGCAAGGGTGGCGCGCTGTCGTCGGGCAAGTACGCCCCCGACCTCGGCAACGCGAACGAGGCCCAGATTTACACCGCGATGCTGACCGGGCCGCAGAACATGCCGAAGTTCTCCGACCGCCAGCTGACCCCGGAAGAGAAGCGCGACATCGTCGCCTACGTGCGGGATTCCGCGGAGGGTAAGACCCCCGGCGGCCTGGGCCTGGGCGGCTTCGGCCCCACGTCGGAAGGCATGGTGGCTTGGATCGTCGGCATGGTCGCCGTCATCGGCGCCGCGTTGTGGATCGGAGCACGGGCATGAGTGATGGACCTGACAACCGCGACGACGAAGTGAAGGGCACCGACACGCCCGGTCAGACCGGCGAGCCGGGCCAACCCACCGAGGCCGAACTGGCCCGGATGTCGCGCGAGGAGTTGGTCGAACTCGGCGGCAGACTCGACGGCGTCGAGGTCATCTACAAGGAGCCGCGCTGGCCGGTCCCGGGGACCAAGGCCGAGAAGCGGGCCGAGCGCACCGTTGCCTATTGGCTGCTGCTGGCCGGGTTCTCCGGTTTGGCATTGCTGCTGATCTTCCTGTTCTGGCCGTGGGAGTACCAACCGGTCGGCTCGGAAGGCGAGTTCATCTACTCCCTGACCACCCCGCTGTACGGTCTGACGTTCGGGCTGTCGATCCTGGCGATCGGCATCGGCGCGGTGCTGTACCAGAAGAAGTTCATCCCCGAGGAGATCTCGGTTCAGGAGCGCCACGACGGCCGCTCCCCCGAGCTGCATCGCAAGACCGTCGCGGCCAACCTGGGCGACGCGCTTGAGGGCTCGACACTCAAGCGCCGCAAGATGATCGGGCTGTCGCTGGGCATCGGCTTCGGTGCGTTCGGCGTCGGAACCCTGGTGGCGTTCATCGGCGGCTTGATCAAGAACCCCTGGAAACCCGTGGTGCCCACCGCCGACGGGATGAAAGCGGTGCTGTGGACGTCGGGATGGACCCCGCGGTTCGAGGGCGAGACGATCTATCTGGCTCGCGCCACCGGACGGCCCGGCAACTCGCCCTACATCAAGATGCGGCCGGAGGACATCGACGCCGGCGGCATGGAGACGGTTTTCCCGTGGCGGGAGTCCGACGGTGACGGCACCACCGTCGAGTCCGAGCACAAGCTTTTCGAGATCTCGATGGGTGTACGCAACCCGGTGATGTTGATCCGTATCAAGCCGGGCGACATGTCACGGGTGGTCAAGCGCCGCGGCCAGGAGAGCTTCAACTTCGGCGAGTTGTTCGCCTACACCAAGGTCTGCTCGCACCTGGGTTGCCCGTCGTCGCTCTATGAGCAGCAGACCTACCGCATCCTGTGCCCGTGCCATCAGTCGCAGTTCGATGCGCTGCAGTTCGCCAAGCCGATCTTCGGCCCAGCGGCCCGCGCGCTGGCGCAACTGCCGATCACGATCGACCAGGACGGCTATCTGGTCGCCAACGGCGACTTCATCGAACCCGTCGGACCGGCATTCTGGGAGCGGAAGTCATGAGCCCACGTCTAGACGCAGCCGAGATCGCGGCCAAGCAGGGTGACGCGATCGACTCGCGGTACCACCCCTCGGCGGCCGTGCGTCGGCAGCTCAACAAGGTCTTCCCGACGCACTGGTCGTTCCTGCTCGGCGAGATCGCGATGTACAGCTTCCTCGTACTGCTCATCACGGGCGTGTACCTGACCCTGTTCTTCGACCCGTCGATGGCGCACGTCACCTATGACGGCGTGTACCAGCCCCTGCGCGGGGTCGGCATGTCGCGAGCCTACGAGACCACGCTGGACATCAGCTTCGAGGTGCGTGGCGGTCTGTTCGTGCGCCAGGTCCACCACTGGGCGGCACTGCTGTTCGCGGCCTCGATCATGGTGCACCTGGCCCGCATCTTCTTCACCGGCGCGTTCCGCCGCCCGCGCGAGGCCAACTGGGTGATCGGCTCACTGTTGCTCATCCTGGCGATGTTCGAGGGTTTCTTCGGCTACTCGCTGCCCGACGACCTGCTGTCGGGCACCGGCCTGCGCGCCGCGTTCTCGGGGATCACAATCGGTATCCCAGTGGTCGGCACCTGGATGCACTGGGCGTTGTTCAGCGGCGACTTCCCCGGGGACATCATCATCCCCCGGCTGTACGCGCTGCACATCCTGGTGATCCCGGGGATCATCCTGGCTCTGATCGGTGTGCACCTGGCACTGGTGTGGTTCCAGAAGCACACCCAGTTCCCCGGTCCCGGACGGACCGAGACCAACGTGGTCGGCGTGCGGGTGATGCCCGTGTTCGCCGTCAAGTCCGGTGCGTTCTTCGCGGTCACCGTCGGCATCCTGGGCCTGATGGGTGGTCTGCTCCAGATCAACCCGGTCTGGAACCTGGGGCCCTACAGCCCGTCCCAAGTGTCGGCAGGAAGTCAGCCCGACTTCTACATGATGTGGACCGACGGGTTGATCCGGCTCTGGCCGGCCTGGGAGTTCTACCCGTTCGGCCACACCATTCCCCAGGGCGTGTGGGTCGCGGTCGGGATGGGGCTGATCTTCGGCCTGCTGATCGCCTACCCGTTCCTGGAGAAGAAGCTCTCCGGCGACGACGCACACCACAATCTGCTGCAGCGTCCGCGGGACGCACCGACGCGCACCGCCGTCGGGGCCGCTGCGATCTCGTTCTACATCCTGCTGACCTTCGCGTGCATGAACGACATCATCGCGCTGAAGTTCGACATCTCGTTGAACGCAACCACGTGGATCGGCCGCGTCGGCATGGTCGTGTTGCCTGCGATCGTGTACTTCGTCGCCTACCGGTGGGCGGTCGGTCTGCAGCGCAGTGACCGCGAGGTGCTCGAGCACGGTATCGAGACCGGCATCATCAAGCGGCTGCCGCACGGGGCGTACGTCGAGCTGCATCAGCCGCTCGGACCGGTCGACTCGCATGGCCATGCGATTCCGCTGGACTACCAGGGCGCGGCTCTGCCGAAGCGCATGAACAAGCTGGGCTCCAGCGGTGCACCCGGCACCGGCAGCTTCCTCCGGGGCGATCCGCTCTCTGAGCACGAATCGCTCACCGAGGCTGCACACGCCTCCGAGCGCAAGGCGCTCACCGCGCTGCGCGAGGTGCAGGAGCGCAACGGCTCGAGCAACGGCAACGGTTCGAGCGGCAACGGCTCCAGCAACGGGCATCACTGACGCCCGGATTGCAAGACCCGACAAGCTGATCCGTCTCGGCCGCCAGGCCGGGGCGGATCAGCTTTTCGGCGGGGTCTCCCCTCCCCCATCAACGACGAGTCCGTCGCGCGAGATCGCCCTGTCGCGAGCGTGCGGCCGGGGCGGGCGCGTCGCCGAACTTGCACACCGGGCGGAAAACCAGCCGACCCACCGCCACCAGCGCACACCCGGCGCGCCGAGCGGGGCCAGAAGTAGGGATATCAGGAATCGAGGGCGGTGCCGAGCTCGCGCAGGAAGTACCACGGAATGGCCGCCATCGCGACGGTGACAACACCGGCGAAGCCGTACAGCACCCACGCCACCGCGTCGTTGCCGACCGCCATCAGATACGTCGACACCCCGACCAGCAGAACGGCGATACCCATCACGCCGACCAGCGAGGTGGCACACCGGAACCAGACCTGATCGATCAACGGTGACGCAGCTCGGTCAGCCGCCGGCTCCCGCGACGCGACCGGTTCCCTCGCCGGCGCGGCGGCGGCTGGGGCGACGCGCAGCTTCTCGGTAGCCGCATCGGCTCCCTGCGCAGGCCCGCTGACCGGTTCGGCAACCGGTTGCGGCGCCTCCGGACGCGGATCATGCTCGCCGGCGCGGCGCGCCCGCAGCAGCAGCGGCACCGCGGCGATGATCACCGCCGCCGACACGGCGATGACCACATACAGGACCCAGGGGGTGCCCGAGCCGCCGCTGGAGTCGGCGTGGGAGCGTCCGAGGTCGATCAGCGCGACGATCGCGGCCACGCCGGCGCCCAGCGCGGCCAGCCACGCCACCGCGCAGCCGGCCAGCAGCAGCCGGTCGTTGCGCTCGAGGGCGAACGGGTCGAAGGTGGGCCGCGACCCGTGGGCGGACCTCGTCAAATCTGTCATCGGCAGTGGCTCGCTAGCAGCTCGTCTGGGCGGCGTTGTTGGTGTTCGAGGACAGCACCTGGCCGTCGCTCGTGGTGATCGAGCAGTTCAATTTGCTCACCAGGAAGAGACTGGAGGCCTGCACCGAACCGACCTCGGACTGCGAGATCGGCGTCACGGTCAGTGACCACGGGATGTAGACGTTGCGTTGGGTCCTGCTGCGCCCCGACGCGTCGATGTAGGTGACGGTGATGATGTCACCGGGGGCTTTGGTTCCGGTCACCGAGTACGTCACCTGACGTGGGGCGGCGCGCGTCGTGGTGGGCGGGGGCGGGGGCGGCTCACTCGTCGCGGGCGGGGGCGGCGGTTCTTCCGCGGTGGCCGGAGGCGGCGGCGGAGGAGGTTCGGTGACGGTGACCGTCTCCGGCGGCGGTGGCGGTGGCGGGGCTTCGGTCGTCGGGGGCGGCGGAGGCGGCGGGGGCGGTGTCGTCGTGGTGAACTCGTCCTGCACCGGTGGCAGCGACGTGGTGGTCGGCTCCGGCGTGGCCAGGTTGTCGGTCTCGGTGCGAGTCACCAAAACCGACACCGACACGACCAGGGCCACCGCAGCCACGATCGCCATCACGCCGACCACCCAGGGCCAGCGCGGTGGTTCCTGCGGTTCCCCGGTCTCAGCCGCCGAGTCATAGCTGTCGTAGTCGTAGAGTCCAGGGTCGGCGGCCACGTACGGTGCGCTGACGAACTGCTCGGACTCGGGCGCCGAGTACGCCCGCGGATACTCCTCGGCCCCGCCCGCGCCGGCGTCTGCCGTGGGATCGCTCGAAGAGGGCTGACCCGGCTCCTCACCTGGGAGATCCGCGCCGCCTGAGTCCCGTCCCGGGGGATTCGGCCCGCTCATCTACGCATGTCCTTCTCGCCTGGCTGTCCGGCTCCGGTGGTGCCGTCAACGGCCCACGGTGCCCCGGCAACACTACCCAACGGGAGGACGAGACCGAGACGCTGCGCGCATGTCGCGGGCCAACTCATGCCCTGATTGTGACCTTGCCGGCGACGCGGACAGCCACGCCGAGACTCAGTGCTTCTCGGGTCCGATGTGGTACTCGAAGACCAGCCCGGCCACCGAGGCCAGCACGAAGCACACACCGGCGATGATCAGCCAGGGCAGCCAGAACGCCATGCCCACCGCGGTGGCCGACGCGGACAAGGAGATCAGGATCGGCCACCAGCTGTGCGGCGGGAAGAAGCCCAGTTCCCCGGCGCCGTCGGCGATCTCGGCGTCCTCATAGTCCTCGGGACGGGTGTCGAGACGACGCGCCACGAAGCGGAAGAACGTCCCGGTGATCAGCGTCAGACCGGTCGTCAGCACCAGCGCGGTGGTGCCCGCCCACTCCACGCCACCATTGGCGAAAACCGCCGTCAGACCGCCGTAGACGATGGCGGACAGCGCGAAGAACGCCGTCAGGAACTCGAACAACCTGGCTTCGATATGCATCTGCCGTCCTACCTGCTCGCCTGCTGAACCTCGGGGGCACCTTCACCGCGCCGCGTGTCGAACGGCCGGGTGGTCACCGCGACCGGAGACTGGTTGATGGCCTCCAGCGCCTCGGCGTTGGACCGTCCGGCGCGGCGCTGATCGAGATAAGCCTTGAAGTCGTTGGGCTCGACGACCCGGACCTCGAAGTTCATCATCGAGTGGTAGGTGCCGCACATCTCAGCGCAGCGGCCGACGAACGCACCGGTCTCGGTGATCTCACTGATCTGGAACACGTTGTCCGAGTTGTTCTGCTCGGGGTTCGGGTTGACGTCGCGCTTGAACAGGAACTCCGGCACCCAGAACGAGTGGATCACGTCGGCCGAGGCGATCTGGAACTCGATCCGCTTGCCGGAGGGCAGCACCAGCACCGGGATCTCGTTCGACGAACCGAGCGTCTCGACCTCGTTGTAGTTGAGGTAGCTGCGGTCTTCGGGGTTCAGACCGGCGATCGCGCCGACCCGCTCTTCGCCGTGACTGTCGGTGCCCTCCGGCTTGGACAACACGGCCTGCTTGCGCTCGTTGTCAGCGCCGTCGTAGCTCAGTGTGCCGTCGGCGAAGTTCACCGACTGGTAACCGAACTTCCAGTTCCACTGGAACGCGGTGACATCGATGACGACCTCGGGATTGGGCTCCTTGTTCAGCATCCGCTCCTGCACCACCACGGTGAAGTAGAACAACACCGAGATGATCAGGAAGGGTGTCACCGTCAGCGCCAGCTCCAGCGGCATGTTGTAGCCGAACTGCCGGGGCAACTCGGTGTCGCCCTTCTTCTTACGGTGGAACAGGCTGGTCCAGAACAGCAGAATGTAGACGATGGCGCCGACGACGAGCGCGGCGATCAGCGAGCCGATCCAGAGCTCCCGGTTCAGGTGGGCTTCCGGCGTGATGCCCTTGGGCCACCCAAGGCCGAGAACCTCCGACCAACTGCAGCCGCTGAGCAGGACCGCCGTCCCTCCCAGGAGCAGGGACAATGCCACCAACTTAAGGCCGCGAGCGGACACGTTGGCGCCTCCTACCGAGTTCGTTGGACCGCCGTGCGGTCGACGGCTGCACTGAATACTACGCAGCGTAGACCACCCGCTTCCAGCGAACCCAAGCGACCGTGCCTCTGCCGCCGTGCGGCGCCGGACGCGCCCGGCCGATCAGCCATACTGGCGCGGTGTGCGGACTGCTGGCGTTGGTGACCGACCCTGCGACCGAGGTGTCTCCGGAGGTCGTCGACACCGTCTCCGGCGCCACCACGATGATGCGCCACCGCGGCCCCGACGAGCCGGGCACCTGGCATGACGACCGGGTGGTGCTGGGTTTCAACCGGCTCTCGATCATCGACATCGCGCACAGTCATCAGCCCCTGCGGTGGGGACCGCCCGAGTCGCCGCAGCGCTACGCGCTGGTCTTCAACGGCGAGATCTACAACTATCTGGAGCTCCGTGAGGCGCTGCACGCCGAGTTCGGCGCCGAGTTCCACACCGACGGCGACGGCGAGACCATCCTGGCCGCCTACCACCATTGGGGTACCGACGCGCTGACTCGGCTGCGCGGCATGTTCGCGTTCGCGCTGTGGGACAGCGCCGAACAGGAACTGCTGTGCGCCCGCGATCCGTTCGGCATCAAACCGCTGTATCTGGCCACCGGCCGCGGCGGCACGGTAGCTGGCAGCGAGAAGAAATGCCTGCTCGAGGTCGCCGAGCCGCTGGGCATCGACCTGACGCTCGATGAGCGCGCCGTGCAGCACTACACGGTGCTGCAGTACGTCCCCGAGCCGGAGACCCTGCACCGCGGCATCCGGCGACTCGAATCGGGCAGTTACGCGCGCATCCGACCTGGCGAGCAGCCGCAGGTCACCCGGTACTTCACGCCCACCTTCGATGCGGTGCCCTTCCCCGCGGCAGGCTCCGAACACCAGCAGCGCTACGACGAGATCACCGCGGTGCTGGAGGACTCGGTGGCCAAGCACATGCGCGCCGACGTCACGGTCGGGGCGTTCTTGTCCGGCGGCATCGATTCGACCGCGATCGCGGCGCTGGCGATGCGCCACAATCCGCGGCTGATCACGTTCACGACGGGGTTCGAACGCGAAGGCTTCTCCGAGGTCGACGTGGCGGTGGCCTCGGCCCAAGCCATCGGCGCGCGCCACGTCACCAAAGTGGTCAGTCAGGCCGAGTTCGTCGACGCGCTGCCCGAGATCGTCTGGTACCTCGACGAGCCGGTCGCCGACCCGGCGCTGGTCCCGCTGTTCTTCATCGCCCGCGAGGCCCGCAAGCACGTCAAGGTGGTGTTGTCGGGCGAGGGCGCCGATGAGCTGTTCGGCGGCTACACCATCTATCGGGAACCGTTGTCGCTCAAGCCTTTCGACTACCTGCCGCGCGGCCTGCGCAGGTCCGTCGGCAAGATGGCGGTTCCGCTGCCGGAAGGTATGCGCGGCAAGAGCCTGCTGCACCGCGGTTCGCTGACCCTCGAAGAGCGCTACTACGGCAACGCCCGCAGCTTCTCCGACGCCCAGTTGCGCGCCGTGCTGCGCCGGTTCCGGCCCGACTGGACCCACACCGACGTCACCGCTCCGGTGTACGAGCGCTCGCAGGGCTGGGACCCGGTGGCGCGGATGCAGCACGTCGACCTGTTCACCTGGCTGCGCGGCGACATCCTGGTCAAGGCCGACAAGATGACGATGGCCAACTCACTGGAGCTGCGGGTCCCGTTCCTGGACCCCGAGGTGTTCGCGGTCGCGTCCCGCCTGCCCTACGAGCAGAAGATCACCCGGTCGACGACCAAGTACGCGCTGCGCCGCGCGCTGGAACCGATCGTGCCCGCCCACGTCCTGCACCGGCCGAAACTCGGCTTCCCGGTGCCGATCCGGCATTGGCTGCGCGCCGGCGAACTGCTTGACTGGGCGTACGCGACGGTGGCCACCTCCGGCGCCGGCGACTACGTGGATCTGGCCGCGGTCCGGTCGATGCTCGACGAGCACCGGACCGGCACCACCGATCACAGCCGCCGGCTGTGGACCGTGCTGATTTTCATGCTGTGGTACGCCATCTTCGTCGACCAGAGCGTGCGGCCGGCGATTCAGGAACCCACCTACCCGGTGCAGCTTTAGCCGAGGGCCTCGGCGATCTCCTGGCCCGCCTGCTCGCCGTAGGCATCGCTGAGCCGCTGCACCGCTGAGGTCTTGTCCCACGACCACTCCTGCGGCCCGGGCGCCTCGAGCACCAGCGTGGCCACCAGCGACGCCAGCTGTGCGGCCCGCTCCAGGGACAGTCCGGCGTCGCGTCCGGTCAGGAAGCCGGCGCGGAACGCGTCGCCGATCCCGGTCGGGTCCTCCTTGTGCGTCTCGGGAACCACGTCGACGTGGACGAACGTGCCGTCCCGTCCGACCAGGTCGACGCCCTTCTCCCCCAGGGTCGTCACGCGCAACTCGATCTGGCCCATCACCTCGGCCTCCGACCAGCCGGACTTCTGCAGCAGCAGGTCCCACTCGTAGTCGTTGGTGAACAGGTAGCTCGCCCCGTCGATCAGGCGCCGGATCTCCTCACCGGACAGCCGGGCCAACTGCTGGCTGGGATCGGCGGCGAAAGCCAACCCCAGTGCGCGGCACTCCTCGGTGTGCCGGAACATCGCCTCCGGATCGTTGGCGCCGATGATGACCAGGTCCGGCGCGTCCGATCCCTGGACCAGGTCGGCGAGCTTGATGTTGCGCGCCTCGGACATGGCGCCCGGATAGAAGGAGGCGATCTGGGCCATGTTCACGTCGGTCGTGCACACGAAGCGGGCGGTGTAGGCGCTGTCCGAAACGAGCACGTGGTCGCAGTTCACCCCGTGCGAGGTCAGCCACGAGCGGTAGTCGTCGAAATCCGACCCGACCGCCCCGACCAGGACCGGGTTGCTGCCGAGCACGCCCATCGCGTAGGCCATGTTGCCGGCAACGCCGCCGCGGTGCAGCACCAGGTCGTCGACCAAGAAGCTCAGCGACACCTTCTGCAGGTGGTCGGGAAGCAGTTGCTCGGAGAACCGCCCCGGGAAGCGCATCAAATGGTCAGTTGCAATCGATCCGGTCACCGCAATGGTCACGCAGGCCCACCCTTCATGTCTGTTGTGGTTCACCTTAGTGTCGCCCCCGGACCGGGGCTCGTCTCGCCCCGGGGCCGGAGACTCGCGCAGCCGGAGCGCTGCTGCCGGTTGCGCTAACCTGCCTAGGAGTGCCCTGCACGGCGCAACTGAGTCCGGCATCCGGCCGTGCGCAATCCTGCAACCCCTCGGGAGTACATGTATGACTGGTCCCTACCCGCCCCCATACGGCGCTGGACCAGCGGGCCCGCAGAACTATCCGCAGTCGTATCCGCAGCCCTACCAGCAGGCGCAGTTCCCCGCGGGGACCCAGCCGTATCCAGGCGGTTTCGACGCCGGCTACCCGGGCGCGCTGCCGCCGCCGGTGCCGTATCCGCCGAAGCGACGCAACGGGCTGATCGCCGCAGTGGCGGCGGCGGTCGTCATCGCGCTGGCCGGCGGGGTGACCGCGGTGGTGCTCGCCGGCGGCGGTGACGAGCAAAAAGCCGGTGCTCCGCTGACCGAGGCCTCCGCGCAGGAGGCCGTGCAGAACTACCTCGACGCGTTGAGCAACGGCGACGCGGAGACGGTGGCGCGCCACACGTTGTGCGGTTTGTTCGACGCGGTCACCGAGAAGCGCTCGGACCTGGCGCTGGCGAGCCTGTCCAGCGATGCGTTCCGCAAGCAGTACAGCTCTGCGCAGGTCACGTCGGTCGACAAGATGGTGCAATCGTCGCCGACCCAGGCGCAGGTGTTGTTCACCATGCGGGTGACGCCGAAGACGGCGTCGTCACGAAATCAGTCCAGGGAGGTCGACGAGCAGGCCGTCGCGCAGGTGCTTGCGATCGACGGCCAGGTGCTGGTCTGTTCGTACCTACCGCGAACGGCCGGTCAGTACTGACCGGCCGTCACGGGTTGCTCATCGTCAGTTGAACGAGTCGCCGCAGGCGCACGAGCCGGTGGCGTTGGGGTTGTCGATGGTGAAACCCTGCTTCTCGATCGTGTCGACGAAGTCGATGGTGGCGCCCTGCACGTACGGGGCGCTCATCCGGTCGACGGTCAGTTCGACGCCGTGGAAGTCGACCGTGAGGTCCCCGTCGAGGGTGCGGTCGTCGAAGAAAAGGTTGTAACGCAGACCGGCGCAGCCGCCGGGCTGGACGGCGATGCGCAGCGCGAGGTCGTCGCGGCCTTCCTGATCGAGCAGCGCTTTCGCCTTGGCGGCCGCGGCGTCCGTCAGGATCACGCCGTGTTGTGCCTGCACTGCCGACTCGTCCTGAACAGTCATCGAATCTCCTGTGTGGATGTACGTGGGTGAAGCCCCTCCTACCCGTGGCTCCACATGGTCAACCGTACCCGCTTGCGGCGCTATTCCCCATCTATGTCCAGCCGGTGGCCACCTGTGCGGCCAGCGCGCAGAGCTGCTCGGCCGCCTCGTCGATCGCGCGCCGGACCGAGCCGGCGTGCTCGGTCAGTGAGTAGGCGGCGGTGACGCCGGCCGCGCGCGCGGCGGCTGCATCCAGGGTCACCTGCCCGGCGAGCACGATGACCGGCAGATTCCGGGCCCGCGCCGCCGCGGCGAGCGCGCTGACGACCTTGCCGTGCAGGGACTGGTCGTCGAACCTGCCCTCGCCGGTGACCACGACGTCGGCGGACGCGATCTCACCGGCGAGCCCGGTGTGGGCGGCGATCACCGCCGCGCCCGACTCCCGGCGCGCACCGAGGGCGAGCAGCGCCGCGCCCAGCCCACCGGCCGCGCCGGCGCCCGGCTGCACACTGATCGGCCGGCCGGCCGCGGCGTCCAGATCGGCCGCCCAGCGGGTCAGTCGCTGCTCCAGGATGGCCACCGTGTCCGGGTCGGCGCCCTTCTGCGGCCCGAACACCGCCGCGGCGCCCATCGGCCCGAGCAGAGGGTGTTCCACATCACTGGCCGCGATCAGCTCGACTCCGGCCATCCGTTCGCGGGCCGCGGCCAGGCCGCCGAGCGCCTCGATCATGCCCCGCCCGCCGTCTGTGCAGCAGCTGCCGCCGAGCCCGACGACGATCCGGTCGGCGCCGGCGGCGAGCGCCTCGGCGATCAACTGACCGACTGCCCTGCTGTGCGCATCCAGCGCAGTGCGCACCGTGGGGGGTCCGTCCAGCAGCGCCAGGCCACAGGCCTGCGCGCTCTCGAGGTAGGCCGTGATCGCAGGTCCGGTGTCCTCGAGCACCCACTGCGCGGTCACCTCGCGCTCGAGCGGGCCGCTGACCGTAGCGGTGCGCACCGTGCCGAGCCGGCCGGCCAGAACGTCGACGAAGCCGGGACCGCCGTCGGACTGCGGCGCCAGGATGAGCCGGTCATCGGGTCGGGCCGTCGCCCAGCCGCGGGCAATGGCACGCGCCGCGGCGACCGCCGTCAGGCTGTCGCCGAAGGAGTCCGGCGCGATCAGCACAGAGCGGCTCATCTGGGCAGACTATGACCTGATCACAGCCGCTGCATGCCGACGCCTGCGCGCCGGGCGGGGTTCAGCACGATGGTGGCGGACAGTAATCTGGCAGGCGTGAAACTCCTGGGCCGCAAGAACGACGACGCCGGCGACCCCGGGGACGACGCGTCCTCCGGCGCCGACGACAACGCGCAGCCGACGCAGACCTCCCGCTCCGGGCGGACCACCACCGCCCCCAAGGGCCGTCCGACGCCGAAGCGCAACGAAGCCGCGCGCACCCGGCGTCCGGTCGCGCCCGCCCCGATGACCACCGCCGAGGCGCGCAAGCGCCGCAAGGAGATGCGCGGTCCCAAGTTGTCGCGCGAGGAGAAGAAGGTCCAGCGCGAGGAGCGCCGCGCGGTGATGAGCGAGCGCCGCGACCGGATGATGGCCGGCGAGGAGGCCTACCTGCTCCCCCGGGACAAGGGGCCGGTGCGGCGCTATGTCCGCGACGTGGTCGACGCGCGCCGCAATCTGCTCGGCTTGTTCATGCCCTCAGCGCTGTTCTTGATATTCGTCATGCTGGCGGTGCCGTCGGTGCAGGTGCAGCAGCTGCTGTCGCCGGCGATGCTGGTGCTGGTGCTGATCATGGTCATCGACGGGTTCGTGCTCGGCCGCAAGGTCAACCGCCTAGTCGACGAGAAGTTCCCGGACAACACCGAGACCGGGTGGAAGCTCGGGTTCTACGCCGCCAGCCGGGCCTCTCAGCTGCGCCGGATGCGCGCCCCGCGCCCGCTCGTCGAGCGCGGCGCCCACGTCGCGTGACGGCGCCGGTGTCCTATTTTCCTGCTCTCGCCGCACCAGATCCGCAGACGTCCGCCGCCGCTCGAGACCGGCAGGACCGGCTGACCAAGCCGCGCGGTGCTCTGGGTCGGCTCGAAGAGCTCTCGGTCTGGGTGGCGGCATGCCAAGGCCTCTGTCCGCCCAGACAATTCGAGCGCGCCCGGGTAGTCGTCTTCGCCGGTGACCATGGGGTGGCCACGGCCGGGGTGTCGGCGTATCCGTCCGCGGTGACCGCGGCGATGGTGACCAACATCGACGGGGGCGGCGCGGCGGTGAACGTGCTGGCGACCGTCGCCGACGCCACGGTGCGCATCGCCGACATCGCCGTGGACACCGCGCAGCCGCTGTCGCCGGCGATCGGGGCGCACCGCATCCGTCGCTCGAGCGGCAACATCGCCGTCGAAGACGCGCTGAGTCCGGACGAAGTCGTCGAGGCCATCGAGGCAGGGCGACGGATCGCCGACGAAGAGGTCGACGCCGGCGCCGACCTGTTGATCGCCGGGGACATGGGCATCGGTAACACCACCCCGGCCACCACGCTGATCGCCGCGCTGACCGACACCGAACCGGTCGCCGTGGTCGGTCGGGGCACCGGCATCGACGACGCCGGCTGGGCGCGCAAGACCGCCGCGGTCCGCGACGCGCTGTACCGGACCCGCGGCCTGTCCGCCGATTCTGTTGCACTGCTGCGGATCTGCGGAGGTGCGGACCTGGCCGCGATGGCCGGGTTCTGCGCCCAGGCCGCGGTGCGCAGAACCCCGCTGCTGCTCGACGGGATGGTGGTGACCGCCGCGGCGCTGGCCGCCGAGGGCCTGGCGCCCGGCGCCAAGCAGTGGTGGCAGGCCGGTCACCGTTCGACCGAGCCCGCCCATGCGGTGGCGCTGCAGCATCTCGGTCTCCAGCCGATCGTGGAACTGGACATGCATCTCGGCGAAGGCTCGGGGGCGCTGGTCGCGCTGCCGGTGCTGCGTGCCGCGGTCGCCACGCTGGCGTCCATGGCGACCTTCGAGGAAGCCGGGATCAGCGGGGGCTGACCGTGATCCGCTCTGTCGTCGGCGCATTCGCGTTCGCCACCGTCCTGCCCACTCCGTCGACGGTGACCGCATACGTCGGTCGTGGCGTGCTGACGGCGCTGCCGGTGGCGGGATTGGCGCTGGGAGCGGTGGCCGCGGGGGTGTGGTGGCTGGGCGGGATGGCGTTCGGCGCCGGCGGCGCGCTGAGCGGCGCGCTGGTCGTGGCGACGCTGGCGTTGGCGACGCGCGGCCTGCACCTCGACGGCCTGGCCGACACCACCGACGCCCTCGGCTGCTACGGCAGTCCCGAACGAGCCTTGGCGGTGATGCGCGACGGCGCCGCCGGCCCGTTCGCGGTGGCGGCGGTGAGCTCGGTGATCCTGGTGCAGAGCCTGGCGTTCGCCCAGGCCGGCGCGGTAGCCGTGCTGGTGGCGGTCGCGGCCGGTCGAGTGGCCGCGGTCGCGGCGTGCCGGCGCTCGGTTCCGGCGGCGCCGGGCAGTTCGCTGGGCCGCATGGCCGCGGGCACACAGCCGTGGTGGGTGGTCGGCGCGTGGGTTGCGCTGATCGCCGGGCTGGCGGCCTGCGCCACGGACCGGTGGTGGCAGGGCCCGCTGGTCGTTGTGGTCGCGATGGCGTCCAGTATTGCGCTGGTGGCGCACTGCGTGCGCCGGTTCGGCGGCATCACCGGCGACGTGCTGGGCGCCGCTGTCGAGGTGACGACCACGGTGGCCGCCCTCGGTCTGGCGATCAGCTGAGCTTGCACATCCAGCCGTGGGTGTCGGCGAAGGTCCCGCGCTGGATGCCGGTCAGCGTGTCACGCAGCGCCATGGTGATCTCGCCGGGCTCGCCGTCGGCGATGGTGAACTCGCCGGCCGACTCTCCGGAGCCGTACTTCACGAGCGACACCGGAGTGATGACCGCGGCGGTCCCGCATGCGAACACCTCGGTGATCTCCCCCGCGGCGGCCTTCTTCTGCCACTCGTCCACGTCGATCTTGCGTTCCTCGACGGTGAACCCTGCGTCGGTAGCCAACTGCAGCAACGAATCTCGCGTGATCCCGGGAAGCAGTGACCCGGACAGCTCGGGGGTGACCAGCCGGGCGGTGCCGCCACTGCCGAACACGAAGAACAGGTTCATGCCGCCCATCTCCTCGACGTAGCGGCGCTCGAGGGCATCCAGCCACACCACCTGGTCGCAGCCGTGCTCGGCGGCCTGGGCCTGCGCCTGCAGCGAGGCGGCGTAGTTGCCGCCGAACTTGGCGGCGCCTGTGCCACCCGGGGAGGCACGCACGTACTCATGCGAGAGCCACACGCTGACCGGCTTGATGCCGCGCGGGAAGTAGGCGCCGGCCGGGGATCCGATCACCAGGTAGCGGTACTCCAGGGCGGGACGCACCCCCAGCCCCGGTTCGGTGGCGAAGACGAACGGGCGCAGGTACAGCGACTCCTCCCCACCGGCGGGCGGCACCCAGCGCTCATCGACGGCGATCAGCTGACGCAGCGATTCGATGAACAGGTCTTGCGGCAGTTCGGGAATGGCGATGCGCCGTGACGAGGCCTGCAGCCGGGCGGCGTTGGCCTCCGGACGGAACGACACGATCGAACCGTCCGCCCAGCGATAGGCCTTCAGCCCCTCGAACACCTCCTGCGCGTAGTGCAGCACGATCGCCGACGGGTCGAGTTCGATGGGGCCGTACGGGATCACCCGGGCGTTGTGCCAGCCTCTTCCCTCGACGTAGTCGATCGACACCATGTGGTCGGTGTGGAACTTGCCGAACCCGGGATTGGCCAGGATCTCGGCACGCGCCTCGTCAGTCGCCGGGTTCGCGTTGCGATCGACGGTGAACTCGAGGGCTTCAGTCATGTGGGCGATTGTATAACCGCGGGGCCAGCGAATTTCGGCCCCCGATCGGAGCGCTCAGCGAGTCCTGGTGTCGACGAACGGCGGCTTGACCACATCGCATTCGACCAGGCGACCGCGCACGTCCACGGCCACCCGGGCACCGTCGGCGATGTCGGCACCGGTGTCGATCAACGCCAGCGCGATCCCGACTTTCAGTGTCGGCGAGAAGGTTCCGGAGGTCGTGGTCCCGATGGTGCGGTCTCCGTCGACGACGTCGAGCCCGGCGCGCAGCACCCCTCGCCCCACCGCCCGCAGCCCGCGCAGGGTGCGGCGTGCTCCGGCCTCCTTCTCCGCCAGCAGCGCGTCACGGCCCCAGAAGGCGTCCTTCTTCCAGCCGACGGCCCAGCCGCAGCGGGCCTGCAGCGGCGAGATGTCGCGCGACAGCTCGTGCCCGTGCAACGGATACCCCATCTCGGTGCGCAGGGTGTCGCGGGCCCCGAGCCCGGCGAGTTGGCCGTCGGCCGCGGTGACACGCTCGACCAGCGCGTCGAACACCACGGCGGCGTCGTCCCAGGACGGCAGCAGCTCATAGCCGTGCTCGCCGGTGTAGCCGGTGCGACACACCCGTACGTCGACGCCGTCGAACGTCGCGTCGGCATAGCCCATGTAATCCATCTCGGTGGGCAACCCCAACCCGCCCACGACATCGGTGGAGCGCGGTCCCTGCACCGCCAGCACCGCACGCGAGCGGTGCTCGTCGGTGACGGTGATGTCCGCGGGTGCGTGCTGCTGGAGAGCCGCGACGACGGCCGCGGTGTTGGCGGCGTTGGGCACCAGGAAGATCTCGTCGTCGGAGACGTAGTAGGCGATCAGGTCGTCGATCACCCCGCCCGACTCGGTGCAGCACAGCGTGTACTGCGCCTTGCCCGGACCGATGCGACGCAGGTCGTTGGTGAACGCGGAGTTGACGAACTCGGCGGCGTTGGGCCCCTTCACCAGCGCCTTGCCCAGGTGGCTGACGTCGAACAGCCCGACGGTGGTGCGGGTGGCGGTGTGCTCGGCCACGGTGCCCGCGTAGGACACGGGCATCAACCAGCCGCCGAACTCGGCGAAGCTCGCGCCGAGCTCGCGGTGACGCTGTTCCAGGGGGCCGGCCAACAGGTTGTCAGTCACGACGAACCAGACTAGTCGGCCAGTGGATAGGGTGGTTGGCCGTGAGCACCGCAGCCGGTTACCAGTCCCCTTCCGTCACCGTCGCCAGCGCGTTACCCGAGCAACGGGCCGCGTCATCGGTCTTGATCGTGCCTGTCGTCAGCGCCGGTGACGACGACGGCACAGCCACCGTGGTGGACTCCGGACTCCTCGGGTCGGAGAGCATCGCCGAGATCGATAGCGCGCTCGCCGCACTCGGCGCCAAGGGCGGTGCCGAACAGGTCACGCGCGTCGTCGCAGCGTCGCTGCCGGTGGACAGCGTGCTGGCCGTAGGGCTGGGCAAGCAGCGCGACGAGGTGCCGGCCGAGACGGTGCGCCGCGCGGCCGGTGTCGCCGCCCGTGCGCTGTCGGGTGTCGAGGCGGTGCTCACCACCCTGACCGCGCTCGACCTGTCGGCCGCGATCGAGGGGCTGATCCTCGGCGGCTACCGGTTCAGCGATTTCCGCTCCGCCAAGACCGCGCCCAAGGACGCTGCGGTCGCCGCGATCATCGCGCTGACCACTGCGCCCGACGCGGACGCCGTGGCCGGCCGCGCCGCGGCGATCGCCGGCGCGGTGGCCACCGCCCGCGACTTCGTCAACACCCCGCCCAGCCATCTCTATCCCGATGAATTCGCCCGTCGCGCAGAGGCTTTGAGCGAAGCAGCAGGGATGGAGGTGGAGATCCTCGACGAGGCGGCGCTGACCGAGCAGGGCTTCGGCGGCATCGTCGGGGTGGGCAAGGGCTCCTCACGTCCGCCGCGCCTGGTCCGGCTCATCCATCGCGGTGCGCCCGGCCAGGACGCCAAGACCGTCGCGCTGGTCGGCAAGGGGATCACCTTCGACACCGGCGGCATCTCCATCAAGCCCGCCGCCAACATGCACCACATGACCTCCGACATGGGCGGCGCGGCCGCCGTCGTCGCCACCGTGGTGCTCGCGGCGCGCCGACAGTTACCGCTCAACGTCATCGCCACGGTGCCGATGGCCGAGAACATGCCGTCGTCGACCGCGCAGCGTCCCGGCGACGTGCTGACGCAGTACGGCGGTACCACCGTCGAGGTGCTCAACACCGACGCGGAGGGCCGGCTGATCCTGGCCGACGCGATCGTGCGGGCCTGTGAGGACGACCCGGACTATCTGATCGAGACGTCGACGCTGACGGGTGCGCAGACCGTCGCGCTGGGCGCCCGCACCCCGGGGGTGATGGGCAGCGACGAGTTCCGCGACCGTGTCGCAGCGCTCTCGCAGGCCGTCGGCGAGAACGGCTGGGCCATGCCGCTGCCCGACGAACTCAAAGACGACCTCAAGTCGACGGTGGCCGACCTGGCCAACGTGAGCGGCTCCCGGTTCGCGGGCATGCTCGTGGCGGGCGTCTATCTGCGCGAGTTCGTCGCCGAGAACGTGCAGTGGGTCCACATCGACATCGCCGGTCCGGCCTACAACACGAGCGGTCCGTGGGGGTACAGCCCCAAGGGCGGCACCGGGGTGCCGACGCGGACGCTGTTCGCGGCCCTGGAGGATATCGCCGTGAACGGCTGATCGGACCAAAGCCGCCAACGGCTGATCAGCGCTCGAGTTCTTCGCGGGCGGCGCGCTTGCGTTCGATGCGCCGCCGCTCGTCGTAGTCACGCATCCGCTGCGGGTAGCCGACCTTCTGCACGTCGTACACCGGGATCTTCAGCTGTTTGGACAACCGCCGTGCTCCGGCGTCGCCGCCGGCGCGGCGGCGGGTCCACTCCCCGTCGGCGGCGACCAGCACCACGGTGACGTCGGTGACGGTGGTCTTGGGCTCGACGAAGGCTTCCACACCGGTGTGCTCGGCGACCCAGCGCTGCAGATAACGCAGATCGGCCGCCGGGTCGGGTCCCGAGGCTGTCCCGCGTGAGCGACGCCGACCGCGGAGCTTGTCGAACAGTCCCACTTGTGCGCGCTCCTCTCTGTCCGGCCCCGGTGCACCACCGGCCGCCCGCAATTCGATAGTGCCAGAGCGGCCAGAACTAACGTCCGCGGCGAATCGTGTGGACAGACGTGACAGGATGGGTACGGACACTTCGATACCTGCGACTGACCGTGCAAGGGAGCCACACCAATATGGCCATCTCCGTTCAGATGCCCGCACTCGGCGAGAGCGTTACCGAGGGGACTGTCACCCGCTGGCTCAAGCAGGAGGGAGACACGGTCGAGGAGGACGAGCCATTACTGGAAGTGTCGACCGACAAGGTTGACACCGAAATCCCTTCCCCCGCAGCCGGTGTCCTGAAGAAGATCATCGCCCAGGAGGACGACACCGTCGAGGTCGGCGGCGAGCTGGCGGTCATCGGAGATGCCGATGACAATGACGGCGACTCCGGGGACAGCGGCGCAGACGAGGCGGAGGACGAGAGCGGCTCAGAGCCGACGCAGGACGACAGCGGCGAGGACGAGCAGGCCGACGAGGACGAACAGGCCGGCGAGCCCGAACCCGAACCCGAGAAGTCGTCCAAGTCTTCGGAGTCGTCCGGCAAGTCCGGTGGCGGTTCGGGGTCGTCGACGCCGGTGTTGATGCCCGAGCTCGGCGAGTCGGTCACCGAGGGGACGGTCACCCGCTGGCTCAAGAGCATCGGAGACACCGTCGAGGTCGATGAGCCGCTCGTCGAGGTGTCCACCGACAAAGTCGACACCGAGATCCCGTCCCCGGTAGCCGGCACGCTGCTGTCGATCACCGCCGAGGAAGACGACACCGTCGAGGTCGGTGGCGAACTGGCCAAGATCGGCGAGCCCGACGGCGAGTCCGGCGGCGAACCGGAGCCAGAGCCCGAGCCCGAGCCGGAACCAGAACCAGAACCGGAGCCAGAGCCAGAGCCGGAACCAGAACCGGAGCCAGAGCCAGAGCCGGCCAAGGAGACCAAACCCAAGGCCAAGCCCGCCGAGGAAGCCAAGCCCGAACCCAAGGCCGAACCGAAACCGGAGCCGAAGCCCGAACCCAAGGCCTCTGCCGACGAGTCGCCGGGCGACTCCGGCCCGTACGTCACCCCGCTCGTGCGCAAGCTCGCCTCGGAGCACGGCGTGGACCTGAGCGCGGTCAAGGGCACCGGGGTCGGCGGCCGGATCCGCAAGCAGGACGTGCTCGCCGCGGCCAGCGCCAAAGAGGAGAGCACCAAGGCTCCCGCCGACAAGCCGGCCGCGGAGGCCCCGGCCAAGGCGGCCACCACCGCGCCGGCCCCGCACGGTGCGCTGGCCCATCTGCGCGGCACCACTCAGAAGGCCAACCGCATCCGCCAGATCACCGCCAAGAAGACGCGGGAATCCCTGCAGAGCACAGCGCAATTGACGCAGACCCACGAGGTCGACATGACCAAGATCGTGGCGTTGCGCGCAAAGGCCAAGTCGCAGTTCGCCGAACGCGAAGGCGTGAACCTGACGTATCTGCCGTTCATCGCCCGCGCGGTGATCGACGCGTTGAAGATCCATCCGAACGTCAACGCCAGCTACAACGAGGACAGCAAGGAGATCACCTACTTCGACGCCGAACACCTCGGGATCGCCGTCGACACCGAGCAGGGCCTGCTGTCCCCGGTCATCCACAACGCCGGTGACCTGTCGCTGGGCGGGCTGGCACGCGCCATCTCCGACATCGCGGAGCGGGCCCGCACGGGCAACCTCAAGCCCGACGAACTCGCCGGTGGCACGTTCACCATCACCAACATCGGCAGCCAGGGCGCACTGTTCGACACCCCGATCCTGGTGCCGCCGCAGGCGGCCATGCTGGGCACCGGGGCGATCGTCAAGCGTCCGCGGGTGATCATCGACGAGTTCGGCAACGAGTCGATCGGAATCCGTTCGGTGTGTTACCTGCCGCTGACCTACGACCACCGCCTGATCGACGGCGCCGACGCCGGACGGTTCCTGACCACGGTCAAGCGACGGCTCGAGGAAGGCGCCTTCGAGGCCGACCTGGGGCTGTAGGCCGGCGTGTCGATGCCCTCGGATTCGGTCGTCGCGGTCGCGGGATCGTCAGGTCTGATCGGTACGGCGCTGGTCTACGCCCTGCGCGCGACCGACCGCCGGGTGCTGCGCCTGGTTCGGCGGGCGCCGACCCACGCCGACGAGGTGTTCTGGAACCCCGACACCGGTCAGTTCGACGCGGAGGCCCTGCGCGGGGTGGACGCGGTGGTCAACCTGTGCGGGGTCAACGTCGGCCAGAAGCGTTGGTCGGGAGCGTTCAAGCAGAGCCTGCGCGACAGCCGGATCGGACCGACCGAGGTGCTGTCGCGCGCCGTGGTCGACGCCGGGGTGCCGGTGCTGATCAACTCCAGCGCTGTCGGCTTCTACGGTGACACCGGCGCCACCCCGGTCGACGAGACCGCAGGCCCCGGCCGCGGCTTCCTGGCCCGGCTGACCGTCGACTGGGAGGCAGCGACCAAAGCCGCGTCCGAGCACGGCGTGCGGGTGGTGCTGACTCGCACCGGGCTGGTGATGGCGCCCTCGGGCGGTCTGCTCGGCAGGATCAAACCGCTGTTCGCGCTGGGCCTCGGCGCGCGTCTGGGCAACGGCCGGCAATACATGTCGTGGATCAGCCTCGAAGACCAGGTGCGGGCGCTGCTGTTCGCGATCGCCCGCGACGACCTGTCCGGTCCGGTGAACTTCACCGGACCCGCCCCGGTCACCAACGCCGAGTTCACCGCCGCGCTCGGACGCACGCTACGACGGCCGACCCCGTTGACGGTTCCAGGCTTCGCGCTGCGGGCCGCGCTCGGGGAGTTCGCCGACGAGGGCGTGCTGGGCGGTCAGCGAGCCGTCCCCGCAGCGCTGGAGCGCGCCGGGTTCACGTTCCACCACAACACCATCGGCGAAGCACTGGCCTTCGCCACCGCCCCCACCAGCGACTGAGAGTAGCGTCGTGTCCATGACCTCCTCGGCACGCTCGCACGAGTCGGAGGTGCAGGTGCGGCGCCTGGGCACGGTCGACTACCGCCGGGCATGGGATCTCCAGCGCGACGTCGCCGCCGAACGGGTCGCCGGCGGTCCGGACACCCTGCTGCTCCTCGAACATCCCCCGGTCTACACCGCGGGGCGGCGCACCCTGCCCGAGGAGCTGCCGGACCCGGCTTTCTCGAGCACCCCCGTCGTCGAGACCGACCGCGGCGGCAAGATCACCTGGCACGGCCCCGGGCAGCTGGTCGGCTACCCCATCGTCGGCCTGGCCGAACCGATGGACGTGGTCGACTTCGTGCGCCGCCTGGAGGAGGCGTTGATCACCGTCTGCGCCGAACTGGGCGTGCCGACCGGCCGGGTCGACGGCCGCTCCGGCGTCTGGGTGGCCGGTGCCTCGCCGCGGCCGCGAAAGATCGCGGCCATCGGAATCCGGGTGGCCCGGGCGACGACACTGCACGGATTCGCGCTCAACTGCGACTGCGACCTGTCGGCCTACGGCTCGATCGTCCCGTGCGGCATCACCGATGCCGGGGTGACGTCGCTGAGCGCCGAACTGGGACGGCGCGTCACCGTCGCCGAGGTCACCGACCGCGTCGCCGACGCGGTACTCGACGCGCTGGACGGCCGGATCGCCATCGGCGCAACCACCGGGGCGGGCGTAGACTCGGCCCAGTGACTATCGCTCCCGACGGCCGCAAGCTGCTGCGTCTGGAAGTGCGCAACGCCCAGACCCCGATCGAGCGCAAACCGCCGTGGATCAAGACGCGCGCCACGATGGGCCCGGAGTACCGGGAGCTCAAGGGACTGGTGCGGCGCGAGGGCCTGCACACCGTATGCGAGGAAGCCGGCTGCCCGAACATCTTCGAATGTTGGGAGGACCGGGAGGCGACGTTCCTGATCGGCGGCGAACAGTGCACCCGCCGCTGTGACTTCTGCCAGATCGACACCGGCAAGCCCGCCGAACTCGATCGTGACGAGCCGCGCCGGGTGGCCGAGAGTGTGCACACCATGGGTCTGCGCTACTCCACCGTCACGGGGGTGGCCCGCGACGACCTGCCCGACGGCGGCGCCTGGCTCTACGCCGAGACGGTGCGCCAGATCAAGGCGCTGAACCCGGACACCGGTGTGGAGTTGTTGATTCCGGACTTCAACGCCGACCCCGACCTGCTCGGCCAGGTCTTCGCGGTACGTCCGGAAGTGTTGGCGCACAACGTCGAAACCGTTCCGCGCATCTTCAAACGGATCCGCCCCGGGTTCCGCTACGAACGCAGCCTGTCGGTGCTGACCATGGCCCGCGACCACGGCCTGGTCACCAAGAGCAACCTGATCCTGGGCATGGGTGAGACACCCGAGGAGGTCCGCGCCGCGCTGCGCGACCTGCACGACGCCAACTGCGACATCGTGACCATCACCCAGTACCTGCGCCCCTCGCCCCGCCACCATCCCGTCGAACGGTGGGTGCACCCGGACGAGTTCGTCGAGCACCAGGATTTCGCCACCGAACTCGGATTCGCCGGGGTGCTGGCCGGGCCGTTGGTGCGCTCGTCCTACCGGGCGGGCAAGCTCTACGCGCAGACCGTGGCGTCGCGCCCGTCGGGAGTCTCCGCGACTGCCGCATCGCACTCCGTATCCTGAAGCAATGGCGAAGAGGCGTAATCCGGCCGAGGCGAAGGCCGCCAAGGCCGAGGCGAAGGCCGCCCGCAAGGCGGCGTCCAAGCAACGGCGCAGTCAGCTGTGGCAGGCATTCCAGATCCAGCGCAAAGAGGACAAACGTCTCCTGCCCTACATGATCGCCGCATTCGTTCTGATCGTCGGCGCGTCGGTGGCCATCGGGGTCTATGCCGGCGGCTTCACGATGTACATGCTGATTCCTCTGGGCGTCGTGCTGGGTGCGCTGGTCGCCTTCATCATCTTCGGGCGGCGCGCGCAGAAGTCGGTGTATCGCAAGGCCGAAGGACAGACCGGAGCGGCCGCGTGGGCGCTGGACAACTTGCGCGGCAAGTGGCGCGTCACCCCGGCGGTCGCCGCCACGGGGCACTTCGACGCGGTGCACCGGGTGATCGGACGGCCCGGGGTGATCTTCGTCGCCGAAGGGTCACCGAACCGTCTCAAGCCGCTGCTGGCCCAGGAGAAGAAGCGCACCGCACGGCTGGTCGGTGACGCCCCGATCTACAGCGTCATCATCGGCAACGGCGACGGTGAGGTGCCGCTGTCCAAGCTGGAACGGCACCTGAACAAGTTGCCGTCCAACATCAGCGTCAAGCAGATGGACTCGCTGGAGTCCCGCCTGGCTGCGCTCGGCAGCAAGGCCGGTCCCGCCGCGATGCCGAAGGGCCCGCTGCCGGCCAACGCGAAGATGCGCGGCGTGCAGCGCACCGTCCGGCGGCGATGAGCCGTCCGACCGGTCGCCGGGGCAGCGTTAGCGCCGAACGACGGCGGTCTTGGTCGCGAGGTCGTGCAGGCCGCGCAGGTCGGAGTCGGTGAACAGAGCCGGGATCACCAGCGTGATGAGCAGTTGGCGCGCCAGCGCCCGACCGGAACCGACGTGGGCGCGGTGGTCGACCGAGGCCACCCGCAGGCCGAGCGCGAACTGCCCCGGCGTGAAACCGAACAGCCGCACCGATGCGACGCCGAGCACGAACCAGACGATCAGTTGTGTGGTCTGCAGCGCGGCGAGACCGACCAGCCCCAACCCCGTCAGCAACGCGGCCACCCCGAGGGCGACGACCCAGTCGACAACGAGCGCGGCGATCCGGCGGCCGAACCGGGCGATGGAACCGGAGCCCTCGGCCGGCATCCCGAGCCGCTGTCCCGGGTAGGTGCCCGGCTCGCCAGGCTCCGGCCCGGACAGCCAAGATCTGAAACCGGAACCGGAAGCGCGGGGCATGCAGTCAGGATATGTGTCGGCAGAAGTGCGCCGGACCGGGACGGGCCCGTACGCGTAACGTCTACGCAACATGCGCTTGACTACCGTGCAACATCGTGTCCATACCGTCACCGGCGGGCTACCAAAAAAGGAGAGCAATCAGTGGCAGAACAGACCGCCGACGACATCATCAAGCTGATCAAGGACGAGAACGTCGAGTATGTCGACATTCGCTTCTGTGATCTGCCCGGCGTCGTCCAGCACTTCTCGATCCCGGCGTCGGCCTTCGACGAGAGCGTGTTCGAGGACGGGCTCGCGTTCGACGGTTCTTCGGTGCGCGGCTTCCAGTCCATCCACGAGTCGGACATGATGCTGCTGCCCGATCCGGCGACGGCCCGGATCGACCCGTTCCGGCACGCCAAGACGCTGAACATGAACTTCTTCGTGCACGACCCGTTCACCCGCGAGGCGTATTCCCGCGACCCGCGCAACGTGGCCCGTAAGGCCGAGAACTATCTGGCCAGCACCGGCATCGCCGATACCGCCTTCTTCGGCGCCGAGGCCGAGTTCTACATCTTCGACTCGGTGACCTTCGACTCCCGCATCAACGGCACCTTCTACGAGGTCGACTCCGAGTCCGGCTGGTGGAACACCGGTGAGCCGCTGGAGGCCGACGGCAGCCCCAACCGCGGCTACAAGGTGCGGCCCAAGGGCGGCTACTTCCCCGTCGCGCCGTACGACCACTACGTCGACCTGCGTGACCAGATGGCCACCAACCTGCAGAACGCCGGCTTCGTGCTCGAGCGCGGCCACCACGAGGTGGGCACCGCCGGCCAGGCCGAGATCAACTACAAGTTCAACACGATGCTGCACGCGGCCGACGATGTGCTGCTGTTCAAGTACATCATCAAGAACACCGCCTGGCAGGCCGGCAAGACCGTCACGTTCATGCCCAAGCCGCTCTTCGGTGACAACGGGTCGGGCATGCACGCCCACCAGTCGCTCTGGAAGGACGGCAAGCCGCTGTTCCACGACGAGTCCGGTTATGCGGGCCTGTCGGATCTGGCCCGCCACTACATCGGCGGCATCCTGCACCACGCGCCGTCGCTGCTGGCGTTCACCAACCCGACGGTGAACTCCTACAAGCGCCTGGTGCCGGGCTACGAGGCGCCGATCAACCTGGTCTACAGCCAGCGCAACCGCTCGGCGTGCGTGCGTATCCCGATCACCGGCAACAACCCGAAGGCCAAGCGTCTCGAGTTCCGCTGCCCCGACAGCTCGGGTAACCCGTACCTGGCGTTCGCGGCCATGCTGATGGCCGGCATCGACGGCATCAAGAAGAAGATCGAGCCGCTGGCCCCTGTCGACAAGGACCTCTACGAACTGCCGCCCGAGGAGGCCGCGAACATTCCGCAGGCCCCCACCTCACTGGCCGCGGTCATCGACAAGCTCGAAGAGGACCACGAATACCTCACCGAGGGTGGCGTGTTCACCGAGGACCTGATCGAGACCTGGATCTCCTACAAGCGGGAGAACGAGATCATGCCGATCCAGATCCGTCCTCATCCGTACGAGTTCTCGCTCTACTACGACGTGTAACGATCCTGCACGAGCAGACGCTTAGGCCCCCAAAATCTGTGAATTTTGGGGGCTTTCGCGTCTGCTCGGCACGTGAGGACCCTCCGTAGCGAGTAACGTCGGATCATGATCTCGAGAGTCGACGCGCGCTTGAGCGCTTACTCATCGCCGATGTTGAGCATCTTCCGCATCGTGCTCGGCGTCCTGTTCACTTTGCACGGCACCATGAAGCTCTTCGGCTGGCCGCTCGGCGAATCGGTTCCGGTCGGCTCCTGGCCGATGTGGTGGGCCGGGGTGATCGAGCTGGTCACCGGACTGCTGATCACCGTGGGGTTCTTCACCCGGATCGCCGCGATCGTCGCAGCCGGGCAGATGGCGGTGGCCTACTTCTGGAAGCACTGGGGCGTCTTGGGCGGTGAACCGAGCACCTTCTGGCCGTTCGGTAACGGCGGGAACGGCGGCGAGGTCGCGATTCTGTTCTGCTTCGGCTTCCTGCTGCTCGCCACCACGGGTGCCGGAGCGTGGTCGATCGACGAACGGCGCCGGTCCCCCGCAGTCGCCGCCCGCTGACCCCGCGAGCCGGGTGTTACGTCGGCGACGATGCCCTCGGGGCGGCAACCGGGGCGCGGATTCCGCCCACAGTGCACGCTGGGTGAGGTTCAGCCGGCGTCGCGCGCCCAGGCCGGCTTGATGAACACGCCCTCGGCCTCGACGGTCGCGCCCTCGGAATCCAGCAGATAGCCGCGTGCGAACGTCTTCACGCCCTCGGAGCGTTCGACGAATGCCTCGGCGCGCAAGGGCCCCAGCGGAGTCCCCCGCAGGTAGCGCAGGCTGATCGTGCCGGTGAACTTCGGCTGCAGCAGCCCCTCACTGGCCACCTCGCCCAGGATGTGGTCGAGTACCAGCGCGCAGATTCCACCGTGCACCCAGCCCGGCGGACCCTCGTAGGCGGGCCCGAGTGTGAACTCGCTCCAGCAGCTGCCGTCGGGTTCCTGTTCGATGATCATCGGCGGAGCGATTGCATTACGCAGTCCCACAGCGGGATTCGCCCAAGCCACGGGCCGGCCGGTGTCGGCGTGGCGCAGTGTCGAGCGGCCATCACGCTGCCGACGCTGCAGCAGTGCGGCGGCCTGCTGCAGGTGCGTCAACGCCTCCTGCACGGTCTCGTCGTCGACTTCGGTGTGGATCCCCACGTCGATCAGCGTGCGCAGCGCATCGGTCAGCGGCTCGTAGGAGCTGCGCAGCCGCTCGTACTCCTCCGCGCTGATCGCATCGAACGAGAAGTCCATCTAGCCTCCGAAAACCTTCCGCACCACGGCCTTCGCCCGACGCGTCACCCGCAGATAGTTGTCCAGGAACTCCCCACCGTCACCCTCGGGCCAGCCGGCGGCCACCGCGACCGCGTTGAGCAGCCGCCCCGGACCGGGCAGCTGGTCGGTCGGCTTGCCCCGCACCAGCACCAGTGCGTTACGCGCCTTCGTCGCGGTCAGCCAGGCGTCACGCAGCAGTTCGACGTCACCCTCGGCGATCAACTCGGCGGCCCCGATCGCGTTCAGCGACTCCAAAGTGGAGGTGTTGTGCAGCGCCTTGATCCGGTGCGCGAAGCGCAATTGCAGCAACTGGACCGTCCATTCGATGTCGGCGAGGCCGCCGCGTCCCAGCTTGGTGTGGGTGTTGGGGTCGGCGCCTCGCGGCAGCCGCTCGGCATCGACGCGCGCCTTGATGCGGCGGATCTCCTGCACCGTCTCGGCGGACACCCCGCCGGCCGGGTAGCGGATCTTGTCCACCATCAGCAGGAACCGTTCGCCGAGGGACAGATCACCGGCCACCCGGTGCGCCCGCAGCAGCGCCTGGATCTCCCAGGGTTGCGCCCACTGCGAGTAGTAGGCCTCGTAGGACGCCAATGTCCGCACCAGCGGCCCGCTTCGGCCTTCCGGTCGCAGGTCGGCGTCGACCTCCAGCGGCGGGTCCGCGCTGGGGGTACCGAGCCGCGACCGCACCTGCTCGGCCACCGTGGTCGCCCACCTGACGGCCACCGACTCCTCGACGCCGTCGGCGGGCTGACACACGAACAGCACATCGGCGTCGGATCCGTAACCCAGTTCGCCGCCCCCGAGGCGCCCCATCCCGATCACGGCCAGGCGGGCCGGGGCGCCACCCTCCGACGTGTTGGCCCGGGTCACCGCATCGAGCGCGGCCTGCAGCACGGCCACCCACACCGAGGTGAGCTGCCGGCACACCTCGGTGACGTCGAGCATGCCCAACAGATCCGCGGATGCGATGCGCGCCAGCTCCCGTCGGCGCAGCGACCGGGCGGCCGCGATCGCCCGCAGCGGATCCGAGTGGCGCGCCGCGGAGGCCACCAGGGAGCGCGCGGCCCCCTCGGTGTCGACGTCACAGAGCTTGGGCCCGTTCGGTCCATCGGCGTACAGCTGGATCACCTCGGGGGCACGCATCAACAGGTCCGGGATGTAGGCCGAGGTGCCCAGCACGTGCATCAATCGTTTGGCGACGGCGCCCTCGTCACGCAATGTCCCGAGGAACCAGCGCTGATCGGCCATCTCGTCGCTGAGCCGGCGGTAGTTCAACAGCCCCGCATCCGGGTCCGGGGTGTCCGACAGCCAGTCCAACAACGTCGGCAGCAGCACCTGCTGCACCCGGCCGCGACGGCTGCTGCCCCCGGTCAGAGCGCGCAGATGCGTCAACGCGCTCTGCGGGCCTTCGTAACCCAGTGCTGCGAGCTGCCGTTCGGCTGCCTGCGCGTTCATTCCGGCGGCCAAGCCAAGCTGGTCCGGGCCGACGGACTCCAGCAGCGGTTGGTAGAACAGCTTGGCGTGCAGCCGTGAAACCCGGTGGCTCTGCCGCTTGAGTTCCTCGCGCAGCACCCCGAGCGAATCGTGGCGACCGTCGGGCCGCATGTGCGCCGCCCGGGCCAGCCAACGCATCGCCTCGACATCGTCGGCTTCGGGCAACAGGTGGGTGCGCTTGAGGCGCTGCAGCTGCAGCCGGTGCTCGAGCAGCCGCAGGAATTCATACGACGCGGTCATGTTCGCCGCGTCGTCGCGCCCGATGTAGCCGCCGTCCCCCAGCGCCGCCAGCGCGTTCACCGTCGACGCGACATGCAGTGACTCGTCGTTGCGGCCGTGCACCAATTGCAGCAGCTGCACCGCGAATTCGACGTCCCGCAGGCCACCGGTGCCCAATTTCAGCTCCCGCGAACGCACCTCGGCGGGCAACAACTCCTCGACGCGGCGCCGCATGGCCTGCACCTCGGGCACGAAATCCTCACGCTCGCAGGCAGTCCAGACCATCGGCATCAGCGCGTCGATGTAGCGCTCACCCAGCTCGGCGCCTCCCGCCGCGGGCCGCGCCTTCATCAGCGCCTGGAACTCCCACGTCTTGGCCCACCGCTCGTAATAGGCCACATGCGACTCGAGTGTGCGGACCAGCTGCCCCTGCTTGCCTTCGGGCCGCAGTGCCGCGTCGACCTCGAAGAACGCGTCGGCGGACAGCCGCATCATCTCGCCGGCGATCCGGGTGGCGGTGGCCAGGCTGCTGTGCGCGCCGTCGTCAGCGACGAAGATGACATCGACGTCGCTGACGTAGTTCAGTTCCTGCGCACCGCATTTGCCCATCGCGATGACGGCCAGCTGCGGCGGTTCCGTGTCCCCGCACACCGCCCGGGATGCCACCTGCAGCGCCGCGCCCAGCGCGGCGTCGGCGAGGTCGGACAGGTGCTCCCCGACCACCGTGAACGGCAGCACGGGCTCGTTTTCCACTGTGGAGGCCACATCGAGTGCGGCCAGCACCAGCAGCCGGTCGCGGTAGAGCGTCCGCAACCCCGGCATCGCCGCCGCGCCCCCGGCGGAATCCGCGGCCTCGGCGTCGAACATCGCGATCAGCTCGTCACGGCGGGGCAGCGCGACGGCCCCGGCCAGCAGGCGCCAGGAGTCCGGGTGGGCGATCAGGTGGTCGCCCAGCGCCAACGACGACCCCAGCACTGCGAACAACCGACCGCGCAGGCTGCGGTCGGTCAGCAGCGCCTTGTCGAGTTCGCCCCATCCCGCGTCGAGGGCCTCCCGCAGCCGCAGGACGGCCAGCAGCGCGGTGTCGGCGTCGGGCGCGCGCGACAACGACCACAACAGCTCGACGTGGGCATCGGTGTTCCACCCCAGTCGGTCGAGGTCGGCCTGCGCATTCTTGTGTACCAGCCCGAGCCGACCCACGCCGGGAAGCTTCGGGCGCTGCGTCGCTGGTCTGGCCACCTCTAGGAATTTACGGCAGGCACCGTCAGCGCTAGAGAGACAGGTAGTTCTTCAGCTCGAACGGAGTGACGTGGCTGCGGTAGTTCTCCCACTCGGCGCGCTTGTTGCGCAGGAAGAAGTCGAACACGTGCTCGCCGAGCGCCTCGGCCACCAACTCCGAGTTCTCCATCTCCGTCAGCGCCACGCCCAGGCTGCCCGGAAGCTCCTTGTACCCCATGGCGCGTCGTTCCTCCGACGTCAGGGTCCACACGTTGTCCTCGGCTTCCGGAGCAAGCACGTAGTTCTTCTCGATGCCCCGCAGGCCGGCGGCCAACAGCACCGCGAAGGTCAGATACGGGTTGCAGGCCGAGTCGGGGCTGCGCACCTCGACCCGCCGCGACGACACCTTGTGCGGGGTGTACATCGGCACCCGCACCAGCGCCGAGCGGTTGGCCGCTCCCCACGACGCCGCCGTGGGCGCTTCTCCGCCGTGCACCAGCCGCTTGTAGGAGTTCACCCACTGGTTGGTGACGGCGCTGATCTCGTTGGCGTGTTCCAAGATGCCCGCGATGAACGACTTGCCGACCGACGACAGCTGCAACGGGTCGTCGGGGCTGTGGAAGGCGTTGGTCTCGCCTTCGAACAGACTCATGTGGGTGTGCATGGCCGAGCCCGGGTGCTCGGCGAACGGCTTGGGCATGAACGACGCGCGCACACCGTCGCCGAGGGCGACCTCCTTGACCACGTAGCGGAACGTCATCACGTTGTCGGCCATCGACAGCGCATCGGCGTAGCGCAGGTCGATCTCCTGCTGGCCGGGGGCACCCTCGTGGTGGCTGAACTCCACCGAGATGCCCATCTGCTCGAGAGCGTCGATGGCGTGACGCCGGAAGTTGGGTGCCGCGTCGTGCACCGCCTGGTCGAAGTATCCGCCGTTGTCGGCGGGTTCCGGTGGCGTGCCGTCGTTGGGTCCGGGTTTGAGCAGGAAGAATTCGATTTCGGGGTGCACGTAGCAGGAGAAGCCGAGGTCGCTGGCTTTGGCCAGCTGACGGCGCAGCACATGCCTCGAGTCCGCCCACGACGGCGAGCCGTCGGGCATCGTGATGTCGCAGAACATGCGCGCCGAGTGATGCTTGTCGGATCCGTCGGCCCACGGCAGCACCTGGAAGGTGGACGGATCAGGCCGAGCCACCATGTCGGCCTCCGACACCCGGGCGAAGCCCTCGATGGCCGAGCCGTCGAACCCGATGCCCTCCTCGAAGGCGCCTTCGAGTTCAGCCGGGGCGATCGCGACCGACTTCAGATATCCCAGCACGTCGGTGAACCACAGCCGGACGAAGCGAATGTCGCGCTCCTCCAGGGTGCGCAGCACGAATTCCTTCTGCCGATCCATGCCCGAAGCGTAGGTTCCGCCTGTTAATTCTGTGTTACACCCCTGCTAGCACCGCAATCCGGCCGCGGGCGGCACCGAGTCGACGAGAAAGTCGAGCACCGCGGTGTCCACGCAGGCGTCGCCGTTGAAAACCACCGTGTGCTGGGCGCCCTCGAAGGTGATCAGGGCTGCGTCCAATTGGCGGGCCAGTTCCACGCCGGACTGGTAGGGCGTCGCCGGGTCGCCGGTGGTCGACACCACCACGACCTTGCCCGGTCCGGGCGACGTGGCCGCCCCCACGATCGGCGTCGGCGGCACCGGCCACAGCGCGCACACGTCGCGCGGGGCATGGCCGGTGAATTCCCCGTAGGACAGGAACGGCGCCGCGGCCCGCACCCGGCGGTCGAGATCCGCCCACACCGCGGGGTCTTTCGGGAAGTTCGCATCAACACACCGGATCGCGGTGAACGCGTCCTGGCGGTTCTTGTAGTGCCCGTTGCGGTCGCGCTGCTGGTAGTCATCGGCCAGCAGCAGCAGATCGGTCGGGTCGGTGCCGCGCTGCAGGCCCAGCAGGCCGCTGGTCAGATAGGTCCAGTACCGCGGCGAGTACAGCGCGCTCGCGGTGCCGGTGAGTGCGTCCTGGTAGCTGAGTCCGCGCGGATCAGGGGTCGCCGCGGGCTTGGTGACCAAGGGTTCGACCAATTGGAGGTAGCGCTCCACGAACCGGGCTGGATCGGTGCCCAGCGGGCAGTCCGCCGATTCTGCGCAGTCGGCGGCGTAGCGATCGAACGCCTGCTGAAAACCGGCCTGCTGGCGCAGGCTCTTGGTGAGCGGGTCCATGCTGGGGTCGACGGCGCCGTCGAGCACCATCGCCCGGACCCGGTCCGGGTAACGCGCGGCGTACGCGGTGCCCAGTTGGGTCCCGTAGGAGAATCCGAGGTAATTGATCTGCTCCTCGCCCAGCGCGGCACGCACCGCATCCATGTCCTGGGCCGCGGTCGCGGTGCCGACGCTGGCCAAGAACTCCGGACCCATCCGGTTGAGGCACGACGTGGCGAAATCCTGGAGTATCCCTTCGATCTGCGCCACGCCGGCGGGACTGTAGTCGGCCATCGGCTGGGCCCGGTACGCGTCGAACTCCGCGTCGGTTCGGCACCGCAGTTGCGGTGTCGAATGACCGACGCCGCGCGGATCGATTCCGACGAGGTCGAACCGCTCGAGCAGTTCGGTGCCGGCCAGCGCGGCTCCCATTCCGGCGACGGTGTCGACGGCCGACGCACCGGGCCCGCCCGGGTTGACGACGAGCACACCGATCCGGTCCCCTTCGGCGGGCACCTTGATCACGGCCAATTGCGCTTGCGCCCCTTGCGGTTTGGCGTAGTCGACGGGCACCGAGACGGTTGTGCACCGGGCCGTCGGCAAGCCCGAGGTGTCACCGACGAACTCCGCACACGTTCCCCACACCGGTTGCGGCGCCGCCGAAGCCGTCGGGGTCAGTACCGCCGCGAACACGGCCAGCGCCGCCAACAGTCGTCCGGCCCGAAGCATGGCTGCCATCGTTGCATGCCGCGACACCGCGGGTCTGCCCCTGGGACGCAACGGTGACCCGGCCGTTACCGGGTGGCGGGTGCGGCCGTCAGCACCGGGTGTCCGGCGGCGGCAGCGTCAGGTCCACCAGATAGCGCGTCGCGATGTCGTCGATGCACTTGTCGCCCTGCAATGACACGGTGTGCTGAGTGCCTTCGTAGGTCAGCAACGTGCCGCCGAGCTGGCGGGCCAGATCCACCCCGGCCTGGTACGGCGTGGCCGGATCATTGGTGGTCGAGATCACCAGCACCGGGGGCAACCCGTTGACCTTGATCTCGCGCTGGTCGGTGGTGCGCGGCACGGGCCACATGGCGCAGGCCGACATCGGGGCGTAGCCGGTGAACTCGCCGTAGCTCATGAACGGTGCGACCTCGCGGGTGCGGCGGTCCAGCTCGACGAGCTTGTCGCGGTCGGTGATCGCGGGTTTGTCCACGCAGTTGATCGCGATCCGGGCGTCGGTCTTGTTGCTGTAGTGACCCTCGGCGTCACGCCCCATGTACAGGTCGGACAGCGCCAGCATGGTGTCGCCGCGACCGTTCTCGATCTCGGTCAGCGCCACGGTCAGGTGCCGCCACAACGTCGGCGAATACAGCGGCAGGATGGTGCCGACCAGCGCATCGTTGTAGCTCAGTCCCCGCGGATCGCTGGTTTTGGCCGGCTCGTCGACCAACGGCCACACCAGGTCGTGGTATTCGTCGACCGCCTTGGCCGGGTCGGTCCCCAGCGGGCAGTCGGGACTCTTGGCGCAGTCGGCCGCGTAGTCGTCGAAGGCCTGTTGGAACGCCGCGGCCTGCCGCACATCGGCCTCGAGCGGATCGGCGTTCGGGTCGATCGCGCCGTCGAGGATCATGGCGCGCACGTTCTGCGGATAGGCCTCGGCGTAGCCGGCGCCGATCCGGGTGCCGTAGGAATATCCCAGGTAGGTGAGCTTCTCGTCGCCGAGGGCCTCCCGCATCGCATCGAGATCCTTGACCACACTGGCGGTTCCGACGTTGGCCAGGAACTCCTTGCCCATCTTGTCGACGCAGCGCTCGATGAACTCTTTGGTCTGGGTCTCCATGTGCGCCACCCCCTCAGGGGTGTATTCGACGACGTTGTCGGCGCGCAGCCGGTCGTTGTCCTCGTCGCTGTTGCACCACACCGCCGGCGCCGACCGCGCGACGCCGCGTGGATCGAAGCCGACCAGGTCGAAGCGCTGGCGCAGTTCCCGGGGCAGGGTCGGCAGCATGCCGATCGCGGCGTCGACGCCCGACTCGCCCGGGCCGCCCGGGTTGATCAGCAACGAGCCGATCTTCTCGCCGGTGGCCTGGAACCGGATCATCGCCAACTGGGCGATGTCACCGTCGGGGGCGTCGGGGTTGTCCCAGTTGACGGGCACGGACAACATGCCGCACTCGGCGTCGGGCGGGATCATGGCCTGATCGGACGGTCCGTCGGCCGCCTCGCACGGGCCCCACTGGATCGGTGTGCCCGGCAGGGGTACCGAGATCACCGCCGTGCCCTGCACCAGATTGCTGCATCCGGCCACGACGGTCACCGCCGCAGCGAGGGCCAGGCCGCTGCGCGCGGCCCCGGTGATGAGGCTCATGGCAACACATGCTGCCATGACGGGGCATCGACGCTGGCAAGCGTGTGTTTACCGCAGCCGATCTAGCGTGTCGCGTCGACCAGTTCGGCCAGCGCCGGCGCGAAGTTGTCCGCCAGGGTCCACAGGTCGGGCAGCAGTTCGGGGCAGGAGACCATCCCGACGTCGAGGTTGCCGTTGAGTGACATCACCGTCATGTTCAGCCCGCTGCCGTGGAAGATCGGGCCCAGCGGGTACATCGCCTTGACCTCGCAGCCGAGCATGTACAGCGGCATCTGCGGTCCCGGCACGTTGGACACCACGAGGTTGTGCACCGGTCGAGCGCCGCCGAGTCTGCTACTGGCATACACCCGCATCGCGGCGCCGAACACCGCGGGCGCGGCGAACTGCGTCCAGTCCTGCAGCAGCGTCGCGCCGATGGCCGAAGAGTGTTGTTTGGCAACACCGTTGGCATCAGCGATGGCTCGCAGGCGCTCAGCCGGGTCGTCGATATTGGTCTCCAGCCGCGAGAACATTCCCGAGACCTGGTTGCGTCCCGGACGGTCGGAGCGCTCATGCACCGACACCGGAACCATCGCGACCAGCGAGTTGCCGGGCAGTTCGCCGCGCTCGAGCAGGAACGCGCGCAGCCCCCCGGACACCAACGCCATCACGACGTCGTTGACCTTCACGCCGAAGTGGTTCTTGACCGTTTTGACGTCCTCGAGGTCAAGTTGGGTGAACGCGACGTTGCGGTGACTGGTGACGTTGGCGTTGAACGCGGTCTTGGGCGCGCTGAACGGAGACGCCATGGTCAGACCGTTACGCGCGCGTCGGACTGTGTCCACCACCGTCGACACCGTGGCCGGCACCACGTTGGTTAGCCGCAGCGGCCTCGTGGCGAACCGCACCGCGCCGCTGACCGCGATCTCGAGCCCGGTGGCGTCGCCGGGCCCGTCGACCGGGTCCGGCGGCGGGGCGTCCGGCTCGGTCGAGCACAGCTTCGACAGCAGATTGGCACCCGTCACACCGTCGACGCTGGCGTGGTGCACCTTGGTCATCACGGCGATGCGACACTGCTCGGCGTCCGGGTCGGCGCCGGTACCGCAGTAATTCTCGATGACCCACATTTCCCACAGTGGCCGGGAGCGGTCCAGGGGTAGCGACGCGATGTGGCCGCAGATCTGGGCCAGTTCGACACGGCCGCCCGGCGACGGCAGACCGATGCGGTGCAGGTGCCGGTCGACGTCGAAGTCCTTGTCCTCCACCCACACCGGATGGTCCAGGTTGAACCGGTTGTCCGCCAGCTTCTCCCGGAACTCCGGCATTGCCTTGATTCGCAGGTTCAACCCGTCGCGGAACCGGTCGAATGTGTAACCGCCGGGCATCGTCGTGGTGTCGAGTTCGAGGATCGAGCACACGTGCAGGGGCTGCGCTGCCGTCTCGAGATAGAGAAAACTGGCGTCCAACCCGCTGAGACGTTGCATGGCGCCGATCGTATGCTGACCAGCCTCGAGTGTGAGGAAATCCACTCAACACGCCATTCAACAGACACTGCCCCGGGTGGCAGACTGGGGAACTGTCAGCGAACCCGGGGACCCGACGCGGCCTCGAGGATTCGAACGACCGACCCGAAGAGGGGACAACGATGTCCGAGCAGACTGTCTACGGAGCCGCCAGCACGCCCAAACCACGGGTCAAGGTGCGTACCCACCATTTGCACAAGTGGAAGGCCGAAGGCCACAAATGGGCCATGCTGACCGCCTACGATTACTCGTCGGCCGCGATCTTCGACGACGCCCAGATCCCCGTGCTTCTGGTCGGTGACTCCGCGGCCAATGTGGTCTACGGCTACGACACCACCGTGCCGGTCACCGTCGACGAGCTGATCCCGCTGGTCCGTGGTGTCGTGCGCGGCGCACCGCATGCGCTGGTGGTGGCCGATCTGCCGTTCGGCAGCTACGAGGGCGGCCCGGCTGCGGCGCTGGCCACGGCCACGCGGTTCCTCAAGGAGAGCGGCGCGCACGCCGTCAAACTCGAGGGCGGCGAGCGCGTCGCGGAGCAGATCGCCACGCTCAGCGCGGCCGGCATCCCGGTGATGGCACACATCGGCTTCACCCCGCAGAGCGTCAACGGCCTCGGCGGCTTCCGGGTCCAGGGCCGCGGCGACGCCGCCGAGCAGACCATCCACGACGCGATCGCGGTACAGGAGGCCGGCGCCTTCGCGGTGGTCATGGAGATGGTGCCCGCCGAGCTGGCCACCCAGATCACCGGCAAGCTGACCATCCCCACCGTGGGGATCGGCGCCGGCCCCAACTGCGACGCACAGGTGCTGGTGTGGCAGGACATGGCCGGCATGACCCACGGCAGGACCGCGAAGTTCGTCAAGCGGTTCGGAGCCGTCGGCGACGAGTTGCGCCGGGCGGCCGTGCAGTACGCCGAGGAGGTTGCCGCCGGCGTCTTCCCCGCCGAGGAGCACTCCTTTTAGGCGAAGTCGGCGCGGCGTTTGGCCAGGAACGCGTCGACGCCTTCCCTACCGTCGGCCGATTCCGCGCGCGCCGCGATCAGCCGGGACTCGAGCTCCATCTGCTGTTCCAGGCCGTTGCCGAACGTGTCCAGCAGCAAGGTTTTGACGCCGCCGTTGGAACCGGCCGAGGTCGCGGCCATCTGTTCGGCGAGCTCGTCGGCGCGCGCGGCCAGCGTGTCAGTGGGAACCACCTCGGTGACCAGCCCCCAGTCGGCGGCCTCCGTAGCGCTCAGCGTGCGGTTGGTCAGCATCAGCTGCTTGGTCCTGGCGATGCCGATCAGCCGCGGTAGGTAGTACGACGAGCTGCCGTCGGGGCTGAGCCCGACCCGGGTGTAGGCCATCGTGAACGACGCCGACTCGGCGGCCAGCACCAGGTCGCCGGTCACGGCCAGCGAGAAGCCCGCGCCGGCGGCGGTGCCGTTGACCGCCGTGATGACCACCGCGTCGCAGCGCGCGAATGTGGAGATCGCGCGGTGGAGATCGTCGGCGACGCCCTTGATGTGGGCCCCCCGGCTCGGCGCCGAGGAAAAGTCCTTGAGATCGCCTCCGGCGCAGAAGAACCGGCCGGCACCGGTGATCAACACCACCTTGGTCGCCGGAACGTCACACCGCGCCGCCGCGGCGGCCAGCTCGCGAGTCATGGTCGCGTTCATGCCGTTGGCGGCGTCGGGCCGATTCAGCGTGATCCGGGCGATCGCGCCGGTCTGCTCGAAGCTCAGGGTCTGGTAGTCGCTCACGCAGCGACTGTATTACAGCATGCCGTCCAGATATCCGGCCCGGCACGCCCGTCGCGCCAGCTTGCCGCTGGTGGTACGCGGAATGGTGCCTGCGGCAACGAGTTTCACGTCGTCTATCGGCAACGCGTGCTTACGCGACACCGCTGCACGGATGGCCTCGGTGACCGGTGCGGCATCGACCCGGCCCGCCCCGGCGGCCCGTTCGGCGACGATCGCCAGCACCTCACCGGTGGCACCCGGCACCGAGAACGCCGCGACGAATCCGGTTCGCACCGCCGAGGATGCTTGCGCGACGGTCGCTTCGATGTCTTGCGGATAATGATTGCGCCCGTCGACGATCACCATGTCCTTGATCCGGCCGGTGATGTGCAGTTGACCGTCGATGTAGACACCGAGGTCGCCGGTGCGCAGCCAGTGCGCCCCCTCGGCGCAGCCTTCGGCGTGGCTGCCGGTCTCCTGGCGCGTCTGCAGCTTGTTGACGAAGGTCAGTTCGGTTTCCTTGGGTCGGCCCCAGTAGCCGGTGCCGATGTTGTCGCCGTGCAACCAGATCTCGCCGACACGGCCGTCGGGCAGTTCGGCCTCGGTGTCCGGTGCGACGACGACCGCCCACTGGCTGCGCGCGACGTGACCGCAGGACACCTGCGCCACCGCGTCGGGATGATCGGCGGCCACCTTCACCGCGCGCCCGGCGTTGAGCTCGTGCCGGTCGAGGTACACCGCCGTCGGCACGGAATCGGCCGGCGTGGTGGAGACGAACAGTGTCGCCTCGGCCATACCGTAGGACGGCTTGATCGCGCTCGGCTGCAGACCGTACGGCGCGAACGCGTCGACGAATTTCTCCACCGAGGCCATGTTGACCGGCTCGGAGCCGTTGATCAGGCCCGCCACGTTGCTCAGGTCGAGGTGCTCCCCCGCCGGCGGCAGGCCCCGCGTGGCGGCCAGTTCGAACGCGAAGTTGGGCGCCGCGGCGAACATCGGTTTGTCGGTGGCGCCCAGCTCCTTGATCCACCGGTACGGCCGGCGCACGAATGCCACCGGCGACATCAGGGTGATGTGGCCGCCCGTCAGCGCCGGGAACATGATCATCAACAGGCCCATGTCGTGGAACAACGGCAGCCAGCTGACGCTGCGAATGTCCCAGTCCAGCCCGATCGACATGATCATCTGCACGACGTTGGTGCACGCCGAGCGGTGCGTGATCTGCACCCCTGCCGGGGTGCGGGTGGAGCCCGACGTGTACTGCAGATAGGCGATCGCATCGGTGTCCAGCGGGACCGGCAGGAAACCGGCGCCGACGCTGTCGGGCACCGCGTCCACGGCGATCATCCGGGGCCGGCGGTCCCGCGGCAGCGTCCGCAGGAAGTCGCCGACAGCCTTGGCCGCCGACGTCGTGGTCAACACCACCGTCGGGCGGGCGTCGTCGAGGACGGCGTCGAGCCGCTCGGCGTGCCCGGGCAGCTCCGGCGCGAACAACGGCACCGCAATGGTCCCGGCCTGGATCGCCGCGAAGAACGCCACGACGTAGTCGACGCCCTGCGGCGCCAGGATCGCGACCCGGTCACCGGGACGGGTGAGGTGTTGCAGCCGACCACCGATGGCGCGCAACCGCACCCCGAGAGCCGACCAGTTCAGCTCGACGGTGCGGTCATGGTCGAAATCGAGATAACGATAGGCCGGCTGATCACCGAACAACTCGACGTTGCGGTCGAGGAAGGACGTCAGCGTGACACCCGACGGGATCGCGATGTTGCCCTCGCGGTCGAGATAATCCTCAAGCCTCATCTCTGGACTCATAAGAGCATTCTAAGAGAGCGCCTTACGAAACGCCGGTAGGGATCCGATCTTGTTTCCGGCGCGTCCGCGGTCGTGGGTCGTATCGTCACCTTCCTGTGGCAGGCTGGTGATCTTTCCGAAGGCGCGAGACGAAGGTGACCATGGCCGCAGATTCGACCAAAACCTCCAGGTACACCGAGACGGAACGCAAGTTCGAGGTCGTCGACACCACCGTCGCTCCGTCCTTCGCCGGGCTGTCGGCGGTCGCCCGCGCCGAGCGATCGCTGTCACAGTCACTCGACGCTGTCTACTTCGACACACCTGGCGGCGACTTGCGGCGGCACCGGATCACCCTGCGCCGCCGCACCGGTGGGACCGACGCCGGCTGGCATGTCAAGTTGCCGGCCGGTCCCGACACCCGCACCGAGGTTCGGGCACCGCTGGACGACGACGCCGATCCGACTGCCGACGGAGACGACACCGCCGTGGTTCCGGAGGCCATCCGCGATGTCGTCCTGGCGATCGTGCGTGACCAGTCGCTCGCGCCGGTGGCGAGGATCAGGACGGTGCGCACCGTCGAAACGCTGTACGGCACCGATGGTGTGCAGATCGCGGAGTTCTGCGACGACCGGGTCAGCGCCAGCGCCGACGGCGGTGACGAGATGCGCTGGCGCGAATGGGAACTGGAGCTGGCGCCGGGCGCGGACCCCGAATTGTTCGATCGCTTGACCAATCGCCTGCTCGACGCCGGCGCGCAGCCGGCCGGTCACGGCTCCAAACTGGCCCGGGTGCTCTCGACCGACGCAGCCGACAGCGAGTCGACGGTGTCCGGCGATCCATTGCACCGGGCCGTCGCCGCCCATGTCGAGGAGTTGCTGGAGTGGGATCGCGCCGTCCGCGCCGACGTCGACGACTCCGTCCATCAGATGCGGGTGACCGTCCGCAAGATCCGCAGCCTGCTGCAGTCCGCGGAGGACACTTTCGGAATCACCGACGATCACTGGGTTCTGGAGGAGTTGCGCGAGCTCGGCGCGGTGCTCGGTATCGCCCGCGACGCCGAGGTGCTCGCCGAACGGTATGAGCGGGCTCTCGACGCGCTGCCCGCCGACGAGGTGCGCGGGCCGGTCCGCGCGCGCCTGGTCGAGGGCGCCCGCAAGCGCTATCAGACCGGCTGGAAGCGGTCGCTGTCGGCGATGCGTTCGCCGCGCTATTTCCGGTTGCTCGATGCCCTCGAAGCGCTCACCGGCGCCGAACCCCCGGCGGAAAGGAAAGCCGAGAAGACCGCCGACCGCATCGAGTCGGCCTATCGCCGGGTCCGCAAAGCCGTGAAGGCCGCTCGCACCGCGGCCGGGGAAGCCGGTGCCGAGAGCCCGGATGCCGATGGCCCGAACGCCGACGAGGCCCTGCACCGGATCCGCAAGCGCGCCAAACGACTGCGTTACACCGCCGCGGCGTCCGCCAAGACCAAGGTGGCCGACCGCGCCAAGGCGGTCCAGTCCCTCCTGGGGGACCACCAGGACAGCGTGGTCAGCCGAGCGCACCTGTCCCGGCAGGCCGAATCGGCCCACGCCGCCGGCGAGGACACCTTCACCTACGGCGTGCTGTATCAGCAGGAGGCCGACCTCGCCCAGCGGTGTGAAGAGCAGCTCGACGCCGCGCTGAAAGATCTCGACAAAGCGGTCGCCAAGGCCACGAAGGGCGGATGAGCCGGCCTGTAAGCCGGATTCTGTTCCTCACCACCATGTCTGGCGGCCAGGCGGCGACCATCCATCTGGGCACACCGTCACCGGGTACCTCGAGCGGCCTACCCGCAGACTCGGGCGAGCAACCCTCGAGCGTCTGCGCTGCCGCGCCCCCCACGCGGCATGCTTGGCCTTGCTTCGGGTGGGGTTTACCGAGCCGTCCCGGTCACCCGGAACGCTGGTGCGCTCTTACCGCACCGTTTCACCCTTACCTCCGTGCCCGCCCGAAGACGGACCCGGAGGCGGTCTGCTTTCTGTGGCACTGTCCCGCGAGTCACCTCGGATTGCCGTTAGCAATCACCCTGCTCTGTGAAGTCCGGACTTTCCTCGAACCGTCGACGACCTTCATCCCCCATCCGGCCGTCCATGGTCCGCGGCCGCCCAGCCAGCTCATCCGCGCTACCAAGGTAGCCGGTCCGGGCCGATTACGGTAACGAAACGTGGGGTGACCGGATTCTTGGGCGCAAGCCTCGGGCTTTAGTCCGGGGTGGGCCCATCTTGTGTGTCGCCGGGCGTAGCCCGGCGCTCAGAGTGGCCGGTCTTGGCCGTCGATGTACTGCTTGATGATCGGCAAGGGCGCACCCCCGCAGGAGACGGCGAAATAGGACGGCGACCAGAGGTGCCCACGCATGCGGGCGCGCACACAGGCGCCGGTGTATTCGCGGCGGACCGCGTACGCGGTGCGGCCTTTGAGGCGCTGCACCAGAGTCGAGAGCGCCAGCGTGGGTGGGTAGGCGACCACCAGGTGCGCGTGGTCGGCTTGGCCATTGAGTTCGACCAGATCGGCGCCGAGCTCGTCGCACACACCGCGCATGGCGTGTTCAGTGAAGGTGAGCATGTCATCGGTGAACACCGCACGGCGGTATCTGGTCACGAACACCAGGTGGGCGTGCAGCAACGAAACGCTGTGGCGGGCGCGTCGGTAGGACTGGGTTGTCACAGGTCGCCTTTACAGTCGTGGGTATGCAGATGCGTTATCGGTATCGCGTCGAACCGACACCGGCCCAGCAGTTGATGTTGGCGCGGGTGTTCGGATGCACCCGGGTGGTGTTCAACGACGCGTTGCGTGTGCGGGATGAGGCGCACCGGGCCGGTGTGAAGCTGTCCGACAGCGAGATTCAGCGCCGGGTGATCACCTCTGCCAAGACCACCACTGAGCGTGCTTGGTTGTGCGAGGTGCCCAGTGTGGCGTTGGTGCAGTCGGTCAACGACTCCCGCCGTGCGTGGCGCAACTTCTTCGACTCGGCTAGCGGGAGACGCAAGGGCCGGCGGGTCGGTCGTCCCAGGTTCAAATCCCGCAAGGACCACCGGCAGTCGTTCCGGCTGACCCGCAACGGGTTCTCGATCCGCGACAACGGCCGACTCTTCGTGGCCAAGGTCGGAGAGGTCGCGATGCGCTGGTCACGGGATCTGCCGAGCACACCATCGTCGGTCACGATCATCCGGGAACCTGACGGGCATTTGTACGCCAGTTTCGTCGTCGAGGTTCCAGCATCGCCTCTGCCGGTGACCAACCAAGAGGTCGGGGTGGATGTCGGGATCGCTCGGTTGGCCACGGTGGCCACCACCGACGGCCATCGAATCGATGTCGATAATCCGAAGCATCTGGGGCGCAAACTACGCAAGTTGCGGAGGTTGGAGCGGGAGAAGTCCCGCCGGCAGAAAGGATCAGCCAACAGGGCCAAGACGCGGTACAAGGTGGCCATCGCGCACAACGAGGTTGCCCGTGCTCGGCGGGACTATCACCACAAGCAGGCTTTGGCGTTGGTTCGCGACAACCAAGTGATCCACGTCGAAGACCTCAACATCGCTGGGATGGTCCGCAATCGCCGGCTGGCACGGGCAATCAGTGATGCGGGGTGGGGGCAGTTCGTGAAGATCATCGGCGAGAAAGCCGACCACTACGGGCGCACCGTGCACACGGTGTCGCGGTGGTTGGCGTCGAGCAAAACCTGCTCAACACCCGGGTGTGGGCATCGGCTCGACGAACTCCCACTACATATCCGCACGTGGGTGTGCCCGACATGCCAGGTCACCCACGACCGCGACTACAACGCCGCCAAGGTCATTCTCGCTGCCGGGCGGGCAGAGAGACTAAACGCCTGTGGAGCCCGTGTAAGACCGCAACCCGCTGCGGCAGTGGGTGTTGAAGCAGGAAGCACCCCAACAGCGGCGTGAGCCGCCACGGGAATCCCCGGACTTCAGTCCGGGGAGCACGTCAACGGTTCAACGGCGCCGCAGGACGATCAGGTTGTCCAGCAGCACCGCGGGCTCGCCGTCGGGGGTCACCGTCTCGCGTTCGACCGTCCCGGCCTGCACCCGCTCCCATACTCCGTCGTCGTCCACCACGGAAAGCACCTCGTCGACGGTCGGGAACACGTGGTCGTGGAGGTGGCCGGCCCACGGCGGCGCTGCCGCGTGATCGACGATCAGCAGGGTGCCGCCTGGGGCCACGGCCGCCGCGGCACGGCCGAAGATCCGGTTCCGGTCCAGGTGCACCAGCGACTGCAGAAAATGGGCCGAGACCAACTCGAACTCCCCGTCGGGGAACTCCTCGGACAGGTTCAGCTGGTGGAACCGGATCCGGTCGGCGACACCGCGTCGGGTGGCCTCGGCACGGGCACGCTGCAACGCGGTGTCGGAGATGTCGACCGCGGTCACCTGCCAGCCACGCTCGGCCAGCCACACCGAGTCGGCGCCCTCCCCGCAGCCGAGGTCCAGGACCCGCCCCGGCGCCAGCGGGCCCGCCACTTCGGCGAGCCAGCGGTTCACGTTGCCGCTGAACATCTGTGGGCGCTCCGCGTAGCGGTCTTCCCAATGCTGCTTCACATCGTCGTCGGTCATCGTTGTTCCTCCATCAGAGTTCGAACCACGGATGCCGCTGCACCCGAGCCCGCTGCGATTGCCGCCGCCACCTGCGGCAGCTGGGCACACACGTCACCGGCGGCGAACACGCCGGGTACCGAGGTGCGATAGAACGGGTCGACGTCGATGGACTCGGCCGAAACCGGTCCGGGGCCGGCGAATCTGACGCCGAGTCGCGCGGCCAGGGGGCTTCGCTGGTACAGCGTGGCCGACACCAGGAGTCCGCGTCGCGGCAGCCGGTCCCCGTCGGCGAACTCCACGGCCGCCAGCGTCCCGTCCTCGGCGATCGCTCGTACCACCGCGCGGTCGTCGACCCTGATTCCGGCTGCAGCGAGGCGGTCACGGTCGCTGTCGGGGATTCGCGGCGGTCCGCTGGTGAGCACAACGACATCGGAACTCCACCCCTGCAGCAGCAACGCCTTGTGCACGGCCTGCTCCCCGTCGGCGAGCACCGCCAGCGGTTGGTCCCGGACCTCCCACCCGTGACAGAACGGACAGTGGAACACCGAGGTGCCCCAGAGCTCCTGGACGCCCGGCACATCTGGGCACGCGTAGCGCATCCCCGCAGCCAGCAGCAGCAGCCGTGAGCGAGCCCGGCCGCCGTCGGCGAGCGTCACGGCGAAGCCACCCTCGTCCGGCGTCGCGGCGACGACCTCGCCGTGGTGCACGGTGACCGACGGATACCGGGCGAGTTCACGCCGACCCTGGGCGTAGAGCTGGGCCGGGGGCACACCGTCGAAGCCGAGCAGTCCCCCGATGCCGTGCGCCGAAAGATTGCTCTGCGCGCCGGCATCCACGAGCAACGTACGGCGCCGAGCCCGGCCGAGTACCAGGGCGGCACTGAGCCCGGCGGCCCCGCCGCCGACGATCACACAATCTGAGATCTCGTCCATGCCACGACCTTGCCCGGACACATACGACTTGCCAAGATACATTGCCATGGAGGCAAACGACGACTTCGATGCCCGGGTGCGGCGCCGGCTACGGCAGCTGCGCCAACAACGCGCGATGACGCTGGAGGACGTGGCGAGCCGGTCGGCGATCGACGTATCGACGTTGAGCCGTCTGGAATCAGGGAAACGCCGCCTCGCGCTCGACCATCTGCCCCGGCTGGCCGCGGCGCTGTCGGTCAGCACCGACGAACTGCTCGCGCCGCCGACCGTCGAGGATCCGCGGGTGCGCGGCAACGCCCACACCCGCGACCAGATCACCTTCTGGCCGTTGACCGGGGGCGGGCCCGCCGGCGGCCTGCACGCCTACAAGATCCGCATCAGCGCGCGGCGGCGCAGGCCGCCGGCCGAGTTGCCGGTGCACGAAGGCCACGACTGGATGTATGTGCTGTCGGGCCGGATGCGCCTCCTGCTCGGCGATCGCGACTTCACCATCGATCCCGGTGAGGCGGTGGAGTTCTCGACCTGGACACCGCACTGGTTCGGTGCCGTCGACGGGCCGGTGGAGGCCGTCGCCCTGTTCGGCGTGCACGGACAGCGGGTGCACGTGCACACCGATCAGAGGTAGGCGGTCTGGTTGACCAGCCGCACCGACGCGGCCCCGTCGGGGTAGAACTCGGCGATCGACAGCGACGCGAGGTCCAGGTGCATGCGGTAGAGCACGGTCGGGCCGGCGTCGAGCGCCATCCGCAGCAGCGTCTTGATCGGCGTCACGTGCGACACCACCAGCACCGTTTGCCCGGCGTGGTCCGCGGCGAGGCGCTGCTGCACGCGCCGCACCCGTGCGGCGACGGCGTCGAAACTCTCCCCTCCGGGCGGCGCGACGGCGGTGTCGCGCAGCCACCGGCCGTGCAGATCGGGGTCGCGTGCGACGGCCTCGCCGAACGTGAGGCCCTCCCAGGCACCGAAGTCCGTCTCGATCAGGTCCTCGTCGACCTCGACGTCCAGCTCGAGCGCCTTGGCCGCTGCCGCCGCGGTGTCGTAGGCCCGCTGCAGCGGCGAGGTCACCACCGCGTCGACACCACCCTTCTCGGCCAGGAACCGGGCGGCCGCGTCGGCCTGCCGGGCGCCCAGGTCGGTCAGGGCCGGGTTGCCCCGACCCGAGTAGCGGCGCTGCACCGACAACTCGGTCTGCCCGTGGCGCAACAGCAGCAGCCGCGTCGGCGCTCCCTTCGCACCGGTCCAGCCGGCCGGGTTGGTCGCCACGTGAGTACTGGACTCCCCCGCCGGGACGGACGCGTCGTCCATCGCTGCGTTGGCCAACGCGTCGGCGCGGCTGTTCTGCTCCCGCGGAATCCATGTGTAGGTGATGCGTTCGAAAGCGCGGGCCAGCTGCTGGGCCTGCTGGTGCAGCGGCGCGAGGTCGGGATGCTTGACCCGCCAGCGTCCCGACATCTGCTCGACGATCAGCTTGGAGTCCAGGCACGCCTCGACGTCGGTGGCGCTCAAGTCGCGGGCGGCCTCCAGGCCCGCGATCAGCCCACGGTATTCGGCGACGTTGTTGGTCGCGCGCCCGATGGCCTGCTTCGTCTCGGCCAGCACCTCGCCGTGGTCGGCCGACCACACCACCGCGCCGTAACCGGCCGGACCCGGGTTGCCCCGAGAGCCGCCGTCCGCCTCGACGATCACTCTCACGATGAGAATCCTTTGACCCGCAACAGAATCGCCGAACACTCCGGGCAACGCAGCACCTCGTCCTCGGCGGCTGCGGCGATGCGCGCCGACTCCCCCTGGTCGATCTCGATCCGGCACGCCCCGCAGCGCCGGCCCTGCAGTGCACCCGCGCCGACGCCGGTGCGGGCGCGCTGGCGTTCGTAGAGCGCCAGCAGCGCCTCGTCGAGCTGCGCGGCGAGGCGCTCGCGGCGCGCGCCGGTCTCCTCCTGGTCGCGGACCAACGCGGCGCGCGCGTCGTCGCACGTGCGCTGCGCGGCGTCGTGGGCGCTCTGCAGATCGTCAACGGTTTGTTGCTTTTGCGCGATCTCGGCCTCGAGTTCCTCGCGGCGCTCCATCACCTCGAGCAGTGAGTCCTCCAGGCTGGCCTGCCGCCGTTCCAGCGTGTCGAGTTCGTGTTGCAGGTCGGTCAGCTGTTTCGCGTCGACGTTGCCGCCGGCCAGTAGCGCACGGTCGCGGTCCTCGCGCTGGCGCACCCCGTCGATCTCGCTCTCGAACTTGGCGACGTGGGCGTCGATGTCCTCCAGCGCCAGCCGCAACACCGCCAGTTTGTCACCGGCCTGGCGCAATGCGGTCTGGGCGTCGGCGAGCTCGGCGGCTTCGGGCAGGTTCTTGGTGCGGTGGGCGATGCGGCCCAGCGCAGCGTCGAGCTCGGACAGCTCCAGTAGCGCCCGCTGCTGGTTGACGTCGGCTTTCACGGGCAATCTCCCTCGATGTTCCACGGGTCGGTGCGCACCTGCGACACGGTCACCGGCAGTGCCGCGCCGAAGTGCGCGCGCAGCAGCTCGGCGGCCTGGCCGCACCATGGTTGCTCACTGGCCCAGTGCGCCACGTCGACCAGTGCGACGTCGCAGACCCGGCGATGTTCGTCGGCGGGGTGGTGCCGCAGGTCGGCGGTGACGTAGGCCTGCACGCCCGCCGCGGCGACCGCGCCGAGCAGCGAGTCACCGGACCCGCCGCAGACCGCGACGCGGGTGACCATCGTCGCCGGGTCGCCGCCGGCGCGCACCCCCCACGATGTGGCGGGCAGCGCTGCCCGGACCCGAGCGACGAACGCGGGCAACGGTTCCGGGGAGGGCAGTGTCGCCACACGGCCCAGCCCGACGTCGCCGGGCGGGGTCTGCAGGGCGATGACGTCGTACGCGGGCTCCTCGTAGGGGTGGGCTCCGCGCAGCGCGGCGTACACCGCGGCGCGCCGCCCGACGGGTGCCACCATCTCCACCCGGTCTTCGGCGACGTGTTCGACGGTGCCGACGGTCCCGATCGCCGGTGCTGCCCCGTCGTGGGGCAGGAACTGGCCGGTGCCCGGTGCGCTCCAACTGCACTGTGAGTAGTCACCGATCTGGCCGGCGCCGGCGGCGAACATCGCCGCGCGTACCGTCTCGGCGTTCTCGGCCGGAACGAATACCACCCACTTGTCCAGCGCGGGTCCGGCCGGCGCCGGCGACAGCACCTCGCAGACCTGCAGCCCCAGCGTCTCGGCCAGGGCGTCGGAAACACCCGGGGCGGCGCTGTCGGCGTTGGTGTGCGCGGTGAACAGCGCCCGGCCGGTGCGGATCAGGGAATGGATCAGCGCACCCTTGGCGGTGTCGACGGCCACCGAGTCGACCCCGCGCAGCAGCAGCGGGTGGTGAGCCAGCAGGAGCCCCCGGTCGGGCACCGTGGCCACGACCTCGGCAGTGGCGTCGACCGCGACGGTGACCGAGTCGACCGGTTCGGCGGGATCACCGCACACCAACCCCACCGAATCCCAGCTCTGCGCGAGTGCGGGCGGATAGGCCTCGTCGAGCACATCGATGATGTCGCCGAGCCGCACCGTCATCGCACCACCTCGCCCTGTTCGCTGCCGCACCCGTCAGATCGCCTACTACTGCCACGACACTAGTGCGCCGGATCGGCCCGGTGGACACTGCGCGACAATGGGGACGTGACCGAGATGCTCGACAGCGCCGACAACCTCGCCCCGGTGAACGCGGGCGACCTGGTGATCTTCGACCTGGACGGAACCCTGACCGATTCCGCCGAGGGCATCGTCGCCAGCTTCCGCCATGCCCTGCGAGCCGTGGACGCCCCGGTGCCGGACGGCGACCTGGTCAGCCGCATCGTCGGGCCGCCCATGCCCGTCACCCTCGGACAGCTGGGTCTCGGTGAGCGCACCGAGGAGGCGATCGCGGCCTACCGCGCCGACTACACCAGTCGTGGCTGGTCGATGAACCGGCCGTTCGGCGGCATCGCCGAGCTGCTCGCCGACCTGCGCGCGGCCGGGGTGCGGATGGCGGTGGCCACCTCGAAGGTCGAGTCCACCGCCGCGCGCATCCTGGCCCACTTCGGGCTCGACGACCACTTCGAGGTGATCGCCGGCGCCAGCGCCGACGGCACCCGCGCCCGCAAGGCCGACGTGGTCGCCCGCGCGCTGGCCGCGCTGGCACCGGTGCCCGACCGGGTGACGATGATCGGCGACCGGTCCCACGACGTGGAGGGCGCCGCCGAACACGGCATCGGCACCATCGTGGTGGGCTGGGGATACGGCGCCGCCGACTTCCGCGACTCCGCGAGTGGGGCGCTGACCCATGTGGCCACCGTCGAGCAGCTGCGCGAGGTGCTCGGTGTCTGAGCTGCTGCACATCACGTTCGTCTGTTCGGGCAACATCTGTCGCAGTCCGATCGCGGAGAAGATGTTCGCCCACCAGATCGGGGAGCGCGGCCTCGGCGAAATGGTCCGGGTGAGCAGCGCCGGCACCGGGCACTGGCACGAGGGTGAGCCCGCCGATCGACGCGCGGGCCACGTGCTGCGCCGCAACGGCTACCCGACCGCACACCGTGCCGCCCAGCTCACCGACGACCACCTGTCCGCCGATCTGGTCATCGCGCTGGGCCGCAACCATCTGCGGTTCCTGTCCGAAGCCGGCGTGCCGGCCGAACGACTGCGCATGCTGCGGTCCTTCGATCCGCGCTCGGGTGCGCACGCGCTGGACGTCGAGGACCCCTACTACGGCACCCAGGACGACTTCGACGATGTGTTCGCCGTCATCGCGGCCGCGCTGCCCGGTCTGCACGACTGGGTCGACGAGCAGTTGGCCCACCGGAAGGTCAGCTGAGCATGCGGCGCTTCGCGTTTCTGCTCCGGCCGCAGTGGCTGGCGTTGTACGTCGTGGTCATCGCGTTCGCCTACCTGTGTTTCACCGTGCTCGCGCCGTGGCAGCTGGGCAAGAACACCACCACCTCGCGGGAGAACGCGCAGATCGCCCGTTCCCTGGACGCCGAGCCGGTGCCGCTGACCAGCGTGCTCCCGCAGCAGGACTCGACGATCGACGACGAGCAGTGGCAGCGGGTCACCGCGACCGGCCGGTACCTGCCCGACCGGCAGGTGCTGGCCCGGCTGCGCCTGATCGAGGGGGAACCCGCTTACGAGGTGCTGGTGCCGTTCGCGGTGGACGACGGCCCCACAGTGCTGGTCAACCGGGGTTACGTCCGTCCGGTGGGCGGCTCGGGAGTGCCGGACATCGCACCCGCGCCCGACGGACCGGTGACGATCACGGCGCGACTGCGCAATTCCGAGGCGCTGGCCCAGAACAAGACACCGTTCGAAGCCGATGGCGCCCAGCAGGTGTACTCGATCAACACGGCGCAGATCTCGGCCCTGACGGGGGTGCCGTTGACCTCGGCGTACCTGCAGCTGGTGGACGGTCAGCCCGGCGGCCTCGGGATGATTCCGCTGCCGCATCTGGACGCCGGACCGTTTCTCTCGTACGGCATCCAGTGGATCGCGTTCGGGGTGATCGCCCCGATCGGGGTCGGCTACTTCGTGTACTCGGAGATCAAGGTGCGGCGCCGCGAGAAGGCCCTGGCGCGCGACCCGGAAGAGTCGCGGGAGCTCAGCTCCGAGGAGAAGCTCGCCGACCGCTACGGCAGACGGCGCTGACGGCCACGGCAAGCACCGCGGCCGACACCTGAACCGACCGCGAGAGCCGCACCGCCCGCACCAGGTCGGCCACCTCGGGCGGGCGGCCGTCACCGAGGGTGGGCCGGATCTCGAGCTGGTGGGCGTACTGCGTCGGGCCACCGAGGCGTATCCCCAGCGCTCCGGCGAACGCGGCTTCGGCGACGCCGGCGTTCGGGCTGGGGTGTCGGCGGGCGTCGCGGCGCCAAGCCCGCCACGCCGCCCCGGGGGAGCCGCCCACCAGCGGCGCACACGCGACCACCAGCAACCCGGTGAGCCGGGCCCCGATCAGATTCGCAACATCGTCGAATCGCGCTGCTGCCCAGCCGAACTCAGCGTAACGCGCCGATCGGTGACCGATCATCGCGTCGAGGGTGTTGGCGGCCCGGTACACCAGCACTCCGGGCGCGCCGGCCGCCGTCGCCCATACCAGCGGCGCGACCTGGGCGTCGGAGGTGTTCTCGGCGATGGACTCCAGCGCCGCGCGCGTCAGGCCCCCGGCGTCGAGCACCGAGGGGTCTCGTCCGCACAGCGACGGCAATACCCGCCGGGCCCCGTCGAGGTCGCCGCCGCCCAGCAGCGCGGCCATCTGCGCGCCGGTGCGGCACAGCGACGTGCCGCCCAGCGCGACGAACGTGGCCGCGCCCACGCACGCCGCCTCGGCCCACGGTCCCCGGCGGATACCGGCGCGTTGCAGTGCCGCCGCAGCGGCCGCGACCGTGACCAGCAACGTGGCGGTGTGCACCGCGCCGGTCCAGCGGTCGTCGCGGTAGATGCGGGACTCCACGGCCGACGCGGCGGTCCCGAACAGCGCCACCGGGTGTCCGCGCTGCGGATCGCCGACGGCAGCATCGGCGACCACGGCAGCACCGATGCCGGCCGCACGACCCAGACCAGCCAAGACGGAGGCGAACACCCCGGCAGCGTCTCACAGCGGATTTCCCCGCCCGGGCTGGGCCGGGCTGCCAGACTGTCGGGATGGCCGATGTGATCTTGACCGCGGGAACGATCGTCACGATGGACCAGAACGCGCCGCGGGCGCAGGCGGTGGCGGTTTCCGACGGGCGCATCGTGACGGTCGGGAGCCTCGACGAGTGCCACGCCACCCTGCCCGACGCCGACGTCGTCGACACCGGCGTCGCCGCGCTGGGTCCGGGATTCGTTGAGCCGCATGGCCATCCACTGATCAGCGGGGTCGCCACCCAGTCACCGGCCCGGTCGATCGCGCCGTGGGACGCGCCACGTTGGAGCGATGTCGAACAGATCTTCGCCGAGGCCCTGCGCGGCGCCGATCCCGCCACTCCGCTGTGGTTCGCGGGTTTCGACGCGCTGTTGCACGGCCACCCCGCGCCGCGTGCCGACGAGCTCGACCGGATCTTCGGCGACCGGGTCGCGGTGATCACCGACAACTCCGGTCACGGCGTGTATTTCAACTCGGCCCTGATCCGCCGCTATGGCTGGGACACCGCCCCGCCCGCGGACCCCGTCGCGGCCCACTACGGGCGTACCGCCGACGGCGCACTGAACGGGCAGGGCTTCGAGCTGCCCGTGGTCACCGCGGTGACGGGGCCGCTGATGGCGCAGATGGGTGATCCGCTGCTGTCGGCGGCGCGGTACTTCGCGCTGATGGCCCGCGGCGGCTACACCTCCACGTCGGACATGACCTACGACCCGAAGTTCGCCGCCGGCTACGAAGCGCTGGCGGCGACGCCGTCATGCCCGCTGCGGGTCAGCATGTGGGAGATGTCGATCACCGAAAGCTACTCCGAGCCCGCCGCTTTCGCCGCCGGTGAGGAGTGGCTGACCAAAGCCGGTGTCAAGCTGTGGACCGACGGCTCGCCGTGGGTCGGCAACATCGCGATCTCGTTTCCGTACCTGGACACCGCGGCGACCCGCACCGCCGGCATCGATCCCGCGACGGCGGGCGGGGTCGATTCGATGAACTACAGCCGCGAGCAACTCGACGCCATCCTGGACCGGGCCGCCCCGGCCGGCTGGCAGATGGCGTTCCACGCCAACGGCGACCTGGCGCTGGACCTGGCGCTGGACGCCTACGAGGATGCGCTGACCCGGCACGGCCTGCTGGGCACCGACCACCGCTGGCGGCTCGAGCACTGCGGCGCCGGGACGCGCGCGCACTTCGACCGGGCCGCGCGCCTCGGCGTGCACGTGTCGCTGGCGCCGTTCCAGTACTACTACTGGGGCGATCTGCTCGACGGCGCGATGTTCGCCTCCGAGCACGGGGCGCGGTGGGCGGCCTTCGCCGACGCCGTCGCCTCCGGGGCCTGTGTGTCGCTGCACAACGACGGCTCGGTGTCACCGCCGACGCCGGTGATCAACGTCGCCACCGCCGTCACACGTCGGACCCGGGCCGGTGGTGTGCACCGCCCGGACCAGGCGATCACGCTGGATCAGGCCTGGCGGGCGCAGACCATCGATGCGGCCCGCACGCTGCGCCGCGACCATCTGGTCGGGTCGATCACGGCCGGGAAGCTGGCCGATTTCGTCGAACTCAGCGCCGATCCCCGGACAGTGGCGCCGGAACGCCTGATCGACGACGTTCAGGTGACGGGCACCTGGCTGGGCGGGCGTCGGATCGATCTGGACGAGTTCCTCGGCGCGGTGGGCGGCGCGGACAACACCGCGCACTCCCATCTGGCCGAGCGCAAAGCCACGGGGTGCTGCTAGCCGAGCATCTCGGGACCAACGCCTCTACCCCCGCCACCCCTGGCCGGAGTTGGCTGGAGGAGTGTCCAGCATCGATGTGAAGGCAGCGCAGACACCTCGGCGGCGCAACGGACCTCGGGGCCCAGTATTCCTGTGGGGCAACGTGATCGTGCTCGGCTGGCTCTCCGTAACGGTGGGCCTGCTGACCCTCCACAGCACGGTGGGCCTCTCGCCCTGGATAGCGCTGCACGCGTTGCTACTCGGCGCGGTGACCAATGCGATCGTGCTCTGGTCCGAGCACTTCGCCGAGGCGTTCAGCCACCTGCCGGCTCCCCCGCCGCGACGTCTGGCCGCGGGCCTGACTGCGCTGAACGTGCTCGTGGTCGCCGTGCTGGTCGGCGTCAGCTCCGGCACCGCGGTGCTGACCGGTGTGGGTGCTGCTGGGGTCGCCGTCGTCGCCGCCGTGCACGCGATCCATCTGCGCCGCGGGACCCGAGCCACGGCCCCGGGTCCGTTCGGTTATCTGCCCGGCTTCTACGCCTCGGCGGCGGTGCTGCTGGCGATCGGCGCAGTGCTGGGCGGTCTGCTGGCGCTGGGACCCGGACACTGGTACGTCCGCCTGTGGTCGGCACACGTCCACCTGACCCTGCTGGGCTGGGTGGGGCTCTCGGTGCTGGGCACCATGCTCACCCTGTGGCCGGTCACCCTGCACGCCAGAATCGGTGCCGACACCGCGACCGCGGCCCGTCGCGCCCTGCCGCTGTTGTGGGCCGGTCTCGCGATCGCGGTGACCGGCATGCTCTCCGCTCTTCTGTGGCTGACCGCGAGCGGGCTGCTGTGCTACGCGGCCGGCATCAGCGTTGTCGGAATCCCGCTCGTGCGCAACGCCGTTGCGCGCCATCCGGGCGGACCGGCCGCGTGGATGCTGGGCGCGGCGGTGGTGTGGTTGACGGTCGCGGTGGTGAGCGAGGCCGGACGCCTGCTCAACGCGGGAGAGATGGCTGCGCTGCCGGCGATCACGGCCGACGTGCTACCGATCTTCGTCGTCGGTTTCGTCGTGCAGGTGCTGCTGGGGGCACTGACCCAGCTGCTGCCGGCCGTTCTGGGCCGCGGCCCCGCGGAACACAAGGTGATCGCCCGGTTCCTCGGCAGCGGGTGGCGACTGCGCGTGCTGTTACTCAACGCGGCGGTGCCGATGGTGGCCTTCGACTGGCCCGCACCGGTGCCGCTGCTCGGCTGGACGCTGGCCGCGGTGAGTGTCGGTGCGTTTCTGGTCCAGGCGCTGCGCGTCGCGCTGCCCGCCGCCCGGCAGGGGTCGCCGGCGGCCGGCCTTCGGCACGTCCCCGGCACCACGACCGGTGTCCTGGCCGGACTGGCCGTCGTGGTGCTGGCGGTGACGCTGGCGGCTCCCGGGCAGAACGCATCCAGCCCGGCGAGCACACCGGGGCCGGAACGCACCGTCGAGGTCACGCTGCAGAACATGCGCATCGAGCCCGCGGTGCTCGACGTGGCACCCGGCACCCACCTCATGCTGAGGGTCACCAACATCGACGCGATGCCCCACGATCTGCGCGTCGACACCGGAGCGCGGACGCCGCTGCTGCGGCAGAACGACACCGCGATGCTCGATCTCGGCCGCATCACCACCGACGTCGGGGGCTGGTGCACGGTCGCCGGGCACCGCGCCGCCGGCATGACGATGTCGGTGCGGGCCGTCGACAGCATCGCCGAGCCGTCGTCCGGCGCTGTGCACCTCGGCGACGAAGCGACTCCGGCGCCACTCGACCTGACCGCCCGCCCGAGTCCGGGGTGGGCGCCGCAGGACGCCCGACTCGCACCGGCCGCCGGCACGCTGCACAAGGTCGAGCTCGCGGTGACCGAACGCGACATCGAGGTGGCGCCGGGCCGATTCGAGCGACGCTGGACCTTCGCCGGCTCAGCCCCGGGTCCGACGCTGCGGGGCAAGGTCGGTGACCAGTTTGAGATCACGCTGGTCAACGACGGCTCGATGGGTCACAGCATCGACTTCCACGCCGGGATGCTGGCGCCGGACGTGCCGATGCGGACGATCGCCCCGGGGGAACGCCTGACCTATCGATTCACCGCTCGCCATGCCGGGGCCTGGCTGTATCACTGCTCGACCATGCCGATGTCGCTGCACATCGCCAACGGGATGTACGGGGCGGTCATCATCGACCCGCCCGGGCTGGCGCAGGTCGACCGCGAGTACGTGCTCGTCAGCTCACAGCTCTATCTCGGCGAGCCGGGTGGTCAGCACCAGACCGACAACCTGCGGGCCAATCGGCCCGACGGCTGGGCTTTCAACGGTATGGCCGCGCAGTACGACCATGCACCGCTGCCGGCACGGGTCGGCGAACGCGCCCGGATCTGGGTCGTCAACGCCGGCCCCGGCGACAGCACCGCGTTCCACGTCGTTGGCAGCCAGTTCGACACCGTGTACGCCGAGGGCGCCTGGCTGCTGCGGCCGTCAGCCGAAAACAGCGGCGCGGCACAGGTTCTGAACCTCGGTCCCGCCCAGGGCGGGTTCGTGGAGCTGACTTTCCCTGAGGCCGGGAACTATCCGTTCGTCGACCACGACATGCGCCACGCCGAGGCCGGTGCGCACGGCGTCGTCGCCGTCACGGACTGAGATGTTCGACCTGTGGACCGTGGTGCGTTTCGCCCATGTCATGGGGGCGATCGTGTGGGTCGGCGGGCAGCTGACGATCACGCTGGTGGTGCTGCCCCAGGTGCGCGAACGACTCGCCATCGCCGACCGCGCCGACGTCATGCGCGCCGTCGGACAGCGGTTCGCCGTCATCACGATGGCGCTCTTCCTGCCGCTGCAGATCACGACCGGGGTGACGCTGGCGTGGCACTACGGCGTCACGTGGGCTTCGCTGGCGCAGCCGGGCTACGGTCGCATCCTGGTCCTCAAGCTGGTGTTGTTCACCGCGGTGATGGCCGCCGCGACGCTGCACGGCCTCGCGCAGGCCAAGGGCCAAGCCGAACGGGCCAGGGCGGCGTCTGTGGCGTCGCTGGTGGGCTCGCTGGGCGTCGTCCTACTGGCGACGTGGTTGGCGGAGGGCTGAGGCGAATGACGTTGGTGGGCGCGGACGGTATCGAACCGCCGACCGCTGGTGTGTAAAACCAGAGCTCTACCACTGAGCTACGCGCCCGATCCCGGGCAGGCTACACGGCGCCGGGCCGGAAGCGGAAATTGTCACCGGCGAGGGCAGCGCTCCCCGCCGTTGTGCACCCTTGGCGGAGAAACAGCCGAAATGCCGCCAGGAGTGCACAATCGGTGGACGACTATCAGCCCAGTGCGGCCAGCGCCTCTGCCCACACCGCCGGGTCCCGCTCCTGCCCCGGCTGCCGGCAGTCGGCGAAGCGCACCGTGCCGGACCGGTCGACGGCGAAGGTGCCCCGATCGGCGAACCCCGTCGCTTCGTTGAATACGCCGTAGGCCGCGCTGACGGCCCCGTGCGGCCAGAAGTCCGACAGCACCGGAAAGGTGAAGCCGCGCTGCGTGGCCCACACCTTGTGCGTCGGCGAGGGGCCGACCGAGACCGTCAGCGTGGCGACCCGGTCGGTGACGAACTCAACCGCGTGGTCGCGGATGTAATCGAGTTCGCGCTGGCAGATCCCGGTGAACGCCAACGGAAAGAACACCACCAGGACGTCCTTCGCGCCACGGAAATCGCGCAGCGAGACCGGTTGGTTGTTCTGGTCTTTGAGGGTGAAGTCCGGCGCGCTGTCGCCGACAGCGAGCACCGTCAGGTCCGCCGGCCGGCGGCCTTGGACTTGGGCTGCACCAGCCGACTGGCGATCCAATCACCGAGGTTCGCCGACGAGGTCTGCATCAGCCCCGCCGTCGGCGCCGACTCGGCGATCTCGGCGGGCAGCACGTGGCCCGCCTGACCGGTCTTGGGAGTGACAACCCAGATGACACCGTCGTCGGCCAGCGGCGTGATGGCGTCCATCAACGTGTCCACCAGATCCCCGTCGCCGTCGCGCCACCACAGCAGCACCACGTCGACCACCTCGTCGGCGTCCTCGTCGAGCAGCTCACCGCCGCACGCGTCCTCGATGTCGGCCCGGATGTCGTCGTCGGTGTCCTCGTCCCAGCCCAACTCCTGGACAACCTGATCTTTTTGGATGCCCAGCCTTCGGGCGTAGTTCGGGGGGTCACCCGCCGACACCACGGTCAGTCCTCCTTCGGTCACCACCGGGCGCACGGTGCGCTCGGCCACATACGCGCTCTATCGTCGCACGCTATAGCTGTCGAGCGAGACAGGTCGCCCCAGGTTCATCGATAAGCCGCGTCGCATCGGTCCAGGGCGGCGGTCTTGGTGTCGTTCAGACGCGCGATCGCGGCGTTGATCTCCACGACCGGATAGTTGCCCGCGATGGCGCTGGCCACCCCGCGCGCAGCGTCGATCCAGCTGGTGAGGGCATCGCGCAGCTCGATGGGTAACGCGTCGGACAGGGTCGCGACCACCCGATCGGCGCTGATGTTGAGTGCGTCGATCGCCGGCCCCATCGCCGCGGCGGCCTGCGCCGGGTCGGCGTTGAGCGCGTCGACGTACGTGTTGACCGCACCGACGGCGTCGGCACTGCTCGAGCTCATCTCCTCGCAGGAGCGCAGGATCGCCTCGGTCGCCAGCGCCTCCCGCCGCTGCGCTTCGCGGGCACTCGAGCTGGCCGCCGACGCCGCGATCGACGCCGATACCGACGACCGGTACTGCTGTGCTTGTCCGGGGGCCACCGAGACCTCCCCGTCGGTGATGTGGGTACACCCGACGACCACCATGGCCAGCGCGGCGAGGCTTCCGGTGATCAGGGCCGCGAGGCGCGCCCGGGGGGCGCTCCGCCAACCGATCAGCACGTTGCCAGACGTTACCTTTTCACCTGCCGTTTCATCCCGATGTTGGGCACCGCTGAGGCAGCCTGGTCTTTCCACCCCCACCCGGCAGCGCGGATGGGGCAGGATTGGTGAAGGATTGACAGGTACGCGCCACGAGAGCACACCCACTCGACCGGCGCGCGCGTAAACCCCACCGCCTAACAAGGAGCGGAAAGTTGACCACCGAGTTCGTGCGCCAGGATCTGGCCCAAAGCTCAAGCGGCTCAGGCGAACCCGACAGGGTTCGAGTGATTCGGGAAGGCGTCGCATCGTATCTGCCCGACATCGACCCGGAAGAGACCGGCGAATGGCTGGAATCGTTCGACGACCTGCTCGAGCGTTCCGGCCCGGCCCGGGCCCGGTACCTGCTGCTACGGCTGCTCGAACGCGCCGGCGAGCAGCGCGTCGCACTGCCGGCGCTGACCTCCACCGACTACGTCAACACCATCCCGACCGAGCTCGAACCGTGGTTCCCCGGCGACGAGGAAGTCGAGCGCCGCTACCGGGCGTGGATCCGGTGGAACGCCGCCATCATGGTGCACCGGGCGCAGCGCCCCGGGGTGGGCGTCGGCGGGCACATCTCGACGTATGCGTCCTCGGCCGCGCTCTACGAGGTCGGGTTCAACCACTTCTTCCGCGGCAAGAGCCACCCCGGCGGCGGTGACCAGATCTTCATCCAGGGCCACGCCTCGCCGGGCATCTACGCGCGGGCCTATCTGGAGGGCCGGCTCACCGCCGACCAGCTCGACGGGTTCCGTCAGGAGCACAGCCATCCCGGCGGTGGCATCCCGTCGTATCCGCACCCGCGGTTGATGCCCGACTTCTGGGAGTTCCCCACGGTGTCGATGGGCCTGGGCCCGATCAACGCCATCTATCAGGCCCGGTTCAACCACTATCTCCACGACCGGGGTATCAAGGACACCTCCGGCCAGCACGTCTGGGCCTTCCTCGGCGACGGTGAGATGGATGAGCCGGAAAGTCGCGGCCTAGCCCACGTCGCCGCGCTCGAGGGCCTGGACAACCTGACGTTCGTCGTCAACTGCAACCTGCAGCGTCTCGACGGTCCGGTCCGGGGCAACGGGAAGATCATCCAGGAGCTGGAATCGTTCTTCCGCGGCGCGGGTTGGAACGTCATCAAGGTGGTGTGGGGCCGCGAGTGGGACGCGCTGCTGCACGCCGACCGCGACGGCGCGCTGGTCAACCTGATGAACACCACCCCTGACGGTGATTACCAGACCTACAAGGCCAACGACGGCGGCTACGTCCGCGACCACTTCTTCGGCCGCGACCCGCGCACCAAGGCCCTCGTGGAGAACATGAGCGACACCGAGATCTGGAATCTCAAGCGCGGCGGTCACGACTACCGCAAGGTCTACGCGGCCTACCACGCGGCGCTGGACCACAAGGGCCAGCCCACCGTCATCCTGGCCAAGACCATCAAGGGCTACACGCTCGGCAAGCACTTCGAGGGACGCAACGCCACCCATCAGATGAAAAAGCTTGCGCTGCAAGATCTCAAGGACTTCCGCGACGTCCAGCGCATCCCGGTCAGCGACCAGGAACTCGAGGACAACCCCTACCTGCCGCCGTACTATCACCCGGGCCCGGAGGCCCCCGAGATCCGCTACATGCTCGACCGGCGGCGCGCGCTGGGCGGTTTCATCCCGGAACGCAGGACCAAGTCCAAGGCGCTGCCGCTGCCCGGCCCCGACACCTACAAGGCGGTGAAGAAGGGCTCGGGCAAGCAGGAGGTCGCCACCACGATGGCGACGGTGCGCACGTTCAAGGAACTGTTGCGCGACAAAAACATCGGCTCGCGCATCGTGCCGATCATCCCGGACGAGGCCCGCACGTTCGGGATGGACTCGTGGTTCCCGAACCTCAAGATCTACAACCGCAACGGCCAGCTCTACACCTCGGTCGACGCCGAGCTCATGCTGGCCTACCGGGAGAGCGAAGTCGGCCAGATCCTGCACGAGGGCATCAACGAGGCCGGCTCGACGGCCAGCTTCACCGCGGTCGGCACGTCCTATGCGACACACAACGAGCCGATGATCCCGATCTACATCTTCTATTCGATGTTCGGCTTCCAGCGCACCGGTGACGCGTTCTGGGCGGCGGCCGACCAGATGGCCCGCGGCTTCGTGCTCGGCGCGACCGCCGGGCGCACCACGCTGGTCGGCGAGGGTCTGCAGCACGCCGACGGGCACTCGCTGCTACTGGCGGCCACGAACCCGGCCGTGGTGTCCTACGACCCGGCGTTCGCCTACGAGATCGCCCACATCATCGAAAGCGGTCTGGCTCGGATGTTCGGGGAGGATCCCGAGAACATCTACTTCTACCTGACCATCTACAACGAGCCCTATGTGCAACCCGGCGAGCCGGAGGGGCTCGACGTCGAGGGGCTGCTGCGCGGCATCTACTGCTATCAGCCCGCCGCGCAGAAGCGCACCAACGTCGCCCAGATCCTGGCTTCCGGGGTGGCGATGCCGTCGGCGCTCAAGGCCGCCGAACTGCTGGCCGAGGAGTGGGACGTCGCCGCCGACGTGTGGTCGGTGACCAGTTGGGGTGAGCTCAACCGCGACGGCGTGACCATCGAGCGGGAGCGGCTGCGCCACCCCGACAAGCCCGCCGCCACGCCGTACCTGACCGAGGTGCTGGGCCAGACCGCGGGCCCGGTGGTCGCGGTTTCGGACTGGATGCGCGCAGTGCCCGAGCAGATCCGGCCCTGGGTCCCCGGCACCTTCATCACGCTGGGCACCGACGGCTTCGGCTTCTCCGACACCCGCCCCGCGGCACGCCGCTACTTCAACACCGACGCCGAGTCGGTCGTGGTGGCCGTCCTGCAGGGCCTGGCCCGGGACGGCAACATCGACATGTCGGTGGCCGTCGAGGCCGCCCGGCGCTACGAGATCGACGATGTGATGGCGGCGCCGGAGCAGACATCTGATCCCGGAGTTGCGTAGCGACCTGCTCTTGGAGGTTTTCGCCAGAACCAAGGCGTAGCTTTTAGGAATGCCCGACAATCGGTTCATCCCGCCGAGCTCGACGGTCGAGGTGCTCGAATCCGTCCCGGAATCGACGCTGCGCCGGCTCAAGCAGTACTCGGGCCGGCTGGCCACCGAGGCCGTGCAGGCGATGGGCGACCGGCTGCCGTTCTTCGCCGAGCTCGAGGCCTCGCAGCGCGCCAGCGTGCAGCTGGTGGTCCAGACCGCCGTGGTCAACTTCGTGGAGTGGATGCGCGATCCGCGCAGCGACGTCAGCTACACCGCTCAGGCCTTCGAGGTGGTACCCCAGGATCTGCGGCGGCGCATCGCGCTGCGGCAGTCGGTCGAGATGGTGCGCGTGACGATGGAGTTCTTCGAAGAGGTGGTCCCGCTGCTGGCCCGCAACGAGGAGCAGCTGGCCGCGCTGACCGCGGGCATTCTGCGCTACAGCCGCGACCTGGCCTTCGCCGCCGCGTCGGCCTACGCCGACCAGGCCGAGGCGCGCGGCGCGTGGGACACCCGCATGGAGGCCAACATCGTCGACGCCGTGGTGCGCGGTGACGTCGGTCCCGAACTCCAATCTCAGTCCGCCGCGCTGAACTGGGATGCCACGGCCCCGGCCACGGTGATCGTCGGTCTGCCCCGGCGCGACCGCGCCGAGTTCTCCAGCGACGACGTGCACGAAGCGGCGGGCCGGCACCACCGCGCGGCGCTGACCGACGTGCACGGCACCTGGCTGGTGGCGATCGTGTCCGGAGGTCTGTCCCCGACCGACCGATTCCTGGCCGACCTGATGAAGGTGTTCGACGACGGACCGGTGGTGATCGGGCCGACCGCGCCGACGCTGGCGGCGGCCCACCGCAGCGCGACGGAGGCCATCGCGGGCATGAACGCGGTCGCCGGCTGGGCCGGTGCGCCGCGGCCGGTCGCGGCACGCGAGCTGCTCCCGGAGCGCGCGCTGCTCGGCGACGTCACCGCGGCCGCCGCGCTCGAGGCCGACGTGATGCGGCCGCTCTCCGACGCCGGTCCGGCGCTGATGGACACCCTCGACGCGTATCTCGACGCCGGCGGGGCCATAGAAGCTTGCGCACGGAAATTGTTCGTTCATCCAAATACGGTGCGCTACCGACTGCGCCGGATCGCCGATTTCACCGGGCGGGATCCGACCGTCCCGCGCGACGCCTACGTGCTGCGGGTGGCCTCGACGCTGGGGCGCCTCACCCGGCAGACCCACCAGGGCACCGCGCAGGACCTGCCGTCCGGGGAGCTCAGCGGTGTTGCGCGGGTCACACCTCGCGGCCCCGAGGACCAGTGAGATGTTGCGGTGCGGTCTCGATGGCGTCGCATCACATGCGGATTTGTGGAGGACCTACAAAAACATAAGAAAGAGTTCATAGTCTCTTACACCGGGCAAAACCGTCTTCACAATGTTTTCTTAAAGACGTGCCCGACAAGACTGTGCTCGCATTCCTCGCGCCCGGACAGGGATCTCAGACACCCGGCATGCTCGCCGAGTGGCTCGAGCTGCCCGGTGCCGCGCAGCGGATCGCTGCCTGGTCGGACATCAGCGGGCTGGACCTGGGCCGCCTGGGCGCCACCGCGACCGCCGAGGAGATCACCGATACCGCGGTGACGCAGCCGCTGGTTGTGGCCGCCACCCTGCTCGCCTACGAAGAACTGCGCTCGCGGGGTGTGCTGACCGGAGACGAGGACATCATCGCCGCCGGGCACTCGGTCGGTGAGATCGCCGCCTACGCGATCGCCGGGGTCATCTCCGCAGATGAGGCCGTCTCACTGGCCGCGACCCGCGGCGCCGAGATGGCCAAGGCCTGCGCCCTGGAGCCCACCGGGATGTCGGCTCTGCTCGGCGGAGACGAGGAAGAGGTGCTGGCGCGCCTCGAGGCGCTGGATCTGGTTCCGGCCAACCGCAATGCCGCCGGGCAGATCGTCGCTGCGGGGGCGCTCGCAGCGCTGGAGAAGCTGGCCGAGGATCCGCCGGCTCGGGCCCGCATCCGTCCGCTGGCCACCGCGGGCGCATTCCATACCCAGTACATGGCGTCGGCGCTGGACGGCTACGCCACCGTCGCCGACCGCATCAACCCGGCCGAGCCGACGGTGACGCTGCTGTCGAACGCCGACGGCCGCCCGGTGTCGTCGGCCGCCGACGCGATGGCCAAGCTGGTCGCGCAGATGACGCGGCCGGTGCGCTGGGACCTGTGCACGGCCACCATGAAGGAGCGGGGCGTCACCGCGATCGTGGAGTTCCCGCCCGCGGGAACGCTGACCGGCATCGCCAAACGAGAACTTCGGGGGGTTCCGACGCACGCCGTCAAGTCCCCCGCTGACCTGGATGGGCTCGCGGAAGCACTCCGCAGCTGACCAGTTGAACAACTGCATCACCTTGTTCACATTCGTTCGAAGTAACACCCACCGATAAATAGAAGGAGCCACCGTGGCTGCCAGCCAAGAAGAAATCATCGCCGGTCTCGCCGAGATCATCGAAGAGGTCACCGGTATCGAGCCGTCGGAGGTCACCCCGGAGAAGTCGTTCGTCGACGACCTGGACATCGACTCGCTGTCGATGGTGGAGATCGCCGTGCAGACCGAGGACAAGTACGGCGTGAAGATCCCCGACGAGGATCTCGCCGGCCTGCGCACCGTCGGTGACGTTGTCGCCTACATCCAGAAGCTCGAGGAAGAGAACCCCGAAGCTGCTGCTGCCATCCGCGCTCAGATCCAGGGCGACAAGTGACCCGTCCTTCCACTGCTAACGGCGGTTTTCCCAACGTCGTGGTGACCGCCATTGAGGCCACCACGGCCCTCGCGGCGGACATCGAGAGCACGTGGAAGGGTCTGCTGGCCGGCGAAAGCGGAATCCGGATCCTCGAGGACGACTTCGTCGACAAGTGGGACCTGCCGGTGCGAATCGGCGGCCACCTCGTCGACAACGTCGACAGTCACATGTCGCGCATCGAGATGCGCCGCATGTCCTACGTGCAGCGCATGTCGAAGCTGCTGGCGCGACGTCTCTGGGACAACGCGGGCACCCCCGAGGTGGATCCGGACCGCTTCTCGGTCGTCATCGGCACCGGCCTCGGCGGTGGCGAGAAGATCGTCGAGACCTATGACGCGATGAACGAGGGCGGGCCCCGCAAGGTGTCCCCGCTCGCGGTTCAGATGATCATGCCCAACGGGGCGGCGGCCGTCGCCGGTCTCGAACTGGGCGCCCGGGCCGGGGTCATCACCCCGGTGTCGGCGTGCTCGTCGGGGTCGGAGGCCATCGCCCACGCGTGGCGCCAGATCGTCATGGGCGACGCGGACTTCGCCGTCTGCGGCGGTGTGGAGGGCGGCATCGAGGCGCTGCCCATCGCGGCGTTCTCGATGATGCGCGCCATGTCGACGCGCAACGACGACCCTGCTGGGGCGTCGCGCCCGTTCGACAAGGACCGCGACGGCTTCGTGTTCGGCGAGGCCGGCGTCATGATGATCATCGAGACCGAGGAGCACGCCAAGGCCCGCGGCGCCAAGCCGCTGGCCCGGCTCATGGGTGCGGGCATCACCTCGGACGCGTTCCACATGGTGGCTCCGGCCGCCGACGGACAGCGTGCCGGGCAGGCGATGAAGCGGGCGATGGAGACGGCCGGGTTGTCCCCCAAGGACATCTCGCACGTCAACGCGCACGCCACCGCCACCCCGATCGGCGACACCGCGGAGGCCAACGCCATCCGTGTCGCCGGGGTGGAGCATGCCGCGGTCTACGCGCCGAAGTCGGCGCTGGGCCACTCGATCGGTGCCGTCGGCGCCCTCGAATCGGCGCTCACGGTCCTCGCGTTGCGCGACGGCGTCATCCCGCCGACGCTGAACTACGAGACCCCGGACCCCGAGATCGATCTCGATGTCGTTGCGGGCGAGCCACGGTATGGCGACTACCAGTACGCCATCAACAACTCGTTCGGGTTCGGTGGTCACAATGTCGCTCTGGCCTTCGGTCGCTACTAGGTCCACGAGCGTCTGACCCAGACCCGCAGAAAGGACGCGCGTCTCGACATGGCAACGCCGACAACTGGGAGCGGACTGCCCGACGTGGTGGTCACCGGCATGGCGATGACGACAAGCGTCGCCACGGATGCCGAAGGCACCTGGAAGGCGCTGCTGGCCGGACACAGCGGCATCCGCCGTCTCGACGATCCGTTCGTCGAGCAGTTCGACCTGCCGGTGCGCATCGGTGGTCATCTGCTCGAGGAGTTCGACGGGGAGCTGACCGACGAGGAAAACCGTCGGATGTCCTACCCGCAGAAGATGGCCACCGTCCTCGGGCGGCGGGTCTGGGCCAACGCCGGCTCCCCCGGGGTCGACACCCGGCGTCTGCTGGTCTCGATCGGGACCGGCCTGGGCGGCGCCGAGGCCCTGGTGTTCGCCTATGACGGGATGCGTGACGAGGGCATCGACTCGGTGTCCCCGCTCGCGTGCCAGATGTACATGCCCAACGGCCCGTCTGCGGTCGTCGGGCTGGAACGCGGCGCCAAGGCCGGTGTGGTGACACCGGTCTCGGCGTGCGCATCCGGCTCGGAGGGCATCGCGCAGGCCTGGCGCGAGATCGTGCTGGGCGAAGCCGACATCGCGATCTGCGGCGGCGTGGAGCAGCGCATCGAGGCGGTTCCGATCGCCGGCTTCGCGCAGATGCGCATCGTGATGTCCACCAACAACGACGACCCCGCCGGGGCGTGCCGGCCGTTCGATCGCGACCGTGACGGCTTCGTGTTCGGCGAGGCCGGCGCCCTGATGGTGATCGAGACCGAAGAGCACGCAAAGGCCCGTGGCGCAACGATTCTGGCACGGATGATGGGCGCGAGCATCACCTCCGACGGCTACCACATGGTGGCGCCCGACCCCAATGGCGAGCGCGCCGGCTATGCCATGACGCGCGCCATCGAGTTGGCCGGCCTGAAAGCCACCGACATCGACCACGTCAACGCGCACGCCACCGGCACCAGTGTCGGCGACGTGGCCGAGGGACACGCGATCAACCTTGCGATGGGCGGGCACCGACCGGCGGTGTACGCACCGAAGTCCGCGCTGGGCCACTCAGTCGGGGCGGTCGGCGCGGTGGAGTCGATCCTGACCGTGCAGGCGCTGCGCGACGGAGTCGTACCGCCCACACTGAACTTGAAGAACCTCGACCCCGACATCGACCTCGACGTCGTAGCGGGCACGGCACGACCTGGTAATTACAAGTACGCCATCAACAACTCTTTCGGATTCGGCGGGCACAACGTCGCACTCGCCTTCGGGAAGTACTGAACCGGCACAGGAGAATTCATGACGACCATCGAGAACCGGGCCCCCGAAGCCAGCAATGAATCCGTAGATCCGCGCGATCCACTGCTGCGGCTGCAGACCTTCTTCGACGCCGACAGCGTCGAGCTGCTGCACGAGCGCGACAAGTCCGGTGTGCTGGCCGCGGCCGGCACCGTCAACGGCGTCCGCACGATCGCATTCTGCACCGACGGCACCGTGATGGGTGGCGCCATGGGTGTCGACGGCTGCAAGCACATCGTCGACGCCTACGACGTGGCCATCGACGAGCAGAGCCCGATCGTGGGCATCTGGCACTCCGGCGGAGCGCGGCTGGCAGAGGGCGTCAAGGCGCTGCACGCGGTGGGCCTGGTCTTCGAGGCGATGATCCGTGCGTCGGGTTACATCCCGCAGATCTCGGTGGTGGTCGGCTTCGCCGCCGGCGGTGCCGCCTACGGTCCGGCGCTGACGGACGTGATCGTGATGGCGCCCGACAGCAAGGTCTTCGTCACCGGCCCCGACGTGGTGCGCAGCGTGACCGGCGAGGACGTCGACATGGTCTCCCTCGGCGGGCCCGACGCCCACCACAAGAAGTCCGGCGTCTGCCACATCGTCGCCGACGACGAGCTCGACGCCTACGAGCGGGGCCGCCGCCTGGTCGGATTGTTCTGCCAGCAGGGCATCTTCGACCGCAGCAAGGCCGAGGCTGAGGACACCGACCTCAAGGCGCTGCTGCCCGAGTCGGCGCGCCGCGCCTACGACGTGCACCCGCTGATCGAGGCGCTGCTCGACGACGGTGTGCCGTTCGACGAGTTTCAGGGCAAGTGGGCGCCGTCGATCGTCGTGGGTCTGGGCCGGTTGTCCGGTCGCACCGTCGGCGTGATCGCCAACAACCCCTTGCGTCTGGGCGGTTGCCTGAACTCCGAAAGCGCCGAGAAATCCGCGCGTTTCGTGCGGCTGTGCGACGCGTTCGGCATCCCGCTGGTCGTCATCGTCGACGTGCCCGGCTACCTGCCCGGGGTCGACCAGGAATGGGGCGGCGTGGTCCGCCGCGGCGCCAAGCTGCTGCACGCGTTCGGCGAGTCGTCGGTCCCGCGCGTCACGCTGGTCACCCGCAAGATCTACGGCGGCGCCTACATCGCGATGAACTCGCGGTCGCTCAACGCCACCAAGGTGTTCGCCTGGCCCGACGCGGAGGTCGCGGTGATGGGCGCTAAGGCCGCAGTCGGCATCCTGCACAAGAAGAAGCTGGCTGCCGTCGAGGATCCGGCCGAGCGTGAGACGTTGCACGAGGCGCTGGCCGTCGAGCACGAGAGGATCGCCGGCGGTGTCGATTCGGCGATCGAGATCGGCGTGGTCGACGAGAAGATCGACCCGGCTCACACGCGGTCCAAGCTGACCCAGGCGCTGGCCGAGGCGCCGATGCGCCGCGGCCGCCACAAGAACATCCCGCTGTAGATCCGCGCGCGGAATAGCATCCCGCGGCTGGCAACTGGCGGGACATCGCTGATTTTGTCTGTTGGCGCCAGCAATCGAGTTATCGCGTGGTGTAGCCGCCGTTGGCAAAGATGGTCTGACCGTTGATCCAATGGCCTTCGTCGGCGAGGAACACCACCAGCGGCGCGATGTCGGTGATGTCGGTCAACCGGTTGTCCATCGCCTGGGACTTGTGGAATTCGACCCGTTCGGGGGTTTCCTGCGGGTAGAAGAACGGGGTGTCCATGGGGCCGGGCGCGACGTTGTTGACGTTGATGCCGCGCTCGCCGAATTCCTTGGACGCGGCCCGGGTGAAGTGCTCCACCGGGCTCTTGGAACCGGCGTAGGTGGAATAGCCGTCGGTGTAGGCCGCCAGCAACGCAGTCACGATGGTCACCACCGACCCGTTGTCGTTCAGCCGCTTGCCGGCCTGCTGCAGGAAGAAGTACGCCGCCTTGGCGTTGATGTCGAACATCGAATCATATTCGGCCTCAGTAGTTTCGGTGAACGGCTTGCGCAACACCCGACCGACGGTGTTGATCGCGATGTCAACACCTCCGAAGGCGTCGACGGCGGTGTCGAACAGCTTCTCGACGTTGGCCGGCACCGTCAGGTCACCCTGCACCTTGACGGCCTGCACACCGGCCTCCTGGATCTGAGCCAGGGTCCGGTCGGCATCCTGCTCGCTGGCCGCGCTGTGGTAGTGGACCGCGACGTTGACCCCTTTGGCCGCCAGCGTGGTACTGATCAGGCCGCCGAGATTCTTCGCGCCGGCAGCCACGACTGCGGATTTACCTTCGAGTGTGCTCATGACGCCGACGTTAGCGACGCTATCGACAAATGAGAAACCCATATTTTCGAGTTTCCGACAAGTACTGTTTGTAGATGGTCTCCACTCCGGATCTGCGCCGACTGCGTCACTTCATCGCGGTGGCCGAGGTGGGCAGCTTCACGCGGGCGGCCGCCGAGTTGCACCTGAGCCAGCAGGCGTTGAGCACGTCGGTGCGGCAGCTCGAAAAGGAGCTGGGCGCAGCGCTTCTCGTCCGCGAAGGCCGCCGCGTCACCACCACCGGCGCTGGGGCGCTGCTGCTCCGAGAAGGACGGACGTTGTTGGCGGCCGCTCGTACCGTCGCCGAGCATGTCGAACGGGTCGCCAGTGGGGACGACGAGGTCTACGTCGTCGGCCACACACCCGCCCTGAGCGGAGCCGAGGTGTACAGCGTGATGGAGACGGCCATCGATGAACATGCGTCGACCTCCTTCACATTTCGGCAGATGTACCCCGATGACCTGATCGATGCCATCCTGGGCGGATCGGTTCAGCTGGGGTTGCGGCGCGGGGTGGTGCCCAGTCATGACCTGGCGGGGGCCGTAGTCGGCTATCACCCCGTTCGGGTGGCCGTGCCGGCGCAGCACCGACTGGCCGCCGAGGTGGAAATCGACATCGCCGCCCTGGCCGGCGAACGCATCGCGCTATGGGCGCCCCCGGGTGCGTCGTACTACAGCGACCTGCTCCTGGGGGCCTGTCGCCGAGCGGGATTCGAGCCTGACTACGTGGTGAGCCGAGTGCAGGGTGCAGCGACCGTCGCCGCTCCACTGACCACCGGCGCCATCGCGTTCGTCACCGCGCCCGCGGGCCCGGCAATGGACGGCCGCGTCCGGGTCGTCGACCTTCGGCCGCCTCTCGTCGTGCCCGTGCAGGCTCTCTGGCAACGTCATACAGCATCCGATGTTCGCGATGTGTTGTTGCGCTGAAGGCAGCGCGAGCACGTGATGTCAGCTCAAGGTCGCCAGAATCTCTGCCGCGCAATCGGTTGCGCGCTCCCGGTCCGTGGCCACCAGGCCGATGCGCGTGCGCCGGTCGAGGATGTCGTCGACACTCAGCGCGCCTTCATGGGTGATTGCGTACTCGAATTCCGCGCGTGTGACATCGATGCCCTCGGCCACGGCTTCGGCTGGCCGCTCGCAACGCGCCTGCGCCAGGACATCGGCCGCCTCGGCGCCGTAGCGGGCCACCAGCGAGTCGGGTAGTGCGACGGCGGAGCGCGGGGCTGCACCCGGGTTCGACGGCGCGCCAACCAGCGGCAGGTTGCGTGTCCGGCAGGGTCCGGCGGTGAGCCCGCGCAGCGTGACGGCGCGGTCGAGGACATCCTCGGCCATGTAGCGATACTCGGTGAGCTTCCCACCGATCACGCTGATGACGCCCGACGGCGATTCGGTGACCGCATGCTCGCGCGAGACGTCGGCGGTCCGGCCCGACCCGGTGTCGATCAGCGGCCGCAACCCCGCATACGCCCCGATCACGTCTGCGGGTCCCACCGACGTCTCCAGCGCCGTGTTGACGGTCTCGAGTAGGAAGGTGATCTCCGCCGCGGTCGGCTCCGGCACATCCGGGATCGGGCCGGGTGCATCTTCGTCGGTCAGCCCCAGATACACCCGTCCGAGCTGTTCGGGCATCGCGAAGACGAAGCGGTTGATCTCCCCGGGAATCGGAACCGTGAGCGCGGCAACCGGATTGCCGAATACCGCCGCGTCGAAGACCAGATGGGTGCCGCGGCTGGGACGCAGCTTCACCGATTCGTCGACGGCACCCGCCCATACGCCCGAGGCGTTGATCACCGCGCGCGCCGTCACCTCGAGTGTCTCGCCGGTCAGAGTGTCGGTCAGGGTGGCCGACGTGCCCGACGCCTGCGACGCGACCACCCGCGTCAGCACCGTCGCACCGCACTGGGCGGCTGTCCGGGCGACGGCGGTGACCAGTCGCGCGTCGTCGATCAACTGCCCGTCATAGGCCAGCAGTGCACCGTCGAGTCCGGCGCGGCGTACGGTCGGCGCCAGTTCGGCCGCCCGGCGCGCATCGATCCGGCGGGATCGCGGCAGTACCGACGCGGGCGTGCCCGCCAGCCTGCGCAGTCCGTCGCCGGCGGCGAATCCGACCCGCACCAGCGCCCGCGACGCGGTGGTCATTTCCGGCAGCAGCGGAACCAGTTGCGGCATCGCGTGCACCAGGTGAGGGGCGTTGCGCGTCATCAGCAGATTCCGCTCCACCGCACTGCGGCGCGCGATGCCGATGTTGCCCGTGGCCAGATACCGCAGACCGCCGTGGACGAGTTTCGAACTCCAGCGGCTGGTGCCGAATGCGAGGTCGTGCTTCTCGACGAGCGCCACGGACATTCCGCGACTGGCCGCGTCCAGTGCGATGCCGGCACCGGTGATGCCGCCGCCGATGACGAGGACGTCGATCGGCGCACCGTCGCCCAGGCGCTGCAATTCCGAGCGACGCCGGGTGGCGTTCAACGCTGATGTCTTGTTCATGGTTTCAGATATCCGCTCAGGGCCAGGCCCAGTTCCGTGTCGAGGGCGTCGGCGTCGAGCAGGTCACCGACCATCTGGGCCGACTGGATGGTCGACTGGGTGATCAGCAGGCACATCGCGGCCATCCCCCGCGGGTCCCCGGCGCGGATGCTGCCCTCGTCCTGACCGGCCTTGATCGCCTCGGCCAAGGTGTCGACGAGGATCTGCTGGCTGGTGCCGAGCCGGTCGGCGATGTAGGTCATCGCGATCGCGGGGGCGTTGTGGATGACCGACATCACCACGTCGTCATTGCGCAGGTGCCGCGCCACGGCCACCACCCGGGCCACCGTGGCGGCCCGGCCGACCCCCTGCTCGGGCACCCCGTCGAGCACCCCGGCGATACGCACGGTCAGAAGTTCGGCGATCACCCAGCGGATGTCGGGCCAGCGGCGATAGATCGTCGGACGGCTGACCCGGGCCCGCCGGGCGATCTCGGTCATCGTCACCCGGTCCACACCGTAGGCCAGGACGCAGGCCGCTGCGGCGTCGAGGATGCGCTCCTCGACCGTGGCCACCGAGTTACGGATTGACGTCATCTGTAATACTGTAACTCATGACTCCCGCAGCAGCGCAGCCGAGCGACCCGCCGATGCAGTGGAATGCCTGGGGTGACCCGGTGTTGGCCAAGCCGCTCTCGGCCGGAATCCGCAGTCTGCTCAACCAAGCGCTGGGCATCGACGCCACCGACATCGCCCAGCCCGAGATCGAGCAGGTGCGGTTGCGGCCGTCGGCGTTGGCCCCGGCCGACCGCTCCGGAATGGGCGCCATCGTCGGCGCCGAGCACCTGGTGGTCGACGACCGCGGCCGGCTGTTGCGGGCGGGCGGCAAATCCACGTTGGACCTACTGCGCCGCAAGGATTTCGGCGTGCAGGATGCGCCCGACGCGGTCCTGCTCCCGGGTAGCGAGCAGGAGGTGGCGGAGTTGCTCGGCTACTGCGCCGACCACAGCATCGCCGTCGTCCCGTTCGGCGGCGGGACCAGCGTGGTCGGCGGGCTGGACCCGTTGCGCGGCGACTTCAAGGCCGTGGTGACGCTGGATCTGCGCCGGCTCGACGAGCTGCATGCGCTCGACGCGGTGTCCTGGGAGGCCGAACTCGGCGCCGGACTGACCGGCCCGCAGGCCGAGCAGCTGCTCGGCGAGCGGGGATTCTCACTCGGCCATTTTCCGCAGAGCTTCCGGTTCGCCACCATCGGCGGCTTCGCGGCCACCCGCTCGTCGGGTCAGGACTCTGCGGGTTACGGCCGCTTCGACGACATGGTCCGCGGTGTGCGCGCGGTGACCCCCGCCGGCATCCTCGACGTCGGGCGCGCCCCGGCGTCGGCGGCCGGACCGGATCTTCGGCACCTGCTGCTCGGCTCGGAGGGGACGTTCGGGGTGATCACCCGCGTGCGCGTGCGCGTCCACCCGGTGCCGGAGAGCACCCGCTACGAAGCGTGGTCTTTCCCGGATTTCGCCACGGGCGCCGAGGCACTGCGCGCCGTGGTGCAGACCGGCACCGGGCCGACGGTGATCCGGTTGTCCGACGAAGCCGAGACCGGCGTCAACCTGGCCACCACCGAGCAGATCGGCGAACAGCAGATCACCGGCGGCTGCCTGGCCATCACGGCGTTCGAAGGTACCGAAGCCCATGTGGCCAGCCGGCACGCCGAGACGCGTGAGCTGCTGGCCGCCCGGGGCGGCACCTCGCTGGGGGAACAGCCCGCACGCGACTGGGAGCACGGCCGGTTCAACGCCCCGTATCTGCGCGACGCGCTGCTGGCCGCCGGCGCGCTGTGCGAGACGCTGGAGACGGCGACGAACTGGTCGAACCTGGCGGCGGTGAAGACCGCGGTGACCGCGGCACTCACCGACTCCCTGGCCGAATCGGGGACAGCAGCCCTGGTGCTGTGCCACATTTCGCATGTGTACCCGACCGGAGCGTCGCTGTACTTCACCGTCGTCGCCGCCCAGCGCGGCAATCCGATCGAGCAGTGGCGCACGGCCAAGGCCGCGGCGTCCGAGGCGATGATGCGTTCCGGCGCGACCATCACCCACCACCACGCGGTCGGTGCGGACCATCGGCCTTGGATGCGCGACGAGGTCGGCGAACTGGGCGTCGAGGTGCTGCGGGCGGTGAAGGCGACGCTGGACCCGGCGGGAATCCTCAATCCGGGCAAGCTGATTCCGTGACCGGCCGCTCGCGCGTCACCGTCCTGACCAATCCGGCGTCCGGGCATGGCAGCGCGTCGCACGCCGCCGAACGGGCCATCGCGCACCTGCACAAGCGGGGCGTCGATGTGGTGGCCATCGCCGGCCGCGACCCCGCGCACGCCCGGCTGTTGGTCGAGGGTGCGCTGGAACGCGGGATGGACGCGCTGGTGGTCGTCGGCGGCGACGGCATCGTGTCCCTGGCGCTGCAGGTGCTCGCCCAGACCGACATCCCGCTGGGCATCGTCCCGGCCGGGACGGGCAACGACCACGCGCGCGAGTTCGGCATCCCCACCAATCCGGTGGCCGCCGCCGACGTCGTCGTCGACGGCGAGGCCGACACCATCGATCTCGGGTTGATCGAGGGCGCCGACGGCACGCGTCGATGGTTCGGCACCGTGATGGCCGCCGGGTTCGACTCGCTGGTGACCGACCGCACCAACCGAATGCGCTGGCCGCACGGCCGGATGCGCTACAACCTCGCGATGGTCGCCGAGTTGTCGAAACTACGGCTGCTGCCGTTCCGGCTGACGTTCGACGGCACGGAGCTCACGACCGAGCTCACCCTGGCCGCATTCGGCAACACCCGCAGCTACGGCGGCGGCATGCTGATCTGTCCCGATGCGGACCCGCGCGACGGCCGGATCGACGCGACCATGGTCGCCTCCGCATCGCGCACCCGGCTGATCCGGTTGTTCCCGACCGTGTTCAAGGGCACCCACGTCGACCTCGACGAGGTGCGCACGGCGCGGGCCCGTGTCATCACGGTGGAAGTGCCCGGGGATTTCGACATCAATGCCTATGCCGACGGCGAGTACGTCTGTCCGCTGCCGGTGCGGATCTCCGCGGTTCCCGCCGCGCTGAAGATCCTGCGGCCCGTTTAGCCCACTCCCCTGCTCAGCCAGCTGACCTCGGCGCCCTCGCCCCCGTCGCGGTAGGCCTCGAGCGCCTCGTCCCACGCGGTGCCCAGCACGGAGTCCAGCTCCGAGGCCAGCATGTCCGCACCGCCGGCCATCAGCGTGCGCAGCCTCATCTCACCGACCATCACGTCACCGTTGGCACTCATCGCACCGCTCCACAACCCCAACTGCGGGGTGTGGCACCAGCGGTGGCCGTCCACGCCCTGACTGGGGTCCTCGGTCACCTCGAAGCGCAGCACCGACCAGGAGCGCAGCGCATTGGCCAACTGGGCTCCGGTGCCCACCGGGCCGACCCAGTTGGTCACCGCACGGAGCTGCCCGGGCATGGCGGGCTGCGGCGTCCACTTCAGATTCGCCCTCGCATTGAGGGTCGACGACAACGCCCACTCGACATGCGGGCACACCGCCGCGGGCGAGGCATGGATGTACACCACGCCCGTCGTCGCGTCGGCGAATTGGTTCGCTGCACGCATCTGCTACTCCTTCGGCTCCACGAGGGACGTCTTCCCCAACGACCTGGTGTGCGCCGAACAGCAGCAAAAGTGAATGCAGATGAAGTTGTGACTTGCGAGTCCATTGTGCCTCGTGAGACGGACGTTGCGCTAGTCCGACCCGAACTCTCTTAGGACTTCATCAGACAGTGCCGGCATCACCTCGTGTGCCCAGTCGCCGAACTGCCGGTCCGTGAGCACGACCAGCGCCAACTCCGCCTCGGGATCCACCCACAGGAACGTCCCGGACTGACCGAAATGGCCGAACGTGCGCGGCGAGTTCGCCGCCCCGGTCCAGTGCGGGGATTTGCCGTCGCGAATCTCGAAACCGAGGCCCCAGTCGTTGGGTCGCTGCACCCCGAACCCGGGCAGCACCCCGTCGAGCCCCTCGAAGGCCACACTGATGGCCCGGTCGTGCATCTGCTGCGACACGGTGGCGGGAACCAGCAGGTCACGGGCGAATACCGCCAGGTCGTCGACCGTGGATGTGCCGCCGAATCCGGCCGCCTCGGCCCCACCGTCGAACGCCGTGTCCGACATCCCGAGCGGTTGGAACACCGCGTCGCGGAGGTAGTCGGCGAACGGAATGTCGGTCGCCTGTTCGAGAGTCTGGGCCAGCACGGTGAAACCGTGATTCGAGTAGATCCTGCGGGTGCCCGGCGCGGCGATGACCTTGCCCGAGGTCATCTCGTAGCCGGCCGCGTGCGCCAGGAGGTGCTGCACGGTCGATCCCGGCGGCCCGGCCTCGCTGTCCAGGTCGACCGCCCCTTCTTCGACGGCCACCTGGACGGCGCGGGCGACAAGCAGCTTGGTCACCGACGCCAGCGCGAATGCGTGGGTGGTGTCGCCGTGGTGGGCGATCGTCCCGTCGCGGCCCACCACCGCCGCGGCCACAGTCGGGACCGGCCAGTCGGCCAGCACGTCGAGTGCGCTCATCGCGCCCGAGCCTAGTTCGCCTCCCAAGCGGCGCACAGCGCGGCCACATGCCGGGCGTCGGTGCCGCAGCACCCGCCGAGCACCGCGACCGCGGGCAGACGGTGGCGCAGCGCGACGTGCGCAGCCGCCAGATCGTCGGGATCGCCGTCGTCCAACTCGGTGGCCACGTCGAGTTCAGCGTGGCTGAGGGTCGAGGCGTTGGCGCGCAGCCCGCCCAGCCGTCGCAGCCACGGGCCGTCGTGGTCGAGCGCGGCCGCGAAGTGCGTCGGGTGCGCACAGTTGACCATGAAGAACTCCGCGGCGGCAGCGGTCTCGGCGTCGGTCTGCTCGACGGCCTCATGCAGCGGCTGACCCGTGGGCAGCCGGCCGTCGGTCTCGACGGTGAACGAGACCGCGGAGGTGATGCCGGCCGCCGCGGCGGCCCGGACCACGCCGACCGCCTCGGGTGTGTTGGTCATCGTGATCGCGGTGACCCGATCGGCTGACGTCGCCGCGTAGGTCCCGATCTGGGTGGCGTGGTAGTCCTCGGCTTCGCCAGTGGTCATGGCGGCGCCGGGGTCGTACCCGTCCCCGCGCGGACCGATACATCCGCTCACCACTGCGGTGACGCCGTCGGCCTGCGCGGCCGCGCGCACCTCCTCGGCCAGTTCGACCGCCGCGCGATTGAGCTCGTCGAGCCGCTGCACCGAGTACCCGAGTTGCGCCGCCCAGTCGGGGTTGGCGCGCCAGGTCGGGGTCTCGACCACGAAGCCGGTGCGGTGCCGTCGGGCGATGTCGAGATAACCGTCGTAGTAGCGCTGCAGCCGGGCCCGACCGTCAGGGGTTTCCAGCAGCGGGAACGCGGCGAAACCCGGAAGGTCCCGACCGTCGTGGAAGACGAGTTCGGTCTCCAGGCCGCCGTCGGTGACGAACAACATCGGGCTCACTTCCGCCCGACGTAGTAGTAATTCAGCGGGTCGGAGTCGATCTCGCGCACCGTCACGTCGCTGAAGCCGGCGTCGGACAGCATGCTGGTGGCCAGTTCACGCCCCCAGCAGGTGCCCAGCCCGTCACCATCGAGGCCCAGCGACACGCTCATGCAGTGCATCGTGGAGACGGTGTAGAGGTACGGCGCGAACGGCACCCCGATGTTGTCCTCGAGTCTCGTGGAGGCCTTGATGTCGACCATCAGGAACACCCCGCCGGGACGCAACGCGCGGTGGATGTTGGCCAGCACGCGCGCCGGATGAGCCTGGTCGTGGATCGCGTCGAACGCCGTGACGACGTCGAAGACCTCGGTGCGGTCGTAACCGGCGACGTCGGCCTGCTCGAAAGCGGCGTTGGTCAGGCCGAGGCGACGCGCCTCGTCCGTCCCCGCCGCCAGACCTTCCTCGGAGAAATCGATGCCGACGAACCTGCTGGCCGGAAACGCCTGGGCCATCACGTTGACCGCATGACCGCTGCCGCACCCGAAGTCGGCGACATCGACGCCGGCCGTCAGCTTCTCGGGCAGCCCGTCGACCAGGGGCAGCACCACATCGACCAGCGCGGCGTCGAACACCTCGCCGCTCTCCTCGGCCATGAGCGTGTGAAACCGCGGATACTCGGCATAGGACAGACCGCCACCGTGCCGGAAGCAGGCGATGACCTTCTGTTCGACCTCACCCAGCAGCGGGATGAACTGCGCGACCCGGGCCAGGTTGTCGGGCCCGGCGTTACGGGTCAGCACGGCGGCGCGGTGTGGGGCCAGCGAATACGTCTGCGCCGCCGCGTCGTAGTCGATGATGCCCGCGGTGACCACCCCGCCCAGCCATTCGCGCACGTAACGCTCGTCGAGGCCGGCGGCGTCGGCGATCTGGGTGCTGGTGGCCGGGGGCAGTTCGGCGAGAGTGTCGAACAGCCGGGTCTGGTGGCCGATGGACAGCAGGATCGCCACGCTGGCAGCGTCGATGGCACCCACGATGCGCTGGGCGAATTCCTCGGTGGTGTCGACCGTCGAAGGGTCGTGCAATGTCGTCATGACCAGCAACGTTAGGCCGCCCGGCAGCGCCGTGGCATCGGTTACCCGATGTATTTGTTCGCCCGCCCATGGGGCAAATGATGCAGATCAGATCAGATCACGTTGTGTTGCCGCGCCCAGGACGCCGCCGCGGTTCGCGACGACACTCCGATCTTGGCATAGATGTTGGCCAGGTGGCGGCCGATCGTCTTCTCGCTGAGGAAAAGCTGTTGCGCCGCTTGCCGATTGGTCGCGCCGCGGGCAATGCAGGCCAGCACCTCGCATTCGCGCCGGGTCAGAAGTCCCGGCGCCGAGGACCCGCAGATCCCGGCCGGGTCTACGCCGAGCTCGGCGTAGATCGCGTCGGCTGTGGCCGCGTCGGCGGCGGCGGCATCGTGGTGCCCCAGCCCGCGGTGGGCCAGCACCATCCACCCGTAGACCTCGGCGGTGTCGTACCGCGACTGCTGCACCCGGTATTCGCGCAGCGCCTCGGTCAGCACCTCCAGGGCCTGCTCGAAGTGCCCCTGTCGGACCAGCAGCGCACCGCGGGCGTGCGCAGCCCAGGCGCGGAACCCCGGTGTGCCGAAGGCTTGCGCGTCGGCTTCGAGTTCGACACAGTGGGTTTCGGCTTCGGCGAGGGCATCGCGGGTCAGCGCGATCTGCACCGCTGCGCGCAACAGCCGCACCCGGTCCAGCCGATCGCCACCGGTCAGCGCCAGCCGGATCGCCGTCCACGCCCCGGCATGCTCCCCGCGCCGGCAGGCCAGCAGCGCTTCGCCGGGCTGCGGGTCCATCCCCAACGCCCGCGCTTGGTCGAACGCGGTTGCTGCCCCGTCGAAGTCGCCCATCAGCCGGCGCACCTCGCCGAGCTGGTAGTAGCCTTCGGCGGCGGCCCAGCCATTCACGTCCTGCAGCGCGCGGCTGGCCGACGCCAGCCGGTTCTCCAGCGTCCGGTAGTCGTCGGTGCCGACCTGCACCTGAAGCCTGTGCACATCGCAGACCCCGCCGTAGGGCACGGATCCGGACACCCCGCACCACTGCTCCATCGACTGCGTCCAGGAACGCATCCGCGGCAGATCGGCGAGCTTGTGGCAGTGGTGTAACACGATGCAGTACAGGTCGCCGGCCCATTCGATGGGCACCTGGTCGGCCATCAACGGCAGCATCGCCTCGTCGATCAGCGCGTAGCCCTCGGCGGTGCGCGCGTGCAGGATCGCGTCGACGCCCGCGGCGATCAGGCCCAGCGCGGTGACGGCGGGAGTGTCCAGGCGGTCGGCGAGTTCCCGCAATCGAAGGACGTGCCGGCGCAGCGCATCGAAATCGTGCGTCACCGCGGCCATCGCGGCTTCGAGGTAGGTCAGATAGCCGTGAGCGGCGCTGTCGTCGAGACCGGTCAGCAGCCGACGGGACCGGTTCATCCAGCCCTGGGCGATGTTGACATCGCCGCGCACCAGCCAGGCCAGCGCCAGTTCGTTGGCCTTCATCGCGGCGGCGGTCGAGTCGGTTCGGGTCAGCTCGGCGTACACCCGCTCGGCGGCTCGGCTGGACTCTTTGATGTAGCCCAGCCGCCACGCCGCGAAGGAGAACGCGTCCAAGTCGTCGGTGCTCAGCGGCGCCAACCGGCCGACCACGTCGAACGCCTCGTAGCTGGCATGCCAGTCTCCGCGCCGGTGCGCGTCCCGGGCGGTGGACAGCAGGTCGGACTGGGTCGGAGCCAGCATGGGCTCCAGTATCCCGCGAATGAGCTGTTCAGGATAGATCGATCGAGGGCTGCCCCATGCCCGCCCGCAGTCGGACAGGTGTCCAGCGGAGGAGATATGTTGTAGCCATGACTCAGACTGTGCGTGGAGTGATCTCACGGGCGAAGGCTCAACCGGTCGAGGTGGTCGACATCGTGATTCCTGATCCGGGGCCGGGTGAGGTGGTCGTCGACATTCAGGCCTGCGGGGTATGTCATACCGATCTGCACTACCGCGAGGGCGGCATCAACGACGAGTTCCCGTTCCTGCTCGGGCATGAGGCGGCCGGTGTCGTGGAATCAGTCGGCACCGGCGTGACCAACGTCGAACCGGGTGACTTCGTGGTGCTGAACTGGCGCGCGGTGTGCGGGCAGTGCCGGGCGTGTAAACGGGGACGTCCGCACCTGTGCTTCGACACCCACAACGCCGCCCAGAAGATGACGCTGACCGATGGAACCGAGCTGACCCCGGCGCTGGGCATCGGCGCCTTCGCCGACAAGACGCTGGTGCACGAAGGTCAGTGCACCAAAGTCGATCCCGCGGCCGACCCGGCCGCGGCCGGACTGCTGGGCTGCGGGGTGATGGCCGGGGTCGGAGCGGCGATCAACACCGGCGCGGTCAACCGCGACGACACCGTCGCGGTGATCGGGTGCGGCGGCGTGGGCGACGCGGCCATCGCGGGAGCCCGCTTGGTCGGCGCCCGGCAGATCATCGCGGTCGACATGGACAACCGGAAGCTGGACTGGGCCCGCAAGTTCGGTGCCACCCACACCATCAACGCCGGCGACCTCGACCCGGTCGAGACCATCCAGGACCTCACCGACGGTTTCGGCGTCGATGTGGTGATCGACGCGGTGGGCCGGCCCGAGACGTGGAAGCAGGCGTTCTACGCACGCGATCTGGCCGGCACCGTGGTGCTGGTCGGGGTGCCGACTCCGGATATGACGCTGCAGATGCCGCTGATCGACTTCTTCTCCCGCGGCGGCGCACTGAAGTCGTCCTGGTACGGCGACTGCCTGCCCGAACGGGACTTCCCGACGCTGATCAGTCTCTATCTGCAGGGCCGCTTCCCGCTCGACGAGTTCGTCACCGAACGCATCGGGCTCGACCAGATCGAGGAGGCTTTTCACAAGATGCACGCCGGTAGCGAGGACGCCGTGCTGCGTTCGGTGGTGATCCTGTGAGCGCGATCCAGCGGCTGGTCACCAGCGGCACCTTCGAGCTCGACGGCGGCAGTTGGGACGTCGACAACAACATCTGGATCGTCGGCGACGACAAGGAAGTCGTGGTGTTCGACGCCGCGCACACCGCCGAGCCGATCATCGACGCCGTCGGCGGGCGCCACGTGGTGGCGGTAATCTGCACCCACGGTCACAACGACCACGTCACCGTCGCCCCGCAGCTCGGCCAGGCCCTCGACGCCCCGGTGTTGCTGCACCCCGCCGATGACGTGCTGTGGCGAATGACCCATCCGGACAAGGACTTCCGCACCGTCACCGACGGTGACACCATCCGGGTCGCCGGCACCGAACTGCGCGCGCTGCACACCCCGGGCCATTCGCCGGGGTCAGTTTGCTGGCACGCGCCCGAACTCAACGCGGTCTTCAGCGGCGACACCCTCTTCCAGGGCGGCCCGGGCGCGACGGGGCGCTCGTTCTCCGACTTCCCCACCATCCTGGAATCGATCTCCGGACGGCTGGGCACCCTGCCCGGCGAAACGGTGGTCTACACCGGCCACGGCGACACCACCACCGTCGGTGACGAGATCGTGCACTACGACGAATGGGTGGCGCGCGGCAGCTAGATCTGAGTCGGCCCGGGCAGCGGGCGGGGCCGCCTGCCCGCCCGCGCCGACCAGCGCAACGCCACGGCCAGCCACAGGAGTCCGCCTGCGAACACCGCGCCGAAGGCCCACGGCGCCCAGCCCACCGACGTATCCCGGCCGAATGCGAGGTGCGGACTCCGGTAGCCGCCGACCGCACCGCGCGCGGTGATGTCGTAAACCGCTTCCTGGCTGACCTGCGCAACCCAGATCCGCACGCGCACATCGTTGTTGATCGCGGTCACCGACCGCATGGTCTCGGTGACGACCGGCTCGGGAACCCCGCTGGGCGGCCGGATGCTCAGCTGAAGGGGCGGTACGGGCAGACTGTCGTCCTCGTCGAGGCCGCCGGGCACCACTGCGCGGAAACTGATCGTGGCCTCGCCGGCGGGCAACACGAACCGCCCGGAGCCGGGCACGGGCACCTCGCCGTAGGCGTCGAACTCGTCGTAGACGACCGCGTTGAGTACCAGCGTGACGACGAATCCGACCACGCCGAGGACAGCGGTGAGGATCGCCAGCGTGACGGCGATCCGGGGCCCGGCCTGGCGGTCCATCCGCGCAGTCTGCCACGACGGCTCTTCTGCGGCGCGGGAGGCGCGCGCGGGCTACGGTCGTAGGTGACGGAATGTCCCGACGCCCCCGGAGGTCGCGATGCCTGAATCGAGCATCGTCGTGCGGCCGGAGCCGATGGACAGCGGCACCTACACCGCCGCGTCCCGGCTGCAGGCCGCCGGACTGTCGCAGGCCATCGCGGTCTTCGAGCAGGCCGCGGCTGCGGTCCCGCTACCGGAGCCGCCCCAGCCGATCCTGATCGCCGACTACGGCGCGGCCACAGGGCACAACTCGCTGTTGCCGATCGGCGCTGCGATCGCGGTGTTGCGCGGCCGCACCCGGCCCGAGCACTCGATTGCCGTCGCGCACACCGACCGCCCGGACAATGACTTCACCGCGCTGTTCCGCACGCTCGAGGAGGACCCCGACACCTACCTGCGCAAAGACCGGGTCACGTTCGCCTCGGCGGTGGGCCGCTCGTTCTACTCCCAGATCCTGCCGTCCAACAGCGTGCATCTGGGCTGGAGCGCGTGGGCCATTCAGTGGCTGAGTCAGACGCCCGCGGTCATCGACGGTCACCTGCAGGTCGCCTTCTGCGACGACGAGGCGGTGCGCACAGCCTTTGCCAAGCAGGCTGCGCGGGACTGGCACGAGTTCATCGCGTTCCGCGGTCGTGAGCTGGCACCCGGCGGCCGCCTGGTGGTGATGACGATGGCCGTCGGCGAGGACGACGAGTTCGGCTTCGGATCGCTGCTCACGGCGCTGGTGGACGCGCTCGACGAACTGTCCGGCGCGGGACTGCTCCACGGCCACGAGGTGGCGCGGATGTGCATCCCCACCTTCGCGCGGCGAGTCTCGGATTTCATCGCGCCGTTCGCCCCGTCCGGCCGGTTCGAAGGTCTCGCGATCGAGCACCTGGAGGTGTTCAACGCCGAGGACCGATTCTGGCATCGCTATCAGGTCGACAAGGACGCCGAAGCGTTCGGGGCCCGGTGGGCCGGCTTCGCGCGGGCCTCGGTGTTCCCGGCGCTGCTGGCCGCGCTCGACGGCGGCGACACCGATCCGCGCGCCGGTGAGCTGTTCGACCGGCTGGAGAAGGCGGTCGCCGACCGGCTGGCCGCGGCGCCGGAACAGACCCAGATCCCCCTGGCACTCGTGGAGTTGTTGAAGCGGCCGAAATCCTGACCGTCAGCGGATCGTTCCGGCGCCCGGGATCAGCGGGAGATCCAGCGCGGTGACCCAGCCGGGTGACAGGTCGTTGACCGCCGGCACAGCGTTGAGCGCTCGCAGCCCGGTGGCCAGACAGCCCGCCGCGGCGGCGTCGCGGCCAGAGCCGTCGGTGAAACGGAAGGCGGTCTCCTGGAAGATGCTCGGGGTGCCGTCGATGTCGACGCGGTACACGTCGTTCTCCGTGCCCGCGGGCCAGTCCGGTGCGGCGTCGTTGCCGATCCGGTTGACATGCTCGAGTTGGATGCGCGTCTCGCCGCGGTAGACCCCGTTGATGGTGAACCGCACCGCCGCGACGTTGCCCGGCGCGATGACACCCTTGGCGGTCGGACGTTCGGTCGGGGTCACCCACTTCTCCCAAGTGGTGGTGATGTCGTCGAGCATGATGCCGGCCGCATGGGCGATCATCGGAACCGTTGCGCCCCAAGCGAACACCAGGATGTCGGGGTTCTCCAGCAGCGGTCGGTATTCGGGGGGCCGGCCGATGCCCATCTCGCGGTCGTAGTCGCCTTCGTAGTTGGTGTAATCGAGCAGTTCGGACGCGCGAACCCGGCGGACCTCGGAGCACAGGCCCATCAACGTCATCGGGAAGAGGTCGTTGGCGAACCCGGGGTCGATGCCGGTGGTGAAGCACGACGACTCGCCCAGCTCACAGGCCACCGTGATCGGTTCGATCCAGTTGGGCGGGTTGAGGTGCATGCTGGGCCAGATCCAGGGCGTCATCGCGGTGGAGCAGACGTCGATCCCGGCCCGCAGGAAGCGGGTGATCAGCGCGATGTTGGCCTCGGCGTGGTTGGCGGTGGGCCCGTAATGCACCAGCGCGTCGGGTTTCAGGTCGATCAACGCGTCGACGTCGTCGGTCGCGGTCAACCCGACGGGGTCGCGGCCACAGAGCTCGCCGACGTCGCGCCCCACTTTGTCCGGGTTGCTGACGCCGACACCGACCAGCGTGAAGCGGGGATGGGCGAGGATCTCGGGGATCACCATCCGCCCGACGAACCCGGTGCCCCAGACGACGACCCGTTTCACGTCCGCAGTGCTCACCGGCTCGTCCTCCTCGCTCTCAGAAGCAGCGCCGCAGCCCGCCCGGTTCGCAGATCAGCGGATAGCGGTCGACCGGCAACGGCAACGCCTCGCGGTAGGCCAGCGTGAACGGCGAGTTGATGATGCCCGGCTGCATCCCGCAGTTTCCGTTGTGGGAGATGCTGCGGGTGCCCGACATGGTCGCGTCGTCGAACGACAGGGTGTCGACGGTGGGCGCCCAGGTGCCGTCGGGACACTTCATGCCCTTGCTGTTGGGTGTGGTGAAGCTCCACACTCCGCCGACCAGCCGCGCGTCTCCGCCCGGTGCGCCCTGCGAGCCGGCGACGTGCAGCGTGCACCCGACCGGCAGGTACAACGGTTCACGGAGGTCGCCGACGACCGGCACGCAGCTGGGGTAGATGGTCCAGGTTCCCGAAGTGCCGTCGGCCGGGGTGTAGGTGTAGACGCCTTCCATCACCTCGCTGGCCCGGGCCGGGGTCGTCGAAGCGACCGACATCCCGAGCACGACGGCGAGCACGGCCGAAAAAGTGGCCATACCCCGTAGGATTCTCACGGTTGTTCCCTTCGGCGGACGCGGACGGTCGTTGGAGTATCCCAGCCCGTGCGCACAGAAGTCACGTGTTTGTCCGCTCGGAACATCGGGTAGTGGAGGCGAGGCAAGCTCGAGTCCCGGGGTGATGCAGATGGCGAGAACCGCGGCGCGAACCGCTGTTCTCGCCATAGTCCTGTTGGTGGCCGCGCTTACGAGCTGTTCGACCGGGCAGCGGGTGGATCTCGGCGCCGGCGCCGAGGGCAGCTTGGTGGCCGCGATCGCCGGGGAGCCCGATCAGCTCGACCCGCACAAGACCACCGCCTACTTCTCCTTCGAAGTGCTCGAGAACGTATTCGACACGCTGGTCGAACCCGATGAGAACCTACAGATGCGACCGGCGTTGGCCAAGTCCTGGGAGGTCAGCCCCGACGAACTCACCTGGACGTTCCGGTTGCGCGAGAACGTGACGTTTCACGACGGCTCCCCGCTGACCGCCGAGGACGTCGTGTACTCCTACCGCCGCATCATCGACGAGCAGCTGTCCAACGTGGACAAGTTCAGCGCCGTCACCGCGGTGGAAGCACCTGACGCAGGCACCGTGGTGATCCGGGTGTCGCGACCGACGCCGAACATGCTGACCAATCTCGGTGGTTTCAAGGGCATGGCAATCGTGTCGCGACGCAACGTCGAAAGCGGGGAGATCGCCACCAATCCCATCGGTACCGGGCCGTTCAGCTTCCGAGGTCAGACCAGCGGTGACTCGATCACGTTACGCGCCAACCCTGATTACTGGGGTGGCGCACCGAGCCTGACGGGAGTGACGTTCCGCTTCATCTCGGAGCCGTCGACGGCATTGTCCGCGCTGCAGGCCGGCGAAGTCGATTGGACGGATTCGATCCCGCCGCAACGGGTTTCCCAGCTTACCGAAGACGAATCGCTGACGGTGGCTGTGACTCCCAGCAACGACTACTGGTATCTCGCGCTCAACCAGGCCCGCGCGCCGTGGAACGACGTGCGGGTACGGCAGGCCATCGCGTATGCCATCGACCGTGACGCGATCGTCGCCGCCACCAGTTACGGAACCGCGCAGGCCAACCAGCTCGCCATTCCCGAAGGGAACCCCTGGTACACCAGCTACGACCGCTACGACAGCGGCGGGATCGACAAGGCCCGAGAACTGTTGGCCCAGAGCGGCGCATCGCCGCGCACGATGGACATGCTGGTCACCACCGACTACCCGGAGACGGTGACTGCGGCGCAGATCATCGCCGACAACCTTGCGCCGCTGGGGATCACGGTCAACATCCGCACCGTCGACTTCGCCACCTGGCTCGACGAACAGAACAACGGCAACTTCGACATGCTGATGATGGGCTGGCTGGGCAACATCGACCCCGACGACTTCTACTACGCGCAGCACCACACCGACGGGACCAGCAACGCACAGAAGTTCTCCGACCCCGAAGTCGACCGCCTCCTCGACGCAGGCCGGGTCGAGACGGACCCGGCGGCGCGATTCGACGACTATGCCCGCGCCGCAACGTTGATCGCCGACCAGGTCAGTTACATCTTTCTGTACAACCCGTCGGTGATCCAGGCCTGGACGCCGGCGCTGCAGAACTACCAGGCGCGCCGCGACGGCGCGGTCCGGTTCCGCAACGCCACCCTCGACACCGACGGCGAGACCTGAGCATGCCCCTCCCCCGCGTCGTGACCCACCCGATCACCCGGTTTGTGTTGCACCGGCTGCTGTATTCGGCGGTGGTGCTGCTCGGCGTCCTCGTCGTGGTCTTCGCGTTGGTGCACCTGGTGCCCGGCGACCCGGTACGCATCGCGCTGGGCACTCGCTATACACCGGAGGCCTACGAAGCGCTGCGCACCGCCTCCGGACTGGACCGCCCCATCGTCGCGCAGTTCTTCGGATATCTGGGGTCGGCATTGACCGGGGATCTCGGGGTCAGCTTCCGCAACGGCAATCCGGTCACCGTCACGCTGTTGGACCGGCTGCCCGCCACGCTGTCGCTCGGCATCGTCGGCATCATGATCGCGCTGGTGATCGCCGTACCCGCCGGCGTGTTCTCCGCGCTGCGCGAAGGTCGGATCAGCGACACGATTGTCCGGCTCACCAGTCAGTTCGGGGTGTCGGTACCCGATTTCTGGATGGCCATCCTGCTGATCGCACTGTTCTCCTCGACGCTGGGATGGTTGCCGACATCGGGTTACCGTTCGTTGCTGGAGGATCCGGTGGGGTGGGCCCGGCACATCGTGCTGCCCGCGCTGACGGTCGCGGTGGTGGCCGGGGCGATCATGACCCGCTATGTGCGTTCCGCGGTGCTCGACATCACCGCGATGGGATACGTGCGCACCGCGCGCTCGAAGGGCCTCTCGCCGCGGGTGGTGACGTTGCGCCACACCGTCCGTAACGCCCTCGTCCCGATCTTGACGATCACCGGCATCCAGTTGGCGACGTTGCTCGGCGGCGTGATCGTCGTCGAGGTGGTCTTCGCATGGCCGGGCCTGGGCCGCCTGGTGTACAACGCCGTCGCGGCACGGGACTACCCGGTGATCCAGGGCGCGGTGCTGCTGATCGCCGCCCTGTTCCTGCTGATCAACCTGCTCGTCGATGTGCTGTACGCGGTGGTCGACCCGAGGATTCGGCTGGGATGACGACGAATAACGCGGAGCACACTCGGATTTCGTCGTGGCGGTTGCTGCTGCGCAACCCGGTGACGGCGGTCAGCGCGGCGGTGCTGGTCGTGGTGGCGGTGGTGGCGGTCAGCGCGAGTTGGCTCGCGCCCTACGGGATCAACGACGTCGACGTGCCCAACGCGCTGCAGTCGCCCAGCGGTTCGCACTGGTTCGGCACCGACGAGCTCGGCCGGGACATCCTGTCCCGGGTGCTGGTCGCCGTCCAGGCCTCCATGCGGATCGCGGTGGTCAGCGTCGTGTTCGCCGTGGTCGTCGGCGTGACCATTGGGGTGGTGGCCGGGTACCGGGGCGGCTGGCTGGACACCGTCCTGATGCGGGTGGTTGACGTGATGTTCGCATTTCCGGTGCTGCTGCTGGCACTGGCCGTGATCGCGATCCTGGGACCCGGTGCGACGACGACGATCCTGGCGATAGGGATCGTTTACACCCCGATCTTCGCGCGGGTGGCCCGGGCCAGCACCTTGGGGGTGCGCACCGAACCGTACGTGTCGGCGTCGCGGGCAATGGGCAGCGGCGACCTCTACATTCTGCGCCGCCATGTGCTGCCGAACATCTCTGGCCCGTTGATCGTGCAGACCTCGCTGTCGCTGGCGTTCGCGATTCTCAGCGAGGCCGCACTGTCGTTCCTGGGCCTGGGAATTCAGCCGCCGGAGCCGTCGCTGGGCCGGATGATCTTCGACTCCCAGGGTTTCGTGACGATGGCCTGGTGGATGGCCGTTTTCCCGGGCGCAGCGATTTTTCTGATCGTGCTGGCGTTCAACATGTTCGGTGATGGGTTACGTGACGTGCTGGACCCGAAACAGCGCACCACCGTCGAAGCCCGCAGGCAGGAACGATGACACCCCGCTCCCCTGTCCTCAGCGTCGCTGACCTCGGCGTCCGCATCGGGTCGCGCACCATCGTCGACGGCGTGTCATTCGAGGTGTTCCGCGAACACACCGTCGGCATCGTCGGGGAATCCGGATCCGGAAAAACCATGACGGTGCTGGCCGCCACGGGCCTGCTCGACGCCCCGGGAGCGAAAGTCTCGGGAAGCAGCGTGCTCGCCGGCGACGTGCCGACCGAATTGGTCGGTGCCAGTCCGCGACTGCTGCGCAGCGTGCACGGCGCCCGGATCGGGTTCGTCTTCCAGGATCCTGGCACGTCGTTGAACCCGCTCCTCACACTCGAGCGGCAGATCACCGAATCGCTGCAGACACACCGCAACCTGACCCGGCGCGCTGCGACTACGCGGGCCGCCGAACTGCTCGAGGCGGTCGGGCTGCCCGACCCGCAGACGCGGTTACATGCCTATCCGCACCAACTGTCCGGCGGTCAACGGCAGCGGGTGATGATCGCGATCGCATTGGCGTGTGACCCCGAGCTTCTGGTGGCCGACGAGCCCACCACGGCACTGGATGTCACCACCCAGGCCCAGATCGTCGAACTGGTGCGCCGATTGCAGCGCGACTTCGGAACGGCGGTGGTGTGGATCAGCCATGACCTCGGGGTGATCGGGCAGGTGGCCGACGATGTGACTGTGCTGCGTGACGGGCTCCCGGTGGAACAGGCCCCCATCGACGCCGTGTTCGACCACCCGCGAGAGCAGTACACCCGCGACCTCCTGGATGCCCGCCCCGTGCTCGACACTTCCGCGCCCGTAACCGACCCCTCGGCGGAGCCCCTCCTGGAGGTTGCCGGACTCGACGTGAAGTTCTCGGTGCCCACACCGGTGGGACGGTCGCAGGTGCACGCGGTCAGAGACGTGTCGTTCACGATTCGCCGCGCGACCACGATGGGGCTCGTCGGCGAGTCCGGCTCGGGAAAGTCGACGATCGCCGCATGCCTGACCGGACTGGTGAAGCCCGACCGCGGGGTGGCCACCCTCGGTGACGTCGACGTCTTGGGCGCGAAAGGCCGGGCAGCGAAATCACTTCGGCGACGCATCGGGCTGGTGCTGCAGGACCCGTTCTCCTCGTTGAATCCCCGGTCTCGGGTCGGGATCTCGGTCGCCGAGCCACTGGTGGTGCATCGACTGGCCGACAGCAAGAAGACCCGGGAAGAACGCGTGGCCGAACTGTTCGAGCTGGTCGGCTTGCCCGCGTCATTCGCACAGCGCTACCCGCACGAGCTTTCGGGCGGACAGCGTCAGCGGGTGAGCATCGCCCGTGCCCTGGCGGCCGAACCGGATCTGTTGATCCTCGACGAGGCGACCGCATCGCTGGACGTGTCTGTGCAAGCCAGGGTGTTGGACCTGCTCGCGCGACTGCAGCGCGAACTCGGGCTCACCTATCTGCTGATCGGACATGACCTTGCGGTGATCCGACAGCTCAGCCACGACATCCTGGTGATGCGCCACGGCGCGGTCGTCGAGAAGGGTCCGGCCGATGATGTGTTCTCCGCTCCGGAACAGGAGTACACCCGGACACTGTTGGCTGCGGTGCCCCCGGTGCGCCCACGGGCGTGAGAGGGTCATGGGATGGGACAGCTCAGCGGCAAGGTCGCGTTGGTCACAGGTGCGTCGGCGGGTCTGGGCGCGGCGACGGCAACATTGTTCGCCGAACGGGGCGCCAAGGTTTTCGGCATCGCTCGGGACGCTTCGCGCATGGCGGAAGTGTTCTCCGGTGTCCCCGACGCGACGTTCGCTTCGGTGGACATCACCTCGCCGCTGGCCTGTGCTCAGGCCGTCGAGGACTGTGTTGCGCATTTCGGCCGGCTCGACGTGTTGGCCAACATCGCCGGTTTCCACCAGATGCGCCACACCGCAACGATGTCCGATACGGACTGGGAGACCGACCTGGCAGTGAACCTGACGGGTCCCTTCTTCCTGTGTCGTGCAGCGCTGCCGCACCTACTAGCGACCGGCGGCAACATCGTCAACGTCTCGTCGATCGCCGGTGTCGAAGGTGAGGTGTATTCAGCGGGGTACTGCGCGGCCAAGCATGGACTGGTCGGGCTGACCCGCGCGCTGGCGGTCGAGTTCACCAAAGAGCGGTTACGCGTCAATGCGATTTGTCCCGGCGGCATGCCGACCGCGCAGACCACCGAGTTTCAGGCACCCGAGGATGCGGACTGGGACCTGATCATGCGGATCGCCTCCCCCCGCGGATTCATGCAGACCGAGGATGTGGCCAAGACGATCGCATTTCTGGCCAGTGATGACGCCGCGGCCATTCACGGCGCGGTCTACCGTGTGGACAACGGCAAGGGCGCCGGCTGACCGTCTGAGTCATTCCCAGTGGTCGATGAAGACCCGTAACAAGATCGCCTTCGGCGCGCAGATTTCCGAGCTGTTGGGGTAGTCCGGCCCGGCGGCGCTTTGGTGCGCCTGCGTGTCGGCAAGTTGCCTCACGTCAAGATGCGCGCGAAGGGTGCTTTGTTGCCTCACGTGAGCGTGCGCGTTTGGTGACTGGGGCGGGGGTGCCGTCGGTGGCTTTGCTGGTGGCCAGGGCGAAGAGGCGGTCGGTGAGGGCCTGGATCTGGCGCTGGGTGGCGGCGGGGTTGATCAGCGAGTAGGTCCGTGTGAGCGCGACGATGCGGTCTACGGTCGTGTTCGGGTGGTCGACCGCGCGGTGGAATGGGGTGGTAGCCGTGTCGTGTTTCCTGGACACCTTGGCCCCTGTGCGGACTTTGGAGATCAGCTTCTGTTGGGGGTGGAAGTAGTTGGTCAGCTTTGACTGGAGTTGCCAGATCTCGTTGAGCAGCAACAGCTCTGATGCGGTGTCGTAGCGGTAGTAGCCAACCACGGTGCGGACTACCGCCCAGTTTTTCTGCTCGACGTGACAGCCGTCGTTCTTGTTGCCCGGCCGCGACCGGGTAAAGGTGATGCGGCGGTCGTGGCACCAGCCCAGCAGGTCTTCGTTGATGAATTCCGATCCGTTGTCGGAGTCCACACCCAGAATCGGGAACGGCATCGCAGCGGCGATGTGATTGAGTGCGGCCACGACCTGTTTTGCTGCCCTATCGGGCATTGAGCGGCTCTCGGTCCAGCCGGTGGCGATGTCAGTGACCGTCAGCGTGAAGGCGTGGCCCCCACCGCGATTGCCGCCGTCGTGGAAGACGGTGTCGATCTCGACAAACCCGGGCACCACGTCATCCCATTCGGCCCAGGTACGGACCGGGATCTGGGTTTTCCGCAGCGATCCTGGCTTGGTGCCCGCGCGTCCTCTGATCTTGTATTTGGCTCGCTCACTGGCGAGGCGGCGATCGATGGTGGCCGCCGACATCGACACCAGCAGAGCCGCGGTCTCCTCACTGATCACCAGTTCTCCGAAGTGGCGCAGGACAGCCACCAGCTCTGCGAGCATGGGCGCCAGCCGTTTGCCGGCGGGCATTCCCAGCACCGTCCAGCAGACCGTCAGAGCCGCGATGACCTCGGGTCCGTATATCACCGCCCTGGGAGCGCGCTCGGTGACAATCCTGGGCGCCAGCGCGGCCTTGAGCGCCTTGCGGGCATGGCTACGGTGCCAACCGGTAGTGGCGCACAGCTCGTCGAGAATCCGGGACTTCCGTCGCTTACCGGCCTGCTGGTAACGCATCGCCGCTGTCTGGGTCAGCGCTTTGCGCTCTGCCAATGTCAACCCCATCGCCTGGGCCTACCGAAATCATTGCTGAGCGATCAGGTAGGCGCGCCGTCGATGCGCGCATTCCCGATGAGGCAACGACCCCCTCTTTCACGCGCATTTTTGATGAGTCAACGCGGTCGGTGGGGGTTGGCATAATAGAACACGTGTTCGATTCATTGTTTGCCGATGCCTCTGATGAGGCGATCGTGGGCTGGATCGAGCGCAGTGCGCGTGAGGAGGCGCGGATTTGTGCGCGCCGGTCGGCGGCGATCGCGGAGTTGGTGCACCGCCATGTCGATGAGGATGATGAGCGCGGTGGGTGGGTCTTTGATCCGTGGGCCGCGACGGCCGCGCAGGTCGGCGCGGCGCTGAACATCGGGCAGCGCAAGGCCTCGGGCCAGATGCACATCGCGGTGGCGTTGCGCTACCGGCTGCCCAAGGTCGCGGCGTTGTTCACCGACGGGGTGGTCGGGGCGCGGGTGGTCTCGGAGATCAGTTGGCGGACCCAGTTGGTGGAGGATCCGGCGGCGCTGGCCCAGATCGATGACCGGATGGCGGCGTGCGCGGTGGGTTGGGGCCGCCTCTCGGAGCAGAAGCTCAAATCCGCGATCGATGCGGTGATCGAGCGGTTCGATCCGGAGGGGTTGCGGCGCAGCAAGGAGATCATGCGGGCCCGCGATATTCATGTCGGGGCCAGTGACGATCCCCACGAGACCGCGGCGTTGTGGGGGCAGTTGTTGGCTTCTGATGGCCGGCTGCTCAAGCAGCGCCTCGCTGAGATGGTCGGTGCGTTGTGTGCCGAGGATCCGCGTCCTGCCGGGGAGCGGCGCTCGGATGCGATGGGGGCGATCATCCGGGGGGAGTTTCATCTGAACTGCCGGTGCGGTTCGCCGGACTGCCCGGTGCCCGTGCAGGCATCACGGTCGAACGCGGTGATCAAGATCATCGCCGATCAGGCTGCGATCGAGGCCGCCCACGCCCTGATCGAACAGGACGACACCACCGCCGCCCACAACACCGCCGCCGCCAAAGCCGCTGCCGAGGCCGAGGCCGAGAAAGTCTTTGCCACAACAGATTCGGCGGGCGACGACCGGTGCGAGGGTTCCGCTGGGTCGGGAACCGCTGCGTTGTCCGAGAGCCCCACCACCCCTGGTAATTCCGCTGCCGAGGACCCTGCCGCGCCGGAGGAGCCCGCCGCGAAAGCCGCCGAGGATGCCGAGCGCGAGCCCGAGCCGCAGACCGCCGAGGATGCGGTGACCGAGGTGTGCGAGCCGCCCACCGTCGAGGATGGCGCGGCCGGTTCGGGTGGGTTGGTGGATCGGGGGGCCGCGCTGGGCCTGGATGGGCGGCCGGTGCCGATCGCGCTGCTGGCCGAGGTGATCCGCGGCGGGGCGAAGATCTCCGCGCTGACCCTGCCCGGCCCCGAGCCCGAGCCGCGGTATCGGCCCTCAGCAGCGCTGGCGGAGTTCGTGCGCATGCGCGATCTGTTCTGCCGCTTCCCCGGCTGTGACATCCCCGCCGAACGCTGCGATATCGACCACACCGTGCCCTACCCGTTCGGACCCACCCACGCCTCCAACCTCAGCTGCAAGTGCCGCGGCCATCATCTGCTCAAAACGTTCTGGTACGGCCCGGGCGGCTGGCGCGACGAACAACATCCCGACGGCACCCTGGTCTGGACCGCCCCGACCGGGCACCGCTATGTCACCAAACCCGGCAGCCGCCTGTATTTCCCCAGCGCGGCCATCACCACCGCCGATCTGCCCCCACCACCGACACCCCCGCCGGGCTATGCCGCCGGCACCCTGAAAATGCCGCGACGCCGACGCCCCCGCGCCGCCGACACCGCCGCACGCAACAAAGCCGAACGCGCCCACAACGCCGAACAACGCGCCCAACAACAACAACGCGCCCAAGAACTGCGACGCGCCCGCGAACAACGCGCCCGAGAAAAGAAACTGCAACAGGAACAACCGCCGCCCGAAACAGGCGCCGACCCACCACCCTTCTGACACTGCAGCGCAACGAGTTAAACGATGGTGACGGAAAGGTCCGTGTTGAGGCGTGGCGCGATAGTCTCGACTGCCGCACGCACGGCGCTGCTGTCGACACAAGTCTGACGCGGCAGCAAATATTGAATCGCTACCCTCCGGTGATTCTCGTGTTAGGTTGCCGACCATCCAACGAATCCGATTGGAGATGGTCATGGGGTTTGGCAGAAGTAGCGCAGCCGCGGTCGCTGTGGTCGCATTGGCCGGAGCGACTGCCGTGTCGCCACCATCTGAGCAGCCGGTATCGCACACCGGCGGCGGAGTGACACCGGTGTCGATCGATCTCACAGCATCCTCGCGGACGCTGGTCGGGTGGCCGTGGCTGCCGAACATGGCGTCGTCGCCACCGCCCGCCACCGGCGACGTACCGGCGCTGAAGACCGAACAACAGCAAATCGCCACGCCAGACCAGATCGACGAGTCATACATCGCTTCCCGAACCGCAGCACGCGCGGATTTCAACGAATTCGCCAATGAGCTCGGCTATCTCGGCAAGCAGCTGTATATCGGATACAACTTCGGCGAAACCATCATTGCGAGTGCAATATTCAACGGAACCGACATCCGGCGCGGCGAAGGCGTACTGACGAACTTTGCGGAGTTCGCCTATGACATCTATCTCGGCGCGCTCTACGTCGCGGTGGACAACCTCTATCTCCACATCCCGGGGCTACCGCCGATCATCTCACTGCCCAGGCGAGGGCCGGCCGACGCACCGTTGGGATGGCAGCGTCCCCAGGTACCGCTGCCGCACCGACCGCTGGTCCAGCCGGACACCGAGACGTCGGACACCGAGTCGCGGGTGCGCTTCGAGAAGACGACGTCGGACGTCTCAGGTCTGGCGCGTCCCAGCCGATCGGACGACACCACTGAACCGGAAGGCGAGACCGAACGGGAAAGCATCGTCGAAGAAGACATCACAGAAGAAGACATCGTCGGTGCTGACCACCGATACGAAGAAACTACCGGCAATGTTTCGCCGACCGTCCAGCGGGACCCTGCCACCTCATCGGAATCCAAGCCACGAGGCAAGGCGCGCGCCGACTCCGGTGAGAAGCGAGCCAGTCGCGCAGACTCCCGTTCTACAGCTTGAAGCGTCCGGCGAATCCTCGCAGCGGTAGATCCGCGCTGGTGATGATCCCCGGGGGTGCCGCAATCACCGACTTGATCGCGTTGAGCGCCGGCAGGCCGGTGACCGTCATCCCGATCGACGCGAACGCGCTCGGGTCGGACAGATCGACGCCGGGTTTCGGGAAGATCATGTGCTTGTTGTAGATGTTCGGATCACCCTTGATGTGAGTAATATAGCAACCCTTGATGTCCCAGGCAGGATCGGTGTACGGCGTCATCTGCCACTCCAGATGCGTCTCCACGCGCGGGATTCCGTCGATCATCCCTTGGTACTTGATGTAGTTCCCGCCGAGGGATCCCTTGGGCAGCTGATACCAGCCGAGGTCGACGTCCTTGGTGCATGCGCCGAGCTCGTAGGAGAACGTCACCTCATCGAGCTCGAGTCCGAAGCAGTCGGCCATCAAAAGCACGCTGTCGGCGAAGACCCGGGTGTACTTCTCCAACTTGCCCGGGATCTCCGGGTCGTCGACCGGCTGGCCGTAGCCCACCTCGATCCAGGTGTCCTTGGAGTGGTGGCAGGACACGTCGACGGATTCGATCGTGGTCACGTTCTCGATCTCGGCCACATCGGCCGAGCACGCCACGCCGAGAATCTGGTTCAGCCCCGGATTCATCCCGGTGCCGTAGAACGTCGACCCGCCCTTCTCGCATGCCTCCTGCAGCAGTTGGGTCACAGGCTTACCGGAGTGATGCGGATGGTTGCGGTCGCGGTGCCAGCCGGTGATCCAGTCGGCGGTGGTGACGATGTCGATACCGGCCTCGAGAACCTGCACATACAGGTCCTCGTCAGGGAACACTCCATGGAACGTCACGACATCAGGCTTGGCGGAGATGATCTCCTCGACCGTGCCGGTGGCGGTCACGCCGTTCGGCGCCAGGCCGGCGAGTTCACCGGCATCCTTACCCACCTTCTCCGGCGAGTAACAGTGCACACCGATCAGCTCGAGATCCGGATGGCTGGCGATCCGCTTGATCATCTCGGTGCCGACATTGCCGGTCGCGACCTGAAAAACCTTGACTGTCATGACATTGCCTCTCTGCGGGCGGCCAAGTCGGCGGCACTGCCGCCCTTACCGTCGGGATAGAACTTCATGGCCCACTTGCGGATCGCGGTGAACCCCTCGAGCTCCGAGCTCGCCAGCGCCGGCGGGTCGGAGTACCGCTGATGCGACCAGATGTGGATGTCCTGGCTGAACTGGCGAATCACCTCGGCGCCGAACTCCGCCGCCTTGGCCTCCGCGCGTGCCGGGTCGCGCACGTCGCGCTCCGGTCGGCCGATATACACCATGAATCGGACGTCGGAGGTGGACTCGTCGACGGGGGTGATCGCCGAGATCGTCCGGTTGTCGACCATGCCCCAGCTCTTGGTCACCGCGATCCCGAGGCCGCCGTTGATGGCCTCGACCCCGCTGCCGACGTCCTCGATCCGCTGCCCGTCGTCCCCTTCGAAGGTGATCGTGAAATCCACATAGGACACTGGATCGTCGAAGTCGTGCCGGGTGAACTTCGGCACGATCGGAGTGTTGTGCACGTACTTGAAATGCGCAAAGTCCACGCCGTTCTCCAGCACGTACTGCGGGTGCATCTCGAGACTGTCGCGGAACAATCGCTGTTGCGGGTAGTAATCGGCGGCGGTCTTGCCGTCACCGAAGTCGGCGAAGATGTCGGGTGCTTCGAAGAACGGTTCCCGGCCGAGGATGTCGTGCCAGATGTAGATCGACTCGTTGCGCTCGACGACCGGGTAGGTCGTGATCCGCCGCCCGCGATTGGGCCGGTCTTCATACGGGATGCACACGTTGCGGCCCTGCTGATTCCACTGCCAGCCATGGAACGGGCATTGCAGCACTTCGCCTTTGACGGTGCCACCGAAACCCAGATGCGCACCGAGGTGTTCACAGTAGGCGTTCATCACCGTGAGCCGGCCGGACTCGGCGCGCCACGCGACCATCTCCTGATCGAAGTACTTCATCGTGCGGACGTCGCCGACGGCGATCTCATCGGACCAGGCGACCTGAAACCATCCGGTCGGTTTCATCGACAGGGGCGGCTTGGCCATGCCTCGGAGCATAAACGACGTTCGGACAGAAACATAGTAGGTTCTACGAAACTTTCGGTACGCTTCGCCTATGACCGAGGTGCCCGCGTCGCGCGTGCGGCGGCCGAACCGGCGCGGCCAGACCACCCGCGCCAACATGCTCGCCGCCGCGCTGACCGCACTGGCGTCCGGGGACCCCGGATCGGTGTCCGCCAATCGCATCGCCAAGGACATCGGAGCGACGTGGGGTGCGGTGCAGTACCAGTTCGGCGACGCCGACGGATTCTGGGCTGCCGTGCTGCACCTGACCGCCCAACGCCGTGCCGAACTGTTCACCGACGTCGACGCGGGCGCACCGCTGCGCGACCGAGTGGCCGCGATCATCGAGACGCTGTACCACGGCCTGGCCGCCCCGGATTCGCGGGCCATCGAGAACCTGCGCGCTGCGCTGCCGCGCGACCCCGACGAACTCGAGCGGCTCTACCCGCAGACCGCCGCGGAGCTCTACTCGTGGGGCCAATCCTGGTTACAGACATGCCGCAACGCGTTCACCGGACTGGACATCGACCCCGAGCGGGTCCGAGAAGTCGCCGCGCTCATCCCCGGCGCCATGCGCGGGCTGGCGTCCGAGCGCCAGCTGGGCTCCTACGCCGACCTCGACGTCGCCCGCCGCGGATTGACCAACGCGCTGGTTGCCTATCTTCAGGGCACCGACATCAAGACCACGTAGCACGCGGTGCCGACCAGGATGCTGAGCACCGCGTTGCCTCGCCACAGATGCAGCCCGGCTGTCACCGCCACCGCGACGCCCAGCCACAGTCGCTGCAGCGCCGTCTCACCTGCCACGGTGTGCAACGTGTAGATGGCCAGGATGGTCATGACCCCCACCGGCATGTGCACACCGAGGTAGGTGACGAGCCGACTCTGCCGCAGCGGTGCCAGCGCGACGAACGGTAAAGCGCGCAGCGCCCACGTGACCGCGGCGCTGACAAGCACCAACAGTGCGACGTATCCGTTGTCAGGCATGCCGCGTCCGTTGCCGGACCAGCAGTACAGCGGCGAAGGCGCCGAACGCTGCCACCAGCATCTGGCCCGGCACCAGCATCCACGCCGACACCGCGCACAGCGCGGCAAGCCCGGCGGTGAGACGATCCGGACGCTGTCGGTAGGCATCGATGGCCAACACGACGAACAAGGCTGTCAGCGCGAAGTCCAGTCCTGTCAGTCGCTCGATCGGCAGTGCGGAGCCGGCCAGTCCACCGAGCGTCGCCGCGGATACCCAGAGGCCGTGTAAAGCCATCTGCATCAACAGAATCTGGCGGGTGCGCCATGGCTGGGCGCCGGGGCTGACCCCGACAGCGTAGGCCTCATCGGACAGGGTGTAGCTGCTGTAGAGCTTGGCCGGCAGCCCCCGCACGCGGTGCAGCGGGAACGACAACGCGTAGAACACGTGCCGCGAGTTGACGATCAGCGTCGTCAGCGCCACGGTCGCGACGGGCGCCGCCGAGGCCGCCAGATGCACCATCAGGAATTCGAGAGACCCGGCGTAGATGACGGCGGCGAACACCGGAGCCCACCACCACGCCAGCCCCGCGTGTACGACGAGCAGGCCCAGCGCCGCGCCCAGCGGGATGAACGCCAACCCGACGGGCGCGGTGATCGCCAGGACGCGGCGGCTCGACCGGTCAGGCGGCAATGATCGACGTTGTTGTGCCCGCGACGATTCCGACGTCGTTGAAAGCCTTCTCGATCGCGGTGACCTGTGCGGCGGTGAAGTCGAGCGCCCGCGCGGTGTTGATCACCGCGACGCGTCCGTCGACGAACCGCGCGCCGGCACCGAGGCGGGCCAACGACTGGTAGAACTGCGCGGCCCACGTGTCATCGGCGATGCCGGCGGTCGCCGGATCAGTCATCATCCGGTAGGCGGCATGGCTGAAGATGGTGCTGTTGATGTGCTCGCCGTAGTCGTCAGCAGATCCGGTGTACCGGTCGTCGTAGTGTGCCCGATGCGGCCCGAGCGACGTACGGATCGAGCCCGGGTTGGCGAGATTGCGGATGGCCCCCAATTCGGAATCCTCCCCCATCAGCCACCGGTCCCGGCCCTGCTTACCCTCGATCAGCACCCCGAGGATGTCGGCGTAGGCTTCGTTGAGCGCCCCGGACTCCGCGAAATCGAGGACCGGTTCCCCGCCCCCGACGACGGAAGTCACGACTGCGTGGGCGAATTCGTGTGCGACGACGTCCAGTGCCGCCTGCAGGTAACCCTGGTTGCCGAACACGAACTGCGCCGCGATCGGATCCCAGAACGCGTTGGCGTAGCTGCGCGACAGCGCCGGCGCATATCTGACGCTGATCTCGATCGGCGCCCCGGCATCGTCGTATGAGGTGCGCCCCAGCACCGTAGCGAAGTAGTCGTAGACGACCGCGGCGTTGGCGTGCGCGGACACCGATCCTCTGTCCCAGCCGAACCAGCCCCGCTTGACGACGGTGCCGGGCAGGACCGGACCCAACAGCCCGAAGAAAGGATAGGACGTCCGGTAGGTCGTGATATTGCGCGCGTCGTCGAACAGTTCACGCACCTTGTACCAAGACACTTCACGGGTCTGGGTGGTGATGGCGCGGTAGTTGCCCAGCCAGTCCCTGGCGTAACCGGTTGCGCTGTAGGCCGATGCGCTGCCGGTGGTGACGATGACGTCACCCACGTACGGGCCGTCGGCATGAAACACCACCGTCGCAGCGGACGGGGCCAGCTCGCCGTTGTCGGGTCGTTCAACGACGACCCGCCATGCGAGCCGGGGGGTTTCGTCGTCGAGCGCGTAGACGATGAGATCGGCGTTCCGGAGCGAGTTGTCCGGGGACAGGGTGTAGACCGCTTGCCGGATCTCGTCGAGGTCGTCCAGCGTGACGTCGGGGGTAACGTCGAACGTGTCGTTCAGTGCCCGGTAGTTGTTGAACAGTCCCGTGACCGCGCCGTCGATGTCGGTAACCAGGATGATGTCGCTGCCGACGACCTCGACGCCGGCGACCGACTCGGTGAGGCGGTAAACGGTTTCGGCCGACGATCCGACACCCAGTCGCGTGGCGGTGATGGCCGACGGACGCGCGAACCCGCCCGCGATTCCCAGTGTCGCGGCCATCTCGTTGAGGACATCGGCGGCGTCGGCGGCGCTGGCGACCGTCCGGTCGGTGAAGCGTCCGTCGAGGGCTGCGACGCGGCCGCCGGAATCCTTGACGACGGTGACGTCGGACAGGTCGGTCGGTGCAGCCGACCCGGCTACGATCACCTCGACACGGGTCGGCCCGCTGCGCCCCAGCAGTCCCGCCAGGCCATGCACATGGAAGGGGTTGCCGACGGTGTCGTCGATGGCCACAGTGAAGCTGTCCGCGCGCCCCGATCCGTCCGGGGTGTAAGTGAACCCGCCGGCACCGTCCAGCACGACGGTGCCGTGTTCGGGCCCGGTGCGCAGCGTGTAGGTCAGGTCCGCGTCGTCATAGTCGACGGCGTTGAGATTGCCGGTGATCTCGCCGTCCGGACCGGGACCCGAAACGGTGACGTCGGCGCGGGGCCGCTGGTTGTTCCAGGTGTACTGGGTCTGACGCACTGCCAGCCACAGCGATTCCACGATCGAGGGCACCGGCGCCGCCGGCACCGGCAGGCCGTCGGTGAAACGTCCCAGCCCCACCCAGGTCAGCGTGTCGGTGAGGATGTCGGCCACGGTGACCGGACGTGCGCTGGCCACGGTGCGCAGCGTCACCGCACGGGTGGGCGCGATCGCTGCCGCAGCGCTGGTCTTCTCGGGTGCGGCGGGCTCCGGCGTCGCGGCGTCCGTGGTGAGTTCGGCGATGCGGGACTTCTCGGGCGCGGCACGCTTCGCGGGCGGCTCCGGTTCAGATTCCGCCGCGGTCGCGTCGACCATCTCCACGGGGTCGGCCTTCAGCTCGCGTGTGGGCGAACGCGACGGTTCCTCGCGGTCCGCCCCGCGCGCTGCCGCGCGGGCGCTTCTCCGGCGATCGATGCTGCGGGTGCCGTCGCTGACTCCGCGGTCCGCACGCGGCGTGCGCTCGGATCGCTCCGAGGCCCCTGAGGACTCGGACCCTGACGACTCGGATGCCGAGGACTCGGACGGCGACGCCGCCGCGGCCGGCGTGCCCGCGAGCACCGCTGCGCCGATACCTGCAGCGGCGAGGCCGGTGCTCCATGCCCGCCACGGATCACGCGGGTGTCGCACACCGCTGGCCACTCGTGACCCCCGTTCGCCGCGTCGCGCTCGTATGAAGAGTGCCGTAGCGAGGGAATCTACCTCAGGATTGGCCTCCCAGAAAGCGGCTACTCTGGATCGGTGAGTCTCCTTCTCGGGCCCGTCCTTCGCCACGTCGGCGACACCACCGCCACGATATGGGTCCAGACGGACGGCCCGGCTGAGGTGAGCGTGCTGGCTTGCTCGGCCCGCACGTTCGAGGTGCAGGGCCACCATTACGCGCTGGTGCCGGTGACCGGGTTGGCGCCCGACAGCACGACGGCCTACGAAGTTCTGATCGACGGTCAGAAATGCTGGCCTGCAGAGGATTCGGAGTTCCCCGCCAGTGTGATCAGGACCCGGGGCCCCGCCCGCGCGCACCGGTTGAAGATGGTGTTCGGGTCCTGCCGCTACCCGAAGACCGGCGATGCAAAGCTGGACAAGAAGCTCGGGCTCGACGCACTGGACTGCTTTGCCACCAGGCTCAACACCGCACCGGTCGACAAGTGGCCCGATGCGCTGCTGTTGCTCGGTGACCAGGTCTACGCCGACGAGCTGACCCCCGAAGCGCGGCGCCACCTGGCCGGCCGGCGCAGGAATCGTCGCCGCCCACCCGACGAAGTCGTCTCGTTCAGCGAGTACGAGGGCCTCTACCGTCACACCTGGGGCGACCCCGAGATCCGCTGGATCATGTCGACCATTCCGACCGCGATGATCTTCGACGACCATGACATCCGCGACGACTGGAACACCTCGGCGGCCTGGCGAGCCGAGGTCAACGCCAAGCCCTGGTGGCGCGACCGCATCCGCGCGGGGCTGAGCACGTACTGGGTCTACCAGCACCTCGGCAACCTCACTCCCGACGAACTCGCCGCCGACGAGGACTACCAGAAAGTACTGGCCGCCGAGGGTGACACCTGGAACCTGTTGGTGGAACTGGCCGACCGCGCCGACAGCGAGGTCGACGGCGAGAAGGGGCTGCGGTTCAGCTTCCGGTGGGACATCGGACGCACCCGCCTGATCATGGTCGACTCCCGCAACGCCAGGATCCTCGACGGCGGTGACCGCAAGATGGTCGGCGACTTGGAGTTCTCTTGGGTGGAGGACCAGGTCTCGCAGGATCTCGAGGACGTGGACCACGTGGTGATCGGCTCTTCGCTGCCGTGGCTGATGCCGCCGGTGATCGGCGACCTGCAGACCGTCAACGAGATCGCCGCCGAGAGACCCGGGTGGCGCGGACAGTTGGCCGAAAAGGTGCGCCAAGGCGTGGATTTCGAGCACTGGCCGGCATTCATGAACTCCTTCCTGCGGCTCAGCGAGATGATCCGGCGCACCGCGACCGGGCCCTCGCGTGGACCGGCGACGGTGTCGGTGCTCTCCGGCGACGTCCACCACAGCTATGCCGCGCGGGTGGACTTCGCCGAGCCGACCACCGCGCGGGTGCATCAGCTGGTCTGCTCACCGGTCCACAACTATGTGCCGTTCTTCGTCAAGCCGGTGTTCCAGTTGGGCTGGTCGACGCGGCTGGCCGCAGTGAGCCGGCGATGGGCCCGCCGTCAGGGTTCGCCTCCGGTGCCGGTGGGCTGGCGCAACCTGAGCGGACCGCTGTTCGGCAACACGATCGCCACGTTGTGCATGGACGGCCGGGACGCCGAGGTCTGCTTCGAGCAGCCCCGCGAAACCGGCGAGCTGACCGTCGCCGCGACCGTGCGCCTCACCGACTGAGCAGCCCGGCGCTTAGCCGGTGGCTTCCCGGGTGCCCGGAACCACGGTCAACAGGATCACCGAGTCCTCGAGCACCTCGAGGCTGTGGCGCTCCAGCGGAATCAGGATGTAGTCACCGGCGGACAGCTCGGCTGATCCCTGCTGTGCCTGCAGGCGGACCCGTCCGCGCAGCACCTGCAGCGTGGCCTCCCCCGGACTGGCGTGCTCGTCGAGCCCGTGACCGGCGGCCAGGGCCAGCAAAGTCTGCCGCAGGGAGTGTTCGTGGCCGCCGAAGACCGTGTGGCCGGACCGACCCGAGTTCGCCTTGCGCGCCTCCTCGAGTTGCTTGTCAGCGAGCTCGTTCAAAGAGATGACATCCACGTGCCGTTCCACCATCCTTCATCGTCGTTCCCTTGCCACCGGTGTCCTCACCGGTGTCACTGTGAGGCTGACCTGGCAGGCGCCTCCGCGCGGATCGGGAGTCACCTGGGCTTGATAGCTCCTCCCGAGCGCGTCTGCATTGATATCGATCACTTCCTGAATGAGTCCCTGCTGAATGCCGCGCACCACCTCCGGAGCGGTCGCTCCGATCTCGGCCAGCGGGCAGGTGCAGATCTCGATCATCACCTCACCGAACGAGGTCAGCACCGAGCTGACCTGAAATCCCAGCGCGTCGAGGGTGGCGAGCACCAGATCGACCACCGACGACCCGGGCCCCAGCCGGGGCAGGTGCACGCGGTGGGCGAGGTCGGCGCCGATGCGCAGCGAACGCTCTTCCCGCTCGCCGGCCGAGCCGCCGAGGTGTCGGGCGAACAGCGCGACGATATCGGCGTAGTCCAGCCGTGGCACCATCTCGTAGGTCACGCGGGGCCGGCCGGCGCCCTTCGCGCGGCGGTCACCACTGCGGCGGCGGACCAGCCCTCGGTCCTCGAGGGCGCCGAGGTGAAAGCGCGCCGTGGTGACGTGGATACCGAGAGTCGCCGCGACGCGCTGCGCGTCCAGAGGAGTTCCCGCCTCGCGCAGCAGCGTCAGGACCCGCTGCCGCTGCTGGCCCGCGGCGCGGTCCCGATCCGAGGTCGACGCGTCGGACTCGGTGCGGTGAAGTGGCACTCAACCCCCTCTGCGCGGCGCTGACGCGCGACGATGACGCGTCACCGTGTCACCTTATCGGTGACCGCGGGTACGACGCCCACAACCGCGACCGCGGCCAGCGAATCGCGGTGCCGCTGGAACACCGAACGCATCCCCAGGACGCGTTTGCGTGCCGCGGGATGGCGGATGACGTTGCCGACGATCTTCAGGGCCCCCAGCAGCCCTTCATCGGCGATCACCCGCTTCGGGTTGAGCAGCGCCATGTCGGCGTAGTCGACGTGCTCCACCTCGAAACCGGCCTCTGTGAGCAGCTGGGTCCACTCGGCGGCGGTCAGCGGCCGGGCATTGACCTTGATGGAGCGCGCAAGATTCTTGCGGATGTCGTCTTTGACGTCGACGGAGATGCTGTCGGGGCGCAGGCCGAGCTCGTGGATGGCGTAGCGGCCGCCGGGCCGTAGCACTCGGAACGCCTCCTCGACGATCGCGCGCTTGTTCTTATCGCCCTGCATGGTCAGCATCGCCTCACCGACCACGACGTCGGCGCTGTTGTCGGGCAGGCCGGTCTCGGCGGCGTTGGCGACCACCACGGTCCCGTTGACCGGTTCGACGACCTCCCGCACCGCCGCGGTCGCCGCGGCGGTGTCGTCGACACCGACGTAGCTGCGGGGCCGCAGCGCCACGATGTCGCGCGCGGTGCGACCCAGGCCGGGTCCGAGTTCGACGACGTCGGCGTCAGCGATGCGGGCCGCCCCCAGCAGCCGGGTCGTCAACTCCAGCCCGCCGGGACGCAGCACCCGCTTGCCCAGCCGGGCCAGCAGCCAGTGCCCGGGCAGGTCATCGAAAGACCTACTGGCCAGGGGAATTTCGTGTCCGGACATGTCAGTTCCTCCTCATCAGAACCGCAACCGTCAGCGGTGCGGTGAACAGTGCGCTGGCGTACAGCAGCGCGCCGTTGGGGCTCCAGGGCGGTTGCAGTGCGATGTCCTGCCCGGTGGCGTACACCGCGTTGAAGACAGGCAGATAGCGCTGCAAGGACGCGCCGTGCGGCAGGTAGCCCGCGGCGGTCTCGGCGACGAACGCCCACAGCAGGACCGCGGCGGTGGAGCCCACCGGCGTCGGGATCAGCGCCCCCACCCCGACGCCGGCCGCCGCGGCGAAGAACGCGTAGACCGGCACGGTCCACAGCAGGCGCACACCCACGGCATCGGTCAGCGAGACCGTGCCGTAGACCGTCGGGGCCACGGCGGGCAGCGCGACCACGACGACGACGAGCGCGACGACGCTGACGATCACCCCTAGCGTTCCGTAGAACATCCAGCGGCCCAACAGAACTGGAGCCCTACGGGATATCGCGAGCCGCACGTAGTCGCCGGTGCGGTAGCGGCCGTCGGCGGCCTGACCGTCCGCTGCGGCCACCGCGACGAGCACGACCGTGATGGTGATGACCCAGTAGGCACTGTTGGACGTCGAGACGGCCAGCACCGAGATCTGACCGGGGATGCGCGCGAAACGTTCGGCGATCGCAGCGATACCCAGAGTGATGACGACGGGTAGCAGCACCGCTGTCGGGATCAGCGCGATCCACAGCCTGCTCGCTCCGGAGGTGCGGATCAGTTCGGCGTGCGCGCTGCGGACCGGCGCCGGCCGTCGGGTCGCGGTCACGCCGCGGCCATCAACGTCTGCTCGAGCCACCGCTGGCGGTCGGTGTCGCCGGGCACCAGGTCGGCCAGCGAACCCGAGAACGCGATCCGGCCGTCGCGCAGGATGGTCGCCCGGTCGGCGGTGTGCACCACCTCGCCCAGCAGGTGGGTGGCCAGTACCACGCACCGGCCGTCATCGGCCAAGCAGCGCAACAGATCCCGGAACCACAGGATGCCGGGGACGTCGAGGCCGTTGAGCGGCTCGTCGAAGATCAGCGCGTCCGGGTCGCCGAGCAGGGCGCCGGCGATGGCGAGCCGTTGTCGCGCCCCGAGGGACAGATCGGCGATGCGCCGGTGCCGGTGGTCGAACATGCGGGCCTGCGTCAGAGCAGCGCGGACCGCGTCGGTGGGCAACCCGGTCAGCGCGGCGCGCCACGTCAGGTGACGCCAGACCGTGTGTCGCGGGTCCAGACCGGCGGGGTCGATGTGCACTCCGAGCGGCCCGGCGAGCGTCACCGTGCCGCGGTCGGGGCGCTCGAGCCCGGCGATCAGACGCAGCAGGGTGGTCTTTCCTGCACCGTTGAGTCCGAGCAGCGCGGTGACGGTGCCGGCCGGAAACGTGACGCTGATGTCGTCGACGGCGGGCCGGGTGCCGAAGCGCTTGCCGAGGCTACACACCTCGATCATCGGCGGTTCATTGGAAGTTGCACGGAATAGGCAGGCCGAGGGTGGAGATCCCGTTGCACAGCGATTTGTTGGCCAGCTTCCAGCGGCCGTCGATGCGCCGCCACTCCGCGACCACCTGGATCGTCGGTGAACCCTGACGGCTGGCGTTGATGACGGCGGTGTGGCGGTCGCCATCGTGGGTCTCGGGCCCGGTCACCTGGCTGTTGCCGCGCGGCGGGCGGAAGAAGCCGATGCGGTAGACCATCTTTGGCACGACGACCGCGCGGTCTCCACCTTCGAGCTGCGCGGCTTTGACGTGGTCGGGGGCCGGCGTACCGACCAGCAGCCGGATCTGCGAGTCGAGCTCCTCGAGGGTGGGCACGTCGGCGGTGATCGCGAAGTCCTGCTGAGCCTGGGCCGTCGGGGGTATCAGCACCGCGATCAGTGCCACCACACTGCCGGCTGCCAGGACACGCAGACGATTCGGCATGAAGCAGACTCCTAATTTAGAGGAAATGTGTCCGCTAATTTAGGAGGCTCACCTCATTTAGGCAAGGCTTACCGAGTTTGTGCTGGTGGTTGGCGGCGCGACGACGGGGTACCTCAGCGTGCAAAAGGAGGAATCCATGAACGTCCACTCGTTGCTCAGGTCCGCAGAATCGGTCCGTGCGCTGGACCCGCCGGCCGACCGCGCCGCCGAGACCGTCGAACGCGTCCTGGGCGGTCGCGCGGTCGGCAGGGCGTTGCGCGGGTCGTGGCTGGGCCACCCTGTGCACCCACTGCTGGTCTTTCTTCCACTGGGGTCGTGGATGACCGCGTTGCTGTTCGACATCGGCTTGCGCGACCGCACCACCGCCCGGCGCCTGCTGGCTGTCGGCTTGGCAGCGGCTCCGCCCACCGCGCTGGCCGGGTGGGCCGAGTTTCCCTTGCTCAACCGAGAGCAGCGCCGCGTCGGCTTGCTGCACGCCGTGGTCAACGGTGTGGCGATCGGGCTGTTCGCGCTGGCCTATCGCGCCCATGGAAAAGAGCACCATCGACGCGCCACGGTGCTGACAGTGCTCGCGCTGCTCATCGTCAGCGTCGGCGGTTCACTGGGCGGACACCTGTCGTACGCCCAGGGAGCGGGCGTGCATCGCTGGCAGGCCCCGCACCACGGCGGCGATCTGGCGTCCTACGCATTGGGCCGCGCGGCCTGACAACACAGAAACCGCCCCGCCGTGGCGGCGGGGCGGCTCCTGCTGCAACTCAGAGACGCACGAAGAGGTTGGCTTCGGCGTCCCAGACGCCCCAGGCATTGAGCTCGGGGTTCCAGACCACGGTCAGACCGTCAGCCCAGTCCGGCAGTTCGGGCAGCGGTGGTGCCCACTCCGGCGGGAGCACCGGCGTCAGCACCCAGCCCGGAACCTCGGGGAGGAAGATGCGGTCCTGCGGCATCGGGCCGCCATGTCCCGGAGGCGGCAGGTAGTTCAGCCCTGGAGGCGCCGGATTGCCCGGCTCACCGACGTTGACACCGGGTCCGGTGACCCAAGGCGGCCGGATCGTATCGCCATTGCCCGGGTTGCCATTGCCGTTACCGGGGTTGCCGTTGCCGTTGCCGGGGTTCGGCGAAGGCGGATCGGCCAGTGCGATCCCGGCGCCGAGGCCGAGTCCACCCATACCGAGCAGGCCCGCCGTGGCCGCACCTGCGGCGATCTTCTTGATATCCATAACGACCTCCTTCGTCGTTCGGCACTACGAGCCTTCGGCTACGCAGTGTCCGTACGTGCGGTGTGCACATGACCGTTGCCGCCATGTCGGCGCTCAACGATCCGACCCCCGTCGCTGACAATTATGGCCATCGATCTTGAGAGTTAAACGCCTCGGCGCCAATTGAATTCGTTAACCAAACTAGACAGTGCCGGCGCGGAAGCTGGCGCAGTGTGAATTTGCTGGACATTTCCCGAAACCTGTAACGATCTTGACCCGGCAATCGATAGGGGCCGCCGACAATAGAGCGCCGCCCGCACCCAGAGCGGGCGCGGGCGGCGACTGGGGAATTATCAGGCGCGACCCCTAGAGCTGACCGAGAATCCGGTTGAGCAGATTGACGATGTTCTGGACGACCCCGCTGAGGACTCCCTCAGGACCGGCCAGAGCGCACAGCAGTTGACCGAGCAGTCCATCGGCAGGAATCGCTGTGATGACCAGATCAACTTGATTCAGCTGGACCCTCAGGCCGAGCAGATTCAAGTCCAGCGGACCCAGCACCAGATTGAGCACCGAGCAGCTGGCCTGCTGGCTGGCCAACTGGAACTGGGCGTCTCCGGACGAGGACGAGGACGACGACGGCTGGGCCTCGGCCTGCGACGGGAACGTGATGGCGTTGACCGGCATCGCGAAGTTGTCGATGTTGACGTCCTGGGCGGCGCCCGGCGCACCGGCGGGCTGACCCCCGCCTGGGCTGACCAGCTTGCCCGTGAGGGTACCGACGAGGGCGACGCCGGTATTGGACGACGTCGCGCCGTTGTCGTCTGCCGTGGCCGGGCCGTCTTGCTTGGTGACCTCCTTGGCGCTGGTGGCCTGGAACTGCCCGTTGAATTTCACTCCGTCGGGCCCGGTGCCCTGCACCTGGACGACGTTGTCCTTGCCCACGCCCGGTGGCTGGGCAGAGGCGGTTCCGGTGACCAGTCCGAACAATCCGACCATCGCGACGCTGACTACCAAGGCTAGCAGTCTCGTAAGACGTGACGTCATGGGTTTTCTCCTTATTTGGTTCGGAAGAAGCAGTGTCCGGCCCCCGACATATCGGCCTGAGACGTCTACCCGGCGGCAGGATCCGCCTGCCTGACGTGACGCACGCCACTGTCTCCCGCCGCCAGGTTTTCCTCACCGAGCGAAGCTTGAAACCGTTCAGGGCTCATTAATTGTCGTCCGAGGCAAATACGCCCGCCGTAACGAGTTGGGCTAATTAGCTCTTCAGGTGGCTGGATAACCCCAGGACTGCTGCTGGCAGCTAATGCCCGCGGACCCGGGGCTGTGTCTGAGCGGTAACCACGCGTTGGACAGGGCGGGATCGGTCGTTGCGATCGCACACAAGTCTGTCGCCCGCGCGAGAACCAATCGGCGAGCGTGACCGCGATTCGCTGGGAACCACCGTTTCCGCACCAGAAGCAACGGCGAGCGTAGGGCCCGGCTGAGTGGGACACAGAACTCGACACGGTGGTCGGCGTCAACGCCGAAGCCCCATCTGGAGAACTCGGCCATGCCGCTGACGACAGTCGACGACGATCAGGAACCCGACCGAGGGACTCACCGCGAGTCGGAGAGCCCGCGTCTTCGGCCCCCGCCACTGGGAATCCGCCTCTGGCGAATTCCGTCGTGCGATTAGGGAAGCGTTGCCGCAGAATCCGATCGAAGGGTATTCGGCCATTCCCCGTGTTCACCGCTGACGCGAGGTAGATGCGGTGGGCCTACGAGCGCTGCGGCGTCAATTCCGCCGCTAGGAGTGGCGTTCGATGTAGTCGTCGGCATCAACGTCGTCGGTGCTGATGCCGGTGCCTGCCTGGTGCTCGGCGTAGAACCGCAACCACTGCATCCCCAACTCATGGCGCAATTGCAGGGATGCGCTCTTGATGAAGTCGGGCATGGCCTCGCGTTCTTCTTCGTCGAGGTGAGAGCCGTTCTCCTTGCGGGCGGCCAAGACGGCCTCGAACCACTCGTCGCTGCCCGGCTGATGCCGACGAGATCGGCGCACCGCATCACGGATCGCGTTGTGATCGGTGATGGCGTCCTCGGTTTCGTCCTCCGGGTCGCCTTCGGGATTGCCGGGATGCTCGCGCCCACCGTGCTTGAGCAGCACCGGATAGAAGACCGTCTCCTCAGCCTCGGCGTGGGTGTCCAGTCGTGCGCTCAGTACCTCCCAGATCGCCGCGAGCTCGCCGGGAGACGCTGCGTCGTCGAGGCGGAAGAACTGGCGTCGCAACCAGTCATGGTCGGCATAGATCAGCTCGATGATGTCGGCCATGATGCCAACCTACGCCTCGCGAATGCGGACACGAAGCCCCGACGGCCCTTTCGGCTCTCAACCGATACGGAGGGGCGGCGCTCGCACACAGCGGTTGGTACGCGCCCCACTTCTGGTCGAAGTCAGTCCCAGCCGAGCGAATCGAACAGCCGAGACGGCGTTCACAAATGTCGCGCCCTCGCCAAGATCGGGTGCTAGCGTTCCGCTCAACTGGGGGGATGCGGACGGGAGAATACGATGTCCACAACCGACCACGACTGGGCCAAACCCGCGATGATGGCCATCCCCAAAGAGGGATATTTCGAGCTCGAGCGTGGCCGGTATGGCCCCGTCTTCCCACGCACTCCGGCCTGCTACGGGTTCACCATCATCGCCAAGGTGAAGCCCGGCCAAGAAGAAGTGATTCGGCAGCACGGCCGCAATCTGGAAGCGGCGGTCACCGCTAATCCTGAAGTGCTGGCTCCGTTGAAACTGCACTATCTGCGATGGCAGTTGTTTCCCATCGGTTCGGATCTCTACTTCCAATACCAGGGCATCTTCGACACCGACTTCGACAAGTACACCGAGGACGCAGTCCAGCTGTTCAGTCAGACAGGCATCGACACGATTTTCACGACCCTCGAAGGGTTCCCGGAGGACTGGAAGGAGCGCCCAGAAGGCTTCGTGCAGTTCGTCCGGGAGCATCACGTCCCGAGCTTCGTCGAGTACGGCGAGTATCCCTACGTCACCGCCGATGAGATCAAGAAAGCTCTGCGGCTCAAAGCGGCGTTCTCCGACATGCTTGATCAAATGCAGTGACCGGTACCGAAGTCGGCGAACTCGAGTTCGACGATATCCAGCACATCCTCCTGACGCGTACGCCGGCGATCACCGGCCGATACGAGTTCCTGACCTTCGAGTCCGGCGAAGGCGGACGCACCTGGATCACCGCGCTGCTCGACAAGGTCCAGTCCGCCGCCGAGGTCCGCGCCACGGTGGATACCTCCGATCGCTGGGTCACGCTGGCCTTCACCTGGCACGGGTTACGCGCCCTGGGGGTGACCGAGGAGTCGCTGGCAACGTTTCCCGAGGCTTTCCGTGAGGGAATGGCCGCTCGCGCGGACATCCTCGGCGACACCGGCTCGGCGGCGCCGTCACACTGGCTCGGTCAGCTCGCCGGTGACGAGCTCCATGCCATCGCGATTCTGTTCGCCCGCAACGAAGAGCAGGCTCGTCTTTCCATCGCCAATCATGATGCTCTGCTCGCTCGCACCGACGGCGTCCGCAGCCTCTCGCACCTCGATCTGAATGCGAGCCCTCCGTTCAACTACGCCCACGACCACTTCGGTTTCCGAGACAGGCTGTCCCAACCGGTGATCAAAGGTTCCGGCGAGGACCCAACGCCCGGATCCGGGGAACCTCTCGCGCCCGGTGAGTTCATCCTCGGCTATCCCGATGAGAACGGCCCTGTCCCTGACCTCCCGCAGCCCGAAACCCTCTCCCGTAATGGCAGTTACATGGCCTATCGCCGCCTCGAGGAGCACGTCGGAGCGTTCCGGGACTATCTGCGGTCGAACTCGCAGAACGCAGAAGACGAGGAACTCCTGGCCGCCAAGTTCATGGGCCGCTGGCGCAGCGGCGCACCCCTGGTCCTCGCTCCCGACCGAGACGATCCAGAACTGGGCGCAGATCCGCAACGCAACAACGACTTCAACTACAAAGACATGGACCCGTTCGGCTACGCGTGCCCGCTGGGCTCACACGCCAGGCGACTCAACCCGCGCGACACCGCGCATTACATGAATCGGCGCCGGATGATCCGACGCGGCGCGACCTACGGTCCCGCGCTGCCCGAGGGAGCACCAGACGACGGTGTCGAGCGCGGCATCGCCGCCTTCATCATCTGCGCCGACCTGGTAAGGCAGTTCGAGTTCGCTCAAAACGTCTGGATCAACGACAGCACCTTCCACGAACTCCGTAACGAGCATGACCCCATCTGCGGAACGCAGGACGGCACCCTTGACTTCACGGTGCCCAAGCGACCGATACGAAAGGTTCACAAGGGCATACCGGCCTTCACGACTCTGCGCGGTGGGGCCTATTTCTTTCTTCCCGGCATCCGCGCCTTGAACTATTTGGCCACGCTGGGAGAAGCATCGTGAGCACCGCGGCTCGCACGTACAACCAAACGCACATCGGACGTGAGCACAACGGCCGGAGACGGGTCAGCATCTACTGGACGTGGAGCTACCCGTGGGAGGCTCAACGCAGCCCCGCCGAGATGTACAACCGTTTCTCGACCATCACTGAAGTCCGAAACGCGTTGTGGCCCGGCTACGAAAGCCGCGAGTACCACCAAGATCACTTCCTCCAGGGCATCGCGGGAACCTTGGAACTCTTCCACCGCTCGACGCTGGCGTTCCAGGACCTCGTGGGCGACGCGACCGGCCATCCGGTCGCGGTGTTCCAGCGCATCGATCAAGCCGGCTACCAACTGCCGATCGACGAGCGGATCCTCGAGGACACCGACACACTGATGGTCTTCGGCCTCGACCACCTCCTGTCCGACCAGCAGGCCACCAACGACGAAGTCGTGGCGATCAGGCAGTGGCTCCGGCGCGAGGGCACCTGTCTCCTGCTGGCGCCCCACCACGACGTCGGCTTCACCGACGACTTCGAGCAAAGGCAGATGGAGTACGCCCACCACGGCGATCCCCTGGTTCCGCGTCAGCAGCGGTTCGGCCAGTACACCCGATCGTTGATGACCGCGCTCGACGTCCCGGTGCACAACACCTGGGGGCTGCGTCCGGCCGTGGTGGAGGGGACGCGAGAGATCGCACCGCTGAACGGGTCGCGTGACCTCGACGCGATCGGACTGCTCGACAACGTGACCACCTTCAATTTTCACCCGCACCTCCCCCACTACGCATTGACGGCGCCGGAGAGCGGGTCACTGGTGGTGCTGGGCCGCCAACGGATCGATCCGAACCGGCCGCACCCGTTCACCAACGACGGCAACACCGAGTTCAACGCGCTCGTCTGGATGCCACCCGGCGGCGACCGGGCCGGCGACATCGTTCTCATCGACTCGACACACTTCACCACCCTTTTCGGCGGCACCGACAGCCTCCGAAACCTCTGGCACAACCTCGCCACGATGAGATGAGTCGCCACGCGGTGCGACGTACTTGCCCTCGGGACGGCCCAACGCAATATTGCCGCGACGCTGGTAGGAGGCGGCCAGAGCGTCGTCGTCATCGTGGTCGCCGTCGCGATCGTCGGTCTTCGACTTGCGGCATGTATTGCACCACACGATCCCTAGTGGGCTGTTTGGCTCCGGTTGATGCTTGACGGATCTGTTGCGGTTGATCCTTGACACTCGGTGTGTGGTTAAGGCTCTGCGCTGGTGCGCAGTGCCCGCTTGTTTCGTACCTCGCCGGCACTGGTACGCGCAGCAGTCTTGACCAGAATGTCGCCGATATAGAAACGCAGCAGCTCCCCGTCGACATGAACATCACACCGCGAACCGGCGTAGTGACGTCCCAGGCTGACCTGCTGCCAGGACACGCACACCACCCCGTTGGTGGTCACGCGGCGACTCACCCAGTCCACACCGGCGCGTTCCCCGCGCAATCCCTCCGGCGCCGGTGGCCGCGCCACCGGCCCGCCCGTGTCCGCGGCGACGGTGAACCGTGAGGCCGGGGTGCCCCATCTGAAGCGCCTGGTGTGGACGAGCAGTGTTGTAGAACGCCACCCATTCATCCAAAGCCTGCTGGGCAACCTTCAGATTCTCGAAAGGCGCTCTCCCGCTGAGGAACTCCGCTCGTAGGCTCCGATGAAAACGTTCGATCTTGCCGGTCGTGGTTGGTGACCGTGGCCGAGTCAACAAATGCTCAATACCGTGCTCGCGGCAGATCGCGTCAAAGAGCACCTCGACCGGCGGATGGTTGAACCGACCGGTGAACACCCTGCCGTTGTCGGTCAGGATCTGACTCGGCGCACCGAACGCCTCCAACGCGCCACGCAACCCGTCACACACTGAACCGCCCCGGCATGTCCGGAGACTCCACTTCTTGGGAAGGATGGAGTCATGTCAGGTGGTTCGTCGAGGAGGTATCCGCCGGAGCTTCGTGAGCGGGCGGTGCGCATGGTCGCCGAGATCAGCGATCAGCATGAGTCGGAGTGGGCAGCAATGGGCGAAGTCGCCCGGCTGCTCGGGATCGGCACAGCCGAGACCGTGCGTAAGTGGGTGCGCCAGGCCCAGGTCGATGCCGGCGCCCGGCCGGGGACCACGACCGAAGAGTCCGCTGAGCTCAAGAAGCTGCGCCGGGAGAACGCCGAGCTCAAGCGGGCCAACGCGATCTTGAAGACGGCGTCGGCTTTCTTCGCGGCCGAGCTGGACCGGCCACACCACTGATCTGTCGATTCATCGCTGAGCATCAGGGCCGCCGCGAGGGCCCTGATGGTCTGCGCTGGGGTGTCCAGTCGATCTGTAGCGAGCTCGTCGGGCTCGGTGTGCAGATCGCCCCCTCGACGTACTACGAGCATCTCGAGCGTGAGCCCACTCGTCGCGAGGTCCGCGACGAGGCGCTCAAAGCCCACGTCAACCGGGTGCACGGCGCGAACTACGGCGTCTACGGGGCGCGCAAGGTGTGGCTGGCGCTCAACCGGGAGGGCATTGAGGTGGCCCGCTGCACGGTGGAGCGGCTGATGGCCGAACTCGGTCTGCGCGGTGCGGTGCGCGGCAAGGCCATAGCCACCACGATCACTGACGCGGGCGCGGTGCGGCCGGCTGATCTGGTCGGGCGCCGCTTCGGCCCGGTCGCACCGAACCGGTTGTGGGTGGCTGATCTGACGTATGTGTCAACCTGGTCGGGGTTCGCCTACGTCGCGTTTGTCACCGATGCCTATGCCCGCCGAATCCTGGGCTGGCGGGTGGCATCGACGATGGCGACCACGATGGTGCTCGACTCGATCGAGCAGGCCATCTGGACACGTCAGCGAGACGGCATCCTCGATTTGAAAGATGTTGTCCACCATACGGATCGAGGATCACAATATACGTCCATCCGGTTCACCGAACGGCTCGCCGAGGCGCGTATTCAGCCGTCGGTCGGTGCGGTCGGAAGCTCCTATGACAACGCGCTCGCCGAGACCATCAACGGCCTCTACAAGACCGAGCTGATCAAACCAGGCAAGCCCTGGCGCACCGTCGAGGACGTCGAGCTGGCGACCGCCCGCTGGGTCGACTGGTTCAACCACCGCCGGCTCTACGAATACTGCGGCGACGTCCCACCAGCCGAGCTGGAGGCGGCCTACTACGCTCAACAAACGAGGCTAGCCGCCAGCTGAGTCGTCAAATCAAAAAGTCTCCGGACTCCCCGGGGCGGTTCACCACGCTCAACTCCCTCATCTAGGGAGTGTCAAGGATCAACCGAAGCAACTGACAAGCATCAGCCGAAACAACGTCAACCATCAGCCGGAGTAGAAAAGTCACCCATCAACCGAGGTAATACACCTCTCGAGGTGGGGCGGGCGGGGCTCGAACCCGCGACCAATGGATTATGAGTCCACGGCTCTAACCAACTGAGCTACCGCCCCAGCGCGTCAGCGCGGCACCCATGGTCGCATACGCACGCTGAAGCGGACGAGCACGAGGGCCTCAGCCGTCGACGATCAGCTAGCGGCGCCGGGACAGATACTCCTGGTACGCCTCGGCGGCGGTCGCCAACTCGGGGCGGGCGTCGAGCACGGGCTGCATCTTCTGGCGCGCCTGCTCTCGCTTGTACGGGAGGAACTCGGTCGGGAAATCACCGTCGTGCGGGGTGTAGTCGCGCAGTATGCGCCGAGCAACGGTGGCCTTGTGCACCTCGTCGACCCCGTCGGCGATCCCCATCGTCGGGGCACCCGCATACATTGCCTGGATCGGGGTGAGGTCTGTGGTGCCGAGCGAGCCGAGGATGTGCAGCGCGTTGAACGACACCTCACGCAGGACCTTGGCCATCGTGAACTTGACCGCGGCGATCTCGGTGCGCGTCTCCTGCGTCGACGTGTTGTCGATCTTCCACGCCGTCTCCAGCACGAACAGGCGCAGCATCCTGATCATCGCGTAGGACTCGGCGACCTTCTCCTGCACCATCTGGTGTTCGGCGATCACCTTGCCGTGCGATTGCCGGGACAACGCCCGCTCGCACATCATGTCGAACGCAAGGTTGCACTGGGCGATCGTGCGCATGGCGTGGTGGATGCGCCCGCCGCCGAGTCGCCGTTGCGCCAACACTTTTGCGCCGTTCTCCGGACCCAGCAGATGGTCGAGCGGGACCCGCACATCGCGGTAGACGATGTGATTGTGGTTGCGCGGCTCGGGCTTGATCTCGACGCCGCGCGTCTTGCGGGGGACGACGAACATTCCGTTGGTGCACATCACGAACAGGAGGTCGGCCACGCGACCGGCAGAGGTGAACCACTTCTCACCGTTGATCACCCATTCGTCGCCGTCGCGGACGGCGTGGGTCTTGAACAGATTCGGGTCGCTGCCACCCTGCGGCTCGGTCATCGAGTAGGCCGAGAAGATGTCCTGGTTGAGCAGCGGGGCGAGCCACCGTTGCTTCTGTTCCTCGGTGCCGTAGGCGGCCAGCATCTCCATGTTGCCGGTGTCGGGGGCCGACGCACCGAACATGTGCGGCGCGCCGGCGTAGCGCCCGATGATCTCGTTGAGGAGGCCCAGTTTGAGCTGCCCGTATCCCGGCCCGCCGAGCTGCTCGTCGAGAAAGATCGCCCACAGCCCCTGGTCCTTGACTTCCTGCTGGAGCTCACGGACGTAGGCCTTGACCGCCGGATCAGGCGAGCGGACCGCGTGCGGGAACACGTGGTCGAGTGGCTCGACTTTCTCCTCACAGAACTGCTGGACCCAGTCGAGCTTGCGCTGGAACTCCGGTTCGGTGCTGAAATCCCATGCCATGCTCGCAGTCTTTCACCGCACCGCCGACGCGACGGGGCAATGCCGATCTCGGTAACGCTCCCGTCTCGATCTGCGTCTGATGCTGCGCGCCGCGACCGGAACGGGTAATCAGGCGGTAAGAAGAGTGGGACATGATGATGCGTGCGCGACTTACTGCGCTGTTGATGGCCGTGGTCGGCTCGGTGTTGGCCGCACCGCCCGCTGCCGCCTCCCCTGAGGACGAGTTCTGCGGCAGTATGACCTCGATAGGTTTCACGGGTGACTGTGCGACCTTGACTCCCCTGGCCCGTGAGGTGTGCGCTCAATTCGAGCGCGGCGCTGACCCGAGCGCTGTGGCCGAGATGCTGGACATCGCGACGAGAGATCAAACACTCTCGAATTTCATCGTGGCCGGCGCCCGCCTGTACTTCTGTCCGCAGCCCGACGAAGCCTGAACCCCCGGGGCGCCCCGGTTCTCGGATTCAGGCTGCACCGGGATCGAGGCCCACGATGGTCCCCGGCCGCGGCTCAAAAGTTGGCTGCACCTCGGTGGCCGGCGGACCCACTACGGCCCCGGGCCGCGGCGTCGGTTGCGGTGCCGGCTCCACCACCGTCGCCGGTGGGCCCACCACCCCTTCTCGCGGCGGCGGTGTCGTCGGCAAGGGGGTACCGGGGTCGACCAGGTTGGTGTACGTATAGGTTCCATCGGTGTAGTGGTCGCAGTGCTGATTGTTATTCACGTCGCGATAGCAGCACCTCGAGTACCTCTTACCGTCGACAACAGTCGTGGTGTAGGTGCCGCCGGCTTCGTCGCATTCGGACTGGATGGTCGATTCCGGAATCGCGCTGCCCGGCGGCGCGGTCACCACCAGCGCCCCCACTGCGAGGGTGATCGCGAACACCGCGCGGACAGCAATGCGCAGCAGTCCTGCCGATGGGATGAATGCGGTACCTGTCATGGCAGTCCCATTCGCGTCTGGACCGAATACTCGGACCTGCGGACAGATCCGACCCCAATTGAACGCAGACTCCGATCTTCTCGCCTCGTGACCAGCAAGTCAACGCCCGGTCAAGCGAAGATGGTCTGGCCCGTCTCGTCGACTTCGTAGCGTTCGGTGCCCTCGGTGACCCGCGGAGCATCGGCGCCCAGCGACACCATGATCTTGTTCGCCGCATTGCGCATCACGTCGAGAGTGATCTCGAGCTGCTGGTCGCTGGTGAAGTGCGTGTGCATCCCGGCCACCACATCGTCGTCGATGCGCGAGGGCGACCAGACCAACGCGTCGACGTAGCGCAGGGCGGCCTTGTGCGCCTCCGACAGAGCATCGGCCGTCTCGAACTGTCCGATCTGGCCGTACAGCTCCTCGCTTCCGCCGGCGTCCAGCGCGTGCACCTCACGCAGCGACTTGCACAGCCGACAGTTGTGCGCGTCTGCTCCGCGCAGCCGCACCACTTCGGTGGTGACGGGATCCAGCGTGCGCAGTCGCGCGACCTCGGGCGCGAATTCGGCCAGCAGCACCGTGGCGGGGTCGGTGTCGGGCTCCCACGCCACGGTCGCCGTCGAGCCGGCCCGACCGATACCCAGCGCGTCGCAGCCCGCCCACACTCGCGGCACGAAATCGGCGATGAACACGGCGAGCACGAAGCGAAAAGCACTGTCGCCGAACGCCTCGAGGAATCGAGCTCGTTGGCCGTCACTGATGCCGGTGACGTCGACGCAGAATTGCTCGGCGAACGCCGCAAGCACCTGCTCGCGCTCGGTGAGCTCCTCGCCCACGTCGACCGGCATCGGCAGCGGCGGCAGCGCGAGAGTGCGTCCGCAGGTCAGACGGATCAGGGTGTCCGCGCGCCGGTCGCCCGACGACAGCGCGACGAGGCGGGCCAGCAACTCGGGCAATGCGGAGTCGATCACATGCCGATTATTGCGCCTGGCTGACCGAGGACATGTGGAAGTCGGGGATTCGCAACGTCGGCATCTGTGCGCGGGTGGCCCAGTCGCCCCACTCCCGGGGCAGCGTGACCTCACTGACACCGGCCTCGGTGGCACGGCGCAGCAGATCCAACGGGCTTTCGTTGAACCGGAAGTTGTTCACCGCCGCGGTCACCTCGCCGTCCTCGACCAGATACACCCCGTCGCGGGTCAGCCCGGTCATCAGCAGCACAGACGGATCGACCTCCCGCATGTACCAGAACGTGGTCAGCAGCAGGCCCCGCTCGGTGTTGGCGACCATGTCGGCCAGCGGGGCCGAGCCGCCGGTCATCAGCAGGTTGTCGGCTCCGACCGCGACCGGTGCGTCGAATTCCGCTGCGGCGGCGCGCGGATAGGCCAGCGCGTTGATCACCCCGTCGCGGATCCAGTCGACCCGCCCGATGTCCATACCGTTGTCGAACACCGAGGTCCGCTCCGAGGACGTCGGGACCGCGACGAACGGCGTGCACTCCAGACCGGCGGCCGTCGGGTCGGAGTACATGGTCAGCGGCAAGGAGGTGAGCTTCTCCCCCACCCGGGTACCGCCGCCCGGCGCCGACAGTGCCGTGCGGCCCTCCTCTGCTCCCCGGCCGCTCATGGTCCACGACAGGTAGATCATGATGTCGGCCACCGTCGACGGCGGCATGATCGTCTCGTACCGCCCGGCCGGCAGCTCGATGGTGCGCCGGGCCCAGGACAACCGGGTCGCGAGTTCGTCGAGCATCAGTTCCGTTGATACCCCGACGAAGTCGGGTGTGCTGCGGCCCACCCACGCGCTGGCGCCGTCACGTTTGGCGTTGATCTCCACCGAACCGGTGGGCTGGGTGTACCGGCGCCGGATTCCGGTGGAGGTGGCCACGAACGTGGTCTCCAGGATGTGCCGCGCATATCCGAAAAGGGCGTCAGCGCTGCGGAATCCACGCGCCAGTCCGTCGGCGACGCCGAGGAACACGTCGACCCCGGTGCGCGGGACAGGAGCGTCCCAGTCCACGGGCACATCGCCGCCGGGCAGCGGCGGCGCGGCGTCCCTGGCCGCGGTCGCGGTCGCGGCGGCCCGCTGTGAGGCCTCGACTAGCTCGTCGATCACCGACGGGGCCACCGCGCTCGATCGCACCGAACCGACATGCGCGTCGGCTCCACGGCGCACGACCGAGATGACGGTGATGGTCCGGCTGGTGGATTCGCCGTTGGTGGTCATGGTGTTGTTGGCCCAGCGCAGCGATGCGTCGATGCGGTCGGTGACCAGCACGATGGTCTCGTCGGCCTTCCCGCGCCGGCGCGCCGCGGCCAGCGCGAGGTCGACCACCTGCTGCGCGCCGATCATCGGCCGCCCTCTTCCCGGGTGTTGAGTACGTTGACACCGCGGAACAGCGCCGACGGGCAGCCGTGGCTGACCGGAGCGATCTGCCCGGGTTGGGCCTTGCCGCAGTTGAACGCGCCACCGAGGCGCCACGTGGACGGGCCACCGACGGCCTCGAGCGCACCCCAGAAATCCGTGGTGGTGGCCTGGTAGGCCACGTCACGCACCTGTCCCTCGAGCCTTCCGTTGCGGATCCGGAAAAAGCGCTGTCCGGTGAACTGGAAGTTGTACCGCTGCATGTCGATCGACCAGCTCTTGTCGCCGACGACATAGATGCCGTCGCCGACGCCGGCGATCAGGTCGTCGGTGGTGACCTCACCGGAGGCCGGCTGCAGGGACACGTTGGCCATCCGCTGAATCGGTACATGGTGGGCCGAGTCGGCGTAGGAACACCCGTTGGAGCGTTGCGCGCCCAACCGCGGCGCGAAGACCCGGTCGAGTTGGTATCCGACGAACAGTCCGTCGCGGACCAGGTCCCAGCTCTGCGCACGCACCCCCTCGTCGTCGAACCCGACTGTCGCCAAGCCGTGTTCGACAGTGCGGTCGGCGGTGACGTTCATCACCGGCGACCCGTAGCGCATGCTGCCGAGCTTGTCGGGGGTGGCGAAAGATGTTCCCGCGTAAGCTGCTTCGTACCCGATGGCCCGGTCGTATTCGGTGGCATGGCCGATCGACTCGTGAATGGTCAACCACAGGTTGGTCGGATCGATCACTAGGTCGGTCGGGCCCGCCACCACACTGGGCGCCTTGACCTTCTCGGCCAGCAGCGACGGCAGCTGGGCCAACTCGGCGCTCCAGTCCCACACGTCGTCTGCGGCGACGACCTCCCAACCGCGCGCCGACGGCGGGGCCAGCGTGCGCATGGTCTCGAATGTGCCGGCCGCGGCGTCCACCGCAACCGCCTCGATGGTGGGGTGGATGCGGACCCGCTGCTGGGTGATCGAGGATCCGAAGGTGTCGGCGTAGAACGTCTGCTCCTTGGCCGACTGGAATGCCGCCGTCACGTGGTCGACACCGTCGGAGGCCAGCAGGCGCCCCGAATACTCCTCCAGGACGGCGACCTTGTCCCCGCCGGGCACCCCGAATGGGTCGATCCGGTAGTCCGACACCCATGTCGCGTCCCGGTAGACAGGTTCGGCGGCCAACTCGATGCGCTCGGCGTTCAGCTGTGCCAGGGTCTTGGCCACCCGCACGGCCCGCCGGGCCGTGTCGGCCGCGGCGCCGGGGCTGAGTTCGGCGTGCGAGGCGAACCCCCAGGTGCCCTCGACGATCACCCGCACCGCGAGCCCGATCTCTCGGTCGACGACTGCGTTCTCCAGCGCACCGTCGCGCAGCTGCACGGTTTCGGTGGTGATCGCGTGCACGCGCAGGTCGGCGTATTCTGCTCCCGCTTGCTGCGCGGCGGTCAGCGCGGCATCGGCCAACGCGCTGCGTGGCACAGCCAGGAAGTCGGTGTCGATCGAGTGGGGGGCGCTCACGCACCCACCGTAACGGCTCGAGACCGGGTCAGCTCCGCATGCCGCTGGTGCCCAGCACAGTCAACTCCAGCGCCAGCGCGACCCCGCAAACCGCGATCACGACGGCGAACGCGCCCCAGTCGCGCCGCTGCGGACGCGACGGTGCCGCCGAGATCTGCCCGGCTCCGCCGCGGGCGGTGATCGCGTCGCCCATCTCGTCGGCGCGGCGCAGCGCCACAGTGATCGCTGCGGCCAGCAGGTCGATCAGTTCGGCCGCCCAGCGGCGCCATCGGGCGCGCCCGTCGCGGTCCACCTCGGGCGGCCGCAGACTTCGTGCCGCATAGAGCACCCGGAACTCGTCGATGAGCATCGGGAAGGCCCGCAGCGCCAACGCCAGTGTCACCGCCCAGTCGTTGACCGGGATGCGCAGCGGCCGCAGCGGACGGCCCAGCATCGCGACCGCGGGGGCGATCTCGGCGACGTTGGTCGTCCACGAGACCATCCCGCCCAACCCCAGCAGCACGATCGACAACGCGGTGATACGTAGGAAGTTCAGCAAGCCGCCCAGACCGAGCTCCACCGAGCCGACGCCCATCACCGGGTCACCGCCGGCGAACGCCGCGGTGACGCCACCGAGCACCAGCAGTACCCACAGCCAGCGCGGAATGGTGGGCAACACCCCACGCGGGATGCGGGCCAGCTTGGCGGCCATTACGATGAGCAGCGCCACCGCCGCGATCGGAACCCAGCCCGGATAGAAAGTCAGCAGCACGCCGATGCCGGCGACGATCAGCAGTTTCGAACCGGCCCACAGCTCGTGGATCACGGTGCGGCCCGGCACCGGTCGCAGCAGCACGATCTCGCGGCGCTGCTTGCGGGGCGCGGTCATGACATTCCCCCGGCGGAGGTGGGGGCCGGCGCGAGCATCCCGTCGGCCATGTGCAAGGTGCGCGGACACAGGTTCTCCAGCCCACCGAAGTCGTGGGAGATCACCACGACCGTCAGCCTCTTGCGCCGGCGCAGATCTTCGAGCAGCCCAACCAGGCCCTCCTGTGACTCGGCATCCAACCCGGCCAGCGGCTCGTCGAGGATCAGCGCCCGCGGGGAGCGGGCGAGCAGGCCGGCCAGCACCACGCGCCGCATCTGTCCACCGCTGAGCTGATCGATGCGCCGGGTCGCCAGCGCGGGATCCAGCCCGACCGTGCCCAGCGCCTCCTCGATGCGAGCGCGGTTGTGCCGGGAAAACCCTGCCGTGGAGGCGATCTCGTGGTCGACGCGGCTGCGCATCAGCTGCAGGCGGGCCGCCTGGAACGAGATCGCCACGGCGCCCACTTGATCGGAGACCGGTGCGCCGTCGAGCAGACACCTGCCGACGGTGGGGACCGTCAGCCCGGCCATGATCCAGGCCAGCGTCGACTTCCCCGACCCGTTGAGGCCGTGGATCAGGACGCCGTCACCCTCGTGCACGGCGAAGTCGATGCCGCTCAACGCCGTCTTGGCCCAGGGGGTTCCGCTGCCGTACTCGTGGCCGACGCCGACGAGCTCGAGCACCGGAGCCCCGCGCGGCGGCGCGGCGTCGGCCGGGACGGGCACCTCAGCGGTCTCCACCAGGTCCGGGCCGGCCTTCGCGGTCGCGGTGCCGCTCCCGCTCAGGTGCACGGTGCGGTCGGCGGCGTCGGCCTCGTCGTTGTAGTGGGTGATGTGCACCAGCGCGGTGCGGTGGCGCGTGGTCAGCCCGGACAGCACCGACATCAACGCGTCGCGGCCGTCCTGATCGACCATGCTGGTCACTTCGTCGGCGATCAACAAGGCCGGGTCGCGGGCCAGCGCCGCGGCCACCGACAGCCGCTGCAGTTCGCCACCGGACAGGCCGCCGGTGTCGCGCTCGGCCAGGCCGTCCAACCCGACCTCGGCCAGCAGCGCCTCGACGTCGATAGCTGCCCCCGGGGGCAACCCCCACACGACATCGTCGGCGACGCGCGTGCCCAGCACCTGACTTTCGGGGTGTTGCATAACCACCGCGGTGCCGCCCTGTTTACCGAGACCCACCGCGCCCGGCCGCTCGACCGTGCCCGACGTCGGTTCACGGCCCGCCAGCAGCAGCATCAACGTCGTCTTGCCCGACCCGTTGGCACCGGTGACCGCGACGTGCTCGCCCGGCTGCACCGACAACGACACCGGCCCGAGTGCGTCGTCGGTGGCCGACGGGTAGCGGAAGCGGACGTCGTGCAGCGTCAGCGGCACGGGGCCGATCTCACTGCTGTCGTCGGGGGTCTCCAGCTTGTGCACGTCGGGCACCCCGAGCAGCCGTGACATCACCCGGGACAGCGCCCACCAGCCGACGAGGCTGACCGAGGTGATGGAGAAGATGCCGGCGGCGAAGAACAGCAGCGGCCAGTAGTCCAGCACCGTGGCGAAGTCGCGGGTGAGACGGTCCGCGGCGCCCTCCATGCCAGGGATGCGGGAGAGCACGGCCGCGACGCCGTCGACGTTGGCCGTGACGGTGTCGAAGATCAGCATGCGCAGTCGGCTCAGGATCGTCAGCGCCACGACGATGACGGCGCCGAAGATCGCGCCGGCCACCAGCGCGGCGGCGATCACCGTCGGGGTGCCGCGACCGCGTCGTTTGACGGTGCCGGTCAGGCCGCCGATGTAGGCGCAGTTGACGACGGTCATGAAGCCGCCCATCCCGGCGATCAGGAACGCGATCAGACCGCCGGCCACCGTCGCGGTGAACAACACGCGCAGCCGATAGCGGTACGCCAACAGCGCCATCGGCACCGTGCCGAGAAAAGACAGCCCGGCCGCGAACGGCACCACGACCGCGATGATCGCGATGGCAGCGCACAGGGCCGCCATCACCGCCGCCTGCGCGAGTTCGACCGGTTGAAGAGAACCGGTCCGTCGCGAGGCGTTCGCCGGGCCGGCCGAGGTCATCTCACGATTCTGCCAGCCGCTCCGCCCACCGCTTCGGGCGCGGGCTGTGAGCAGCACCACCGCCGGCCGGATTGATATGCATAGTTTCTCTATGCAAATATGGCTGTCATGTCGTCCACACTCGGCGCCGACCTGCTCTCGGTCGTGGCCCGGCTCAACCGGCTGACCAATCAGCGCGTCCGGATGCCGCTGCCGTTCGCTCAGGCCCGGTTGCTCTCGACGATCGAAGACCAGGGCCAGGCCCGCATCTCCGACCTGGCCGCGTTGGACCACTGCTCCCAGCCGACGATGACCACCCAGGTGCGCCGGCTCGAGGACGCCGGCCTGGTCGCGCGCACCGGCGATCCCGAAGACGCCCGCGCGGTGCTGATCCGGATCACACCGGCCGGCGTGACGGCTCTGCAACAGGCCCGCGCCGACCGTGGCGCGGTCATCGACCCCTACCTCGAACGGCTCAGCGACCAGGACCGTGACTGCCTGGCCGCCGCGGTCGACGTGATGCGGCGGCTGATCGAGGACGCCAGCTCACCTCGCACCGCCTCTCGCTGACCCGTTCCCCCACCCGAAAGGAGTGTCACGTCCCATGTGGCGTCAACCCAAGGCCGTCTGGGCCGTCGCGTTCGCCTCGGTGGTCGCCTTCATGGGCATCGGCCTGGTCGACCCGATCCTCAAGCCGATCGCCGACAATCTCGACGCCACACCGTCGCAGGTGTCGCTGCTGTTCACCAGCTACATGGTCGTGATGGGCCTGGCCATGCTGATCACCGGCGTGGTCTCCAGCCGGATCGGCCCCAAACGAACGCTGTTGCTCGGACTGGTGATCATCATCGCCGGCGCCGGGCTGGCCGGGCTCAGCGAAACCGTCACCGAGATCGTGGGCTGGCGGGCGCTGTGGGGCTTGGGCAACGCCCTGTTCATCGCCACCGCGCTGGCCACCATCGTCAGCTCGGCCCGCGGATCGGTAGCCCAGGCCATCATCCTCTACGAGGCCGCACTCGGCGTCGGCATTGCGGTCGGACCGCTGGTCGGCGGCCTGCTCGGCTCGATCTCCTGGCGCGGGCCGTTCTTCGGGGTGTCGGCGCTGATGGTCGTCGCCGTGGTGGTGACGGCCGCGATGTTGCCGTCGACCCCGCCGGCGGCGCGGGCCACCACGCTGGCCGACCCGTTCCGCGCGCTGCGCCACCGCGGCCTGTTCGGCGTCGCACTCACCGCGCTGCTGTACAACTTCGGCTTCTTCACCCTGCTGGCGTTCACGCCGTTCCCGTTGGACATGAGCGCCTACGGGATCGGGCTGATCTTCTTCGGGTGGGGCGTGGCGCTGGCGTTCACCTCGGTATTCGCCGCCCCGCGGTTGCAGCGCCGCTTCGGCACCCTGCCCACGCTGATCGTGAACCTGCTGCTGATGACCGCGACACTGACCGCGATGGCAGTGTGGACCGATCACAAAGCGGTGCTGGCCGGCTGTGTCGTGGTGGCCGGCCTGTTCATCGGCGTGAACAACACGCTGATCACCGAGACGGTGATGAAGGCCGCTCCCGTCGAACGTGGAGTGGCTTCGGCGGCTTACAGTTTCGTGCGCTTCGGCGGTGCCGCGGTCGCGCCGTGGCTGGCCGGGTTCCTCGGCGAGCGGGTCAATGTGCACCTGCCGTTCTGGGTGGGCGCTGCGGCGGTGCTGCTGGCCGCGGTGGTTCTGCTGCGCACGCGTGCCCACCTGACGGGCATCGACGCCGAAGAGCCCGAACTCGACGAGCTCACCGACGAGGCCGTGCAGTCACCGCGGGCAACCAGAGCTGAGCGCTCAGGTCACCGAGACACCGATGAGATAACCCACGAGGTAGGTCACCGCGATCGCGACGCCTCCGAGCGCGAACTGGCGAAGTCCGCCAAGCAGCGGCGGCCGTTTGGTGAAGGTTGCCGCTACCCCGCCGACCAGAAGCAGACCCGCTCCGCCGCAAGCCAATCCGGCCCAGAGCGAGGCGTAGCCGAGTAGGTACGGGATGAGCGGGATGATCGCGCCGACCGCGAACAGCGCGAACGAGGACCCCGCTGCCAGCCACGGTGACGGCTTCTCCTCGGGGTGCACCCCCAGTTCCTGGACCAGGTGGAAGTTCAGGGCCTTGGCCTCGTCGCGGTGGATCTCCTCCGACGCCTTGGCGGCGGTGTCGGGGGAAAGGCCCATCTCGGTGAAGATGGCGACCAGTTCGGCCACTTCGGCGTCGGGCTGCCGGCGGAACGACTTCTTCTCGACGACCACTTCTGACTCGATCTGCTCGTTCGCGGTCGTCACCGACGTGTACTCCCCCAGCGCCATCGAGAACGCGCCGGCCAGCAGCCCGGCGACACCGCTGATCACCACGGTGTCGGCGCTGGCGGTGGCCGCAACGCCCGCGATCAGGGCGGTGTTGCTCACCAGGCCGTCCATGGCGCCGAAGGTCGCGGCGCGCAACCATCCGCCGGTGACATCGGCGTGCCGGTGGTTGCCGACATGGGGCAGCCCGGTGGGCGACAGCGGCGCATCACTTGACTCGGTCATGAGGCAATCTTGCGCCTGCGCTCTGAGACCGAATTATTAAGGATGTCCTCGGTTTGCCACATCACAGTTTGCACCGTCTTTTTGCGGGATACCGTCGTGGTATGACCACCACTGCCGAACATCTGCAGAACTCGTTGGACGGGCGCTTCCGCGACGTCAAGAACAGGATGCGGCACGAACTCGCCTCCGAGGTCTTCCGGCCCCACTACACGCCCAACACCGTCATCGCCCGCACCAAAGTGGCCGAGCAGATGCGGATCATGGCCGAGCGCGGTGCGGCCGAGGACGGCTTCAAGAAAGAACACGGCGGCAACGGTGACGTCGGTTCGGCCGTCACGCAGATCGAGATGCTGGCGATGAGCGACCTGTCGCTGATGGTCAAAGCCGGTGTGCAGTGGGGGTTGTTCGGCGGTGCGATCGAGAACCTGGGCACCGAGCGCCACCACGAGGCCTACGTCCAGAAGATCATCGACCTCGATCTGCTCGGCTGCTTCGCGATGACCGAGACCGGGCACGGCAGCGACGTGCAGTCGCTGGAGACCACCGCCACCTACGACCCAGAGGCCCAGGAGTTCGTCATCGACTCCCCGACGCCGACGTCGCGCAAGGACTACATCGGCGGTGCAGCCGAAACCGCCCGGGTGGCGGCGGTGTTCGCGCAGCTGATCACGCCCGACGGCGAAGGGCACGGCGTGCACTGCTTCGTCGTGCCGATCCGCGATGACGACGGCAACGACCTGCCCGGGGTGACCACATCAGACTGTCACTACAAGGGCGGGCTGCCGGGGGTGGACAACGGCCGCATCCAGTTCGACCACGTGCGGGTGCCGCGCGAGAATCTGCTCAACAAGTACGCCGACGTCGCACCCGACGGTACCTACAGCTCACCCATCGAGAACCAGAACCGCCGCTTCTTCACGATGCTCGGCACCCTGATCCGCGGTCGGGTCACCGTCGGCGGAAGCGCCGGCGCGGCCGCACGGGTGGCGCTCGACATCGCGACGCGGTATGCGTTGCAGCGCACGCAGTTCTCCGATCCCGACGGCGGCGAGGTGCTGCTGATGGACTACCTGGTCCACCAGCGTCGGCTGCTGCCGCTGATCGCGCGGTCCTACGCGCTGCAGTTCGCCCAGAACGAGTTGGTGGCCAAGTGCCACGAGCTGCAGACCGCCGACGACCCCGACCCGGAGGAGCAGCGCGAACTGGAATCCCGGGCGGCCGGACTCAAAGCCGCCAACACCTGGCATGCCACCCGGGCCATCCAGGAAGCCCGCGAGGCGTGCGGCGGTGCGGGCTACATGGCCGAGAACCGGCTGATCGCGCTGAAAGCCGACACCGACGTGTTCACCACCTTCGAGGGTGACAACCACGTGCTGACCCAGCTGGTCGCCAAGGAACTGCTGACCACCTACGCCGATGACATCAAGAGCATGAGCCCGGTCGAGTGGGTGCGCTTCGCGGCCAACTTCGCCGGCGAGCGCGTGCTCAAACGCACTGCGGCGCAAACGATCATGCAAACCATCCTCGACACCCGCCAGGACAACGAGGAAGAGGGCAGCCTGTTCAACCGCGGCACCCAGGTGAAGATGTTCGAGGACCGCGAGGAGTACATGCTGGCCTCGGTAGCGCGCCGGCTGCAGAGCAAGTCCAAGGAGGTCAGCGCGTTCGAGGCGTTCAACGAGGTGCAGGACCACGTGTTGCACACCGCGCAGGCGCACATCGACCGCATCATCCTGGAGGCGTTCGTGGCGGGCATCGACGCCTGCCCCGACGAAGAGACCTGCGAAATCCTCGGCATGGTGTGCGACCTGTATGCGTTGTCGGTGATCGAGGACGACAAGGCCTGGTTCGTCGAGCACCGCTTCCTGTCGACCGAGCGGGCCAAGGCGGTCACCCGGGGCATCAACGACCGGTGCCGGCGGCTACGCCCCTACGCCGAGTTGCTCGTCGACGGGTTCGGCATCCCCGAACAGCTGCGCTACGCCGAGATGCTGCACCCGGAGAACATCCCCGACGCCGACGAGCACACCCCGCAGAACGCCACCAGCGCAGGCGTGATCTAGGGCGGCGCTACGGCCCCGGGATCGGATCGAGCACCGTGAGCCGACCCTCCTCGAGGGTCACGCGCGCGCTGCCGATCCCGGTCGGGCAGCACGGCTGGTCCTGCTCCTGAAGCCACTGGTACTGCACCAGCGCGGTGTCGTTGCCCTGCGGGATCACCGTGATGTAGGGACGCGGTTCGGGCGTCGGTGACCCCACCGCCTCGGCGCCTCTGAAGAACAGCGCCTGCTGCGGGCTGCCGGGCGCCTGGCCATCGGTCACCACCACCCAGTACAGCGTGCAGTCCGGGGTGTTGCCACGGTCGGTGTCGCGCCACTGGCCGGGCGGCAGCATGGCGATCTCGGCGTCGATCGCCTCGGCGGCAGGGCCCGGGCCGCACGCCGCTGTGCTGGTGGGCGCCGGCCCCGAGGGGCTCCAGCCGCAGGCTGTCAGCACCGCGGCGAGCGCCAGTGCGGTGAACGGGGGTGCGACTCTTCGCCTGCCACCTCCCACGGGACCCTCCACCTCGACTCGGGCGCTTACCAGAACACGCTACTGTCCGCTGAGAGGATGAAGCCGTGTTCGCCACCAGTCTCGCAGCGTACGGTGTCGAATGCGGTGACCGCGCAGCTGCTGCCGATGATCTGCAACTGTTGTCCGACGGGCAGCACGTCGACGTCGGCCGTGAACGTGGCGGTGTCGGAGTAGCGATATTCGGCTGGGGCCCAGATGGCCACATAGGTCTGGTTGACATCCGGTGGGGCGTCGGCGGCCACCGCGTCGCAACCGACCGGGCCGCCATTCGCCGCCATGCCGCAGGACTTCCCGTCGGGCGTCGTGAAGTACATCCATCCGTAGCGGTCGGTGGTGTAGTCACCCTCGGCGATCGGATAGCTGTCGGTGTCCCCGGGTGGAGTGGAGCCCGGTGGCATCTCCGAATCGGTGGGGGGCACATCAGCTCCTGCCGGCCCGAACGGCAAACGGTCCTGCGCCAGTGACCACAATTGTTCTGCGACCGGTAGTGGATCGGCGGCACCACCGTACGTCGCGGCGTCGAACACCGTCGTTTCCACCGAGAACTGGTACTCGGGGTCATCGAACGAGCACCAGACGAATGACCGTTCGGACCACTTGTCGCCGGCCGGTCCTCGAGTCCAGGCGTCGTCTCCGTGAAATGTCGTGGCGACGACTCCTTCTTGGTTCGCCCACCACGGCGGACAACCGGCGAGGGAAGCCATGGCCGCCTTCAAGACCGTGCGTTTCAGCCCATCGTCGAACCGCACCGAGCATGACTCGTAGCCCTGGTCCGACACGATCGTGGACGAGCCCGAAACACCCGCCTGGTTGGCGGCGTCCAGCAGCAACGTCGCACATTCCCCCGCATCGTCGAACGCCGCGGCCTCGATGGGCGAGCCGACAACCGCCATCGAAGCGCCGACCGCAATGGCTGCGAGGATCGCCGCTCGGCGAACTGCTTGAGTGAACATTCTGCTGCGCCTCCACTGTCGGACCGGTCAAGAGCGTGACGGCATCTACCGCGGCCCTTGAGGATTCGGCGGCGGCCAGGCGAACGCGTCCACCCCGGTGTCGACCTGCCTGGCTGCGCGTCGGTCCACGTTCGTGACGATCAGGCGTCGTTGGGTGTCAAGGTAGGCCAGCGAATCGTCTGGCCCCCATACCGGCCCGGGGGCGTCGGCCGCCACATCGGCGAGCACCGTCCTCGGCGGTGCGGACGGTGTATCGAGAACCTTCAGCGTCTTCGACGCCCCGTCCGCACTGGTTTCGGTGTAGGCGATCGCGCCGGACTGCAAAGCCGCGACGTCGCCGAAGGCCGCCTGTCCGGTCACGAGGAGGCCCGGCATGGTCGGCGGCCCGGCGGGGCTGCCCTCGGGTGTGGCGACGGAATAGACGCCGCCGTCGCGTACAAGGAACGGGATCTCGGCGAACAGCGCGCCGGAGGCGTCGCCGTTGGCGAACAGGATCCTCTGTCCGTCCTCGCCGTAGGTCACCGAGGACGCGTGAGTGCCTGTGACGACGGCTGTCGTCGTGGTGTCTGTGACGTCGAGGACGTTCACGTCGATCGGGGACACGTCACTTCGTCCGCCGGTCCAGGCGATGTGTCTGCCGTCCGGCGCCCATGAGTACTCGGCGGCGAACACTCGTGGCTCGGGCGAGAGGATCCGACCGCTGTCGACGTCTGCGACGAAGAGAAACCCGCCCCCTTCTCCGGCTTGGAGGAAGGCGATCTGCTTCCCCGTCGGCGACCAGCGCGGCTGCAGGATCCGTCCGGGTCCATCCCCGAACTCGGAATCGCCGAACAGCGACGGAAGCGCAGCCGGTTCGATCAGGCGCCGCGGATCGCCCGCGGACCCGTGCTCGGCCGAGAGATTCACCACCCACAGCTCCCCGCCGTAGCTGGAGGCGTCCGGCTTCCGGATGTAGGCCACCCGGGTGAGGTCGGGTGAGGGGGCCGGTTCGGTGTCGGCCGGGCCGTCGGTGAGCTTGCGGCCCGGCGCGCCGGCAGGATCACTGGCGTAGAGCGCCCCGGCCTTGGTGTAGAAGAGCACCGGGAGGTTGTTCGCGACACCGGGCGCGGAGGTTGTCGTCGCGTCGGGGCTCGGCGACGGTGTGGAGGTGCACGCCGCCACCGTGCACACGGCGAGAAGAGCGGTGATCCAGCCAAAGGTGTTGTGCATCAGGTCATCTTCCCCTTGGCCCACTCGAACAGTCCGGCAGGGAACGCCTGGCCTTGATATCCGGTATAGGCCACACCGAGGAAGTGGTCAGCGTCATGGGTCCACGCCACGGCGCCGTCTCTGAGGAGCCAGTCAGCGCCGGTCCCGCGCCCGCACGCGATCCGGCCGTAGGGTTGCCCATCCGATCCCAGGACCACGACGGCGTCGGCCGACGGACTGCCCGGGCATGTGGTGGGCGCCCAGTCCGGACTCGCCAGTTGGGCGGTGAAAGCTGCGTGCATGCCGTAGTCGTCGGCGAAGAGCCAGTATGTCGCGAAAGTCGGACCGTCCGGTAGGGCGTTGTCCCGGCAGATGAGTGCGGCCAGCGCGCCGGCCGGATCGGCAGGTTCGCACGAGTCACTGTCGTATCCCGCCGGCAATTTGCTCAGCAGATCCGCCGACGGGTCGGCGACAGCCGGCGCAGCCGTACCGACGGCGGCAGTGACGAGGGCTGCGACGACCCGGGATGCGCGACGCACGCTAGTCAGCTTCCGCCCGCCGCGCCGATCGGTGTAGGGACTTTGGGCCTCCGCCAGCACGCCGGCGGGGAGGATGCCATGGCCGGCGCACACCCCCAGGGCGGCGGGATCGCAAAGAATCTGAGGCTCCCCCGGCTGGACTCGAACCAGCAACCCTTCGGTTAACAGCCGAATGCTCTGCCAATTGAGCTACAGGGGATTGCCCTCCCGCGACCACTGCGCCGCGGGCCAGAGAGCACTCTAGCCTACGTCCGAGCGCGGGTGCCAATGCGCTCCCGGCCCGGCGCGCACCGCGGGGTTTGAGGCAGGATGGACACTGACAGAACGTCCCCACCCCTCGGAAGGAGCCCCGTGATCGGGTATGCCGCCGTGCTGGCTGTCGGCTATGTGCTGGGCACCAAGGCCGGCCGACAACGCTACGAACAGCTCGCGGGAACCTACCGGGCGGTGACCGCCAGCCCGGCCGCCAAAGCCATGATCGACGCGGGACGTCGCAAGATCGCCGAGCGGGTCTCGCCGGACCCGTCGCTGGTACAGCTCACGCCGATCGACTCCGACACCGAGGTGCTGGAGCCGGAGATCAGGAAAACGCGCTAGCCGATGCCGCGCTGAATGGTCGTCCCGGGCAGCAGCGGCGGGGTCTGGACGTAGAAGCCGCCGTACCCGAGGCCGACCCGCGGCGTGCCGATGGTCGCCCCGCTGCCGTTGGAATACGACAGGCAGTTGCCGTCCTCGACGTTGCCGAACCACGCCAGGCACTTCGGACCCGCCGTCACCTTGGACGCATCAGTACTGGTCAACGAGGTATAGAGCGGGACGGCGACGGCCGCGGCCGCGAACACCCCGGCGATCAGCCGCGTTGCGTTGGTCCGCATCTTCTCCACCGGCATCTCCTGCTCGTTCTCTCCCCGACGAACCACATATCGTTCGAACGGGCTCAACTGTAACGCGGCCCGCCTGATCATGCAGTCATGTCGTTGCCGCTGGCCTGCTCGAGCAGGCTGCGCCGGTAGGCCTCCATCGCGACCAGGTCGCCGAACAGCGCGTGGTATTCGTCACCCTGCTCCACCGGCGACATGCGCTGCAGCTTCGATTTCACCTCGGCGATCTGCCGCCCGATCCACACCTCCTGCAGGCGGGCCAGCACACCGCCGATGTAGCGGGGCAGCTGCTCGTCCTCGGCGTTGATGGCGTCCACCCCGAGTTCGTTGACCAGGGTGGCCGACTCGGGCGTCGCCACCTGCGCGCGCACCGCCTCGATCCACTGCGCGCCGCCCAGCCCCGACGCGGTACCGCCCGCGGCCTCGATCGCCGCGCGCACCGCCGCGTAGCCGGGGTGGGTGAAGCTCTCTGCGGCCAGCGAGTCGAACACCGGCCCGGCCAGCGCCGGGTACTGCAGCGCAGATTTTAGCGCTTCGCGCTGCGGCCACAGCGTGGGATCGGCGGGGTCGGGCCGTGCCGGTGCAGTCGGTGCGGGGGTACCGCGCACGGCCTGCGGTCTGGCGGGCTCGGCCCGACGGCGCGATCGTTCCGGCATCCCGCGTTTGGTGGCTTCCTCCCGTACCCGGGTCAGCACCTGGGCCTCGTCGCGCCAGCCGGTCCACCCGGCCAGGCGCCGGGCGTACTCGTCCCGCAGGGCGTAGTCGCGGATCCGGGCGACCAACGGCACACACCGGCGCAGTGCGTCCACCTGCGCTGACGGGTCGTTGTCGAGGACGTCTCCGCTGGGGATCAGGCTGCGGATGGCGAACTCGAACATCGGGATGCGCCGGGCCACCAGGTCGCGCAACGCGCCGTCGCCCGATTTCAACCGCAGATCGCACGGGTCCATGCCGTCGGAGGCGATGGCCACGAACGACTTCCCGGCCACCTGCTGGTCGCCGTCGAACGCCTTGAGGGCCGCGGCCTGTCCGGCGGCGTCACCGTCGAAGACGAAGATCAGTTCACCGCGGTACCAGCTGTCGTCCATCATCAGCCGGCGCAGCAGCGCGAGGTGCCCGTCGCCGAACGCGGTGCCGCACGACGCCACGGCGGTGGTCTCGCCGGCCAGATGCATCGCCATCACGTCGGTGTAGCCCTCGACGACGACCGCGCGGTGCCCCTTGGCGATGTCGCGCTTGGCCAGGTCGAGGCCGAACAGCACCGCGGACTTCTTGTACAGCACCGTCTCCGGGGTGTTGACGTACTTGGCCTCCATCGGGTCGTCGTCGAAGATCCGACGCGCGCCGAAACCGATGACCTCGCCGCCCCCGGCCCGGATCGGCCACAGCAGCCGCCGGTGGAAGCGGTCCATCGGGCCGCGCCGCCCTTCCCGCGACAATCCCGCGGCCTCGAGTTCCTTGAACTCGAACCCCTTGCGCAGCAGGTGTTTTGTCAGCGAATCCCACCCGGACGGCGCGAACCCGCAGCCGAACCGGGCCGCGGCCTCGGCGTCGAAGTTGCGGTCGAGCAGGTACTGACGCGCCGGGGCGGCCTCACCGCTCTGCAACGCCTCGGCGTAGAACTCGGCTGCCGCGGCGTTGGCGGCCAGCAACCTGCTGCGGCTGCCGCGGTCGCGCTGCACGTTGGTCGTCGATCCGCCGGTGTAGGTGACGGTGTAGCCGACCCGGTCGGCCAGCAACTCGACGGCCTCGACGAAGCTGACGTGCTCGATCTTCTGCACGAACGCATAGACGTCACCGCCCTCGCCGCAGCCGAAGCAATGGAAGTGGCCGTGGTTGGGGCGCACGTGAAACGACGGCGACTTCTCGTCGTGGAACGGGCACAACCCCTTCAGCGAGTCGGCTCCGGCCCTGCGCAGCTGGACGTAGTCGCCGACGAGGTCCTCGATGTTGACGCGCTCGCGGATAGCGGCGATGTCTCGATCTGGAATCCGCCCGGCCACCGCGTCAGTCTAGAGGCCGGTTTCGAGGGGACGGGGCGAGCGGGCTTCATGGACGCGCTCCAACCGCCCTTCGGTGTAGCTGGCCAGTTGATCGACGACCACGCGTAGCCGCGCCCCGTCGTCGGCGGCCGCATCGAACTCCGCGGCGAACTGCGGATCGAGGCTGCCCGGGGCCTGGCCCCAGAGCGTCAGCGCCACCTCCTGGATCCGGGTGCGCTGGTCGGCCTGCAGCTCCAGGTGGCGGTGGTCGGACATGATGAACTGCAGGGCAAGAGTCTTGAGCACCGCGACCTCGGCGCGCACCAGTGTCGGCACCGCGAGGTCGGCGGTGAAGCGGCGCAGCCGGCCGGGACCCGCGGACTCCCGGGTGGCGCTCACGGCCGCGTTGGCGAAGCGTCCCACCAGCTCACTGGTCAGTGTCTTGAGCGCCACCGACGCGGCCAGGGTGCCGTCGAACTTGCCCACCGCCGCGACCACCGGGACCTGTGACAGCCGCCTGGCGGCCGCCATCAGGTCGTCGGGCGCCAGCGCGGGGAAGGACCGCGCCCCGACATGGGCCAGCGCCGCGGCGGCGTCGTCGTCGGCCAGCACCCGCAGATCGATGCGCCCGCTCATCACACCGTCCTCGACGTCGTGCACGGAGTACGCGACATCGTCGGCCCAGTCCATCACCTGGGCCTCCAGGCACGGCCGCTCCGGCGGCGCGCCGGCCCGTACCCAGTCGGCGGCGGCCATGTCGTCGCTGGAGAAACCGTCATAGAAGCCGAACTTGCGGCGCTCCCCCACCCGCGCCCACGGATACTTGGTCACCGCATCGAGTGCGGCCCGGGTCAGGTTCAGTCCGGCGCTGCGGCCCTGCCCGTCAACGACTTTGGGCTCCAGCCGGGTCAGGATCCGGAAGTTCTGCGCGTTGCCCTCGAAGCCGCCGAACGCTTTGGCGATCTCGTCGAGCGCGCGCTCCCCGTTGTGACCGTAGGGCGGGTGACCGATGTCGTGGGCCAAGCCGGCTAGGTCGACCAGGTCGGGGTCACAGCCCAGTTCCACCGCCATCCCGCGCCCGATCTGGGCGACCTCCAGGGAGTGGGTCAACCGGGTACGGGGGGTGTCGCCTTCGCGCGGACCGACCACTTGCGTCTTGTCGGCGAGGCGGCGCAGCGCCGCGCAGTGCAGCACCCGGGCGCGGTCGCGCGCGAAATCCGAGCGGTGCTCGGCTCCGGCGCCGGGCAGTCCGGCGCTCTTCGCCGGCTCGGCCACCAGACGTTCGCAGTCGAACGCGTCGTAGTCGTTGTGCAGTTGAGGGCTCACCGCCCCCTAGTCTGCCAGCACGCTCCCGCGGATTCGCGCACTACATTGGCCTCTATGCGCATGACCCGAATGCTCGGCCTGCTCGGCGCCCTGTTGGCCACCGCTGCGCTGCTGGCACCCAGCGTGGGGGCCACGCCGCCGATGCGGTTGGCGGGATACATCACCGACGAGGCCAACGCGCTCGACCCCACCGGACGCGCCGAGGTCCAACAGGCGGTCGACCGGCTCTACCAGCAGGACCGGGTCCGGCTCTGGGTGGTCTTCGTCGAGAGTTTTTCCGGGCAGAACGCGCAGAGCTGGGCGCAAGCGACGTATCGCGCCAGCGATCTGGGCAACCGGGACGCGATCCTGGCGGTGGCCACCGCCGACCGCGCCTATGCGTTGCTGGCGCCGAACGACACGCTGCGCGGAATCGACATCGACCAAGTCCGCACCGACGAGGTGGAACCGCTGCTGCGCGACGGCAACTGGGCCGGCGCCGCGGTGGCCGCCGCCGACGGGCTGGCCGGCGACAGCCGCACCGGCGGATCGACCAGCTGGACCGACGTGCTCATCTTCCTCGGGCTGATCGGGGTGGGGGTGCTGGTACTGGTGCTGTGGCAGCGCCGGCGTCGACGACAACGGCGGGAAGCCGAGATCGAGGCCGCGCAGCGCGTCGACCCGGCCGACCCGAACGCATTGGCGAGCGTGTCGCTCGACGCGCTCGACGACCTGTCGCGCCGGATCGTGGTGGAGGTGGACAACGAGGTCCGCACCAGCGAGAGCGAGTTGGTGCTGGCGGTCGAGGAGTTCGGGGAGCGCGACACCGCGGCCTTCACCCGGGCGGTGACGAACGCGAAGAACACGCTGGCCCAGGCCCTCAACGTGCGCCACATCCTCGATGATGCGATTCCGGAGACCCCGCAGCAGCGACGCGACCTGCTGACCCGCGTGGTCGTCTCGGCGGCCAAGGCGGACCGGGAACTCGAGGCCCAGCGCGAGGCGTTCGCGCAGCTGCGTGACCTGGTGATCAACGCACCCAGTCGACTCGACAAGCTGACCCAGCAGATGGTGGATCTGACCGCGCGGCTGACCCCCGCCGAGCAGACGCTGGCAGGGCTGCAGTCCCAGTTCTCCGCGTCGGCGCTGGCCTCGGTGTCGGACAACGTCGACGAGGCCCGCGAGCGCCTGGCGTTCGCCGAACGCAACATCGACACCGGTCGCGAACTGGTGGCGCGGCCGGCAAACCGGCAGACCGGGCTCGTCGACGCGATCCACGCCGCCGAGGCCGCGCTGGGCCAGGCGCGGACGTTGCTCGACGCGGTGGACAGCGCTGCCACCGACATCAACCGCGCGATCAGCAGCCTGCCGGGCGTCCTCACCGACGCGCAGCGGGGGATCAGCCAGGCCGGTGAGCAGCTCGCCAAAGGCCGGCTCGCGGTGGCCACCGAGTTGTCCGCGGCCCGCGACGCTGCGGTCGAGGCGGTCGCCCACGCACAGAGCGAGGGCAACGCCGATCCGCTCGGCGCATTCACCCGGCTGACCCAGGCCGACGCCGAGCTGGACCGGCTGCTCGCCGATGTGGAGCAGGAACGCGAAGCCCACGAACGGTTGACCCGGACCTACGACCAGGCGCTGTTCACCGCGCAATCACGCGTGCGCGCGGTCTCGGACTACATCGACACCCGCCGCGGTGTCGTCGGCCCGGAGGCCCGCACCCGGTTGTCCGAGGCGGTGCGACAGCTGCAGGCCGCGCGCGACAAGCGGGAGACCAACCTCAACGAGGCGCTGGCGCACGCCAACGGCGCCGCGATGCTGGCCGGACAGGCGCAGTCGCTGGCCAACGCCGACGTCACCGCCGCGCAACGCCAGTTCCGCGGCCCCTACGGCGGTGGTGGCGGAGGCGGCCAGATGGGTGCCGTGATCGGCGGCATCATCCTGGGCAACGTGCTGTCCGGGGCGATGCGCGGCGGCTTCGGCGGCTTTGGCGGCGGCGGCTTCGGCGGCGGCTTCGGCGGGGGCGGCGGCGGCCTGGGCGGCGGCGGCGGCCGCTTCTAGGCGCCCTTGAGACGGACGGCGAGGTAGTCGGACACCTGGTCGATCGCGACCCGCTCCTGGGTCATCGCGTCGCGCTCGCGGATGGTGACGGCACCGTCGTCGAGCGAATCGAAGTCCACGGTCACGCAGTACGGGGTGCCGATCTCGTCCTGGCGGCGGTAGCGCCGGCCGATCGCGCCGGCGTCGTCGAACTCCACGTTCCAGTTCCTGCGCAGTTCGGCGGCCAGGTCGCGGGCCTTGGGCGAGAGGTCGGCATGCCGGGACAGCGGCAACACCGCCGCCTTGACCGGGGCCAGCCGGGGGTCGAGCTTGAGCACGGTGCGCTTGTCCACGCCGCCCTTGGCGTTGGGTGCCTCGTCCTCGGTGTAGGCGTCGATCAGGAAGGCCATCAACGACCGGGTCAGCCCCGCCGCGGGTTCGATCACATAGGGAACGAACCGGGTGTCGTTGGCCTGATCGTAGAACGACAGGTCGACGCCGGAATGCTTGGCGTGCGTGGACAAGTCGAAATCGGTGCGGTTGGCCACGCCCTCCAGCTCGCCCCACGGGCTGCCCGCGAACCCGAACTTGTACTCGATGTCGACCGTGCGGTCGGAGTAATGCGACAGCTTTTCGGCGGGATGCTCGTAGAGCCGCAGGTTGTCGCGGTCGATGCCGAGATCCACGTACCACTGCAGGCGGGTGTCGATCCAGTACTGGTGCCACTCCGGCGCCGTGGACGGCTCGACGAAGAACTCCATCTCCATCTGCTCGAACTCACGCGTGCGGAAGATGAAGTTGCCGGGGGTGATCTCGTTGCGGAAGCTCTTGCCGATCTGACCGATCCCGAAGGGCGGCTTCTTGCGCGCGGTGGTGACCACGTTGGCGAAGTTGACGAAGATGCCCTGCGCGGTCTCGGGCCGCAGATAGTGCAGACCTTCCTCGGTCTCGATCGGGCCGAGGTAGGTCTTGAGCATCATGTTGAAGTCGCGCGGTTCGGTCCACTGCCCCTTGGTGCCGCAGTCCGGGCAGGTGATCTCGCCCATCGGCACGGCGTCGGCGTCGGCGAACCCCTCCTTAGCGCCCTTCTTCTCGAAATACGCCTCCTGCATGTGGTCCTGCCGGTGCCGCTTGTGGCAGTTCAGGCACTCCACCAGCGGGTCGTTGAACACGTCGACGTGGCCGGAGGCCACCCACACCTGGCGCGGCAGGATGATCGCGGAGTCCAGCCCCACCACGTCGTCGCGTCCGGTGACGACGGCCTTCCACCACTGCCGCTTGATGTTGTCCTTGAGCTCGACGCCCAACGGCCCGTAGTCCCAGGCGGATTTGGTGCCGCCGTAGATTTCGCCGGATTGGAACACCAGCCCACGACGCTTGGCCAGGTTCGCAACGGTGTCGATGATCGAAGACGGAGCCACGGGTCCACAGCGTAGCGACGCCGGCCCGCCGCCAGATCGGCGGTTGGACATGCACGAACGCGCATGTATCGTGGACTCTGATGAAAACGGTTCCCAGTACCGCGGATTCGGACGGCGCCCACGACCCGGAGGTGGAGGCCGCTACCCCACCGCCGGAGTTGCCGCCGCGCGCGGTCCTCGACACTGCCGGCGATCTGCTGCGCGCCCTGGCGGCTCCGGTCCGCATCGCGATCGTGCTGCAGCTGCGTGAGGACGCCCGCTGTGTGCACGAGCTCGTCGATGCGTTGGACGTGCCCCAGCCGCTGGTCAGTCAGCACCTGCGGATCCTCAAGGCGGCCGGCGTGGTCGAAGGGGAACGGTCGGGGCGGGAAGTGTTGTACCGCTTGGCCGATCACCACCTCGCCGACATCGTGATGGCAGCGGTGACCCACTCGGCCGAGGACATCCGGTGACCGGCGCCGTGCGCGCGACGCGCCAGCGCGCCGCGATCACCGCGCTGCTGGAGAATCTCGACGACTTCCGCTCCGCGCAGGAACTACACGACGAACTCCGACGCCGCGGCGAGAACATCGGCCTGACCACCGTGTACCGCACGCTGCAGCAGATGGCCTCCAGCGGCGCGGTCGACACGTTGCGCACCGACACCGGCGAGTCGGTGTACCGGCGCTGTTCCGAACACCACCATCACCACCTGGTGTGCCGGTCCTGCGGGTCGACGGTCGAGATCGGCGGCCGCCAGGTCGAGGCGTGGGCCGCCGACGTGGCACGCGAGCACGGCTTCTCCGACGTCAGCCACACCATCGAGATCTTCGGGCTGTGCGCCCGCTGCGCATCGTCAGCCGATTAGCGCGCGGCGCACATCGGAACCGGTGGCCAGCACCATCAGCAGCAGAGTGCGCAACGCGTCGTCGGTCAGCCCGGCGGCCGGGAAGTTGTACCGCAGCAGCACGTCGGCGATCTTCGATTTGCTCTTGGCCGCCCCGACCTTCTCCACCAGCGACACCGTGCCCAGCAGCGTGTCTCGGGTGAAGGCGGCGACCGCGGCACGGGTCGTGCTGTTCAGCGGCAGGTCCCAGGCCAGCACCTGTGTCAGCGACACCAGATCCAGGTCGGGGGCGACCGGCACCACCCGCAACGACGCGAAGGTGTCATCGTGCTGCACTGTCAGCGCGCCGTCATCCTCTTCGGTCACGGGCAGGATCTCGGTGAGGATGGCCGACAGGCGCTCGGACAGATCTGGCACGGTTCACGCCCTTCCGAAGCGTCGATTGCGGTTGACGTACTCCTCGCAGGCCGCCCACAGGTCGCGGCGGTCATAGTCCGGCCACAGTTTGTCCTGGAAGACGTATTCGGCATAGGCCGCCTGCCACAGCAGGAAATTGCTGGCGCGCTGCTCGCCGGAGGTCCGGATGAACAGGTCGACGTCGGGGATGTCGGCCCGGTGCAGATGTTTGGCGAACGCCGCCTCGCTGATCCGCGACGGGTTGATCTTGCCGTCGACCGCCTCCTGCGCGAGCTGCCGCGCGGCCTCGACGATCTCGGTGCGGCCGCCGTAGTTCACGCAGTAGTTGATGGTGATGACGTCGTTGCCGACCGTCATCTGCTCGGCGATGTCGAACTCCTTGATGACACTGCGCCACATCCGCGGCCGCGACCCCACCCAGCGCATCCGCACACCCATGTCGTTGAGGTTCTCGCGGCGCCGGCGCACCACCTCGCGGTTGAATCCCATCAGGAAGCGCACCTCCTCGGTGCTGCGCTTCCAGTTCTCGGTGGAGAACGCATACACCGTCAGGTGCTTGATCCCGATCTCGATGGCCCCGCAGGTGATGTCGATGAGCACCGCCTCCCCCATCTTGTGGCCCTCGGTGCGGTGCAGTCCGCGCTGGGTGGCCCAGCGGCCGTTGCCGTCCATCACCACCGCGACGTGCTGGGGCACCTGATCCGCGGGGATCTGCGGCGCGGCGGCCTTGGAGGTGTGCTGCGGCGGACGCGCGAACCTGCCGTTGGTGCCCGCGGGAATCTCGGGGAAGACGACAGGCCAGCTGGACTTGTCCGGAAAAGTCGGATAGTCGTCAGGCGCCGGGGGCAGCTGCGGGTAGCTGTGTTTCCCCGTCCGCTTGTTTGCCATGCGCCTCATCCTGCCTGATGGGTTGCCCACCGCTTCGTTCCACCCGTTCCACGAGGGGCAACGTCCGCAGCTTCCGTTCCAGATGCCATTGCAGGTGTGCCGCGATCAGCCCGCTGGCCTGGCTGCGATGCGACCCGGTCGAGGTCTGGGCGTGCTCCCAGTCCCCCTCGTAGAGCGCGGCCATCAGATCGAGCACCGGTTGCGGCGGGGTCACCGACCCGGACGGCCGGCAGTGCACGCACACACTCCCGCCCGCCCCGACGTGGAACGCGCGGTGCGGCCCGGGGGTGGCGCACCGGGCGCACTCGGTCAACGCGGGCGCCCAGCCGGCCACTCCCATCGCGCGCAGCAGGTAGGCGTCGAGGACGAGCTCCCGGGGCCGGCCGCCGTCGGCGACGGCGCGCAGGGCGGCGACGGTGAGTCGGTGCAGTGCAGGCGCCGGGGCCCGCTCTTCACCGGCGAGCCGTTCGGCGGTCTCGAGGATCGCGCAGGCACAGGTGTAGCGACCGTAGTCGCTGACGATGTCGGAGGCGAACGCGTCGATGGCAGCCACCTGGGTGACGATGTCCAGGTTGCGGCCGGGATGAAGCTGAACATCGATGTGCGCGAACGGTTCCAGCCGTGCCCCGAACTTGCTGCGGGTGCGCCGCACTCCCTTGGCCACCGCCCGCACCAGACCGTGGTCGCGAGTGAGCAGACTCACGATCCGGTCGGCTTCACCGAGCTTGTGCTGACGAAGCACCACCGCCCGGTCCCGGTACAGACGCATCCGACCAGTCTCCCACTGCCGGGGGACGAAATCGGTGGCGCAGCGCCGATAGTCTCGTAGGTGATGGTCGACACCCGCTCCTCCCGTTCCCTGTTCCCGACGCTGGGCAACCAGCTGTTCGCCCTGGCCGCCGGCACCACCACCTCGGTGGACCTGGTGCGCCGATCCCTCGACGCCATCGCGGCCAGCCAGCCGACCCTCAACGCGTTCCGGGTGGTGCTCACCGAATCGGCGCTGGCCGACGCCGCCGCAGCCGACCGCCGGCGCCGGGCCGGCGGGGATCTGTCACGGCAACCGCTGCTGGGCATCCCCATCGCGGTCAAGGACGACGTCGACATCGCCGGGGTGCCGACGCGGTTCGGCACCGACGCCGAGCTGCCGCCGGCCCCGGCCGACGCCGAGGTGGTGCGCCGGCTGCGTGCCGCCGGCGCGGTGATCGTCGGCAAGACCAACACCTGCGAACTGGGTCAGTGGCCGTTCACCAGCGGTCCCGGGTTCGGCCACAGCCGCAACCCGTGGTCGGCCGAGCACACGCCGGGCGGGTCCTCCGGCGGCAGCGCCGCCGCCGTCGCGGCCGGCCTGGTCGCCGCGGCCATCGGCTCCGACGGCGCCGGCAGTGTGCGGATCCCGGCCGCGTGGACACATCTGGTCGGCATCAAACCGCAGCGCGGCCGGATCTCCACCTGGCCGCTGCCCGAGGCGTTCAACGGCATCACCGTCAACGGCGTGCTGGCACGCACGGTGACCGACGCCGCGCTGGTGCTCGACGCCGCGTCGGGTAACGCCCCCGGCGACCTGCACACCCCGCCGCCGATCACGGTGTCGGACTACGTGTCCCGCGCCCCCGGACCGCTGCGGATCGCGCTGTCGACCAAGTTCGCGTTCAGCGGGTTCCGGGCGAACCTGCACCCGGAGATCCGCGCCGCGCTGCACGCCGTGGCAGAACAGCTCGAACAGCTCGGACACACGGTGCTCGCGGCCGACCCCGACTACCACCTGCGGATGTCGTGGAACTTCCTGTCGCGGTCGACCTCCGGCATCCCCGAGTGGATGGACCGGATGGGCCCCCGGGTCCGCTGGGACAAGCGGACCGTGGCCAACGCCCGCACCGGGCGGCTGCTGTCCCAGCACATCCTGCGCAAGGCCCGCGCCCACGAGGCCGCGACCGCGCGCCGCGTCGGCTGGATCTTCAACATCGCCGACGTGGTGCTCGCGCCGACGACGGCGCTCCCGCCGCCCAAGGCCGACGCGTTCGACCACCTCGGCGGGCTGGCCACCGACCGCACGATGATCCGCGCGTGCCCGGCCACCTGGCCGTGGAACCTGCTGGGCTGGCCGTCGATCAACGTGCCCGCGGGGTTCACCTCCGACGGCCTGCCGATCGGGGTGCAGTTGATGGGACCGGCCCACAGCGAACCACTGCTGGTGTCGCTGGCCGCGGCGCTCGAGGCGCTCAACGGCTGGGCGCAACACCAGCCCGAGCCGTGGTGGGACACCCGCCGGGCCGAACGCGACGAGTCACCCAATTCCAGCGCTCCGCACTCGGTCAAGGGCGAGGTCGCGTAATCTCCCCGCTGTGACCGTCAGCAAGACTGCGCGCATCGCGGCCGCGGCGGCCGCGGTCGGCGTAGCCGTCAGCGTCGTCGTCGCCGTGCCGACCGCGCACGCCGACAACCGGCGCCTCAACGAGAGCGTCGTCGTCAACGTCTACACGGTCCAGAAGCAGAACAACTGCGCCACCGAGATCGCGATCAACCCCAAACTGCGCTTGGCTGCGCAGTGGCACACGAACGACGTGCTGCACAATCGGGCCCTCAACGGCGACATCGGCTCCGACGGCTCGACGGTCGCCGATCGCGCCCGCAACGCCGGCTACCAGGGCACGGTCGCAGAGACGGTCGCGATCAACCCCGCGCTGGCGATCAGCGGCGTCGAGCTGATCAACCAGTGGTATCACCGGCCTGATTACTACGCGATCATGGCCGACTGTTCGAACATCGACATCGGCGTGTGGTCGGAGAACCTCATCGACCGCACCGTGGTCGTGGCGGTCTACGGCAAAGGTGACTTCGCGCCGCCGGTGCAAGCGCCGATCCGAGAGTTCGGGCAGCCGCCGGCCTGACCCCACGGGTGAACTCACCCGATCGTGTCACCTCGAGTCGGCATCGCTCTTAGGCTTTCGTCGTGCGGCTGTCGTGGCCGTTGACCGGCCGGTCCGAAGAGCTGCGGCGGATTCATGCCGCACTCACGAGCCCGGCTGTCACCGGCGTGGTCGTCTCCGGCGCGGAAGGCGTGGGCAAGAGCCGCCTCGCCGACGAGGTGCGGTCGACGCTCGCAACACGGGGATTCGTCGACCGATTCGTCGCCGCGACCTCGTCCGCCCGCGCGGTTCCGCTGGGCGCCTTCGCCGAGTGGGTGCCCTCAGGAGCCACCGCCACGGTCGATCTCGTCCGCGGCGTCGTGGCGTCGCTGACCTCAGCCCCGCCGGGCTCCCGAGTTCTCGTCGTCGTCGACGACGCGCATCTCCTCGATGACCTGTCGATCTTCGTCGTGCACCAGCTCGTGCAACGACGCGCAGCCGACGTCCTTCTCACCGTCCTGGATTCCGAACCCATTCCGGTGGGACTCCAGGAGGTGTGCAAGCTCGGCGGATTCGACCGGCTGCGCATCCAGCCGTTAGGGCTCGGCGATACCGCCGAGCTGGTGTCGGCCGCGCTGAACGGAGCGGTCGCCGCCGAGACGACGCGCCGCCTGTGGGAACTGACCCGGGGCAACCCGTTGTATCTGCGCACGATCGTCGAACAGGAAATCGACGATGGGCGGATCGAACAGCTGCACGGGCACTGGCGCTGGATCGGCGAGCCGGGCCTTCCGGCAGGTCTCATCGAACTGATCGAAGGCCGCCTCGGCGCCCTGCCCGAGGAGCTCACCGACGTTCTCGACGTGCTGGCGGTCTACGAACCGATCCCGCTACCCGCGCTGAACCGGCTCGCCGGACCGGCCGCGGTCGAGGACGCCGACACCCGCGGCCTCGTCACGGTCTCACACACCGCCACCGGGCTCGAGGTGCGAGTGGCCCACCCCGTTTACGGCGAGGTGCGCCGCAGACGGGCACCGGCGACCAAGCTGCGTCGCCTGCGCGGGCTGGTCGCCGACGGGCTCGCGACCTCCGCCGATGCCGATGCCGTCCCGCTCGTGGTCCGGCGTGCCGCGCTGCTCATCGATTCGGATCTTCCGCCCGACCCGCACCTGCTCACTCGAGCTGCCCACGGCGCGGTGGCACTGGCTGACCTGGCGCTGGCCGCGCGGCTCGCGAGGGCCGCGATGCACTCGGGCGCCGGCCCGGAAGCGCATTTCGTCTGCTCCCACGCGCTGTCCTGGTTGGGCGAAGGCACTGCGGCCGACGAGGTGCTCGCAGCGCTGGACACCGCCCGCCTCACCGACGCCCAGCGCGCCCGCCTCGCGTTTCTGCGCGCCAGCAACGCACTCTGGGCGCTGGCCGACCCGACCCGCGCGAAGGCACTCATCGACGCGGCCGCCGACACGGTGCCACCACAGCAGCACAACTACATCGATGCCTTCAACACCGTGTACTGGTTCGCGGTGGACCGGCCTGACGCGGTCCCACATTGGGAGACCACCACATTCGACGAGTTGCCCGCCATCGTCGGCGCGGAGACCGCCTGGGCGATGACGACGGTGCACGCCGATGCCGGTCGCACGTCGGCGGCGGTGCACGCCGCCGCGGCTGGGCGTCGTGCCGTGACCCGGTCGTCCGAGGCGCCACACATGGCTTTCAACATCGAGGACTCCCACGTCAGCGCTCTGTGGCGGGCCGGTGAGATCGACGCCATCGACGAGGTCACCGACCGCGTTCGACGCCAAGCCGCCGATCTCCCCGGCTCCGGACAGGCCCTCGGCGCCGCCATCGCGGGGCGGGCCGCTCTCGCCCGCGGCGATCTCGGACAGGCGTGCGCATTACTGAATGACGCCGCCGACGAACTGTGCGAAACCCACCCGCTCGGCTGGGGTTTCCGGTACAGCCTCCCGCGCGCTACGGGGTTGGCGATGCGCGGCGACGTCGACGCGGCGGCGACGGTCCTGGCCACGCTGACGGGTCTGGCGCGTCCGTTCCGATCGCTGGACGACGAGCTCAGCGTGGCCCGGGCCTGGGTGGCCGCGGGCCGCGGCACCGTCTCCACCGCCGTGGCGATCCTGCTTGCCGCAGCCGAAAGGGCCAGAGCAGTCGGTCGTTTCGCCGTCGAAGTGATGTGTCTTCAAACGGCGACCCAATTCGGGAACGACACGTGCGCCCCGCGGCTGGCCGAACTCACCTCCATCGTCGAAGGCCCGCGCGCCGCCCTCGCCGCCGACTTCGCGTTCGCGCTCGGTAACGGCGATGCGGCCCAACTAGCCGCGCTGGCAATGCGATTCGAGCAGATGGGTGACCTGGTGGCTGCGCTGGACGCCAGCGCGCACGCCGCCGTCAATTACCGAAAGCAGGATCGGCGCGGATCGGCACTGGCGTGTGCGGCTCGCGCCGAGGAGTTGGCGCGGCGGTGCGGCGGCGCCAGAACGCCGGCGCTTGACCTGGCAAGCGCGCCGGTACCGCTGACCGACCGCGAACGCGAGATCGTGACGCTCATCGGTCGCGGGATGTCCAACCGCGCGATCGCCGAGCAGTTGACTCTGTCCGTGCGCACCGTCGAGAGCCACATCTACCGGGCGATGGCTCGCTGCGGCGCCGCCAGCCGCGACGAGCTGGCCGCGCTGCTGCGACCGGGCGTTTGAGGGGTCGCGCCACCGTTGCATCCAGGTCGGCCACAGTGCAGTGGTGCACTACTGCAGCCGCCTGCCCGTCGCCGGATCACGATGATCTCGTCGTCACAACATCGGGAGGTCACGAAATGTCTGCTCTGTCTTTACACCCCGCGAGTCCGCTCGGCACCCATCGGCATCTGGTCAGCGCGCACGAGGTGGCGCACTGGATCTCAACCGCGGTGCACGCCACGTTCGCGCGGACCGTCGAGGACACCGGCCCCCGCGTGCCCCGGCATTATCCCGAGCGCCGCACAGCGTTCATGGAGCAAGCGGCCATGCAGCGCGAGATGTTTCGCCTGTGAGAGCGGCCTTCTGCCGACACGCGACGGTTCGTCGACGAGGGGTCGAACTGCTCACGCCATGTCCGCGATCCACGCCGGTTGGCTGTCGAGTCCGAGCGACTGGGCTTCGGTTCGGTACCGGGCCAGCAGGTCCCGAACATTCTGCTCATCACCCTCCGCGCGCGCCAGCAGTGCGCGTAACCGCACCAGGGTGATCCGTGGTATCGCCTCGTTCTCGTCGACGCAGCTCGCCCATGTTTCTGTCACGCGCCGCGCCTCATCGACGTCGTCGGCATGACCGCGCTCCAACAACGATTGCACGAAAAACGCTGCACCCCGAAGTCCGTAGTAGATTCGGCCGGCACGCCGGAGATCGTCGACGCTCCTTCTCATCGTTTCCAGGGATCGGTCGACGTCTCCGGTGCGGAACTGCTCCCGCGCCGTCCACAGATCGGCGACGGTGACCAGAAACGGCGCCGCAGCATCGAGGAACATCTCGCGCGCCTGCACCATGACGTGCAGCCCGCGCGCTCTACTCTCGGCGTCGTTCCGATTCAGCAACGCCACACCCAGGGTGAAGGTGATGAGCGTGATCCCCACGTTGCTCGATCCCTCGGCCGCCCGAACCGCCGCTTCTTCGATGAGTTCCAGCGTGGCGTCATCGGTGGACAGCACGCCGTAATAGAGTCCGGCGGCGGTCCAGGTGACCGCTGCCGCAAAGGTCGTCGGACCGCTCCTGCGGGCGATGTCGATCGCAGTCTCCCTGCATTCCCGCCATCCGGGCCGGCCCAGCCACCACAACGCGACGGCGCGCCACGCCAGCACGCCGGCCAGCGGCGACTCGAACCCGAACCCGGATCCCAGCGTGTGATCGTCGCCCGCCAAGTCGACGGCGGTCTGCGACCACCGCAGGATCTGACCGAAGTCACCGACGTCGAACCAGATGCAGATCGGGACGAGCATCAGCCCGACTGTCGCGCTGGGCTCACCGATGGACTCCAGCAGCGCCAACTGCTCGGTTGCCAACGGCGCGCCGTCGACAGATCTTCCCGTGTACAACATGTGAGTCAACGGCCCCGTCATCCCGACGGCCAGCGAGAACTTGTCTCCTGCCTGCGCGCACAGTTCCCGCAGTTCCTCGAATCGTCCGCGGCTCTCCCGGATCGCCTGCCATTCGGTCGCGCACAGCATCATGCGCGGAGCGATCCGCGTCGAGAGAGTGTCCGCTTCCTGCTCAGGCAGCTCGTCGGCGATCCTGCGGGCACGTTCCCAACTGGCACGGGCGGCGCCGAGATCGCGGCTGGCAGCCCACGTGGCCGCACGCATGTGCCACAGGTAGGCCATGGGCCCATCGCCGGCGGCCTGCAGATGTTCGGCGATGAGCGCCGCGTTCTCGTCGGCCGCGTTCCCGGCCGCCTCTTCGACAGCGGCCGCCACCCGTCGATGCCAGCCGGCCCTGTCGGCCTTCAACTGGGACTCGTAGGCCACTGCCCGGATCAGCGGGTGCCGGAAGGCGAACTCAGCGCTGGGGGTGAACCGGATCTGGTCGATGAGGTCGACACGGCGCAGTTCGTCGAGGTCCGGCTCGATGCCGAGCGCGACGAGCACGTCCTCGCGGAAGCGGGCCCCGACCACCGCGGCTGCACTAAGCGTCCGCTTGGCCGGCGCGCTGAGGCGGTCGATGCGTGCCTCGATAGCCGCCTGCACTGTCACCGGCACGCTGACGTCGTCGGTGCTCGTCAGGACTCGGTAACTGCCCCGCTCACCGGTCAGCACGTGGGTCTGAGCGAGCTCGCGCACCATTTCCTCGACGAAGAACGGGTTCCCCGCGGCGCGCTCGGCGATCGTGGCCGCGAGTCCGGCAACCGACGGGTCCGAACCCAGGAGCTCCGTCACCAGGGTGGCGACATCAGAATCTTCCAGGGGGCCGAGGGCGACGTGTTGAGCATCGGTCCGCACCGACAGGCTTCCGCTGTACTCGGGGCGTGACGTGATCAGCACCACCGCCGGGATGTGCGGCACGACCGCCAAGAAGTCGGCGAACATCGACTCGCTCACCGCGTCGATCCACTGCGCGTCCTCGACGATGTACACGGCCGGTTTCGTGCGGGCCAACGACGCCGTGTTGATCAGGCCGGTCAATCGGCGACGTCGCGCCTCCGGGTCGATCTGTGGGCGCGGAACGCCGGGATCAGCGATCCCGAGCAGGTCCTCCAACAACAGCAGATCCTGCGGGTCGGCGTCGGGAGGGACGGCATCGCGTAGTCGGCGCCGCGCGATATCGCCCTCGGTGTCGGCGACTCCACTGCTCGCCCGCAGGAGTTCGGCCACCGCGTGGAACGGGACGTCGACGGTGTGCGATTCGCAGTAGCTCCAGAACACCTCGACCCCCCGCGCCGCCGCCGAGGCCGCGGCTTCTCGAGCCACGCGACTCTTGCCGATCCCCGGCGCGCCAATGAGATTGACCACTCCCCCGCGTCCGCTGACGGCTCGGTCGATCATCGTGTCCAGCAAGGCCAGTTCCCAACGTCGCCCAACTATGTTGGCTTCCATCACCGTTTGCGGGTGCCGCCCGCTGATCCCGAGCAGCCGGTACGCGCAGACAGGGGATCCGGCGCCCTTGACCGTGACCCATTCCGGCTCCGAGAGCACCGTGACGCGCTCGACCAGCCGCGCGGTCGACTCGGAGATCATCACCCCGCCCGGCGGCGCGGCCGACTCCATCCGCTGGGCGAACCCGACGGTCCTTCCGGTCGTGGTGTAGCCCAAGGGAGCCGAACCGATGTCACCGGCGATCACCTGCCCGGAGTTCAGCCCTACCCGAAGCCGGAGCGATACCCCGTCACGCCGCTCGACGTCGGCGGCCAGCGCAGCAACCTCGCGTTGCACTTCCAGGGCTGCCATGCAGGCGTGAAAAGCATGATCTTCCATGGCAATCGGCGCCCCGAACACCGCCATCACGCCGTCGCCGGTGTAGTCCACCTGCCCGCCGCCGTAGCGCTGGACCGCCACAGCCGACCGGGTCACGAGTTCACCCATGACTTCGCGGTAGCGTTCCAACTCCAGTGCGTCGGCGATATCCATCGAGCGCACCACGTCGGCGAACAGCACGGTCACATACTTGAACTCGGCGGGCTCATCGGAGGTGTCCAGCGCGGATCCGCACTCGTCACAGAACTTGGCCCGCGCTCGTGACAGAGTGCCGCACGACCCACACCGCACGCTCATCCGCGCACCGCCGATCCGGGGCTCGCGACCACCCCAGTCCGCTCACTGTACGACGCACGGGGACCCGCGAAAAGAGCTCAGAAACCGAGTCGGCCCAGCTGTTTGGGATCCCGCTGCCAGTTCTTTGCCACCTTGACCCGCAGGTCCAGAAATACCTTGGTGCCCAGCAACTTCTCGATCTGGGTGCGGGCAACGGTGCCGACCTCTCGCAGGCGGGCACCGCCCTTGCCGATCACGATTCCCTTCTGCGAATCGCGTTCGACGTAGAGTACGGCACGCACGTCGATCAGGTCCTCCCGGTCAGGCCGGCGCTCGACCTCATCGATGACCACGGCCAGCGAGTGCGGTAGCTCGTCGCGCACACCTTCGAGCGCCGCTTCGCGGATGAGCTCGGCCATCAGCACCTCTTCGGGCTCGTCGGTCAGCTCCCCGTCGGGATAGAACGCCGGACCGGGCGGCAGCTGCGCGACCAGCACATCGACGAGCACATCGAGTTGCGCTCCCGAAGTCGCTGAGACGGGCACGATCTCGGTGTCGGGCCCCACGAGCTCGCTGACCGCGATCAGCTGTTCGGCGACCCGGTCTTTGGCGACCTTGTCGATCTTGGTGACGATGGCGATCAGAGTGGTCCGCGGCGCGACGGCGCGGATCTGCTCGTAGATCCACCGGTCCCCCGGCCCGATCCGCTCGTCGGCGGGGATGCACAGCCCGATCACGTCGACCTCGGAGTAGGTGTCCTTGACCAGGTCGTTGAGCCGCTGCCCGAGCAGCGTGCGCGGCCGGTGCAGACCGGGGGTGTCGACCAGCACGATCTGAAAATCGTCGCGGTGCACGATGCCGCGGATGGTGTGCCGGGTGGTCTGCGGCCGGTTCGACGTGATCGCGACCTTGCTGCCGACCAGCGCGTTGGTCAACGTCGACTTGCCGGTGTTGGGCCGGCCGACGAAACAGACGAAGCCCGAACGGAATTCGGTCACTGTACGACGCCCGCCCGGTCGGTGATGATGACGACGGCGTCCTCGGAGAGCTCCCGCACCGCGGCGACGCCCGCGTCGTCGGCGGTGCCGCCCACTACCACGGCGGCCTCCACCCCGGTCGCGCCGCTGGACACCGCCGCCGCGACCGCGGCCTGTAACGCGGTCAGCTCGAGGGTGTCGAGCGCCACCGGCGCGCCGGCGTAGGTTCGGCCGTCGCTGTCCCGTACCGCGGCCCCGCTGGCCGCGTCCGCGCGGCCCATGGCCCCGCGCGCCAGCACCACCAGCTTCGCGTCCTCGGCATCGAGCTCACTCATCGGTTGCCTTCTCTTCATCGTCGTCGGGAACGGGTTCGACACGGCTGACCAGCACGGTGCCGATCCTGACCCGGCCCCGCGGATCGGGACCGCCCTCGGCCCGCAGCAACAGACCGTCCCAGGCCACCTGGGCGCCCGGCAACGGCACCCGACCGAGCTCGAGGGCCAGCAGGCCGCCCACGGTGTCGACGTCGAGGTCCTCGTCGAACTCCACCCCGTAGAGCTCGCTGAGGTCCTCGATCGGCAGTCGGGCCGATACCCGGTACTGGTCGGTGCCCAGTTCCTCGACCGGCGCCACCTCATCGGTGTCGTACTCGTCGGCGATCTCACCGACGATCTCCTCGAGCACGTCCTCGATCGTGACCAACCCGGCGATCGCGCCGTACTCGTCGACCAACAGCACCATGTGCACCCGGTCGCGCTGCATGTCCCGCAGCAGCTCGTCGAGCGGCTTGGAATCGGGCACGAACTCCGCGGCGCGCATCACATCGGACACCCGGGTGTCCCGGCCACCGGTGGTCGAGTAGTACGTTCGCTGCACCAGGTCCTTGAGATACACCACGCCGACGACGTCGTCGACGTTCTCACCTATCACCGGGATGCGGGAATGCCCGCTGCGCACCGCCAGCGAGGTGGCCTGCCCGGCAGTCTTGTCACTCTCGATCCACACCATCTCGGTGCGCGGCACCATCACCTCACGAGCGGCCGTGTCACCGAGCTCGAACACCGACTGGATCATCCGGCGCTCGTCGTCGGCCACCACACCGCGCTGCTGGGCGAGGTCGACCACCTCGCGCAGTTCGATCTCCGAGGCGAACGGCCCGTTGCGGAAACCGCGTCCGGGGGTCAGGGCGTTGCCGAGCAGCACCAGCAGCCGGCTTACCGGCAGCAGCAGCACCGAAATAGCTTGCAGCGGAAGCGCTGTCAGCAGCGCGATGGTGTAGGCGTTCTGCCGGCCCAGCGTGCGCGGGCCGACGCCGATGGCGACGAAGCTGACGACGACCATGATCGCGGCGGCTGCGGCCAGCCCCCAGGTCACCCCGAGGTGGCCGTCCAGATACGCCGCGAGCAGCACGGTGGCACTGACCTCGCAGGTGATCCGCAGCAGCACGATCAGGTTGATGAAACGAGGCCGCTCGTCCATCACCCTGGCCAGGCGCACCGCGCCGGGACGTTCGTCGCGGACCATCTCCTCGACCCGCGCCATCGAGACCGTGCTCAGCGCGGCATCGATCGCGGCGAACAACCCTCCGAAAGCGACCAGCACCACCGCGCTGATCAGCTGACCGACACCGGTCACCGGTCGTCGGTCAATTCATCGAAATAGCGGGACTGGTCCAACAGCACGCGATCGCGCTGCAGCTGCCGCTCTTTGTGGTACGCCTCGACCTGTTCGGCCACCCATTCTTCGAGAAGTTCGCGCTGCAACGCGAACATCTCTTTCTCCTCGTCGGGCTCGGCGTGGTCGTAGCCCAGCAGATGAAGCACGCCGTGCACGGTCAGCAGCGCCAACTCCTGGCCGAGGGTGTGACCCGCGTCGGCGGCCTGCTTGGCGGCGAATTCCGGGCACAACACGATGTCGCCGAGCACCGACGGTCCTGGCTCGGGCGCGTCGGGGCGGCCCCCGGGCTCCAGTTCGTCCATCGGGAAACTCATCACGTCGGTGGGCCCGGGCAGGTCCATCCAGCGCATGTGCAGGTCGGCCATCGCCGAGGTGTCGAGCAACACCATCGACAGCTCGGCGGCCGGGTTGACGTCCATCTTGCGGATGACGAAGCGCGCGACGCTGATCAATTCCTCTTCGGATACGTCGATGCCCGACTCGTTGGACACCTCGATGCTCATCGGCCGCTACCGCCTCGGCCGGCTTCCCGTGCCGTGGGCACGCCGCTGGGCACGGTTCAGGAGCGAGTCGCCGCCGTACTTCCCCTCCGCCCGCTCATAGGCGTCCACGATCTCCGACACCAGCCGGTGCCGCACCACATCGGCGCTGGTGAGTTCGGCGAAGTGGATGTCGTCGACATTGTCGAGGATGCGCATGGCCGCGCGCAGCCCCGATGTCGCCCCGCCGGGCAGGTCCATCTGGGTGACGTCACCCGTGACGACGATCTTGGAGCCGAATCCCAACCGGGTCAGGAACATCTTCATCTGCTCGGCGGTGGTGTTCTGGGCCTCGTCGAGGATGATGAACGCGTCGTTCAACGTGCGACCCCGCATAAAGGCCAGCGGTGCCACCTCGATCACCCCGGCGCTCATCAGCTTCGGGATCAGTTCGGGGTCCATCATGTCGTGCAGCGCGTCGTAGAGCGGGCGCAGGTACGGGTCGATCTTCTCGTAGAGCGTGCCGGGCAGGAAGCCGAGACGCTCCCCGGCCTCGACCGCCGGGCGGGTCAGGATGATGCGGCTGACCTGCTTGCTCTGCAACGCGCTGACGGCCTTGGCCATCGCCAGGTAGGTCTTACCGGTGCCGGCGGGGCCGATGCCGAACACGATGGTGTGCTCGTCGATCGCGTCGACGTAGTGCTTCTGGTTCAGCGTCTTGGGCCGGATCGTCTTGCCGCGCCGCGACAGGATGTCCAGCGTCAGGACCTCGGCCGGTGACTCGTCGAGGGTGCCGGTCAGCATCGCGACGCTGTGCCGCACCGCGTCGGGGGTCAGTGCCTGTCCACTGCCGACGATCTCGGTCAACTCGGAGAGCGCGCGTTCGGCGAGCGCGACATCGGCGGGTTCACCGGCCAGCGTGATCTCATTGCCGCGCGCATGGATGTCGGCGGAGAGCAGGTCTTCCAGCACCCGCAGGTTCTCGTCGGATGAGCCCAGCAGGCCCACGACTAGGTCGGGCGGAACAGTGAGGCTGCTGCGGACTGTCTGGCCGGCGGTGTCCGAGCTTGCGTTCTCGCGAGGCGCCACGTGGAGTTTTCTGCCTGCTTCCTGGGTCGGTGATCGAAAGCCCCAGTTTAGCCCTGCTCGCCGCGCGCACCCAACGGTTGCGGCGGCGGGGGCACCCGCAGCGGTCGTGAGCGCACCACCTGCGGCCACCAGAACCAGCGACCCAACAACGTCGCGATCGACGGCATCATGAACGCACGCACGATGAAGGTGTCGAACAGCAGGCCCAACCCGATCGTGGTCCCGACCTGCGCGATCACCCGCAGATCGCTGACCACCATCGACGCCATGGTCAGCGCGAACACCACACCCGCGAGCGTGACGACGCTGCCGGTGCCGCCGATCGAGCGGATGATGCCGGTCTTGATGCCGGCGCCGATCTCCTCTTTGAACCGCGAGACCAGCAGCAGGTTGTAGTCCGATCCGACGGCGATCAGCGCGATGATCGACATCACCAGCACCATCCAGTGCAGTTCGATGCCGATGATGTGCTGCCAGATCAACACCGACACCCCGAACGACGCGCCCAGCGACAGGATCACGGTGCCGACGATGACCAGCGAGGCCACCAGGCTGCGGGTCAGCAGCAGCATGACCATCAGCACCAGGGTCAGCGCGGCGAGGATGGCGATCATCATGTCGTAGCGGGACCCGTCCGACATGTCCTTGAACGTCGCCGCCGTACCGCCGAGCTGGATGGTGGCGTCCTCGAGGGGAGTACCTTTGAGCGCCTCGATCGCGGCGATCTTGATGGGTTCCACGCGGGCCAGCGCCTCGGGCGCAGTCGGGTCACCGCGGTGTGACACCAGCATCCGCACCGTCTTGCCGTCGGGCGAGAAGAAGCTCTCCATCGCCCGCTGGAAGTCCTTGTTCTCGAACACCTCCGGGGGCAGATAGAACGAGTCGTCGTTGCGGGCCGCGTCGAACGACTTCCCCATCTCGGTCGAGTTCTCGCTCATCTCGTCCATCTGGTCATAGAAGCCGCCCATGGTGGCGTACGTCGTCAGCATCATGTGCCGCATGCTCTCCATGGTTTCGATCATCGGCGGGAACGTCGCCAGCATCTGGGGCAGCAACGCCCGCATCGTCTCCATGTTGACCAGCGCCTTGTCGAACGAGTCGGTCATGGTGCTGATGCCGTCCATCGAGTCGAACAGCGACCGGAACGTCCAGCACATCGGGATGTTGAAGCAGTGCGGTTCCCAGTAGAAGTAGTTCCTGATCGGTCGGAACTGGTCGTCGAAGTTGGCGATCATGTCGCGGATCTGATGCACGGTCTGCTGCATCTCGGTGAAGTCGTCGATCATCACGGTGGTGACGTTGGACAACTGCGTCATCAGGCCGTACATGGTGCGCATGGTCGCGATGGTGCGGCCCAGGTCGTCGGCCTGGGTGCGCATGTCGGCCATCCGGTCCTGCATCAGCTTCATGTTCTGCTGCTGACCGACACCCTGCATGCTGATCAGGAACGGGATCGAGGTGTTCTCGATGGGCGTGCCGTCCGGGCGCGTCGGCGCCTGCACGCGGGACACGCCCTCGACCGCGAAAACCCTTTTCGCGAGGCGGTCCAGGATCAGGAAGTCCGTCGGGTTGCGCAGGTCGTGGTCGGATTCGACGAGCAGGATCTCGGGGCTCATCCGTGACAGCGAGAAATGCTCGGTGGCGGCCTGTAGCCCGGCGTTGGCCGGTATCGACTCCGGCACGTATTTGGTGTCGTCGTAGCTGGTCTGGTAGCCGGGCAGCGCTGCCAGCCCGATGAACGACAGCGCCAGCGACGCCACCAGGATCGGCCCGGGCCAGCGGACCACCATGGTGCCGACGCGGCGCCAGGCACGAATTCTGATGGCGCGCTTGGGCTCGAGGAGACCGAACCGGCTGCCGACGGTCACCACCGCCGGTCCGAGGGTCAGCGCCACCGCCACCCCGGCCAGGGTGCCCACCCCGCAGGGCACACCCATGCTCTGGAAATACGGCATGCGGGTGAAGGACAGGCAGAACATCGCCCCGGCGATCGTCAGGCCGGAGCCCAGCACGACGGGCGCCGTGCCGTGGAACATCTCGTAGTAGGCCTCTTCGTGGGTGGCCCCGGAGGTCCGGGCTTCCTGGTACCGGCCGACCAAGAAGATCGCATAGTCGGTCCCCGCCGCCACGGCCAGCGAGATCAGCAGGTTGGTCGCGTAGGTCGACAGACCGATGAGCTCGAAATGGGCCAGGGCGGCGACCACGCCGCGGGCCAGCCCCAGCTGCACGACGACCACGACGAGCAGCAGCAGCACCGTCGAGATCGAGCGGTAGAAGAACAGCAGCAACACGATGATCACACCGAAGGTGACCAGCAGCACCAGCGCCATGCTGCTCTCGCCCGCGATGTTGACGTCGGCGATCATCGGCGCCGGGCCGGTGACATGGACCCGCACCCCGGGCGGGGGCGGCGAATTGGCCACGATGTCCCGGACCGCGGCGACCGCCTCGTTGGACTCGGCTTCCCCCATGTTGCCGGCGAGGTTGAGCGTCGCGTAGGCGGCCCGGCCGTCCGAACTCTGCGCGGCCGCCTCGGTCAGCGGGTCGCCCCACGTGTCCTGGATGTTGCGGACGTGCTCGTCGGCGGCCTCCAGGCTGGCGATGAGTCCGTCGTAGTAGTCGTGCGCGTCGTCACCGAGGGGCTGGTCGGTCTCGCTCTCCAGGACGATCAACGCGATCGAATCCGAGTCGGACTCCTCGAAGAGCCGGCCCATGTCGGACATGGCCTGCATCGACGGCGCGTTACTGGGGCTCATCGACACCGAGTGCTCGGCGGCCACGACCTCGAGTTGGGGCACCAGCACATTCAGCGCGACCAACAAGAGCGTCCAGCCCAGGATGATGGGTACGGCCAAGCGCCGGATCCACTGCGCGAGGAACTTCGGTCGGCGCAGCGTCTCGCTGCGGTTGCCGGCGACGCCCATCAGGCCGCCTTGGTGAAGCAGTAGATGTACGCGCTGACGTTGTTGATGGTGCGTTCGTCCTTGACCTCGCCGTCGGCGGTGATGCGGCACCCGATGAAGTTGCCGTTACCCTGCGCCACGATGTTGCCGCCCATGGCCACCGCATCGGTCTCGATGTCGATCGACCACGGCAGCGCTGCACCCACGATCTGGTTGGGGTCACCCTCGGCATCGACGTAGTTGATGTCGGCGACCGCGCCCGGCTCGCCCCAGACCTCGTAGCGCACGATCTTCGGATCGGACGTGTTCGAGTCCTCGGTAGCGCTTCCGGTGTAGACGGGCAACGGATCGGCCGCGAACATGTTCCGCAGCCGCCAGACGGCGAAGCCGCTGACAACGAGCACGATCACCAGGACGAGCGGTATCCAGGCTCGGGACAGACGGGTGAGAATCGGAAGTCCTTTGAGATCGGCGCAGCCCTCGGGCTTCTGACAGTTAGAGGGAAGGCTAACCTATCTAAATTCCGCTTGGCGGACTACCCCCTGGGGGTTTGTCAGGCCCAGCGCCGAGTGAGCACTCCGAGCGCTCCCAGCGCAACGGCGGCGGCCGTCGACGTGCGCAGCACCGTCGGGCCCAGCCGTACCGCGACGGCGCCGGCCCCGGTCAACGCCGCCAGCTCGTCGTCGGCGACGCCGCCTTCGGGTCCGACGATGAGCATCAGCGACTCGGCCTGTGCGGGCACCGCGCCGGCGAGTCCGCGGGTGGCCGACTCGTGCAGCACCAGTGCCGTTCCCGGGGCCGCGGCCCGGATTCGGTCCACCAGTTGCTGCGTGCCGATCACGCCGTCGATGTCGGGGATGTGCGGACGCCGTGACTGCCGCGCCGCGGACCTCGCGACGGCACGCCAGCGGCGCAGTCCTTTCTCGATCTTCGCGGTACCGTCCCAGCGGGCCACGCACCGCGCCGCCTGCCAGGCCAGCACAGCGTCGGCGCCGGCCTCGGTGGCCAACTCGACCGCCAACTCGGAGCGGTCGGACTTCGGCAGGGCCTGGACAACGGTGACCGAGGGCCCCGTGCGCGCGATGACGCGGCAATCGCGCACCCGCGCCGACAGGCTGTTCTTGGTGACCTCCTCGACGACGCAGTGCGCGACCGCGCCGCTGCCGTCGGACAGGTCCAGGTGCTCGCCGGGGCGGATCCGCCGAACCGTCGTGGCATGGAACCCGGCGTCACCGTCGACGACGGCGAGTTCACCGACACCGGGCAGCGCGTCGACGTAGAACAGGTCACGCACGCGACGAGCCTTTCTACCGGCCGGTGAACGTCTCCCGCAGCCGGGAGAACAGGCCCCCGCCCTGAGTGGAGTTGTTCCCGGAGGTGTTGCGTACCACCGCGGAGTCGCGGGTGCGTTCCCGGAAGGCCCGCAGCAGCTCGACGTTCTCGTGGTCCAGTCGCGTCGGGATCACCACGTCGATGTGGGCGTGCAGGTTGCCGCGCACACCGGAGCGCAGGTGGGGCATGCCGTGGCCGCGCAATGTGGTCACCGCTCCTGGCTGGGTACCGGCTTCGACCTGGATCTCGATCGGTCCGTCGAGGATCGCCTCGACGGTCACGGTGGTACCCAACGCGGCGTCGACCATCGGCACCGAGATCGTGCAGTGCAGGTCGTCTCCGTCGCGGACGAACACGTCGTGCGGCTTCTCGTGCACTTCCACATACAGGTCGCCGGCCGGACCGCCGCCGGGGCCGACCTCGCCCTGCGCGGCCAACCGCACCCGCATGCCGTCGCCGACACCGGCCGGGATCTTCACGCTGATCTCGCGGCGGGCCCGGACCCGACCGTCGCCGCCGCAGCGGTTGCAGGGGTCGGGGATGACCTCGCCGACGCCGCCGCAGACAGGGCACGGCCGCGACGTCATGACCTGGCCGAGCAGCGAGCGCTGCACGGTCTGGATCTCCCCGCGTCCGCCGCACGTGTCGCACGCGACCGGCGTGGAATTGCCGTTGGTGCCCTTGCCGTGGCAGAGGTCGCACAACACCGCGGTGTCGACGGTGACCTGCTTGGTCACCCCGGTCGCGCACTCCTCGAGGTCGAGCCGCATCCGCAGCAGCGAGTCCGAGCCCGGCCGCACGCGCCCGATCGGACCGCGCGACCCGCCGCCGCCACCGAAGAACGCCTCGAACACGTCCCCCAGTCCGCCGAAGCCGCCGAAGCCGCCCCCACCGGCGGCGGCGGATTCCAGCGGGTCGCCCCCGAGGTCGACGATGCGTCGCTTCTCCGGGTCGCTGAGCACCTCGTAGGCGGCGCTGATCTCCTTGAACCGGGCTTGCGCCTGTTCGTCGGGGTTGACGTCGGGGTGCAGTTCACGGGCCAGCTTGCGGTAGGCGCGCTTGATCTCCGTGTCGCTGGCGCCTTTGCTCACTCCGAGCATGCCGTAGTAATCGCGTGCCACGCTATACCTTTCCCACCCACTGACCGGCGATAAACCGTCCAGGTCAGCGGCTACCTAGAACCTCGCCAATATAAAGAGCAACTGCGGCGACATTGGCAATGGTTCCCGGATAGTCCATCCGGGTGGGCCCCAACACACCCATGCCGCCGAACACCTTGCCCGAACTGCCGTACGCGGTGGTGACCACCGAGGTACCGGCCATCTCCTCGGCCTCCGTCTCGTGGCCGATGCGCACGGTGACCCTACCCGCCTCCTGCTGCTTGGCCAGCAACCGCAGTACGACCACCTGTTCCTCGAGTGCCTCCAGCACCGAACGCAGCGAACCGCCGAAGTCGGCGGTGTTGCGCGTCAGATTCGCCGTGCCGCCGAGCAGCAGCCGCTCCTCGCTGTGTTCGACCAGCGTCTCGACCAGCACGGTCGCCGACCGGCCGACCGCGTCGGCCAGCCCGCCCTGGCCGGTGATGTGCGAGGCCAGGTCGCTGACCGCGATCGAGGCCGCCGACAACGGCTTGCCTTCGAGCGCTCCCCCGAGCAGGTCGCGCAGCTGTGTCAGCTGATGCTCGTCCAGACCGTCGCCGAGTTCGACGATGCGCTGATCCACCCGGCCGGAGTCGGTGATCACCACCAGCAGCAGGCGGGCCGGCGTGAGCGCCACCACCTCCAGCCGGCGCACCGTGGAGGTCGACAGCCGCGGGTACTGGACGATCGCGACCTGACGGGTGAGCTGGGCCAACAACCGCACCGCGCGGCGCAGCACGTCGTCGAGGTCCACGCCGGACTCCAGGAACTGCAGGATGGCCCGGCGTTCGGGGCCCGACATCGGCTTGACGTCGTCGAGTCGGTCGACGAACTCGCGGTATCCCTTCTCGGTGGGAACCCGACCGGAACTGGTGTGCGGCTGGGCGATGTAGCCCTCGGCTTCGAGTACCGCCATGTCGTTGCGCACCGTCGCGCTGGAGACTCCGAGGTTGTGCCGCTCCACGAGCGTCTTGGAACCGATGGGTTCCTTCGTGGCGACGAAATCGGCGACGATCGCACGAAGAACCTCGAACCTGCGTTCGTCGGCGCTGCCCATTGCTCACCCACCTTCCCTCACCCGTTCGGGACCTGTTCATTTTACGGGGATCGGCGCTGGTGCCAGCGACCATGCGGCGGGTTAATCTTGCAGAGCTAAGTATTACCGCGGGGGTACGGGGCAGACGAGGCGCGATGATCTTCAAGGGAGTCCGGGACGGCAGGCCTTACCCTGACCACGGGTTGACACACCGCCAATGGGCGCAGATCCCGCCGCGTCAGATCCGGCTCGACGAACTGGTGATGACCACCACGGTGCTCGCACTCGACCGATTGCTGTCCGAGGATTCGACGTTCTACGGGGATCTGTTCCCGCACGCGGTCCGGTGGAACGGCAACGTCTATCTGGAGGACGGTCTGCACCGGGCCGTACGCGCGGCCCTGCGCAACCGCACCGTGCTGCACGCGCGCGTCTTCGACATGGACGGACCGCTGCCCTGACCCGGCGGAGCGCGGCGCCCACCGGCTTCAGTCCGCGGCCATCGCCTCGCGCAGACTGCGCGGCCGCAGATCGGTCCAGTTCTGTTCGACGTAGGCCAGGCAGTCCGCACGGGAGCTCTCCCCGAACACCACCTGCCACCCGGCCGGCACGTCGGCGAAGACCGGCCACAGACTGTACTGTTCCTCGTCGTTGATCAGCACGTAGAAGCTCGCGTCGTCGTCATCGAATGGGTTGGCGCTCATCTTTTCTCCTCGTCACAGGTTGGTGCCCGGCGCCCAGGTCGGCGCCCAGGACACGGTCGGACAACAGCCCGAGGCAGGACAGGTTCGGAAATCCCGGCCCCTGATTCAATCCGGACAGCCCCGGCAGGAACAACTTCGGCGCCACGCCGGAGACCGCCAGGTCGTAGCCGATCGACTCCTCGAGCGCCTGCCCGGACAGCGGTCCGCCCAGACCCAGCTCCAGCAGGTCGCGTGCGTCCTGGCCGAACAGCGGCAGGAACCACAGGGCGTCCGCACCGGACCCGTCGATCACCAGGTCGAAGCCGTGCACGGTTTCCAGGGGCTCGCCACCACGATCGCTGTTGAGCGTCAACCGGATCCGGCCGTCGCGCGCGACCGCATGGGCGACCCGGCCACGCAGGTGCCGGATGCGGTCATCGGCGAGCAGCGCGTCCTGCACCCTCGCGGAGAAGACTCCGCGGTCGGTTCGGGCCATCGCGTCGCGGCGCTCCGGCAACGTCAGCCCGGTCCAGCCGGTGGGGTCGGAGAACAGAGTGTTCTCGAAGAAGCTCTCACCGCGGGTGAACAGGGTGACGGTTGGGGAGATGACGGTGATCGTCGAAACTCGGTGCCGGAACAGCTCGTTGAGCATCGAGGCGGCGGTCTCCCCTCCGCCGATGACCGCCACCCGCTCGGCGGCGATGCGTTCGTGTTCGGCGGCACGATGCCAGAACTGCGCGATCGAGAGCACCCGCGGGTGGCCCGGCAGGATCGACCGCTCGGCTTGGCCGGGGCCGGTGATCATCACACCGTCGGCGGCAAGCACCGTCTCGTGGGTGTGCAGCGCCCACCGGTCGTCGTCGACCGCGATGCGCTGCACCTCACCGGCGACCAGGTTCATCGAGACCCGGTCGGCGGCCCAGCGCAGATACTGGCCCCACCTCCGGTGGGTGGGGGCGGGACGACCGCGGTCCACCCATTCGGCGAATTGCCCGGTGGCGATCAGGTAGGACTGCCAGCTGTACCGGGTCATGCGCTCGTCGAGTTCGGCGTTGCGGCGGCGCACCAGCGCCGATCGATAGGGGAAGCCGATGTCCTTTTCCGGGTTGGTGCCCAGCCGGTGCTGCCCGTCGGTCCAGCCGCCCACCGAATCCCAGTTGGCGGCCACTCCGGCGCGCTCGAGCACCACCACCTCGGGGGTGTCGACGCCCATCTCACGCAGCACGGCAGCCTTGGCCGCCACGGCTACTGCCTTGGCTCCGGCACCGATCACCGCCAGGGTGGGGCTCATCGCAGCACCTCCCGCAGCTCGTCCTGCCAGATCGCCTGCAGCTCCGCGACATCGGCGGCGCCGAGGATATCGGGCAGTGTCCGCCACTGGGCCACCAGTGCCGGCGTCTCACCGTGCGCGACGATCGCGGCGACGATCGTGAGCTCGTGCCTGACCGCTGCATCGGGTTCCGGCACGGTCGACAGGCCGGTCAGCAGCAGCCGGTCCGCGGCCACGGCGCCACCAGTCGGTCCAAAGTCATTGCGTCCCAAATAGTTCAACAGCACCTGCGGCTCCGGGTGGACTTTCAGGGTCTCGGCGGTGTCGGCGCGCCAGTACCGCAGCAGCCCGTAGTCGACACCGCCGAACGGCACCTCGGCCAGGTCCGCCGCCACCGCGCCGGGATCCTCACCGCGCAAACGCAGCGGGTAGATGGCCGAGAGCAGACCGACGGTATCGGAGGTGTCGGCTTCGGCGAGGTCGACGCGGCCGTGGGTCTCCAAGGCGACCAGCGGTGGCGGGGCGGGCTGTCCCCGACGTTGGCGCCACCTGGTGATCGTGCGGCTCAGCACGGCGACGAGTACCTCGAACACCGACTGCTGCGCCGACAGCAGATGCGACGTCACGTCGGGGTCGGTGACGGTCACGGTGAGCTGCAGCTCGCCGGCGCGGTCGGTCGCGGGCCGCAGTCGGCGCGTTCCCAGCGCAGGGTCGGCACCGTCGAGTTGAGCCACCCAGAAGCCGGCGTCGCCGAGTTGTTCAGCTCGCGCTCGCAGCAGCGTCGCCCACTGCCGGAAGCTGGTGTGCTCACCCCGCGTACCCGGCCGGCGCCCGGCCGCCAGGGCGTGCCAGGCGGCGTCGAGTTCACCGATGACGATCTGCCACGACACCGGATCGAGGGCCAGCACGTGCGCGGTCAGCAGCAGCACACCGGGGCCGCTGCCGGGAACCCGCAGCCATACCGCGTCGAACAGCGGGCCCCGGTGCGGATCGAGGCGCTCGAGCGCCGCCGCGGTGTGCCGGGCCACCTCCGCGGCCAGGTCCCCGCTCACCTGCTCCTCGGTGAACAACTTTTCGAGCGGATGCTCCACCAGCGTCATGGTCGCGCGGTCGAGACGGGTGCGCAGCACCGGATGGGCCGCGACAAGGTCCCGCAGCAGGGTGTCGAGTTGGTCGCCGGTGATGCCCGCGGGCAGCCGCAGCGCTTCGGTCGAGGCCAACCTGCGCGGCTCACCGTACTCGAAGAGCCAGTACGCGTTGGGCAACAACGGAATCGGTCCGCCATCGTCGTCGGTGCCATCAGGGGGCCGGGCGGCGTCGGCGTCGATCGCAGCGGCGAGCTCCCGGATGGTGCCGCATTCGAGCATCAGCTTCGCCCGCATCGCCAAGCCCCGGCGACGGGCGGCCTGCACCACCGACAGCGCGACGATGCTGTCCAGACCGAGCTCCAGGAAGTCGGCGGTGACGTCGACGGTTCCGGCCTCGTCGACGCCGAGCACTTCGCCGAGCACGCCCGCCAGTTCGAGCTCGGTCGGAGTCTGCGGCGCGGCCGCGACGCCGTCTCCGGGCGGCTCCGATGCGGCCAGCGCGGGCTCGTCGATCTTGCCGTGCGAGGTCAACGGGAACTCGTCGACCGCCACGATCCGATGCGGCATCAGGTAGCGGGGCAGCCGGACGCTCAGCCAGGTCCGCAGCTCGCCGACCGGCGGGCACCCGGTCACGTAGGCCGTCAGCCGGGGGCCGCGGCGGTGCGCCCGCACCGCGACGTGCGCCTGCGCCACCGCGGGGTGGCCGCTGAGCACCGCGGCTACCTCTGCGGGCTCCACCCGGAAACCCCGGATCTTGACCTGGGTGTCGGACCGGCCCAGGTAGCACAGGGTGTCGTCGAGGTCACGGCGCACCACGTCACCGGTGCGGTACATCCGGCCCCCCGCGACGAACGGGTCGGCGACGAAGCGGGCCGCGCTCTCCGCGGATCGGCCCAGGTACCCGCGGGTGAGCTGGCCGCCGGCCAGGTACAGTTCACCGACCGCGCCGGCGGGCACCGGACGCAGCCAGGAGTCCAGCACGTAGGCGCGGGTGGTGGCGGTGGGCCGACCGATGGTGGGACGCTCGTGGGCGGCGATCTCCGCCACCACGGCTTCGACCGTGGTCTCGGTCGGGCCGTAACAGTTGTAGGCCGACATGCCGGTACGAGCGCACTCCCGGCCGATCTGCTGCCACAGGCCGGACCCGATGTTCTCACCGCCGAGGGCGAGGACAGCCAGCGGCACAGTCGAGGTCAGCCCGGCATCGCGCAGCGCGCCGAACATCGACGGCGTCGTGTCGATCATGTCGATGCCGAATCGGGCGATGGTTTCGACCAGACCCACCGCGTCGCGCTGAATCGTGTCGTCGATGATGTGCACCGCATGGCCGTCCAGCAGCGCCGCCAAAGGCTGCCACGCCGCGTCGAAGGTGAAGGACCACGCGTGGGCGATGCGCAGAGGCCGTCGCACCCGTTCGGCGGCCGGTCGCAGGATCGCGGCGATGTGGTCCTCGGCATAGGCCAGCAGTGCCTGGTGAGTTCCGATGACGCCCTTGGGTTCTCCGGTGGTACCGGAGGTGAACACCACATAGGCGCCCTGCCCGGCCCGGGGCCGCGCCGGCCGGTAGCCGGTAGGTGGGTCGGCGGTGGCCGACGCCATCAGTTCCTCGTCGACGACGACCCCGGCACCGGAACGGCGCAGGATGACCTCGAGACGGTCGGCGGGCAGCGCCGGGTCCAGCGGGACGATCATTCCGCCGGCCTTGAGCACCGCCACCATCGCCACGACATAGTCGGGGCCCCGGCACAACCGGATCGCCACCGGGCTCTCCGCGCCGACGCCGCGGCTGCGCAACAGCGCGGCCAACCGATCGGCGGCTTCGTCGAGCTGCCGGTAGGTGAGCTCTCCGTCGTGCCAGCTCAGGGCGACTGAACCCATTCTGGCGGAAACGGTTTCGGCGAACCGCAGATGAAACCCGAGACCAGCCGGCGGTGCCACACTGTCACCGGGCCGAAGGTGATCGCCGGGCAGCACACTGACCTCGCGCAGCGGACGATCCCATCCGTCGACCAGTCGCTGCGTGGTCTCGAGCAGGCGGGCGCCCAACGACTCGGGCGTGATCCTGCCGAGCGCGCCGTCCTTGACCTCGACCAGCACGGTCAGCCGACCGTCGGTGAGGTGTGCGGCGATCGTCACGGGAAAATGAGCCAGGCTCTGCAGCGCCACCGGGGTGAACACCGCGCCGTTGGCTTCCAGCGCACCGGCCCCGGCCACGGCCCCCGGCGGGAAGTTCTCATACACCAGCAGCGTGTCGAACATCTCGCCGATGCCGCCCAGGGCCCGCAGCTCCGCGTGGCCGAGATAGCTGTGGTCGCGCAGCGCGGCAGCCTCGTGCTGCAGGGCAAGGCATTGCGCGCCGACCGGGGCGCGCGGGTCCAGCCGAACCCGCAGCGGCACCGTGTTGACGAACAGACCGACCATCGATTCCACGCCGGCGAGGTCGTCGGGCCGGCCCGACACCGTGACCCCGAAGGTGATGTCGGCGCGGTCGGTGAGCGAGGACAAGATGACGGCCCACGCGAGCTGGACCAATGAGTTCAGGGTGACACCGCGAGCCCGCGCGGTTGCCACCAGGGCCGCGGTGGTGTCCGAATCCGCCTGCAGCTCCGTGATGTCCGGTAGCCCGTCACCCGGGGTGACCGCGCCCAGCGCCGGCGCCAGCAGCGTCGGGCTCTCCAGGCCGGCCAGGTGTGCGCGCCACAACGCCCGGGCGTGGGCCTGATCGCGGGAGGCCAGCCAGCCGATGTAATCGCGGTACGGTCGCGGCGGCGCGGGCAGCGCCGAGGTGTCACCAGTGCAGCGGTAGAGCGTGAGCAATTCGGAGACCAGCAACGACAACGACCAACCGTCGATCACGATGTGGTGGGCGGTGATGACGAAACGCCAACGCTGTTGCGGTGATTCGATGAGCAGGAACCGGATCACCGGCCCGCGTGCCAGATCGAAGCGGCGGCCACGCTCGTCGGCCTCCACCGCGCCCACCTCGGCAGCCTCGCAGCGGACGTGCCGCCACGGTGTGGGCACCTCGTCCGGGACGACCTGCACCGGTCGGGTCAGGCTGCCCTGAAAGAAGCTGGCCCGCAGGTTCGGGTGTCGGACCAGCATCTCCGCCGCGCAGTCGCGCAACAGAGCCACGTCGAGTGCGCCCGAGACGTCGGCGCTCATCCCGATCACGTACGGGTCAGCCCCGTCGGTCATGGCCGTCAGCGAGTACAGGCCCTGCTGAAGCGGACTCAACGCCAGTACGTCGGCGATGGCGCTCTTGCTCGGTGCACCGGTGCGGGCTGTCGTCACGGGGATTCGTCCCGTGCGGCCCACGATGCCGTCAGCGTGGCCAGGTCCTCCGGCGAGAGGCCCGACGCGGTCATCGGCTCGTGCCGGACATCGTCGGCAACCGGCGCCGCATCGGCAGCGTCGACCGCCGCGGCCAGATCGTGCACCACCGGGTGTTCGAACACCATCCGCCCGGTCAGGCGCAGCCCTGACTGCTTGGCCCGGGCGGCCAGTTGCACCGCGAGGATGCTGTCCCCGCCCAGCTCGAAGAAGTCGTCGTAGCGTCCGATGTCGGCACCGTCGTGGACCTCGACCAACACCTCGGCGAGCATCGCCACCAGGGCCTTCTCGGTCTCGGTGCGGGCCGGCTCACTCGGGCCCGCCGCGCGGGGTGCCGGCAGGTCCCGACGGTGGGCGGGTAGCGCGTCGAGCACCATGATCGACGCCGGCGCGGTCTCGGGCGCCAGCGCGGCGCGCACGGTCTCGGCGAAGACCGCCGCGTCGTCGACGGGACGGTCGGGCACGACGTAACCGACAACTACCGTCCTGGCACCGAGGTCCCAGCTGCGGACTGCCGCGGCGGCTACGCCGCTGACCGCGCGCAGCGCCGCCTCCAGCTCGTGGTCGACACGTTCGACGTATTCCAGTCGCCCGTCCTCGGTCCAGCGCCCGCGGTCACCGCGCCGACCGGCATCACCGCTGTAGTGGACATCGGCGACGACACCGACCGGAACCGGGTTCCCCGCGGCATCGAGCAGGACAGCGGCCGCCCCCGGCTCCGGGTGCACGGCCGGCGCGATCTGCACGTCGTCCACGGCCCGGTCCGGATCATCGGCGAACGCGGTGACGACCCGGCTCAGCCAGCCGGCGAACCGCTCGGCGGTGGCGCGGGTGTAGAGCTCGGTGCGGTAGATCACGTGACCGCGGTAGCCGGCGTCCCCGGCGAAGAAGTTGACCGACAGGTCGGCGTGGGCCATGTCGAACGTCGGTTCCAGCGCGGTGAACACGGTGTCGCCGTCGGCCCCGGTGCTGATGACCCTGGCCTCGGGGAGTTGTTCTCGCACGTGGACGACGACACCGAACAGCGGGTTGCGCGACAGTGAGCGCACCGGGCTCACGGCGTCGACCACCTGGTCGAACGGGAGATCCTGATGGGCGTAGGCGGCCAGCGCCATCTCCCGCGACCGGCGGGCCACCTCACGCAGGGTGGGGTTGGCGCGAAGGTCGTTGCGCAGCACCAGGATGTTGATGAAGAAGCCGATCAGCTGGTCGAGTTCGGACTCGGTGCGCCCGGCCACCGGAGTGCCCAGCGGCACGTCGGCGCCCTCACCGGCTTTGTACAGCGTCACGGCGACCGCGGCCTGCAGCAGCATGAACTCCGTGGCACCGGTCTCCCGGCTCAGCGCCACCAGTTTCTCGCGGGTCGCCGAGTCGATGGTGAACTCCACGGCGTCGGCCGCACCGCTGGGGACCGCGGGCCGGGCGAAGTCGGGTTGCAACCCCGTCTCGGCCGCCAGCCCGTCGAGCTGCTGGGTCCAGTACTCCCGTTGGGCAGCAATGATTCCGGATTCGTCGGCCAGCAGCGCCGACTGCCACGCCGCGAAATCGGCGTATTGCACCGGCAGTGGAGCCCACGTGGGAGCGTGCCCGGCGGCGCGGGCGCGGTAGGCGACGAGCAGTTCGGTGAACAGCACGCCGGCCGACCAGTGATCGGCCGCGATGTGGTGGATGACGATGGACAAGGCGTGCTCGCCGGGCGTGGACAGTACCGCCGCACGGATCGGCCACTGGTTCTCCAGGTCGAACTCGTGCAGCCGTTCGGCGTCGAGTTCGGCGGTCAGCCAGGCGTCGTCACCGCCGCGGCTGCGCCGCACCGGAAACTCCGGATCGGGAGCGTTGACCAACTGATACGGCACACCATCGATCTCACAGAATGTGGTGCGCAGGCTCTCGTGGCGGTTGACCACGTCACGCACCGCCGCTACCAGAGCGTCGGTGTCACAGGGGCCGGTGAACCGGGCGGCGAACGGCACGTTGTTGACCGGCCCCGGACCTTCGATGCGGTACTGAAACCATTGCCGCAGCTGCGACGCCGACATCGCCGCCGGGCCGTCGTGCGGGATGGCCGTCAGCCGGGGACGGAGCGGTGCCGACTCCCCCGCGGCCAGCGCCTCGACCCGCTCGGCGAGCCGGGCCACGGAGCCCAGCTCGAAGATCTCCCGGATCTCGATCTCGACTCCGCACCGATCGCGCACCGCGGTGACGAGCTTGGTGGCCAGCAAGGAGTGGCCACCAAGCTCGAAGAACGAGTCGTCGACACCCACGCGCTCGGTGCCCAGCAGTTCGGAGAACAGCTGCGCGAGTTGGCGTTCGACGTCGGTGGCAGGTTCGCGGTACTCGGTCGCGGTGCTGATCTCGGGCAGGGGCAGCAGGGCGCGGTCGATCTTGCCGTGCGCGGTGATCGGGATCTCGTCGAGCACCACATAGGCCACCGGTGTCATGTAGTCCGGCAGCGCCGCAGCCACGCGGTCACGCACCCGGGCAAGGTCGACGTCGGCGCCGGCGGCAGGGGTGAGGTAGCCGACCAGGCTCTTGCCCAGCCCCGGCAGATCCTGGCCGAGCACCACCGCCTGACCGACCGACGGGTCGACGCCGATCGCGGCCGCCACTTCGCCGAGCTCGATGCGGAAGCCGCGAATCTTGACCTGTTCGTCTGCCCGTCCCACGAACTCGAGGTCTCCGTTCGCGGTGCGCCGGGCCAGGTCACCGGACCGATAGAGCCGTCCACCGGGTTGGAACGGATCGGCGACGAACCGTTCCGCGGTCAGCGCCGGCCGGCGGTGGTAGCCGCGTGCCACGTGGTCGCCGCCGATGTAGATCTCGCCGATCACTCCGACCGGGACCGGTTGCAGCGCGTCGTCGAGCAGGTGCACCGTGGTGTTGATCTTCGGCTTGCCGATCGGCACGATCCGCGCACCTTGCGCGCCTTCGACCTTATAGCGGGTGGTGTTGATGATGGTTTCGGTGGGGCCGTAGAAATTGTGCAGCAGCGCGTCGAAGGTGGCGTGGAACTTGTCGGCAAGCTCGCCGGGCAACGCCTCTCCACCGATCGGCACCCGCTCCAGCGTGCGCCAATGGTTGACCCCGGGCAGCGACAGGAACAACCCCAGCAGTGACGGCACGAAGTGCATCGCCGTGATGCGCTCCCGCTGCAGCAGGTCGGTCAGGTAGCCGATGTCGGTCAACCCATCGGGCCGCGGAATGACCAGGCGCCCACCGCAGGACAGGGTCCCGAAGATCTCGCCGATCGACACGTCGAAGCTCGGTGAGGCGACCTGCAGCAGGCGGTCGGCTTCACTGATCTCGTATTCGTCGGCGAACCAGACGAAGTACTGCGACACCGGCCGGTGCGGCACCGGCACGCCCTTAGGCAGACCGGTCGAACCGGAGGTGTAGATCAGATAGGCGGCGTTGTCCGGTCGCAGCGGGCGCACCCGGACCTCGTCTGTGGGATTGTCGGCGCGGTAGGTGTCCAGAGCGGTGACGGGCTCGGAGATCACCAGAGCGGGGTCGGAGTCGCTCAGCACGAACGAGAGCCGGTCCTCGGGGTAGCTCGGGTCGACGGGAAGATAGACCGCGCCGGCCTTGACGATTCCCAGCGCGGTGATCACCAGCTCCGGTGACCGGTCCAGCAGCACCGCCACGCGGTCCTCGCTGCCGATCCCCTGGCCGATCAGCCAGTGCGCGAGGCGGTTCGCCGCTTCGTTGATCTCCCGGTAGGTGTACTGACGGCCCTCGTAGACCACCGCGACCGCGTCGGGTATCTGTGCGACACGTGCTTCGATCTGTTCGCCGATGGTGACGGCCGGCACGTCGAAATCTTCACCCCGTGACGCCGCGCGCAGCCAGTCGGCCTCGGCGCCGTCCATCAGGTTCAGCCGCGTCAGAGGTGTGTCGGGATGCGCCAGCGCCGAATCCAGCAGGACCGCGTAGTGGTGCAGCATCTGGCGGGCGAGCCCGTCGTCGAGCACCTCGACCTGGTACTCGGCCTCCAGCACCGCCCCCGACTCGTCCAGTTCCACCATCAATTCCAGCGGCAGCTGGGTGAACTGGCCGCGTAGTTCGGCCCGTCGGCAGGTCACACCCGGCGGGCTGAAGCCGCCACCGTCGGGTTCGCGGAATCCGAAGCTGACCCGGGTCATCCGCTCGGCGCCGTGCCTGCGGTCCAGGTCGAGTTCGCGAACCACCCGGTCGAGGTTGACCTGCTGGTGAGCGAACGCGTCGAGCGCGAAATCCCTGGTCTGAGCGAGTAGTTCGGCGAAGCTCTGCATGGCGTCGGGGCGCAGGCGCATCACCGCGGTGTTGCCGTGGTAGCCGATGACGTCCCCGCTGTCCGGGCCGCGCAGCAGCACCGGGCTGGCGACGAGGATGTCGTCGGCGTGGGTGTAGCGGTGCAGGAGTGCGCCGAAGGCGGCCAACATCACCATGTACGGGGTGGCGCCGGCGGCGCGGGCCGTCGCGCGCACACGCTCGACCGTGTCGGTCGACAGTGCCACCGTGGTGCGTCGCGACCGCCACGTCGAGGGCACCGCCGATCCGTTGGGTCCGGGCAGTTCGAGGGGTTCGGGCAGATCCGTCATGGCCGCGCGCCAGAAGTCGAGATCCTCGTCGCGGGCCATGGGTTCCGGTACCGGCGCGGGTGTCGGGTCGAGAGGGTGACCGAGGTAGGCGCGCGTCAGGTCGGCGAAGAAGACGCGCCAGCACCCGTCGTCCCACGCGATGTGGTGCACCACGAGCAGCATCACGTACTCGTCGGGGGCGGTGCGTGCCACGGTGATCCGCAATGGGGATTCAGTGGCTAGGTCGAAGGGCGTGCCGAACTCACGCTGCGCCAACACCTCCAGGCGCAGGCTCCGCGCATTCTCGGAGAGCTCGGAGATGTCCTGCACCGCCCATCCCGGCTGCAGGTCGTCGTGCACGGTGGACCGCGGCTCACCGTCGCCGGTCACGCGAAAGGTCGTGCGCAGCACCGGGTGACGGCGGGCCACCGCGTTGACTGCCTCGTGCAGCCGGCCGAGGTCGACTGCTCCGGTGAGGCGGTAGGACAGGCAGACATTGAGCAGCGCCCCGCTGGGGTCGACCGAGTGCACGAACCACATACGCTGCTGCCCGTCGGACAGGGTGCCGTCGACACGTACCGCTTCGATGGTCTCCTGCTCACGCAGGCCGTGTCCGGCCAGCCGACGGCGCAGCAGTTCCAGCCGCCGGGCATCGAGGTCAATGTCAGTCACGCGGGGATCTCATTCCTTTGTGGTGTGTCGTCCAGGCCGGCGATCAGTTCGGTGCCGGTCATCCCGCCGAGCATCGCGGCCAGGGGTACCGAGCGGCCGGTGGCTCGGCGCAGTCGCTTTCGGAGGTCGAGGGCGAGGAGCGAATCCACCCCGATGTCGAGCAGTGAGGCGGCGAGATCGACGTCGGCGGAATCGATGCCGAGCACCGCGGTCAATTCGGCGAGCACCACCGCGGTCGTGTCACCGGCGGCCGCCGCCGGTGCCGGTGACTCCGGCACCGGGGCCGCCCGGAAGACCTGCAGACGGCTCTGGTCGGCGCTGTAGATCACCGGATCTGCCGGGTGGTCCAACAGGCTCGCTTCGATCGCGGCATCGGGTTCCAGCGGCACCAGCCCGGAGCGGCCGATCTTGGCCACCGCCTCGTCGTCGACGATGCCGGTACCGAACAGCCCGAATCGCACTGCACAGCAGCGTATTCCGGCACCGCGCAGCTGTGCTGCGAGCACGTCGAGCATGCGGTTGGCCGCTGCGTAGGCGGCGTGCCCGCGCCCGCCCCACAGTCCCGACACCGAACTGCACACCACCATTCGGGCGTCCGCGCGCAGCGGCCAGAGTTCGGCGAAGCGGGCCAGCCCGCTGATCTTGGCCGCGGTGGTGCCCAGGAAATCGGCATCGGTCAGGTCGCGATGGTCGGCGAAGCGGGCGGTGGCCGCGGCGTGGATCACCAGCGAAGCTCCATCTCCGGCGAACTCGGCGGCCGCGGCGGCCAGCTGTGCGGGCTCGGTGATGTCGCAGCGCACCGCGTGCACTGGAAGGTCGGCCAAGGCGTCGGGGATTACACCGCTGCGGCTGAGCAGCAGGATCCGGCGGGCGCCCCGGTCGGCGAGGTGCCGGGCGTAGTGCTGACCGACCGTGCCGCTGCCGCCGGTGATCACCACGCTGTCGAGGACTCCGGGGTCGGTGACCCACGACTCGGGCATCGACACCGCCTCGTGCTCGACACGTGTGAAGATGGTCAACCCGGCGTCGGATTCACGTAGCGCCAACTCGTCTGCGTCGCCGAGTGCCGCGTCGAGCGCGGCGGCGGCAGTCCCCTCGTCGATGGTTCGCGACGGGAGATCCAGGTGACGGAAGGTCAGGTCGGGGTACTCGAACCCGATGCTGCGGTGCATCGCCGCCATCGCGGCCTGTGCCGGCAGCGGGGCGGCGGGGTCGCCGTCCAGCTGTTCGGCGGCGACGGTGATCAGCCACACGTCACGGCAGTCGGGACCGACGGTGTCGGCATAGCCGAGCAGGTCGGCCCCGATCAGCTCGGTCAACTCGGCGACCGCCTGCACCGCGTCGCACCCGTCGAGGGCCGGGGCGACCGCCAGCACCAGGTCGGCCTCACTCGCCGACGCCGACTGCATCCCCCGGTGTCGCGCCACGGCGTCCCGCAGCAAGTCACTGACGTCGCTGCGGGGCCCGGCGAGGTCGACAACAGCGGTGCGCCGCAACGCCAATCCCGGTGTGCCGGGCCGGTGAGGCTCCCACTGGTGCGTGGCGATGGTGAGCAGCGGCGGTGGCGGCAGGGGCTGCGGCAGCGCCCACAGGTGCACCTCGCGCATCGGGGTGTTGGGAAACCCCGGCAGCGCGGCGGCGGTGGTGACGGTCTCGGCCCACGGGAAGCCGGTGTCGTGGGCCGCGACCGCGGCGACACCGGCTGACAGTGTGTCCACGATCGGCGCGTCGCGCCGGCCCGATCCGACGGTCAGTGCGTCATCGGCGCTCTGGCCGAGCGCGAACAGCAGTGCCGGGTGGGCCGACATCTCGATGAACACGTCCGCGCCACGCTGCACCGCCGAGGCGGCGGCCCGATCGAAGCGAACGGTGTTGCGAAGGTTGGCGAACCAGTAGTCGGCGAAGTCCGTCCGGTGGTCCACGGCCGCTCCGGTGGCCGACCCGATGAACGGGATGTCCGTCTCCCGGAACCGGGAGCGCGGCAGCCGGCCGCTCAGCTCGTCGCGCAGCCCGTCCAGGAGGCTGGTGTGCGCGGGGAAAGCCATCGTGACCGCACGGGCGAAGATGCCACGTGCGGTGGCCGCCGCCAGCAGTTCGGCGACCGCGTCGCGCTCACCCGACACCGCCACCGACGAGTCGGCGTTGACCACGGCCAGTTCCAGCCAGCCCGGGATGGATTCGATCAGCGACTGCGCCTCGTCCGGCCCGACGCCGAGCACCACCATCCCGTAGCCCTCGGACAGGCTCTCCAGGACGGTCGCCCGGGCGATGACCACCGCGGCGGCGTCCGCGCGGGTGATCGCCCCCGCGGCGTAGGCGGCTGCCACCTCGCCGAGACTGTGTCCGACAGTCAACTCCGGCGTGACTCCGCAGTCCCGCCACACCGCGGCCAGCCCTGCCGCGTGCGTGAATTGCGCCGACTGCGCGGCGACCTGGGACCAGTCCTCAGCGCCGCCGGCGTCGCCGACAAGGTAGGTCAGCGGTGACGGGGCTCCGGCTGCGACGAATGCCGCCGAACACGCGTCGGCCTCGGCGCGGTAGGCGTCGAGCAGCCGGTAAGCCTCAGCGCCCATCGACGGCCACTGGTTGCCCTGACCCGGGAAGACGAACGTGCATCGGCGGGCGTCGGCGTCGCTGGACCGCGTCACCAGTGCGTGCTCGTCCCCGTCGGCCACCGCGCGCAGTGCGTCGGTGAGTTCGTGCACGTCTGCGGCACGCACCACCACTCGGTGCCGGCTGCGCCGGCGTATCCGCAGCAAGGTGGCCGCCACCTCGTCGACACGCGGTCCCCGCTGCAGGAAACGTCCGATGCGCCGCGCGTCCTCGGCGATCAGCCCCTCGGTATGCGCGGTCAACAGCACCGGAGTTCGGCCATCGGGCAGCATCACGACCCCCCGGTGGCCGGCACCGCCACGACGGCGTGGGCGTTGGCCCCGCTCATCCCGAAGGCCGACACCGCGGCCACTCTGCGCCCGATGACCGCGGGCCACTGCGTCAGTTTGGTGGCCAACCGCAATCCTTGTTCTTCCCAATCGATCTCGCGGCTGGGCTCGTCGGTGTGCAGACTCTTCGGGATCGCAGCATGTTCGGCGGCGACCAGGACCTTGGCCAGACCGAGCGGGCCGGCGGCCGATTGTGCGTGCCCGATGTTCGACTTCACCGATCCGAGCACCGCACCGTCTCCCGGACGGGTTGCACCGTATGTCGCGGCCAGCGACTGCAATTCGGTGCGGTCGCCGAGTCGGGTACCCGTCCCGTGACCCTCGATCATGCCCACCTCGTCGGGCCGCACGCCGGAGATGTCGAGGGCGCGCTGGAACAGCCTCGCCTGTGCCTGGCCGCTCGGCGCGGTCATGCCCTTGGTCCGGCCGTCGGAGTTCACCGCGGTGGCCAGTACCTCGGCCAGCACCGGGTGCCCCGCGCGTTCGGCCACCGAACGACGCATCAGCACGAACATCGCGGCGCCTTCGGCCCATACCGTGCCGCTGGCGTGCGCGCTGTAGGGCCGGCAGTGGCCGTCGTCGGACAGCGCGTGCTGTTTGGAGAACTCCACGAAATACCCCGGGGAACCCAGCACGCAGACCCCGCCGGTGAGGGCGATGTCGCAATCCCGCGCCCGGATGGCCGACACCGCGACGTGCAACGCCGCCAGTCCGCCCGTGCAGCTCGCGTCGATGGTCAGAGCGGGCCCGCCCAGGCCGAGCACGTAGGCGATCCGGCCGGAGATCGCCCCCAGGGTGGTGCCGGTCAGCAAATGCCCACTGTAGGCGGAGAACTCGGCGAGGTCGCCGCCGTAGCCGAGGTAGGACGCGCCCACATAGCAGCCGACCTCCTGGCCGGCCAGCGTGTCGGGGTTGATGCCGGCGTTCTCCAACGCGCGCCACCCCACCCGAAGCGCGACCCGCTGTTGCGGATCGATCGCGACCGCCTCCCGTGGGGAGATGCCGAAGAACTCCGGATCGAACGTCGTCGCGCCGGCGAGGAAGCCGCCCATGTCGTGGATGCGCTTGAAACCCTCGCGCCGGGAGCCGTTCAGCAGGTCGTGCACCGACCAGCCGCGGTCGGTGGGAAACGGACCGAGCACTTCCCGCTCCTCGGCGAGCATCGTCCAGTACGCCTCGGCGGTGTCGATCCCGCCGGGCGCCTCCAGTGCCATGCCGGCGATGACGACCGGATCGTCGCTAGCCGTCATGAACCAGCTCCGCGACCGCGGCCGACTGCTCAGTGACATAGAAGTGCCCGCCGTCGAACAGATTTCGGGAGAAGGAGCCGCGAGTGTGATCCTGCCAGCCCGTCAGCATGTCCGGCTTGATCCGGTGGTCGTCGTGTCCGCCCAGGGTACGGATGTCGGCGCCGATGCGGACATCCCGCTCACACGAGTAACGGTTGAACGCGTGGTAATCGGCCAGCACCGCCATCAGCAGTAACTCGACGAAGTCCTCGTCGGCCAGCAACCGGGGGTCGGTCCCGCCGAGGTCGACCATGTGGGCCAGCACCTCACGGTCGGTGGTCGGCAGTCGCGGCGAGGCCGCGACCGCGGACGGGGCCTCACTGGCCGAGACCCACAGCCGTTGCACGTCCACTCCGCGGCTTTCGGCGATTCGCGCGAACTCGAAGGCCACGACTGCACCCAGGCAGTGACCGAACAACTGCAGCGGTCCGACCGCGGCCCAGTCGCCGGCGTCGAACAAATCCTGCGCCAACTCCTCGACCGTCTCTGCGGCCGGGTGGGCGAGCCGCTCGGCGCGGCGCGGGTACTGCATCACGTAGGTGTCGATGCCCTGCCCACCGACCGCGGTCGCCAGCCCGCGGTAGGTGGCCGCGGCGCCGCCGGCATGCGGGAACAGCAGCATGGCACCCGCGACCGTGGGGGTGCCGGCGGGATATCGCTTGATCCAGGGCTTGAAGCGGACGGAGTTGCTCACCGGGTCGCGACCGCTTCCAGCGTTGAGTCCACCTGGGCGGCGTCCATCGCGACGACCTCCAGATACATCGCGGCCACCTTCTCCAGCCGGCCGTCGCGTCCGGCCAGGCGAGCCGCCAGTGCAGACACGGTACGGGCGGCGAAGATGTCGGCGACGGCCACCGACGAGGTGTCCAACCAGGTCCGGATGCGGGCGACCGCCTGCGTCGCCAACACCGAATCCCCGCCGCTGGCGAAGAAATCGTCGTCGACCCCGAGGTCGGTCCGGTTGAGCACCCCGCCGAGGATCAGCGACAACGCCGCCTCCAGCGACGTGGCCGGCGCCCGATGGGAGCCGCTCGCGGGCGCCTGCGCCCGACACAGCATCCTCGCCACCGCCGGACGGTCGATCTTGCCTCCCAGGGTGAACGGAATCTGCTCGGTGACGTCAATGATCTTCGGGATCATGTGCGGTGCAACCACTTCCGACAGGCCCGCGACGATGTCGGCGACATCGGCGGTCTGCCCGGGGACCGGTTCGATCAGGGCACCCAGCACATCGCGCCCACCGTCGACGGCGACCATCGCCGCCACCGCCGCCTCCACGCCGGGGATCCGGCGCAGCGCGGACTCGACCTCGCCGAGTTCGACCCGGTAGCCGCTGATCTTCACCCGGTGGTCGACGCGGCCGACGAACTCGATGACGCCTCCGGGACGGTAGCGGACCAGATCGCCGGTGCGGTACCAGCGCGTGCCCTGGTGGGACGTGAACCGCTCGGCGGTGAGGTCGGGTCGCGCGCAGTAGCCGCGGGCGACACCGCGACCGCCGACCCAAAGCTCGCCCGGAACCCAGTCGGGGCAATCCAGGCCGTCGGGTCCGACGACCCGGCATGCGTTGTTGGGCAACGGTACTCCCAGTGGCACCGAAGTCCAGTCCGGCGGTATGTCGCCGACGACTTCGCAGATCGTGTTGTGGGTCGCCGTCTCGGTGGCACCGCCCAATCCGGCGAACCGCATGCGCGGTGCACGGCCCCGCAAGGCGCGAACCAACTCCGGACGTACCCAGTCACCGCCGGTGGGCACCACCCTGACCGAGGACAGATCACCCTCGACCGCGGCGAGCATCTCCAGCCAGCCGGGCATGAAGTGCAGCACGCTCACGTCGTGCGCCGCGATCAGACGGGCCCACGCTTCGGGGTCGCGGCGCTGCTCCTCGTCCACGACCACGATCGATCCTCCGGCCCGCAGCATGCCGAAGACGTCCAACACCGACAGGTCGCATTCCAGCGTGGACAGCGCCAGGCAGCGGTCGTCGGCGCCGATGTCGAAGTGCGCGTTGATGAACTCGACGGTGTTCATGGCCGCGTCGTGGGTCATCTCCACGCCCTTGGGCTCACCGGTGGAACCGGAGGTGAACAGGATGTAGGCCAGATCTGTCGGGTCCACTGCGGGCACGGTGAAGGCGGTTTCGCGGCGACCGACCCGCAACGCCTCGGCGACCGTCAGGGCCGGCATCGTGGTCGGCGGCTCGTCCCCGCAGACCAGCGCCATCCGCGCGCCGGCGTTGGCCAGCATGCGCGCGGCGCGCTCGGCCGGGTGATCCACCCCGACCGGGGCGTAGGCCGCACCGACGGCCGAGATCGCCAGCAGGGCGATAACCTGCTCGTGGTTCTTCGGGCCCAGCACCGCCACGGTGTCGCCGGCGCGGATGCCGGCGACGTGCAGCGCGGAGGCGACCGCGAGCACCCGCTCCCGCAGTTGTCCGTAGGTGAGGTCACCGGCGCGACTGAACACGGCCGGCGCGTCGGGCCGGGCCTGCGCCCGGCGGAAGAAGCCCTCGTGCAGCACGTCCCCGCTCAGTGCGGAGGTGACGGTGTTCACCGCGTCGCGACCTGCCCGCTGCTCGGGTGTCACGGCCGCGGAATCGCTTCTTTCCCATGCTGATTCGTCGGTCGCCAACCGTTGCAGCTCGGCGAGGTGGTGGGCGAACATGGCGTCGGCGACTCCCGGCCGGAACGCGTCCTCGCGGGTGTCCCAGTTGATCATCAGCCCTTCGGCGACCGGGGTGGCCTGCGCGTCGAGCAGCACCTGGGGGCCCTGGGAGATCGTCCACACCGGCCTGCCGAAGTGTTCGGTCACCGTGCCCGCGAACAGGTCACCGAGGCCGATCGCACTGGTGTAGACGATCGGGGCCAGCACCGGGGTGCCGTGATGGCGGGTCAGGTCCCGCAGCACCGACAGCCCGGAGTAACTGGAATGCCGTGCGGTCGCGTGCAGGGTCTCCTGCAGCACGCGGCAGCGCGCAAGCGGGGTGTCGGCGCCGGTGAGATCCACGTCGAGCATCAGCGACGAGGTGAAGTCACCGACCAGCTTGTCGACGTCGGGGTGGAACTGTTCGCGGCCGAACATCGGCAGGTTCAGCAGGAACCGCCGGCTTGTCGACCACCGGGCCAATGTGCCGGCGTAGGAGGCGGCGACGGCCATCGCCGGGGTGATCCCGCGCCGTTGCGCCGCGGCGAACAACGCGTCGCGGGTGGCGACGTCGAGGACGTGCCAGCGTCGTCGGGACCGTTTGGGGTCGGCCTGCTCGGAGCGCGGCACCAGCGGCAGCGCCGGCCCCTCCGGCAGGTCCGCGATCCGCTGCGCCCACCACTGCCGGTTCTCCTCGGACTCGGTGACCGTCGCCGTGTGGGCCGCACGGTACTCGCGGTAGGTGTACCCGAGCTCGGGAAGGTCTGCGCCGGCGTAGAATTCGGCGAGGTCGGCCATGAAGTTGCGGTAACTCACCGCGTCGGCGGCCTGCATGTCCATGTCCACGTGCAGCCGGGTCCGGCCGTCGGCCAGCAGCGACAGCGCGAATTGCACCACTTCGCCGTGCATCATCTGATGCGACTTCGTGTCGCGGATCTCCTCGAGCCGCCGCTGTGCCGCCGCGTCGTCGAGGTCGCGCAGGTCGTACACGGTGACCGGCAGTCCGCGGTCACCGATCCGCTGGGTGCCGTCGGGCAGGATGTCCACCCGCAGCATCGGGTGCCGCGCTGCGAGTTTGGCCGCGGCGGCGCGGAGCCGGTCGGGATCGACTCCGGCGCCGTCGAATTCGACGTACAGATGAGCTGCGACGCCGCCGAGTTGCTGGTCGTCGTTGCGCCCGATCCACATCGCGTGCTGAATCGGCGCCAGCGGGAACGGATCGTTGTCGTCGGTCACCGAGGCCGGGTCGGCCGCGCGAGCCTCGACATCGGCGGCCGGCGCATGGCCTTCGAGCAACTTCGTCCACGCGGCGACGGTCGGCTGTGCCGCCAGGGCGGCAAATCCGACGTCGACGCCTCTGCGGCGCCAGCGGCCGGACAGCGTCATCATCCGGATGGAATCCAGCCCCGAGGCGATCAGGTCGGCCTCGGGTTGGAGATCGGCCGGATCCACGCCGAGCAGTTCGGCAACCTCGTCGCGGACAGACTGGGCAGTCGTCGACGCCAAACTCACCGAACCTCCTCGAGCGACTGTGGAATTAAGTGCAGGCTGTCCTAACTTAGAGGAGGCTACCTTATATTCGGATGACCGAAAACTCCTACCCAGAGCGGCGATTTTGACTGATGAGCAGTGGATTCTCGATCGAACAGGCCGATGACCTGGCACGCGGCTTCGTGCCCTTCCCCGCCGACCGGGCCGCGCAGTACCGGAAGGCCGGATACTGGACCGACCGCCCCCTCGACTCGATCCTGACCGACGCGGCCGCCGCATGGCCGGACCGGCCGGCAATCATCGACGCGGCACAGCGCTACACGTTCGCCGAGCTCGATGCCGCCGCCGATCGGGCGGCTGGCGGTCTGACCCGGCTGGGCATCGGGCCCGGAGATCGGGTGCTCCTGCAGCTGCCGAACTCCTGTCAGTTCGCCGTTGCCCTGTTCGGCCTGCTGCGCGCCGGAGCGGTGCCCGTGATGTGCCTGACCGGGCACCGGACCGCAGAGCTCGGCCACTTCGCCGAGGTCAGTGGCGCCGTGGCGCTCATCGTCGCCGACCGGGCAGGCGGGTTCGACTACCGGGACATGGCGGCCACGCTGGTCGCGCAGCACCCGACGCTGCGCCACGTGCTCGTCGACGGCGAGCCGGGACCATTCGTCGCATGGTCGTCGATCCGCGACGGCGCCGGTCCGCCGGTGCACCGCGGACCGGCGGACCCGGACCTGCCCGCGCTGCTCTTGGTCTCCGGCGGCACCACCGGACTGCCCAAGCTGATCGCGCGCACCCACAACGACTACGTGTACAACGCCACCGCGTGCGCCCAGGCCTGCCGCCTGACCGGCGACGACGCCTATCTGGTCGCGCTGCCCGCCGGGCACAACTTCCCGCTGGCGTGCCCGGGCCTGCTCGGCTCGATGAGCGTCGGCGCGCCGACGGTGTTCACCGACGACCCCAGCCCGGAGAACGCGTTCGCGTTGATCGACAGGTACCGGATCACCGTCACCGGTCTGGTGAACGCGCTGGCCAAAGTCTGGGCCCAAGCCTGCGAATGGGAGCCGGTGCTGCCGACGACGTTGCGCTTCGTTCAGGTGGGCGGGTCCCGCATGAGCCCCGAGGAGGCGCGATTCATCCTCGAACGGCTGACCCCGGGCCTGTCGCAGATCTTCGGGATGGCCGAAGGAATGCTGAACTTCACCCGTCCCGGCGATCCGGAAGACGTCGTGGTGCACACCCAGGGGCGTCGAATGTCCGTGCACGACGAGATGCGGGTGGTCGACGAGGACGGCCACGACGTGGCGCCCGGCGAGGAAGGGGAACTGCTGGTGCGCGGTCCGTACACCCTCAACGGGTACTACCGTGACGACGACGCCAACGCGCGCGCCTTCTCCCCCGACGGGTTCTACCGCACCGGGGACCGGGTCCGGGTTTTCACCGCGGGTGCACGCGCCGGCTACGTCGAAGTCACCGGCCGGATCAAAGATGTGATCCACCGGGGCGGGGAGACCGTCTCGGCGACCGACCTGGAAGACCATCTGCACACCCACCCGGGCATCTATGCCGCCGCCGCGGTGGCACTGCCCGACCCGTATCTCGGTGAGAAGATCTGCGCCGCTGTGGTTTTCCGCGGCAGACCGATCACGCTGGCCGAGCTCAACACGTTCCTCGACGAGCGCGGAGCCGCCAAACACGCCCGGCCCGACGTGCTGACAGCGGTTCCGTCGCTGCCGATGACGGCGGTCGGCAAGGTCGACAAGAAACAGTTGGTCGCCCGGCTGGTGTGACACCCGCGGATGCGGCACGGTTTCCCGCGTGCCCTATGGCGCCCCGACGCGGCCACGATCAGCGATGCCTGATGCGGCATCCCCGGGCGCACCGAGCATCTCGACGATCCGGGCACTGACCGCGGCTGCGCTGGGATGCTCCCACAGCAAGGTGGGCGGAAGGCTCAGGCCGGTGCGCTTCTCCAGGGCCCGTCGCACCGCGACCGTCATGATGGAGTCGACCCCGGTCTCGATCAGCGGCACCCGCGGATCGACATCGGTGTGGTCGCAACCGAGCTCGGCGGCCACCACGTCGATGACCTGGTCGGCCACCCATCGTTCGACGTCCTGGTCGCCAGGCCCGACGATGCCGCCTGCCCCGTCGGCGTCGTCGTCCGCCGCCGGAGCCACGTCGGCCAGCATCGGCACTGCGGCAGCCTGCGGAAGCACCGGCAACACCACGGCGTTCGGATCGCCGGAACGCATCGCGGCGTCGAGTGCCCGGAGCGCGTCCTCGGCGGCGACGGTGCCCATGCCCAGCGCCTCGAGCTGGGCGGCCACATAGCCCGACGTCGATCCCATACCCAGTCCGCGCCAGGCGGTCCACGCGACGCTGACAGTGCGGTCCCCGAGCGCTTGCCGGCGGCGCGCGAACGCGTCGAGGTACGCGTTGGCGCAGGCATAGGCGCCCTGCCCGGGGAAACCGGCCAGGTATCCGCACGACGAGAACAACACCATCCAGTCCAGCTGCCCCGGCGGGAACAACCCGTGCAGCGTCTGCACCCCGTCGACTTTCGGCCCCATCGCGGCCCGCAGGTCATCCGAGGTCGTGTTCACCAGCAGCGCACCGGCTTCCACGCCCGCGGCGTGCACGACACCGCGCACCGGCGGCAGCGCCGCCAGCAGCTCACGCAGCTGCTCCCCGGCTTCCGGGGCCGCCATGTCGACGGCGGCGACCTGCACGCTCACGCCGCGTTCCTCCAAGGCCGAGACCGCCGCGACCGACGCGCTGTCCAGACGCGGCCATTGCCGGCGCGGCGGCAGACCGCTGCGCGACACCAAGACCAGGCGACGCGCCCCGAGATCGGCCAGCCGCGCCGCGATGCGCAATCCCAGCGCGCCGGTGCCTCCGGTGATCAGATAGGTCCCACCCGGCGTGCAGGTGAAGGGGAACGCCGCGGCGCCAGGATCGGGGTGGGCCAGCCGGGCGGTCAGCGCGACGCCGTCGCGCACGACCACCACGCCGTGACCCGCCAGTCCGGCCAGCACCGCGACGGGCACGGTGTCCTCGGCCAGGTCCACCACGCCGCCCCACAGGTCGGGATGCTCGGCGGCCGCGACCCGGGTCAGCCCCCACAGCGGCGCATGCGCAAGGTTGTCGCCTTCGTGCACGCCGCTCGTCCGCACCCACAGACGAGCACCGGACGTGACGCGGCGCATCTGTTGGCATGCGCGTAGCGCCAGGTCGGCGGTGGCCTCGGGAGTCGCGGACGGTGAAGGCGTCAGCAGTATCACGGCGCCGGGCGCGGTGTCGGCCGGGATCTGCGTCACGTCCCGGAAGCACCGGGTCCGCACCCCATCAGTGCCGAATACCGTTGCAAACGACGATGTCTCGGGCTCCTCACCGATGAGGATCACCTCGTCCGGTCGCCGGTCGGGGTCGAACGGGGTCGGGTGCCATGCCATCCGGTGCAGCATCCGCGCCGGGTCGCTGCCGCCGGGGTTCTCGAGTTCCTCGAAGGTCATCGCGTTGATCGATGCGCACACCAGGCCGGACTGGTCGGCGATCGCGACGTCGGCGGTGGTTCCCGCCCGGTGCCGGATGTGCAGCACCGCCACCGCGGGCGGCGGAGCACTGATCCGGATGGCGCCGATGCGGGCGGGCATCCGTAGTCGGGCCGGTCCGTCGAACACTGTCGACGCGGCCGAGGTCGCCGCGTCGAGCAGACCCGCCCAGGTCGCCGGCAGCGAACCGTCGGCGTGTGCCGATACCCGCACCAGCATGTCGGTGTCACCGCAGCGGATGTCCAGGATCTGCCAGTCGAAGCCCATCGCCGCGACTCCGACACCGGCCAGGGTGTCCACGACGTGTTCGGCCGGCAGTGTGCGGGGGCAGCGCTGCCATACCGCGTCGTCGAGCCGGTCTGGGAGCGTCTCGTGGCGGTCTGCGGCCGTGGCCACCACCGCGCTGCTGTGCGTCAGCCACCCGCTTGCCTCCGGGCCGCCGTCGGGTTCGACGACGCGGGAGGCCAGGCGCAGTACGCCGTCCTGCAGCACCACCTGGATGTCGCGGGGACGTCCCGGCGCCACCGGGGTGCGCAACCGGATGTCGTTGAGGCCGCTTTGGGCAGCGTTCAGGAATGTGTTGAGAAGTACTGCGGCGGGAACGATCTCGGTGTGCTGCACCGGATGGTCACCGGGGTAGGGCCGGTTGGTGAGATCGAGTCGGGTCTGCCAAACGCGGGCCGGGACCGGGCCGGTGACCTCGGTCGCCCCCCCGAGCAGAGTATGCGATGTGACGTCGTGCATAGCCCCGGTACCGGGCGGGGCGCTCGGGGTGCGCCAGAACCGGCGGTGCCGCCACTGGGTGCCGGGCAGCCCCGACGTCCACGGACTGGTCCGGGTGTAACCGTGGGCCACCGGCGCACCGTGGCAGTACAGCCCGGCGACCGCGGCTCCGACGGCGCGCCGTTCCGGCTGGTCGCGGCGCAGCACCGGGACCACCGCGTGCTCGTCGTGTCCGAGATGCGCCATCGTCTCGGCGATGGAATGGGCCACCACCGGGTGTGCGGACACCTCGAGGAAGAGCCGATGGCCGTCCTGGGCGGCGGCGGTCACTGCCTCGGCGAAACGCACCCGGTCGCGCAGGTTGGTGGCCCAGTACTGCGGCCCGCGCGCCGCCATCGACCGCGGATCGGTCAATGCGGTGCTGTACAACGGGATTCGCGGGTCCGCCGGTTCGGGCAGCCCAGCTACCAGCCGGGCCAGGTCGTCAGCCAGCGGGTCCATCGCGGGACTGTGGAATGCGACGTCGGTGTTGACCCGGCGCACCATCATGCCCTCAGCGCTCCACCGCGCCGCCACGTCGCCGACCTCGGCGACGGTGCCCGAGATCACCGTGGATTGCGGTGACGCGCTGATGGCCGCCACCACATCCGGGCGTCCGGCCAGCGCACGGGCGGTCTCGTCGAACGGCAGCCGCACCAATGCCATCGCTCCACTGCCGGCGACCCGGCGGAAGCCGCGGGCGCGGTAGCAGGCCACCGCCGCGCCGTGGGCGAGGTCGAAGACGCCGGTGACCACGCACGCGGCGACCTCACCGACGGAGTGCCCGATCACCGCCGACGGGGTGACTCCGCGCGCGGTCAGCACCGCGGCCAGCCCGACCTGCATCGCGAAGGTCAGCGCCTGCACCTGGTCGGTACCTCCGAGGTCTTCGGCGGTCAGCGCCTCCCGGGCGCTGAAGCCCAGCTCGCGGTGGAACACCTCGTCCACCTCGTCGACCGTCGCCGCGAAAAGCGGTTCGGTGACCAGCAATTCGCGGCCCATGCCGGCCCAATGGGAGCCGTGGCCGGAGAACACCCAGACCGCGCCGTCCCCGGCACCCGGGAGAACGTGTCCGGTCACGACCCGCGGGTCCCGGCCCTGCGCGGCCAGGGTGTCAAGCGCGGTGACGACGGCTTCCGCACGGTGGGTCGGCTGTAGACCATCGAGCACCACCGCGGCGCGCACCGGTTCGTGCGGCCGGCGGGTCCACAACGTCGCGGCCAGCCGTTCGGTGTCGACGCCCGTGCCGCGCAGATGGTCGGCCAGTACAGCGGCGTGGCGAGCCAGGCGGTCATCGGCGCGCGCCGACAACGGCAGGAAAACTGCTGTGGACGTCGGCTTCTCGGGTGAAGGTATAGCAGGTGACTCTTCGAGCAGGACGTGCGCGATGGTGCCGCCGTAGCCGTAACTGCACACCGCGGCGCGGCGCGGTGTGGTGCCACGCGGCCAGGGTTCGGCCGCGATGGGCACCCGCAACCCGCTGGCGGCCCAGTCGATGGCCGGGTTGAGCGTGCGCACCCCGGCGGTCGGCGGCAACGTCTCGTGATGCAGCGCCAGCACGGTCTTGATCAGACCGATCACCCCGGCACCGCCCTCGAGATGTCCGGTGTTCGGCTTGACCGATCCGAGGGCGCAGGGCGCTTCGGCGCGGCCGGCGCCGTACACCGCCGACAACGCGGCGACCTCGACCGGGTCGCCTGTGGGGGTGCCGGTGCCGTGGGCCTCGATGTAGCCGACGCTGTCGGGTGCGATGCCCGAACTCCGGCAGGCGAGCCGGAACAGATCCTGCTGCGCTTGGCCGTTCGGTGACATGATGCCGACGGTGCGGCCGTCCTGGGCGACGGCACCGCCGCGAACCACCGCGAGCACGCAGTCGCCGTCGCGGGTCGCGTCGGTGAGTCGTTTGAGCACGACGACGCCGGCCCCCTCGCCCCGTCCGTAGCCGTCGGCGGAGGCATCGAACGTCTTGCACCTGCCGTCGGGCGCGGTGGCACCTGCGACGTCGAGCACCCGGGTCAGTCCGGGCCCGATCAGCGCGCTGACCCCACCAGCGAGTACCAGCGACGTCTCACCGTCGCGCAGCAACTGGCAGCCCTGGTGCACGGCGACCAGCGACGCCGCACAGGCGGCGTCGAGTGCCACACTCGGACCGCGCAGGTCGAGCAGATGCGACACGCGGTTGGCCACCCCGCACAGCGAGGTGCCGATCCCGGTCCAGGCCTCGATGCCGTCGAGGTCCTCCATCAGCAGCTTGCCGTAGTCATCGGAATTGACGCCCATCAGCACCGCGGTGTCGGTGCCGGCCAGCGCACGCGGGTCGATTCCGGCGTGCTCCAACGCTTCCCACGACACCTCGAGCGCGAGCCGCTGCTGAGGATCCATCAACTCGGCCTCCCGCGGGGAGACCCCGAAGAAGTCCGCGTCGAAACCGGGCAGGTCGTCAAGGAAGGTGCCCCACCGGGTGGTCTCGCGCAGCACCGCGGCGTTGCGCGGGTCGCGGTGCAGATAGGGCTCCCAGCGGTCGGCCGGCACCTGGCGCACCGCGCTGCCGCCCTCGAGCAGGAACGACCAGAACTGCTCGACGGTGCCGACGCCGCCCGCCACCCGACACCCGATGCCGACGACGGCGATCGGCTCGGGGGCTCGGGTCGGTGTCACGTCGGCAGGCACGCCCGGGGCACCCGCGGTGCCGGCGAACTATGTTTAGGCTGCCCTAACTGACGCATGCGCGACATCTTGGCACAAGTGCCGGGCGATCAGGAATCTACCCTCGCGGCAGACGTTTGCTCAGCGGTGCGGCGGGGGTTGTGCACCGGCGTCGTCGGGGTCGACTTCCACGGCGTAGGACGTGATCGTCGTGATCTTCTCACCCTCGAACTCGTAGATGGTGCAGCTTGCCACCGCGGTGAGCCCGTCCGGGCGCACGTAGCGCACCAGGGTGTCGACGGCCACCACCTCGCGGCCCGCCGCGGTCACACTACGGTCGAACTCCACCCTCGCGCCCCGCAGGCTCTCCAACGTGTCCCGGCAGGTGCGCCGCACCGCGTCGGCCCCTTCGAGGACCATCCCGCCCACGATGGTCCACTTCACGTCGGCGGCGAGGTGATCCAGCGCGTCGTCGAACCGATGCTCGGAGAAGGCGCGGGCCACCGCCGCCGGGTCGAATGCCATGGACCGACCGTAGCGCCAGTGCCCGTCGGCACGGTATGAGTAGACCCATGGAGCTGTCTGGAATCGGGTTGTGGAGTTCGCAGTTGCGCTACGGGAACCCGGAGGAGGCAGCCGAAGCGGCCGCCGAGCTCGATGACCTCGGCTTCACCGCGCTGTGGATTCCCGACGTCGGTGGACCGGTGCTCGACTCGGTGGAGAACCTGCTCTCCGCCACCAAGCAGACGGTCATCGCCACCGGCATCCTCAACCTCTGGATGCATGAACCCGCCGACGTGGCACACCGGTACGCCGCGCTGACCCAGGCCCACGGCGAACGTTTCCTGCTCGGCATCGGCTGCAGTCACGCCCCGCTGATCGACGCCGGCGAGCCGGGCCGCTACCGCAAGCCGCTGGCCGCCACCAGGGCCTTCCTCGACGGTCTGGACAGCGCGGCGCAGCCGGTGCCGAAGGACAACCGGGTGCTGGCCGCGCTGGGACCGAAGATGCTGCAGCTGTCGGCCGACCGCGGGCGCGGCGCCCATCCGTATCTGACCACGCCCGAGCACACCCGGCAGGCGCGCGAGGTGCTCGGCGAGGGACCACTGCTCCTGCCCGAACAGGGCGTGTTGCTCACCGAGGACCGTGACCAGGCACGGGCCATCGGCACCGAGTGGCTCAAGTCGTATCTCGCGCTGCCGAATTACGCCAACAACCTGCTGCGCCTCGGCTTCACCGAAGAGGACCTGAGCACCGTCAGCGACCGCGTCTTCGACGCCCTGCTGGCCTGGGGGGACGAGGAGACCGTGCGGCGCCGCATCGACGAGCATCGGCAGGCCGGCGCCGACCACGTCTGTGTGCAGGTGCTGACCACCGATCCGCGCGAGTTTCCGCGCGAGCAGTGGCGTCGGCTCGCCGCGGCGCTGCTCTGAGTCGGCTCGCCGACGTGCTGCTCTGAGTCGGCTCGCCGACGTGCTGCTGTAGTCAGTCCAGCAGCGAGCGGACCACCGCATCGGCCAGCAGCCGACCGCGGTCGGTGAGCACCACCGCGCCGCCGTCGGCGCGCAGGAGACCGTCGTCGATCGCGATCGCGGCTCGGGTCCGTTCGGCCGCGGACAACGCCGCGAGCGGAAGCCCGGCGCGCATCCGCACCCGCAGCATCACGTCTTCGACGTGGGCGGTGCCTTCGGAGAGATTCTCGAAGTCGGCGACCGGCAGCCGCCGGCCGGCCAGCACCGCCGCATAGGTCGCCGGGTGCTTGACGTTCCACCATCGCGTCGCCGCCACGTAGCCGTGCGCGCCGGGCCCCGCGCCCCACCACTGACCGCCGTTCCAGTACCCCATGTTGTGTCGGCACTCCCCGCCGGGCCGGCTCCAGTTGGACACCTCGTACCAGGCGAAACCGGCCCCGCCGAGGTGGCGGTCGATCAGCTCGTAGCGGCGGGCCAGCACATCGTCGTCCGGGGCGGGCAGCTCGCCGCGTCGCACCCGACGGGCCAGCGCGGTGCCCTCCTCGACGATCAGCGCGTAGGCCGACACGTGGTCGACACCGGCGGCCAGCACCGCATCCAGCGACCCGCGCAGGTCGTCGTCGCGCTCCCCCGGCGTGCCGTAGATCAGGTCGAGGTTGACGTGGTCGAACCCGGCGCGGCGTGCTTCCCGGGCGGCGTCGACGGCACGTCCGGGCGAATGCATCCGGTCCAGGGCCTTGAGCACATGTGCAGCCGTGGACTGCATGCCCAGCGAGACCCGGGTGTAGCCGGCGGTGCGCAGGGCCGCGAAGAACTCCGGCGAGGTCGACTCCGGGTTGGCCTCGGTGGTCACTTCGGCATCGGCGGCCAGCTGGAACCGGGCCCGGACCGCGTCGAGCACGCCGGCCAGCCCGGCGGCGCCCAGCAGCGACGGGGTGCCGCCGCCGACGAACACCGTCGACACCTCCGGCACCTCGCCCAGGTGGGCGGCGGCCAGCTCGAGTTCGGTGCGCAGCGCCGCCAGCCAGCCGTCCGGGCTGGAGTCCCCGAGTTCGGCGGCAGTGTAGGTGTTGAAATCACAGTAGCCGCAGCGTGTCGCACAGAACGGCACGTGGATGTAGACGCCGAAGGGGCGCCCCGCCGGAGCCGTCAGCGCAGGCAGGTCGGCGGCCGCCTCAGAGACCGGCACGGACACGTCCATCCCACCGATTGTTCCAGCCGGCCGACCAGGACGGTTCCCCCGTGCCGAGGTTCCGCCGGCGGCCCCCCTTCCGCGCAGCCTGCGCGCATATTTGGGCCGGTTAGGGCCGATGCCGCCATTCGTGGCACAATGGCCGACGTGATCGACGCCCGCATTCTGCCCACCCGTGTTGTGCTGGTGGCCCGGCGTCATGTCGACTTCAAGCGCGTCTGTACTTGTTGCTGTCTTTCTTGTCGCGCCTGATCCAGGACCCAGCCCACCCCTTGCTCATCAGCTGGCCGCCGGATCTGCGCCGCCGGACAGCCCCCCGGTGAGAACGCGCGGTCCGTACGCCGGCTCCGACCGAGAGCCATTTCATGACCACAGCCAAGACACCCCCCGCCAAGCCCGCCAAACGCCCCCGCGGCGAAGGTCAGTGGGCCCTGGGGTACCGCGAGCCGCTCAACGCCAACGAGCAGGCCAAGAAGGACGACAACCCGCTCAACGTGCGGGCGCGCATCGAGAACATCTACGCCAAGAACGGTTTCGAGTCGATCGACAAGGGCGACCTGCGCGGCCGGTTCCGGTGGTGGGGTCTGTACACCCAGCGCAAGCCCGGCTTCGACGGGACGTGGACCGGTGACGAGAACACCGACATGCTCGAAGACGAGTTCTTCATGCTGCGGGTGCGCTCCGACGGTGGCGCGCTGAGCAGCGCCGCTCTGCGCACCCTGGGGCAGATCTCCACCGAGTTCGCCCGCGACACCGCCGACATCTCCGACCGGCAGAACGTGCAGTACCACTGGATCCGGGTCGAGGACATGCCCGAGATCTGGCGTCGCCTCGACGAGGTCGGCCTGCAGACCACCGAGGCCTGCGGTGACTGCCCCCGCGTCGTGCTCGGCTCCCCGCTGGCCGGTGAGTCGCTCGACGAGGTGATCGACGCCACCCCCGCGGTGAACGAGATCGTCAAGCGCTATATCGGCAAGCCCGAGTACTCGAACCTGCCGCGTAAGTTCAAGACGGCGATCTCCGGTCTGCAGGACGTGGTCCACGAGGTCAACGACGTCGCGTTCATCGGCGTCCACCACCCCGAGCACGGACCCGGTTTCGACCTGTGGGTCGGCGGCGGCCTGTCGACCAACCCGATGCTGGCTCAGCGGGTCGGGGTGTGGGTGCCGCTCGACGAGGTGCCCGATGTGTGGGAGGCCGTGGTCAGCGTGTTCCGCGACTACGGTTACCGCCGGCTGCGCAGCAAGGCCCGGATGAAGTTCCTGATCAAGGACTGGGGCGTTGAGAAATTCCGCGAAGTTCTCGAAACGGAGTACCTGAAGCGTCCACTGCTCGACGGTCCCGCGCCGGAGCCGGTGACCCGGCCCATCGACCATGTGGGCGTGCAGAAGCTCAAGAACGGGCTCAATGCGGTCGGTGTCGCACCCATCGCCGGCCGGGTTACGGGCACCATCCTCAGCAAGGTCGCCGACCTTGCCGAAGCCGCGGGTTCGGACCGGGTGCGGTTCACGCCGTATCAGAAACTGATCATCCTCGACGTCCCCGACGAAAAGCTCGACGATCTGCGGGCCGGGCTGGATGCCCTCGGGCTGCCGTCGACACCGTCGCACTGGCGGCGGAACCTGATGGCCTGCACCGGAATCGAGTTCTGCAAGCTCAGTTTCGCCGAAACGCGCAGCCGCTCGCAGGTGCTGGTGCCGGAGCTGGAGCGGCGCCTGGAGGACATCAACGCCCAGCTCGACGTGCCGATCACGATCAACATCAACGGCTGCCCGAACTCGTGCGCGCGGATTCAGGTCGCCGACATCGGTTTCAAGGGGCAGATGGTCGACGATGGTGAAGGTCCCGAAGAGGGATTCCAGGTCCATCTGGGCGGGAGCCTGGGTCTGGACAGCGGCTTTGGTCGCAAGTTGCGCCAGCACAAGGTGCTGGCCAGCGAGCTCGGTGACTACATCGAGCGGGTGGTCCGCAACTTCGTGAAACAACGCGAGCAGGGTGAGCGTTTCGCTACGTGGGCACTACGAGCCGATGACGCGGACCTGAGGTGAACACGTGACTGAGACGCTGACCGATACCGACCTGCAGCAGCTTGCCGAACGCGGCGCCGCCGAGCTCGGTCCGAACGCCACTGCCGAGCAGCTGCTGGCATGGACCGACGAGAACTTCGGCGGGCTGCCGAGCGGATCCGGGTACATCGTGGCCTCGAACATGCAGGATGCGGTGCTGGTACATATGGCCGCGCAGGTGCGGCCGGGTGTGGACGTGTTGTTCCTCGACACCGGCTACCACTTCGCCGAGACCATCGGCACGCGCGACGCCGTCGAAGCCGTCTACGACGTCAACGTCGTCAACGTGCGTCCCGAGCACACGGTCACCGAGCAGGACGCTGCGCTGGGCCGCAACCTGTTCGAGCGCAACCCGAACGAATGCTGCCGGCTGCGCAAGGTCGAACCGCTGTCCAAGGCCCTGCACGGATACTCGGCCTGGGTCACCGGCATCCGTCGGGTCGAGGCGCCGACTCGGGCCAACGCACCATTGATCAGCTGGGACGCGGGGTTCGGCCTGGTCAAGATCAACCCGCTGGCGGCGTGGACCGACGAGGACATGCAGACCTACATCGACACCCACGGGGTGCTGGTGAATCCGCTTGTCGACGAAGGTTATCCGTCGATCGGCTGCGCACCGTGCACCCGTAAGCCGGCAGCCGGCGCCGATCCGCGCAGCGGACGGTGGGCCGGTCAGGGCAAGATCGAATGCGGGCTGCACGCCTCGTGACCACCCTGGTGCTCACCGCGCACGGAAGCGCCGACCCCCGCTCGGCGCGCACCGTCGCGGCGATCGCGGAGTGTGCGCGCCGGCTGCGACCCGGGCTGGACATCCGAGTGGCGTTCTGCGAGAAGAGTTCACCGAACCTGCGGGACGTCCTGGGGGCAGTGCGGCCAGGCCACGCGGTGGTGGTGCCTCTGCTGCTGGCCGACGCGTACCACGCCCGCGTCGACATTCCCACGATGATCGCCGAATCCGGAGTGGTCGCCCGGCAGTCCGAGGTGCTCGGCGAGGACGACCGGTTGATTCACGTACTGCGGCAGCGGCTCGAGCACGCGGGGGTGCCTCGCCTGGACTCGCGGGTCGGGGTGCTGGTGACCGCGGTGGGATCGTCGCGTCCGGAGGCCAACGCCCGCACCGCCGCCGTCGCCCGGGAACTGACCCTGACCACACACTGGACAGCCACGACCGCGTTCGCCACCGGCCCGCAGCCGAGCCTCGCGCAGGCCGCGGCCGCCCTGCGTCAGCGCGGCGCCACCCGGCTGGTCATCGCGCCGTGGTTCCTGGCGCACGGCCGGATCACCGACCGCGTCGCGGAATTCGCCGCGGCACAAAATATTCCGATGTCGGCACCACTGGGGGCACACCGCCAGGTCGCCGAGACCGTGCTGGATCGCTTCGATGCGGCGCTCGCGCTGCCCGCCGCCGCGTAGCGGCGAATCCGGCTCAGGCCGCGTAGCGGCGAACCCGGCTCAGGCCGGCCGCGGGTTGGTCAGGGACTCGACTGTGACCCCGTCGGGCAGCGACGGTACCCGCGTGGCGCGCACGTACACCGTGTCTCCCTCCTTGAGCCCCAGCGCCTCGGCGTCGCCGCGCGTGATCTGCGCGGTGAACGGAGTGGCGGTGGCGGCGTTGGTCAGCTCCACCCGCACCTCGAAGCCCAGCATGACGATGCGGTCGACCCTGGCCCGGGTCACCCCGGTGGCCTGCACCGAGTCGTCGCTGGTGGCCACGGCCATCTCGGGGGTGCGTCCCACGCGGATGTCGTGTGGGCGCACGAGTGCGCCGTTCAGCGCGGACACCGCACCGAGGAATGACATCACGAACGCGTTGGCCGGTGTGTCGTACACATCACCGGGAGCGCCCACCTGCTCGATGCGGCCCTTGTTGAGCACCGCGATCCGGTCGGCCACGTCGAGCGCCTCCTGCTGGTCGTGAGTCACGAGAACCGTGGTGACATGCACCTCGTCGTGCAAGCGGCGCAGCCACGCGCGCAGGTCCTCGCGGACCTTCGCGTCCAGCGCGCCGAACGGCTCGTCGAGCAGCAACACCTCCGGGCTGACCGCCAACGCGCGCGCCAGCGCCATCCGTTGACGCTGACCACCGGAGAGCTGGTTGGGGTACCGGGTCTGAAAACCGGCCAGCCCCACCACCTCCAGAAGGTTGTCGACCTTTTCGGTGATCTCAGCCTTCGGCCGCTTGCGGATCTTCAGGCCGAACGCGACGTTCTCCCGGACGGTGAGGTGCTTGAACGCGGCGTAGTGCTGGAACACGAAGCCGATCCCGCGCTTCTGCGGCGGCACGTTGGTGACGTCGCGGCCGTTGATCGTGATCGTGCCGGTGTCGGGCTGGTCCAGCCCGGCGATCGCGCGCAGCAGCGTCGACTTGCCCGACCCGCTCGGACCCAGCAGTGCGGTCAACGACCCGGCCGGAACCTCGAAGTCGACGTCGTCGAGCGCGGCGAAATCGCCGTAGCGCTTGTTGGCACCGCGGACGGTGATCATCGCATCGGTCACGGGCCCTGCGCTCCCCACGTTTCGAGACTCCTCATTCTGTCCGCCGGCTGCTGCGGGCGTCGAGCACCACCTGGGCGACGAGCACCAACACGGCGACCGTCATCAACAGGGTGGAGATGGAATAGGCGCCGTATTCGGCGCCGCGGGTGTAGCGGTCGTGCACCAGCAGGGTCAGGGTCTGCGACGAACCCGGCAGGTTCGCCGCGACCATCAGGACCGCACCGAACTCGCCGAGGGTGCGGGCCACGGTCAGCACCACACCGTAGGTCAGGCCCCACCGGATCGAGGGCAGCGTGATCCGCCAGAACGTCTGCCACCACTGGGCGCCCAGCGTCGCCGAAGCCTCCTCCTGGTCGGTGCCGATCTCGTGCAGCACCGGCTCCACCTCGCGGATCACGAACGGGACGGTGACGAAGATGCTGGCCAGGACGATGCCGGGAAGACCGAAGATGATGCGCAACCCGAGGCTGTTCTCGACGAACCCGAACAATCCGGCCGAACCCCACAACAGGATCAACGCCACACCGACGACCACCGGCGATACCGCGAACGGCAGGTCGATGACGGCCTGCAGCACGCTCTTACCGCGGAACCTGTTGCGCGCCAGGACCAAAGCCGTGGGCACCCCGAAAAGCACATTGAGCGGCACGACGATCGCGACCACCAGCAGCGACAGGTTCAATGCCGAGATCGCCGCGGGGGTGGAGATGGATTCGACGAACGCGCCGATCCCGGGTGCGAAGGTGCGCCACAGAATCAGCCCGACGGGCACCGCCACCAGGATCGCGACGTAGGCCAAGGCCACCCACCGAACCAGGTGGCGCATCACGGGGGACAGCGTCACTCTTGCGTCTGCTCCCTTCGGGCGGCCCGCGAACCGATGGCGCGCAGAATGAACAGGATCGTGAACGAGATCGCCAGCAGCACGATCGATATCGCCGCGGCACCGACGCGGTCGTCATTCTCAATGAGGGTTCGGATCCACTGCGACGACACCTCGGTTTCGCCGGGTATCGCTCCGCCGATGAGCACCACCGACCCGAACTCGCCGATCGCCCGGGAGAACGCCAGACCGGCTCCGGACAGCAGCGACGGCAGCAGCGCCGGCAGGATCACCTTGGTCAGGATCGTGAAGTTGTTGGCGCCCAACGACGCCGCGGCCTCCTCGACCTCGCGGTCGAGTTCAAGCAGCACCGGTTGCACCGAGCGCACCACGAACGGCAACGTGACGAACAGCAGTGCGATCCCGACCCCCCAGCGGGTGTGCTGCAAGTGGATGCCGACCGGGCTGCTCGGGCCGTACAGCGCCAGCATGACCAGGCTCGCGACGATCGTGGGCAACGCGAACGGGAGGTCGATCACCGCGTCGACCAGACGCTTGCCCGGAAATTCGTCGCGGGTCAGGACCCAGGCGACCAGCAACCCGAAGAACGCGTTGACCACGGTGACCCCGACCGAGATGATCAGCGTCACCCGCAGTGAGGCGATCGCAGACGGGGACGAGACCGCCGACCAGAACGCGTCGACGCCGCCGCCGGCGGACTGCCACAGGATGGCCGCCAGCGGCAACAGCACGATCAGCGACAGCCACATGGTGGCGGCCCCGACCCGCAGTGAGGTGTTGCCGTACCGGCCGCGCCGGAGGCCCGGCGACGGCCCCACGGCCGGCTCGAGCCCCGAGGTCATCCCGTGGCCTGCTTGTAGATCTTGGTGATGGTGCCGTTGTCCTTGTCGAACAGTTCGGTGTCGACCTGCTCCCAGCCGCCCAGGTCGTCGATCGTCCACAGCTTCTCCGGTGCCGGGAACTTGTCGGCGAAGTCCGCGAGCACGGCGGGATCGACCGGGCGGAAGTTGGCCTCGGCCCACAACCTCTGCGCTTCGGCGGTGTACTGGTAATTCAGGAAATCGGTCGCCGTGTCCGGGTGCTTGCTGGTGTTGACCACCGCAACCGGGTTCTCGATCTTGAAGGTCTGCGGCGGGTTGACGTAGTCCAGGTCGAAGTTGAGCGCCTCGTTCTCGTAGGCCAGCAGTACGTCGCCGGTGCCCTGTTTGAACACATCGGTGGCCTCCCTGCCGGAGCCGGGACGCAACCGGACATGCTCGGTGACCAATCTGGTGACGAAGTCGATTCCGGCCTGACGGTCCTGCCCGCCCTTGGACGCCCAGGCGTACGGCGCGAGCAGGTTCCACTTGGCCGCACCGGAACTCAGCGGGCTCGGCGTGATGATCTCCAGACCCGGCTGCAGCAGGTCATTCCAGTCCCTGATGTTCTTCGGATTGCCCGGCCGCACCGCGAAGCTGACCACCGAGCCGAACGGGATGCCCTTGGTCACCCCCGCGTTCCAGTTCTGGTCGACCTTGCCGGCCTCGACCAGGCGCGTGATGTCGGGTTCGACGGAGAAGTTCACGATGTCGGCAGGTTTGCCCGACTCCACGGCACGGGACTGATCGCCCGAGGCGCCGTAGGAGCCGGTGACCGCGACCCCCTCGCCGTCCCCGGTGGCGGCGAAGGCCGGGCCCACTTTGGACCAGCCGGGCTCCGGCACGGCGAACGCCACCAACGTCAGCGTGGTGTCTGCGGCACCGGTGCCGTCGCCGCCCGGTTCGTCGCTGGCGCCGCCGGCGCAGCCGGCCACCAGCGTGGCCGACAGCACGAGCGCGGCCACGGACCGCCAACGCTTCGGGAATTTCACGAAAGTGTGCATGCAGAACCTCTCGACGTTCGGACGGGTGTGAATCCGTTCGCCGGGAGGGCCGGAAGGTATGCCGGGCTGCAAGCGGTCATCACGCCACAGCCGTCACCGACACCGGAACCGCGAACGGGCGGGGATCAGCGACAACAGCAGACATCAGCAACGGCAGACAAACCCACGGCGATGAGGGCCACGATGTGGCCGCTCTTGTTGCCGGACGCCGATTGCATGGCGCGAACAATAACAGAACCGTCGCTGATCTCTCACCGCGTGAACAGCCACATCACGATGACCAGGACGATCAATGCCACCAGCACCAGCGTCACCCGCGACCGCGGCATCCCGCTCATCGATCCCCTCCGGTTGTCTCGGTCCTCGCACGCGCACCGCTGCGGCGTGCCTGTCGACGCAGCCGGATTCCGTGTCCCAACACGATGTCGAGCAGCACGGCCACCCCGTAGGCCAGGGCCAGCACCACCGGCATCACCACGGCGGTCTGCGCCACGAACGGCAGACCCGAGAGCCACAGCTCGACTCCGTCCCACCAACTGAGCAACCCGTCCACCCGGCCAGCCTATGCGCCGGCCCGATGGCGATGCCGCTACCGCCGCTTTCTCAGCTTCGCAGCACCCCGCGGTAGACGCCACGGCGGTCGGCAGTCGATGATGAGCAAATGGTTGTGCAGCAGTCCGAGATGTCAGGCGACACGTCCCACAACGGTGGTCGGGCCGGCGGGTCCGCGCTGACCCTGGCCACCCCGACGCCCTATCACTCGGCCGGTCCGCTGCGGAACCCGTTCCCGCCGATCGCCGACTACGCGTTTTTGTCCGACTGCGAGACGACGTGTCTGATCTCGTCCGCGGGATCGGTGGAGTGGATGTGCGTCCCGCGGCCGGATTCGCCGAGCGTGTTCGGCGCGATCCTGGACCGCGGCGCCGGGCACTTCCGGCTCGGGCCGTATGGGGTGTCGGTGCCCGCGGCCCGCCGCTACCTGCCCGGCAGCCTGATCCTGGAGACAACGTGGCAAACCCACACCGGCTGGTTGATCGTGCGCGACGCGCTGGTGATGGGGCCGTGGCACGACCTGGAAACCCGGTCGCGGACGCACCGGCGCACGCCGATGGACTGGGACGCCGAGCACATCCTGCTGCGCACGGTGCGCTGTGTCAGCGGCACCGTGGAGCTCGTGATGAGCTGCGAGCCGTCGTTCGACTACCACCGCACCAGCGCCGGCTGGGAGTACTCCGCGCAGGCCTACGGCGAGGCGATCGCGCGGGCGACCAAGAACCCGGACTCCCACCCGACGCTGCGGCTGACCACCAACCTGCGGATCGGGCTGGAGGGCCGCGAGGCCCGCGCCCGCACACGCCTGAAAGAGGGCGACAACGTGTTCGTCGCGTTGAGCTGGTCCAAACACCCGGCCCCGCAGAACTACGAAGAAGCCGCCGACAAGATGTGGAAGACCAGCGAAGCGTGGCGCCAGTGGATCAACGTCGGCGATTTCCCCGACCACCCCTGGCGGGCCTATCTGCAGCGCAGCGCGCTGACGCTGAAGGGGCTGACCTACTCCCCGACCGGCGCGCTGCTGGCTGCCCCGACCACGTCGCTGCCGGAAACCCCGCAGGGCGAACGCAACTGGGACTACCGCTATGCGTGGGTGCGGGATTCGACGTTCGCGCTGTGGGGGCTCTACACGTTGGGCCTCGACCGCGAGGCCGACGACTTCTTCGCGTTCATCGCCGACGTCTCGGGGGCCAACAACGGTCAACGTCACCCGCTGCAGGTGATGTACGGCGTGGGCGGTGAACGCAGCCTGGTCGAAGAGGAACTCAACCACCTGTCGGGCTACGACAACTCCCGTCCGGTACGGATCGGCAACGGCGCCTACAACCAGATGCAGCACGACATCTGGGGCACCATGCTCGACTCGGTGTACCTGCACACCAAGTCTCGGGAACAGATTCCCGAGACCCTGTGGCCGGTTCTCAAGGAACAGGTCGAAGAGGCGATCAAGCATTGGCGCGAGCCCGACCGCGGAATCTGGGAGGTGCGCGGCGAACCCCAGCACTTCACGTCCAGCAAGATCATGTGCTGGGTTGCGCTGGACCGCGGCGCCAAGCTGGCCGAACTGGAGGGCGAGAAGTCCTACGCGCAGCAGTGGAGGGCGGTCGCCGACGAGATCAAGGACAACGTACTCACCCACGGCGTGGACGCCCGCGGTGTGCTGACCCAGCGGTACGGCGACGACGCGCTGGACGCGTCGCTGCTGCTGGCGGTGCTGACGCGGTTCCTGCCGCCCGATGATCCGCGGATCCGGGCGACGGTGCTGGCCATCGCCGAGGAGCTCACCGAGGACGGCCTGGTGCTGCGTTACCGCGTGGAGGAAACCGACGACGGACTCTCCGGCGAGGAGGGCACCTTCACCATCTGTTCGTTCTGGCTGGTGTCGGCGCTGGTGGAGATCGGCGAGATCGAACGGGCCAAGCACCTGTGCGAACGGCTGCTGGGCTTCGCGAGCCCGCTGCACCTCTACGCCGAGGAGATCGAGCCGCGCACCGGCCGCCACCTGGGCAATTTCCCGCAGGCGTTCACCCATCTGGCCTTGATCAACGCGGTGGTGCACGTGATCCGCGCCGAGGAGGAAGCCGACAGCTCCGGCAACTTCCAGCCGGCCAACGCCCCGGTCTGATCAGCGGTGCGCGGCGATCTTGTCGAGCATCAGGTCCGCGACACCCACCGCACCGCGCGGGTCGCCGGTGGGGCGCGGGTCGGTGAGCTCGACCTCGACGATGCAGTCTCCGGCCAGCCCGACCGCACGCCGCCCGTCCGGAGCCGCCGCACCGCGTGAGGCGTGCAGGATGCTGGCCGACACCACCCGCCGGTCGAAAGTGACGTCGGTGATCCGGCTCAGTTCCTCGAGCTGGTGCCGGGCCAGCGTCTGACCGTTGCACCGCCGCCAGGCCTCGGTCAGGGTGGCGAAGAATTCCTGTGCCGCGCTCGCCGAGGCCATCTGCACGATGCCGAAATAGCCCGTCACGGGCGGACCGTCGAATCCGCCGCCGGCCCAGGTGTTGGTGGCCACCGACTGCACCGGGCTGTCGTCGTAAACGACGTTCTGCAACCGGTAGGCGGCGCTGACGCAGTCGGCGGGGACAACGTCGGCGTCACCGACACTGCGCAGCAACATGGCGGCGTCCCCCTCGACCGGGCGTCCCAGCAGTCCCGCGACCCCGGTGCCCAGTTCTGCTGCCAGCTCCTGCGCGCTGGGCAGGAAGGTGCCCAGCGGGAGCGCCGGGGAGGGCTGGGCGGCCTCGGCGATTCGAACGGTCGGCCGGTGATCGACGGGGGCGCCTGCGCAACCCGCGGTGGCCAGGCACACGGCGGCGGTGGCGGCCACGGCCGCGAGCTTCCCCGACATATGACTTCAGTAGCACGCCCGGCCGCACCGCGCGACCGGTTCGGTCGGAGTCCGCTATTTCTTGGCGGGCTTGTCCGACGCGGCCTCGGTCGACAGCGCCGCGACGAACGCCTCCTGCGGGACGTCGACCCGGCCGATGGTCTTCATCCGCTTCTTGCCTTCCTTCTGCTTCTCGAGCAGCTTGCGCTTGCGGGTGATGTCACCGCCGTAGCACTTGGACAGCACATCCTTGCGGATGGCCCGGATGTTCTCGCGCGCAATGATTTTCGAGCCGATGGCGGCCTGCACCGGCACCTCGAACTGCTGGCGCGGAATGAGTTCTTTGAGTTTGGTGGTCATCTTGTTGCCGTATGCCGCGGCACTGTCTTTGTGGACGATCGCGCTGAACGCGTCGACCGCTTCGCCCTGCAGCAGGATGTCGACTTTGACCAGCGCCGCCTCCTGCTCGCCGGCCTCCTCGTAGTCGAGGCTGGCGTAGCCGCGGGTGCGCGACTTCAGCGAGTCGAAGAAGTCGAAGATGATCTCGCCGAGCGGCAACGTGTAGCGCAGCTCGACGCGTTCAGGTGACAGGTAGTCCATGCCGCCGAGCTCGCCGCGCCGGGACTGGCAGAGTTCCATGATGGTGCCGATGAATTCGCTGGGCGCGATGATCGTCGTCTTCACGATGGGCTCGAAGACGCTGCGCACCTTGCCTTCCGGCCAGTCCGACGGGTTGGTGACGGTCAGCTCGGTTCCATCGTCCTTGATGACGCGGTAGACGACGTTCGGCGAGGTGGAGATCAGGTCCAGGTTGAATTCGCGCTCGAGGCGTTCGCGGGTGATCTCCATGTGCAGCAGGCCCAGGAAGCCGCATCGGAACCCGAAGCCGAGCGCCACCGACGTCTCCGGCTCATAGGTCAGGGCGGCGTCGTTGAGCTGCAGTTTGTCGAGCGCGTCGCGCAGCACCGGGTAGTCCGACCCGTCGACCGGATACAGGCCGGAGTACACCATCGGTCTGGGTTCGCGGTATCCGGTCAGCGGCTCGGCGGCGCCGTGGCGGGCGGTGGTGACGGTGTCGCCGACTTTGGACTGACGGACGTCTTTCACCCCGGTGATCAGGTAGCCGACCTCGCCGACGCCCAGACCGTCGGAGGCCTTCGGCTCGGGCGAGACGATGCCCACCTCGAGCAGTTCGTGGGTCGCCCCGGTGGACATCATCTTGATGCGCTCGCGCGGCGTGATCTTGCCGTCCACCACGCGGACGTAGGTGACGACGCCGCGGTAGATGTCGTAGACGGAGTCGAAGATCATCGCGCGGGCAGGGGCGTCGGCGTCCCCGGTCGGCGCCGGCACCTGCCGTACGACCTCGTCGAGCAGCTCGGCCACGCCGGCGCCGGTCTTACCCGACACCCGCAGCACGTCCGACGGCTCGCAGCCGATGATGTGGGCAAGCTCACCGGCGTAGCGCTCGGGGTCGGCGGCGGGCAGGTCGATCTTGTTGAGCACCGGGATGATGGTCAGATCGCGGTCCAGCGCCAGATACAGGTTCGCCAGCGTCTGCGCCTCGATGCCCTGCGCGGCGTCGACGAGCAGGACCGCGCCTTCGCAGGCCTCCAGGGCGCGGGAGACCTCGTAGGTGAAGTCGACGTGGCCGGGGGTGTCGATCAGGTGCAGGACGAACTCTTCGTCCCCGACTTTCCACGGCAATCGCACGTTCTGCGCCTTGATGGTGATGCCGCGTTCGCGTTCGATGTCCATCCGGTCGAGGTACTGAGCCCGCATCGAGCGTTCGTCGACCACCCCGGTGAGCTGCAGCATCCGGTCGGCCAACGTCGACTTGCCGTGGTCGATGTGGGCGATGATGCAGAAGTTCCGAATCTGCGCCGGCGCAGTGAACGTCTTGTCGGCGAAGCTGCTGATGGGAATCTCCTGGTGAACGTGGTTTCCGCGGCCTGGTCAGGCTCATCCAGCCTAGCGAGCCGGTCCGCTCGCGACACAATCGAGCGGGCCGGGCACCCCTATGCTTGGCGGGTATGGCGCCATCATCGGGCTATCTGAAGTCGTTTCAGCGTTTCCTGTTGAAGAACACCGAGAACCTCGTGTTCAACGAGGCGCCCAAGCTCGTCCGTCAGCTGCAGCGCTCGGAGACGCTGCAGCGCGGCATCGCCCAGGGCATCCGGCTCGGTCTCGACGTCCTCGCCGCCGGCCAGGCCCCGGCCGCGCAACCGGCGCTGCCCGCGGGCCGACCGGTGTCGCGCAACTTCGTCCCGACCGCACACCGTGCTCGCCGCGTCACCTACTCCCCCGACCTCGACGGCCGCGCTGACCCCGGCGAGGTGGTGTGGACCTGGGTGGTCTACGAAGACGATCCCAGCCAGGGAAAGGACCGGCCGGTGTTGGTGGTCGGCCGCGACCGCCACATCCTGCTTGGCCTGATGCTGTCCAGCCGTGAGCATCACGACGGTGAGCCGAACTGGGTCGGCATCGGCGCGGGCAACTGGGACTACGACGGGCGGCCCAGCTGGGTGCGGTTGGACCGGGTGCTCGATGTGCCCGAGGAGGGGATTCGGCGCGAAGGTGCCATCCTGGCCCGCGAGGTGTTCGAGGTGGTCGCCGCGAGATTGCGGGCCGACTACTCGTGGAGCTGACGGGCTGCGCCGGCCCCGCGGTAGGGCGCCCCGTCAGCCGGTGAGCACCGTCCACGCCGCGCCGGCGCCGACGCCCAGCGCCAGGCTCAGCCCCGCCGCGCCGACCGCTGTGGGCGCCGACCACCGTCGGGCCGCGAACACCTCGACGCGGTCACCGGCGCGCCGGAACGCCGGGATGATCCAGCGCAGGTAGTAGAACAGGCTGGCCAGGGTGTTGACGAATACCGCAACCGCCAGCCACGCGAGGGCGCCCTCCCACGCGGCGCCGGCGATGGTCAGCTTTCCGACGAACACCGCGGTCGGCGGCGTGCCGAGCAGACCGAGCAGGGCCACCGCCAGCGCGACGGCCAACCACGGCCGCGCCGACACCAGCCCGCGGTAGGCGTCCAATTCGCGCCGGTCGGGGAGCGCCGTGGACACCGCGAACGCAGCGCTGTTGGTGACGGTGTAAGCAGCGAGATAGAACAGCAGCGCCGGCACCGCCAGATCGCTTCGCCCGACGACTGCGAGCGGCACCAACAAGTAGCCGACCTGGCTGACCGTCGACCAGCCCAGCAGCCGCCGCGGGTCGTTCTGCCAGTACGCGGCGAGGTTGCCCAGTGTCATGCTCACCACGGCGAACAGCGCGATCAGCAACGACCAGGCGATGGTGTCGGGCAGCACAGTCACCAGCCGGTACAGCGCCAGCACAGCGCCGATCTTGGGGACCGTGGTGACGAACATCGCCACCGTGCCCGACGCGGCCTGCGCGGCGTCGGGCACCCAGAAGTGCGCCGGCACTCCACCGGCCTTGAACAGCAGGCCGCCGAGCACACCGATCGCCCCCGCCGCCACCGGGCCCGCCGGGGCGGCATCGAGTTCGGCGGCCACCGCCGGATACCAGCTGCTGCCGGTGACGGCGTACAGAACAGTGACACCGAGCAGCAGCAGGATCCCGAACAGGGCACCCAACAGGTAGGTCTTCATCGCGGCCTCGGCGCCGGCGGGGGTGCGGGCCAGCCCGATCAGCGCATACAGCGGGATGCTGGCGAGCAGGTAGCCGGCCGCCAGCACGAGCAGGTCGTCGGCGCCGGCCAGCACCAGGACACCCGCGGTGGCGAACAACACCAGCGCGTAGGTCTCGCTTTCCCGTTCCGCGCCGCTGATCTCGTCACCCGCCACGGCCAGCACCAGCAGCGCCCCCACGGCCGCGACGATGCGCGCCACCCCGGTCGGCGTGTCCACCGCGAACGTGCTGTCGAACGCGGTCCGGTCCGGTCCGGCGAGCTGAACCGCGGCCACGACGGCCGCCCCGCACAGCGCCGCCGCGGCGACGACCCGCCCCCACCACTGGTGTGCGCGCGCCAGGAACGAACCGCCGATGAGCACCGCCAGACCCGCACCGAACACCAGGATTTCGGGCAGCATCAGCACCAGGTGCATTCCGGAGTGGGGGTTCACGTCACCTCCCGACAAGCGCGATGAGCGCATCGGAGGCGGGTTCGATGGTGTCAAGCAGCACGCGGGGCAGCAGCCCGATCACGACGGACAGCGTCAACAAGGAAGCCACCGGCCACAATTCGCTACCACGCAGGTCGACGAAGCCGGCGGAGCGGCCCTGCGGCGCACCGGTGAACACCCGCTGAAAGGCACGCAGGAACAGCGCGGCAGTGATCACGATCCCCGGCAGGGCGACTGCGGTGACGGGGGCCGCGGCGATACTGCCCGTGAAGATCTGGAACTCGGCAATGAAGCCGGAGAACCCCGGCAGCCCCAGCGACGCGAACGCCCCGACCGCGAACAGAGCCGCGAGTTTGGGTGCGCGGCTGGACAATCCACCGTAGTCGGAGATCGAGTAGCTGCCGGTGCGGGCATGGAAGACCCCCGCCAACAGAAACAGTGCGCCGGTGATCAGCCCGTGGCTGACCATCTGGGTCACCGCGCCGGTGACGGCGATCTCCCGCGCCTGGGTGGTGCCCGCCGCGGTCAGACCGGCGGCGCCGACCGCGAGCACGATGTAGCCCATGTGGTTGACCGAGGTGTAGGCGATCATCCGTTTGAGGTCATCCTGGGCCAGCGCGACGAGGGCCCCGTAGAGCACCGACACCACCCCGACGCCGATGATCACCGGCGCCCAGTCCTGCCATGCCTGCGGCAGCATCGGCATCGCGATGCGCACGAAGCCGTAGGTGCCCATCTTCAGCAGCACGCCGGCCAGTACCGCCGAACCGATCGCCGGGGCATCGGTGTGCGCGGGCGGCAGCCAGGTGTGGAACGGGAACGTGGGGGTTTTGACGGCCAGCCCGAGCAGGATCGCGGCCAGCACCAGCGCGCCGACCAGTGGGCTGTCGGCCAGCGGCGTGGCCGCGGTCAGTTCCACCATGTCGAACGTGTGCGGGTCGGCCGCGACGTAGAGGCCGATGAATCCGACCAGCAACGCCAGCGAACCCAGGAACGTGTAGAGGAAGAACTTCATCGCCGAGCGGCCCTGGTTGCCGTGGCCCCACCCCGCGATGACGAAATACATGGCGACGATGGACAAGTCGAAGAACAGGAAGAACAGGATCAGGTCCGCGGACACGAACAGGCCCAGACTCACCGTCTGCAGGAAGCAGAAGAGCGCCGCCTGCGGCCGCGGTCGGTCGGTGTCGCGCAGGCTGTAGCCGGCGCAGGCCGCGAAGATCACGGCGGTCATCGCGATCAGCGGCAGTGACAACCCGTCCACGCCGATGTGGTAGCTGCTGTTGACGCCGGGGATCCAGGGCACCTGCTCCTCGAAGGCCAACGCGTTGGGGCCGGGGGCGTCGAACCGCGCCCACAGCCATGCGATCAGCGCGACCTCGACGACGGTGACCGCCAGCCACGCCCAGCGCACCGCGGTGTCGGTCAGCGCGGGCACCGCCAGCAGCACCAGCGCGGCGGCCAGCGGGAGGAACACGACGACACTGAGCACAGGTCACCTCACGACGATCAGGAACAGGACGGCAAGCAGGAAGACAACGAAGGCGCCCGCGTAGTACTGATGCAGCAGGCCCGTCTGCGGCTTTCGGGCCGACGCACCGAGCCGCCGCGTCAGCGCGGCGCTCCGTTCGACGGCCCCGTCGACGGCCGCGGTGTCGATCCGCGCCGCCCAGCGGCTGGTGGCCACGGTGCCCGCCGCGCAGGCCTGGAGCGCCCGGTCGAGGAATCGGTCGTCGAACGCTTCGGCGACCTCGGACAGTCGCCGCGTCGCCCCGGTGACTGCCGAGGGGGCGCGGTCGAGGACCCGGTCGTCGAACGCGGCGAGTAGATGCGCGAGCCGCAGGACCTTGGTCACGACGACAAGGTGGGCCAGCTTCTCCATCCCCAGCCAGCCCGCCGCCCACCGCGGTTCGGGCGCCCCCCAGCGCAGCACGGCCAGCACCACCACGGCGGCGAGCACGGCCGAGGCGGTCAACTCGGCGACCCCCGCATGCGAGGCTCGGCCACCGACGAACTCGGCCAGCCGTGGACCGACCGGCGGTAGCGCCAGCCCACCGGCGAGTGCGGCACCGGCAGCCAGGACGATCAGCGGGATCCGTTCGAACATGCTCAGCGAACCGGGTTCTGGTGGTCCCACAGCGCCGGGTGCGGGACGCCAGATCACCAGCAGAATCTTGGCGGCGTAGGCGGCTGACAGCGCCGCGGCGGCCAACCCCGCCGCATACAGCCACGGTGAGTGTTCGAGCGCGACGGCCAGCACGGCGTCCTTGGTCGCCCACAGCGACAGCGGCGCAACCCCCGCCAGGGCCAGAGCGCTGACACCCGCGGTGACGCCGACGAGCGGCCAGCGTCGCCCCGCCCCGCGCAGGTCGTTGAGCCGCTTGCTCCCCAGCAACGCCAACCAGGCACCGGCGGCCAAGAAGAGGCCGGCCTTGGTGAAGGCGTGCGCGAGGAGTTGGGCGGCGCCGCCGGCCACGGCCGTCAGACCCGCGGCCATCACGACGAAGCCCAGTTGCGCCGCAGTGGACGCGGCGAGCAGCTGTTTGAAGTCGGATTGAGCGAGCGCGACCACCCCGAGCAGCAGCGCTGTCGTCGCGCCCAGCCACGCCGCCGCGGTGTCAGCCCACCCGGTGGCCTCGAGCAGCGGGCCCACCCGCAGCAGCAGATAGGCCCCCATCGCCACCATCGCCGCCGAGTGCAGCAACGCGCTGACCGGGCTCGGGCCCTCCATCGCGCGGGCGAGCCAGAACGAGAACGGCAGCTGCGCGGCCTTGCCGAGCGCGGCCACCAACACACCCGCCGCGATCACATGCCGCCAGCCGGGCGACGCCTCCGGCAGATCCGCCAGCACCAGGCCGGCGCCGCCCGCCAACGCGGCACCCGCAGCCAGATAGAGCCCCAGGTCCGCAGTGCGGGTCGTCACGAATGCCGTCAACCCCGCGGCGACGCGGTGCTCATCTCGCCAGCGGTAGCCGATCAACGCGTAGGACGCTGCGCCCATCACCTCCCAGGCCAGCAGCAGCGCCGGCAGCGTCGCAGCGGTTGCGGTCACCATCGCCGCGGCGGCGAACACCAGCATGAGGCCGTGAAATCGGCCGCCCGCCACGGCGCGGTCACCTGCGGCGAAGATCAGCACCAGCAACGTCGTCACCGCGACTGCCGGTACGACGACCGCGGCCAGGCCGTCGACGCGCACCGCGAAGTCGGCCCCCGCGATGAACGGCGCGCTCACCGCCGGCCGGGTCACGGCCACCACGACCGCCAACGCGCTCACCGCCGTCGACACCGCGATCGAGACCGCCGCGGGGACCCGCTCGGCACCCGGCCGGCCCAGATGGGCGAGCAACAGTCCGGCACCCGCGACGGCCGGGAGACACAGCAGCGCCCACAGCGACCATTGCCCGATTGATGACATCGTGGTCAGCCCGACAGATCCGTGGCCATGTCGGTCATGTCGGCCTGCCGGTCGCGGTGCAGCAGCGTAGCGACCGCGAAACCCATCGCCATCTCGACAGTCATCGCCGCGATGATCACCATCAGCAGCACCTGACCGGTTGGGTCGGGGGCCAGAAACCACCAGAACGCCGCGGCGGCGAGGATGACGGCGTTGATCATCAACTCCAGACCCATCATCACCATCACGACGACCTGCTGGGACAACGCTCCGTAGAGGCCGACGCAGAACACGGCCGCGGCCACGAGCAGAATCGTCTGCAGCGTCATCGGCCCACACCGCCAGGCTGCGGATCACGCGCGGGACGCTGTTTGAGGTCGTCACCGAACCGGTCGTAGCGGGTGCGCCGGGTGGCGAGCACCACCCCGCCGACGATGGTCGCGACCATCACCGGGCTAATCACCACCATCGCCAGCATCTTGGGACCCATCAGCGCATCGCCGAGCGCGGCGGTGACGTCGGCCGGCGGCGAACCCCGGCGCTGCGGCCAGTCGACAAGCAGGATGCCAATCGCCAGTGCCACGAAGGTGCCGATCGCGATGCCCAGGGACAGCAGCTTGCCGTGCACCATGCTCATCGGCATCAGCGCCGGGTTCATTCCCATGAACATGACCATGTAGACGGCCATCACGGCCATCTCCATGACCATCATCAAGATGACGATGACCCCGACGTAGTTCTGCTGCAGCAACAGCACCGCGACTCCGACCGCGACGAACGACGCCGCCAGCGCATAGGTGGCGCGCGCCATCGAGTCGACGATGAACACGGCGGCGCCGGCGGCCACCGCGATGACCGCGGTCACCCAGAAGACGATGTCGGACACGTCGACGCTCATCTCAACTCCTCCCCACAGCGACGGCGGCGACCACCAGGTCCTGCACCAGCACCAGGGGCAGCAGCACCAGCCATCCGAACTCCATGAACTTGTCCGGCCGCAGCAACGGGATGCGTCGCCGCACCCAGACCAGAACAGTCAGCAGCGCAAGAGTTTTCACGATCACCCACAGCCAGCCTGGCAACGCCGGTCCGGCTCCGCCACCCAGAAACAGCGGGACTGCGAACGCGGCGCCCGCGGCGAGCAGCGCGTAACGGCCGGCGGCGAACAGCAGCCGGTCCACACCGGAGAGTTCGGCGCCGGCGCCCCCGGCGACGTCGGCACCCAACGCCGCCGCCATCGGGCCCCACACCGAGAAGCCGGCCACGGTCAGGCAGTACACGCCGAACGCGACCGGCATCCACACCGCGAACCAGAGCCCCTGCTGGGCGGCCGCGACGGTGCCGACGTGCAGGCTTTGCGCGGCGATCACCGGTGCCACCAGGGCGAACATCAACGGCAGCTCGTAGCCGAGGGCCTGCGCCAGGAACCGGTAGCCGCCGACGAGGGAGTAGACGGAATTTGCGCCCCACCCGGCCAGCCACACCAAGGCCCACACCATGACGTCCAGCGCGTTGAACCACACGACACCGACGTCGACGTCGAACAACGTCCACGCCCCGAGCGGCACCACGGTGATCATCAGCAGTGCAACGACGAGCAGCCCCGCTCCCCCGACGCGCCACAGCAGCCGGTCCGCCGCAGGGGTGACCCGGCGGCGTTGTCGCAGCAACCGTGCGGTCTCCAGCAGCGGCGCCGACAGCGCCGAGGTCGCGGTGCGACGGACGCTCATGCCCCCGTCGAGCGCCGCGGCGTAATAGCCGAACGCGGCGAGCAGGGCCGCGGCGGCCACCACCCACACGGCAGGCACCTGCGTGACCGGGTCCGCCGTCATGACGCACCGGCCTCGGCTGGCACCGCCGTCTCGACGCCCAGACCGGCGACGGCCAGTCGCGCAGTGGCCAGGTCCAGGCCCCGCACCATCTCGGGCAGCACCTCGAGAAGACGCTGAGGCTCCACCGTCGACGCGGTGGCCGGCGTTCGGTGCGAGGCATGCTCGGCGGTGATCCGAAGCCGGGTCAGCATCCGGGTGTGGGTGTCGCCGGCAAGGTCGGCCGGCAACCCCCGCGCCTCGAGATAGTCCGCCGTCAACGGTGCGATGTCGCGTAACACCCACCGGAGCGGCCGGGACCGCCGCACCCTGCGGTGCATCTCCGACAGCAGCCGCGCCGCGGTGTCGTCGCCGTGCTCGTCGAGCAACAGATCACGGCAGCGTCGCGCGGCGGCGGCGTCGCGGGGCATGCCGGCCAGGGCGAAGAGATCGTCGAGATGGTCACACTGGCGCGCGGCAGTGTTCAGGCCGGCTGCACCGGCCACGGGGCTGCGGGCGATGCCGTCGACGACCCAGCCATCGGCGGCGGTCACGACGTCACCGCTGAGGGTGCAGCGCAGCACCAGACCCGCCGGCCAGTGGGAGAGCACGGGACCCAGCCGGACATGCAGCACGTCCATCTCCAGCCCGTCGCGGTCATCGTCGCCCTGGGCGAGCGGGATGCCTTCCGGCGCCATCTCCATGTCGCCGTGATCCATGTCCTCGTGGTCCATGTCCTCGTGGTCCTCGTTCGCGTCGCCGAGGTCGGGACGCTGCAGCCGGTTCCGGGCGTCACGGCGCTGTTCGGCGCTGCCCAGCAACTCGGCGGTGGCGCGGTCCAGAGCCGCATCGACGTGACTGGCTTCGGCGACGTCGATGCGGCACCGAGGACCGGGCAGCTGCTCCCACACCGCGTCGATCAGTTCGGACAGTTCGGGGCCGGGCGCTCCGCACACCGCGAGGACGTCGGCGTCGGCCGGGGCGGTCGCCTCCCGCCAGCCGCGGGTCGATAGACGTCGTTGTAGCGCAGCGCGGGTGCTCCAGTGCCCGGGCACCTCCACGATCAGCACGTGGGCCCGCCGCACCGCCAGCTGCGCCAGCGCCCGCCTCACACCCACCGCAACGCTCCCTCGCGCCAGGCCCACGCCACCGCGACGAACAGGGCACCGAGGAACATGAACATCTCGACCACGGCGCCGGCGCCGCGTTCGGCGACCACAACCGCCCACGGGTACATGAACAGCATCTCGACGTCGAAGGCCAGAAACACCAGCGTCGCCGGATACCAGCGGACGTGGTACCGCGACAGGGCGTGCTCCTCGGGTCGCCAGCCCGACTGAAACGGCAGCGACACCAGCGCCGCCGGCGCTACCGCGGTGATCCGGTGCAGCCCGTAGAGGGTGAGGATGCCGAGCAGAGATACGCCGAGCATCGCTGCGATGCCGGTGTACATCCGGGCGGCTCCTGTCTACTCGGGGACCGGCACAAGGTTCCCCGGCCGGCTGTTTCTAAACGGTCGGTCGGGCCGCTCCTCCGCGCGCCCGCAACTGCCGCAGCCCACTGCCTACCGCGGCGCCCGCCACATCGGCCAGATGGGCGGGCCGTCGTCGGGCATCCTGATCTCGCCGGTCACCTCGAACCCGAACCGCATGTAGTAGCCGATGTTGGATTCCTTCGTCGACTCCAGGTAGGCGGGGGCGCCCTCGGCGTCGCAGCGATCCAGCCGGGAACGCATCAGTGCCTGTCCGAACCCCGCCCCGCGGACTGTCGGGTCGCTGCCGATCACGGCGAGGTACCAGTGCGGCTCTTCGGGGTGGTTCTTCTTCATCAGGTCCGCCATCGCCTGACCTCGGCCCACCTGCCGCCCCATCGCCAGCAGGAACGCCGGCATCATGCGCAGTTCCTCGCGCGGGGTCTGCCGCCACCGGCCGGGCGGATCCCACAGCGCCGCGGCCCCGAGACCGCCGTCGCGGCCGGCGACTTCGGTCGCGTCGCCGGCCAGGAAGTGATGCCGGGTCATGGCCGCGAAGATCCGTGGCAGCGCCCGGGCGCGACGCGCGTCGTCGGGCATCATCCACGTCATCAGCGGATCGTCGTAGAACGCCCGGCCGAGCACCCGCGCCAGCGATTTCACCTCGGCGCGGCGCGCAGGCGCGACATCGATCGTCATCACGGGCAGACTACGCCGCAGGACCCTCAGCCCTGGGTGATGTAAGCCTGCAATTGCTGGTGTTCGTGTTCGAGCTCTTCCATCCGGGTCTTGACGACGTCGCCGATGCTCACGATGCCGGCCAACCGCCCCGCCACCATCACCGGCACGTGCCGGACCCGGTTGGTGGTCATCAACGCCGCCAGGCTGTCGACCGAATCGTCGGGTGAGCAGGTCGCGACCAACGCGGTCATGATCTCCGACACCGGCCGCAGCAGCAGTTCGGCGCCGATCTCGTGGAGCTTGCGCACGACGTCGCGCTCGGACACGATGCCCAGCACTCCGTCCGGGGAGACGACGACCATCGCACCGATGTTGTGCACGGTCAGTTCGTTGAGCAGGCCGGAGACGGAGGTCTCCGGCGTGACGGTGGCTACGGAGTGACCCTTGTTGCGCAGCACGTCGGCGATTCGCATGAAACCCTCCTGGTGATCCAGCTCACACCCGGTCACACCAGGCTAGATCCCTTCGGGTGCGCCAGCCAACCCCTCGGCTGCGTCAATTTCGCCCTGCGCCGCGGGCTTCCCGGTATATGTGAGCCTCATGATCGAAGTGACTCTTCTCGGCACCGGCAGCCCGATTCCCGATGCCCGCCGCGCCGGTCCGTCCACGCTCGTCCGCGCGGGCGAACAGATCTTCCTGGTCGACTGCGGCCGCGGGGTGCTGCAGCGAGCCGCGGCCGTCGGGGTCGGCGCCAACAACCTCACGGCGCTGCTGATCACCCACCTGCACAGCGACCACATCGCCGACCTCGCCGACGTGCTCATCACGCGCTGGGTGTCGAACTTCGATCCGAACCTGCCGCCGTTGCCGATCATCGGTCCGCCCGGGATCGCCGAGGTCGTGGAGAGCACGCTGGCCGCGATGCGCTTCGACATCGGCTACCGCATCTCGCACCACGACGACCTGACCGCGCCCCCGCAGGTCGAGATCGAAGAGGTGGCCGACGGCGTGGTGTGGGGTCGCGACGGCGTGCAAATCCGGGTCGGTCCCACCGACCACCGCCCGGTCACCCCGAGCATCGGCTTCCGGGTCGAGCACGGTGGGGCGTCGGTCGTACTCGCTGGAGACACCGTGCCGTGCCAGTCCCTCGACGAGCTGGCGGCCGGCGCAGGCGCGCTCGTGCACACGGTGATCCGCGAGGACCTCATCGAAGCCCTGCCGATGCAGCGGCTGCGCGACATCTGCGGCTACCACTCCTCGGTCGAGCAGGCCGCCGACACCGCGGCCCGCGCCGGGGTCGGCATCCTCATCCTGACCCACTATGTCCCGGCGATTCAGCCGGGCCAGGAGGAGGACTGGCGCGCGTTGGCGGCGACCGTGTTCGACCGTCAGATCGAGATCGGAGACGACCTGCACCGGGTGCAGGTGCACCCGGGGGTGGGCGCTAAGCCAGCCGGGTGATCTCGACGATCACGTCGAGGTCGGTGGAACCCTCACCGGAGTAGATGCCCTTGAGCGGGCTGACGTCGGCGTAGTCCCGTCCCACCCCGACGCTGATGTACTGCTCGTTGATGTGGGCGTCGTTGGTGGGGTCGTAATGCCACCATTCGCCGGTCCACGCCTGGATCCAGGCGTGGCTCTGCCCGTCGACGGTGTCACCGATCGTGGCGTCACGTGAGGGGTGCAGGTAGCCCGAGACGTAGCGCGACGGTATCCCCATGCCGCGCAACACCATCAGTGTCAGGTGGGCGAAGTCCTGACAGACGCCCCTGCCTTCCCGCAGCGCCTCCACGCCCGAGGTGTGCACGCCGGTGGTGCCGGGCACGTACTCCAGCTCGCCCTGCGCCCAGCGCGCCGCCTCGATCACCGCCTCGGCGGGTTCGTGATACTTGGCGATCTTGCGGCCCACCCGCTCGATGCGCTTGCTGGCCGGCGCGTAGTGCGTCGGAGCGAGCACCTCGTCGTATTTGTCGACCGCGGCGTCGGTGGCCAGATCCGACCACGTCACCTTGGCCTTGGGTTCCTCCGGCGCGTCGGTCTCGACCACCGACGAGGCGGTGACCTCGAGCTCGGTGTGCGGTGCGTGCAGGTCGAACGCGGTCACCGCGGTGCCCCAGTAGTCGACATAGCGGTAGTTCCGGGTCGCCGGCACCGTCTCGACCCGGTTGAGGATGACGTTCTGCCGGGAGTCCGATCGCGGCGTCAACCGGGCCTCATTGAACGACGCCGTCACCGGCGACTTGTACGCGTAGCCCGTCGAGTGCACCACCCGCATCCGCCACATGTCAGATCTCCCCTTCCTCGATCACCAGCGCGTCGTGGCCGGCGTCGGTCCATGCCACCCAGGGCGCGGAGTGGAAATACTGCAGCGCCAACGCTTCTCCGACCTCGAAGCAGGTATTCTGCAGTCCCGCCAGCCGCGTTTCCAGAGTGTCCACCACCGCTCCGGGCTGCAGGAACTCGAGCTCACTGCGGGCCCGGCCGAGCAGTCGCTGCGCCTCGGCCGTGGCGCCGAGGCGCCCGTGCGGACGCTTGAGCAGTTCGTCGAGGCTGTGCTCGGCCAGCTTGAGCGAGTAGAAGATCGAGCGCGGGAACAAGCGGTCGAGCAGCATGAATTCCACCACGCGGCCGGCGTCGAGCGCGCCGCGGTAGGTCCGCAGGTAGGTGTCGTGGGCGCCGGCGGACCGCAGCAGCGTCACCCACGTCGGCGACGATCCACTGTCCCCGACGCGCGACAGCAGCAGACGCACCGTCATGTCCACCCGCTCGAGGGCCCGCCCGAGCACCATGAACCGGTACCCGTCATCGCGGGAGAGTGTCGAATCGGCCAGTCCCGCGAACATCGCGGCGCGGCCCTCCACATAGGACAGGAACTCGTGCGGTCCGAACCGCTTGGCGGCGCGTTCCCGTTCCGGCAGTGCGTTGTAGGTGCTGTTCAAGCACTCCCAGATCTCGGTCGACGTGACTTCCCTGGCTCCGCGGGCATTTTCGCGGGCTGCTGAGATGGCTTCGACGATCGAACAGCCACCGTAGGTCTCGCGGCTGAACGCCACGATATCGGTCAGCGACCACACGTCCAGCGGCTCGTCGGGGGGCTCGATGCCGAGCACCCGCAGCAGCGTGCGCGACGCCCAGTCCGGGTCGACGCTGGAATCCTCGAGCAGCTGATGCACAGTGACGTCGAGGATCCGGGCGGTGTCATCGGCACGCTCGACGTAGCGCCCGATCCAGTACAGCGATTCGGCGTTCCTGGCCAACATGGCTGTCTCCTACTGCTGCTGCTGCTGTTGCTGCTGCTGGTTGTTGTCGGACCCGGTGTCGGTTCGGCTCTTGCTCGGGGCGGCCGCAGGAAGTGAGCGCACCACCTCGGCCGCGCCGAGTTCGCGGTCCGCACCCGACGTACGAGACGCCAGCACCCAGGTGTCCTTCGAACCCCCGCCCTGGCTGGAGTTGACCACCAACGAGCCTTCGGGCAGCGCCACCCGGGTCAACCCGCCGGGCAGCACCCACACGTCGTCGCCGTCGTTGACCGCGAACGGACGCAGGTCGACGTGACGTGGCGCCAGCGTGTCGCCGATCTGGGTCGGCACAGTCGACAGCTGCATCACCGGCTGCGCGATCCAGCCGCGCGGATCGGCGATGATCTTCTTGGTGATCGTGGCGAGTTCCTTGTCCGAGGCTTCCGGGCCGAAGACGATGCCATACCCGCCGGAGCCTTCGACCGGCTTGATCACGAGCTCGTCGATCCGGTCGAGCACCTCCTCCCGCTCGGCGTCGAGCCAGCACCGGAAAGTGTCGACGTTGGCCAGAAGCGGCTTCTCCCCCAGGTAGTACTCGATGATCGTGGGCACGTAGGTGTAGACGAGTTTGTCGTCACCGACGCCGTTGCCGACCGCGCTGGAGATCACCACGTTCCCGGCCCGGGCGGCGTTGAGGATGCCTGCCACGCCGAGCACCGAGTCGGGCTTGAACTGCATCGGGTCCAGGTAGTCGTCGTCGATGCGCCGGTAGATCACGTCTACCTGGCGTTCGCCCTCGGTGGTGCGCATGTACACGGTGTTGTCGCGGCAGAACAGGTCGCGGCCCTCGACGAGCTCGACGCCCATCTGGCGGGCCAGCAGCGAGTGTTCGAAGTACGCGGAGTTGTAGACCCCCGGGGTCAGGACCACCACGGTCGGGTCGGCGACGTTGTTGGCCGCGGCGTTGCGAAGCGCACGCAGCAGATGCGCGGAGTAGTCACCGACCGCCCGCACCCGGTGGGTGGCGAACAGGTTCGGAAACACCCGCGCCATGGTGCGCCGGTTCTCCATCACATAGGACACACCCGACGGCGACCGCAGGTTGTCTTCCAGAACCCGGAAACTGCCCTGCTCGTCGCGGATCAGGTCGATTCCGGCGACGTGGATCCGCACGCCGTTGGGCGGGACGATGCCGACGGCCTCGCGATGGAAGTGCTCGCACGAGGTGACCAGCCGGCGCGGGATGACACCGTCACGCAGTATCTCCTGCTCGCCGTAGATGTCGTCGAGATACATCTCCAGCGCTTGCACCCGCTGCCGGATGCCGCGCTCCAGCCGGGTCCACTCAGCCGCGGAGATGACCCTGGGCACCAGGTCGAGCGGGAAGGGGCGTTCCTGACCGGACAGCGAGAAGGTGATGCCCTGGTCGGTGAACGCGCGGCCCAGCGCCTCGGCGCGGGCGCCGAGTTCGGACGCGTCGGACGGCGCCAGCTCCTTGTGGATGCCCTTGTAGGGGCCACGCACGTTGGCCTGGCCGTCGAACATCTCGTCGAAGGCTTCGGCGTAGGTGCCCAGGGCGTTGTAGCCCCCGAAGACGCCGTCATGCCGTTTGGCGGCTTTGGCGTTGCTACGTGCGGTCTTGACGGTCTCGGTCGGCAACGTGCCCCCTGCTCTGTGATGAGTACCTTCGGTGCGAGCGCTTGCTGCCATGCTGCAATACAATCGCCGTTCCGGCAGGCCAGCGACGCTCGCTTTGGGACTTCTACCCATTCGCTGCTACCCTGAACAGTCGCTGCCCCCAGGCGGGCGCCCACAGACTCCAGTTACCCCGTCGAGATTTACGAAGGAATACACGCGTGGCCAACATCAAGTCGCAGGAGAAGCGGAACCGCACCAACGAGCGCCGCAGACTGCGCAACAAGTCGGTGAAGTCGTCTCTTCACACGGCGGTCCGTGGATTCCGTGAGGCTGTCGAGGCCGGCGACAAGGACAAGGCCGGCGAGCTGCTCGTGGCCACCAGCCGCAAGCTCGACAAGGCGGCCAGCAAGGGCGTCATCCACAAGAACCAGGCCGCCAACCGCAAGTCGGCGCTGGCCCGGGCACTCAACAAGATCTGATCGGTCGTCTCAGTCGCTGACCAGCGACGCGACCCTGCGTACCGCCGTTTCCAACGCGTAGTCGGCGTCCGCCGCTGCCCCTTTGACGTCGGCGTTCAGTGCGGCCACCAGCCGCATCGCCTCGGCCACCGAATCCCGTGACCAGCGTCGCGCCTGCTTCTGCGCTTTCTGCACCCGCCACGGCGGCATGCCCAGCTCGCCGGCCAGCTGGAAGTGGTTGCCCGACAGCGGCCCGACCCGGGCGATGGTGTGCACCGCTTCGGCGAGTGCGTCGGCCAGCACCACGTGTGGTTCACCGGCCATCATCGCCCAGCGCAGCGCCTCGGCAGCGCCCGCGACGTCCCCGACCACCGCCTTGTCGGCGATGTCGAACCCCTTCACCTCGGCTTTGCCCGAGTGGTAGCGGCGCACCGCCGCGGCGTCGACGTCACCGCCGGTGTCGGCCACCAGCTGCGAGCACGTCGCGGCCAGCTCCCGGATGTCGGAGCCGATCGCGTCGAGCACCGCAGTGACGGTGTGGTCGTCGACCTTGACGCGCAGCGCCTTGAACTCCCGACGGACGAAGTCTGCGCGCTCGGCGGCCTTGGTGATGCGCGCGCACGGGTGCACCTGCGCGCCCAGCTTCTGCAGCTTGTCGGCCAGCGCCTTGGCCCGCCCGCCACCGGAGTGCACGACCACCAGCACGGTGCCGGCGGGCAGGTCGGCGGCGGCGTTCTCGATGAGCGTCACGGCGTCTTTTCCGGCCTCGGCGGCTGACTCCAGCACCACCACACGCTCGTCGGCGAACAGCGACGGGCTGAGAAGCTCGGCGAGTTCACTGACGCTGACCTCGCCGGCGCGCAGCCGGTCGACCGGTACGTCGGAGGTCCCCGCCGCGACGCGGACCTGCCGCAGCACGGCCGCCACGGCGCGCTCGACCAACAGTTCTTCGTCCCCCAGAACCAGGTGCAGTCCCGCCAGTTCAGTCACGCCACGATGGTGTCACGCCGACCCGACACCGCCCAATGCCAGCCCGCCGCGACGACGATCGCGCTCACCGCCACGACGGCGACCCCGGCCACCCCCGACGGCACAGGAACCGACGCCGCCGGTAGCGCGGCACACCAGCGCGCCACCGCGAGCAGCCACCACACCTCCGGCCCGGTGAATCGAATGAGCAGCTCGGCACCGGCCGGCCACACCGGGCACAGCGCCGCGGCGGCGGTGCCGAGCACTGTGACCGGCGGGATGACCGGCGCCGCAGCCAGATTCGCCAGCACGGCCACCAGACTGACCGATCCGGAGATGCCCGCGACCAGCGGAGCGGTGACCAGCTGGGCCGCGGTCGCGACGCTGACCGCTGCCGCCAGCGGCCGGGGCCAGCCGCGGTCGACAAGGCGCTGCGACCACACCGGCGCGATCAGCACGAGTGCGGCGGTGGCCGACACCGACAGAGCGAACCCGACGTCGACCGCCAGCTCGGGCGCACCGACCATCAACGCCACCACGGTGGCCGCCAGCGCCGGCAACGCTTGGCGACGGCGGTGCGACAGCACCGCCAGCAGCGTGATGGCGCCCATCACTGCCGCGCGCAGCACGCTGGCCGAGGGCTGCACGACGATGACGAAAGCCAGCAGCGTGAGCGCCGCGAGCCCGACCGCCGCCCGCGGCCCGAGCACTGCCGCCGACAGCAGCACCGCGCCGCACACGATGGTCACGTTCGCGCCGGACACCGCCGTCAGGTGGGTAAGCCCCGCCACCCGGAACTGCGCGGTCACCGGCGGCGGCACCGTCGAGGTGTCCCCGAGCACCAGTGCGGGCAGCATGGCGGCCTGGTCGGCCGGCAGCGCCGACCGGGTGGCGTCGGCGAAAGCCGTGCGCACCGCCTGCGCAGCCCGGTGCACGTCGGCGGCCTCCCCAGGCACCGGTGGCCCTGTGGCCGATAGCACCGCGACAGTCAGGTCTCGGCGCTTCGGGGCGCTCGCGACGGCCCGGAAGGCCGCCGGCTGGCCCGGTTGCAGGCGGGCGTACTCGGTTCCCGAGGCGAACACCAGCACCCGCCCCGAGGACGGGACACCGTCGACGTTGTGCAGCACACCCCGGAACATGGTGCGTCCCCCGGCGAGCACGCGCGGTGTCTCGGCCGGGGAGACCACCACCGAGATCGCCGACCCGGTGCCGGCGGTGAGCGGATGCCGACGCACCGCATCTTCGCGCAGCGTCACCGCGACCGCGAAGCCCGCACCGACGACCGCCACGGCGAGCACGCCGGCGACCCAGGTCGGCCGCTGCCCGATCGACCGTCGCCGCGACGCCCACCACCCCGCCGCCGCCGTCGCGGCGACCGCCACCGAGGCGGCCAGCGCCGCCCCGCCCCCCGCCCAGGTGATGCCGGCGGCGGTGACGACCCAGCTGGTCATTGCGGCCGGGACCAGCCTCAGGTCCATCGCCGTCAGACCCGCACGTGGTCACGCAGCTTGTCCAGCCGGGCGGGACCGATCCCGTCGACGTCGCCGAGCTGGTCGACGCTGTCGAAGCGGCCGTGGGCGTCGCGCCACGCCACGATCGCCGCCGCGGTCACCGGCCCGATACCCGGCAACGTGTCGAGCTCCTCGAGCGTCGCGGAGTTCAGATCGACCAGCCCCGTTGCGCCACCCGCCTGCTCTGCCGGCGCAGCGGCCGGCGCCGCCGGGTCGGACACCACCGAGCTGCCCATCTGCCCGGGCTGGCCGGCCGGCGCGTCGATACCCACGACAATCTGTTCGCCGTCGGCGACGCGGCGGGCCATGTTCAGTCCGAGGACGTCGGCACCGTCTACCGCGCCGCCCGCGGCCTCGAGCGCGTCGGCGATTCGGGCACCGGGCGGCAGGGTCACCAGGCCGGGCGTGTGCACCAGGCCCACGACGCTGACGATCACCGGGTCGGCCGGTGTCGGAGCCGCCGACTGCGCGCTCGACGATGCGGCCATCTCCACCGGCGGCAGCTTGGCCGCCACCACCGGCGGCGGCCGATCGCCGATCAGCGTCACGACGGTCACCAGGATCGCGACCACCGCCACCGTGCCCAGGGCGAGCACCCCGGCCCGGCCCGGGTCAGCCCGGATCTTGGCCAGCCAGGCCGCCGGCGACGACGTTGTCGTCGGCGGCTGGTCCGGCAACCAGCGGGACAGCGACCGCTCCGAGGTCTCGTCGGCACCGGTGACCTCGTCGTCGAGTTCGGGCCCGAGCCGGCGGCGGAGCCGGTCTGTGGCAGATTCGGTGGACATGGGCCCGACCGTATGCGCGCGGTCGGACTCCGCGGTTGCGCCAGCGCGGTCGCAGCGGTCCGGCTGTGGATGAAGTCCGCTTTGGGGATGGCCATGGCTACGATGACTTCTCAATGAACCGACGAGCCCCGATGATCGCTGGTGTCGCGTTCGCGGTGCTCTACGCCACGGCCGTGCTGATCCTGCCCGCCGCCGGGGGCGGCGACCCGTCCGTACTGCGGGCACGAGCTCTGCTGCTGGTGTTCGCGGCCCTGGCGTTGGGATGGCTGGCCGCGGTGGTGCGGGACCGGCTGACGGGTCCACCGGCCCATCTGTTCACGATCGGTGCCACGTTGTTGCTCGCGCAACTCTGCGTGGCGACCTGGTTGAGCGCGGGCCCGGCGATCCGGCCGGGTCAGGTGACCGAGGGCACCGCGGCGACCCTCGCTGACCTCGCGTCGCTGTGGCTACCGACCGCGACCATTGGCCATATCCTGGTGGCGGTCCCGATTCTGTTGGCCGCCAACGACGATCACCTGCCCCGCTGGATCGGAACGGCAGCGGCGGTGTTCATCGTCGAGCAACTCATCGAGACGATCACCATCATCGGTCCGCCCGGTAGCTTCATCTCCCCCGGCGGTCCGATGAACGTGTACCTCGGTGCCAGCTTGACGGCGGCGTTCTTCGGCGCGCTCGGCGTCGCGGTGTCACGGTCGCGTCCCGAGCCGACGGACATCCGCGACGAAGTAGTGTCCGACGAACCGGTAGGAGAATGAATGGCCTTGCCCCCGCTGGTACCCCGCCCGACAGTCGAGCCGTCGGCCGCTCGCGACCTTCGTGCCGAGGTGCGCGCTTTCCTGGCCGAGCAGCTCGCCGCCGGCGCGTTCCGACCCGCAGTGGACGCCTGGCTGACCGGGTGGGACGAGAACTTCACCGCCGCGCTCGCGGCTCGGGGCTGGCTGGGGATGACGGTGCCCCAGGAGTACGGCGGGCACGGGCGGTCGTTCCTCGAACGGTTCGTCGTCACCGAGGAACTGCTGGCCGCAGGCGCACCGGTCGCCGCGCACTGGATCGCCGACCGCCAGATCGTGCCGTCACTGCTGAAATACGGCACCGAAGTACAGAAGTCACGGTTCCTTCCGGCCGTCGTGCGCGGCGAATGTTTCTTCGGGATCGGCATGAGCGAACCCGATTCCGGTTCCGACCTCGCCAGCGTGCGCACCCGTGCCGAGCGGGTCGACGGGGGATGGACACTGACCGGCACGAAAGTCTGGACCTCAGGTGCCCATCGCGCCCATGCGTTCATCGCGTTGGCCCGCACCGCGCCGGTCGATTCAACTCACCGGCACGCCGGCCTGAGCCAATTCATCGTCGATCTCCGCGGGCCCGGCGTCGACATCCGCCCGATCGAATCGATGAACGGGGCTCACCATTTCAACGAGGTGATCCTCGACGGCGTGTTCGTTTCCGACGACATGGTGTTCGGCGCGATCGGCGATGGTTGGCATCAGGTCACCTCCGAGTTGGCGTTCGAGCGCAGCGGTCCGGAGCGGCTGCTGTCCACGTTCGTCCTGCTCGACGCCTACGCCGCGGAGGCGGCCGCACACCGTGCCCCCGCCGACGCCGAACTCGGCCGGTTGGTGGCCCGCATCGCGGGGCTGCACCAGATGTCGGCCGCGGTGGCAGGAGCACTGCAGCGCGAGGAGCCGGCCGATATCCCGGCCGCGGTGGTCAAGGTGTTGGGGACTTCGACAGAGGGTGACATCGCCGAGTTCGCGCACCTGGTCACCGACCCCGAGGCCGACTTCGCCGATCTGGTCTGCGGCGCGGTGGATCAGCGCCCGGGCTTCACCCTGCGGGGCGGCACCAACGAAGTGTTGCGCGGTGTGATCGCGCGCGGATTGGGGATCCGGTGAGTGTCGTCGATGTCGACCCCGCCCTGCTGGACATGATGGAGGCGGTGTTCGCCCAGCACGGGCGCGACCACGATCCCACCGACCTGTGGAACCGGCTGGACGGTCTGGGTCTGGTGCGGCTCACCGGGCCGGAAGCCGCCGGCGGTAGCGACGCGGGGTGGCCCGAGGCGGCAGCGCTGCTGTCGACCGCGGTGCGCCACGGTGTGCGGATTCCGTTGGCCGAACACGATCTTCTCGCCTGCTGGCTGCTCGACGCCGCGGGTATCGGAGGCGACGCCGCGCCGCGGACGGTGTGCGTGCTCGACCGAGACGGGGTGGCCCGCGCCGTGCCGTGGGCGTCACACGTGCGACGCATCGTGGTCGTCACCGCGCGCGGGGACGACTACACCGTCGCTGACCGAGACATCGCCGAGGTCTCGATCACCAGCGGCGCCAATATGATCGGCGAGCCTCGCGACACGGTCACGGCGACCGACGGCGTCACCGGGGCGGAGGTGCCGGCGGCGTTGGTCGAACAGCTGCGACTCAAGTCGGCGCTGGTTCGGGCGATCCAGGTGTGTGCGGCACTGGACGGTGCGCTGGCCTCCTCGATCGAGCACACCCGGTCACGCGAGCAGTTCGGCCGGCCGTTGACGAAGTTCCAGGCTGTGCAACATCTTCTCGCCGACATGGCGGCCAAAGCCGCACTGGCCCGCACCGCCACCGAGGCCGCCCTGGCCACTGCGGTCGAAAGTGACTGGTCGGCAACCCAACTGGAGTTCCTGGTCGCGGTGGCGCGGTCGTGTGCGGGCCACGCCGCGTCGGTGGTGGTGCGCCACGCGCACCAGCTGCACGGCGCGATCGGGACCACCAAAGAACACCGACTGCACGAGTTCACGCGGGCCGCCCTGGCCTGGCGCTCGGAGTTCGGCACGGTGCGCGACTTCGATGAGCAGCTGACGCGGCTGGCGATCGGTGCCGGCCCCGGGAAGCTGTGGCCGACGATCTGTCCGTGATTCAGCGCACCACAACCGAGCTCGGCTCGCGAGGAGCGCCCAGCATGTTGCGGTGAGACGGCGGTCGCCGCCCGCCTTCGTCGGTGATGCCGTAGCGTTCGGCGACCTCGGCCGCGATCACCGCGTGACCGCTGACCGCGGCACTACCCGGGTCTCGGTACAGCGCATCGATGACTCGGCCGGCGAACTCGGGGGTTTCGGTCTGGGCGCTGAATTGGGCCAACGCGTCGGCATTGTCGCGGAAGGCCGCTCGCAACCGATCGGTGAGCAGGATGCCCAACCACAACGACACGACGGTGACCGTGGTGTCGGCGAAGTCGACCGCCATGTCGGCGACCATCTTGTCGACACCGGCTTTCTGCGCGCCGTATGCGGGGCCGTGCATGTAGCAGACCGATCCCGGCGACGACGTGAACACCATCAAGCCGCGCTCCTGAGCGGTCAACAACGGTGCCGCGTGCCACGCCGCGACGTAGGAGGAACGCAGCCCGGTATCGAGCACGTCGGCCAGCTCGATCGGCTTCTGCCAGAACGGTTTCGGGTCGACCAGGTGGTCCGAGACCGCGGCAGCATTGTTGACCAGCAGATCGAGCCGCCCGCACTCGCCGTGTACCCGTTCGAACACCCGGCCCACGGCCGCATCGTCGCGGTGATCGACCACCAGACCGACGCCCCAGGCCGGTGACTCCTCGATACTGCGCCCGGTTCCGTACACCCGCCAGCCGGACTTCGCGAGGGCGTTCGCGATCCCCTGGCCCGCGCCGCGGCTGGCGCCGGTCACCACCGCGACCGGCGCGGTGTCGTCGGTCACGGCGCCTCCACCCGCAGGGCGACGCCGACAGCGCCGGCGCCGACGTGGATGGACAACAGCGGGCCCATATCGGCGACGGTCAGCGAGGAGAGCTGCGGAAGGCGTTGTGTCAGTGCGGCACCGAGTTTGTCGGCGTCGTCGTGGTTGTCGACGTGATGCACCACCACCTCGGCCGACCGCTCCCCGACCACCTCGACGACGCGGGCCACCATCGCTGCGTGCGCCTTGGTCACGGTGCGGATCCGCTGGTCGAGCACCAGGCGGCCGTCGATGTCCAGGCGTAGCAGCGGTTTGAGTGACAGCGCCGTGCCCAGCCAGGACGCCGTGGTGCGGATGCGACCGCTGCGGCGCAGGTTGTCGAGCCGGTGCACCACGAGAAACACGTGAGTGTGGCGCACCGCCGCGCGTGCCGCCGCCTCGACGTCGTCGAGGCCGTCGCCGGCGCGGGCACTGCGAGCCGCCTCCAGCGCGATCAATCCCACACCCATCGCCGCTGAGCGTGAGTTGACCACCCGCACCGCGGGGCCGAATTCACGGGCGGCCATCACCGCGGCGCTGTACGTGCTCGACAGTGCCGCGGAGATGTGGACGGCCACGACACCGTCGCCGCCGCTGTCGGCGAGGGCCTGCCGGTACACGTCGGCCAAGTCGGCCGGCGTGGCTCCGGCGGTGGTGACCTTCGGCCGGGCGTGCACGTCGAACGGAATCTCGTCGCACCCGTCCCGGAGATCCTCGCCGTCGATCAGGACGTGTAGCGGCACCTGGCGGATGTCCCAGCGGGCGAGCTCGTCGGGATGCAGACGCGACGACGAATCGCTGACGACTACAACGGGCATGGACGGTCATCCATGCGAATCGGGAACCTGAACACCGGCTTCGGCCAATCCCTTGAGCATCAAATCGGCAACCGCCTGGTGCGCTTCGAAGTTCCAATGGATTCCATCGGGATTGCCCCGGCCGCCGAGCACCTCGTCCTCGACCGCCGCCTTGAGATCGACCAGCGGAACGTCGTGCTCGGTCGCCCACCGGGTGATCGCCGCGACGGTGCCCGCGCGACCGTGATGGGCCATTCCATAGGTCGGCGCGATGTGCACCGAGGGCAGCGACGCCACGACCGGAATCCCGGGACGATTGAAATCAATGGCTGCTCTTGTCATCTCGAGATATTCGACGCTCAGGTGCGGCGGCAGCGCTGGCCGGGCCACCGGAGACAGCCGCGGCTGCACCCAACCGTATCCGTCGCGGGCCCAGCGGCGCAGCGGCGCCGGCCGCACGTAGCGGATGAGTTCACGCAGCGCGGTCGGCAGCGGCGACGGCAACGAGTCCATACCCGAGGTCGCGAAGATCACCGCGCCCGCGCGCGGCAGCGCGGCCCACGAGCGCGGGTCCTGGGTGGCCGCCCACCACACGTCCCGACTAGTCCACCCGATCCGCCCGATCAATTCCACATCCCAGTCGAGTTCACGGGCAACGAGATTCGGCCAGATCCTGGGGTCATCGGACGGCAGTCCGCCGGTGGGCCCGTAGTAGGACAGCGAGTCACAGAAGACCAAAAGCGTGCGGCGCGATGCGGTCACTACAGCACGTCCCCCGCCACCTGCGCCGAGGCGTTCCACACGTCCAACCGCCAATGGACGTCGTCGAAGGACTCTGCTGCGCCACCGGCCCGGGTGTGCCCGGCCAGCTGCACCCAGCTGGCGTTGCCCATGCCGCCCAGCGCGGGCCAGTTGTCCACCGGAAGACCCAGTAATGCTGCGGTCAGCGCCGCGATCAGTCCGCCGTGGGCGACCAGGACCACCGGACGGTCGTCAAGCCCCCAGTCCGCCTGCTGGTCCACCAGTTCCCTGACCAACGGCACCCCGCGCCCGGCGACGTCGACGCGGCTCTCGCCGCCGTGCGGCGCCCACCGCGCGTCCTCGCGCCAGGCCAGTCGCGCACCGGGGGCGGCGGCGTCAACCTCCAGGTGGGTCATGCCCTGCCAGTCCCCCAGGTGGGTTTCGCGCAGTCGGGTGTCGATGTTGACCGGAAGTCCGCAGCGGTCGCCCAGTGCGACGGCGGTGTCGAGCGCGCGCCGCAGATCCGACGACACGATCAACAGCGGTTCCCGCTTGGCCAGCGACTGCGCCGCTGCGACGGCCTGATCCCGGCCCAGCTCGCTCAGTTCCGTGTCCAGCTGCCCCTGCATGCGGCTTCCCGCGTTGTATTCGGTCTGGCCGTGGCGCAGCATGACCAGGCGGCGGATCGTCATTCGGTGTCCTCGCCGGCGCCGGGGGCTCCGAGATCCACCTCCAGGACCGGGCAGTCCCGCCAGAGCCGGTCCAGCGCATAGAACTCGCGTTCATCGGTGTGCTGGATGTGCACCACGATGTCGACGTAATCCAGCAGCGTCCACCGGCCCTCGCGGGTGCCTTCGCGACGGGCCGGCTTGTAGCCCGCCTGCCGCATCTTCTCCGCCACCTCGTCGACGATCGCGTTGACCTGCCGGTCGTTGGCTCCCGACGCGATGACGAAGAGATCGGTGATGACGAGCTGGTTGGACACGTCGATGACGACGATGTCCTCGGCGAGCTTGGCCGCCGCCGCCCGCGCGGCGACTGTCGCCATGTCGATGGCTTCCTGTGTAGCGGTCAGGGATGCTCTCCTTGTCCTGCGTTGCCGGAACTGCGGTACAGCTTGCGCTTGGCGACATACTGCACCACACCGTCGGGAACCAGATACCAGATGGGTCTCGACTGCCGGGCGCGTAGCCGGCAGTCTGTCGACGAGATCGCCAGCGCGGGCACCTCGACGAGGTGCAGCGCATCGGACGGCAGTTCGGCCATCGCCGCGGTGATGTGGCTTCCGTCGAGCTCGTAGCCCGGCCGGCTGACGCCGATGAAGCTGGCGATCGCGAACATCTCCTCCCAGTTCTGCCAGGACAGGATGGAGGCCAGCGCATCGGCGCCGGTGATGAAGTACAGGTCCGCGTCGGGGTTGTGGGCCCGCAGATCGCGCAGCGTGTCCTTGGTGTAGGTCGGTCCGCCCCGGTCGATGTCGACCCGGCTGACCGAGAACTGCGGGTTGGATGCGGTGGCGATGACCGTCATCAGGTAGCGGTCTTCGGCGGCGGTGACGTCGCCGCTGCGCTTCTGCCACGGCTGGCCGGTCGGGACGAACACCACCTCGTCGAGGCCGAAGAGGTCGGCGACCTCGCTGGCCGCTACCAGGTGCCCGTTGTGGACGGGGTCGAAGGTGCCGCCCATCACGCCCAGCCTTCTCCGCCGTTGGCCGCCTGCTTGCACAAATAGCCAGCTTACGGGACCTCCGATGTCCGTCACCTGCTCGGTTGCGATGAGCTACGCGGGCGACGACAGTCAGTTCATCGTCCATCGACGACGAGGAGAACCATGGTGCAACTGGTGAAGGTGCAGAACTTCAATGTGTCGCGCGACGGTTTCGGAGCGGGCAGTGATCAGAGTCTGGAGCACCCGTTCGGGCATGCCGACCCGACCATCATGTTCGCGTGGGCCGGCGCCACCGCGAGTTGGCCGAACCGCACCGATCCCGGCGGAAGCCGCGGTCTCGACGACTACTTCACCCGGGATTTCGCCAACAACATCGGCGCCGAGATCATGGGCCGCAACAAGTTCAGCCCGCACCGCGGGCCGTGGACCGACCATGACTGGCTCGGCTGGTGGGGCGACGAGCCACCCTTCCACACCCCGGTGTTCGTCATGACCCATCATCTGCGGCCGTCGTTCACGCTGAGCGACACGACGTTTCACTTCGTCGATGCCGAACCCGCCGAGGTGCTGGACCGTGCCAAGCGCGCGGCTGACGGCAAGGACGTCCGGCTCGGGGGCGGCGCGGCGACCATCCGGCAGTTCCTCGACGCCGACCTCGTCGACACGATGCACGTGGCGGTGTCCGACATCGAACTCGGAGCCGGGTCACAGCTGTGGCGCTCCCCCGACGAATTCGACGATCGGTTCCACCACGAGGTGGTGCCGAGTCCCAGCGGGGTGACCCACCACCTGCTGTGGCGGCGCTGACCGCACCGGACGTGCCCTCACAGGGGTGAGGGCGTCACCGAGAGAACCGTGACGGTTCCGTCCTGGCCGTTGGCGACGTACACCCGGTCGCCGGCGGCGGCGACCACCGCGGCGACCGGGAAGTCTCCGACAGCCAGCGTTTCGACCACATCGCCGGTGGCGGTGTCGATGATCGAGACTGTGTCGTCGGCAGTGTTGGTGACGAGAAGCAGCGAACCCACCGGAGTGAAGGTCAGCGCGGTCGGGAAGTCGCCGACGGCGATGGTGTCGCTCACCGCGCGGGTGGCAGTGTCGATCACCGAGACGGTGTCGACCTCCGCGTTGGCGACATAGGCGATCGTCCCGTCCGGGCTGAAGACGAGTTGCCGTGGGCTGTCGCCCACCCCGAAGGTGTCGGTCACCTGGTGGGTCGCAGTGTCGACAACCGACACCGTGTCGTCGGATGCGTTGCTGACATAGGCGAAGGCGCCATTCGGAGCGAACGCGATGCCGCGCGGCTCCTCACCCACCATGACGGTGGTGATCACGGTGTTGGTGGCGGTGTCGATGACATTGATGAGGTCGTCACTCGGTCCGAGCCGGCTGGTGACGTAGACCAGCGAGCCGTCCGGGCTGACCGCGATGGCGTCCGGCTGGGCCCCCACTGCGATCGTCTTGACGACCGCGCCCGTCGACGTGTCGACGACGGACACGGTGTTGGCGATGTTGTTGGCGGTGTATACGCGGTCACCGTCCGGGTCGACGGCCACCCCGGTGACGAACGTGCCACCGTTGGCTGCGGTGACGCCGTTGGTCGCGGTGTTGATCACCGACACAGTGCCGTCGAGGCGAGCCACGTAGACGCGGGATCCGTCCGTGGGCGCCGCGGCGGCGACGGGAGTGGATCCCACCGCGATGGTGGTCACCACCTCGACGTCCGGCGGCGCCACCGGGGCCGGGGGTGCCACCGTCACTGTCGAGACCGTGTTGTCGGCGGCGTTGGTTACGAACGCGCGACCGTCGGGCGTGAACACCACTCCGTACGGTGAATCGCCGACTGCGAACGTGGTGATGACCGTGTTCGTGGCGGCGTCGATCACCGACACGCTGTCGTCGTTGTAGTTGGCGACATAGACCACCGTGGCATCGGGGCTCACCGCGGCGAAGGCCGGTGCCGACCCGACCTCGACGGTCGCAACGACGGCATTGGAAGCAGTGTCGATCACCGAGACGGTGTTGTCATTCATGTTGACCACGTAGACGCGGGTCCCGGTTGGGCTGACCGTCACCGTGTTCGCGTTGTCACCGACACCGACGGTCGCGACCTCGGTGTTGGTGGTCGTGTCGATCACCGACAGAGTGTCGTCGGTCTGGTTGACCACGTAGACCCGGCTGCCGTCGGGGCTGACGGCCACCCCGAACGGGCCGGCGCCCACGTCGACGGTGTCGATGACGGTGTTGGTCGCGGTGTCGATCACCGAGACGCTGGCGTCGAAGGGGGTGGCGACGTAGACCCGGGTTCCGGTGTTGTTGACCGCCACGCCCAGCGGGAACTGGCCCACGGAGATGGTATCGATCACGGTGTTGGCGCTGGTGTCGATCACCGACACCGTGCCGTCGATGCCATTGGTGACGTACGCGCGGTCTCCGACCGGGCTGACCGCAATCCCGAACGGGAAGTCGCCGACGGCGATGGAAGCGATCACCTCGTTGGTGGCGGTGTCGATCACCGACACGTTGTCGTCCACCTGGTTGGTCACATAGATCCTGCTGCCGTCCGCGCTGGCGGCCACCACCTGGGGCAGCTCGCCGACCCCGACCGCCTCGCTCGCGACCGGCAGGGCCGGCCCGATGGGCACATCCTCGACGGCGACGGTGACTGCCGGGTTGACGCCGTCGCTGATCTCCACGGTGAACGAGTCGACGTCCGCGGCCGGGGTGTCGGAGGCGGCCAGGCGCGCAGCCAGCGTCGGGATGTAGGTGAAGGTGCCGTTCGGGTTGAGCAGCAGTGAACCCGACAGCGGCGCGTCGGTGACGGTGTAGGTCAGCGCATCGCCGTCGGGGTCGATGGCGTTGAGCGAACCGGCGACGGCTCCGTCGGCATCCGGCATCCCGAAGGTCGGTGCGGCGGTTGGCGCTTCGTTGTTCACGACGGAACCGACGGTGACCGTGACGGTGGCTGTGCCGGTCCCGCCCCTGGGGTCGGTCACGGTATAGGTGAAGGTGTTGACCCCGCTGAAATCGGTGTCGGGGGTGTAGATCACCGACTGCCCGTCGAAGGCGATGGCGGCTGTTCCGTTGAGCGGTTCGCCGACTGCGGTGATGGTGAGCGCACCGTCGGCGTCACTGTCGTTGGCCAACACGTCGATCACGTTGTCGGTGCTGTCCTGGTCGACGGTGACGGTGTCATCGCCCACCACCGCGGGAGTGTCGGGGGTACTCACCAGCGAGATCACCGACACGGTGTCGTTGTCGTAGGTGGTGACCAGAGCGAAGGTGCCGTCCGGGCTGAACGCAACACCGGTCGGGGTGACGTCCTGGAAGGAGTAGTCCAGGACGACGGTGGAGATCACCGTGCTGGTGGCGGTGTCGATCACCGAGACGGAATCGCCGCTGTAGTTGGCGACATAGGCCAGGGTGGAGTCAGGGCTGACCGCCACCGTGGTCGGGAAGTCGCCGACGTCGACAGTGGCGATGACGGAGTTGGTGGCGGTATCGATCACCGAGACCGAGTCGCCGTCGCCATTGGTGACATAGGCACGGGAGCCGTCGGGGCTGACCGTCACCCCGAACGGGCCCAGACCCACGTCTATGGCAGCGCCGACCGCGGTGTTGGTGGCGGTGTCGATCACCGTGACCGAGTTGTCCCAGGTGTTGGCCACGTAGACGCGACTGCCGTCCGGAGCCACCGCCACGCGGACCGATCCCAGTCCGGCATCGGGCGTCGCGATCACGGTGTTGGTGGCGGTGTCGATCACCGACACGCTGGCGTCGTAGAAGTTCGCGACGTACACGCGGCTGCCGTCGGGACTGACCGCCACGCCTTCCGGGTTGTAGCCCACCTCGATGCTTTCGCTGGCGTGGGTGGTCGTGTTGACCACCACCAGGGTGCCGATGCTGTCGAGAATCGGTCCCGTCCTCGTCAGGTAGATGTGGGTGCCGTCGGGGCTGATCGCCATCTGCTGGGTCCGGCTCGCGATGGGGATCGTGTCGATCACGGTGCTGGTCGCGGTGTCGATCACCGAGATGATGTCGCTGCTGCCGCCGTTGGCGACGTAGGCCCGGGACCCGTCCGGACTGAACACGACACCATCGGGATTCGTAATACCGGCGATGGTGTCCGTGACGGCCGGGGCGCCCGGCAGGATCGGCAGGTCGGCGACGGTGACGGTGACCGCCGGGTTGACGCCGTCGCTGATCTCGACGGTGAACGAGTCGACATCAGCGCCCGGGGTGGCGAACGCGGCCAGCCGGGCGGCCAGCGTGGGCGTGTAGGTGAAGGTGCCGTCGGAACTCAGCAGCAGCGAGCCCGACAGAGCCGCGTCGGTGACCGTATAGGTCAGCGCGTCGCCGTCGGGGTCGGTCGCACCCAGGTCGCCGGTGATGACACCGTCATCGTCGGGCATTCCGAAAGTCGGTGCAGCGGTAGGTGCTTCGTTGTCGCCGATGGCGCTGACGGTCACGGTGACGGTGGCGGTGGAGCCGCCGTTGAGGGTGTAGGTGAAGGTGTCGGTGCCGGTGAAATCGGTGCCCGGGGTGTAGTTGATCTGGTCGTCGACGATGGCCACCGTTGCACCGTTGCCGCCCTGGGTCACGCTTTCGACGTCCAGTGGCCCACCGTCGACATCGGTGTCATTGGCCACCACATCGATGGTCACCGTGGTGTTCTCGGCCGTCGACGCCGAATCGGCGACCGCGACCGGCGCGTCGTCGACCGGGCTGATCGTCACCGTCACCGTCGCGCTGTTGCTGACCGCCCCCTCCACATCGGCCACCGTGTAGGTGAAGCTGTCGGCCACCACCTCCGCACCATCGGACACATAGGTGACGGTGCCGTCCGGATTGGCCGTCACCGTGCCATGCAATGGCTGGGACACCACGACCGAGGCCGGATCCAACTCACCGTCGGCATCGGAATCGTTGGCCAACACATCGATCACGACCGTGGACCCCTCGGCCACCGTCGCCCCGTCGGCACCGGCCACCGGCCTGATGTTGGGGTCGGGCTGTCCGTACACGGTCTGCCCGTCGCCCGGCCCGGTGTCGGCGATCAAGCTGCTACCCAGCGAGATTGCCGTGTTATCGGTGCCGGGGCCCGCGATCGCCACGGAGTCCGTCCCCCACACCAGGGCGGTGTTGTCCTCGCCGAGCGCGCTCGCCGAACTCGACTCTCCCCGCACTCTGGCGACGCTGCCGGCGCCGTCGGCGATAGCGGTGTTCTGGTCGCCGGAGATCCGGGCCCGCGCGTTGGTGGCCTCGGCGACGTTCCCGTCGCCGGAGATCCGGGTTGAGGCGTTGCCGTCGCCGTCGGCGTCGGAGACCCCGGTGTTGTCGTCACCGTAGATGCGCGCCAGCGCCACGGAGTCCTGATCTGCCGCAGCGGATCCAGAATTACGGTCACCGCGGATGGTGACCCGCGCGAGCGAACCCTCGGTGGCCTCGGCGGTGGCGTCGTTGTCGAAGCCGGTCAATGACACCGCGGCCCGGCCGCCGTCGGCGACCACGGTGGCGTCGTTGTCGTACCCGACGATCCGGGCGTCGGCGCTGCCGCCGGCTGAGGATAGCGACACCGTGTTTCCGTCGAAAAGGATGCGTGCACTGTTGCCGGATCCGGCGCTGTCGACGGTGTTGTTGTTGCCGACTACCCGCGCACGGCTGAAGTCTCCGTCGACATCGACGGTGTTGGTGTCGCCGCTGACGCGCACCCCGGCACTGCGCCCATCCGCAGCGCCGGTGTTGCCGTCACCGCGCAGCGAGACCGACGCCGAGCCGCCCGACGCATCTCCGTCATTGTTGTCACCGACGATCCGCACGCTGTTGAACCAGCCACCGGTCGCCGTCGCCTCGTTGTCGTCGCCGTACACCCGGGCGCGATTGAAGTTGCCGTCACCGGCCTCGGCGGTGGAGTTGTCTCCGCGGGCGACTGCGCGATTGAACAGACCCGTCGCCGTCGCGGTCGCGTTCTCCCCGTACGCGATCGCAATCGAGCCGAAGCCCTCCGAAGTGGCATAGGCGGTGCCGGTCTGCACGATCTGCCGCCCGCCGATGGAGATGCTGACATTGGCAAAGGTGTCCTCGAGCTCACGCCGGACCCACGCCAGCACGCCCCACATCGCCGGCGCCGCCGCCGGTGCCGCGGGCGCGGAGGCGGGCGCCATGAACGGTGCGATCACGGCCGACAACAGCGAGCTCGCCACACCCAGGAAGGTGCCCGGCTGGGCCTGCAACGCCTTGTCGGGCGGCGGCGTCACCGGCGTGCTGTCGGCGCTGGAGCGAGTGTCCGACATCGGAACCATCGACACCTGGGCGGCCGCCGCCAGTGGCTCGGTGGATGGGCCGCCGTTCGATGGCGACAACGGCGACTCGCCGTCGACGTCGAACCGTGCCGCCACCGCGCGCCGCTCCCGAGTCGGCTCGGCTGACACAGGCGCGGACTCGGCGTCGTGCGACGTCTCCCGGTTCGCGGCCGGGTCGGCTGGCACGCGGGTGGCCGGTGGTGACGACTTCCGAGAACCCGACCGCGGCGCCGAGTCGTCGTCGCTGACCGGCGCAGCGAGTTCTTCGTCGACGGGCTCGTCGGCCACCTCGGCGTCCCCGTCTCCCCCGAGCTCGTCGAGCTCGATCAGATCGTCGAGCTCCTCGTCCGCCTGCTCGGCATCCGCGTCGCCGTCGGCCGAGTCTGTGTCGACGTCGATGTCGGACGTGTCGCTGGAGATGTCGTCGGCGCTGTCGACGGAGGCCACCGGTTCGCGGTCGGTCACCGCCGTCGACGGGCCCGCCTTCCGCGGTGAGGACGTCGCAGTGTCACTCTTGGTCGACGAGCCGGCAGACTCGGTGTCGGCGGCTGCGGTCCACGGCGCTGCGAAGAGCATGACGCCCACACCCAGCGCCGCGGCCAGCCCGCCCACCCGGCCGATACAGTCCGCCGCCGAACGCGGCGACCTGTGCGATGTGGCTGCTGCCGATCCGAAGACCTGCCCGACGTTGTGCGTGTTCATCCGAACCCCCGACTCGCCGAAGAAGCAGACCCGCCAACGCGCACCGGGCACGGGTCGACTCTGCGGAAGCGTTGAATATTGACTCTGATGAAACTAGGGCGCTGCGCTTGTCCGTGAATCAGGGAAATCCCTATTTCTTTGCTGTCCGGCAGTCAGGTGCTTCTCGGACGCGCCGAGGCATGAACGCTGCCAGCAGCGAGGCTTCGGCGTTGGCATTGATGCGGGCGTCGACCCCGACACTGACACGGTCGGCGGGGAAACCGGCCCGCGCACACACCTGCACGACCGACTCCAGCGACGGTGCCCAGAACAGGCTGTAGAGCACCTCGTCGACGGGCGCGCACACCGTGAACAGCAGTCGCGCGCCCGTGGCTTCCGAGGCGGCCGCGAGGTCGAGTTGCGTCATGGCCTCGTCGAGGGGCGGGCCGGCAAGCTGTGGCCGATAGCATTCGGCCAAGTACCAGCCGTCCGTAGCGGGTGCGGACATCACGATTCGACGTTAGAACCGGTGAACCCGGGTTGAATCAGGGGTTTCCCTAACGTCGGTTCCTCGCCGATTCGTCGCATAGACCGCGCGCTGAGCGTCAATATGTGCCATAGTCGAATGAGTCCAAACTTCAGGCTGCAGAACACGCAGGCGTAGCCGGCGTGTGAGTTTGCGAGGCGGCCTGCCCGGCAGTACGCATGGGTGGCGGGTGCGGGTTGACAGTTGGTTCGCGCCTACCCGCGAGGAGGCGCAGCAGTTATGCCGCTACGGCTGGTCAGCCGTCCGGGCGAGGACGGCGCGGTCGCCGGCTTACTGGATCGTGCCTGCGCTTCCCCATCGGCTCTGGTGCTCGAGGGCGAGGCCGGTATCGGCAAGACCACCGTGTGGTTCAACGCGCTCGATCTCGCGCGACAGCGCGCGTTCACCGTGCTGTCGGCCCGGACCGCCGAAACCGAGTCGGTGCTGGCTTACGCGGGGCTCGCCGATCTTCTCGGCACTGTGGACGTTTCCGCGTGGACGAACCTGCCGCCGGCCCAGCGGCTCGCGCTGGAACGGGTTCTGCTGCACAGCGACGACGGCCGTCACGAAACGGACCGACGCGCGGTGGCCGCCGGATTCCTCTCGGTGATCGAGGGTTTGGCCCAGCAAGCCCCGGTGTTGTTGGCCGTGGACGACCTGCAGTGGCTGGACGCTTCGAGTAGGCATGCGGTCGCGTTCGCGGCCAGAAGACTGCGGGGCCGGGTCGCGGTATTGGTCACCGAGCGCATTGATCCCGCCGTGGGCAGTACATGTGCGTGGCTGCAACTGCCCCGCCCCGAGGATCTCACGCGGGTGCGCGTCCGTCCGCTGAGCTTGGGCGGATTGACCGCGGTGGTGTCCGACCGGCTCGGGCGCTCGGTCTCCCGACCGAAGATGGTGCGCATCGCCGAGATCTCGGGCGGCAACCCGTTCTACGCCCTCGAGCTGGCTCGGGTGATGGGCACCGGCCCGGCGGGCGCCGGGGCTCCGTTGCCGAGCACGCTCGCCGACCTGGTGCGCACCCGCGTCGGCAGTGTCACGTCCGACGTCGGGAACTTTTGCTGGCAGCGGCGTGTGTGAAGTCTCCGACCATCGAGTTGGTCGCGCGCGCGGTCGGCGAGGACACCGAACGGGCGGCAAAGCTCCTGGAGGAAACCGCCGACGAAGGCCTGGTGTCCATCGAGGGCCAGCGGATCCGCTTCACGCACCCGCTCCTGGCCAGAGGCGTGTACACCCGAGCCAGCCACACCCGTCGCCGCGCATTGCACCGTCGCCTGGCCGACCTGGTCGACGAGCCGGAACTGCAGGCCCGGCATCTGGCCTTGGCGTCGGTCAAGGGTGAACCCAAAACGCTGACCACACTGGACAAAGCCGCGAAGACCGCTCGGGCGCGCGGGGCTCCCGCGGAAGCGGCCGAACTGCTCGACCTTGCGCTGGGGCTGGGCGGCGACACCTCTGAGCGGCGAATCCGTTCAGCTCAATACCACTGCGATGCAGGGGATTTTGCCCGGGCGCAGGATCTGTTGGAGACCACCATCGACCAGTTGGCGCCCGGCACGCAGCGGGCCGAGGCGCTGAGCCGCCTCGCCGCGGTGGCGGTGTACGACAGCAACTTCCGTCGCGCCGCGGACCTGCTCGAGCGCGCCCTCCACGAAGTCGGGGATGACGCGACCTTGTGCGCGCAGATCCTGGTGACTCTGGCGTTCGCCCAGTTCAACAGCGGCCAGATGCCGGCTGCGGCGCAGACCGTGGAGGCCGCGGTCACTGCTGCGGCGGAGGCCGACCAGCCCGAACTGCTGTGCCAGGCGCTGAGCCTGCGGGTCAACCAGCGCTTCCTGCGCGGGGAAGGTCTCGACGAGGAGAGCTTGCAGCGCGCGCTGCAATTGGAGACGCCGGACCTGCACATGCCGATGGCTTTTCGTCCCAGCGTGCAGAACGCGTCGTTCCTGTCCTGGACGGGTCAGCTGGAGGCGGCGCGCGCCGAGTTCGCCGAGATCCGGCGACGCTGCATCGAACGCGGCGAAGAGAACGACCTGCTGCACGTCACGTTCAACAGCTTTCAGGTGGAGGTGTGGCTGGGCAATGTCTCCGCGGCCGCGGAGATCGCCCGGGAGGCAATGGAGCGGGCCCGTCAGCTCGGTGGGGACCTCGCACTGGCCATGGCACTGACCATGCGGGCCGTCCTCGCCGCGCTGGCCGGCCGCGAAGCCGACACCCGGGCGGACGCCGACGCTGCGTTGGCGGCCAGTATGCGGTGCGGCGCCTACTTCCTGACGGTGTGGCCGCTGACCGCCCTGGGCATGCTCGAGGTGTCACTGGGCAACCACGACGCCGCCCTGACCACGCTCAAACCGCTACAGGCACAGCTGGATGCGATGCCGGATGCGACCGAGATCATCACATCTTCCTATGTTCCCGACGCTGCCGAGGCCATGATCGGCGTCGGAATCCTCGACGACGCCGAAGAGTTGATCGGGCGGCTCGAACGCAACGGTCGACGGCTCAACCGGGCGTGGATGATGGCCACCGGGGCGCGCTGCCGCAGCATGCTGCTGGCCGCGCGGGGCGAGCTCGCCGGCGCCGCCGCAGCCGCGCGGTCCGCGCTCACCCACCATGACCGCGTGGCGATGCCGTTCGAGCGCGCACGCAGCCTGCTGGTGTGGGGTCAGCTGCAACGGCGACAGCGGCGACGCGACGCCGCTGCCTCCACCATCCGGGAAGCATTGACCATCTTCGAGGATCTCGGTTGTGCGATCTGGGCCACGCGCGCCCGCACCGAGCTCGATCGCGTCGCCGTCGCCCGCAGACCGGAGACCGGCCAGCTCACGGAATCCGAACGCCGAATCGCCGAGCTGGCGGCTTCGGGCCGCACCAACCGGGAGATCGCCACCACCTTGTTCATCAGTCCCAAGACGGTGGAAGTCAACCTGTCCCGCGCCTATCGCAAGCTGGGCATCCGCTCCCGCGCCGAGCTGGCGCGGCGGATCGACCAGCCTCCGGAGGCCGGCGGCACCCGGTGACGCCTCAGACCGGCAACAACGCGTCGATCACCGAGGCCAGCTGCTTGGCCGACCGGCATTCGTGCATGGTGATCAGGTCCTCGTAGCGGGGCACCGCCGAATCACCGCTGCCCCACAGGTGCCGTGGCTCGGGGTTTAGCCAGTGCGCATGCCGGCTTGCATTGACCATGTGCGCCAGCAGTTCGGTCTCCGGGTTGCGGTAGTTGTTGCGGCCGTCGCCGAGGATCAGCAGAGCGCTGCGCGGAGAGAGCACGTTGGGGTACTTGTCGAGGAACGACACGAATGCGTGCCCGTAGTCGGAATGCCCGTCGCGGGTGTAGACCCCGGCCTCGCGGGTGATGCGCTGAACCGCGACCGCGAGATCGGCGTCGGGGCCGAACAATTCGGTGACCTCGTCGGTGGTGTCGATGAAGGCGAAGACGCGGACCCTACTGAACTGCTGACGCAGCGCGTGTACCAACAGCAGGGTGAAGTGGCTGAAGCCGGCCACCGAGCCCGACACGTCGCACAGCACCACGAGCTCGGGCCGGGCCGGGTGCGGCTTCTTGAGCACCACGTCGATCGGGACGCCGCCGGTGGACATCGACTTGCGCAGCGTCTTGCGCAGGTCGATCTCCCCGGCGCGCGACCGGCGGCGCCGTGCCGCCAGCCGGGTGGCCAGCGTGCGCGCCAACGGGGCGACGACGCGGCGCATCTGGCGCAGCTGCTCGCCGGATGCCCGCAAGAACTCCACGTTCTCGGCCAGCTGCGGCACACCGTAGGTCTGCACATGGTCGCGGCCCAGCTGCTCGGCGGTACGCCGTTTCGTCTCTGCTTCGACCATCCTGCGCAACTGCGTGATGCGTTGCGCAGCAAGCGCTTTGGCGATCTGCTCCTGGGTCGGGGTGGGCTCGTCGCCGTACGGTGCCAGCAGTCCGGCCAGCAGCCGCCCCTCCAGGTCGTCCAGGCTCATTGCCTTGAGCGCCTGGTATGACGAATACGACGGTCCACGGCTCGAGTTGTACCGCCCGTAGGCCTCCACGATCTGGGCGATCATCGCGGCCAACCGTTCGTCGAGGTTGGCCAGTTCCTCGTTGTCGCTGAGCATGTCGACCAGCGCCTGGCGCAGCGCGTCGATGTCCTCGGGTGGCAGCCCGTCCTCGGAGTCGGCGTCGTCGTCGAGGACCGTCTTGGCGCCCAGCGCAGCCGGGAAGTACAGGTCGAACAGCACGTCATAGGTCTCGCGGTGATCGGGGCGGCGCAGCACCGCACACGCGATGCCCTCGCGCAACACCTGCCGGTCCCCCAGCCCGAGCGTGGCCATCACCCGGCCGGCGTCGACGGTTTCCGACGGACCCACCGAGATCCCCTGCGCACGCAGCGCTTCGACGAACTCGACGAGGTGCCCCGGAATCCCGTGCGGGGCCAGCGGCTGGGGCGGGCGGGTGCGGCGGACGGCCATCAGTTCAGCCTCAGCTCCCCGGCCGCCTTTACCTGGTCGGACTGGTGCTTGAGGACGACGCCCAGCGTCGCCGCGATGACCTCGTCGTCGATGGTGTCGAGGCCCAGCGCCAGCAGGGTGCGGCCCCAGTCGATCGTCTCGGCCACCGACGGCAACTTCTTCAACGCCATGCCGCGCAGCACCCCGATGATCCGCACCAGCTCGTCGGCCAGATGGGCCGGCAGCTCCGGCACCCGGGACAGCAGGATGCGCCGCTCCAGGTCGGGATCCGGGAAGTCGATGTGCAGGAACAGGCAGCGCCGCTTGAGCGCCTCGGACAGCTCGCGGGTGGCATTGGAGGTGAGCACCACCAGCGGGCGCCGCTCGGCGGTGATGGTGCCGAGCTCGGGCACCGTTACGGCGAAGTCGCTGAGCACCTCGAGCAGCAGGCCCTCGATCTCGATGTCGGCCTTGTCGGTCTCGTCGATCAGCAGCACCGTCGGCTCGGTGCGCCGGATGGCGGTCAGCAACGGCCGGCTGAGCAGGAACTCCTCGGAGAACACGTCGCCTCGGGTGCGGTCCCAGGCTTCACCGTCGCCTCCGGCGCCTGCGTTGCCGGCCTGGATGCGCAGGATCTGTTTGGCGTGGTTCCACTCATAGAGCGCCCGCGCCTCGTCCACGCCCTCGTAACACTGCAACCGCACCAGGCCCGAACCGGTGGACTGCGCGATCGCACGCGCCAGTTCGGTTTTGCCGACCCCGGCGGGACCTTCGACCAGCAACGGCTTGCCCAGCCGGTCGGCGAGGAATACCGCAGTCGCGGTGGCGGTGTCGGGCAGATAGCCCGTCTCGGCCAGCCGGCGCGCGACATCATCGATGTCGGCGAACAGCGGCACGGTGTGTGCGGGAAGACTCACGTGTTCACTCCTGTCTAAGCCGGACGGGTGTGGCCGTCTCCCCAGACGATCCACTTGGTCGAGGTCAGCTCCGGCAGCCCCATCGGGCCTCGCGCGTGCAGTTTCTGGGTGGAGATGCCGATCTCGGCGCCGAAACCGAACTGCTCTCCGTCGGTGAACGCCGTCGACGCGTTCACCATCACCGCCGCGGCGTCGACGCGGTCGCTGAACCGTTGCGCCGCAGCGAGATCGGTGGTCACGATGGCTTCGGTGTGGCCGGTGCCGTATTCGTTGATGTGCGCAATGGCGCCGTCGACTCCGTCGACCACCGCCAAAGCGATGTCCATCGAAAGGAATTCGGCGCGCAACTCCTCCTCGGACGGGTCGACGTGCACCGTCACGCCGGCCTGCTGCAGCGCCGCGGTCAACCGTGGCACCGCCGTCTCGGCGACGGCCGCGTCGATCAGCACCGACTCTGCGGCGTTGCACACGCTGGGGCGGCGCGTCTTGGCGTTCAGCAGGATCTTCTCGGCCATGTCGAGGTCGGCCGACTTGTCGACGTACACATGGCAGTTGCCGACGCCCGTCTCGATGGTGGGCACCTGCGCGTCGCGCACCACGGCGTCGATCAGGCCCGCACCCCCACGCGGAATGACCACGTCCACCAGCCCTCGCGCCTGGATCAGGTGGGTGACGCTGGCGCGATCGGAGCTGGGCAGCAACTGCACGGCGTCGCAGTCGAGTCGCTCGGTGGCCAGAGCGGCGCGCAGCGCGTTGACCAGCGCCTCGTTGGAGTGCGCGGCCGACGAGCTGCCGCGCAGCAACACGGCGTTGCCCGACTTGAGCGTCAGCCCGAACGCGTCGACCGTGACATTGGGGCGGCCCTCGTAGACGATGCCGACGACCCCGAGCGGCACCCGCTGCTGACGCAGCTGCAGACCGTTGACCAGCGTGCGGCCGCGCAGCACCTCCCCGACGGGGTCGGGCAGGCTCGCGACCTGACGCAGTCCGTCGGCGATCCCTTCGATGCGGCTCGGGTTCAGCGCCAGCCGGTCGAGCATCGACGCAGGCGTCCCAGCGGCGCGCGCCGCGGCCAGATCGGTCTCGTTGGCATCGAGGATGACCCGCGTGTTCATCAAGACGTGGTCGGCGGCCGTGCGCAACGCGCGGTTCTTCACCTCGGTGCTCAACGTGGCCAGCGCGCGGGCCGCGCTGCGGGCGCGCCGGGCCGCGTCATGGACCTGTTCCCGCAGATCGGGTGCTGATGGTGCCTGCACACTCATCAGGCCAGGGTATCGGGTCGTGCGCTGCGCACCCGGTCAAGGGTGACGGTTGTGCGACCCCCGATCCAGTCCCTAACGTCGTCGGACGTGGCGCGGGTGTGCGTGGTCGGCAGCGTCAACGCCGACCTGATCTTCACCGTGGAGGAGCTGCCGCGTGCCGGCCAGACGGTGCTGGCGTCCGGACTGACCACGGTGCCGGGCGGCAAGGGCGCCAATCAGGCCGTCGCGGCAGCGCGCGCCGGCGCCGAGGTGGCGCTGGTGGCTGCGCTGGGCAGCGATGCCACGGCCGGCGACCTGCGGCGCCATCTGCTCGACAACGGTGTCGACGTGACCGCGGTCGGCACGGTGTCCGGCCCCAGTGGAACCGCGGTGATCGCCGTCGACGCCGCGGCCGAGAACACCATCGTCGTCGCACCCGGCGCCAACGCACACCTGAGTGCCGGCTCGCCCGGCCTGCGCGAAGCGGTCACCGTCGCCGACGTGGTGCTGTTGCAGCTCGAGATCCCGCTCGAGACGGCGGTCGCCGCGGCCCGAATGGCTCGCACCGCCGGGGCGGTGGTGCTGGTCAACGCCTCGCCGGGGGGATACGACCCTGCGCAGTTGGCCGCGCTGGCCGCGCACTCCGACGTGGTCATCGTCAACGACAGCGAGGCGCCCGGTTGGCTGGACGACGACCGGCTCCTCGTCGAGCACCTGGTCATCACCCGCGGCGCGCGCGGCGCCCGCCACATCACCGCCGGGCGGGCACACGACATACCCGCCCCCGCGGTGCGGCCGGTCGACACCACCGGCGCCGGCGATGTGTTCGCCGGCGTCCTGGCCGCCCACTGGCCGATCGGGCCCGAGGTTGCCCTGCCGCGTGCGTGCGCGGCGGGAGCATTGGCGACGCTGGTGGCCGGGGCCGGCAACTGCGCGCCCTACAGTAAGGCGATCGACAACGCCATGACAGGAGCTCCCGATGACCACCGCGCCCCGCCCCCCTGATGGTGACTGGCTCGGCACCCCCTTCCTGAGGTTCACCCGCGAAGCCGGTTTCGGGGTGTGCACGCTGGACCGTCCCGAGGCGCGCAACGCGATGACCCCGGCGATGTACTTCGGCATCCGCTACGCGGTGCGCCACGTCGACGCCGACCCTGACCTGGCGGGCCTGCTGATCACCGGTACCGGGGACGTCTTCGCTCCCGGCGGTGATATGGGCGGCGGCGACGGGTCCGACGACTGGCTGACGTTCGGCTCGGCGCTCGGCATGGACGTCACCCCGTTCGAGACGCTGCGCCAGTCCACCAAACCCGTGGTCGCCGCGGTCAACGGGCTGTGCCAGGGCGGCGGGCTGCAGATCGCGCTGTGTTCGGACATGGCGGTGGTCAGCGACCGGGCCACCTTCCGCGTGCCCGAACTCTTCCGCGGCATCGCCGACACCTACTACAGCCACATGCTGGCCCGCCTGATCGGGCCGGTGCGCACCCGGGACCTGATGTTCACCGGCCGCACGCTGACGGCGGCCGAGGCCCTGGACTGGGGTCTGGTGGCCCGCGTGGTGCCCCACGACGAACTCCCCGACGCCGCCCGGGAGGTGCTGGCCCAGTGCTGTCGCACGGCACCGCACGCCCGCACGGTCATCAAGTCCAGCCTCGACAACTACCTCGGGCTCTACGACCGCATCGGAATGCAGGCCAGCCTGGGCGCCCCAGAATCGATCGAGGGTTTCCTGGCGTTCAAGGAGCGCCGGTCCCCGAACTGGGTGCACCCGGATCTGCGCCTCGACGGCCGGCTGTGAGCGGTCGGAGTAGCTGAGGACCAAAGCCTCTGGCGGCGACGCGGTCGCCGTGCGACCGTGACATCGTGGATCACCTGACGACCCTGGACGCGGGCTTCTTGGAGGCCGAGGATTCCGATCCCCACATCAGTCTCGCCATCGGCGGCGTCGCGGTCCTGGACGGGCCGATCCCTCAATTCGATCGTCTGACAGAGGTTTTCGCCCAACGCGCGGCGCGATTTCCCCGACTGACCCAGCAGCTGCGTCTGCATCCTCTCGACCTGGCCGCACCGGAATGGGTGCCCGACAACGGCTTCGACATCACTCACCACATCCGGCGTGCGGCCCTTCCGATGCCGGGTGACGACGACGCGCTGCACCGCCTGGTCGCCGACATCATGGAACGGCGGCTGGACCGGGACCACCCGCTGTGGGAGTGCTGGGTGATCGAGGGACTGGGACGCAGGCGCTGGGCTTTGCTGCTGAGGATCCACCACTGCCTGGTCGACGGTATCGCCGCAACCCATCTGCTGACCGCGCTGTGCGACGAAGCCCACCACACCGACCGCCGCGTGGTCAGGGTCTCCGAGCAGTCCCCGCCGCCGGGCCGGCCGAACCCGGTCACCTGGTTGACCGGTGCCATCAACACCGTGGCCGGGCTCGGCGCCACGGCTGCCAACGCTGTGCGCGGCGTGCTGGATATCGCCGGAGGCCTGCTGAGCCCGTCGGCCTCGACGCTGAACGGGCCGATGGGTGCCATGCGCCGCTATGTCTCCGCCGAGGTGCCCCGTGCTGATGTGGAGCGCATCTGCGCCCACTTCGATGTCACGGTCAACGACGTCGCGCTGGCGGCCATCACCGACAGCTACCGCTCGCTGCTCCTGGGCCGGGGCGAGCGGCTCCGACGGGACTCGCTGCGCACACTGGTCCCGGTGTCGGTGCGCAGCGACGACGCCGCGGACCGACCCGACAACCGGGTCTCGCTGATGTTGCCGTGTCTACCGGTGGATGAAAGCGATCCCATCCGGCAACTCGAGGCGGTGCACTCGCGGCTGAATCGGGTGAAGACGAGCGGACAGCGGCACGCCGGCAGCGCGGTCTTCGCGGCCGCTGGCCTGGTGCCGTTCCCGCTGTCGGCGTGGGCGGTGCGCGCGTTCACCCGGCTTCCGCAGCGCGGCGTGGTCACGTTGGCCACGAACGTGCCCGGCCCGCCCGAGCCGCTGACGGTGCTGGGCTGCCGGATCACCAAACTGCTGCCGATCCCGCCGCTGGCGCTGCAGCTGCGCACCGGCATCGCGATCCTGAGCTACGCCGACCGGCTGGCGTTCGGAGTTCTGGCCGACTACGACGCCGCCCCCGACGTGGACGTGCTGGCCCGCGGTATCGAAGGCGCGGTGGCGCGCCTGGCCGATCTGACCACGGTGCCGCACCGCAGCACCCCGCTGGGCACACTGGCCCTGGTGCCCTGACCGCTGCTCAGCTCTCCGGGACCGACCGCTCGATCTCCTCGAGCCAGGTCCGCGCCGACATATCCGACGGCGCCCGCCAGTCGCCGCGCGGCGACAGTGACCCGCCGGCCGACACCTTCGGACCGTTGGGCAGCGCCGAGCGCTTGAACTGGCTGAACGAATAGAACCGCTGCGCGAAGACCTGCAGCCAGTGGCGGATCTCCTTCAGGGAGAATGAGGGTCGCTCGTCCTCCGGCAACCCGACCGGCCAGTCACCGCGCTGAGGGTCGCTCCAAGCATGCCAGGCCAGAAACGCCACCTTCGACGGCCGGAAACCGTACCGCAACACCTGGAACAGGGAGAAGTCCTGCAGGACATACGGTCCGACCTTGCTCTCGCTGCTCTGGATTTCCTCGTCCTCACCGGCGGGCACCAGTTCGGGGCTGATCTCGGTGTCGAGCACGGACTGCAGCACCTCGTTGACCGTCCGGTCGAACTGCTCCGACGAGATGACCCACCGAATCAGGTGCTGGATCAACGTTTTCGGGACCCCGCCGTTGACGTTGTAGTGCGACATCTGGTCGCCGACACCGTAGGTCGACCACCCCAGCGCCAGCTCGGAGAGGTCGCCGGTGCCCAGCACGATGCCGCCGCGTTGATTGGCCAACCGGAACAGGTAGTCGGTGCGCAGACCAGCCTGCACATTTTCGAACGTGACGTCGTAGACCTTCTCCCCGCGGGCGAACGGGTGGTCCATCTCGGAGAGCATCAACTGCGCGGTGGACGAGATGTCGATGGTCTCGAAGGTCACCCCGAGGGCTTCGGCGAGCCGTGTCGCGTTGTTCTTGGTTCGGTCGCCGGTGGCGAAACCGGGCAAGGTAAACGCCAGGATGTCGCTGCGCGGCCGCTGCTCACGATCCATCGCGCGCGCCGCGACGATCAACGCGTGGGTGGAATCCAGGCCACCGGACAGACCGAGCACGATCTTCGGGTAGTCCAGGGCGCGCAACCGCTGTTCGAGCCCGGATACCTGGATGTTGTAGGCCTCGTAGCAGTCCTGCTCCAGACGGGCCGGGTCGGCCGGCACGAACGGGAAGCGCTCCACCTCGCGCAGCAGGCCGATGTCCTCGGAGGGCGGGTCGAGGTGGAACTCGATGCGCCGGAACGAGTCGTCGTCGATCACATGCTGACGGCGGTTGTCGTCGAAGGTGCCCATCCGGATGCGTTCGTTGCGCAACAGTTCGACGTCGACGTCGGCCACCGAGCGTCGCGCCCCCTTCGGGAACCGTTCGGATTGCGCCAGGCACACCCCGTTCTCCCAGATCATCGTCTGCCCGTCCCAGGCCAGGTCGGTGGTGGACTCTCCCTCCCCCGCCGCGGCGTACACATAGGCGGCCAGGCACCGCGACGACGCCGAACGGGCCAGCAGGCACCGGTCCTCCGCGCGGCCGATCGTGATCGGGCTGCCGGACAGGTTGGCCAGCACCGTCGCTCCGGCCAGCGCCGCCTCCGCACTCGGGGGGATCGGCACGAACATGTCCTCGCAGATCTCGACGTGCAGCACGAATGCGGGGATGTCCTCGGCCGCGAACAACAGATCGGGCCCGAAGGGCACGTCGGTTCCGCCGAGCCGGATCTCACCGGCTTCGTCGTGGCCGGACGCGATCTGGCGCTTCTCGTAGAACTCCCGATAGGTCGGTAGGTAGGACTTCGGCACCACCCCGAGCACACGGCCCCGGTGGATCACCACCGCGGTGTTGTAGATCCGGTTGCGGTGCCGCAGCGGGGCCCCGACCACCAGTACGGGCATCAGGTCGGACGATCCGGCCACCACCGCCGACACCGCCTGTTCGGCGGCCTCGAGCAGCGCGTCCTGCAGCACGATGTCCTCGATGGAGTATCCCGTCAGGTTCATCTCCGGGAACACGGCCAAAGCCACACCGTCGTCGTGGCATTCGCGGGCGATGCCCAGCACCGTCTCGGCGTTGGCTGCCGGCTCGGCCAGCGCGGTGTGGTGGGTGCATGCGGCGACCCGGACGAAGCCATGCCGGTAGGCGGAGTAGAAATCCATGCCTCATTGTTGCCCGTAAACCAAATGGGGTATGCACGTGGCCATGAGCAACACCGCGGTGCTGATCATCGACATGATGAACACCTACGATCATCCCGACGCCGAGAAACTGACGCCCAGCGTCGAGGCGATCGTCGACCCGTTGGCGAAACTCGTCGCCGACTCCCGGTCCCGTGACGATGTCGACCTCATCTACGTCAACGACAACTACGGTGACTTCAGCGCCGAGTTCAGCGACATCGTGCGCTCGGCGCTCAACGGCGAACGCCCCGACCTCGTCGAACCGATCGTTCCGCAGCACGGGTGCCGGGTCATGACCAAGGTGCGTCACAGCGCCTTCTACGCCACGTCGCTGGCCTATCTGCTCAATCAGCTCAAACCCGAGCGGGTCGTGCTGACCGGGCAGGTGACCGAACAGTGCATTCTCTACACCGCGCTCGACGCCTACGTCCGCCACTTTCCGGTGGTCATCCCCCGCGATGCGGTAGCCCACATCGATGCCGAGCTGGGCGATGCGGCGCTGCGGATGATGGAGCAGAACATGAGCGCCGAGCTGATCGCCGCCGCGGACTGCCTGCACTGACCAGCGGTGTCGGTATCGGCGCCTACTGTGGAGGCCGTGGAGTCACCCGAACTGGTCGCGCTGCTGCGGGGTCGGCGCGTGGCGGTGCTCACCGGCGCGGGCATGTCGACCGACTCGGGCATCCCCGACTACCGCGGGCCCGACTCGCCGCCCAGCAGCCCCATGACCATCCGGCAGTTCATCTCCGATCCGGTCTTCCGGCAGCGGTACTGGGCGCGCAACCACGTCGGCTGGCGCCACATGGACCAGAAATTGCCCAACGCCGGGCATCGGGCGCTCGCCGCGCTGGAACGTACCGGCGTGGTGACCGGTTTGATCACCCAGAACGTGGACCTGCTGCACACCAAGGCCGGCAGTCAGGCGGTGGTCGATCTGCACGGCACCTACGCGAGGGTGGTCTGCCTGGATTGCGGGCACACGATGTCGCGCGCCGCGCTGCACGACCTGCTCGACGCCGCGAATCCAGGATTCCTGCAGCGCGCCGAGTCGGTGGGCGCCATCGCGGTGGCCCCGGACGCCGACGCGATGCTCGACGACACCGCGCAGTTCTCCATCATCGACTGTCCGGCGTGCGGCGGCATGCTCAAGCCCGATATCGTCTACTTCGGCGAAAGTGTCCCCAAAGCACGTGTGGAGGTTGCTTTTTCGATGGTCGACAGCGCCGATGCGCTGCTGGTGGCGGGGTCGTCGCTGACGGTGTACTCCGGCTACCGCTTCGTCCGGCACGCCGTTGCGCGTGGTATCCCGGTCGCAATCGTCAACCGCGGCCGTACCCGCGGAGACAACCTGGCGACGGTCAAGGTCGACAACGGCTGCTCGCCGATGCTGGCGTTGCTGGCCGACGAACTCCCCGCACTGGCGACCCCCGCGTGAATCGATGAGCACACCACTGGCACGCTTGCGCCCGGACACGGGACCGGTTCGAGGCCGCTGGGGCTTGGGCTTCGGCGATTTGGCCGCGCGCCTGACCCGTGCCCCCGAACCCCTCGACGGCGTACTGCGTCAGCTCAACCACTTCGGTGCTCTGGTGATCAGCGACGACGCGGTCGAGTTCGACGGCGACTCGGTCGACTGGTCCGACATCAAGGACATCGAGACCCACAGCCTCATCGGTTATCTCGCCTCGGGCGCTCTGGACAAACAGATCGGCAAGCTGCCCCTGCCCTGGTTCCCGGGCCGGCGGCTTCTGCTGGGTCTGGCCTCGGATGCCGCGCTGACCGCATTGGTCGCGCTCACCGGCGACGCGTTCAGAAACGTCTTCGAGGTGCGCATCCCCGCGGAGGTCAACTACAAGGCCCTCCTGCGCCACCGCACACTCAGCCCGGGCGTGCTGTCCACGCTGCTGATGGCCGACCCCGCCGTGCGCGACGCACTGATACAGACAGCCAAGGCCCACGGCGTCACTGTTCGTCGAGCTGACAGCGACGCCGTCGACGATGCCGAGGAGAGACTCAGGCGCATCAAGGCCGTCTGGGACAGAGTCGCCGAGATCTCCGAAAACCGCTCTCGCTGAGCCAGATACGTCTTTTTTGTCAGACCCTGCTGCTTGTATGGGGTCATGTCTTCCACTGCGCTGTTGGCCGATGACGAGGTCGAGCCTGCGTCGAGTCGGGCGGCTCGGTTGGATGCGTTGTTCGACGAGTTGTCGGAGTTGGCGGGGCAGCGCAATGCCATCGATGGCCGGATTGTGGAGATCGTGGCCCAGATCGACGGGGACGGGTTGTGGGGCAACACCGGGTGCCGGTCGATCGAAGCGTTGGTGGCGTGGAAGATCGGGTGTTCGCCGAACAACGCCGAGACCGTGACCGCGATCGCCGACCGGCTGGCCGAGTTCCCGCGCTGTGCGGCCCTGTTGCGGGAGGGCCGGTTGTCGTTGGATCAGGTCGGGGTGATCGCCCAGCGCGGCGGGCAGGGCTCCGATGCCCACTATGCGGGGTTGGCCGAGAACATGACGGTGGCGCAGTTGCGCACGGCGGTCAAGGTCGAGCCGCAACCGGCGCCGGTGCCGCGCGGTGAGCCCCAGCGCGGGATCAGCAAGACCACCAAGGGTGAGTTGATCCGGTGGACGATCACGCTGTCGACCCTTGAGTCGGCGAAGTTCGAGGCCGGGTTGGCGTCCCAGCACGATGGGCTGATCGCGGAGTGGAAACGCGACCACGCCGGTGAGGACTCCGCCGACGCCGCCCCTCGCGATGATGAGGACGATGACGAGGATGCGGTCGGTGTGCGGCCGCCGATGCCGACGCGGGTGGATGCGTTCACGGCGTTGGTCGAGGCGGGGTGGGACGCCGATGTGGCGGCCCGCCCGCACGGGCAGCGCACCACCGTGGTGGTCCATGTCGACGTCAAGGACAAGGTCGCCTCGCTGCATCTGGGTCCGCTGCTCTCCGATGCCGAGCGCCGCTATCTGAGCTGTGATGCCACCTGCGAGGTGTGGTTCCAACGCGCGGGCCGGGTGATCGGGGCCGGGCGCAGCACCCGCACCATCAGCCGGCGGTTGCGCCGCGCCCTGGAGCGCCGCCATCGCACGTGCGCGGTGCCCGGATGCGGGGCCACCCGCGGCCTGCACGCCCATCACCTGCAGCACTGGGAGGACGGCGGAGCCACCGAGTTGGACAACCTGGTGCTGCTGTGCCCGTGGCATCACCGCCAACACCACCGCGGGGTCATCACCATCACCGGACCCGCCCCGACCATCACCGTCACCGACCGCCAAGGCCGACCGCTGCAGCCCGGCTCGCTGGCCCGCCCACCCACCCAGCCACCCCCCGACGTCCCGCCCTATCGCGGCCCCACCGGCGAACGCGCCGGCTGGAAGTGGTACCACCCCTACGAGCCACCACCACCCAACGCCAACTGACTCGTCCGCTGATGGCACTCGCCGTCACGAAGCGTCAAAAGCCTTTGTCGCACAAAAACTTCGTGCACCATCACGTCGTCAGGGTCAGACCGCGACCAGATCGTCGGCGTGCACCGCGGGCCGGCGCATCTCGGCGGGTAACTGCGAGGTGGAGCGGCCCAGCATCCCCGCCAGCTCGGTGGCGTCGTAGGCGACGACACCGCGAGCCACCATCGAGGCATCCTGCGCCCGCAGCTCGACGACGTCGCCGCCGTAGAAACGGCCCGACAACGCCGTGATGCCGGCCGGGAGCAGTGAGCGGCGCTGCCGCACAACGGCGTTCACCGCTCCATCATCGAGGGTCAGGGTGCCTGCCGCTTCGGCGGCATAGCGCACCCAGAAGCGGCGTGCCGACATCCGCTGGGCCCGGGGCGCGAACACGGTGCCCACCGAGGCATCGGTCAACGCGGCCGCGGCATCGGATGCCGCGGCCAGCAGCACCGGCACCCCGGCATCCGCGGCCAGCAGCGCTGAGGACAGTTTGGAAACCATCCCCCCGGTTCCCAGACTGCTGCCGCGTCCGGCGGTGACCCCGTCCAGGTCGTCGGGTCCGGCCACCTCGGGGATGAAGCGTGCCGGGTTGTCCGCGGACGCCTTCCGGGGATCCCCGTCGTAGAGGCCGTCGATATCGGAGAGCAGGATCAGCGCGTCGGCGCCGACCAGGTGAGCCACCAGCGCCGAGAGCCGGTCGTTGTCGCCGAAACGGATCTCGTTGGTGGCCACGGTGTCGTTCTCGTTGACGATCGCCACCGCGTGCAGCGCGCGCAGCCGGTCCAGCGTGCGCGCGGCGTTGGTGTGCTGCACCCGCATCGAGATGTCATGCGCAGTCAGCAGCACTTGGCCGACGGTGCGCTGATAGCGGGTGAACGCAGCGCTCCAGGAGTTGACGAGCGCCACCTGCCCGACGCTGGCGGCGGCCTGCTTGGTGGCCAGGTCGGTGGGGCGCCGGCTCAGTCCGAGCGGTTCGATCCCGGCCGCGATCGCACCGGAGGACACGATGACCACGTCCGAGCCGGCCTTCATCCGGGCCTCGATCGCGTCGGCGAGACCCTCCAGTCGGCTGGCGTCGAACTTTCCCGACGACGTGGTCAACGCGGTGGTCCCGATCTTGACGACCACCGAACGTGCGGTCCGGATGGCTGTCCGGTGAATGGAGTCGACGCTCACTGATCGCTCTCCCGACGAGCTTTGCGGGCGGCCTTCCGCTCGTCGGCCGAGATCCGGCCGGTCTGTTCCAGGCGCGCGTCGGTGCCGCGCCCGGACAGCGGAACGTCGACGCCGGCCGGGGTCTGGGGCTCCCAGTCGAAGGTCATGTCGCCGATCGTGACGGCGCAGCCGGGTTTGGCTCCCAGCTTGAGCAGTTCGTCTTCCACACCCAACCGGGCCAGCCGGTCACCCAGGTATCCGACCGCCTCGTCGTTGTCGAAGTTCGTCTGCGCGACCCATCGGCGCGGGCGGGTGCCGTGCACGATGAAGCCGCCGTCACCGTCGGCTTCCACCGAGAACGCCGTCTCGTCGACGGGGACCGGCCGGATCACCGGCCGGCGCGCCACCACTTCCGGCTGCGCCGCGCGGTACGTCGACACCATGTCCCACAACGCGAAAGTCAACGGCCGTAACCCTTCTCGGGTCACGGTGGACACCTCGAAGACCGGCCAGCCGAACTTCTCGGTGACGTCGGCGCGGACGAAATCGGCGAGTTCGCGCGCGTCCGGAACATCGATCTTGTTCAGGACCACCGCGCGGGGCCGCTGCGCGAGGTCACCGAGCGTGCTGTCACCCTGCAGGGTCGGCGTGTACGCGGCGAGCTCGGCCTCCAGCGCCTCGATGTCGGACACCGGGTCGCGGTCGGGTTCGAGGGTGGCGCAGTCGACGACATGCACCAGCACCGCGCACCGCTCGATATGACGCAGGAAATCCAGGCCCAGACCGCGGCCCTCGGAGGCGCCCGGGATCAGCCCGGGCACATCGGCGACGGTGAAGGTGTGTTCCCCCGCCGAGACGACGCCCAGGTTCGGGACCAGCGTGGTGAACGGGTAGTCGGCGACCTTCGGCTTGGCCGCCGAGATCGCCGAGACCAGCGAGGACTTGCCGGCCGACGGGAACCCGACCAGGCCGACGTCGGCGACGGTCTTGAGTTCGAGGGTGAGCTCGCGAACCTCGCCCTTCTCGCCCAGCAGCGCGAATCCGGGGGCTTTACGGGCTCGTGAGGCCAGTGCCGCGTTACCCAGGCCGCCACGTCCGCCGGCGGCGGCCTCGAACCGGGTGCCGGCACCGACGAGGTCGGCCAGCAACCTGCCCTGTTCGTCGAGGACGACCGTGCCGTCGGGGACCTTCACCTCGAGGTCGGCGCCCGCGGCTCCGTCGCGATTGCTGCCCGCGCCCTGCTTACCGGACGGGGCCACCACGTGCGGGTGGAAGTGGAAGTCGAGCAGGGTGTGCACCTGCGGGTCGACGACGAACACGACGCTGCCGCCGCGACCGCCGTTGCCACCGTCGGGTCCACCGAGCGGCTTGAACTTCTCGCGGTGCACCGAGGCGCACCCGTTGCCGCCGTTACCGGCGCGCGCGTGAACCACGACGCGGTCGATGAACCGGGGCATCGGACTTCCTTTCCATGACGAAATCTACGTTTTGCGGGCGACGTGCGAGAGCCCTGCGAGCAAAACGCCGATCTCGACGCGGAAGTCAGGCCTCGCTGCGGGTGACGCGAACGATGTTGACGAACTTGCGGCCGCGCTTCATGCCGAACTCAACGGCGCCGGGCGCCGTCGCGAACAGGGTGTCGTCACCACCACGACCGACATTGACGCCGGGGTGGAAGTGCGTGCCACGCTGGCGGACCAGGATCTCGCCGGCCTTGACGACCTGGCCGCCGAACCGCTTGACGCCCAGCCGCTGCGCGGCGGAGTCGCGACCGTTGCGTGAGCTCGAAGCGCCCTTCTTGTGTGCCATCTCTCTCGCTCCCGTCGTTACTTGATGCCGGTGACCTTGAGCACCGTCAGCTGCTGACGATGGCCCTGGCGCTTGTGATAACCGGTCTTGTTCTTGAACTTGTGGATCCGGATCTTCGGACCCTTGGTGTGTTCGAGCACCTCGCCGGTGACGGCCACTTTCTCCAACGCCTTGGCGTCGGTGGTCACCTTCGCGCCGTCGACCACGAGAGCCACGGGCAGGGACACCGAGGCACCGGGCTCGGCGTCGAGCTTCTCCACCTTGACGATGTCGCCGGCCGCCACCTTGTACTGCTTGCCGCCGGTCTTCACGATCGCGTACGTGGCTGTTTGCGCTGCCATCGTTGGTCTTCCTCTGCTCGCGTGCGGGCGCGCATCACCGGTGGGTGTGCGTGCGGGTCTGGGTGCGGGACGTCAATCCCGCTCTCCGGCCGGCCGGGGGCAGGCCCTGGAGACAACTGCTCAAGGTTACGTGACCAGCGGCTGGAGAATCAAACCGCTCAGTCCTGGCTGGGTGGGCCGGCCGGGCGGGCGGCTGCGCGGCGCCGGTGCCGGCCCGGACGCGAGACGGCGACAGGCACCTCATCCTCGGAGTCGTTGTCGTCGTTCTCGGAGTCGTCCGAGTTCACGACGTCGATGTCGTCCTCGATCTCCTCCTCGTCGTCGTCGAGGTCGATCTCGTCCTCGTCGTCCTCGTCCTCGTCGTTCTCGTCGTTCTCGTCGTCGTCGGTGTCGTCATCCTCGGTGTCGTCCTCGTCGCCGTCGTCGGTGTCGCCGACGGCCTGGCGGATCGTGTCCGGTTCGAGCTCGGCGACGTCTTGCGCCGATTCCTCGGCGTCGCCGGTGTCATCGTCATCGTCCTCGTGCTTGCCGTTGGCGGCGGCCATCGCCTTGAACATCGGGTGGTCGCCGGGGCTGTGCGAGGGCAGCTTCGCGACCTGCACGTCCTGCTCACGATTGCCGCGCTTGCCCCGCTTGCCGCGGCGGCCGCCCCCGCCACCGGACTCGGACTTCTTGCCGCCGCCGGACGAGGTGGAGTCCACGGGGTCGCCGTGCAACATGATTCCGCGCCCACCGCAGTGGGTGCATGACGTGGAGAAGGCCTCGACGAGTCCGGTGCCGAGCCGCTTGCGGGTCAGCTGCACCAGACCCAGCGACGTCACCTCCGAAACCTGATGGCGGGTCCGGTCGCGGGCCAGCGCCTCGGTCAGCCGGCGCAGGACCAGGTCGCGGTTGGACTCCAGGACCATGTCGATGAAGTCGATGACCACGATGCCGCCGATGTCTCGCAGTCGCAGCTGACGCACGATCTCCTCGGCGGCTTCGAGGTTGTTGCGCGTCACGGTCTGCTCGAGGTTGCCGCCGGACCCGGTGAACTTGCCGGTGTTGACGTCGACGACGGTCATCGCCTCGGTGCGGTCGATGACCAGGGTTCCACCCGACGGCAGCCACACCTTGCGGTCCAGCGCCTTGGTCAGCTGTTCGTCGATACGGTGCACGGCGAACACGTCGGGTCCCGACCCGTCGCCCGATCCTGCGGGTTCGTATTTGGTCAGGCGCGGCATCAGTTCGGGCGCCACGGCTTCGACGTAGTCGTTGATCGTCTTCCAGGCGTCGTCGCCGGAGACGATCAGTCCGGAGAAGTCTTCGTTGAACAGGTCGCGAATGACCTTGACCAGCACGTCAGGCTCTTCGTAGAGCGCGACCGCGGCACCGGCCTTCTTCGCGGTGATCTCGGCAGCCTTGGCCTCGATCTCGCTCCAGCGCTTCTGCAGCCGCTCGACGTCGGCGCGGATGTCGTCTTCCTTGACGCCTTCAGAGGCGGTCCGGATGATCACGCCGGCATCGGACGGCACGACCTCTTTCAGGATCTCCTTGAGCCGCTGTCGCTCGGTGTCGGGCAGCTTGCGGCTGATGCCGGTCGACGAGGCGCCCGGCACGTACACCAGATACCGGCCGGCGAGACTGACCTGGGTGGTCAGGCGGGCACCCTTGTGCCCGACGGGGTCCTTGCTGACTTGGACGACGACGTAGTCGCCGGGTTTGAGGGCCTGTTCGATCTTGCGGTTCTGCCCGCCCAGGCCGGCGGCCTCCCAGTTCACCTCGCCGGCGTAGAGCACACCGTTGCGGCCCCGGCCGATGTCGACGAACGCCGCTTCCATCGACGGCAGCACGTTCTGCACGATGCCCAGGTAGATGTTGCCGACCAGCGAGGCCGACGCCGCGGAGGTCACGAAGTGCTCGACGACCACCCCGTCTTCGAGCACCGCGATCTGGGTGTAGCGGGCGCCCTCGTGCGGCGGCTCGGTACGGACCTTGTCGCGCACCACCATCACCCGCTCGACGGCCTCCCGGCGCGCCAGGAATTCGGCTTCGGACAGGATCGGCGGCCGACGTCGGCCCGCGTCGCGGCCGTCGCGGCGGCGCTGCCGTTTGGCCTCGAGGCGGGTGGAACCGCTGATGCCCTGGATCGCGTCGGGATCCGCGGTGGATTTCTCGTTCTTGCGGGGTTCGCGCTCGTGGACGACGGTGTTGGGCGGGTCGTCGGAGGAGCCGTTGCTGTCGCTGTCGTCGCCCGAGCCGGACTTGCGACGACGCCTGCGGCGCCGGCGCCGGCTGGTGCCGTCGCCGCCGTTCTGGTCCTCATCGCCGTTGTCGTCGTCAGAATCCGCGTCGGAGTCGGCACCGCCTCCGTCGGAATCGGTCTGGTTGTCTCCGTCACCGTCGGACGACGCGTCGTCGCCGTTCTGTTCGCCCCGGCCCCGGCCGCGGCCCCGGCGACCGCGCCGGCGCCGCTTGGCGGCCGGCCGCCCGTTCTGGTCGTCGTCGGCGTCGGTGTCGTCGTCCGAGTCGGCATCAGAGTCGGCGGCGTCGTCGTCGGCATCGTCGGAATCGTCGCCGCTGCGCACCTCGTCGAACCGCACCGGCTGCGGGGCGACGAACAACGGCAGATAGTCGGCGGGCTCGGCGGCCGGCGGGGTCGGTGCCTCCAGGATCAGGCGCGATTCGGGCTCTTCTTCCGCCGTCACCTCGGCGGGGCTGCTCCCGGCGTCGGACGCGGCCGGTTCCGGCTCAGCCGGGGTCTCGGCCGCGGGCTGCGACTCGGCCTCGGCCGCGGCCTCCGGCTGAGCGAGCACCTCGCGCACACGGTCGGCTTCTTCGCGGCCGACGGTGGAGTGGGCGCTGCGCGCCCGGCCATCGAGCTCGACCAGCGCATCGATGATCCGCCGGCTGGTGGTGCCGAGCACCCGCGCCAGCGAGTGCACCCTCAGCCGTTCGGGCGGCGCTTCCTGCACTTCACCGGCAGAGTCAGCAGGTTGCTGGGCCTCTTCCGGGAGATCGTGGGTCGGTGCTGGAAAGTTCTCATTGTCGGCCACGTATTCTCCTCAAGCCCCCGGGCGCGTCGTGTTGCTGACGCGGCCACGCGAGGGCTCCCGATTTGGCGTCCGAGCTCCGATTTCTCGGTACTCCCGGACTCGTTATGGTCTTGCTCCGAGTCGATCCCGTGGGTCCGAGCTCGCAGCCGGTCTGAATGATGGCTGGACGGGCCCGCGCCGCACCGCGTCACCGGTGGTCGCGCTCGTCGAAGTCTTCATTCGGGTAGCCGGCCCGGGTCTGTCAGGACGGTCACCCGAGGCCAGTATCCCACACCACAACGAGTGATCCGTTCAGGCCGGGTCAGTCGCGTCGTCGACGGCAGTTAGCCCGCGGGAAACCAGAGTTCGATCTCGCGGGCCGCCGACTCCGGCGAGTCCGACCCGTGCACGAGGTTGAACTGCGTTTCCAGGCCGAGGTCGCCACGGATGGTGCCCGGGACGGCCTTCTCGACGGGATCGGTGCCCCCGGCCAGTTGCCGGAACGCCGCGATGGCCCGGGGACCCTCCAGAACGGCCGCTACCACCGGTCCGGAGGTGATGAACTCCAGCAGCGAGCCGAAGAACGGCTTGCCGTCGTGCTCGGCGTAATGAGCGCGCGCGAGGTCGTCGCTGACGCTCTTGAGCTCGAGGGCGACGATGTCCAGGCCTTTGGCTTCGATACGGCTGATGATCTCCCCGACGAGCCGGCGCTGCACACCGTCGGGCTTGATCAGAACCAGGGTTCGCTCAGTCACGGCCGACAGCCTACCGAGTGCTCACTCGGGGTCGGCCTGCTGACCGGGCAGCAGACCGCGCCGTTGCCGGCGCAGCACCTCGGCCCGCAGGTACGCGATCAGCAACCACACCACCAGGAACAGCACCCCGATGAAACCCAGCCCCGGATAGATCACCCAGCCGCCGACCAGGAGCAGCTGGACGGCCAGGTTCGCCCAGATGGCCCAGGACCGTCCCTGCACGCCCGCCATCAGCACCAGCAGGACCGCCGCGCCGATGACATAGCTGGTCGACACCGGCGTCAGGCCGCCGCCGACCGCACCGACAACGGGCAGCGCCAGCAAGACCACGATCGCCTCGAGGATCAATGTGCCGGCCATCACGCCGCGGAAGCTGCGCCACGGGTCGGGAGCCGAGTTGGGTACACTCACGCCGGATCCTTTCCGAAGAGGGTGCGCGCCGCACCGGCGGTCACCACCGAGCCGGTGATCACGATCCCGGCGCCGCTCATCCCGGCTCCGGATTCGTCGTCGGTGCCGGAGTCCTCGACCAAGGCGGTGGCCGTTTCGATCGAGTCGGGCAGGGTCGCTGCGACGATCACCCGCTCGGGGCCGAACACCTCCTCGGCCTTGACGGCCAGCGCGTCGACCTCCAGCGCGCGCGGCGAGCCATTGTGGGTGACGACGAGCTGATCGAAGGCCGGCTCCAGAGCGGCGAGAATCCCGTCGACGTCCTTGTCGGCCATCACCGACACCACGCCGACCAGGAAGCGGAAGTCGAACTCCTCCCCCAGCGCCTGCGCGAGCGCCGCGGCGCCGGCCGGATTGTGCGCGGCGTCGATGAAGACGGTGGGGGCGCTGCGCATTCTCTCCATCCGTCCGGGCGAGGTGACGCTGGCGAAACCCGCCCGTACGGCGTCGACGTCGAGTTGGCGCTGGGCCCCCGCCCCGAAGAACGCCTCGACCGCGGCGAGCGCGAGCACCGCGTTGTGCGCCTGGTGTTCGCCGTGCAGTGGGACGAAGATCTCCGGGTAGACGCCGCCGAGGCCTTGCAGTTCGAGCAGCTGACCGCCGATGGCCAGCGCACGGCTGCGCACAGCGAACTCGGAATCCTCGCGCGCGACCGCCGCGTCGGCGCGCAGCGCCTGCGCCAGCAGGGCTTCCATGGCTTCCGGGGCCTGGCGCGCGATCACCGCGACGGTGTCGGTGGGGACGAGGTCGTCGCGCTGCCGGTGGATGATGCCGGCCTTCTCGCCGGCGATCGTCGCCAGGTTGTCGCCCAGGTAGTCGGTGTGGTCCAACCCGATCGGAGTGATGACGGCCACCGGCGCGTTGACGACGTTGGTGGCGTCCCAGCGCCCCCCGAGACCGACCTCCACGACGGCGACGTCGATCGGCGCATCAGCGAACGCGGCGAACGCCATCGCGGTGACGACCTCGAACTTGCTCATCCTCGGGCCCGGCTCGCCGAGTGCACCGGACTCGGACTGCTGGTCGACGAGTTCGACGAAAGGCTCGATCTCGCGGTAGGTCTCGACGTAGGTGGCCGGACTGATCGGGGCACCGTCGATGCTGATGCGCTCGACCGCCGACTGCAGGTGGGGGCTGGTGGTGCGGCCGGTGCGGCGGTGCAGCGCGGTCAGCAAGGCGTCGATCATGCGCGCCACCGACGTCTTGCCGTTGGTGCCGGCGACGTGGATGGACGGGTAGCCCAACTGCGGGGACCCCAGCATCTCCATCAGCGCCGCGATCCGCGCCGTGCTGGGCTCGATCTTGGTCTCCGGCCACCGCTGGTCGAGCAGATGCTCGACCTGCAGCAGCGCCGCGACCTCGTCGGGTGTCGGCTCGGGGGCGTGCGGGTTCGTCATTCCCGCAGCGCAGCCAGGCGTGCCGTGATCCGCGCGACTTCCTCGTCGGCCACCTGCTGGCGGGCGCGGATCTTGTCGACGACGTCGGCCGGCGCCTTGGCCAGGAACGCGTCGTTGCCCAGTTTCGCCGAGGTGCCCGCCAGTTCCTTCTGCGCGGCGGCCAGGTCCTTTTCCAGCCGTCGCCGCTCGGCGGCGACGTCGACGGTGCCGGAGGTGTCGACCTCGACCACCACGGTGGCGTCCGACAGCCGCACCTCGACCGCGGCCGATGCGGAGAAGTCCGCCGAAGGCGGGGTCAGCCAGGCCAGGGCGCTGATCGCCGGCACGTGGCTGTCCAGACCAGCCGCAGTGATCTCGGACAGCCGCGCCGGCACCCGCTGGCGATCGGCCAGCCCCTGATCGCTGCGGAACCGCCGCACCTCGGTGATCAGCTTCTGCATGTCGGTCACGCGTTGCGCCGCAGCCGGATCGACGGTGATGCCGCTGGGTTCGGGCCAGTCGGCGATGACCAGCGACTCGCCTCCGGTCAGGGTCTTCCACAGCACCTCGGTGACGAACGGCATCACCGGGTGCAGCAGTTTGAGCAGCGTGTCCAGCACGGCCGCCAACACCGCGGTCGTGTGAGAGATGTCTTGTCCGAGCTGAACTTTGGCCAACTCGACGTACCAGTCGCAGAACTCGTCCCACGCGAAGTGATAGAGCGCCTCGCACGCCCGGCTGAACTCGTATCCCTCGAAGGCCGAATCAACCTCGGCACGAACCTCTTCCAGCCGGCCGAGAATCCAGCGGTCGGCGTCGGTGAGTTGTTCCAGCGGCGGCAGCGGCGCCGGGGCGGCGCCGTTGAGCAAGGCGAATCGCGTGGCGTTGAACAGCTTGGTGGCGAAGTTACGCGACGCACGCGCATGGTCCTCGCCGATGGACAGGTCGCCGCCGGGGCTGGCACCACGGGCCAGGGTGAACCGCAGCGCGTCCGCTCCGAACTTCTCCACCCAGTCCAGCGGATCGATCCCGTTGCCGCGCGACTTGCTCATCTTGCGGCCGTGCTCGTCGCGGATCAGCCCGTGCAGGAACACGTTCTCGAAGGGCACCCGAGGTCGAGCGTCCGGGCCCGACCCATCGCCGGTGATCGCCGGGTCGTTGCCGACGAAGGTGCCGAACATCATCATCCGCGCCACCCAGAAGAACAGGATGTCGTAGCCGGTGACGAGCACCGTGGTGGGATAGAACTTCTCCAGCTCGGGGGTGCGGTCGGGCCACCCCATCGTCGAGAACGGCCACAGCGCGGAACTGAACCACGTGTCGAGCACGTCGGGGTCCTGTTCCCACCCGTCCGGCGGGGTTTCATCCGGTCCGACACAGGCGATCTGGCCATCGGGCCCGTGCCAGATCGGGATGCGGTGACCCCACCACAGCTGCCGCGAGATGCACCAGTCGTGCATGTTGTCGACCCATCCGAACCACCGCGGTTCCAGGCTGGCCGGGTGAATCACGGTGTCACCGTTGCGGACTGCGTCACCGGCAGCCTTGGCCAGAGCTTCCACCTTGACCCACCACTGCAGGCTCAGCCGTGGCTCGATCGGTTCACCGCTGCGCTCGGAGTGGCCCACGCTGTGCAGATAGGGGCGTTTTTCGGCGACGATGCGCCCCTCGGCGGCCAGCGCCTCCCGCACCGCGACCCGCGCCTCGAACCGGTCCATCCCGTCGAAACGGGTTCCGGTGTCGGTGATGCGGCCCTTGGTGTCGAGGATCGACGGCATCGGCAGCTGGTGCCGCAGCCCGATCTCGAAGTCGTTCGGGTCGTGCGCGGGCGTGACTTTGACTGCGCCGGTACCGAATTCGGGGTCGACGTGCTCGTCGGCAACAATGCTGATGCGACGATCCAGAAACGGGTGCGGCAGCGTCTGCCCGACCAGATGGCGGTAGCGGTCGTCATCGGGGTGCACTGCGATCGCGGTGTCGCCGAGCATCGTTTCCAGCCGGGTGGTGGCCACCACGATGTGGGGTTCGGCGTCGGACAGTGCGCCGTAGCGGAACGACACCAGTTCGCCCTCGACGTCCTCGTATTTCACCTCGAGGTCCGAGATCGCGGTCTGCAGCACCGGTGACCAGTTCACCAATCGCTCGGCCTGGTAGATCAGCCCCGCGTCGAAGAGCCGTTTGAAGATGGTGCGCACCGCCCGCGAGAGCGTTTCGTCCATGGTGAAGCGGTCGCGGCTCCAGTCGACCCCGTCGCCGAGGCGCCGCATCTGGGCACCGATGGTGCCGCCGGACTCGCGCTTCCAGTCCCACACCTTCTCGATGAACAGCTCGCGACCGAAATCCTCTTTGGTCTTGCCGTCCACGGCGAGTTGCTTCTCCACCACGGTTTGGGTGGCGATGCCCGCGTGGTCCATGCCGGGCAGCCACAACACCTCATACCCCTGCATCCGCTTGCGCCGGGTCAGCGCATCCATCAGCGTGTGGTCCAGCGCGTGGCCCATGTGCAGGCTGCCCGTGACGTTGGGCGGTGGCAGCACGATGGAGTAGGCCGGTTTGGCGCTGCCGGGGTCGGCGGTGAAATATCCGGCCTGCACCCAGCCGTCGTAGAGCCCGGTTTCCACCGCCGCCGGCTCCCATGTCTTGGGCAGGGCGTCGAGACCGGGATTGGTGAGAGGCTGGGAGGTCACCGAGCCATTCTAGGAAGGCGGCGCGGTCAGAGCCGAGAGACCTCCAACGACACCCCCGCCGCCGGCAGGCGTTCCAGCAGCGCGTCGCCCATCGCCGCCGCCGGGGTCAGCACTCCGTGCAGGTCAGACAGCTTGTCCCGGTCCAGCGCCAGGGCCAGCCCGCTTTCGGCGAGCAGCACCGAGGTGGCTTTGTAGCCGGGATCGCCCTGCTGGGACATCGTCGCCCGGTAGCGCGCGCCGCCGGAGGTGGTGGTGTAGGTCTCGACGGTGTAGTGACCGCGTTCGCGGGTTTGTTCGTTGGGTCCGGTTCCCGGCTTGGGCAGCACCCGCTCCAGCAGCCCGCGGGGCACCCGATTCAGGAACCGGCTGCCCAGCCCCATCGTCGCGACGTTGCCGCCGGTGGCCATCGCCGCGGCCACCGGCGCGGCGATCGAACGTCCGACGCTCATCTGCTCGGCGTATTCGAAGCGGCGGCCGTAGGGATAGTCCAGCAGCGCGTTGGTGCGTCGCACGATGCGCGTGTTGGGCAGCGCCATCGCGAAGGCGCCGACCCAGTAGCCGTCGAGCTCCGGGGCGATCTCGCGGCCGCGGCGCCACCGCGCGTCGGGTTGTCCCCCGAGTTCGGGCTCGGCGGCGCGGTCCGGGGTCAGCGTGTACGGGTCGTTGAGCAGCCGGCGCGCCTCGGGATCCAGGGAGGCTTCGCGGGCCAGCTCGGTCATCGAGGCCACGGTGCCGCCCGACACTCCCCCGGCGAAGCGCCGCACGACGAAGTTGGTGTCCTCGAGCTCGCCGGTGCCGTCGCGCTGGGCCTGCCGGTACAGCGCGAAGACGGTCAGATCCGAGGGGATGGAGTCGAACCCACACGAGTTCACGATGCGCGCACCGGTGTCCTGGGCCTGCTTGTGGTAGGTGTCGATGCACCGCCGGATGAACAGCGTCTCGCCGGTCAGGTCGGCGTAGTCGGTGCCGGCGGCCGCGCACGCGGCCACCAACGGTTCGCCGTAGCGCAGATACGGTCCGACGGTGGTGACCACGACCTGGGTCCGGGCAGCCATGTCGGCCAGCGTGGACGGCTGGGATGCATCGGCGGTGATCAGCGGCCAGGACTGTGCCTGCGGGCCGAGCGATTCGCGGACCGCGAGCAGTCGGTCGGCAGAGCGCCCGGCCAGCGCGATCCGCGCCCCGGGCCCGGTGGCCGTCGTGGCGAGGTACTCGGCCGTCAGCTTGCCGACGAATCCGGTCGCGCCGTAGAGGACAATGTCGAATTCGCGATCAGCATCAACCATGATTCGACGTTACCCGAGCAGTTCGGGCCACTCGCCGTCCCGCCCGAGCACGTGACGGGCCAGGAACGCCAGCACGGTCTGATACCAGAGCTTGGCATGTTGCGGGTTGAGCACCCAGTGATTCTCCGACGGGAAGTACAGGAACCGGTGCTCGGTGCTGCCATCGTCGGCTGCGGGCAATCCCGAGGCGCTGAGCAGTTCGTACCAGAGCCTCAGCGCCTCGCCGATCGGAACCCGGTAGTCCTTGTCACCGTGGATGACCAGCATCGGGGTGACGATGTCGGAGACGAAGCGGTGCGGCGAGTTCGCCGCGGTCATCTCCGGCGTCATCTCCCGCGCCCACCAGTACGCGCCGTCGGTGGTCGCGCCGAACTGGTCGAGCGCCCACAGACTGGCGTGGGTCACGATCGCGCAGAAGCGGTCGGTGTGCCCGGCGATCCAGTTGGCCAGATAGCCGCCGAACGATCCGCCCATCGCCGCGGCGCGGCGCGCGTCGACCTTCGGGTGCGCGCAGGCGGCGTCGGTGGCCGCCATCACGTCCGTATACGGGGCCGCCCCCCAGGCGCCCCAACCCCGTTGGATGAAGTGCTGACCGTACCCGGTCGACAGCGCAGGATCGGGCAACAGCACCGCGTAGCCCGCGGCCACCATCACCCAGGGGTTCCACCGCCAGTGCCAGGCATTCCAACTGGCCAACGGTCCGCCGTGGATCCACACCAGCAGTGGTGCCGGAGCGTCGTCGCGCGGCAGCGCCAGCCAGGACCGGACGGTGTGTCCATCGGCCGTCCGGGCGGTGACCTCCTCCAACGCGCCGGGGATGGCGGGCATATCGACACACGGCAGCACCGCGACCGAGCCGTCGGGATCGATACGCACCGGGTGCGGCGGCGCGAGATAGGAACTGCGCAGCGCGTACACCACCCCGCCCGGGGCTGCGCGCACATCGGTGTAGGTGTAGTCGTCGGCGACCAGTGCGCGCACCTCCGGGCCGGACGGGTCGACGACGAAGATCGGCCCGCGCCCGTTGTCGTCGGCGGTCACGAGCAACGACGAGCCGTCACAGCTCCACGTCACTGACGTGGGCCAACGGTCCCAGGCGCCGGTCAGCTCGACAGCGTGCCCGTCGAAGTGTTTGAGCCACAACGTGATCCGCGGCACGCTCTGCGGGGTGGACAACGTCTCCCGCAGGTAGGCCACCGACCGTCCGTCCGGTGAGATGGCCGGAGTGCCCAGGTCGGCGTCGGGATCGTCGGCCACCGTGGTGCGGCGGGCGCTGTCGACGTCGATGCGCACCAGAACGCTGCGCCGCCCTCCGCGCGGCGCCGGCTGTCGCCACGTCGTCACGAGGAAGGCGCCGTCGCGACTGAGGTCGATGTCGGCCTCCCGCAGCGCATCACCGGGATGCGGTGTGAGGTGACGGGCTTCGGCAGCCCCGTCGTCGGCGAACAGGTGGGCCTGCCCCGGCCCGAGGTCGTGATCCCAGTACCGCACCGGGTAGCCGGTGTGGAGCAGCGCCGAGACCTTGGTGTCCTTGCGCAGGGTGCGCAGTCGTCGGTCGTCGTCGACGGTGTCCGCCAAGGTCAGCATCGAGGCGCCCAGCACCGTGGTCGTCGCGGCGCGCGCCGACAGGACCCGGTCCGCCCCGCCGGGAAAGGTGATCAGCTCGGCGGCTTCCCCGCCGCCGGCGGGCAGCCGCCAGACCGAGCGCGGTGGGGCGTCGTCATCCGGGCCGGGCCGCACCGCGAGGAACAACAGGTCGTTGTCGACGGTGAACTCCGGCGCCGACTCACCCTTGATGCCGTAGGTCAGCCGACGGGCCGACCGTTGCCCTTCGGGGTCGAGTTCCCATACGGCGCTGACGAATTCGGTGCGCTTGTCGTTGAGCTCGGACACCGTGGTGACCACACGGGTGCCGTCGGCAGACACCGCGAGCCCGGACACCCGCGGCAGGGCGAGGAAGTCGTCGAGGTCGTGAAAGGGCGCCGGCAAGGCTGTCGGCGACGTTCTCGCGGCGGGATCTTCGTCAGCGGGAGGCACCCGAATGTCGTAACACACTGCTGCCCGGAGTTGACGCGACGCGACCGCGTGCTGGCGGGGCCGCCTCGATACAGTCGCTGCATGTCCGCTCGGATCGTCGTCGTCGGGGCCGGGATCGCGGGGTTGACCACGGCGGTCGCGTTGCAGCAGGCCGGACATGACGTCGCGGTGTTCGAGCAGCGCATCGATGTCGCCAGCGGTGCCGGCATCAGCATCTGGCCCAACGCGCTGGCCGCACTCGACGAACTCGGCCTCGGCGATCCGGTGCGGCGCGCCGGCGGCCGGGTCAGCGCCGGCGCGTTGCGGTGGCGTGACGGCTCCTGGCTGCGCCGCCCTGCCGCGCAGCGCATCGTCACTGCGCTCGGAGAACCGCTGGTGGTGATCCACCGCGCGGAGTTGACCGACATCCTGCGCGCAGCGCTGCGCGCGGGGACCGTGCGCACCGGCTGCACCGTGACCGGGGTCGGGATCGACGCGTCGTCGGTTCAGCTGCACCTGGCCGACGGGCACGCAGTGGACGCCCAGGCCGTGGTCGGTGCGGACGGGGTGGGCTCAGTACTGGCCCGCGTCCTCAACGGGCCGTTGCGCGCCCGCTACGTCGGGTACACCGCGTGGCGCGGCATCGCCGCCTACCCCTTGGACCCTGCGCTGTCCGGGGAGACGATGGGGCCGGGCACCGAATTCGGTCACGTCCCCCTGGGCGACGAGCACACCTATTGGTTCGCCACCGAACGTGTCCCGGAGAATGCCCGGTCTCCCGAAGGGAAGCAGGACCATCTGCGGCAGCTGTTCGAGGGCTGGGCCGACCCGATACCGGCGTTGATCGACGCGACGGAGCCGGCCGGCCTGCTGCGTAACGACCTCTACGACCGCCAGCGGGCGCGCCGGTGGTCGCGCGGTCCGGTGGTCCTGGTGGGCGATGCCGCCCACCCGATGCGGCCGCACCTCGGCCAAGGCGGTTGCCAAGGCATCGAGGACGGGGTCATCCTGGCGCGGTTTGTCGAGCTCGCCGACGGGCTGACCGCCGCATTCGACGGCTTCGCGGCGTTCCGGCGCCGGCGGGTCGCCCCGCTGATACGGGAGTCGGCGCTGATCGGGCGGATCGTCAATCTACGACCCGCGGCGCTCAGTGGGGTCGCCAGCCGCGCGTCGGCGCTGATCCCGGAGGCCGCCGTGACCGCACATCTGTCCTCGATCGCTGCGCGCAGCGCCTTCCGGCTGCCGACGGCGGCGCAGGTCAGCGGGCGGCGCGCGGGATGAACAGCGCGGTGCACATCTGGCGCAGGTCGATGATGCCGCCGAACACCGATGTCGGCATTCCCGCGCATCCGTTGGCGCGGGCCGGCGCCGGGGCGGCGGGTGCAGTCGGGGCGGGAGTGGTGGTCCAGCTGGCGGTGGTCAGGCCCTTGGGACCGCACTTCGGCCAGGCCTTGATGCCCTGCGTGCGCAGGACGTTCTCGGCGACCCGGATCTGCTCGGCGCGGGAGGCGCGGGCCGGGTTGCCCTGACCGCCGTTGGCCGTCCAGGTGGCCGGCTTGAACTGCAGGCCTCCGTAGTGGCCGTTGCCGGTGTTGATCGACCAGTTGCCGCCGGACTCGCACTGCGCGATGGCGTCCCAGTTGACCGAGTCGGCATGGGCCGTGGCGGTGGTGCTGTCCGACAGTGCCATCGGCACGACGGCGAGCGCTCCGGTGATTGCGGTGGCCATCAAACCCTTGGAAACCAGCTTGCTCATGTTCATCGTTGCGGTCCTTCCCCGACCGTTGTGACTCAAGGTCCGCGTGTGAAGTGCTGAGCGCTCTCACGTTGCGGTTATCCGGTCTGTCGGGTGACCCACATCACCTGTTACCTGCGTGGCGAAAGTTTTAGGCGTTACTTATCTGGCGTAAGAGACCCCTGAGAGACGAGAGGCGGTGCCGGCAGAATGCCGGCACCGCCTTCTCGCAGTGTCTGCTGAGGTCAGCCGCGACCGCCGCAGGTCGGCCATGCGCCGATGCCCTGCGTCTGCAGCACGTTCTCCGCCACGCGGATCTGCTCCTCACGGCTGGCGTTGTGGGGCGAGCCGGAGCCGCCGTTGGAACGCCAGGTGCTCATGCTGAACTGCAGGCCGCCGTAGTAGCCGTTGCCCGTGTTGATAGACCAGTTACCGCCGGACTCACATGCAGCCACGGCGTCCCAATTGACGCTGTCCGCGTGAGCGGTCCCGGCCGCCAGCCCGGTCACCGCAGCCATCGGCGCGACAGTGAGCGCGCCGGCGATGGTGGCCAGTCCAAAAGTCTTGCGGATGTTCTTCAACTTCGATCCTTTCGCCGAGCGCATGCCGAGGTACGGCCGCGTGGACACGCGGTCGCACTGCCTGGTGATCAGGCCCCTGGTTCGGGCCGCGCCGTCTCGGTCAGGCGCGACTGGGTGGTTGGCAACCCACCGGGCCCGCAGGCCCAGCGCCCGGGAGAGCGTGATCGCCTCCCGCGGTGCCCCACACACGCTGGTTCGTGGTTTTGGTTGTTTGCTCCCTCAGGAGTCGTTTGGGACCGTACAAAGCGTCCGACGCAAAGTCACTTCGGCATCCGCGAGTGTCGCGAGCAGATCACGGAATGATCACGACCCCTCACTGGAGGCGTCCGTGCAGGTCACCGTCGGGTTTGACGCCGTCGTTCGGTGACCTCGCAGTCGGCATCCGCGTGATCCAAATCACGACTGAAATGTGAGCCAGCCCACGCTTGAACTAGCAGCATGTCGGGTGAGCGCACTCAGAAGTGCTGGGCTGTGCCACAATTCGCTGACGCCGACCACGATTGGGCCGAGATGGTTCGCTGCCAGGAGCAAGGTCTCTAAAACCCTCTGATGTTGGCGCGCAACATATTTGGTTCAGAACCCGAAATCGAATCTGATGAAGTTGTCGAATACCAATGTGCTGCAACAGCTTTAGAGGAGCATCGGAGGCGCTGTGCGTTCAGACAATGCGCCGCCGCCGGGATGGGAAAGAAATCCTTGGAGTCGCCTCGGCCTGCGCCGCCGCAACACCGCCTAACCGAAGCAACGATAAGTGCCGATGCTCATTGACTTCCAGTGAAACCGTTGTCGTGCAACATTTTCAGTAATGCCTCGTGCGCACCCATCCCGGCCGACAGTGGGCGAAAATACGACGATTATCTCGTTCCGATTTCAGAATGGCCTGTGATCGAATTCGCGATCGGGATGAAAGAATTGCGCCATTTTTCGCAATTCACATTTGCTGGCGCAGTGCAGGAGGTTCGAGGGCCGCGAACTCGTCGGCGGTATTGACGTTGGTCAAGGCGGCCTGCTCGGCCAAAACGATGCGCTGGGTGTCGACGCGGTCGACCAGCGCGCGCATGCTGCGGTGACCGGCATCGATGAGAGCGCTCACCGTGGCGCTCAGCGCAGTGCGGTAGACGCCGGCCAGGAAGTGGTCACGTCCGTCCCAGGGCAGGACGACGTCGACACCCAGCCGGTGCGCCGGCCCGGCGAGAATGTCGATCACGTCGGCGGTGAGCCGGGGCATGTCGACGGCGCAGACGAAGGCGTACTCGACACCCGCATCGGCGGCGGCACGCAGCCCGCGGCCGGTGGCCAGCAGCGGCCCTACTCCGGCCACCTGGTCCCGCAGGATCGTCGCGTCCGGTAGCTCGGGCAGTGCCTGTCCCGGCGCGGCGACCACGAAGACCGGGGCACAGCGGGTGGCGACGACGTCGACGATCCGTTCGACCATCGTGGTGGTGCCCGACGGGCCGGCCACAGGCAAGGTGGCCTTGTCGCGCCCCATCCGGCGGGAGGCGCCCCCGGCCAACACCAAAGCGGCCAACGGCGGTGAGGTCGTCACAAGGTGACGTTAACCCACCGGCCACATCATCGAGGGCAGCTGCTCAGTCGACAGTCCACGTGTCTTTGCCGCGCAGGAGCGCCTGGAGCGCCGCCGTGTCGTGCGGTTTGGCGTCGCGTGCCGAAGCGATCTGGTCGCGGGCGGCGTCGTCGTAGGTGGGCTTGCTGACCTGGCGGAAGATGCCCATCACCATGTGGTCGAGGTTCTGCTCCGACAACCGGGACAGCGCGAAGGCGTATGCGGGATCCGCCAGGTGCGCGTCGTGGATCACGATCTGGTCGGCGGACACGTCGGCGGTCTTGGCGACCTCGAGCCCGTAGCCGGACTTGACCACGCAGTACCCGCCGTCAGCGCCGAAGGTGATCGGCTCACCGTGGGCGAGGTTGATCAGGCGGTCCTCGGCGCCCTCCTTGCGCAGCGCATCGAACGAACCGTCGTTGAAGATCGGGCAGTCCTGCAGGATCTCGACCAGCGCGGCGCCGCGGTGCGCGGCAGCGGCGCGCAACACCTCGGTCAGGCCCTTGCGGTCGGAATCCAGCGCACGCCCGACGAACGTGGCCTCCGACCCCAGTGCCAACGACACAGGGTTGAAGGGATGATCCAGCGAGCCCATCGGTGTGGACTTGGTGACCTTGCCGACCTCGGAGGTCGGTGAGTACTGGCCCTTGGTCAACCCGTAGATCCGGTTGTTGAACAGCAGGATCGTGATGTTGACGTTGCGGCGCAGCGCGTGGATCAGGTGGTTGCCGCCGATCGACAGCGAGTCGCCGTCGCCGGTGACGACCCACACCGACAGGTCGGGGCGCGCCAGCGCCAGACCGGTCGCGATCGTCGGCGCGCGCCCGTGGATCGAGTGGAAACCGTAGGTCTCCAGGTAATACGGGAAACGGCTGGAGCAGCCGATCCCGCTGACGAACGCGATGTTCTCGCGGCGCAATCCCAGCTCGGGCAAGAAGTTGCGGATGGTGTTGAGGATGACGTAGTCACCGCAGCCGGGGCACCAGCGCACCTCCTGGTCGCTGGTGAAGTCCTTGCCCTTCTGCGGCTGGTCGGTCGTCGGGACCAGAGCGGTCTTGCTCAGCGGCGTCAGGCCCAGGTCTCGATGGTCGTGACCGATCACATCAGTCATTTCGGCTCCTCCCGCAAGCGCTCGTGGGTCATGCGTCTACCGTCGCGGCAGGCACCTCGACGGTGGCCGCTGCCAGGCGCGCGAACTTGGCTTTCTCGTTTTCCTTGTCACCGAGCGTCCCGTCGAGCGCTGCATCGATGATGCCCTCGACCTCGTCGGCGAGGAAGGCCATGCCTTCCACCTTGGTCACCGACTGCACGTCGACGAGGTAGCGACCCCGCAGCAGTAACGCCAGCTGACCGAGGTTCATCTCCGGCACCACGACCTTTGAGTACTTGGTCAGCACTTCGCCGAGGTTGGCCGGGAACGGGTTGAGGTGACGCAGCTGCGCGTGGGCGACCTTGACGCCTTGCCGGCGTGCACGCCGGCAGGCTTCGCCGATCGGGCCGTAGCTGCTGCCCCAGCCGAGCATGAGCAGCTCGGCATCGCCGGTCGGGTCGTCGACCTCGAGATCGGCCACGGCGATTCCGGCGACCTTCTCCTGCCGCAACCGCACCATCAGGTCGTGGTTCTTCGGCTCGTAGGAGATGTTGCCCGATCCGTTCGCCGACTCCAGGCCACCGATGCGATGGGCCAGGCCCGGGGTGCCGGGGACGGCGAACTGGCGGGCCAGCGTCTCGGGGTCACGCGCGTAGGGGGCGAACGGCTCCCCCTCCTTGGCGAAGGTGTGCTCGATGGCCTCGTAGCTGTTGACGTCAGGGATACGCCACGGTTCCGAGCCGTTGGCGATCGCACCGTCGGACAGGATCATCACCGGGGTGTGGTAGTTGATCGCGATCCGCGCAGCTTCCACAGCGATCTCGAAGCAGTCCGACGGGGAGCGTGGCGCCAGCACCGCGACGGGCGACTCGCCGTTGCGGCCGAACATCGCCTGCAACAGGTCGGCCTGCTCGGTCTTGGTCGGCAGACCCGTCGAGGGGCCGCCGCGCTGCACGTCGATGACGATCAACGGCAGTTCGGTCATCACGGCCAACCCGATGGCCTCCGACTTGAGCGAGATGCCCGGACCCGACGTGCTGGTGACACCGAGGGCGCCGCCGTAGGACGCGCCGATGGCCGCGCCGATGCCGGCGATCTCGTCCTCGGCCTGGAACGTCATGATGTTGAAGTTCTTGTGCTTGGACAGCTCGTGCAGGATGTCCGATGCGGGGGTGATCGGATAGGTCCCGAGCACCACCTGCAGGTCGGCCAGCTGACCGGCCGTCACCAGGCCGTAGGCCAGTGCCGTGTTACCCGAGATCTGGCGGTACTCACCGGTTTTGAGCTTGGCGGGCGCGACCTCGTAGGTGGTGCCGAACGCCTCGGTGGTCTCGCCGTAGTTCCAGCCCGCCTTCAGCGCCAGCACGTTGGCCTCGGCGATCTCGGGCTTGCGTGCGAACTTCTCGCGGATGAACGCCTCGCTGTGCTCGAGCTCGCGGCCGTACATCCACGACAACAGGCCCAACGCGAACATGTTCTTCGCGCGCTGGCCGTCCTTCTTGCTCGCGCCGATCGACTCCACCGCCCCCAGCGTCAGCGTGGTCATCGCGACCGCCTGGACGACGTAGTCGGACAGTTCCTCGGTTTCCAGCGGGTTGGCGTCGTAGCCGACCTTGGCGAGGTTGCGCTTGGTGAACTCGTCGGAGTTGGCGATGATCAGCCCGCCACGCGGCAGATCGGAGACGTTCGCCTTCAGCGCGGCCGGGTTCATCGCGACCAGGACATCGGGCCGGTCGCCGGCGGTGAGGATGTCGTAGTCGGCGATCTGGATCTGGAACGACGAGACGCCGGGCAGCGTGCCCTGCGGGGCTCGAATCTCGGCCGGGTAATTGGGTTGGGTGGCAAGGTCGTTGCCGAACAGCGCCGCTTCGGAGGTGAACCGGTCACCGGTGAGCTGCATACCGTCGCCGGAGTCACCGGCGAAGCGGATGACCACCTTTTCCAGCTTCTGCCGGGGCGTCCCGGCCGCGCCGCCGTTGTCTCCCACTCGCCTGCCTTCCGTTGCTGCTCGGCTCAAGTCTTGGCAAGTGTCCACCGGGTCGCCAACTCTGCGACACGCCGTCGTTGGACCTGCACCAGAGTTTGGTGTCACTGCCAGTACCGATTATGGCACTTCTCTGAGGCTGGCCTATACCGGACGCGCCCTCTCGAGACAGGTGAGCGCACCCCAAACACACTGTTCAGTGGCTATCCCGACCAGCACAATGAGACAGAAGTGTGTTTCTCGTCACGTTTGTGCGACACGGCGAGCGAACTCAGATTTCTCAGGAAAGGTTACTTGCCAGTAGCCGTCAGCTAGCACTTTCGCAGCAGGTCGCAGGCGTGCAGACGATGCCTGCCGCGGACGAACGCAGCACGCACCGGCAAATCTCAGCCGGAGCCGCGCTCGTCGCCGCCGGCGGCTCGCCGCTCGTGCCACCGCAGGCGCAGCAGCAGCAGGCCGCGGTGGGCGCGCCATCCGGCCGACAGCGGATCGCGCCAGACCGGCACGTTCGCCGATGAGTCGAGGGCGGGCTCCATGGCCTCCATTGTGCCGCGTGCGGGGGTTGCCGGCTGCGCGACCGTGGTCACATCGCGGTGTCGGGTCCATGAACATTCGTCAGCCCGGCGCCGCACCACCACAATGGACAGCATGTCCGTCCGCAGCTTCGTCTCAGGTCCCTCTGCCGCCCGCGAGGGCCGCTAGATGGGGCGGGTGACGACACGTCGGCGCGTGCACCATGTGACCGCGGCAGAGGCGGTGGCCCGGCCCGACACCCTCGTCGTGGAGGAACCGCTCGAGATCCGTGTCAACGGTGCCCCGGTGACGGTGACCATGCGAACCCCGGGCTCGGATGTGGAGCTGACGCAGGGGTTTCTGCTCACCGAGGGCGTGATCGCGCGTCGTGAAGACATCGCGTCGGTGCGCTACTGCCGGGGCGCCGGCGACGACGGGGCCAACAGCTACAACGTCCTCGACGTGACGCTGGCGCCCTCGGTGCCGCCGCCGGCGGTGGACCCGACCCGCAACTTCTACACCACGTCCTCCTGCGGGGTGTGCGGCAAGGCGTCGCTGGACGCCGTCCGGCTGATCAGTCGCCATGCCCCGGGGGACGACCCGTCGACGGTGGACGTCGAGACGCTGTCCGCGCTGCCCGACAAGTTGCGCGAGGCGCAGAAGGTGTTCGCGGCGACGGGCGGGCTGCACGGTGCCGCGCTGTTCGACTCAGACGGGACGGCGCTGGTGGTGCGGGAGGACATCGGCCGGCACAACGCCGTGGACAAGGTGATCGGCTGGGCGCTGGAACAGCAGCGGATCCCGTCGACGGGCACGGTGCTGCTGGTCAGTGGCCGCGCCTCGTTCGAACTCACCCAGAAAGCGGTGATGGCCGGCATCCCGATCCTGGCCGCGGTGTCGGCGCCGTCCTCGCTGGCCGTCGATCTCGCCGGCCAGTCCGGGGTCACGCTGGTGGCGTTCCTGCGCGGTGAGTCGATGAACGTCTACAGCCGCCCCGACCGCGTCACGGGATAGCTGCGCCGGACAGAGCAGCAGGCGTCAGGCGGATTTTTCGCGGCGCTCGTTGCGCGACGGCTTGCGCGGGACGATCGTCGGCAGCACGTTGTCCTCGACGGTCTCCCGCGTGACGACCACCTTGGCGACGTCGTCGCGGCTGGGGATGTCATACATCACCGGCAGCAGCACTTCCTCCATGATGGCGCGCAGGCCGCGGGCACCGGTGCCGCGGTGAATGGCCTGGTCGGCGATCGCCTCCAGCGCCTCGTCGGCGAACTCCAGTTCCACACCGTCCATCTCGAACAGCCGGGTGTACTGCTTGACCAGAGCGTTCTTCGGCTGGGACAGGATCTGGACCAGCGAGTCCTTGTCCAGGTTGGTCACCGACGCGACCACCGGCAGGCGGCCGATGAACTCCGGGATCAGACCGAACTTGATCAGGTCCTCGGGCATGACCTCGGCGAAATGGTCGGCGGTGTCGATGTCGGCCTTGGAGTGCACCTCTGCGCCGAACCCCAGGCCGCGCTTGCCGACCCGGTCGGAGACGATCTTCTCCAGACCGGCGAACGCGCCCGCGACGATGAACAGCACGTTGGTGGTGTCGATCTGGATGAACTCCTGATGCGGATGCTTACGTCCACCCTGCGGCGGCACCGAGGCCTGGGTGCCCTCCAGGATCTTCAGCAGCGCCTGCTGGACACCCTCGCCGGAGACGTCGCGGGTGATCGACGGGTTCTCGCTCTTGCGGGCGATCTTGTCGACCTCGTCGATGTAGATGATGCCGGTCTCGGCGCGCTTGACGTCGTAGTCGGCCGCCTGGATCAGCTTGAGCAGGATGTTCTCGACGTCCTCACCGACGTAGCCGGCCTCGGTCAGCGCGGTCGCGTCGGCGATCGCGAACGGCACGTTGAGCATCTTGGCCAGCGTCTGCGCCAGGTAGGTCTTGCCGCAACCGGTGGGCCCGAGCATCAGGATGTTGGACTTGGCGAGCTCGACGGGCTCGGAGCGGGAATCGCGCGACTTCTCCCCCGCCTGGATGCGCTTGTAGTGGTTGTAGACCGCCACCGCCAGCGTGCGCTTGGCCGTGTCCTGGCCGATGACATAACCCTCGAGGAACTCCCGGATCTCGGCGGGCTTGGGCAGCTCGTCGAGCTTGACGTCGTCGGCGTCGGCCAGCTCTTCTTCGATGATCTCGTTGCACAGATCAATGCACTCGTCGCAGATGTAGACGCCCGGTCCGGCGATGAGCTTCTTCACCTGCTTTTGGCTCTTGCCGCAGAACGAGCACTTCAGCAGGTCGCCGCCATCTCCAATGCGTGCCATGGTGCTGGGGTCCTACTTCCTGTCGCCGTCGATGGTCCGTCTGTCGGTGAGGTGCACCGGGACCGTGAAGGGTAGTCCCGACGCTACCCGCTGTCTCCGTCGCTGTGCGACCGATAAAGCCGAATCGCGTGGGTGGTATTCAGCTGTGGTTGCGCCAACATATCGCCTGATCTACCCGGGATGGCCCTGGAACGCACCACCGTGTCTCTGGCGTGTCGCCGCCGTTACCCGACCGAGAGTACCCAAGCGTGCGACAACGTCTGCGCACGCGGCGCGGTGATCGGTTACCGCTGTTCAGCGGGGCCCTGGACCTGCGGGGCCGGGACCCGCCGGCCCGGGACCGACGGGGCCGGGTCCCGCCGGGCCGACCACCCCACCGACCCCGATGGGGCCCGCCGGTCCGACGACGGGGTTCGGCGGATTCACGTAGACGTCGACGTCGACGCAGGCTGCGAGCGCGGCGTTCCAGTAAGTGCCCTCCGGGCATACCGGCTCCTGCGCCTGGGCGGGCGCCGCCGCCAGGTGGATGGCTGCCCCCACCGCCGCGGCAGACAGCGCGGAGATGACGATTCGATGGTTCTTCACAGCGCCCCCTGATAACTGACGGCTAGGTCGATTATCAGCGTGACATGGCAGTGCGTCACCTCGACCCGGTTTCGCAAACTTTGCCGGCACGCACCGCTCGTAGGCTTCGGACATGACGGACATGACCACACTCGCGGAGGCTTTCGCCTTGGCTGCCGACGACAGCGGCCTGGCCGTGGTGTCGACGCTGCGCGCGGACCAGACCATCCAGTCGTCACTGATCAATGCCGGGCCACTGCCGCACCCGGGCACCGGCGCACCGGCCCTGGGTTTCGTCACCTACGGGCGGATCAAGCTCGCCAACCTGCGGGCCAGGCCCCAGATCACCGCGACGTTCCGCAGCGGCTGGCAGTGGGCCGCGGTCGAGGGCAGCGCCGACCTGGCCGGACCCGACGACCCGCAGCCGTGGCTCGACTCCGACGACGCGCTGGCGCGGTTACTGCGCGACATCTTCACCGCCGCCGGCGGCACCCACGACGACTGGGACACCTACGACCGGGTGATGCGCGAACAGCGTCGCACCGCCGTCCTGATCAATCCGACCAGGATCTACAGCAACGGTTGAGCGACCGGGTCAGCTCTTCTGGGCCGACAGCTTGCGGTACTCCAGCACCGTGTCGATGATCCCGTAATCCTTGGCCGCCTCGGCGGTGAGGATCTTGTCGCGATCGGTGTCCTTGCGGATGATCGCGGCATCCTTACCCGTGTGACGGGCCAGCGTCTCCTCCATCAGCGTGCGCATCCGCTCGATCTCCGCGGCCTGGATCTCCAGATCGGAGAACTGACCCTGGATCACGCCGCCCAGCGCAGGCTGGTGGATGAGGATGCGCGCGTTGGGCAACGCCAGCCGCTTCCCCGGCGTGCCCGCGGCCAGCAGCACCGCCGCCGCCGACGCGGCCTGTCCGAGGCACACGGTCTGGATGTCGGCCCGCACGTACTGCATGGTGTCGTAGATCGCCATCAGCGAGGTGAACGAGCCGCCCGGCGAGTTGATGTACATCGTGATGTCGCGGTCCGGATCCAGCGACTCGAGCACCAGCAACTGGGCCATGATGTCGTTGGCCGAGGCGTCGTCGACCTGCACGCCGAGGAAGATGATGCGTTCCTCGAACAGCTTGTTGTACGGGTTGGACTCCTTGACACCGAAGCTCGAGTGCTCGATGAACGACGGCAGGATGTAGCGCGCTTGAGGCTGCGTGTTCGGGTTCATTTGTCGAGTCCTGCTCCTGGTCCTGAGCCGTTGATGGTCACGCTGGTGATGATGTGGTCGACGAAGCCGTACTCGAGCGCCTCCTGCGCCGTGAACCAGCGGTCGCGGTCGGAGTCGGCTTCGATCCGCTCGATCGTCTGCCCGGTGAACTCGGCGTTCAGCCGGAACATCTCCTTCTTGATCGACGCGAACTGCTCGGCCTGGATCGCGATATCCGCCGCTCCACCGGTGATCCCACCGAGCGGCTGGTGCATCAGGATGCGTGCGTGCGGCAGCGCGTACCGCTTGCCCTTGGTGCCCGCGGCGAGCAGGAACTCACCCATGGACGCCGCCATGCCCATCGCATAGGTCGCGACGTCGCACGGTGCGAGCACCATCGTGTCGTAGATCGCCATCCCGGCGCTGATCGAGCCGCCGGGTGAGTTGATGTAGAGGTGAATGTCCTTGGACGGATCCTCGGCCGACAACAGAAGGATCTGCGCGCAGATGCGATTCGCGATGTCGTCGTCGACCTGGGAGCCCAGGAAAATAATCCGCTCGGCCAGCAACCGCTCATACACCGAGTCGACAAGGTTGAGGCCCGATGAGGCGCCACGCATGTCAGTCACGACTGGATACCTGCTTTCTATGTCTACTTCCGACGCGGTGACCGGTCTTACGAAAGACACTAACGAACCCGCCCCGCCCGGGAGTCCCCAGACGGCGCGCGTTCGCTCACAGCATCACTTGGTGTCGTCGTCAGCCGCGGCGTCGTCTGCCGCGGCCTCCTCGGCGGCCGTCTCCTCGGCGGCTGCGTCGACAGCCTCCTCGGCGGCGCCCTCGGCGTCCGCTTGCTCGCCCGAGGGGCCGAAGAACTCGGCGGTGTCGATCTCGGTGCCGTCGGTGTCGGTGACGGTCGCACCGTGCACCACGGCCGCGACGGTCAGACCGCGCCGTACATCGGCGAACATCGCCGGCAGCTGGTTGTTCTGCTGCAGCACCTGCAGCAACTGCTGAGGCTCCAGGCCGTACTGCCGCGACATCAGCACCAGACGCTCGGTCAAATCGTTCTGCCCGACCTGGATGTCGAGCTTGTCGGCGATCGCGTCCATGACCAGCTGCGTCTTGATCGCCTTCTCGGCGTTGGTGCGGTTGTCGGCGTCGAACTCGTCACGGCTGCTGCCCTGCTCGGCGAGCGCCTCGGCGAACTTCTCCTCGTCGTGGTCGAGGCTGTGGATCGCGTTGTGCAGGGTGTCGTCGATCTGGGCCTGCACCACCTTCTCGGGCAACGGGACCTCGGTCTGGGCCAGCAGCTCCTCGATGGCCTTGTCGCGGATCTCCTCGGCCTGCTGGACGCGCTTGGTCCGGGCGACCTTCTCGCGCAGATCGGCCTTGAGCTCGTCGATGGTGTCGAATTCGCTTGCCAGCTGCGCGAACTCGTCGTCCAGCTCGGGCAGCTCGCGGACCTTGACCGATCGGACGGTCACCGTCACCTCGGCGTCCTGGCCGGCGTGCTCACCGGCGACGAGCTTGGTGGTGAACACCTTGCTCTCGTCTTCCTTCAGACCGACGATCGCCTCGTCGAGGCCCTCGATGAGCTGACCGGAGCCGACCTCGTGGGACAGGCCCTCGGTGGTGGCTTCCGGCACGTCCTGACCGTTGACAGTCGCCGACAGGTCGATCGAGACGAAGTCGCCGTTCTCGGCGGCGCGGTCCACCCCGGTCAGGGTGCCGAAGCGCTCCTGCAGGGACGTGAGCTCGGCGTCGACGTCCTCGTCGGAGACGGTGATCGGGTCGACGGTGATCTTCAGCGCCGACAGGTCCGGCAGCTCGATCTCGGGCCGGATGTCGACCTCGGCGGTGAACACCAGCTCGTCGTTGTCCTCGAGCTTGGTGATCTCGATCTCGGGCTGGCCGAGGGGCTGCAGGGACGACGACGCCACCGCCTCGCTGTAGCGGCCGGGCAGCGCGTCGTTGACGACCTGCTCGAGCACCGCGCCCCGGCCGACACGCGCCTCGAGCAGCTTGCGCGGCGCCTTGCCCGGGCGGAACCCGGGCAGACGGACCTGCTTGGCCAGCTGCTTGAACGCCTTGTCAATCTCCGGTTCGAGTTCGGTGAAGGGCACCTCCACGTTGATGCGAACCCGGGTCGGGCTCAACTTCTCGACGGTGCTCTTCACGTTGTCACTCCTCTATGCCTGTCTGATGTCTGTGCGTACGGGTGGGTGTTCTGGTCGGGGTGACAGGATTTGAACCTGCGGCCTTCCGCTCCCAAAGCGGATGCGCTACCAAGCTGCGCTACACCCCGGTCGTCGCTGCGGGCAGCGCCAGACCACCGGCGATACTACGGCCTGACCACCGCGAAGCCATATCCAGCCGGGTGCAGACCTCGACTGGATTTGAGTTGGGTCGGCCCGGTACAGTCTGCCGGTACTGTCGTCCGGCAGCGCATGCGGGCGTAGCTCAATGGTAGAGCCCTAGTCTTCCAAACTAGCTACGCGGGTTCGATTCCCGTCGCCCGCTCCATCAAACGCCCCGGTAGGGGCGTTTTTGCTGTTGAACGGCTCTTTCGGTGGCCCGCTGCCTCCCGCCTGAAATCCGCCCCAGGGTCATTCCACCGCCCCAGAAGCCTGTTCTGAGGTATCTGGTCCATAGCTGACGCCTGGGATGGGTGGTGCGACCAGGAGGTCGCATGCGGGATTGGTGACTCGCGGCGGCGGTTCGCCGTGGCAGGCGCATTCTCGGATTCCAATTGGACGCCGAGGCCTCGGACGCCTGCCGCAGCTGGTTGCCAAACGGCGTGCCCCACGTCATTCACCTGAGATCAGGCCGGTTGTGGCGACCACGGCGGCAGGTCCTGGCTCGTATGGCACGCGAACTTTGTTGTCGTGCAATCAGTGTCGAAGAGCATTGTCGGCAGGGCTATCGTGACGACATGGGGCGCACCCGCCGGTCGGTGATCAGCGCCGTGGTACTGGGACTTACCGTCACCGCTCTGGGGGTCGGACCGGCGGCGGCTGCGCCCGAGCAATTCGATCCCGGCCCTCCGGGAATCCCGGCACCGGCCATTCCGGGGCTACCGCTGCCGGTGCTGCCGATCCCGGCCGGGTTGCCGCCGTTCCCCTACCCCGCCGACGTCCCGGTCGTCGAGCTGCCGGCGGACATCCCCAGAGTCGAGTTCCCGTCCTCGGTGCCGCCGGTGTCCCTGCCCGCCCCGATCCGCGAGGTCGGCTTGCCTGCCGACATCCACCGATCCAGCTGCCGGCGCCGATCCCACGCGGCTTGTTGTAGTCGTGGCCGGCTGGCGGACGGCGGTCACGGCGGGTCGGAGGGGATCACGTTAAACCGGGTCCCTCACCAACACTGCGCGCGTGTAGAGAAGGTGGAACCCGAAGCGCTGAACATTCTTCTGCGACGTCGACCCGGGAGCAGTCGTCACCACGGCGATGTCGCAACCGGCAGCCGCGGCGTCGTCGAGGCGGGCGGCGAGCAGGGCGGTCTGAACTCCCCGCCGCCGGAAGCCGGGAACGGTGGCGGCACCGGTCAGCTGCGCGACGCCGTGGGTGGTGCGCATGCTTGCGCCTCCGGCGACGGCATCGCCACACAGAGCGAGATAAGCGACGGCGCCGGCCTTTTCGACATCGCGGACGGCTGCCTGGACGATGTCGCGCGGAAAGTCTTCATGGCTCGGCACACCGACGTCATCGGGGTGGGCGAAACCGTCGACGACGGCGTCCGCCCACACCTCGAGTTCTGCCGATTCGCATCGGCGGACGGTCACGCCGTACCCGGCTGCGCGCTCCGAGGGCAGCAGAAGCCCGAGCACGTTCTCGAAGCCGACCAGCCGGTAGCCACGAATTGTCAGCGTGTGCGCCACCTCGGGATCGGCGAGGTTGGACAGCTCGACCTGCACAGGCACCTGCATTCCGGCGAGGGTGCGCTCCACCTCGTCCAGGCACGCCGCGTCAGGTGTCCCGCCGAAACCCAGGCCGACGACTTTGTTCATCGGAGAGCCGGGCGCCGCGGCGCAGGCGAAACCGCCGGCCAAGGGCATCGCCACTCCCCACCCACCGCGGTCGCGTGCCGCCTCGGTGGCCGCGACGATCAGCTCGGCTTCAGCAGCCTCTATGCGGGCCCCCAGCTCGGTGCTGCAGAACACGGGCGGATTGGTCACGGGAGCATTGTGTTCCCTGTTGGGTCCGCTGACGAAGTCGTTTTCGTACCTGTGGGGCGACGCGGCGGATCCTCAGGCGGGTGCACCACGCCAAGCGACGTTCCCCGCGGGCCACGTACCGTCGAGCACATGGTGCTGGCGCGGGAAGTGGCTGCGATCAGGGGCGGCTTGGGCCGTGCGGTGTTCGGGATGGTCGCGGGCCCCGACGGGCCGGACAACCGCGCACGAATTCACGACACACCGGGTCCTCGCTGGTTCGCCGAGGACCGCCCGATCCGGCGCGTGCACGCCGACGCGTCGATGTTCGTCGGAGGACTGCGCGCGTTGCTGCTGCAGTCCCTGCACCCCTTGGCGATGGCGGGCGTCGCCGCCCACTCTGACTACCGCGCCGATCCGTGGGGACGTCTGCAACGCACCAGCACTTTCCTCGCGGTGACGACCTTCGGGCCGCACGCCGATGCGCAGCGGGCCGTCGACAAGGTCCGCGGCATCCACCGCCGCGTGCGCGGGGTGGCGCCGGATGGCACTCCGTATGAAGCCGGCGATCCCCACCTTCTGGAATGGGTGCACATCGCTGAGATCGACAGCTTCCTCCTGGCGCACCAGCTCTACGGGGCCCAGCCGCTGGACCAGGCCGGCCGCGACGCCTACGTCGCCGACACCGCCCGCGTCGCCACCGCTCTGGGAGTGCTCGACCCACCCCGCAACGAGGGCGAGTTGCGCGAGCGGATCAACGCATATCGACCGGAGCTGCGCGGCACCGCTGCCGCCCGCGATGCCGCGCGGTTCTTGTTGTTGACGCCACCCTTGCCGTTGCCGGCACGCGCACCGTACGCGGTGCTGGCCGCCACCGCGGTGGCGATGTTGCCGGCGTGGGCACGAAAGCCCCTGTGGCTGCCGTACTTCCCGCCCCTGGAAGCAACGGCGGTGCGGGCGGCGGGGCGGGTGCTTGTCGGCGGGATCCGGTGGGTGATGACGGCCGGTCAGGAAGAGCACGCTCCCGGAAGATCAGCCTCAGTAGCACGGTGACGTGATCGCGGCGTCCGGTTGCCGGCATCGCTTTGCGGTGACCTGCTTCGGTGTTCGCGGAATACGGCCGCATCCGGCGCCCGGGACCGCCGCGGTGTCCTGAGACCTGTATCGCTGAGCCCAAAGACCCTATCGGGGCACTGCGCGACCGGGCACCGTCGGACCGAACCGCCCAGGTCGACACCACGGCTGGGCGGTGTCCACGGAGGGTCGGTGACGATGTGACGAGCGGTCTTGAGTCGCCATGACGCACCGCGCGCTCTATCCACGGCTTGTCCGCGAACTCGAAAGGCCCATCGACGTCCTGGGTCGCATCGGCGACATGGCGTTGTTCTACGTCCGGACCGCCGCAGGCATTCCCTATGCCCTGCGGTTCTACCGTCAGGACATTCTGCGGCTGATCGCCGAGATCAGCATGGGCGCGGGGACGCTGGCGATGATCGGTGGAACGCTTGTCATCGTCGGCTTCTTGACGCTGGCTACCGGTGGGACGCTGGCGGTGCAGGGCTACAGCTCGCTGGGCGACATCGGCATCGAGGCTCTGACCGGTTTCCTGGCGGCCTTCATCAACGTCCGGATCTCGGCTCCCGTCGTCGCCGGTATCGGCCTGGCGGCGACCTTCGGCGCCGGCGTGACCGCACAACTGGGTGCCATGCGGACCAACGAGGAGATCGACGCGCTGGAAGCGATGGCGATACGCCCGATCTCGTTCCTGGTCAGCACCAGGCTGATCGCCGGTCTGGTCGCGATCACGCCGCTCTATTCGATCGCCGTGATTCTGTCGTTTCTGGCCAGCCAATACACCACAGTGTTGCTGCTGGGACAGTCGCGAGGTCTTTACGATCACTACTTCGCGACTTTCCTGAGCCCGATCGACCTGTTGTGGTCCTTCGCCCAAGCCGTCCTGATGGCGGTGGCCATCCTGTTGATCCACACCTATTTCGGCTTCTACACCACCGGCGGGCCTGCCGGGGTCGGGGTGGCGACGGGGGATGCGGTCCGCACGTCACTCGTCGTGGTCGTCTCGGTCACGCTGGTCGTCTCGCTCGCGGTGTACGGATCGGGCGGCAACTTCAACTTGGCGGGCTGAAGCGGCGGCGTCTGCGCCACCGGCGATGCGATAGTGATCACATGCGCGGAAATCGGGGGGAGTGGTGGCCGCCGGGTTTGCTGCGGGACCGTCTTCCCCCGGGCGCGCTGAGCGCGGCCACGCTGTTCTTCGCCGCCCTGCTGGCGGTGCTGCTGCTGGGGTGGCTGTCGCTCGCGACGCGGCCCGCGGCGCAGTCGTTCAGCGCGTGGTGGCCCGCGGCGGGAATCGCGCTGGGTCTCGCACTGCGCTTCCCGCGGCGCTATCTCTGGTTGCTGGCACCCGCGGTGTGTCTTGTCACCCTGCCCCCGCAATTGTGGGCCGACCGGCCGCTTCCGTTGGCGATCTCCCTGTCGGTGGCCGCAGCCGTCGAGATGGTGGTGGGAGCGCTGATCCTGCGGGGTCGGTCGGACACGTTCCCGTCGCTGGTGACCCTCGGTGACTTCTCGCGCCTCCTGCTCGCAGCCTTTGCCGCCGCAGTCGTCTACGACCTCGTCGCAACCGCCGCCCACCTGGTGCTCAGCGGCCGCGCGGAGGCGGTGACCTGGTTGGTGACGGCGGCGCCGAAACACGCGGCCGGCATCCTGCTGGTCACTCCCCTGTTCATGGGTCTGCAACCGCACAGCCGCCTGGCCGGGCGCCTCGAGACGCTCATGCAAGTGGCCCTGACACTGGCGGTCACCGCCTACGTGTTCCTGATCACCGATGACCTGCCGGTGTCGTTTTTGCTCTTCGTTCCGCTGGTATGGGCGGCGACGCGGTTGACCACCCGGCAGTTGCTGCTGCAGATCTTGATGGTCGCCGTGATCGGCTCCTATGGCAGCGCCCGCGGCCGCGGGATCTTCGCGTTCGACCGGCTGGGCCCGGAGGCCGGGAGCATCCTGCTGCAGGTCTTCGAGCTGACACTGGTGACCGTCCTGATCTCGCTGTCGCTGACGGTGGGTCTCGAGCGCGAGACCGCCAACCGTCTGGCGCGCAGCGAGGGACTGTTCCGCACCAACTTCGACGCATCGGTCGCGGGCCAGCTCATGGTCATTCTCCAGGCGGGGGCCTGGAGAGTCCAGAAGCACAACGCGTCCGCGGCGGCGATCTTGCCGCGCCTTCGCCAGGGCGTCACGGGGCTCGAGGATCTGCTGGGAGTCGACGCGACCGCGGCACTTGCGGCGGTGATGAACCGGCTCGCCGGGGGCAACGCCCGTTTGTCGCTGACCACGGACAGCGAGCGCCACCTCGACGTCAGCGTCGCCGCCGTCGCCGACCACCTCACCGGGCACCCGGTGTTCGCACTGCACTTCCAGGACGTCACCGAAGCGCTTCGCGTCCGGCGCCTGGAACAGGCCGAGCTCGAACGGGCCGGTGAGGTGCAGCGCGCGCTCCTGCCCGAAGAGCTGCCCGTCATGCCGGGGTGGAGCATCGGGGCGGTGTCGGCCCCCGCCCGGCAGGTGGGCGGGGACTTCTACGACATCCGACTGCGCCTCCCCCACGCTGTGATCAGCCTCGGCGACGTGATGGGCAAGGGCATGGGCGCCGGCATGTTGGCCGCGGCGACGCGAGCGGCCCTGCGCTCCAACACCTTCGAAACCAGCCCGGATCGAGCCGTCGCCCACGCCGCGCACGTGCTGGACAACGACCTGAGCCGCACCGCCGCGTTCGTCACCCTGACCTACGTGCTCGCCGATCTGACGTCCGGCGAGTTCCGCTTCGTCGACGCCGGCCACGGACTGCACTTCATCCTCCGTGGCAGCTCGGGCCGGGTGGAGCGGTTGGCGTCCGAAGACCTGCCGCTGGGGCTGGAATCGCTCTGGCATGAGCGGCGAGGAACTCTACAGCCCGGCGACGGATTGCTGTTGGTCAGTGACGGGCTGATGGACCTGTCTGGCGGAACGGTCGACGACCTGCACAGCGCGATCTCCACGTGTGTCCGAGAGCTCGGTCCCGTCAGCACGCAGACGCTGATCGAGGCGCTGTGCGCACAAGCCGAGGAGACGCTGGATCGCGACGACGTGACCGCAGTCGCCCTGCGCCGGGACCCGTGACCGCCGAGTCGCGCCGAACTGCCCTTTGCGCCCCGTCCGGACGTGTCATGGTGACGGTCATGCACCCGCCGAGTCTGCCGTCTCCGCCGCTGATGTCCCCGCTGTTCGGCGGCCTGTACGCCGCGGCCTACGGCGTCGGCGGTCAGCCGCTGGTGCGCCGGCTGGTGCACCGGTACGGCCCGGTCGTCGCGCTGCCCGTCCTCGGATACGGCCGCGTCGTCGCGGTCGCCGACCCGGCGCTGGCCAAGCAGGTCTTCACCGCCAAACCCGACGTGTTGCTCGGCGGCGAGGGCGTCGGGCCGGCCGCCGCGATCTACGGTCGCCGCTCGATGTTCGTGCTGGAAGAGCCCGAGCACCTGCGCCGGCGCAAGCTGCTCACCCCGCCGCTGCACGGTGACGCCCTGCGCGGTTACGTCCCGGCGATCGAAGCGGCGACTCGCGCCGCGATGGCGTCCTGGCCGACCGGATCACCCGTGCGCATGCTCGACGCGGGTCGTGAGCTGACGCTCGAGGTGATCGTGCAGGTGATCTTCGGGGCGACCGAGACCGCCGAGATCGAGCGGCTGGGGGCGCCGTTCGCCGAACTGCTCGAGTTGGCGCTCTCGCCCGAGACACCGATCCGCTACGCGGCTCGCAGGCTCGGCGCGCTGCGCTCGTGGGGCACCCTGGCCGACCTCACCCGCAGGATCGACCAGGTCGTGCGCCCCCTCATCGCGCGACGCCGCGCGGCCACGGACCCCCCTCGCGCCACCGACGTGCTGGGCATGCTCGTCGACGCACGGTCCGAAGACGGCGACGGGCTGTCGGACGACGAAATTCGTGACGACGTCATCACGTTGATGCTCGCCGGGCACGAGACCACGGCCACCACCCTGGCGTGGCTGGTGGACCTGCTCGCACATCACCCCGGCGTACAGGACCGGGTGCGCGCCGAGATCGGCACCGGCCGTACCGAGTACACCGAGGCGGTGATCAACGAGACGCTGCGGCTGCGCCCTCCGGCGCCCCTCACGGGTCGGATGACCGCGCAGAAGTACCGGCTCGGCGACTACACGCTGCCGGCCGGGACACGCATCGTGCTTCTGCTCGACGCCATCAACCGCGACCCGCAGACCTACCGCGATCCGGATACGTTCGACCCCGAACGTTTCGTCGGTGCGCGCCCCGACCCCTACGGCTGGGTGCCGTTCGGTGGTGGACTCAAACGCTGCATCGGCGCCGGCTTCTCGATGTGTGAGCTCACCACGATCCTGCACACGATGCTCGCCGAAGCAGAACTGCGTCCCGTCGACCGGCGGCCCGACTCCCCGGCCACCCATGCCGCTCCGGTCATCGTCCCCCGCCACGGCGCCCGGGTTCACGTGGCACCGCTGTCGCGCCGCACCGAGGTCTCGGCCTGAACTGACTCGCTCCGATCGGGATATGTCGGCCACGGCGGGGTAACCGCACGGGGACCCGGCTCCGCGACCGAGGAGGATGTGTGCACGACGGCACGGCCGGCCCGACCGGCAACCCCAGCTGGCAGGGAGGGTGACCTCATGCACATCGATGTGACATTCATCGGTAACGCGACCACGCTGATCCGGTGCGGTGAGGTCACGTTGCTCACCGACCCGAACTTCCTGCATCAGGGGCAGCACGCATACCTCGGCTACGGACTGCTGTCGAAGCGGCGCAAGCCACCTGCGTTGACCGTCGAGGAGTTACCCGCCCTGGACGCGATCGTGCTGTCTCACATGCACGGTGACCACTGGGATCGTGTGGCGCAGAAGGGTCTCGACCACGGCCTGCCGATCATCACCACGCCGCACGCCTCGAAGCGACTGCACCACAGGGGCTTCCGGCGCGCGCACGGCTTGGACACCTGGCAGCAGTTCGATCTCGAGAAAGGGGGCATGGCCGTGACCATGACCGCCCTACCGGGCCGGCACGCTCCCACACCGGTCAATCGTTTCCTGCCTCCGGTAATGGGCACGATGCTGGACTTCGCCAGCACCGACGGTCACGCCCGACGCCGGCTCTACATCTCCGGGGACACGCTGCTCGTCGACGAACTCGCCCAGATCCCGGTGCGATTCCAGTCCATCGACGCCGGAATCCTGCACCTCGGCGGCACCCGGCTGCCCGCGGGGAACCGGTTGCCGTTCGGCTTGACCGTGACGATGGACGGCGGCCAGGGCGCCGACCTCACGGCGCTGCTGGATCTGCCCGCGGTGATCCCGGTCCACTTCGACGACTACAACGTGTTCGCGTCACCGCTCTCGGATTTCGTGGCGACGATGGCCGACCGCGGCCTCGCCGATCGCATCGTCGAGGTCGAACGCGGTCAGACCATCGCCATCTGACGCCTACGGGGTGCGCGGGTTGGCGACCGTGCTGCCGGGCGCGCCCGACCGGCTCAGCGCATTGAGACACGGTCACCGAATCACGCGCATCGGTACGCTGAACCGCATGGATGTCGCCTTGCTCGTGCTCCTGCTCCTGGTCGTCGGAGCGATCGGGTTCGCCGTGTACGCCGCGTCGAAGGCCTCGACGCGGCGCAGCGCGGCGGCGCTGTCGGACGCGAAGGCCGACGCCCGTCGGCTCATCGAGCGCCTCGGCGGCCAGGTGTTCGCGCTGACGGGCACCGACGAGGCGTCCACACAGGCCCTGGCGGATGCCTCGGAGCGTTACACGGCCGCGTCGTCGCAGATCGAGCAGGCCGACACGGCGCGGCAGGCCGAGCTGGCCAAGGAAAGCGCCGTCGAGGGGCTGTACTACATCCGGGCAGCGCGCACGGCCATGGGCATGGATCCCGGACCGGAACTGGAAACCCTGTCCGGCCAGCGGTCGGCCGGGGCGGTCACCGAGGACCGGCGCGTCGAGTTCGAGGGCCGCCAGATCGAGGCGTCACCGACCCCCTCGCAACGCACGCCGAACTACTACCCCGGCGGTCGGGTCGCCGGCCGCCCCGTCCCGGCCGGGTGGTACTCGGAGCCGTGGTGGAAGCCCGCTCTGGTGGCCGGCGCCTGGGGCGTGGGGTCTGCACTGCTGTTCAGTAGTTTGTTCTCCGGTATGGCCGGGGTCGGCTACGGCGAGGGCTTCCAAGACGGCATGGCCGCGGGTCAGGACGGCGGGTACGACGGCGGCGACGCGGGCGGCGGCTGGGACAGTGGCGGCGACTTCGGCGGCGACTTCGGTGACTTCGGCGGTTTCTGAGCCCGCCCTCGTCACGTCTGGCAGTTCGGGCACCAGAACAGGTTGCGCGCCTCCATCTCGACCGTGCGCACCGGTGTCTTGCATACCCGGCACGGATCGCCGGCGCGCCGGTAGACATAGGTGCGCGGCCGGCCCGGCCGGTAGGACGGGGCACCGTGGTCGTGTTCGTCGTCGACGACGACGATCTTGCCGCGCCGGACCCCGACCTTCATCAGTGCCACCAGATCGGCCCACATCTCCGCGAATTCGTCGGCGGTGACCGTGGCGCCCGTCCGGAACGGGTCCATGCGGTGCCGGAACAACAGCTCGCTGCGGTACACGTTCCCGACGCCGGCGATCACGGTCTGATCCATCAGCAGGGCGCCGATGGGCCTGCGTGACTTGGTGATCCGCCGCCAGGCCAGCCCCGGATCAGCGTCGGGCCGCAGCGGGTCGGGACCGAGTTTCGCCACCACGTCGTCGACGTCGGCTTCGTCGATCACCTCGCACACCGTCGGGCCGCGCAGGTCGGTGCCGCACTCGGCGCCGCGCATGCGCATCCGGACCGCGCCGACCGGAACCGGGTCGATCCCGTCCTCGTTCGGCGTCCAGTCGGTGAAGCTGCCGTACAGACCGAGGTGCACGTGCACCACGCGGCCGCCGGCGTAATGATGAAAGAGGTGCTTCCCCCAGGCGCTGGCTTTGATGAGCACCTGACCGCTCACCGCCGCTGCACCGTCGACGAAGCGGCCCTGCGGGCTGGACACGATCACCGGGGCGCGCCCGAATCGGCGGTGGTGCCGGCGCGCCAACCGATGCAGGGTGTGGCCCTCGGGCATCGGTTACGCGCCGGGAACCGGCGGTGCGGTGTGGGTCTTCTCGTAGTCGGCGAGGATGTCGATGCGGCGCTGGTGGCGCTCGGCCTCCGACCACTGGGCCGCCAGAAACGCATCGACGATCCGCAGTGCTTCCTCGGTGGAGTGCATCCGACCGCCGATGCCGATCAGCTGCGCGTTGTTGTGTTCGCGGGCCAGCGTCGCGGTCTCGGCACTCCAGGCCAGCGCGCAGCGCGCCCCGGGAACCTTGTTGGCCGCGATCTGCTCGCCGTTGCCCGAACCGCCGAGCACGATGCCGAGGCTGCCGGGGTCGGCCACCGTCTTCTCCGCCGCGGCGATGCAGAACGCCGGATAATCGTCCTCGGCGTCATAGGCGAAGGCGCCGCAATCGACGGGTTCGTTGCCCGTCGCCGACAGGTGCTCGATGATGGCCTGCTTGAGCTCGTATCCCGCGTGGTCGGCTCCCAGGTAGACGCGCATGGCGGTCACCCTACCTGCCGTCTCCGGGGCTCATTCGCCGATGTCGTCGGCCCACAGTTGGGGTCGCCGACCGCGTCAGTCGAAGACCGGCGGCTCGGTGCGGGTGCGCTTGAGCTCCCAGAAGTGCGGATAGGACGCAAAGGTCACCGACGCGTCCCAGAGCTTGCCGGCCTCCTCGCCGCGGGGGATCCGCGAGAGCACCGGCCCGAAGAACGCCACCCCGTTGACGTGGATGGTCGGTGTGCCGACGTCCTCCCCCACCGCATCCATACCCTCGTGGTGGCTTGCGCGCAGCGCAGTGTCGTATTCCTCCGAGGTCGCCGCCTCAGCCAGCTCAGCGGGCAGACCCGCTTCGGCCAGCGACTCCGCGATGACGCGGGTGAAGTCCGGGTCGGTGTCCCCGTAGCCCTGATTGTGGATCCGGCTGCCCATCGCGGTGTAGAGCGGCGAGAGCACGTCGGCGCCGTGGGCCTGCTCGGCGGCGATCGCGACACGCACAGGGCCCCACGCCTTGGTCATCGCCTCGCGATAGTTCTCCGGCAGATCCCGGCCCTCGTTGAGCACCGCCAGGCTCATCACGTGGAAGTTGACGTCGATCTCACGCACCTTCTCCACCTCGAGAATCCACCGCGAGGTGATCCAGCACCACGGGCACAGCGGATCGAACCAGAAGTCGGCACGGGATTTCTCAGCCATTGGGGGTCCTTTCGCCAAAACACACTCCGACGTCCTACGCGGCATAACCCACGACGCCCGTCACGCCTTCCCGTCAGAGGCTAGTGTTTACCGGCGTGGCACTTCCTAATCTGACGCGCGAGCAAGCCGCCGAGCGGGCCGTCCTGGTGACCGTGGACCGGTATCGCATCACCCTCGATCTCACCGACGGCGCCGGCAAGCCCGGCGAGCGGACGTTCCGGTCGACGACGACGGTGGAGTTCGACGCCCTCGCCGGTGCCGACACCTACCTCGACCTCGCCGCCGAGACCATCCACAGCGCCACCCTCAACGGCGTCGACATCGACGTCTCGGCCTACGACGAATCCACCGGCATCCCGCTGACCGGGCTCGCGAAGCGCAACGTCGTCGTCGTCGACGCGGACTGCCGGTACTCCAACACCGGCGAAGGTCTGCACCGGTTCGTCGACCCCGTCGACGACGAGGTGTACCTGTACTCGCAGTTCGAAACCGCCGATGCGAAGCGGATGTTCGCGTGTTTCGATCAGCCTGACGTGAAAGCCACGTTCGAGGTGACCGTGGTCGCTCCGGCGCACTGGGAGGTGGTGTCCAACGGAGCGACGACCGACGTCGCCGACGACGGTCCCGCCAAACGGCACAGCTTCGCGGTGACCCCGCGGATGAGCACCTATCTGGTCGCGCTGATCGCCGGACCGTACGCGCGGTGGGACGACGTCTACAGCGACGACCACGGCGACATCCCGTTGGGCATCTTCTGCCGCCGATCGCTGGCCGACCACATGGACGCCGACCGCCTGTTCACCGAGACCAAACAGGGATTCGGCTTCTACCACAACAACTTCGGCGTCCCGTACGCGTTCGGCAAGTACGACCAGCTGTTCGTTCCGGAGTTCAATGCCGGCGCGATGGAGAACGCGGGAGCGGTGACGTTCCTGGAGGACTACGTATTCCGCAGCAAGGTCACCCGCGCGTCCTACGAACGTCGCGCCGAGACCGTGCTGCACGAGATGGCCCACATGTGGTTCGGCGACCTGGTCACCATGCGGTGGTGGGACGACCTGTGGCTCAACGAGTCCTTCGCGACGTTCGCGTCGGTGCTGTGCCAGGCTGAAGCCACCGAGTACACCGAGGCGTGGACCACGTTCGCCAACGTCGAGAAATCCTGGGCCTACCGCCAGGACCAGTTGCCGTCGACCCACCCGGTGGCCGCCGACATCCCCGACCTGCACGCCGTGGAGGTCAACTTCGACGGCATCACCTACGCCAAGGGCGCCAGCGTGCTCAAGCAACTGGTGGCCTACGTCGGCCTGGAGCCCTTCCTGGCCGGACTGCGCGACTACTTCCGGGACCACGCGTTCGACAACGCGACCTTCGGCGACCTGCTCGGTGCGCTGGAGAAGGCGTCCGGGCGCGACCTGTCCGGGTGGGGCCGGCAGTGGCTGAAGACCACCGGGCTCAACACCATGCGGCCCGCCTTCGACGTCGACGAGCAGGGCAGGTTCACTCGCTTCGCCATCGAGCAGGGCGGCGCCAAGCCCGGCGCCGGCGAGACCCGCGTCCACCGCCTCGCGGTCGGCATCTACGACCAGGACCCGTCGGGCAAGTTGGTCCGGACACATCGCGAGGAACTCGACGTCGACGGTGACGTCACCGATGTGCCTGCGCTGCAGGGTGTTTCGCGGGGCCAGTTGATCCTGGTCAACGACGACGACCTGACCTACTGTTCCCTGCGGCTGGACCCCGACTCGCTGCAGACGGTGCTGACCCGGATCGCCGACATCGCCGAGCCGCTGCCCCGCACCTTGGCGTGGTCGTCGGCGTGGGAGATGACCCGGGATGCCGAATTGCGCGCCCGCAATTTCGTCGCGCTGGTGATCAGTGGGCTGCACGCCGAATCCGAGGTCGGCGTCGCGCAGCGGCTGCTGTTGCAGGCGCAGACCGCGCTGGGCTCCTACGCCGACCCGGAGTGGGCGGCCGAAAACGGGTGGCCGGCGTTCGGTGACGCGCTGCTGGATCTGGCCCGCGAATCGGAGGCGGGCTCCGATCATCAGCTCGCGTTCGTCAACGCGTTGTGCTCGTCGGTGCTCTCCCCCAATCACGTCGCGGTGCTGTCCACGCTGCTCGACAACGAGCCGGCGGCGGTCAACCTCGCCGGGTTGGTCATCGACACCGATCTGCGCTGGCGCGTCGTCACCGCGCTGGCCCGCGCCGGCGTGATCGACGCCGACGGTCCGCAGACCCCGTTCATCGACGCCGAGGCCGACAACGACCGCACGGCCGCCGGTCGGCGCCACGCGGCCGCCGCAGCGGCGGCCCGGCCCCAAGCCGCGGTCAAGGACGGGGCCTGGCTGCAGGTGGTCGAGGATGACACGCTCGCCAACATCACGGCCCGCGCGATCATCGGCGGCTTCGTCCAGCCGGGGCAGGCCGAACTGCTGGCCCCGTTCCGGGACCGCTACTTCGGCGCCATCTCCGGCGTGTGGCAGCGACGGTCCAGCGAGGTCGCCCAGACGGTCGTGATCGGCCTGTACCCGTCGTGGGACATCAGCGAGGAGGGGCTCGCCGCAGCCGACCGTTTCCTGTCCGACCCCGAGGTGCCGCCGGCGCTGCGCAGGCTGGTGGTCGAAGGGCGAGCCGGGGTGGAACGTTCGCTGCGGGCCCGCGGCTTCGATCTCGGGTAGCGCCGGGGCGGTCTCGTGGCGGTCAGCAACAGTCGGCGGGCGCGGGCTGCGCGTCGGCGTAAGCGCCGGGTGGCTGCCGTGGTCAACGACCTCACCGACGCGCAATGGGAGACGATCAAGACGGCGTGGGGCGGGTGCGCCTACTGCGGCTCCACCACGGGCACCCTGCAGCGCGACTGCGTGATGGCGATCTCCCGCGGCGGCCGGTACACGATCGACAACGTCGTGCCCGCCTGCGTGGCCTGCAACGCCAGCAAGTGCAACGACGAGGTCACCGGCTGGCTGCGCCGCAAGCGTCTCGACGAACGCCTGTTCCTGGAGCGCTACGTCCGGCTCCGGGCCGAGGTGACCGCACAGACACCGAAAGTGCAGCCGGAGTAGCGGTCTCGCTCGGCGGCTACGGGCTCAGCGCCAGGAGTAGATGGACCAGGTCGGCCTGGCGGTGAGTGCCGGTCTTGTCGAATGCGTGTTGCAGGTGAGTGCGGACCGTCGGCAGCGAAATCGACAGCTCTTGCGAGATGTCTTTGAGGTGTGCGCCGTCTGTCACCCGGATGGCAATCTCGGCTTCGGCTCTGGTGAGGCCGTAGAGTTTGCGTAACAGCACTGCCGGGGGTACGGGTTTGTCCTCGGGATCAACGATCAGCACCAAAGCCATTGGCCGCCTGGGCTGCTCGCCGCTGCTGCGGTACGAGGGCAACACGTGGACGATGTAGGGCCGCCGGCCGGAGGGGCGCACGCAGGTGAGCGTCGTTCCACGGCGGACGGCACAGAGTCCCGCGCCGAGCGCCTGCGCAAGGGCGCAGTGCAGCTTCTCCTCGGCGTGGGCGGTGGTGGCGGTGATGCGCCCCGACCGCAGCGCAAGCCCGTCCTCGCGGCGAAGGATTCGTTCCGCAGCAGAATTATGGTCGATCATCAGGTGGTCGGCGGCGACGATGCCTACCCCATGCCGAATCACCTCCAGCGCAGCGGCCAGTTCGCCGGTCCGGTCGGCCAGCGCCGCGAGCTGCTCCCGCGCACGCAGCGCTTGCTGCAGATGGCCCACCAACTCGCCTGTCAGCCGAATGCGGTCCCGGGTGCCGAAAGCCTCGTCGCCGCGAGCGGCACCGGTCAGCAAGCACACCGGCCGGGCTCCATCGGTGAGTCGGACGAACAGGCCGTCGTCGATGCCGAGCGGACGCAACCAGTCGTGGAGTTCCGACCTGCGCACCAACGGCATGAGCTCGGTACCGGTGCGGATGTCGCCGACCAACCCGTGCTCGACGGCCGCGAAGACATGGTCGAAGCGGTGGTAGTACTGCGCATAGCTGGCTGCGGCCTCACCCGGGAGCGTGGAATTACCCACCGACCAGGACGGGTCGTCGACGAACAGGCCCGCTTGTTCGCTGCCGAGCACGCGGCGGATATCGCGGAGCGCCACCTCCCAGTGCACTGGTGTGATCGCGGCGGCGTAGATGCTGGAGACTACGCGCGAGAATTCCCCGAGCGAAACCATCGCTGCCCGGTCCTTGATCCCGTATCAGGTATCCCCATGGGGCCGCCCTCAATGTGAGCGCCGAAGTATTCCGCTGTGCGACGTGAGAAGTCTATTCCGAATCTCATGTATTCGGATGACGTATCGGGCGGGTGCCGGTGCTTGTCTTTCGAGGTGTCCGAACGGTGGCTTGCTGTTCGGGCCCAACGCCAGGAGGTCCTCATGTTTCACTTGCGCACCACACCTCCGCGCCTCATCCACGGCCATACCCCCGTGACGGAGGTTTCGGCGCCTGCTGCGGTGCCCCACCACCATTGGCCGGATACCCGACTGTTGGGGGCGCTGGGACACCTCCCGCATCCGCACCTACCCGAGCCGCACCCGCATCCCCTGCACCACGAGGCCTACTACCTCGAGATGGCCCGGATGTCGCGGCTGATGGAACACCTGTGACGACCACCGCCAGGAAGGGAAGTTCGCAATGTCCACACAAGAAGAGAACATCGCACTCGTCAGGCAGGGTTATGAAGCCTTCAGCCGCGGCGACATGGAGACCGTGCTGAGTCTCTACGACGACGACATCGAGTGGATCCAGCCGGGTGAAAGCGAGGTCAGTGGCACTTACCGCGGGAAAGCAGAGCTTGCCGGCCTACTGACCCGAATGGGCGAGAAGATGACGTCGATCACGCCGCTGCGCTTCCTGGGCGACGACGACACGGTGGTGGTGATCAGCCAAGCCACCGTCGGCGGCGAGACGAGCCAGGACGTGGAGGTTTTCACCCTCCGCGACGGCAAGGCCGTCCGGGCCCAGACCTTCGGCGACACCGCGATGATGGAGCGGCACTTCGGCAGGAAGGCCGTGGCGGCGAGCTGACCGCGCAGACGCGAAAGTGCAGCCAGGGTAGCGGTCCGCTCCGGCGGCTACCGTGACTGCACTTTCGCCGGAAGTCAGCGCGGAGAGACGCCTGCCGACAGCACCCGCACACCGCTGATCAGGCCGTCGATCAGGTTGCCCTCCTTGAAGGAGGCGGCGGCGGCGGACACCCCGAGCGGAGCGGCCTCCTCGATGCCGCGGCCCTTGACCTCGGAACCGTAGACCACCTCGATGGCGCGCTGGTTCGGTGACACCGCCAGCAGCACCGCGTTGTCCGGGGTGGGCACTCGGGCCAGGATCTCGCGGGCGGTGGCCGCGGTGTCGGCGCCCAGATCGCCGATGTACACCGCGAAGCGCGCCTTGGCTGCGCGGGACCCGAACTTCAGCGCGTTGTCGAGCGTCACCAGGTCCATCGTCGGGAACGGGTAGTGCACCGACAGCTCACCCGGTTCGGTGACCGCCGAGATCCGGCCACTCGTGGTGACCGCGGCACCGTAGGGCAGCTGCCGCAGCTGACCGGCCGACGTTGCCGTTGCGACCTCACCACTTGCCACTTGCGCCACCTCCGATGGTCAGATGCGAACCATGGCCGCCGTGGCCGTGATCGGCGGGGTCATCGGACGCCCACAGGATCGGTTCGTGCGTCCACTTCTCCGACATGTCATAGGTCGCGGGGTGCGGGTTCTTCTGCCGCCAGATGAACAGCGACAGCACCCCGGCCAACGCCAGTGGGACCACCACAAAGCTGGCGTGGATCAATGCATCGTTCACGGTCAAACCGTATCCCACAGCCGCGTCAGGCCGCGCCCTCACCCAGATATCTCGCCCACGCCGGGTCGAGTTCCTTGACCGTGGACAGCAACCGCCAGTGCTGGCCCTTCGGGGGCAGCGGCGCGGCCCGCAGGGTCCAGCCCAGCTCGGCCAGCAGCTTGTCGGCCTTGCGGTGATTGCACGCCGAGCAGGCCGCCACACAGTTCTCCCACGAGTGGTCCCCGCCGCGGCTGCGCGGGACGACGTGGTCGACGGTGTCGGCTTTGGACCCGCAGTACGCGCAGCGGAACCGGTCGCGGTGCATCAGCGCGGCCCGCGTCATCGGCACCCGCGCGCGGTAGGGCACGCGGACGTACGTGCGCAGCCGAATCACCGACGGCACCACGATGCTGCGGGTCGCGGAGTGGATCACCGGGCCCATCGGGTCGTCGTGCACCACGTCGGCCTTCTCGCACATCAACATGATCACCGCGCGGCGCATCGGCAGTGCCGTGAGCGGCTCGTAGGTGGAGTTGAGCAGCAACACCCGGCGCCGCCCCCAGATGGCGGGCTCCGGAGCCGTCGTGGCGACGTAGCCGTCGGTGGCAGGGCTGACGCTGTGCAGAGCGCGCGCCGCGATACCCGCTGTCGACCCGGATGAGCCTGCCGCGACCCGGTGGTGCCGGTGGCCGCGACCGTTCCTGCGCTGCGCCATACGTCCTCCGCCCGACAGTTCACCATGGATGCCAGCGGTTCGCACGACATTTCTGATCGTGTTCGCTGGTCAGTCCGGTGAACTTTCCGTGACCGGGGCCCGGCCCCCCGAGCCGCGGTCGCGCCGGTACGGCGCGTGACGGCACCACGACCATGTCCCACAATGGGGGTGATGGATGCAGTCGAAACACCCCGGTCGTTCTACGACGCTGTGGGTGGGCACGATACGTTCCGCAAGATCGTCGGACGGTTCTACGAGTTGGTTCGCGAGGACGAGATCCTGCGTCCCCTCTACCCCGACGACGACCTCGACGGCGCCGAGGAGCGGCTGCGAATGTTCCTCGAGCAGTACTGGGGCGGCCCGCGCACCTATTCCGACCAGCGCGGACATCCGCGGCTTCGGATGCGGCACGCACCCTTCCGGATCGGGTTCCTGGAACGGGATGCCTGGCTGCGCTGCATGCACACCGCGGTCGCCGACATCGACGCCACCACCCTCGACGACGCGCACCGGCGGGAACTGATCGCCTATCTGGAGATGGCGGCCGACTCGATGGTCAATTCGCCCTTCTGAGCAGGCGCCTCAGCGCAGCACCACCGCGGGAGCACCGCGGCGCTGGTAGACGGTGCCGAATCGGGCGTCGACGCGCAGCCACGCCGGCGTCGCGCGAACCCGGACGACATCCTCGGCCGACGACGGCACGAAACCCATGCCCGCCAGCGCCAGCACGCAACGCATCGGCACGCCGGCCGCTTCGGCGCCGGGGCCGGCGCTGACGTGCAGCACCTCCTGGTCGAGCAGCGACGTGGGCGGGCCGTGCGCACTGGCGTGCTCCTGCGCCAGCTGCGACCCGCGCTGGGCCAGGTCGCGCACCGCCGCGGCGGGTACGTCGTCGAGATGGACGAAACCGGTGTCCGGTGGCAGCGCCCCGCGCCAGGCCGAGTCCATCGAGAACCCGGGGTCGACGTGACCGTCGGGGGTCATCGCGGCCAGCCCCGCCGACAGTGCGTCGGCGCCGGCGCACAGATCCGCCGGACGGACCCGGCCGGTCACCACTCGGCTGGCCAGCACGTCGAAACCGGTGGCGACCCACGCGACGATCAGGGTGTCGCCGCGTCCGCGCAGCCGGATCACCGCCGACTCGTCGAGCCGGCGCGCCCGGTCGACGAAGGTGGCCAGGTCGTCTCGCTGTGCGGTCCGGGACTGCACCCCTGCGTCGGGCCCCAACCACACGCCGCGCTCCTCGGCCATCATCGCGACCAGCGGCGCAGGTACTCCCGCTGGCGGTCGGAAAGCCGTTGCAGCCGCTGCTCTTCGATGTGCACAGCGGCCAGCTGGGTGTCGGCGATGACGGCAGGTCGGGAGTCCGGCGCGGCGTGGACCGGGCGCACTTCGTAGCCGATCGTGAAATCGACCGCACGGACCCGCTTGGACCACATCGTGACCTGCAGCGGAGAATCCACCAACCGCAGCTGGGCCTTGTAGGCGATGTTGACCTCGGCGATCAGCAGCCCGATCGTGATGATGTCGTCGCCGAAGGGCTCCCGCAGGAACGGGATTCTGGCTTCCTCGAGGATGGTGACCATCGTCGCGTGATTGACGTGCTGATACATGTCGATGTCGGACCAACGGACATGCACCGGCGCTGTGAAGCCGTGCTGATCAGTCACCCAGCTGTTCCCGTTCCACTCAGCCTGGTCATGCTGCGGATCTGGCGCGCGGCCACCGACAGGGTCGCCAGGTCGTGCTCACCGCTCTCGTACAACTCGGTCAGGGTGCGGCGCGCCCGGGTCACCCGAGAGCTGTTCGTCATCTCCCACTCGGCGATCTTCTCCTCGCCGCTCTCGTCAGGCTCCCCGACACCCAGCACGTCGAAACACAGCGCCCGCAGCGAGCCGTAGATGTCGTCGCGGATCGCCAACCGCGCCAACGAATGCCACCGGTCGTCCCTTGACAGCCGGGACACCGCCGTGAGCAACCCGTCGGTACCGAGGTGGTCCATCAGAGCGAAATTGGTGTCGGCCACCTCGGCAGGATCGCGGTCGACGATGTCGGCGACGTCGATCACATCGAGCAGGCTGAACTGGTAGAGCCCGCTGGCGACGGTGTAGGCCAACTCGTCGGGCACGCCGTGTGAGCTGAACTCCTCGGCCTCCTTGGCCACGATCGCCTTGTCGTCGCCGCGCAGCCACTGCGGCATCTGCGGCGTGAGATCGGCGACCTTGTCGGCGAACCGGTGAATCTCCGCACCGACCGCCAACGGCTGGGGCCGGTAGTTCAGCAGCCAGCGAGTGGACCGGTCGACGAGTCGGCGCAAATCCAGCGTCATTCGGTCGGTCACCGCGACGGAGACACCCTCGGCAGCCGTCGCGCGGATCTGACGCCAGACCCGGCCGAACCCGAAGATCGCGTCGGCGGCGACGAAGCTGCGCACCGCGTCGACGGGCGTGACCCCGACGTCCTCGGTGACGCGGTAGACATAGGTGATGCCGGCCGTGTCGACGACGTCGTTGACCAGCATCGTGGCCACCATCTCGCGGCGCAGCTGATGGGCCCGGATCTCGTCGCTGAACTGTTCGCGCAGTCGCTGCGGAAAGTACAGCGGCAGCCGCGCGGCGAACACATCCTGATCGGGCAGGTCGCTGGCCAGCAGATCGTCTTTCAGGGCGAGCTTGATGTGCGCCATCAGCGTCGCCAGTTCCGGTGAGGTCAATCCCAGACCGGCCTCGGCACGGCGCGCGATCTCCTTGTCCGAGGGCAGCGCTTCGAGCTCGCGGTTGAGCTCCCGCTCGGCGACCAGGTCCCGGATTATCCGGGCATGCACCGAGAGCACGCTCGCGGCGTTGGCTCGGCTGGTGCCCATCAGGTCGTTCTGACTCTCGTTGTCCGACAAGACCAATCGACCGACCTCGTCGGTCATCGACAGCAGCAGCTCGGTCCGTTCGCCGGCGTCGACCTTGCCCGCGGTGACCAGCGAGTCGATCAGGATCTTGATGTTGACCTCGTGATCGGAGCAGTCCACACCAGCGGAGTTGTCGAGCGCGTCGGTGTTGATCCGACCCCCGCACAGGTCGAACTCGATCCGCCCCAACGAGGTCACCCCGAGATTCCCGCCCTCGCCGATCACCTTGGCGCGCACCTGATTACCGTTGACCCGGACGGCATCGTTGGCGCGGTCACCGACCTCGCCCTCGGATTCGGCCTTGACGTAGGTACCGATGCCGCCGTTGAACAGCAGATCGGCCGGCGCCTTGAGGATCGCCCTGATCAGAGCCGGAGGCGGCAGCTCGGAAACATCGCTGTCGATGCCCAGCGCCTCGCGCGCCTCGGCGCTGATGGTGATCGACTTCTGGTCGCGACGGTAGACACCGCCGCCGGCGCTGATCAGCGACGGGTCGTAGTCCTCCCAGCTCGATCGGGGCAGGTCGAACAGCCGCTTACGCTCCTGCCAGGAGGTGGCGGCGTCGGGGTCGGGGTCGATGAAGATGTGGCGGTGGTCGAACGCGGCCAGCAGCCGGATGTGACGCGACAACAACATCCCGTTGCCGAAGACGTCGCCGCTCATGTCGCCGACGCCGACCACGGTGAAGTCCTCGGACTGCGTGTCGACACCCATCTCCCGGAAGTGCCGCTTGACCGACTCCCACGCACCCTTGGCCGTGATGCCCATGGCCTTGTGGTCGTAACCGACCGAGCCCCCGGAGGCGAAGGCGTCGCCGAGCCAGAAGTCGTAGGACTGGGCGACTTCGTTGGCGATGTCGGAGAACGCCGCCGTGCCCTTGTCGGCCGCGACCACCAGGTAGGCGTCGTCCTTGTCGCGTCGCACCACCTGCGGCGGCGCGACGATCCGGCCCGACGTCTTGTCGACGTTGTCGGTGATATCGAGCAGCCCGGCGATGAACAAGCGGTAGCAGGCGACCCCCTCGTCGCGTGTGGCCTCCCGGTCTGCGGCGGCATCACCGGTCGGCTCCGGGGGGTTCTTCACGACGAAACCGCCTTTGGCCCCCACCGGCACGATCACCGCATTCTTCACCGCCTGCGCCTTGACCAGTCCCAGGATCTCGGTGCGGAAGTCCTCCTTGCGATCCGACCAGCGCAACCCGCCGCGGGCGACGAAGCCGAATCTCAGGTGCACACCCTCCACCCGTGGCGAGTAGACGAAGATCTCGAATTTCGGTCGGGGCAGCGGCAATTCGTCGATGAGCTCCGGATTGAGCTTGAAGGACAACACGTTCTGGGCGCGTGCAGAACCTGCGCCGGTGACGAAGTAGTTGGTGCGCAACGTGGCCTGCATCATCGAGGCGAAGGCCCGCAGTACCCGGTCGGCGTCGAGGCTGACCAGCGCGTCGATGTCGGCCGACACCGCCGCGGCCGCCGCCTGAGCGTCGCGCCGGTTGGTCTCGCTGGCTTCCGGGTCCGCCGGCGCGAACAGCGCCTCGAACAGTTCGACCAACGACCGCGCGGTCGCGGCATGCTCGTTGACGACGGTGGCGATGTGGGTCTGGCTGTAGGAGAAACCGGCCTGTTTGAGGTACTTGGCGTAGGCGCGCAGCACCGCGACCTGGCGCCAGTTCAGACCCGCGCGCAGCACCAACTCGTTGAACCGGTCGATCTCGGCGTGCCCGTGCCAGATCGCGGTCACGGCGTCGGCGAACCGCTCCGCGATCTCCTGCCGTTGCGCGCCCCTGGCGATCTCGGGGATGCCGCGGTGCGGTGAGATCCGGAACTGGTAGATCCACACCGCGAGCCCATCGGGCCGGGTGACGGTGAACGGCCGCTCCTCGAGGACCACGACACCCATCGACTGCAGCATCGGCAGTAGCTGACTCAGCGAGGCCGACCGGCCGCCGAGGTACCACACCAGGTGGCTGACACCGTCGTCCTCGCTGTCGGTGAGCACCAGTTTGACCGAGTCGTCTTCGAGCGCCTCGATGATGGCGATGTCGTCGAGCGCCTGCTGCGGATCGAACGCCTGCTTGTAGACCTCGGGGAACGCGGTGGCGTAGTGCTCGGCGACACCCTGCTCGACGGCTCCGGCCCTCACCGCACCCAGCAGCCGATCCCCCCAGGTCCGGGCCGCCTCGGTGAGCAGGTCCTGGATCCGCACCTGGTTGGCGTCGGACACATCGACGTCGCCCGGACGCGACCCCTCCGGCAGCCTGACAGTGAAATGGACGACTGCCCAAGGTGATTCGCTGACCCGGGCGGCGTAGTCGATGCTCTCCCCGCCCAGTTCGCGCACCAGGATGTCCTGCATCTCCAGCCGCACCACGGTGGTGTACCGGTCCCGGGGAAGGTAGACCAGGCACGAGACGAAGTAGCCGAGCGGGTCGGTCCGCATGAACAGCAGGGTGCGGCGCCGCGAGCCCAGATCGATGACGGCCATCGCCATGTCGAGCAGAGCCCGCGCACTCAGCGCGAAGAACTCGGCGCGCGGGATGGTCTGGATGACGTCGAGCAACAGCTGCCCGGGGTGGCCCGGGTCGCGGTGGGCCAGCGCCAGCGCGTCGTTGACCCGCCGCGACACCAGCGGGATCTCCAGCACGTTGGCGTTCATCGCCGCGATGGTGAACAAGCCGACGAAGCGGTGCTCCACCGCCTCTCCCCCGCCGTGCTCGCCGTGCTGTTCGCGCACCACGACGATCTGCGGGTAGGCGCCGTAGCGCAGGAAGCTGGGGATGGTGGCCTGGGCCAGGGCCAGCAGTTCGTCTTCGCGGGTCAGCTGTGGCAGCACGTCGTCGCGTGTACGCAGCACACCGAGGCGGCTGGCCACGTCGACCGACGCGTCGCCGTCGTTCACGACGCAGCGCTGGTAACCGAGCAAGACGAAGTGCCCGTCGAGAAGCCAGCGCAGCAGCGCCGCCACGTCCTTGCGGTCGGGACTGGGGAATCGCGAACCGGTGTCGGCGTCGAGTTCGACGGACAGGCTGCGCATGGTCGCCGACATGCTGGCCGAATCCACGGCCACCTGACGTGCGTCGGCGAGCACCCGCGGCAGCAGCCGTTGCGCCTCGGCCAGTGCATGCCGATCCACCGAACGCGACAGCTGGACGTGCACCCAGGTCTCCTCGACCCCGTCGGCCGAGGACGCGTGCGCTGCGGGCGCGATGTCGAGCAGCTCCCCGTCCGGGTTCCGCCGGACCCGGAACACCGGGTTCATGATGGCCTTGTAGGCCACGCCGATGCGGTGCAGCAGCACCGTCACCGAGTCCATCAGCATGGTGGCGTTGTCGGTGACGATCTGCAGCGCCGGGCCGAAACCTGCGGGCTCGTCGGGTGCGTACACCGCGACCCGGGTCTCGCCCGGGGACCGCTGGTGGCCGAGCCCGAGCTGCGCGGCGACCAGCGCGGGACCCGCGACCTCGGGGGTCTTCGCCTTCCGCAGCGGCCCGGTGACGGCGGCCTCGGCGCCCGGGGCGCCGCCGTAGGGGCCGCGGTAGGTGTCGAGGTACGCCGGCAACAGCCGATCGACGAACTCCGGGACGGCTTCGTGCTCCGACGCGCCGCCGGCGGTTCCGGAATTCAACGACATAGGCCGCTCCTGACTCCCACGTGCACACCGGACGTCGTTGGCTGCCAACCGCGCCGTAGGGGCCGACGGTTAGCTGGTGCGCACGACGAGACTATCCCCGGGTGAGCTTGCGGTGGGTGACCCGGTGCGGACGGGCTGCTTCCGCGCCGAGTCGCTCGACCTTGTTCTCCTCGTACGCGGCGAAGTTTCCCTCGAACCAGAACCATTTTGCTTCGTTGTCCGCGTCGCCCTCCCAGGCCAGGATGTGGGTGCAGGTGCGGTCGAGGAACCAGCGGTCGTGGCTGATCACCACCGCACAACCGGGGAAGTTCTCCAGCGCGTTCTCCAACGAGCTCAGGGTCTCGACGTCGAGGTCGTTGGTCGGCTCGTCGAGCAGGATGAGGTTGCCGCCCTCCTTGAGGGTCAGGGCGAGGTTCAGCCGGTTGCGCTCACCGCCGGACAGCACGCCGGCCGGCTTCTGCTGATCGGGACCCTTGAAGCCGAACGCCGACACGTACGCCCGTGACGGGATCTCGTTCTGACCGACCTCGATGTAGTCGAGCCCGTCGGAGACCACCTCCCAGACCGTCTTCTTCGGGTCGATGCCTGCGCGGCTCTGGTCGACGTAGCTGAGCTTGACCGTCTCGCCGACCTTGACGGTGCCGCTGTCCGGCTGCTCGAGCCCGACGATGGTCTTGAACAGCGTGGTCTTGCCGACGCCGTTGGGACCGATCACTCCGACGATGCCGTTGCGCGGCAACGTGAACGACAGGTCCTTGATCAGCTGACGGCCGTCGAAACCCTTGTCGAGGTGTTCGACTTCGACGACGACGCTGCCCAGCCGCGGGCCGGTCGGGATCTGGATCTCCTCGAAGTCGAGCTTGCGCGTCTTCTCGGCTTCGGCGGCCATCTCCTCGTAGCGCTGCAGCCGCGCCCGGTTCTTGGCCTGGCGCGCCTTGGCGCCGGAGCGCACCCAATCCAGTTCGTCTTTGAGCCGCTTCTGCAGCTTCGCGTCCTTGCGGCCCTGCACCGCGATGCGCTCGGCCTTCTTCTCCAGGTACGTCGAGTAGTTGCCCTCGTACGGATACGCGCGCCCGCGGTCGAGCTCGAGGATCCACTCGGCGACGTTGTCGAGGAAGTAGCGGTCGTGGGTGACGGCCAGAATCGCGCCCTTGTACTCGGCGAGATGCTGCTCGAGCCACAGCACGCTCTCGGCGTCGAGGTGGTTGGTGGGCTCGTCGAGCAGCAGCAGGTCCGGTTTGGACAGCAGCAGCTTGCACAGCGCCACGCGGCGCCGCTCGCCGCCGGACAGATGGGTGACCGGTTCATCGGGCGGGGGGCACCGCAGCGCGTCCATCGCCTGTTCGAGCTGGGAGTCGATGTCCCACGCGTCGGCCGCGTCGAGCTCCTCCTGGAGTTTGCCCATCTCCTCCATCAGCTCGTCGGAGTAGTCGGTCGCCATCAGCTCGGCGACCTCGTTGTACCGGTTGAGCTTGGCCTTGACGGCCACGCCTTCCTCGACGTTCTCGCGGACGGTCTTGGTCTCGTCCAGCGGGGGTTCCTGCTGCAGGATTCCGACGGTGGCCCCGGGCTGCAGGAACGCGTCCCCGTTGTTGGGCTGGTCCAGTCCGGCCATGATCCGCAAGACGCTCGACTTGCCGGCCCCGTTGGGCCCGACGACGCCGATCTTCGCGCCCGGAAGGAAGTTCAGCGTGACGTCGTCAAGAATCACCTTGTCGCCGTGCGCCTTGCGGACCTTCCGCATCGTGTAGATGAATTCGGCCATTGCCTCCGATGTCGCCTTTCTCGATCCCGTGCCTCGTTCTGCGGGATCATCTCGGACTGTGCGATCGTCGGGCCCCATCCTAGGCGTGGCCGGCATCGCGCCGCCGTCGCGGTGCGGACGGCTACGCGCTGCGCGCCAGCCCGGCGCTGACCTCGCCCGACTCGTCGTCGAGGTCAGCGCCGCGGTCGGTGTCCGGCTCGGCGGCGGCGCCGTCGGATGATGCGCCGGTGTCGTCGCCGTCCGCGGTGTTCTGCGCCGCGGGCTCGGGGTGCCTGCGCTTGTCGATGCTGGCGATACAGCGCGCGAGGTCCGGCCCCACCGAGGTGGCCCTGATCTCCGACGAGGACCGCCGGTTGCCGTCGCGGTCCTCGTATTCGTTGGTGTAAAGGTGTCCGACAACGATCACGGCGTCTCCCTTCCCGAGCCCGGCACCGACACCCGTCACCAGGCGGCCCCAGCAGTTCACGGTGGCATAGAGCGAGTTGCCCGGCTCCCAGTCGCCGTCGGCGGTGCGGCGGCGAGAGTTGCTGGCGACCCGGAACCTGATGAGCTGATGATCGCCGACCCAGCGGCGCTCCGGCGCGGTGACGACAGTTCCGACGACGGTGATGGGTGTCTCGAACATGAGTGGGGTCCTTCCCGGTTTCTTCGGCAGCGGGTCGGCCAACAGCGTCCGGCCCGTCGATGACACCTGCCATTGATCCGCGCGGTACCGACACCCGCGGCCCGCCCGCACGCCCGCGGTGCGCAGTTGTGGATGAAACCGGCTTTGTGGACAGCCGCGCCGTCAGCGTCCGGCGCGGTCGCGCCGGGCCATCTCGGCCAGCATGGCGTTGTAGGCCGCCAGGTCGGCGTCCTCGTCGCGCTCGGCGGCGCGGTCGAGACGTTTGGCGGTGCGGTCGTCGCTGCGCCGCCATTGCACGAACAACGCGAGCAACACGATGACCAGCGGCACTTCCCCGGCGGCCCAGGCGATCGCCCCGCCCAGCCGTTGGTCACCGAGAAGGTCGGTGTGCCACGGCAACTGCAGTGACCGGTAGAACTGCTCGCCCAGCACCGTCTGGGTGCCCATCAGTACCACGCCGAAGAACGCGTGGAACGGCAGCGACAGGAACACCACCGCCAGTTTGACGATTGGCGGCAGGGGGCGCGGCGTGGGGTCGACGCCGATCACGACCCAGTAGAACAGGTATCCGCTGAGCAGGAAGTGCACGTTCATCGCGACGTGGGCGGCGTGGCTGCCGCCGGTCGCGTCGAAAATGCCGCCGAAGTACAGCCCGTAGAAGCCGACGATGAACAGCGCGGTGGCGACGAACGGGTTGGTGAGCACTTTCGAGAACCGGGAGTGCAGCGCCGCCAGCAGCCACTCCCTCGGACCCGGCGGGTCGTTTCGGCCCGCGGCCGGCAGCGCCCGCAAGGCCAGTGTCACCGGGGCCCCCAACACCAGCAGGATCGGCGCGAGCATCGACAGCAGCATGTGCGCCGCCATGTGCATGCTGAACATCGCCGGCATGTAGCGCCCGATGCCCGACGACGTGGCGATCAGCAGCACCAGGCAGCCGAGCACCCAGGCCACCACGCGGCCGGCCGGCCAGGCGTCGCCCCGACGGCGCAGCCGGCGCACCCCGGCCAGATAGACCAGGGCCGCCACGATGGCGGCGGTGCCCAGCAGCACATCGAACCGCCAGTCCAGCACGACGCGGGCCAGGGTCGGCGGGCCGGCGAGGTCGTAGCCGATCTCGACTGCGGGGATCGACAGATTGACATCGACCGGCGCGGGCGGCGGCGTGCGTCCCAGCGCCACCGCGACCCCGAAGGTCAGCGCGAAGATCACGGCCTCCACGAGGGCCAACCGGATCAACGGCCCCCGCGCGGCCGGGTCCCGCTGCACCGCGGCCACCCCGGTGCGCCGCTGCCGCCAGCCCAGGTATCCGAGGGCGCCCAGCGCCGCCACCTTGGCCAGCACCAGCAGGCCGTACCGGCTGCTGACGAGGTCACCCGGAGCCATCCGCACCATGGCGTTGAGCACGCCGCTGAAGGCCATCGCCACAAAGCACCACAGCGCCACCGCCGAGAACCTGCGGGCCGCCACGTCGGCGTACGCACCGCCCCGCCACGCGTGGGCGAGCAGCGCGAGCAGCCCGCCGGCCCACAACGAGCCGGCGACCAGATGGATCAGCAGGCTGTTGGTCGCGACATCGTGCGATCCACCCGACGACGAGTGCCCGGTCAACACCAACGGCAACAGCGTCGCCAACGACCCGGCGAACAGCACCGGGGTCGGAGACCAGCGCAACACCGGCACCGCGGCCACGCAGACCACCGCGGCGAGCAGCGCGGTCCAGCGCCACGCCCCGGCGACGTCGATCAGGCTCGCGACCGACCAGATGTCGGCGGGACTGGTCCGCGCCGTCAACGGCTGACCACTGACGTCGGAGACCGTCAGCGCCACCATCAGCACCGCGCCGACCGCCCAGATGCCCGCGGCGACGGTGCCGATCCGCAGCGCCCGGTATCCGCCGGCGTCGAGCACCCCGTTGGCCTGCGGAGGCACCAGGAACGCCGCGAACAGGAACGAACCGACGGCGGTGACGCCGGCGATCTCCGCGGCCGCGCGGACGAACGGCAGCCCATAGGTGGTCACCGGCCCGGGATCGGGCAGCCCGGTCGCGGTCAGCGCGTCAGCCAGCGACAGCGCCGACAACGCCGCCGCGGTGACCCCGGCCAGTACCGCCACCCCATAGAGCAGCGTCCACACCGGAGCCCGCAGCACGCCGGTCGGGGCGGTCTGCCCGGGGGAACTCATGGTGCCAGCGTATGACTTCGGTGGCGGTGGCCGGTCACACCGCCTGGTGGCGCTCCTCACGCCGGCGCCGCTCCCGCGCGAAGAACTGCTTGCGCGCGTAGCGGTCGACGGTGTTCATGTCGGTCAGGATGCCGCGCAACTCGCGGCGGAAGGCCCGGCGGCGCTCGGTCAGGTCGGCAGCCGGACGCAACAACTCCTGGTCCGCCGCAACTTGCTGAGCGGTCGCGAACAACAGCGCCGACGCCGACTCCGTGCTCTGCACCCGGCTCTGCGCGACATACTGCTGGCCGAGCCCCAGGGCTTTGGTGGTCAGGTCCTTCTCCGAGATGTCGGCCGGGGCATCGAGCAACGCGTCAGCGAGGATCTGGTAGGCCTCGAAGAACGGCCGCAGCAGCGGGCCGGCGATCGCGGGGCGTTTGGCGCGCATCAGGGCGTCGAGCCGCTCGCCGCCGGCGGCGACGTCGCTCTCCCAGTCGTCATGCCACGCCATCTCCTGGGCGACGTGTTCCCGGAACGCGGCCGAGTCGGCGAAGTAGAACTCGAACTTGAGCAGATCACGCAGCCGCATCACCTGGGTCCAGAAGGCCTCGACCCGCTCGGTCTCCTGACGCGCGGCGTACGCCAGCGCCAGCTCGACCAGGGAGGTCTCCAGGAATGCGTCGATCAAGGAGTTGCGGTAGAACGCTGCCTCGAGTTCATCCTGTGGTGCGATCCGCCACACCGGTTCGCGCCCGCCGTCAACCCGGGTGACCGGATGTCCGCCCGACAGCGCGTCGAGCGCAGCGCGCACGCCCTCGGGGGTGCGCAGGCGCAGCGCGCTGTTGGTCATCGGGGCCTGCTTGCGCTCGAGGTAGTCCAGGGAATCCTGCAGGGTGTGGTGCAGCTGGTCCAGCGTCAGCGCGATCCCGCGGGTGCTCAGCAGCAGCGCCGACACCAGCGCGGTCGCGTTGATCGGAGTCACCTGCAGGATCCGCCACGCCACCTCGAAGGCCATCTTCTGCAGCGCGAGGCGTTTGGCGGAGTCGTCGGTGGTCATCGGGCCGTGCGGCTCTCCGAGGTACTCGCGCATCGACACCGCCTCGGGGAAGCGGACGTAGATCTTGCCGTAGTTGCGCTCCCCCTGGGCTTTGATGAAGTTGTACAACCACGGCAGACCTTCGGGCGTCTTCTCCCCGCCGCGCGCGTACGCGGCGTACTCGGCGGTCTCGTGCAGCTGGTCGAAGCTGATCGACACCGGCTGCAGCAGGATGTCGTCGCTGCGCCCGTCGAGGTAGGCGTCGGCGACATACGCCAGCAGTCCGAGCTTGGGCGGCAGCATCTTCCCGGTGCGTGACCGGGTGCCCTCGATGGACCAGCTGAGGTTGAAGCGCTTCTCGACGATGTACCCGACGAATTGGCGCAGCACGAACTTGTAGAGCGGGTCGTCGAGTTTGCGCCGGATGAAGATGACCCCCGAGCGGCGCATCAGCGGGCCCATCGCCCCGAACGACAGGTTGATGCCGGCGAAGGTGTGCACCGGGGGCAGCCGGTTCTCCTGCATCGCCACCGGCACGATCACCCCGTCGAGATACGACCGGTGGGAGAACAGCAGCACCGCGGGGTGGTTCTCCAGCCCGCGCCGCATGCTCTCGACCTCGAAGCGGTCGTAATCGATCTTCGGGTCGAAGCCGCGGCTGAAGATCGCGCGGCCCAGCGTCGGGATGAGGTCGACGGAGAATCGGCTCCATCCGGTGCTGAGCTCGTCGAGCATCTCGCCGGCCTGCTCCACGGTGGCGCCCGGGATCTTCTCGAGCCCTTCGCGGAACCGGGTCGACGACAGCACTTCCGGTTTGATCAGCCGCGGCGACTTGTATTCGGGTCCGAGCAGCCTCAGCTCGACCCGTTCGATCGCCAGGATGGCCCGACGGAGCACGAAACGGGCGAATTCGCGGTGGTTTTCGGCCACCGTGGTGTCGCTCCACTGTTGTCGCAGCTCGGAGATCTTGGCCGGTTCGCCGGCGACCACCCTTGCCCGCGAGGGGTCGCGCCGCAAGATGCCGGCCTGCAGCAGCTGCGGCGGCCGGTAGGTGTCGCGGCCCGACAGCAGCGCCACGACTTTCGAGCGGGTCGGCAGTCCGCCGGGCACCCAGAACACCCGCACCGGGACCACCCAGCGGTCCTGGTCGGCCTGCAACTGTTCGACGAGTTGGGCCAGCACCGCGGCCGGCGGGTCGTCGTCGACGGGCAGGCGCAGCACCTCGATCTTGGCGTCGGGATGTTCGCGGCGCTGCCGCTGCAACCAGTCGGCGAGCAGACGCTCCTCGGCGGGCGACGACACCGAGGCGAGCACCAGGGTGTCGTCGGTGGCCGTGAACGCAGCGATGTCGTCGGCACGCAGCTTCATGGCCGCCCCCTGCCGCCCGCGCGTTTGGCGGGCGCCTTCGCCGGCGTCTTCTTCGCCGGCGACTTCTTCGCCGGAGCTTTCTTGTTGGCGGGTCTGGCGGCCTTTTCCTCGGTCCGCGTGTACAACGCCGGGGTGGGCAGCTCGTCGTGCGGCCAGTTCTTCAGGGTGTCGAGGTAGAGCTGGCGGATCTCCTCCATCCGTTCCGGCAGATTCGCCGGCGTCCAGTCGTCCACCGGGATGGGCGGATAGACCACGACATCGACGGTGCCGGCGTTGAAGGTGCTCGAGTCGCGGGCCGCGATCACCTCCGCGTTGCGGATCACGATGGGCACGATCGGAATCCCGGCCGACATCGCGATGCGGAACGGTCCCTTCTTGAACGGGCCCACCTCGTTGGTGTCGAGTCGGGTTCCCTCCGGCGCGATCAGGATCGAAACACCCTTCCGGGCAAGGTCTTCGACCTTCTTCAGACCCTCCACCGCCTTCGCGGGATCGTCGCGATCGATGAAGGCGGCATCGAGGATCTTGCCGATGGTGCCGACGATCGGGTCGCTTTCGAGTTCCTTCTTGCCGACGGTGGTGAAGTTGTCGTTGACCAGGCGCCCGGCGATCAGCGGGTCGGCCTGGTTGCGATGGTTGAAGATGAACACCGCCGGCCGCTGCGCGGTCAGGTTCTCCTTGCCGAGCACCTGGAGGTTGATGCCGATCGCGCCGAGCAGGGTCCGGCCGAACACCGACGTGAAGAAGTTCACGCCGTTGCGCTTGCTGCGGGTCAACAGCCCGATCCCCAGCGCGCTTGCCGCGACCGGCACCATCGTCGCGACACCGGCCGCGGTGCGCAGCTGCGACGCCGGACTCCCACCACTTCGGCTGCTGAACCGCAGGACGGGCCAGCCGCGTTTGGCGGCCACCGCCGCCATCTTGCCCGCGGGATTGGTGGGCCTGGGGTTGCCGACCAGGTACATCAACGCGACGTCCTCGTCGCCGTCGGCGTAGAAGTAACTGCGGGACAGGTCGATGTTGTTGGCCGCCGCGAATGCCTGTACGGCACGGGCCTTTCCGGGTCCCCAGATGATCGGACGTTCCACTTCGCCGGTGATCAGTCCGTCGTCGTCGGTCTCGAATCTGTTGCTCAGTACGTTGGTGATGCCGAGAAACCGCGCCACGGGCTCCACCTGCACGGTCAACGCCGAGGAGCTGAGCACCACGGTGTGGCCGCGAGCCATGTGCGCCCGGACCACCTCGCGCATCTCCGGATAGATCCGGCTGACGATCTTCTGCACGAACAACCGTTCGGCGAGCTCGTCGACGTCGGCGACCGAGTTGCCGCGCAACATCCGTGCGCCCTTGCCGATCAGGTCCTCGAACTCCGAGCGCCCGAGCTGATGGTTCAGCCCCGCCTGCACCATCCCGATGAACTCCCCGACCGACATCTGACGGCGCCGCAACCGATCCTGGGTCATCACCACCCCGGTGAAGCCCGCGACGAGCGTGCCGTCGAGGTCGAAGAAGGCACCGATCTGGGGGCCCTCCGGGCTGGCCATGATCTCGGCAACCGAACCCGGTAAACGCATTTCGCCGTCGGGCGAGGTCATGTCGGACTTCCGTTCAGTGGGAGGGACGAGGACTGCGCGGTGAACGTCGCCGGGACCGCCCGGCCGTCACCGCCGAGGGCGAGGACTTCGTCGAAGCCGTCCAGCAGACACTGGGCGAACAGGTCGGGCTCGGTGATCGACGCCCGGTCGTAGCGCGCGGTGATCGTGCAGTACCCGGACCGCGACACCAGCACCACCATCATCGCCACACCCGGCAGTGGACCGAGCCCGTACTGGCGCAACACTTTCGCACCGGCGATGAAGGTGTCCCCGGCGTAGACGGGTACGTTGCTGGCCTGGACGTCGGAGTTGACCACCGCGCCGGCCATGGTCTCGAGCACACTGTCGGGCAGCAGGCTCACCAGTGGAGCGATGGCCCCGACGAGGTCGAGCGCCCGCTCGTCGCGCTTGCGGGTCATCTGTGCCCGGATCTCCTTGATGCGCTCATCCGGATCGGTCAGGCCGATGGGGGCAGCGAGGTTGACCCCGACGAACCGGTTGCCCCCGGCCGGATCGGCGTCCGAGCGCAGGTTCACCGGCACCGCCATCGGCAGCGTGTCGACCGGTACCCCCTGGGCGCGGTGATAGAGCCGCAGCGCCCCGCACAGCCCGGCCAGGTAGGCATCGTTGATCGAGCCGCCGGCGGCCTTGGCGGCGCGGTGCAGGTCACCGAACGCGATGTCGATGGCTTCGCTGCGCGACGACAGACTGCGGCGGCGCAGGATCGGAGACGGGTCGGCCACCGGACCGATCACACGGGCGCCCGAGAACGCGTAATCGATGGCACTGCCGACTCGCGACACCGGATCGCGCACCACGTGGCCGACCGCCTGCGCCGTGCCGACCAGCACGTTGCGGACGCTGCCGACGACGGTGCCGGGCAGCCGGCCCAGGCCTTCGCGCATCAGGTCGTTGGGTGAGAGGTCCGACGGGATCGGCAGCGGCGGGGTGTCCTGCGGACCGGGTTCCCGCTCGAAGTCGTACAGGGTGGCGAACATCTCCACCCCGCCGACACCATCGGTGACGGCGTGGCTCAGGTGCACCATCAGCGCCGCCCGGTCGTCGGCCAGACCCTCGATGAGCGTCGCCGTCCACAGCGGGCGGGAGATGTCCAGCGGCGACTGCGCAGCCACTTCGGCCAGGTCCATCACCTGACGCCAGGTTCCCGGTTGCGGCACCCGGACCCGGCGCAGATGGAAGTCGAGGTTGAAGTCGGGGTCGACGACCCAGCGCGGCGCGGCCGTCGGCAACGTCGGCGTGACGACCTTCTGCCGCAGCCGCAGCACTTTGCGCGACGCATGCTCGAAGCGCGTGCGGAACAGGGTCCAGTCCGGGGTGGTGTCGAGCAACTCGACGGTGAGGATTCCCGAGCGGGTCCGCGGGTTGGCCTCGCCGCGGTGCAAGATCTGGTCGAGCGGGCTGAGTTCCTCCGGAAGTCCGGCCGCGTCCAGGTCCGGCGCATTGCTCATGCGCACCAAACTAGTCGGCAGCCGTGCCCGACGAGGCGGCTTTTGTGCACCGCTGCCACACCCGTCACGGGTGGACCCGCGCGATACACTGCTCGGCGCTGCCTCCGTAGCTCAGCGGATAGAGCAGCCGCCTTCTAAGCGGTTGGTCGCAGGTTCGATCCCTGCCGGGGGCGCTGCACCCTCGGCGAGGCGCCGGCGCCGTCCGGCGGCGACTGCGTGGCCGGGGTGACTCATGGGCCGGCACAGACGGTTTCGCGGGCAGCGAAGCCGTGGTGCCAACCCCTCGAACGTGGCAGCGTCAGCGGGGTGACCGTGCACCAGAGCTCCCTGCGCCATTCCCTCGACGATCGACATTTCGACACCGTGCTGGTCCGCGACGACGTCCGGGATGACGGCGCCGGAACCCCGCCGACCGTGCTCGTGTTCCACGGTATGGAGGGCCGCAGCGACGCGCAGCTCGACATCGCGACGCGCCTCGCGCGGGCTGGGTACCAGGCCGTGGCGGTCGACCTGTTCGGCGAGGACGTCAGCGCCGGCGGCATCGACGCCACCGGCGCCGCGATGACCGCGTTCCTGGCCGATCGGGAAGCGCTCGCGCGACGACTGGCCGCGGTGTACGACGCGCTCGTGTCGGGCCCCGACGTCGATGCCGGCCGCGTCGCGGCCGTCGGGTTCTGCTTCGGTGGGCTGTGCGTGCTCGACCTGGCCCGCGCCGGTCACCCCCTGGTTGCCGTCGCGAGCTTCCACGGCCTGCTGACCCCGCCACCCCACGCCCCACCGCGCCCGGTGACCGCGAAGGTGATCGTCTTCCACGGGTGGGACGACCCGTTCGCCCCGCCGGACGACGTCGTGGCGCTGGGCCGGGAGTTCTCGGGCCGCGGCATCGACTGGCAGCTGCACGCCTTCGGCAACACGATGCACGCGTTCATGGCGCCGTTCGCCGACGACCCGGCCCGGGGAGTGCTTTTCAGCGAATCCGCCTCCCGCCGGGCGTGGGCGTCGCTCGAGCGCTTTCTGGCCGAGAGCTTCGGCCCCGACGATGCAGCGCACTAGCACCCCCGTGGTCGCGCCCACCGGCCGGACGGGTTACGGTGGCGTGGGGAGGAGAGTCGGTGTGAGCAAATTTCGTAGCAGGGTGGCCAGGACCACCGTCGGGGCGGTCGCCGTGGGAGCCGCGATCACGGTCGGCGGTGCCGCGGCCACTCATCCGGGATCCCTTTCGTCGCCGCTTGTCGACCTCAGCGCGCTGATCGTCGTCGGCAGCTCGACCCATCCGGATCCGACCGGCAACGAGGACTTCTTCGGCGGCCTGTTCAACCAGGCGCCCTACAACCCCGGCGGGCAACCCGGCGCGGACCTGATCGGGGTCGACTTCCGGGGCGGTGCCGCGGCGATCGACGAGGCCCTGCAGGCGAACTCCGGCGAGGACAACGCCGTCCTGTCGTCGGGCTGGGGCGCGGCCAACGCCAGCCTGCTGCTGAGCCGGCTCGACCGGGCGACGGACCCGGCGCTGCCGACCACGGTGTTCGTCCTCGACAACAACGTGTCGCGTCCCGACGGCGGATTCGGGACCCGGTACCCGCTGTTCGCGCTGATCGGGGTCAACCCGTTCCCGTCACCGACGGACACCGCCGCGGCCGCCGTGGTCGACATCGCCTACCAGTACAACTACAACTCGAACGCTCCGGCGGACCTGCTCAACGTCGTCGCGCACGTGAACTCACTGGTGGCCTATCTGTACGGATACCGGGAGCAGTCCGAGATCGACCTGCCCGTCGACATCACCGGCCGACCGACGGTGACCTGCGGCAGCGCCGACACCTGCGCGGTACTCACCGACGGTGCCGCGGTGCCCTGCGACGACGCTCGCTGCACCCCGCCGGCTGACGACCGGGTGGTCGCTTACGTCACCACCCGCGGGAACACCACCTATGTCACCTACACGACCGAGGAGTTGCCGCTGACCCGGCTGATCCGCCAGGTGTTCGGCGACTCCGTCGCCGACGTCTCCGCACCACTGTTGAAGGTGATAGTGGACTCCGCCTACTATGACGGCAACCCGATCCCGTCAGACCCGAGCCGCTACCGGCCGGCGCGACTCTTCCCGTCGCTGGGTGAGTTGGCCGACACCGCCGCCAAGGTGCCCGACGCCGTTCGTGAGGGCTTGGAGTCACTGTCGGAGAAGGACTCTCAGGACTCCCCGACACCGCAGCAGGTCGACGAACCAGTGCGTGAGGTCGTGCGGACGTTGCCGACCGACGACCCCCAGGACGATGCGAACGAAACAGTGGCTACCCATGATGACGTCGAGATAGACACGGAGCAACAGGATTTCGGCATGTCAGCTCCGAATACGTTTGCACCGGAAGAAGACTCAGCCACCGAAGAGTCGAGCGCCGACGATGCCGGCAACGAATCCAGCGCCGGGCCGCGAGAACGGCGCCGCGATGCGAGAGAACGCAGCACCGGGAATCGCAGCTGACCGACTGGCGCACTCGGCACCGGCTGCGCCCCTAGAGAGAAGGCCGATCACGAGTTCTCCGCGATCCAGGTGGCGGTGAAGCGCTGTATCACCGAGAACTGCGGAATCATCAAGCGGCCGATCATCCCTTCGACTTTGCCACCGACCAGTGGCACCTTGAATTCCACGGTCGCGGTGCACTTCAGGCGCGAACCACCGTCGGCAGGCGTCAACAATGCGACGCCGCGGCCGGAGCCGGGGGCGCCATGGGTGGCGATGCCGACCTCCCCGCGGACAGTGCCGTCGCCGGCGGGTTCCCACATCTCGTCCTGGACCACGTGCCAGTCGCGGGGGAAGAACCTGGCGAACGCCTTGGGCAGCCCGTCGGGATGCAGGTCATGCAGGAGGACCACCGACACGGAGCCGTCGTCACCGACGTCGAGCGAGTCAAGCCGCCCCATCCCCCCGAACGTCTTCATCCGGGTGCGCCAGTAGTTCTCCTGCGAGAACGCCCAGTGAATCTGTTCCACGCTGGCCGGGGAGTCGACGGCGAAGTCGATACATCGCGTCATCGGCGCATCACCGTCCGGGTGACGCGAGCCACGCTTGGGACGGATCGCTCATCATGCCACCCCCGTTTCTGTGGCGACTTACGGGCGGCCGAGGGCCGCGGGAAAACGGTATTCCAATACATGGAATCTTGACACCTGCGTCAATAGTGCGACTAGGCTGACCGCCACACAGGAGCACGCTGCGCGGAATGTGGCCCAAAATTGGAGAGCGGGCGGGGGCGCCGGAAATCCATTCTCTTGCAATGGGAATCAATCCAGATTCTCGCCCGAGACCTTGAAAAGAGGCACCGGGGTGGGTGAAGCGGCCCATGATCTTGATGTTGCCGTCGCCGCACTGGCAGACGGCTTACCGACGGCCGGCTGATGCGCGTGCCGGTGGTGGCCAGACGGTCGGCCACGCCGTCGGTCGCCCCGCACAGCGGTTTGTTCCGGCGGCTGAGCGACGTCGTGGTGCGATGGCCCTGGCTGGTGATCGGCTTCTGGGTCGCGCTGGCCGTGGTGCTACCGCCGCTGTTCCCCACTCTGGTCGAGGCGACGCAGAAGCAGCCGGTTTCACCGCTACCGGCGGACGCGCCATCGATCGTGGCGACACAGCAGATGGGTGCGGCCTTCGACGAAGCCGGTTCCGAGAACGTGCTCCTCGTGCTTCTGACGAACGAGAACGGCCTCGGCGACAAGGATGAGGACGTCTACCGAACCCTCGTAGGACGTCTGCGCAGCGACAGCCGATTCGTGGTCATGCTGGAGGATTTCGTCAGCACTCCTCAGCTGCGCGAAGGACTCAGCAGTGAGGACGGCAAGGCGTGGCTGGTGCCGGTGTGGCTGGCGGGCGAGCTGGGTTCGCCGGAGTCCTACGAGGCGTACACCCGCATCGCCGATGTCGTCAGACACACGGTGGACGGTTCCACGGTGACGGCGAACTTGACCGGCCCCGCAGCGACATTCGCAGACTCGCTCGACGTGGGCACCAGAGACCAGGTCAAGATCGAAGCCGCGATCATCACGCTGCTGGTCGCCATCCTGCTGATCATCTACCGAAAACCCGCGACGATCCTGTTGCCGCTGATCACGATCGGCGTCTCGCTGGGCATTGCGCAGACCGCCGTGGCCGGCGCCGCCCAACTGGGTCTGGGGGTGTCGCCTCAGACCATCACTCTGCTGAGCGGCATGATGGCCGGCGCGGGGACCGACTACGCCGTCTTTCTGATCAGCCGGTACCACGACTTCGTGCGCATGGGTCAGCCGTCCGATGACGCGGTCAGGAACGCGTTGGGATCCATCGGCAAGGTGATCGCCGCATCCGCGGCCACGGTGGGTGTGACCTTCATGGGGATGACCTTCGCCCGGCTGGAACTGTTCGCGACCATCGGGCCCGCACTCGCGATCGGCATCGGCGTTGCGTTTCTGGCATCGGTGACGCTGCTGCCGGCGATCATCGTGTTGACCGGACGCCGCGGCTGGATCGCCCCGCGCCGCGATCTCACCACGCGCTTCTGGCGGCGGTCCGGGATCCGCATCGTGCGCCGGCCGACGGCCAATCTGATCGCCAGCCTTGTCGTCCTGGTCCTCCTGGCGGGGTGCGTGCTCGTGGTGACATACAACTACGACGACCGCAAGGCGTTGCCGGACAACGTCGCGAGCTCCCTCGGTTACCTGGCGCTCGATCGCCACTTCCCCGTCAACACGACGATCCCCCAGTACCTGCTGATCCAGTCGCCTCGAGACCTGCGCACCCCTGAGGCACTCGCCGACCTCGAGCAGATGGCGCAGCGGATCACCCAGCTACCCGACATCGCGGCCGTGCGCGGTATCACCCGGCCGAGCGGGGAACGACTGGAAGCTGCCAGCACGACGTTCCAGGCCGGGGAGATCGGGTCCAAGTTGAACGACGCGTCCACCCTGATCCATGACCGGACAACGGATCTGGAAAGGCTCGCATCGGGCGCCGATCAGTTGGCCGACGGCCTCAGCACCCTGCGTGAGCAGGTCACCCAACTGATGTCCGGTCTGAGTGGGATCCTCTCCGGGCTGCAGACGATCCAGAGCCGGTTCGGCGCCGCCACGACGTTCGGGCAGATGGGCGATTCGGAGCGACTGATCGCCGGGATGCGCACCCTCGGCGATTCGATGCAGAGGGTCTTCGAGGATTTGACGAAGAACCTCGAGTGGATCGATCCGGTGGTCACCGCACTCGACGGCAGCCCGTACTGCAACGACACTCCGGCGTGCGTCTCCGCACGGGACCAGTTCCGGACATTGCAGGCCGCGCGCAACGACGGCACCCTCGACAAGCTCGCCGGCGACCTCCGGTCGACCGGACCGATGTCGAGCCTGACGCAGACGGTGTCCCAGCTGAGCCAGTCGATGAACTCGCTGATGGGTCCACTGGGCTCGCTGGGGATGACTTCTGCAGGCGGCGCCCAAGCGCCGTTCGGCGGCATGCAGGAGGGTCTCGACTCACTCGCCGAGGGTGGCCGCCAGGTGGCCGACGGCGTCGCCCTTCTGGTCGATCAGACCAAGAGGATGGGCACCGACCTGGGCGCCGCCTCGGAATTCCTGCTCACCATGAGGGACGGCGCGACGTCACCGTCGATGGCCGGCTTCTTCATCCCATCCGACGTCTTGGCGACGGACGACTTCAAGAAGGCGGCCAAGTTCTTCATCTCCCGCGACGGCCATGCCGCCCGTTACCTCATCCAGACCGAACTCAACCCCTTCAGCACCGAGGCGATGGATCAGGTCATCGCCATCACCGACACCGCGCGGCAAGCGCAACCGAACACCGCGCTGGCCGACGCCTCGATCGCGATGACGGGCTACCCGGCGACGCTGCGCGATGCCCGCGACTACTACGACCACGACATGCGGTTCATCATCGTCGTGACCGTCGCGGTGGTGCTGCTGATCCTTGTCGCGCTCCTGCGCGCCATCGTCGCACCGCTCTATTTGATCGCGTCGGTGATCCTGTCCTACCTGGCAGCACTCGGCCTGGGCATCGTCACGTTCCAGTTGATCCTCGGCGAACAACTGCATTGGAGCGTCCCGGGACTGACGTTCATCATCCTGGTCGCCATGGGCGCCGACTACAACATGCTGCTGATCTCTCGGATCCGCGACGAGTCTCCCCGTGGCATACGGTCGGGGGTTATCCGGACCGTCGGCGCCACCGGTGGCGTGATCACCGCCGCCGGGCTGATCTTCGCGGCCTCGATGTTCGGCCTGCTGTTCGCCAGCATCAGCACGATCATCCAGGCCGGCTTCGTGGTCGGCACCGGAATACTGCTCGATACCTTCCTGGTACGCACCGTCACCGTGCCGGCCATGGCCGTGCTCGTCGGGCGGGCGAATTGGTGGCCGTCGCGGTGGCGGCCCGGGCCCCCGACGTCATCTCGCCGCCATCGCGGGCAACCCGTTTCCGAACCTCTGTGAACGAGGAGGACGTCGTGTCGAACAAGGTGGACTTCACCGGGGTGCAGTGGAAGTCGGTCGAATGGACGAACCTCTGCCTGCTGTACCTGCGGGCACATGAGAGCAGGACGCCGAGCCCCATCCTGGGTGACCACGTCGCTGCGCAGGACATCGACCGCATCGAGTACGACTTCGAGCGGATGCACCGGGTTCTGCACCCGGACATCAATCAGTTCATGGTGGCATTGCGCAGCGCGCAGTTCGACGCATGGGTCGGCCAGTACCTCGACCGCCATCCCGAGGCCACCGTTCTGCATCTGGGGTGTGGGCTGCACAGCCGGGCTCTGCGGATGGCGCGACCCGGCGGCGCGTGGTTCGACGTCGACCTGCCCAACGTCATCGCGTTGCGCCGCGAGCTGCATTCGGAATCCCCGTCGTACCGCATGATCGGCTCGTCGGTCACCGACCCGAGATGGATCGACGAGCTGCCGACCGGGGGCCCGGTGTTGATCGTCGCCGAAGGTCTCCTGATGTACCTGACACCTCGCGAGGTCGCCGAGTTGCTCCACCGAGTGCTCGACCGTTACGACAGCGGCGAGTTGATCGCCGATCTCCTGTCGCCCTGGGGCCCGCGGATGTCCCGAGTCTTCACGAGAGGCCTGATCAAGTGGGGTACCCGAGATGGTGGAGAGATCACCCGCTGGGAGCCGCGGCTGACAGCCGTCGACAGCAGTCCCATCATGGCCGGCTTCCAGCGGATTCCGTTGCCCCGGCAGAGGTTGCTGTACCGCGCTCAACACGCCCTGCCCGCGCTGCGGAATTACGACCGCATCTACAGGTACACGTTCTAGAAATATCTCTCCACAATCCTGCATGTGAATCGGTGAGCGCTCCCTCTTTCCCCCGACGAGCCCACTGCAGGTCCGGAATCGATTGCTGCTGAGGAAATATCTGCCATCAGCCCGCCATGATGTGTATGTGCGTTCACGAGCACCAAAGGTGCGAGCACACCATCGAAAGCGTCCAGTGACAGGAACTCCGGGACCCGCGCGCACCGTTCGCGGTCGACGCGCACCGCGTCGCTGGCCATCCTCGAGCACTGAGAAAGACGACATCATGCGGCGGATCTCGCAAACATTCGCCGGCACCGCGGACGCGATGTGTCCACAGCTCGTCATTGGCAGTAAGAAGGCCTTCCACATCGTCTTTTAGCGCATCGAAGCCGTCGGAATCATTGCCTAGGCAAGCACACCGGGCATTGGCTTCAGCGAACGTCGAGCACTTTTGCGAAAACCTCGACCGACGCCGCCGACTGCAGTAACGTTCGCGTCAATTGATGGGCTCGATGCACGGTCGGGAGAATCAATGAGCGTCAATCCGTTCGACGACGAAAGCGCCAGCTTCTTCGTTCTGGTCAACGACGAAGAGCAGCACAGCCTGTGGCCGGTGTTCGCCGATGTACCGGACGGCTGGCGCGTGGTGTTCGGCGAGGCCGAGCGCGCTGCATGTCTGGAGTACATCGAGCAGAACTGGACCGATATTCGGCCGCGGAGTCTGCGCGAAAGGCTCGCGAAGAATCAGGGCTGAACGGCCCGACCGTCCGGATCGGGGGCAGTCGGATGGAATACGGACGTCGAGCATTCAGCTCGGCAGAGCAACAAGAAGATCACTTCATTCACGGCCGTCGTCGTGTCGCGGGCGGTGAACACCCGTGCGACCGGTCGCCTGACATCCGTCGACCCCTCGGCTCAGGAGAGTGAGCCGCGGTGGGGAACTCGGGGTCGCATCCCATCGCGGTCATCGGCATGGCGTGCCGCCTACCGGGGGGCGTCGACTGTCCGGAAAGGCTATGGGAAGCGCTGCTGCGCGGTGAAGACCTCGTCACCGAGGTTCCGCCCGACCGATGGGATGCCGACGAATACTACGACCCCCAACCCGGGGTTCCTGGCCGCTCGGTGACGAAGTGGGGCGGGTTTCTCGACGATGTCGCCGGCTTCGACTCGGAGTTCTTCGGGATCAACGAGCGCGAGGCCATAGCGATCGATCCGCAGCACCGACTGCTCCTTGAAACGTGCTGGGAAGCCGTCGAGCACGCCGGCGTCACCCGGGAAGCGATGAGCGACTCGCAGACAGGGGTTTTCGTCGGACTGACCCACGGCGACTACCAACTGCTGGCCGCGGACGCCGATGCGGTCGAGGCGCCCTACGGCTTCACCGGCAGCAGCTTCAGCCTGGCGTCCGGCCGGATCGCGTACGCCTTGGGGCTGCACGGCCCGGCCATGACCGTGGACACCGCGTGTTCCTCGGGACTGACAGCGGTCCACCTGGCCTGCCGTAGTCTCGTCGACGGCGAGAGCGACCTCGCCCTGGCCGGCGGTGCCGCCGTGACGCTGGACCCGCGCAAGTTCGTCGCGGGCTCTGCGGAGGGCATGCTCTCACCGACCGGACGATGCCATGCCTTCGACGTCGCGGCGGACGGTTTCGTGTCCTCCGAAGGCTGTGCGGTGTTGCTGCTCAAGCGTCTGCAGGACTCCCTGCGCGACGGGGACCGCATCCTGGCGGTGATCCGGGGCACCGCCGCCAATCAGGACGGCCACACCGTCAACATCGCGACGCCCTCCCTCGCTGCGCAGACTGCGGTCTACCGGTCGGCGCTGGCGGCAGCGGATGTGGACGCCGACACCATCGGCATGGTCGAGGCGCACGGACCCGGCACACCGGTCGGCGATCCGATCGAGTTCGCGAGCCTGGCCAGCGTCTACGGCATCCGGCGGCCGTGCGCGCTGGCGACGCTGAAGACCAACTTCGGGCACGCCCAGTCCGCTGCCGGGGCGCTGGGGCTGATGAAGGCGGTCCTGGCCGTCCAACACGGCGTGGTCCCGCCGAATCTGCACTTCACTCGACTGCCCGATCAGATGGCCCGGATCGACACGAAACTCTTCGTGCCCCAGCGGGTCACACCCTGGCCCGTCGCGGGCGACCACCTGCGCCGGGCCTGCGCGTCGTCCTACGGACTGTCCGGGACCAACGTGCACGCGGTCGTCGAGCAGGCGCCGCACCAACCTGCCCATGGCGTGCGAACGGGCGTCACCCCTGACCGCCTGCTGTTCCCGCTGTCCTCGACCTCGACCCACGAGTTGCGACGAACAGCAGCGCGCCTGTCGGACTGGGTGTCGACGCACGAAGACTTCAGTCTTTCCGATCTCGCGTACACACTGACCCGCCGGCGCGCACACCGCGTGGTCCGCACGGCCGTGTCCGCCACGACGAAGGCCGAGTTGGCCCGGTCACTGCGGGTGGTCGCCGACGGCGACGCTCCGTACCAGGCTGCCGTCGGGCAAGACGACCGTGGACCGGTGTGGGTGTTCTCGGGCCAGGGCTCGCAATGGGCGGCGATGGGCAGCGAACTCCTCTCGACTGAACCCGCATTCGCGGCCACCGTCGCGGCCGTCGAGCCGCTGATCGCCGGCGAGGCCGGCTTCTCGGTGACCGACGCGATATCCGCGATGCACACCGTGTCAGGCATCGACCGCGTCCAGCCGGCCTTGTTCACCATGCAGGTTGCGCTCGCCGAAACGATGCGGTCCTATGGCGTCCGGCCGGGGGCGGTGATCGGACATTCCCTGGGCGAGGTCGCCGCAGCGGTGGTGTCGGGCGCCCTGTCACTGAAAGACGGCGTGCGCGTGATCTGCCGGCGCTCGCGGCTGATGACCCGCCTGGCCGGAGCGGGCGCGATGGCCGCCGTCGACCTTCCTGCGCAACAGGTCCTCTCAGAGCTCATCACTCAAGGCATCGACGACGCGGTGGTAGCCGTGGTGGCGTCGCCGCAATCCACCGTCGTCGGCGGTGCGTCGCAGACCGTGCGTGCGCTGATCGCGGCATGGGAAGCCCGCGACGTGATGGCCCGCGAGATCGCCGTCGACGTCGCATCACACTCCCCGCAGGTGGACCCCATTCTCGGCGAACTGGCTGAGGTACTCGCCGGCTTGCGTCCCAAGACGCCGGAGATTCCCTACTATTCGGCCACGCAGTACGACCCGCGTGAAGAGCCCGTGTGCGACGCCCTCTACTGGGTGGACAACCTACGCAACATGGTCCGTTTCGCGCCCGCCGTCGCGGCCGCCCTGGAAGACGGCCACCGCGTCTTCGCCGAACTCGCACCGCATCCACTGCTGACCCACGCGGTCGAGCAGACTGCCCGCAGTCTGGACATCACGCCGGCGACGCTGGCGGCCATGCGCCGGGACCAGAGCACACCAGAGGGAATGCGCGGACTCGTGATCGATCTGTACGGCGCGGGCGCAGCGATCGACTTCACCGAGCTCTGCCCTGATGGCCGGCTGGTCGACGCGCCCCTGCCCACCTGGACCCATCGGCGGCTGATGTTCTCCCGCGGCGCGTCGGAGCCGCTGACCCACGGTGGCCGTACCATTTCCGTACATCCGCTGCTCGGTGCCCACGTCCGCCTGCAGGAGCAACCCGAAAGACACGTCTGGCAGGGAGAAGTCGGCACCGCGGCACACCCCTATCTCGCCGACCACCGGATCGCCGGCGTGGCGGTGCTGCCGGGCGCGGCCTTCTGCGAGATGGCGCTGGCTGCCGCCGGCACGCTGCTGGGCGACCGCGCGGAAGTCCGTGACCTCGTCTTCGCGCAGGAGCTACTCCTCGACGAGCAGACCACGGTCGGGGCCGGCGCCACGCTGCAAGCGCCAGGCGTCGCCGAGTTCAGTGTGGAAACCGACCACGCCGGTGAGCAAACCCGGTTGGCCACCGCACGGCTGGCGGTCACCGATGCCGAACCTCCTCCCCCACAGGACATCTGCGCGCTGCGCGCCGCGCACCCGAACGTCGAAGATGGGGCCGCGGTGCGCACGCGACTGGACCGGCACGGCATTCGCTACGGCCCGTCGTTCACCGGTCTGGCTGCGGTGTACACCGCTGACGAGCAGACCGCGACCTTGCTCGCCGAAGTCACGCTGCCCGGGCAGATCCGTTCGCAGCAGGACGCATACGGCATCCACCCCGCTCTGCTGGATGCCTGCTTTCAGTCCGTGGCCGCGCATCCGCAACTCGTCGCCCTGGGCGATGACGGCCTCGCGGTGCCGTTGGGCATTCGCCGGCTGCGAACATACGGTCCGGCCCGCAGCGCCCGCTTCTGCAGCGCGCGTATCGCGCACGTCGGCGCAGCGGACGTCCACACCGACCTGAACATCCTCGACGGGCACGGAGCGGTCCTGGCCACCGTGGAGGGTCTGCGCCTGGGCGTAGGTGCAGCCCAGTCCGACCGTGACGAGCGGGTGTTGGCGAACCGGTTGCTGTCGATCGAATGGCGACGGCGTGAGCTACCCGAGGTTGAACACGACGCCGGAACCTGGCTGCTGGTCAGCACCGATCCCACAGATGCCACCGCCGCCTCACTGACCGGTGCGTTGCACGACGCCGGAGCACAGTGCATCACGATCTCCTGGCCGCGCCGCGCTGACCATGCGTCGAAAGCCGGTGCGGTCACCCGGCAAGTGGGTTCCGGCGACGTCTCCGGTGTCGTCATCCTCACCGGCCCCGCCGACGGCGGCCCGGTCCAGCACAGCCCCACGCTGGGACGCGAGTACGTGGAACATCTGGTTCGGATCATCCGGGGGCTTCCGGAGGCTCGCGATGATCTGCCACGCCTTTACGTGCTGACACGACACGCTCAAGCCGTCACCCCGGAAGACGTCCCGAACCTGGAGCAGGCCGGTCTGCGTGGCCTGTTGCGGACCGTCGGTGCCGAGCACCCGCACCTACGTGTCACGCAGATAGATGTCGACGACGCCACCGGGTCCGACCTCCTGGCGCGGCAGCTGCTGGCCGGGTCCGACGAGGACGAAACCGCGTGGCGCGCCGACGCGTGGTACGTCGCGAGGTTGATGCCGGGCCCGCTGCGCGCGGAGGATCGGCGCACCACGGCCGCTGGCACGGACGACGCGGTCGGCCTGGCCATCCGCACCCCGGGAGATCTGGGAACCGCAGAATTGGTTCTGGGGGAACGTATTCCGCCCGGCCCCGGGCAGGTCGAGGTCGCTGTCACCGCGTCCAGTGTGAACTTCGCCGATGTCCTGGTGGCGTTCGGCCGCTACCCGGCATTCGAGGGACGGCTGCCTCGCTTGGGTACGGACTTCGTCGGAGTCGTGTCCGCAGCCGGGCCGGATGTCACCGGTCTCGCCGTCGGCGACCGGGTCGGCGGGCTGTGCGCGGACGGCTGCTGGTCCACGTTCATCACCACCGATGCCTGCCGCATGGTCCCGCTACCGGCCGGACTCAGCGACGCGCAGGCTGCTGCGGTGACCACCGCCTACGCCACCGCGTGGTACGGATTGCACGAACTCGCCGGGATCAGGGCCGGAGACAAGGTGCTGATCCATTCCGCCACCGGCGGTGTGGGTCAGGCCGCCATCGCGATCGCCCGTGCCACCGGAGCGCAGGTGTACGCGACCGCGGGTAAGGAAGAACGCCGGGTTCTGCTGCGGGACATGGGAATCGAATACATCTACGATTCCCGGAGTCTGCAGTTTGCGGATCAGATTCGCCGCGACACCGGTGGCTACGGCGTGGACATCGTCCTCAACTCGGTGACCGGCGCTGCCCAGCGGGCGGGGCTGGAACTCCTCGCACTCGGCGGACGCTTCATCGAGATCGGTAAGCGCGACATCTACGGTGACACCCGGTTGGGACTGGCGCCCTTTCGCCGCAATCTGGCGTTCCATGCCGTAGATCTCGGACTGCTCGCCTACAGCCATCCCGACCGATTGCGGGACCTGCTGCTCGAGGTGTACCGACGCACCGCCGACGGCACCCTTGCCCTACCCCAGATCAGCCGGTTCCCCCTCACCGACACCGCCTCCGCCATTCGCTTGATGAGCGGTGCACAGCACACCGGCAAGCTGGTGCTCGACATCGGATGCGCGGCGCAGTGCACCGTCGCCGTCCCGCCGGCGCAGACGGACGTCTTCCGCCGCGACGGCGCCTACCTGATCAGCGGCGGGCTGGGCGGTCTCGGCCTGTTCCTCGCGGAGCGGATGGCAGCGGCCGGCTGCGGACGCCTGGTGCTGTCGTCCCGATCGCAGCCGACACCGGAGGCACGCGAAGTGATCGAGCGCATCCGCGCGACGGGTGCCGAAGTCGCCGTCGAGTGCGGTGACATCGCCGCGCCGGAGACCGCGCCACGCCTGGTGGCCGCGGCGACCGCCACCGGACTTCCCGTGCGGGGGGTGCTGCACGCGGCCGCGGTCGTCGAGGATGCCACGTTGACCAGCATCACCGACGAGATCATCCGGCATGACTGGGCGCCGAAGGTGCACGGCGCCTGGAACCTGCACGCCGCTACCGTCGATCAGCCGCTGGACTGGTTCTGCTCGTTCTCCTCGGCGGCGGCGATGGTCGGTTCACCGGGCCAGGGGGCCTATGCGGCGGCCAACAGTTGGCTGGACGGCTTCACCCACTGGCAGCGATCCCAGGGACGTCCGGCCACGGCCATCGCCTGGGGCCCGTGGTCCCAGATCGGTCGCGCCGCCCAGTACGCCGAGCAGTCCGGGGCCGCCATCACTCCCGACGAGGGCGCCCACGCCCTCGATGCCCTGTTGCGTCACGACCGCGCCCACACCGGCTACGCCCCCGTGTCGGACGCCCCCTGGCTGTCGGTCTTCGCCGAACGCAGTCCTTTCGCCGAAGCGTTCCGCGTCCGAGGCGAAGCCACGACGGGTGCCGGCGAACTGCTCGCCGAGCTCGACCAACTGCCCTCCGACGAGTGGCCGACGCGCCTGCGTCGCCTGATCTCAGACCAGATCACCCTGATCCTGCGCCGCAGCGTCGATCCCGACCGACCGTTGTCCGGCTACGGCCTGGACTCGTTGGGGGCGCTCGAACTGCGTACCCGCGTCGAAACCGAGACCGGAATTCGCCTCTCCTCCACCGATATCACCACGATCACCATTCGCGGTCTGGCGGACCTGCTATGCGACAAGCTGGCATCCGCGCGGGCTGCCTGACCGCGAGGACACCAGATGGCCAACGACGACCGGACCTTTCCGCTCACCCCCGGACAACTCGACATCTGGCTCGCGCAGGCGACGGGCCGTTTCGGCACGAGGTGGCAACTGGGGTTGTTCGTCAAGATCGACGGACCGGTTCAACGGGGTCCCCTCGAATGGGCGATTCGCCGGGTCATCAAGGAAGCCGAGCCGCTCCGAGCCTCGTTCTTCGCGGACAACGGCCACCTCGCGCAGAAGGCCGTCGCTGACCCCCCGGTGAACCTCGCCTACCACGACCTCAGTTCCGCGCCGGACCCTGCAGGGGAAGCGTTCGCCATCGCGTCGTCGATCCAGAGCACGCCGATGCCGCTCACCGGTCCGCTGTTCGCCTTTGCGTTGTTCAAGACCGGACCCGCGGAGTTCTATTGGTTCTCCTGCTGCCACCACATCATCGCCGACGGATTCGGCCTCGCGTTGGCCGGCCATCGAATCGCTGCCGTGTATTCGGCCGTGGTCGCCGGATCTCCGATTCCCCCCGCCTTCTTCGGATCGCTGCAGGATCTCATCGACTCCGAGGCCGACTATGAGTCGTCACCGGACTACGTGGAGGACCGCGCCTACTGGACCGGTCACCTGCCATGCGATCACGGTGCCGAACACAGGCCGTCGTCCGCAGGCGACCCGCAGGATCCCCGTCCGTCCGCGCCTACTCGACTCGACCCCCGGGTACTCCGCGGAGTCCACCAGCTGGCGCAGGTCTGGGACATGCCGCGGTCCTCGATCATCACCGCCGCCTGCGCCCTGCTGATACGCGGTTGGTCGGGCGCGGGCTCTGAGGTAGTGCTTGACTTCCCCGTCAGTAGACGAGTGTCCCCGCAGTCGAAGACCCTGCCCGCCATGATGTCCGGGGTGGTGCCGCTGGTGCTCCCGGTATCACCGAGCACCTCGGTGACCGACTTCTGCGCGCTGGTCCACACCCGGATCCGAGAGGCATTGCACCATCAGCGCTTTCCCGTCAAGGAGCTGGAGCGCAAGGCCAACCCCCATAGCCCCGGCCTCCTCACCGACAGGGTCGACGTGAATTTCATCCCGTCGGTCTTCACGCTCGATTTCGGTGGCCTGTCGGGGTCCGCGTCCTACACCACCTCGGGCCAGGTAGCCGGGTTCGGAATGTTCTTTTCCGCAACCGGCGACGACCTGTTCCTCAGCACGGCCGGCACCGGACATGCCCTGGCGACCCTGGATGTCCCGGACCTGGCGCTGCGGCTACAGCGGTTGATGGTCGCGATGACGGCCGATCCCGGCAGGCGCCTTTCCGCGATCGACCCGCCCGGCGGGGTCCGGGACCCCGCTTTGGACCTCTGGAGTAACCGCGCGATCCTCACCGCACCCGCGTCGACGCACCTTTCGATCCCGGACGCGTTCACGGCTCAGGTCGAGCGGACGCCCACGGCCACCGCGGTGACCGGCGACGGCCGGTCGTGGACCTACCGTGAACTCGACGCGGCCTCGAATCGGTTCGCAAACATGCTGATCGGCTACGGCGCCGGTCCCGGTGCGTGTGTGGCGCTGCTGCTGGAACGCTCGCCCCAGGCCGTGCCGGCAATCCTCGGGATCCTCAAAACGGGGGCCGCCTACCTACCCATCGACCCGGCGCACCCGCAATCGCGGATCGAGTTCATGGTCGGCGACTCCACCCCGATCGCCGCCGTCACCACCGCGGCGCTGGCCCATCGGTTCTCCGGCTCGCGCCTGCCCGTCATCGATGTCGACGACCCGGCAATCGAGTGCCGGCCCAGCACCGCGGTGCCACCCCCCGCTCCCGATGACGTGGCCCACATCATCTACACCTCGGGGACCACAGGAGCACCGAAAGGTGTTGCTGTCACGCATCATAACGTCACCCGACTCTATGCCTCGATCGACGTCGGCATCGACCTGTCAGCGCCACAGGTATGGACGCAGATCTTCTCGTACGCCTTCGACTTCTCCGTGTGGGAGATCTGGGGTGCCCTGCTGCACGGCGGACGGCTGGTGGTGGTTCCCGAAGCAGTTGCGCGTTCGCCACAGGATCTGCATACGCTGCTGCTCGAGCAACGGGTCACGATGCTCGCCCAGACGCCGTCGTCGTTGGGAGCGCTGCGTCCGGAGGGGCTGCACTCGGTTTCGGTGTTGGTCGGCGGCGAGGCGTGTCCGACCGAGGTCGTCGACCGGTGGGCAGCCGGAAACGTCTTGATCAACGTCTACGGTCCCACGGAGACCACGATCTTCGCCACGGCGAGCAAACCGTTGACGCCGGGTTCGGGGAATCCGCCGATCGGTGCGCCGGTGCCGGGCGCGGCGCTGTTCGTCCTCGACGGGTGGCTGCGTCCGGTGCCGGTGGGCGTGGTCGGTGAGTTGTACGTCGCGGGCCGGGGTGTCGGGGTCGGGTATGTACGCCGCCCGGGTCTGACCGCCTCGCGGTTCCTACCGTGTCCGTTCGGGCCGCCCGGTCAGCGGATGTATCGGACCGGAGATCTGGTCCGCTGGCGCGCCGACGGGCAGTTGGAGTACCTGGGCCGCGGCGATCACCAGGTCAAGATCCGTGGTTTCCGAATCGAGCTCGGGGAGATCCAGTCCGTACTCGCCGAACAGGACGGCGTCGAGCAGGCGATCGTCATTGCTCGGGAGGACCGCGCCGGCGACAAGCGACTGGTCGGATACCTCACCGGGACTGTCGATCCCGCCCAGGTACGAGCCCGGCTGGCGGATCGGTTGCCGTCGTACATGGTGCCGGCCGCGATCGTCGTGCTCGAGAGCCTGCCGCTGACGGTCAACGGCAAGCTCGACAGCCGAGCGCTGCCCGCTCCGGAATATTCGGACGGCGGCTCCTACCGTGCCCCTGCCACTGCCGTAGAAGAGATCCTGACAGGCATTTTCGCCGAGGTGCTGGGAGTGGCGCGGGTCGGAGTCGACGACTCGTTCTTCGATCTGGGCGGCGACAGCATCTTGGCGATGCGGTTGATCACCGCGATCAACGACTCGCTGGATTCCGCGCTGGCGGTCCACGACCTGTTCGACGCATCGACGGTTGCCACGCTCGCCCCGCGCATCGGCGGCGGCGGCAACGGTCGCGCACCGTTGGCCCGAGTCGCACGCCCGCCCGTGGTGCCTTTGTCGTACGCGCAGTCCCGATTGTGGTTCGTCGATCAGTTGCAGGGCCCGTCACCGGTGTACAACATCCCCTTCGCGGTGCGGGTGCAGGGGCCTCTGGACGTGGCGGCACTGCGTGCAGCAATGGCTGACGTGGTGGTTCGTCACGAGTCGCTGCGCACACTACTGCCTGAGATCGACGGGATGGCACGACAGGTGGTGGTGCCCGCAGAGTGCGCACAACCCGACCTCGATGTCGTCGACGCTTCCGCATGGTCGGAAGAGCGCGTGACTGCGGCGATCGAAGCGGCGGCCCGCCACACCTTCCGTCTGGATCGTGAGTTACCGGTCCGCGCGTCGGTGCTCGGGCTCAGCGCTACCGAGCATGTGTTGGTGGGGGTAGTCCATCATGTCGCTGCGGATGGATGGTCGATTGCGCCGCTGCTCGCTGACATGAGTGTGGCTTATGCCGCGCGGTGCGCCGGTGCGCCGCCCGGGTGGGCGGAGCTGCCGGTGCAGTACGTCGATTACACGCTCTGGCAGCGAGAGAACTTCGGAGACCTCACTGACGAGTCCAGTCCGATTGCCGCCCAGTTGGCGCACTGGCGAGAGGCACTGGCCGGAATGTCCGCGCGGGTGGCGTTGCCCACCGATCGGCCCTATCCGGCTGTGGCTGACGGTCGTGGGGCCAGTGTGGAGGTGACGTGGCCGCCGGGGCTGCAGCAGCAGATCCGGCAGATGGCTCGCGGTCACGGCGCGACGGCGTTCATGGTGGTGCAGGCCGCGCTGGCGGTGCTGCTGTCGAAGTTGAGTGCCAGTTCGGATGTGGCGGTGGGCTTCCCGATCGCCGGGCGCAGCGATCCCGCCCTGGAGAAGCTGGTCGGCTTCTTCGTCAACACGTTGGTCCTGCGGGTCGATCTGGCCGGTGATCCGACGATGGCCGAGGTGCTCGAACAGGTCCGGCGACGCAGCCTGGCCGCCTACGAGAACCAGGACGTGCCCTTCGAACTCCTCGTCGAACACCTCAATCCGACCCGCTCGCTGAGTCATCATCCGCTGGTACAGGTGGCGATGTCCTGGCAGAACGTCCCGGGGCTTTCCGGTGACCCCATTGCGGGGCTGCGTCTGGGTGCACTCCCGGTGACCCCGCTGCCGGTGCAGACCCGCGCCGCGCGGATGGATCTCTCGTTCTCGATGTCGGAGCGGTGCACCGAATCCGGTGCACCGGCGGGGATTGTGGGCACGGTGGAATACCGCACCGACGTCTTCGAGGCGTCCTCGGTCCAGATCCTGGTGGACCGCTTCGAACGAGTGCTGACCGCGATGGTCACCGACGCCGACCAACGGTTGTCGTCGCTGGATGTTCTCGGCGCCGACGAACACCGGCGACTGGCAACACTGGGCAACCAGGAGATGCTGCGCAGCCACACACCCTCCACAGCTTCGGTTCCCGAGCTGTTCATCGCCCAGGCCGCCTGCACCCCCGAGGCGATCGCGGTCAGCTTCGGCGCCCAGGCACTGACCTACCGCGACCTCGACAACATCGCGAACCGACTGGCGCACAGGCTGATCGGGCACGGCGCGCGACCCGGTCGCTGTGTGGCGTTGCTGTTCGACCGGTGTGCTGAGGCGATCGTGGCGATGCTCGCGGTACTCAAGACCGGCGCCGCCTATCTGCCGATCGACCCAGCCCACCCCGATGAACGCGTCCGGTTCATGCTCGACGATCTCGCGCCCGTCGTCGCTGTCACCACGTCGAATCTGCGTTGCCGGCTGACCGCCCCGGGCCTGACGGTCGTCGACGTCGACGGGGTACTGCGCGAAGACCATCCTGCCTGTGCGGTCTCGGTGGCCGGCCCCGACGATATCGCCTACGTGATCTACACCTCGGGCACGACCGGCACGCCCAAGGCGGTGGCGGTCACCCATGCCAACCTGGCCCACATCGCGGACTCCACCCCACCCACACTCGGTGCCCACCAGGTATGGACCCAATGCCATTCCTACGCCTTCGATTTCTCGGTCTGGGAAATCTGGGCCGCCCTCCTGGGCGGCGCCCAACTGGTCATCATCAGCGAAGACACCACCGCCAACCCGCCGGCACTACACCAACTCCTCACCGACGAACACGTCACCGTCCTGACCCAAACCCCCCTCGGCCATCACCGCTTTGGACCCAAACCGACTCGACTCCGTCACCGTACTTCTCGGCGGGGAAGCCTGCCCCGCCGAAATCGTCGACCGCTGGGCCCCCGGCCGGAAACTGATCAACGCCTACGGCCCCACCGAGGCCACCGTCTACGCCACCATGACCCCGCCCCTGACCGCCGGATCCGGACCCGCGCCCATCGGCACACCCGTGCCCACCTCGGCCCTGTTCGTCCTCGACCAACACCTCCACCCCGTCCCCGCCGGAGTGCTCGGCGAACTCTACGTCGCCGGCCCCGGCGTAGCCACCGGCTACCTCCGACGACCCGACCTGACCGCCACCCGATTCCTGGCATCCCCCTACGGCCCACCAGGCACCCGCATGTACCGCACCGGCGACCTCGTAGCATGGCGCCCCGACGGCCAACTGCACTACCACGGCCGCGCCGACGACCAAGTCAAGATCCGCGGCCACCGCATCGAACTCGCCGAAATCCACACCGCACTGGCCACACTGCCCGGCATCACCCAAGCCGCGGTCATCGTCGATGAGAACGGTTCCGGACCCCGGCTGATCGCCTACCTCACCGGCCAGGCCGACCCTGCCACCATCCGACAAACCTTGGCCGGAAAGCTGCCCCCCTACATGATCCCCGCCGCGATCATCAAACTCGACCAGCTACCGCTGACCGTCAACGGCAAACTCGACATCCACGCGCTACCCACGGCCGACAATCGCCTCGATCAGCACTACCGCGCGCCCGGCGACGCGATCGAAGAGATCCTGGCCGGCATCTACGCCCAGGTCCTCGGCCGCGACCGCGTCAGCGTCGACGACTCCTTCTTCGACCTCGGCGGCGACAGCATCCTGTCCATGCAGGTCGTCGCCCAGGCCCGCGCCGCCGGACTGACCTGCCGACCACGCGACATCTTCGTCGAGCAGACCGTCGCCCGACTGGCCCGCACCGTCACCGTCGCCCAGCCACCCACCGGCCCCGCCGACGAAGGCCTCGGAGATTTCACCCCGACCCCGATCATGGCGTGGCTGAACGCGCTCGACGGGCCCACCAATCAGTTCAGTCAAACCGTGATCGTCCAAGCCCCGGCCGAGGCCACCGCGGAAGACGCCATCACCGTGCTGCAGGCACTACTCGACCACCACCCGATGTTGCGCCTGTCGCTGGCGCCCGACGCCACCCGCATCACCATCCCCGAGCCCGGCACCGTCCGCGCCCGCACCTGCCTGTACACCGTCGACGAGTTATCCGCAGCCGCAATCACATCCGCACGCGCCGAACTCGACCCCACCACCGGAACCGTCGTGCGAGCGGTGTGGGCCGCCGTGACCGGCGAAATGGCGATGATCGTCCATCATCTCGCCATCGACGCCGTGTCCTGGCACATCCTGCTCGAAGACCTCAACACCGCCTGGACCCAGCACCGCCGCCGATCACCGATCGCGCTGCCCCACCCCCCGACCTCCTTTGCCACGTGGGCGGCGCACCTCGCTCAGCACGCCATCTCACCGACAACCACCCAGCACGCCCAGGCCTGGCGCGACGTCCTGGTCACTCCCCCGGCGCTGGCCGCGCCCCACCCCCACACCGACACCTACGCCACCGCCGCCACCCTCACCGCGACCCTCGACACCGACACGACCCAGCACCTGCTCAACAACGTCCCAGCCGCGTTCCACACCGGCATCACCGACATCCTGCTCATCGCCTACGCCCTGGCCTGCACCGAACTGTTCAACACCACCACCGTCGGCATCGACGTCGAAACCCATGGCCGCCACGACGACCTCTTCCCCGACACCGACCTGACCCGGACCGTCGGCTGGTTCACCAGCAAACATCCCGTCACGATCACCCTCGACCGGCTGCCCTGGGACGACGTCATCACCGGCGCGACGCGACTGGGCGGAATCGTCAAACAGGCCAAGGAACAGCTCCGCGCTCTGCCCCCCGCCCTGACCTACGGCCTATTGCGCTACCTCAACCCCCAGACCACCATCAGCGAAGCCGAACCCACCCTGGCCTTCAACTACCTCGGCCACATCCCCGCCCCCATCACCGGCCTGCCCGACGACCTCTGGGGGCTCAGCCCGACACACACCACCCTCACCGAAGCCGCGGCCGCGTCCCCCACGCCGCTGGCCCACAGCCTCCTGCTCAACGCAGCCACCGTCACCACCACCACCGGGCCCCAACTTCACACCACCTGGACGTGGGCACCCAGCGCCCTGGACCGGTGCCGAATCCGCCGCCTCGCGCACCTCTTCACCCAAGCGCTGCAAGGCCTCACCGCGCACGTCCTCCACGGCGGCGGCGGCCTCACCCCCTCCGACATCACCCCCGCCCTCCTCACCCAACATCAGATCGACGCTCTGACCCACGACCACGACGCCTCCGACATCCTGCCCCTCACACCACTGCAACAAGGACTGCTCTTCCACACCCGGACTGCAACCACCACTGACGACGTGTACGTCATGCAGGTCGAGCTCACGGTGAAAGGTGCACTCGAACCGGACCGGCTGCGCGACGCCGTCGACGCGGTGGCCCGCCGCCACCCCAACCTCGCAGCACGGTTCCGCTCGGAGTTCGACCAGCCCGTGCAGCTCATCCCCGCCGATCCGACGGTGCCCTACCAATACGTCGACCTCGCCGACATCAGCACCAATTCGGTTGAGCCCACGAAGATCCGATTCTCCGCCCGCATCGCCGGCCCCGCCCGCCCGAACGCGCCCACCCAGACCATGACCGCCGAGCCATGCGCCGCGGAGGACCGGATCCGGCAGCTGTGCGCAGCCGAACGTGGTGCGGTGGGCGACCCTGCGCACGGGCCGTCGTTCCGGGTCGCGGCGATCCGCACCGCGCCGGACGAGCACCGGGTGGTGCTGACCAACCACCACATCGTGCTCGACGGCTGGTCGATGCCCATCCTGGCACGCGATCTCTTCGCCCACTACTACGGACACAACCTTCCCCCAGCCGCCTCCTACCGCCGCTTCATCGAATGGCTCGTCGACCGCGACGACGCGGCTGCCCTCGTCGCCTGGCGTGAGGTGCTCGCCGACCTCGACACCCCAACGCTCGTCGGCCCACCCGAGCGGGTCGGCCTCGGCCCCCGCGGCACCAGCTCCATCACCGTCGCCACCGAGACCACCGAGGCACTCGCCGAGTTGGCCCGCGCCTGCCACACCACCATCAGCACGGTTCTGCATGCCGCCTGGGCACAGACGCTGATGTGGCTGACCGGACAGCACGACGTGGTGTTCGGCACCGCAGTCTCGGGGCGGCCCACCGACATACCCGAGGCAGAGTCGATGGTGGGTCTGCTGATCAACACCGTTCCGGTGCGTGCCCGCGTGACGGCCGACACCACGATAGCGAGCCTTCTCGAGCAACTGCACGACGCCCACCAACGCACCCTCGACCATCAACACCTGGCTCTGGCCAAGATCCAGCATGTGAGCGGCCACCGGCAGCTGTTCGACACGATTTTCGTCTACGAGAACTACCCGCTCGACGCCGCAGCATTGTTCGCAGGACAGCTCGCGGTCACCGAGGTGAAGACTCGCGAGTTCAACCACTATCCGCTGGCGATGATCGCCCAGCCCGGCGACGAACTCGGCCTTCGCATCGAATTCGACACCGGTGTCTACGATTCCGAGCGGATCGAGGCGCTGGAAAAGCGGTTCAAGCGGATTCTCGTCGCCATGACCGCGGCGCCGGGACAGTCGTGATGGCCGACCCCACGCGCCGATTACTGTCGATCGACGTCCTCGACGACGACGACCGCGCCGACCTGGACGAGTGGGGCAACCGGGAGATCCTGACCCGGCCAGCGGTCGGAGTCTCCATACCGGAACTGTTCGCCGATCAGGTCACCTCCAGGCCCGACGCCTGCGCATTGACCTACGGGCAACTGACCTGGACCTACCGCGAGCTTGACGAGGCGTCCAATAGGCTGGCGCACCGCATCGCCGCCCACGGTGCGCGGCCAGGTGAGTGTGTGGCGCTGTTGGCCGACCGCACCGCGGGCGCCGTCGTCGCCATCCTGGCGGTGCTCAAGACCGGCGCGGCGTACCTGCCCATCGATCCCGCGCACCCACGGTCGCGGATCGAGTTCATGGTGGCCGACGCCGCGCCCGTTGCCGCGATCGCCTCCGCCGACCTCATCGCGCGTTTCGCCGGCTGCGATCTTCCGGTCGTCGACGCCGACGATCCGACGGTCGCCGCTTGGCCCTCCTCCGCGCTGCCCGGGCCCGCGCCCGACGACATCGCTCATATCATCTACACGTCCGGAACCACCGGTAGGCCCAAGGGCGTTGCCGTCACCCATCACAACGTCACGCGGCTCTTCGCCTCGATGGATGTCGGCGTGGACATGAACGCCGATCAGGTGTGGACGCAATGCCACTCCTACGCCTTCGACTACTCCGTGTGGGAGATCTGGGGTGCGCTGTTGCACGGCGGGCGCCTGGTCGTCGTCCCGGCCGCCGTGGCCGCCTCACCGGACCGGCTCCACGCGCTGGTGGTCAGCGAGCACGTCACCGTGCTGAGCCAGACCCCGACCGCGCTGACCGCGCTCTCGCCGGACGGGCTCGACGCGGTTTCGCTGATGGTCGCCGGGGAGGCCTGCCCGGCGGAGGTGGTGCGACGGTGGGCACCGGGGCGCGTGATGATCAACGGCTACGGGCCCACGGAAACCACCGTCTACGCCACGATCAGCGCACCACTGCACCCCGGCGTGGACGTCGCCATCGGCGCACCCGTTCCGGGCGCCGCGCTCTTCGTGCTGGACCGGTGGATGCGCCCGGTTCCTGCGGGGGTGGTCGGCGAGCTCTACGTGGCCGGTCGCGGTGTCGCTGTCGGATACGTGGGGCGACCCGACCTGACGGCGTCACGGTTCGTGGCGTGCCCCTTCGGCGGAACCGGCGGCCGGATGTACCGCACCGGCGACCTCGTGCGCTGGCACAGCGACGGGCAACTGCACTACCTCGGCCGCACCGACGAGCAGGTCAAGATCCGCGGGTACCGCATCGAACTCGGGGAGGTACGTGCGGCGCTCACCGACGTCGACGGTGTCGAGCATGCCGTCGTCGTCGCCCGCGAGGACAATCCCGGAGTCAAACGACTCGTCGGTTATGTCACCGAATCCAGCTGCGGAGCAGTAGATCCCATCTCCGTCCGGGAGGGTCTCGGGGACCGATTGCCTCCGTACATGGTGCCGGCCGCGATCGTCGTGCTCGAGAGCCTGCCGCTGACGGTCAACGGCAAGCTCGACACCAGGGCTCTTCCCGCACCCGAGTTCGTCGACGGCGAGGCATACCGGGCCCCCGCGACGGCCGCCGAAGAGACGCTGGCCGGCTTGTTCGCTCAGTTCCTCGACGTCGACAGGGTCGGGGTGGATGATTCGTTCTTCGATCTCGGCGGAGACAGCATCCTGGCCATGCGCCTCGTCGCGGCGGTGAACAGAGCATTCGACGCCGATCTGTCGGTGCGCGCACTTTTCGATTCGCCCACCGTTTCCCGGCTGGCACCCCTGCTCGTCGATGCGGCCGACAGCCGACAACCCCTGGTGCCGCTCGACCGCCCCGCCGTGATCCCGCTGTCGTTCGCGCAGAAGCGGATGTGGGTCATCGACCAGTTGCAGGGACCCTCTCCGGTCTACAACATGGCCGTGGCCTTTCAGCTGCGTGGACAGCTCGACCCGGACGCTTTCGGCGCCGCGCTCGATGACGTCGTGGCCCGCCACGAAACGCTGCGCACCCTGTTCCCGGTCACCGCCGGTGTGCCGCGTCAGGAAGTCATCGACGTTGCCGCGCGACCGCATCGGGGCTGGGAGGTCATCGACGCCGCCGGGTGGTCGGATGCCGACATCCGCCGCGCCGCCGACCAGGTGGCGTGTCACAATTTCGATCTCGCCACCGAGACGCCGCTGCGGGCCACGTTGCTCCGACTCACCGAGGAGCAACACGTTCTGGTCGGTGTGGTGCACCATATCGCCGCGGACGGTTCCTCGGTCGCTCCGCTGGTGCATGATCTCGGCGTCGCCTACTCCAGCCGGTGTGCCGGGCAGGCCCCCGGTTGGGCTGCGTTGCCCGTTCAGTATGTCGACTACACGTTGTGGCAACGGGAACGGCTCGGCGATCTCCAGGACAGCGACAGTGCGATCTCGGGGCAGCTGGCGTACTGGGTGGAGCAGCTGGCCGGGCTGCCCGAACAGCTGACGTTGCCGACCGATCGGCCCTATCCGGCTGTGGCTGACGGTCGTGGGGCCAGTGTGGAGGTGACGTGGCCGCCGGGGCTGCAGCAGCAGATCCGGCAGATGGCTCGCGGTCACGGCGCGACGGCGTTCATGGTGGTGCAGGCCGCGCTGGCGGTGCTGCTGTCGAAGTTGAGCGCCAGTTCGGATGTGGCGGTGGGCTTCCCGATCGCCGGGCGCAGCGATCCCGCCCTGGAGAAGCTGGTCGGCTTCTTCGTCAACACGTTGGTCCTGCGGGTGGATCTGGCCGGTGATCCGACGATGGCCGAGGTGCTCGAACAGGTCCGGCGACGCAGCCTGGCCGCCTACGAAAACCAGGACGTACCCTTCGAACTCCTCGTCGAACACCTCAATCCGACCCGCTCGCTGTCACGGCATCCCCTCGTCCAGATCCTGCTGTCCTGGCAGAGCAACGATCCCGCCTCGACCTTCACCCTGGGTGATCTGCATGTCACGCCACTACCGGTGCAGACCCATTCCGCGCGAACCGATCTGTCGTTCTCGATGTCGGAGCGGTGCACCGAATCCGGTGCACCGGCAGGGATTGTGGGCACGGTGGAATACCGCACCGACGTCTTCGAGGCGTCCTCGGTCCAGATCCTGGTGGACCGCTTCGAACGAGTGCTGACCGCGATGGTCACCGACGCCGGACAACGGTTGTCGTCGCTGGATGTTCTCGGCGCCGACGAACACCGGCGACTGGCAACACTGGGCAACCAGGAGATGCTGCGCAGCCACACACCCTCCACTGCCTCGGTTCCCGACCTGTTCACCGCCCAGGCCGCCCGCACCCCCGAGGCGATCGCGGTCAGCTTCGGCGCCCAGGCACTGACCTACCGCGACCTCGACAACATCGCGAACCGACTGGCGCACAGGCTGATCGGGCACGGCGCCGGACCGGGCACGAATGTGGCGCTGGTGAGCGGGCGCAGCGCATCGGCGGTGACCGCCATGCTCGCCATCCTCAAGTCCGGCGCAGCCTATCTGGCCGTCGACCCCGCCCTCCCCGATGAACGCATCCGATTCATGCTCGCCGACACGCCTCCGGTGGTGGTACTGACCGCTGCAGCACAACGGCACCGCCTCACCGGGATGAGCGCGACCGTCCTCGACATCGACGACCCCGCCCCCGACCAGCCCGCCACCGCACCGCCGCCACCACGGTCCGACGATATCGCCTACGTGATCTACACCTCGGGCACGACCGGCACGCCCAAGGCGGTGGCGGTCACCCATGCCAACCTGGCCCACATCGCGGACTCCACCCCACCCACACTCGGTGCCCACCAGGTATGGACCCAATGCCATTCCTACGCCTTCGATTTCTCGGTCTGGGAAATCTGGGCCGCCCTCCTGGGCGGCGCCCAACTGGTCATCATCAGCGAAGACACCACCGCCAACCCGCCGGCACTACACCAACTCCTCACCGACGAACACGTCACCGTCCTGACCCAAACCCCCTCGGCCATCACCGCTTTGGACCCAAACCGACTCGACTCCGTCACCGTACTTCTCGGCGGGGAAGCCTGCCCCGCCGAAATCGTCGACCGCTGGGCCCCCGGCCGGAAACTGATCAACGCCTACGGCCCCACCGAGGCCACCGTCTACGCCACCATGACCCCGCCCCTGACCGCCGGATCCGGACCCGCGCCCATCGGCACACCCGTGCCCACCTCGGCCCTGTTCGTCCTCGACCAACACCTCCACCCCGTGCCCCCCGGAGTGCTCGGCGAACTCTACGTCGCCGGCCCCGGCGTAGCCACCGGCTACCTCCGACGACCCGACCTGACCGCCACCCGATTCCTGGCATCCCCCTACGGCCCACCAGGCACCCGCATGTACCGCACCGGCGACCTCGTAGCATGGCGCCCCGACGGCCAACTGCACTACCACGGCCGCGCCGACGACCAAGTCAAGATCCGCGGCCACCGCATCGAACTCGCCGAAATCCACACCGCACTGGCCACACTGCCCGGTGTCGACCATGCTGCCGTCGTCGCCCGCGAGGACACCCCCGGCCACAAGCAACTCACCGCCTACCTCACCGGCACAGCGGCCCCCGGCGCCGCACGAGAAGCACTGGCCGACAGGCTGCCCGCCTACATGATCCCCGCCGCGATCATCAAACTCGACCAGCTACCGCTGACCGTCAACGGCAAACTCGACATCCACGCGCTACCCACGGCCGAACCCGGCGCCGTCACCCCGTACCGTGCCCCCACCAACCCCACGGAGGAAACCCTCGCCGGCATCTACGCGCACGTCCTCGGCCGCGACCGCGTCAGCGTCGACGACTCCTTCTTCGACCTCGGCGGCGACAGCATCCTGTCCATGCAGGTCGTCGCCCAGGCCCGCGCCGCCGGACTGACCTGCCGACCACGCGACATCTTCGTCGAGCAGACCGTCGCCCGACTGGCGCGCGTCGTCGAATTCTGCTGCCCGGCAATCGACTCTGCCGACGACGGTGTCGGTGAGGTGCTGCCGACCCCGATCATGGAGTGGTTGCGGCACGTCGACGGCCCGACCGACGAGTTCAATCAGACGGTGATCGTGCAGGCACCCGCCGGCACCACCCGCGCGGATGTCGTGGTTCTGCTGCAGGCACTGCTGGACGGGCACGCGATGCTGAGGCTGCGCGTCGATGACGACGGGACCCGGTCGCTGCGAGTACCCGAACGCGGTTCGGTGGCAGCCGATGACTGCCTCGATGTCGTCGGTGCGCTCTCCGAGCGGGCAGTGGCCGGGGCGAGGTCGAGGTTGAATCCGACGGCGGGCGTCGTTCTCGCGGCGGTGTGGGCACAGACCACCGGGCAGTTGGCATTGATCGTGCACCACATGGCCGTCGACGCGGTGTCCTGGCGGATTCTTCTGGAGGACCTGAATCTTGCGTGGGGTCAGCACCGCAGCGGACAGGAGACCCGGCTGAGCGGCGCGGCGACGTCGTTCAAGCGGTGGGCATCGCTGCTGACCGACCATGCGCGGTCAGCACCGGTCATCGACTGTGCCGAAGGCTGGCGAGACGTCGAGGCGGCCGGTTCCGCGGTCGCCCCGCCCGACCCTGGACGCGACACCTATCGCAGTGCGGGCCGGTACACCGCGACGCTGAACGCGGACACCACGGGACCATTGCTCGGCCGGGTGCCCGCCGCGTTTCACGCCGGAATCAACGACATCATGCTGATCGCCTTCGGCCTGGCCTGCGCCGAGTGTTTCGACCTGACGGCCGGGACATTGCTGCGCGTCGACGTCGAGGGTCACGGTCGCGACGAGGAATTGTTCCCCGGCGTGGACCTGTCCCGGACCGTGGGCTGGTTCACCGCCAAATATCCGGTCGCACTGGGCGTGGACCGACCGAGCTGGGCCCAGGTCACCGCCGGTGACGTCACACTGGGTCCGATCCTCAAGCACGCCAAGGAACGACTGCGCGCCCTGCCCGACGGTGTCAGCTACGGACTGCTGCGCTACCTGCACCCCACCGGCGCTGTGTCCGGACCGGACCCCGCGATCGGCTTCAACTATCTGGGCCGGCTCACCGGTACCGGCCTGTCGGACGAACTGTGGCGGCCCGTGGTGGACAGCGGCACCCTCACCGAAGCCGCGACCGCCGTGCCGATGCCACTGGGCCACACCATCGAACTCAGCGCGGCGACCGTCGACATCGGCGCCGGACCGGAGTTGCACACCACCTTGATCTGGGCGCCCTCGATTCTCGACGAGCATCGGGTTCGTCGACTCGGCCAACTGTTCTTCGAGGCTCTGGCCGGCATCAGCACCCACGTCGCGCGCGGCGGGGGTGGTCTGACACCGTCGGATATCGCCCCGGCGCTGCTGACGCAGAACCAGATCGACGAGATATCCGAGCGCCAACGCATCGCCGACATCCTGCCGTTGACACCGTTGCAGCACGGTCTGCTCTTCCACAGCGTCACGATGCACGGTGACGGCGAGGTGGCTGACCTGTACGCGATGCAGCTCGATGTCACCATCGAGGGACCGTTGGAGCCTGACAGGTTGCGCGACGCGGTGTGCACGGCGATCGCTCGGCATCCCAACCTCGCCGCCCGCTTCAGCACCAAACATGAACCACCCGTGCAGATCATCCCCGAAGATCCCGAGGTACCTTGGCATTTCGTGCAACTGGAGTCTGAGGAGCAGATCCAGGAACTGTGCGCACGTGAGCGCGAGGCGGTCTGCAACCTCTCCGTCGGACCGGCGTTCCGGGTGGCGCTGATCCGCCGCGCACCTCAGCATTTCCGGGTCGTGATCACCAATCACCACATCGTGCTCGACGGCTGGTCTCTGCCGATTCTCCTGCGGGAGTTCTTCGCCGGCTATCTCGCGCATCCGTTGCCTCCGGCGGGATCCTTCCGCCGGTTCGTGGAGTGGCTGGCCGGACGCGATCTCGACAGCGCACTGGACGCGTGGCGGGAAGCGCTCGACGGTGTGGACGCCCCGACGCTGGTCGCTCCCCCGAACCGGGTCCGTGTCGGGCCGCGCGCCTCGACATCGGCGCAGCTCGACAACCAGACCACTTACGCCGTCGGCGTGCTGGCGCGTTCACATCACACCACCGTGAACACGGTGCTGCAGGCGGCGTGGGCGCAGGCCCTGACATGGCTCACGGGCCGTGCAGACGTCGTCTTCGGCACGGCAGTCTCGGGACGACCCACCGAGATTCCCGGCGCCGAAGCCACCGTAGGTCTGATGATCAACACCGTTCCGGTGCGCGCGCAGCTCGGCGCGGCCACCACCACATCGGAGCTGCTCGACCAGTTGCGCGACCGCCACCACCGCACCCTGGACCACCAGCACGTCGCGCTCACCGAAATCCATCGTGTCAGTGGGCACGAGCAGCTGTTCGACACCTTGTTCGTTTTCGAGAACCACCCCGTCGATTCATCCGCGATGTCGCTGAGCGGAGACCTGGCGATCTCGGGGATCGCAGCGCGGGAGACCAACCACTATCCCCTCACCCTGCAGGCGATGCCGGGCGACGAGATCGGTCTGCGAGTCGAGTACGACGCCGACGTGTTCGACACCGCGGACATCGACGCCCTGATCGGTCGGTTGCAGCGGTTGCCGGCGCTGATGGCTGCTGATCCTGGCCGGCGCATCTGGTCGCTCGACACCGTCGGTGCCGCAGAAACCGCAAGACTCGACGTGTGGGGTAACCGCCCGATCCTCGGAGAGCCTGTATCACCGGTGTCGATTCCGGATGCATTCGCTGCCCAGGTTCAGCGCACACCCACCGCCGTGGCGCTGACCGACCGAAACCGGTCGTGGACCTACCGTGAAGTCGACGAGGCCTCGAATCGGTTGGCACACCTGTTGACCGGTCACGGTGCGCGGCCCGGGGCCTGCGTGGCGTTGCTGTTGCACCGGAGCGCCGAGGCGGTGATCGCGATTCTCGGAGTCCTGAAGAGCGGGGCCGCCTATGTGCCCATCGACCCGGCACACCCGCGCTCCCGGATCGATTTCATGGTCGAGGATTCCCACCCGGTCGCCGCGATCAGCACCTCAGTGACGGCTGACCTGTTCACCGGCACCGGGCTGACGGTCCTCGACGTCGACGACGCGGCGATCGCCGACCAGCCCGCGACCCCGCTGACGGGTCCGGCCCCCGACGATGTCGCCCACATCATCTACACCTCGGGCACCACCGGCGTCCCGAAAGGTGTTGCGGTCGATCACCACAACGTGACCCGGCTCTACGACGGGATCGACGTCGGTGTCGACCTGACGGCTCACCAGGTGTGGACACAGTTCTTCTCGTATGCTTTCGACTTCTCGGTCTGGGAGATCTGGGGCGCTCTGCTGCACGGCGGACGTCTGGTCGTGGTGCCCGAATCGGTGGCACAGTCACCCGACGATCTGCGCGCGTTGATGATCGCCGAACGCGTCACCGTGCTCGCCCAGACACCGTCAGCGCTGGGCGCGTTGCGCCCCGAAGGGTTGGACGGTGTCTCGGTACTGGTGGGCGGGGAAGCCTGCCCGGCCGAGGTGGTCGACAGATGGGCACCGAACCGGCTCCTGACCAATGTCTACGGCCCGACCGAGACGACGATGTTCGCCTCCGCCAGCATCCCGCTGACGCCCGCATCGGGCGTGCCGCCGATCGGCAGACCGGTGTCGACGACGGCGCTTTTCGTTCTCGACAGGTGGCTGCGCCGCGTACCGGCCGGGACGGTCGGTGAGTTGTACGTCGGCGGCCGCGGCGTGGGCATCGGTTATGTCCGCCGGCCCGCACTCACCTCCGCGCGGTTCGTGCCGTGCCCGTTCGGGTCACCCGGGGCCCGGATGTACCGGACCGGCGATCTGGTGCGTTGGCGCGGCGACGGGCAACTGGACTACCTCGGCCGCGCCGACGAACAGGTCAAGATCCGGGGCTACCGCATGGAACTCGGCGACATCCAGGCGGCACTGCTGTCGCTGGACGCCGTCCAACAGGCCGCCGTGGTCGTGCGGGAAGACCGCCCCGGCGACAAACGAATAATCGCCTACGTCACCGAAACCACCCGCGGTGCGGTGCATCCCCCGCAGGTGCGGACCGCGCTGAACGACCGACTCCCCCCGTACATGATCCCCGCCGCGGTCATGGTGCTCGACGCTCTTCCCCTGACCATCAACGGCAAGCTCGACTCGCAGGCGCTGCCCGCCCCCGACTACACCGAAACCACCGAGCGCAACGCCCCCGCCACGGCGGTCGAGGAGATCCTCGCCGCCATCTTCGCTCAGGTACTGGGTGTGGCACGGGTCGGAGCCACCGACTCCTTCTTCGACCTCGGCGGCGACAGCATCCTCGCGATGCGCCTCGCCGCCACGATCAGCGACGCCTTCGCCATCAACGTCTCCGTGCGCACACTTTTCGACTCTCCGACTGTCGCCGAACTGGCCTCGCGTATCACCGATGATTCCGACCAACGCGAACCGCTGCGCGTCGTCGAACGTCCCGCGGTGATCCCACTGTCGTTCGCGCAGAAGCGGTTGTGGTTCATCGATCAGCTGCAGGGCCCGTCGCCGGTCTACAACATGGCGGTGGCGCTGCGGTTGCGCGGCGAATTGGACGCGGGCGCCTTGGCAGCCGCACTGAGCGACGTGATCGCGCGGCACGAATCTCTGCGCACGCTGGTCGTCGCGCCCGACGGCGTCCCACAACAACTGGTCGTGCCGCCGGAGCACGCCGAGTTCGGGTGGGACATCGTCGACGCGACCGAATGGACACCCCGCGAGCTGGATGACGCAATCCAGGCAGCGGGCGGCCATACGTTCCAGCTCGACCACGACATTCCGTTGCGGGCCAAGTTGTTCCGCCTGTCCGAGACAGCGCATGTGCTCGTCGGGGTGGTGCACCACATCGCAGCGGACGGTTGGTCGATCGCGCCGCTGATGCGTGATCTCGGCGTCGCGTACGCGGCCCGATGTGCGGGCCGGGCACCCGACTGGGTCGAGCTGCCGGTGCAGTATGTCGATTACACGCTGTGGCAGCGTGCCCGGTTCGGCGATCTCGACGACGAGGCCAGCTCGATCGCGGCCCAGCTGGCGTACTGGCGAGATGCATTGGCCGGAATGCCGGAGAGGCTGCAATTGCCCACCGACAGGCCCTATCCGGCGGTCGCAGATGGCCGTGGCGCCCGCGAGACCTTCGAGTGGCCCGCGCAGCTGCAGCACCGGATCCGTGAGGTCGCCGCCGCACACAACGCCACTGCGTTCATGGTGGTGCAGGCCGCGCTGTCGGTGCTGCTGTCGCGGCTGAGCGCCAGCCCGGATGTGGCGGTGGGCTTCCCGATCGCCGGGCGCGGCGACCCCGCTCTCGACGAACTCGTCGGTTTCTTCGTCAACACGCTCGTGCTGCGGGTCGACCTCACCGGCGATCCGACTGTCGCGGAACTGCTCGATCAGGTGCGCCGGCGCAGCCTGGCCGCTTACGACCACCAGGACGTGCCCTTCGAAGTGCTGGTCGAACGCCTCAACCCGGCGCGGTCGCTGAGCCATCACCCACTCGTGCAGGTGATGTTGGCCTGGCAGAACCTCCCAGCACAGAACGGGGACACTCTGACGCTCGGCGATCTCGAGGTCACCCAGCTGCCTGTGGACACCCGCACCGCGCGGATGGACCTGTCCTTCTCCCTGGCCGAACAGTTCTCCGACTCCGGCGCACCCGCGGGGATCTGCGGTTCGGTGGAGTTCCGCACCGACGTGTTCGACCGCCCGACGGTGGCCTCGATGATCGACCGGCTGCAGCGCACACTCACAGCGATCGGTACCGACCAGCAGCAGCACCTGTCGACGATCGACATGCTCGACGCGGCGGACCACACCCAGTTGGCGCAGTTCGGGAACCGCGCGGCGCTCACCACGACCGCACCCGCCGCGGTCTCGGTACCCGACCTCTTCGCCGCACGCGCCGCACGAACCCCCGAGGCGCGGGCGCTCACCCACGGCCGACGGTCGTTGACCTACCGGGAACTCGACGACTCCTCGAACCGGCTGGCGCACGCGCTGATCTCCCAGGGTGCGGCACCCGGTCAGTGCGTGGCCCTGCTGTTCCATCGGTGTGCGGACGCGGTCACGGCCATGCTGGCCGTGCTCAAGACCGGAGCAGCCTACCTGCCCATCGACCCGGCCCACCCCGACGAGCGCATCCAGTTCATGATCGACGACAGCGCACCGGTCGTTGCCGTCACCACCACCGCGCTGGCCGACCGGCTGAGCAGCTACAAGCTGACGGTCATCGAGGTCGACGAGGGCTTCGACGACCAGTCCCCCGCCGCGGTGTCGATCGCCACCCCCGACGACATCGCCTACCTGATCTACACCTCCGGCACCACCGGAACCCCCAAGGCTGTGGCCATCAGCCAGCGCAACCTCGCCCACCTCGCCGACACCACACCGGCCGAACTCCCCGCCCCGCAGGTCTGGACCCAATGTCACTCCTACGGATTCGACTTCTCGGTATGGGAGATCTGGGCCGCCCTGCTCGGCGGCGGACGGCTGGTCATCGTCCCCGAAGACGTGGCCGGCTCTCCCCCCGAGTTCACTGATCTCCTGGTCTCCGAACAGGTCACCGTGCTGACCCAAACCCCGTCCGCGGCGACCGCGTTGTCCCCCGGCGACCTCGACGGAGTCGCAGTGCTGCTCGGTGGAGAAGCCTGTCCCGCCGAGGTAGTCGATCAATGGGCGCCCGGACGCACGCTGATCAATGCCTACGGCCCCACCGAGATCACCGTCTACGCGACCATGAGCGCGCCCCTGAGGCCGCACTCCGGCACGGCACCCATCGGCGCGCCGGTGTCCACCGCGGCGCTGTTCGTCCTCGACGATCACCTACGCCCGGTGGCGCCCGGGGTGATCGGCGAACTCTACGTCGCCGGGCGCGGGGTGGCCACGGGCTATCTCGGTCGTACCGCACTGACCGCGACGCGCTTCGTGGCCTGCGCCCAGGGCGCACCGGGCACGCGAATGTATCGCACCGGCGACCTCGTCAGCTGGCGACGCGACGGCCAACTGCACTACCACGGCCGGGCCGACAACCAAGTCAAGATCCGCGGCTACCGCGTCGAACTCGGCGAAATCCAGACCGCGCTGACCGCGCTCGACGGCATCGACCAAGCGGTGGTCCTCGCCCGCGAAGAGGGTTCCGGCAGCGCACAACTCGTCGCCTATGTGACCGAGAAGTGCTCCGGCACGGCTCAGCCCGCCACGGTGCGGCAGGCTCTCGCCCTCAGGTTGCCGTCCTACATGCTGCCGGCGGCAGTCGTCGTGCTCGACGCGCTTCCGCTGACCGTCAACGGAAAACTCGACACCAGGGCGCTTCCCGCTCCGGAGGCCGGGAACACCACGCGGTACCGCGCACCGGCAGACGCGGTCGAAGAAGTCCTGGCCGGCATCTACGCCCAGGTCCTCGGACTCGACCGCGTCGGGATCGACGACTCCTTCTTCGACCTGGGCGGCGACAGCATCCTGTCGATGCAGGTGGTCGCCCGAGCCCGGGCCGCGGGCCTGTCCTGCTGGCCACGCGACATCTTCGTCGAACAGACCGTGGCACAGCTGGCCCGCGTCGTGAACACCACCGTGCACACGAACGCACCGCCCGACGACGGCATCGGACCCGTGCCACCCACCCCGATCATGCACTGGCTGCGCACCGTGGGCGGCCCCACCCACCAGTTCAACCAGACCGTGGTGATCCAAGCGCCCACCGCGGCGAGCAACGACGACGTCGCGGTCGTGCTGCAAGCGCTGCTCGACCGCCACGCGATGCTGCGCGCACGCCTGGACGACAACGGGACCGACCCGTGGTCGCTGACCATTTGCGAACCGCAGCGCGTCGATGCCCATGCCTGTCTGCACGTCGTCGAAGACTTGTGCTCGGCGGCAATAGTTTCCGCTCGATCAGAGCTCAACCCCTCGAGCGGGACGATGATCCGCGCGGTGTTCGCGACCTCGACTCGCCACCTGGCGTTGATCGTCCATCATCTGGCCATCGACGCGGTGTCATGGCGGATTCTGCTCGAGGACCTCAACACCGCCTGGGCGCAACACCACACCGGCGCCCCGGTCGCCCTGCCGGTCACCGGAACCACGTTCGCCACCTGGGCGAAGCTACTGGTCGAGCACGCCCAGGGCCCCGGAACGATCGCGGATGCCCCGGTATGGCGCGAGATCCTGGCCACGCCAACGGCACTGCCGGCACCCGATCCCCGGCGCGACACGTACGCCGACGCCGGAAGCCTGGCCACCACACTCGACACGGATACCACAGCCACACTCCTGCACGGCGTCCCCGCGGCCTTCCACGCCGGCATCGGCGATATCCTTCTCATCGCGTTGGCGCTGGCCTGCAACAGGTTCCGCGGATCCGGTGAGGGCGCCGTCGGTATCGATGTCGAAGGCCACGGCCGCGCTGAAGAGCTCTTCCCCCAGGTCGACCTGTCGCGCACCGTCGGCTGGTTCACCACCAAGTACCCCATCGCCCTCACCGTCGATGACCTGCCCTGGGCACAGGTCGCCGCCGGTCATCCCGCACTCGGCCCGGTCATCAAACAGGCCAAGGAACAGCTGCGCGCCCTGCCCGACGGCCTGACCTACGGGCTGCTGCGCTACCTGCGCCCCGACGCCGGCCTGGACGGTGCCGAACCCACGATCGGCTTCAACTACCTCGGCCGCGTCGCCGCCCACACCGCCGAACTTCCGGACACCGTGTGGCAGCCCAGCACCGATGCCATGACCGCAGCCCGGGCCGCCACCGCCGTTCCCATGCCGCTGACCCACACCGTCGATGTCACCGCCGTGGCGGCGGAAACCGATGCTGGGCTTCAACTCAACACCACCTGGACCTGGGCCCGGTCGGTCCTCGACGAATCACAGGCCCGCCGACTGGCCGGACTCTGGCACGACGCACTGACCGGGATCTGCGCTCACGTGCGCGACGGCGGCGGCGGTCTCACACCGTCCGACATCCTGCCGGCCACCCTCACCCAGAACGATCTCGACGAGCTGCAACAACACCACCGCATCGCCGACGTCCTCCCTCTCACACCACTTCAGCAGGGGCTGCTCTTCCACGCCCACAGCGTCGGCGACCTCGGTGCCGTCGAAGATCTCTACGCGATGCAGCTCGAACTCACGGTGACCGGCCCGCTCGACCCGCATGCGCTGCACGATTCCGTCCGCGCGATGGCGGCTCGGCATCCGAATCTGGCTGCGCGCTTCTGCAACGAGTACGAACCACCCGTCCAAATCATTCCGGCAGTTCCCGAGATCCCCTGGCAGTACCTGTGTCTGGAGGACGAAGACCAGATCAGGGCGCTGTGCACCGCCGAGCGCGCAGCGGTGTGCGACCTGACGGCCGCCACGCCGTTCCGTGCGGCGGCGATCCGAACGGGCGCCGACCAACACCGGGTGATCCTGACCAACCACCACATCGTGCTCGATGGCTGGTCGCTGCCGATTCTGCTGCACGAGGTGTTCGCAGGCTATTTCGGGCACCGGTTACCGCCCTCCGGTTCGTTCCGCCGATTCGTCGAGTGGCTGGCCGATCGCGACACCGAATCCGCGCGCACCGCCTGGGGTGAGGTGCTCGACGGCTTCGACGCCCCGACGCTCGTCGCCCCCTCCGGCCGCCTCCAACTCGGGCCGCGGGGCAGCGTGACATGCCGGCTCCCCGAACAGACCACACGCGCGGTGAACGAACTCGCGCGGGCCTGTCACACCACCGTCAACATCGCCCTGCAGGCTGCGTGGGCGCAGACATTGGCTTGGCTGACCGGCCGGCCCGACGTGGTGTTCGGCACCGCTGTCTCGGGACGACCGAGCGACGTGCCGGGCGCGGAGTCGACGGTGGGCCTTCTGATCAACACGGTTCCGGTGCGCGCGCGTCTCACCGCGGCAGCCACCACCGCCGGCCTGCTCGCTCAACTCCGGGACGCCCACAACCGCACGCTCGACCACCAGCACCTCGCGCTCACCGAGATCCATCGCATCACGGGCCACGACCGCCTGTTCGACACCTTGTTCGTGTTCGAGAACTACCCGATCGACGACGCGGCGGCGGCCGACGCGGGCGAGTTGTCGATCACCGGGGTCTCCGCACGCGAAACCAACCACTACCCGCTCACACTGCAGGCCATGCCCGGCAACGAGATCGGCCTGCGCATCGAGTACGACACCGACGTGTTCGACGTACCCGGTGTCGAGGCGCTGGTGGCCCGGTTCGAGCGGGTAGTGGAGGCGATGGTGTCCGCGCCGCGACAACGCTTGTCGGCGATCGACGTCCTCGACGCCGCCGAGCACGACCGGTTGCACCGGTTGGGACACCAAGCGCTGCTGCGGACGCCCGCAGACCCGGCACATTCGGTGCCGCAGCTGTTCGGCGACCGGGCCGCGCGCCACGCTGACACCGTGGCTGTCAGGTCCGCGGACCGGTCGCTGACCTATCGCGAACTCGACGAGGCCTCCGATCGCCTGGCCCTCGCGCTGGCCGGACACGGCGCACGGCCGGGGACCTGCGTAGCACTGCTGCTCGCCCGCTCGGCACACGCCGTGGTCGCGATGCTGGCCACCCTCAAGACCGGGGCGGCCTATCTGGCCATCGACCCCGCACTACCCGACGAGCGCATCGCGTTCATGCTCACCGACGCCGACCCGGTGACCGCGCTGAGCACCGCCGAGCACCACGCCCGACTGGTGGGTTATGACTTCGACGTCGTCGACATCGGTGCACTCGACGACGAACCATCCACCACCGCGCAGCCGGTCCCGCACCCCGACGACATCGCCTACCTGATCTACACCTCCGGCACCACCGGTACCCCCAAAGCGGTTGCCGTCAGCCACGCCAACCTGGCTCACATAGCCGCGTCGACCCCCGATACGCTGCCGCCGCAACAGGTGTGGACCCAGTGCCACTCCTACGCCTTCGACTTCTCCGTGTGGGAGATCTGGGCGGCTCTGCTCGGCGGCGCCGAACTGGTCATCGTGCCCGAGAACGTCACCGGCTCGCCGGAGGACTTCCACCGACTGCTCGTCGACGAACACGTCAACGTGCTCACTCAAACTCCGTCGGCGATCGCCGCGCTGTCGCCGCAACGCCTACCCGGGGTGGCGGTGCTGCTCGGCGGGGAGGCGTGCCCGGCCGACGTCGTCGACCGCTGGGCACCCGGACGCGCCCTGATCAACGCCTACGGCCCCACTGAGATCACCGTCTACGCCACCATGAGCATGCCGCTGAGCGCGGGCTCGGGCCCCGCGCCCATCGGAGGTCCGGTACCGACCTCGGCGCTGTTCGTCCTGGACTCCTGGCTGCGTCCCGTTCCCGAAGGCGGGGTCGGCGAACTCTACGTCGCCGGTCGCGGAGTGAGCACCGGCTACCTCGGCCGGCCCGCCCTCACCGCCACCCGCTTCGTGCCCTGTCCCTTTGCTCCGGCAGGCGCACGCATGTACCGCACCGGGGACCTGGTCTCCTGGCGACCCGACGGCCAACTGTGCTTCCACGGCCGCTCCGACGACCAGGTCAAGATCCGCGGCTACCGCATCGAACTCGGCGAGATCCGCACCGCACTGGCCGCAATAGACGGCGTCGACCAGGCCGCCGTCATCGCCCAACGCGACCACCGCGGCACCCGCCTCGTCGGGTACCTCACCGGCAGCGCCGACCCCGCCGGCACCCTCGAGCACCTCGCCCGACGGCTGCCCACCTACATGGTTCCCTCGGCGATACTGAAACTCGACGCCCTGCCGTTGACGGTCGGCGGCAAGCTCGACATCCGCGCACTGCCCACCCCCGAGCACACCGGCCACCGCCCCTACCGCGCCCCCACCAACCCCACCGAAGAGATCCTCGCCGGCATCTACGGCCGAACCCTCGGCGTCGACCCCGTCAGCATCGACGATTCCTTCTTCGACCTGGGCGGTGACAGCATCTCGGCCATGCGGCTGATCGCGGCGATCAACGCCGCCCTGGACACCAACCTGTCGCTGCGGAACGTGTTCGACGCCCCCACCGTCGCCGCGCTGGCCCCGCGCATCCGTACCCAGGCGGGCCGGCGTGCCCCCCTGGTCCCTGTCGAGCGCCCGGAGGTCATCCCCCTGTCCTTCGCGCAGAGCCGGCTGTGGTTCCTCGACCGCTTCGCCGGCGGAATCGTCACCTACAACATGCCGACGGCGTTCCGGGTCGACGGACCGTTGGACGTCTCGGCGCTCGATGCTGCGTTCGACGACGTCATCGCCCGTCACGAGGCGCTGCGCACCGTGTTCCCGGACATCGACGGTGTGCCCCGACAACTGGTGCGGCCCGCACAGGCCGGCATGTGGCGCCGCGGCGGACCGGCCGTGGTGGCCCGGTCGCAGGACGAGGCAGCAGCCGAGTTGATGACGTTGGCGCAGTACCGATTCGATCTTGCGGCGGAGATCCCGTTCCGCGCGCAGATCTACTCGCTGGGTCCCGATCGATACGCCGTCGGGATCGTGATGCACCACATCGCGGCCGACGGGTGGTCGATCGCGCCGCTCATCCGGGATCTGGGCACCGCCTACGCCGCCCGGTGCGCCGGCCGGGCGCCGGGCTGGGCCGGTCTGCCGGTGCAGTACGTGGACTATTCGTTATGGCAGCGTGCCCAGTTCGGAGACCTCGAGGACGGCGACAGCCCCATCGCCGCGCAACTGGCCTACTGGCAGGACGCGCTGGCCGACATGCCCGAGCAACTGCAGCTGCCCACCGACCGGCCCTATCCGGCCGTCGCCGACTACCGCGGCGCGACGGTCGACATCGAGTGGCCGGCGAGTCTGCAGCAGCGGGTCGCAGAGGTGGCACGCCACCACAATGCCACCAACTTCATGGTGCTCCAGGCCGCCCTCTCGGTACTGCTGTCCAGGATCGGCTCCGTTTCCGATCTGGCGGTGGGGTTTCCGATCGCGGGCCGCAGCGACCCGGCCCTCGAGGAGCTCGTCGGCTTCTTCGTCAACACGCTCGTCCTGCGGGTCGATCTCGGCGGCGACCCGACGATCGGCGAACTGCTCGCGCGGGTCAGGGAACGCAGCCTGGCCGCCTACGAGAACCAAGACGTACCGTTCGAGGTGCTCGTCGAACGCCTCAACCCCACCCGATCGTTGGCCCGCCAACCGCTGATCCAGGTCATGCTCGCCTGGCAGAACTTCGCGGGACCGGGCGACGGTTCCGGCCCCGGACTCGCGCTGGGCGACCTGCAGGTCGCTCAGCTGGGTGCCGACACCCGCACCGCACGCATGGACCTCCTGTTCAACCTGGCCGATCGTGTCACCGGATCCGGGGCGCCCGACGGGATCTGCGGTGTCGTCGAATACCGCACCGACGTCTTCGACGCGGACACCATCCGCACCCTGATCCGACGATTCGAGCGGGTGCTGACCGCCGTCACCGCCGACACCAGCCGTCGGCTGTCCGCCATCGACCTCCTGGCAACAGAGGAACGCGCAGGCCTCGACCGATGGGGCAACCGGGCAGTCCTGGCACGGCCGGCGACGGCGGCGGGATCGATACCCGCCGCGTGGGCCGCCCAGGTGTCCCGCACCCCGCACGCCACGGCGGTGACGTTCGAGGACTCGTCGGTGAGCTACCGCGAACTGGACGAGGCCTCGAATCGGCTGGCACACCTGCTGTCCGAATGCGGCGCCGCACCGGGCCGAGCCGTCGCCCTGCTGTTCACCCGGTCAGCCGATGCCGTGGTCGCCATCCTGGCCGTCCTCAAGACCGGCGCGGCGTACCTGCCGATCGACCCGTCGGTGCCCACCGCCCGCATCGGGTTCATGATGGCCGACGCCGCGCCCGTCGTCGCGGTCAGCACCGCAGCGCTTCGGTCACGGCTTGACGGGTTCGATTTTCCGGTCATCGACATGGCCGACCCCCGCATCGCCGACCTCCCGTCTGCGCCTGTCCCGTACCCCGCCGCCGACGACATCGCCTACTTCATCTACACCTCGGGCACCACGGGCGTCCCCAAAGGTGTTGCGATCACTCACCGCAACGTCACACAGCTGCTCCAATCGCTGGACGTCGACTTCCTCCGCGGCGGTGTGTGGTCACAATGTCACTCCCTGGCGTTCGACGTCTCGGTATGCGAGATATGGGGTGCGCTGCTGACGGGCGGCCGCCTGGTGGTGGTCTCGGAGTCCGTGGCCCGCTCCCCGGAGGACTTCCACACTCTGCTGGCCCGCGAGCGCGTCACCGTTCTGAGCCGGACACCGTCGGCGTTCTATGCGTTGCAGACGGCCGACGCGCTGCAACCCGGACTCGCAGAACGGCTCACACTCGAAGCGGTGCTGTTCGCCGGCGAGCCCCTCGAGCCCCGGCGGCTGCGCACCTGGTTCCGGAATCACCCCGGAATGCCGCGAATGATGAATCTGTACGGCACCACAGAGACGACGGTGCACGCCTCGTTCGGGCAGATCCTCAGCCGCGACGTCGACGGCAACGCCAGCCCGGTCGGCGTCCCGCTGACAAATCTCGCGTTCTTCGTCCTGGACGCCACCCTGCATCCGGTGCCGGCGGGCGTGGTGGGTGACCTCTACATCGCCGGTCACGGTGTGGGTGTCGGATATTGGCGCCGCTCGGGACTGACGGCGAGCCGGTTCATCGCCTGCCCGTTCGGGCGTCCCGGCGAGCGGATGTACCGCACCGGCGACCTGGTCAGCTGGAGTCCGGATGGCACGCTGCACTACGTCGGGCGCGCCGACGAACAGGTGAAGGTCCGCGGCTACCGGATCGAGTTGGGCGAGGTCGAGAACGCCCTGCTGGCCTGCCCCGAGGTCACCCAGGCGGTCGTCACCGTGCAGAACGGAGAAACGGACGGCCACCTGGTCGCCTATGTCACGCTCGGCGACAGCACCACCCCCGACCACGGGCACGGGATCGTCGAGGAGTGGCAGCAGATGTACGACGATCTCTACGACGCCGCAGAGGTGCCGCCACTGGGGACGGACTTCCGCGGATGGAACAGCAGTTACACCGGTGATCCGATTCCGCTCACCGAGATGAGCGAATGGCGCTCGGCCACAACCGATCAGATCCTGGCTCTGGGGCCGCAGCGGGTGCTGGAGATCGGGGCAGGATCCGGCCTGGTGCTCTCACAGGTGGCAGCGCGCTGCGAAGAGTACGTCGCCACCGACGTGTCCGCGGCGGCGATGCACGGCGTCGCCCGCTCGCTGGAGCGCGAGCTGCCCCCATGGCGGCACCGGGTGCGCCTGCTGACCCAGCCCGCCCATGTCACCGATGGGCTGCCACCGGGCTACTACGACGTCGTCGTCCTCAACTCGATCGTCCAGTACTTCCCCGACCGTGGGTACCTGACCGACGTCCTGGACAGGGCAATGGATCTGGTGGCGCCGGGCGGCACCCTGTTCATCGGCGACGTCCGAAACCACCGCCTTCAGCGCGCGTTCCAGACCGCGGTCGCGCGGGCCCGCACACCGGAGGCCGATACCGCAGAGATTCGCGAGCGCGTTCACCGCGCGATGGTGAGTGAAGCCGAACTCCTCCTCACGCCCGAGTTCTTCACCATGTGGGCGGACGACCACCCGCTACCTCTCGCGGTCGACATCCGCGCCAAACGGGGCTGGGCCGACAACGAACTCACCCGCTACCGCTACGACGTCGTGCTGCACAAGCAGCCGACGGCGGTGCTGTCGGTGGCCGATGCCCCCACGTGGTCGTGGTCTGCCTGCCGAGGTGTGCGAGGACTCGAGACGAGGTTGGCCTCGGAGCGCCCGCCCGAAGTGCGAGTCTGCGCGATCCCGCGCACCGGCCTGGTGGACGACGTCGGCCTGGAACAGGCGCTGTTCTCCGGGATGCCGGTGCAGAACACCGGCGGTGGCGCTTGGCCGGACGACACCGCGACCCCTGAACAACTGCACCGCACCGGCGCGGCGGCGGGCTACCACGTCGCGGTCACGTGGGGTGCTGAGCCCGGAACGCTCGATGCGGTGTTCCTCGCGGAGCCCGCCCCGGCACTGACCGACGTCTACCGGCCGGCCGCAGGCGCGCGTCCGCGCTGTAGCCACGCCAACAGACCGCACACCAACACGACGATCAGCACGCTGCGCCAGCGCCTGGGCGAGCGGTTGCCCGACTACATGGTCCCCGCGCACATCGTCGCGCTCGACGAGTTCCCGTTGACCTCCTCGGGCAAGCTGGACCGAAAGGCGTTGCCGACTCCGGTTTTCGCCGCGACAGCCTTCGAGGCGCCCGCCAATCCGACCGAGGAGATCATCGCCGGCATCTACGCCCGGGTGCTGGGCGTGGACCGGGTCGGCGTCGACGACTCGTTCTTCGATTTGGGCGGTGACTCGCTGTCCGCCATGCGCGCGGTCGCAGCGATCAACACCGCACTGAACGCACGGCTGGCGGTGCGCACCGTGTTCTATGCGCCCTCGGTTCGAGGCCTGTGCCAGCAGCTGGACCGCGACGACCACAGCACCGAGGTGGTTCCCGTCGACGTCTACCGACAGGGGGCCGGCGTGCCGGTGTACTGCATTCATGACGGGCTCGGCCTCAGCTGGTCCTACCGCACGCTCGGCCAGTACCTGGACTGCCCGATCATCGGCATCAACCAGGTGCCGGAAAACGGCGAAGCCGAACCGTTCTCGATCCGGCGCATGGCGCTCAACTATGCGGACCGGCTGCAGGCGACCCACCCCGGCGGGCCCTACAAGCTGCTCGGCTGGTCGTTCGGCGGGGTGGTGGCCCACGAACTGGCCGCGGTGCTGCGAGGTCGCGGCTGCCACGTGCAACGCCTGGTGCTGCTGGATCCCGCGTTCAGCGTCGGCCTGATCGCCGCGGGAAGAGAGCTCACCGAAGACCAGGTCCTCGAACACATCCTGCGCTCCAATCGTGTCGAGGTTCCGCCGACGCGGGGTCCACTGAATTACGGCCGCGCCGAGCAGCTCCTCCGGCACCACAACGGCGTGGACTTCCCCCTCCCGCCGCGAGAACTGCTGGAGCTGATGGTGCGCAGCGTCAACGTCAACCAACGTCACCTCCGCTACCACGTCCCCGGCGAGTTCGACGGAGACATGGTTGTCTTCACGGCCACCCGGCCCAGGTCGGGAGCGCGACGCCCGATGATGATGCGGCTGCTGGGAACTCACGCACGGCTCGCCGCGCACACCAAAGCGCGCAGATGGCGCCGGCATGTCACCGGTGCGGTCACCGCGCATCCGGTCGACTGCACCCACCACGACATGCTCAGCACCGCGTCGCTGCGCCTGTACGCCGACGATCTGAAGCGGGCACTGGGCGTTTAGTCCACCCGCGCGAACCCGCCGGTCCGGTAGAGCTCGACACACGCCGCCCGACGCACCTTGCCGCTGGTGGTGATCGGTATCGACCCCGGTGCGACCAGCACGACATCCTCGATGCGCACCCCATGGGCATTCGAGACCGCCGAGACGACCCCCTCCCGGAGGTCACGAAGACGTTCGGCGATCTCCCCGTCGGACTGCCCGCGCCTCTTGGTTTCCACGATCACAGCCAGTGTCTCGGTGATGTCGTCGATCACGGCGATGGCGGCGGCCCGGCCGCGCGAGATCTCCTGGATCGTCGACTCGATATCGTCGGGATAGTGGTTGCGCCCGCGGACGATCAGGATGTCCTTGATCCGACCGACGATGAAAAGCTCACCCTCGGAGAGGAATCCGAGATCACCCGTGCGCAGCCAGCCCTGTCCGGGCGTCCCCGGCGTCGGATCGGCGATGGTCGCACCGAACGTCTGCTCGGTGTCGGCGGGTCGGCACCAGTAGCCGGGGCTGACGTTGTCGCCCCGCACCCAGATCTCACCCACCACGCCCCCGGGGCGCTCGGTTGCGGTGTCGGGGTCGACGATCCGCACCGTCGGCGACTGTGGCACACCGTAGCTCACCAGCGGGGTACCGTCGGCGCACCGCTCGGCATGCCCGGCCGCCAGCTTCCTCGGATCGAAGTGGACGAACTCGGGCGGCCCGCCCGGTGGGTGGGTCGCGACGAACAGCGTCGCCTCCGCCAGACCATACGAGGGACGCAGCACCGACGCGGGAAGGTTGGCGCGCGCGAACCTTCGCAAAAATCGCTCGAGAGTCGTCTCGTTGACCCGTTCCGCGCCGCTGAGGATGTACAGCACGTCGCTGAGATCGAGACCGGCCAGGTCGTCGTCGGTCGTCCGTGCGGCCGCGAGCTCGAACGCGAAGTTCGGCGCAGCGGAAAGTACCTGGGGATAGCGCGCCAGGAGTTGAATCCAGCGGGCCGGTCGCACCAGAAACGAGGTCGGGCTCAGGATCGCGGTGGGCCAACCGCCCAGGACGCCTGCACACACGCCCAACATCAATCCCATGTCGTGATAGAAGGGCAGCCAGGACACGGCCGAGCGGGGCATCCGGTAATCGGGCAGATATCCCGCGATGATCTGTTTCCAGTTGGCCGCCAGATTCTTGTGCGTGACCGCCACACCGGCAGGGGTGCGCGTCGATCCGGATGTGTACTGCAGGTAGGCGATCTCCGTGCCTCTGCGGCGCCGACGACGACCCGATCTGTGCGCGTCGACATCGAGCGAGTCCACTTCGATGACCGATGGGACGGCGCCGCCGCCATCCGGTACCAGGTAGGGCGTGACCGTGTCGGAGACCGCGGCCGTGGTCAGGATCACCGTGGGTGAGGCGTCCCGCAGCACGGCGCTGATCCGTTCGTCGTGCACACCCGCCAACGGAACCGACAGCGGCACCGCGATGACGCCCGCCTCCAGCGCCGCGAGGAAGGCGACGACGTACTCGAGGCTCTGCGGGGCGAGGATCACCACGCGGTCCCCCGCCGAGGCGCACGCCTCGATCTCGCAGGCCAGCTGTTGCGATCGCCGGTGCAGCTGTGCCCAGGTCGCGGTCTCGGCGACCCCGTCCCAGTCCCGCTCGTAATCGTAGAACGTGAAGGCGGGGTGGTTGGGCTGCAGGCTGGCCCGCTCCCGCAGCACGATGAGCAGGGACGACTCGGTCACCGTTGAGCACCTCCCCTGCGCCGGAGATGTCACCGAGCTTAAGCCGAAGCGCCGGTGCGAAGTCGGCATTCGGGAACCGGGCGGACGCACTTCACCCGGCGGTCCGCCGGTACCCGCCGAGGGATCGTAGGCTGATCGGCGATGCCCTCCCATGACGCCGACCACAGGCTCGGCCCCCGGCCCGACACCGGCTACGTCTACCGGACCGCGTGGCGGGTGGCCACCGGCGACATCGGCGGCGACCTGCACCTGCGGCTCGACAGCGTCGCACGCTACATCCAGGAGGTCGGTGCCGAGAACCTCGTCGATGCCGGCGAAGCCGAAGACCATCCGCACTGGCTGGTCCAGCGCACGGTCATCGACGTGATCGAGCCCATCGAGTTCCCGAACGAAGTCTCGTTCAGCAGGTGGTGCTCGGCGCTGTCGTCTCGGTGGTGCACGATGCGGGTCGACCTGGCGGGCAGCGACGGCGGCCGGATCGAAACCGAGGGCTTCTGGATCGCGATCAACGCCAAAACTCTCACGCCGCAACGTGTCTCGGACACACTCGTGGAACGGTTCGCAACCACGACCACCGAGCACCGGCTCAAGTGGCGCCCCTGGCTGACCGACCCGCACGACCTCGAGCACGTCGGCCCGTTCCCGCTGCGGCGCACCGATATCGACCTCTTCGAGCACGTCACCAACACCGCCTACTGGCACGCCCTTCACGAGGTGACCGCGCTGGTCCCCGACATCTGCACCCCGCCCTATCGTGCGGTGGTCGAGTACCGTCGCCCGATCAAGTACGGCGAGGACGTCACCCTCGGCTGGGTCCGCCGCGACACCGCTGCCACCCCGGAGGTTCACATCGCGCTGAGCGTCGGTGACGAGGTCCGGGCCGCCGCGCTGCTGCGCAAGCTGTAGCTACGCTGAGCCCATGTCCGATCTCGTCCTGACGCACATCGCCGACCGCGTCGCACTCATCACCGTCAACGACCCCGACCGGCGCAACGCCGTCACCGCCGAGAGCTCCACGGCTCTGCGCGCGGCCATCGAAGCCGTCGAGGCGGACCCGAACGTCCATGCCGTGATCGTCACGGGCGCCGGTAAGGCGTTCTGCGCAGGTGCTGACCTCAGCGCGCTCGGCGAGGCGACCGAGGACGGGTTGCGCGCCATCTACGACGGTTTCCTGGCCGTCGCGGAGTGCAACCTGCCGACCATCGCTGCGGTCAACGGTCCGGCGGTCGGCGCCGGCCTCAATCTCGCCCTGGCCGCCGACGTACGCATCGCCGGCCCGACGGCACTGTTCGACCCCCGGTTCCAAAAGCTGGGCATCCACCCCGGGGGCGGCGCCACATGGATGCTGCAGCGCGCCGTCGGACCGCAGGCCGCCCGCGCGGCCCTCTTGTTCGGGATGCGATTCGACGCCGAGGCCGCAGTCCGCCACGGGCTGGCTCTCGACGTCGCCGAGGACCCCGTCGCCGCGGCGCGCGAGCTGGCGGCCGGGCCGGCGGCCGCGCCGCGGGACATCGTCGTCGCGACCAAGGCGTCCATGCGGGCGACGTACCACCCGGGCCACTCGGACCTGCACCTGCACCACCTCGCCCTCGACGTCGAGATCGGCCCGCAGGCGCGTTCCATCGAGTCTCCGGAGTTCGCCGCGCGCCTGGCGGCCGCCAAACGCAGGTGAGGCCGGCCTACAGGTCCAGCAGCGCGGTGCCGGGTTCCTCGACCAGCGACCGCAGCGTGGCGAGGAACGCGCCCACCTGGGCGCCGTCGGTGACCCGGTGGTCGAACGCACAGGTGAGCCGCATCGTCGGCCGGGCCACCACCGCGCCGTCCACGACGACCGCGCGGGGCTTCAGCGCGCCGACGCCCAGGATCGCCGCCTCAGGATGGTTGATCACCGGCACGCCGTCGTCGAGGCCCAGCGCACCGAAGTTGGAGACGGTGAACGTCGACCCCTGCAACTCGGCGGGGGCGAGCGTACCGGCGCGGGCCCTGGCGGCGAGCCCGGCGACCTCGTCGGCGAGCTGACGCGTCGTCCGGTGCTGCGCATCGGTGACCACGGGGACGAGCAGACCACGAGGCGCGGCGACCGCGACGCCGAGGTGAACCGCGGAATGGGTGTGGACGCGCGGCCCGTCGGCGGTGTCCATCCAGGTGGCGTTGAGCAGCGGATGTCGCCCCAGCGCGACCACCACCAGGCGCAGCACCAGGACGAACGGCGTGACCGACTCGGCACCGGCCTGCCGGACGTGGTCCCGCAGCTGCACCAACGCCGTGCCGTCGACATCGACCGAGCCGTGCGCGTCTGGAATCTCGCGGCGTGACAACGCCATTCGGCGCGCCATCGCCAACCGGACGCCGGTGACCTCGATGGTGTCCTGATCCGGCGCCTCGACGGCGGCCAGCACGTCGTCGCGTGTCACGATGCCGTCCGGTCCCGAGCCGTCGACGTCGGCCAGGTCGACGTCGAGATCGGCGGCCAATTTGCGTGCCGCTGGTTTGGCGCGCACCCTGCGTCGGCTGCCGTCCATGGTGTGGTCGGCGCCGTATCCCACCAGGACCGGCCTACGCTCGGCCGGGTCCGCGCCCTCGACCGCGCGGCTGGTCTGGATGCGTACCAGCACAGCGCCCACAGGCAGGGTCTGGCCTTCGGCGCCACCGAGTTCGGCGATGCGGCCCGCGTACGGGCTCGGAATCTCCACCTGCGCCTTGTGCGTCTCGACCGTGCACAGCGTCTGATTGAGTTGCACCACGTCGCCCACCGCGACGAACCACTGTGTGATCGTCGCGTCCTCGAGGCCTTCACCGAGGTCGGGGACCAGAAACTCGCGCACGTCGCTCATGGACGGCTCATCGCCTTCTCGACGCAGTCGAGGAGCCGGTCCACTCCCGGCAACCACAACTTCTCCAGCCGCGCCGGCGGATACGGGGTGTCGAACCCGGTGGCACGCAGGACCGGGGCCTCCAGCTCGTAGAAGCACTCCTCCTGGATCCGCGCGGCCAGCTCGGCGCCGAAGCCCAACGTCCGCGGCCCTTCGTGCAGCACGACCGCGCGGCCGGTCCTGCGCACGGACGCCGCGACGGCGTCGAAGTCCAGCGGATTCAGCGAGCGCAGGTCGATCACTTCGAGACTGTCGGTGCACATCTCGGCGGCGTTGAGCGCCGTGGCCACCAGGGACCCGTAGGTCAGCACCGTGACGTCGTCGCCGTGGCGCCTGATCTCGGCCCGCCCCAGCGGTGGTGCGGGGCTGCCGGTGTCGACGACCTCTTTGGCCCAGTAGCGGCGCTTGGGTTCCAGGAAGATCACCGGGTCGCGCTCGGTGATCGCGTACCGCAACAGCCAGTACGCATCGGTCGGTGTGGACGGAACGACCACCTTCAGTCCGGCGGTGTGCAACCAGTACGTCTCGGTGGATTCCGAATGGTGTTCCACCGCACCGATGCCACCGAAGGACGGGATCCGCACCGTCACCGGCATGTCGACGTCACCGCGGGTCCGCATGCGGTACTTCGCGAGATGACTGACCATCTGGTCGAACGCCGGTGCGGCGAAGCCGTCGAACTGGATCTCGGGTACCGGAACCAGGCCCCGGAGCGCCATCCCGATCGCGATGCCGACGATCGCCGACTCGGCCAACGGGGTGTCGAAACACCGCTGCGCCCCGAAAGTCCGGGCCAGGCCCTCGGTGACCCGGAAGACGCCGCCGAGCGTCGCGACGTCCTCACCGAAGACCAGCACGCGCTCGTCGGCAAGCATCGCGTCGTGCAGGGCACGGTTGATCGCCTGGGCCATGGACAGGGGGGCGTCCGGAGCCGCCGACGCGGCCGCGGACACCCGGTCGCGGGCCGGCCCGGGCACGTCGTCGTCGAAACCGAACGGCCGCTCGATCAGCTGGGTCATCTCATGCCTCCTGCGCCAGCTCGGTCCGCAACTCGTCGCGTTGTCGGGCCAGTTCCGGGGTGATGCGGGCGTAGACGGTGTCGAACACCTCGGCGATGTCGACGTCGGGGTCGCCGATCACCGCCTCGCGTGCTTCCGACCGCAGCCGCTGCGCACGGTGGGCGACACGCTCCTCGAGTCGCGGTGTCCACACCCCGCGGCCGGCCAGATAGGTGCGGTAGCGGGTGATGGGATCCTTTGCGGCCCAACGCTGGACCTCCTCGGCGGATCGGTAGCGGGTGGGGTCGTCGGAGGTGGTGTGCGGGCCCATCCGGTAGGTGATCGCCTCGATGAAGGTCGGCCCGCCCCCGTCGCGCGCCCGGGCTGCCGCCCGTTCCATCACCGCGTAGCACGCCAGCACGTCGTTGCCGTCGACCCGCAGTCCGGGCATGCCGTAGCCGATGGCCCGGTGCGCCAGGCTGGGACCGGCGTGCTGCCGTTCGACCGGCACCGATATAGCCCACTGATTGTTCTGGACGAAGAACACGCACGGCGCCGTGAACACCGCGGCCAGATTGAGGGCCTCGTGCACGTCGCCCTCGGAGGTGGCGCCGTCACCCAGGAAAGCGACCGTCACCGACGCTTCGCCCAGCCGCTGGGCGGCCATGGCGGCCCCGACCGCATGTAGGCCGTGGGTGCCGATCGGGATCGACACCGGGGCCACGCATTTGTCGGTGAAACCCAACCCGCCGTGCCAACGGCCCCGCCACAGCGCCCCGAGCCGGCCCGGCGGGATCGACCGCACCAGGAAGGCGCCGAGTTCGCGATACTGGGGAAACAGCCAGTCGGTCTTGCGCAGGCAGGCTGCGGCGCCGACCTGGGCGGCCTCCTGACCGCGGCACGAGGCGAACAGCGCCAACTCGCCCTGCCGTTGCAGATTGACGAACTCGGTGTCGAGTTCGCGGGTCACGACCATCGACTCGTAGAGCCAGGCCAGGGTCTCGGGCGGGAGGTCTCTGCGGTAGCTGGTGTCTGTGGTGGGCACACCGTCGGGGGCCACCAGTTGAATCGGCTCGTCGAGTTCCGCATACGCCGACGATCCAGCCATACCGCCTCCTTGGGTCACTGGCGGCGGATCGCGCCGTCAGACGACTGAGGTGCTCAGCACGGCGGCGAGGTGAGCTGACTCCCTGGTGAGGGGCTGTCGGGCCGGGTGCCGGGGTGTGGCACCGACCCGACGATGCGCTGCGCCCGTCGTCGCGCTGGGGCAATTCCCATTATGCGCGCGAACCGCGGCGTCCAGCGGCCATCGCCGCCCTGGGGGCCTTCGTGTCGGCGGTGGTGCGGGGCCCGGCGAAACCGGCGGCCGAGGTCAGGGCGCGAGAGCCACGATGCGTTCGGCCCGCCGCAGCACCGGCATGTCGACCATCTGGCCGTCGAACTGGAACACGCCCCGCTGCGTGCGCGCCGCGTCGAGAACCCGCCGCGCCCAGTCGATCTGCTGCTCGGTCGGTGCGTACGCGGCCCGGATGACCGCGACCTGCGACGGGTGGATCGCGACCTTGGCGTCGAAGCCGACGGCGACGGCGTCGTCACTCTCGGCACGTAACCCGTCGAGATCCTTGATGTCCAGATACACCGAGTCCAGCGCGAGCCGTCCGTAGGCTTTGGCGGCCAGCAGGCTCTGGGAGCGGACGTGTCGGGCGACGTCGCGGTAGCTGCCGTCGGGCCACCGGTTGGCGGTGCCGCCGGTGGCGGCGAACAGGTCCTCGGCGCCCCACATCACGGCGAACGCGTTGTCCACCGCGGCGGACTCGGTGACGGTCAAGGCGCCCAGCGGCGTCTCCACCAGGACCACGACGTTCCGCGGCGCCAGCGACGCCACCTGGTCAGCGCCCTCGGTCTTGGCGAGCATCACCGTCGTGTAGGCGGTGCCGTCGAGGGCGGCCAGGTCGGGCCCATGGTCGGCTGTGCCGACCGGGTTGACCCGCACCACCGTGCGCTGCGGATCCAGCGGGGTCTCGACGAGGGCTTTGCGGGCGGCCTCACGGTCCTTGGCCGCGACACCGTCCTCGAGATCGAGGATCACCACGTCGGCGGCAGCCGCGGCCTTCTCGAAACGTTCCGGGCGGTCGGCGGGGCAGAACAGCCAGCCGGGGCCGCGTGCCGGCGTCACGAGGTCTGCTCCTGCGGGCGCTTGCGGACCATGGTCTTGCGCGACGCGGTGGCCACGACGTCGCCATGCTGGTTGCGTCCGGTGTGGGCGAACGTGACGATCCCCTCGCCGGGACGGCTCTTCGACTCGCGCTTGTCGGTCACCTCCGTCTCGGCGTACAGGGTGTCGCCGTGGAAGAGCGGTTTGGGGAAGGCGACCTCACCGAACCCGAGGTTTCCGACGATCGTGCCCTGGGTGAGCTGGGCGACCGACAGACCGACCAGCGTCGACAGCGTGAACATCGAGTTCACCAGCCGCTGGTGAAACGGCGGCAACGCATCCGAGAACGCCGCGTCCAGATGCAGCGCCTGGGTGTTCATCGTCAGCGTGGTGAACAGCACGTTGTCGGCCTCGGTGATGGTACGGCCCGGACGGTGCTGGTAGAGCACACCGGTCTCGAACTCCTCGAACCACAGGCCGCGCTGGACGACGATCTTTTCCGGCGTGTTCTCGCTCATCACAGACCGAGCTCCCGCCCGATCAGCATCAGCTGCACTTCGGTTGTGCCCTCCCCGATTTCGAGGATCTTGCTGTCGCGGTAGTGGCGCGCGACCGGGTACTCGTTCATGAAGCCGTAGCCGCCGAAGATCTGGGTGGCGTCGCGCGCGTTGTCCATCGCGGCCTCGCTGGCCACCAGCTTTGCCACCGCGGCGGCCTTCTTGAAGGGCTTGCCGGCCAACATCATCGCCGCTGCGTCGTAGTACGCCGCGCGCGCGGTGTGGGCGCGGGCCTCCATCCGGGCGATCTTGAACGCGATCGCCTGGTTGGTGCCGATCGTCCGGCCGAATGCCTCGCGCTCCTTGGCGTACTTGACGCTCTCGTCGACGCAGCCCTGCGCCGCCCCCACCGACAGTGCCGCGATCGCGATCCGGCCCTCGTCGAGGATGCGCAGGAAGTTCGCGTAGCCGCGGCCGCGCTCCCCGAGCAGGTTCTCCTCGGGCACCCGGACGTCGTCGAAGCTCAGCGGGTGGGTGTCGGAGGCGTTCCAGCCGACCTTGTTGTACGCCGGTTCGGCGGTGAACCCGTCGGTGGGCACCGGCACCAGAATCGACGAGATCTCCTTCTTGCCGTCGCGTTCCCCCGTCACGGCGGTGACCGTGACCAGTTTGGTGATGTCGGTGCCGGAGTTGGTGATGAACTGCTTGGAGCCGTTGATCACCCAGTGGCCGTCGTCGAGACGCGCGGTGGTCTTCGTCGCGCCGGCGTCGCTGCCGCCGCCCGGTTCGGTCAGCCCGAACGCACCGAGCGCCTTGCCGCCGGCCAGCAGCGGCAGCCACTCCTGCTTCTGTTCCTCGCTGCCGAACCGGTACACCGGCATGGCGCCCAGCGACACCCCCGCCTCCAGGGTGATCGCCACGCTCTGATCGACCTTGCCGAGTTCCTCCAGCGCGAGACACAGGGCGAAGTAGTCCCCGCCCATGCCGCCGTACTCCTCCGGGAACGGCAGACCGAACAGGCCCATGTCGGCCATCCCGGCCACCACCTCGTACGGGAACGAGTGCTCTTCGTCGTGTTTGGCCGAGACCGGGGCCACCACGCTCTGGGCGAAGTCGCGCACGGTCTTGGCCAGCTGCGCGTAGTGGTCCGGAAGGGTCCCGGTGGCCAGAAAATCTGTCATGACTGCGGCTCCTCGCTTGCCGTGATTCGGGCCAGTACCTGGCCCACCTTCACCTGCTCGCCGGCGGCGACGAGCAGGTCGACCACGCCGTCGACCGGCGCGGACAGGGCATGCTCCATTTTCATCGCTTCGACGGTGACCACGACAGTCCCCGCCGTGACCGCCGCCCCGTCCTCGACGCCGATCGCCACCACCGCGCCCGGCATCGGACTGGTCAGTTCGGCGTCCCCGGCGTGTGCGTCGTCGGGACGCACGGGCGCTTCGCGGACCTCCTCGACCATCGTGACCCGGCCCGCGGCGGCCAGCCACACCTGCTCGCCGTGGGTGGCAACCAGGTACTCGCTGCGCAGACCGTCGACGGTGATCGCCAGCCGGTCACCGTCGCACCGGGTCACCACAGCCCGGCGGGGACCGTCTTCGACGGCCGCGGTAGCCGCGGACGGCGTACCGGTCAGGCTGACGTGATCGGTTCGGTCGCCGGCACGCAAGCGCAGCGTGAGCGGGGCGGCGCCGGCGATACGCCAGCCCGACGGCACCTCCCACGGACTGTCCGGGGCCGCCGGCCAGCTGCACGACCAGCGATAGCAGGCGGCCGCGATCAAATCCTCGTCGCGCGCGGCGGCGGGGACGAAGTCGGGCATCCGCCGGTCGAGCAGTCCGGTGTCCAGGCGTCCGGCCGCAACGTCGGGGTCGGCGAGCAGGAAGCGCAGGAACTCGACGTTGGTGGTCAGGCCCAGCACCGCGGTGTCGGCCAGCGCGGCATCCAGCGCCCGCAATGCCGCGGCCCGATCCTCGGCGTGGGTGATCACCTTGGCCAGCATTGGGTCGTAGTCGCTGCCGACCACGGTGCCCACCCGCAGGCCCGAGTCCACGCGAACCCCCGCGCCGGCAGGTTCGCGCAGCCCGATCACGTCGCCGCCGGTGGGCAGGAACTGGCGACCGGGGTCCTCGGCGTACACCCGGGCCTCGATGGCGTGCCCGTCCAGGCGGATGTCGTCCTGGGCGATCGGCAGCCTCTGTCCCGCTGCGATGCGCACCTGGTGCTCGACGAGGTCGTGTCCGGTCACCATCTCGGTGACCGGATGCTCGACCTGCAGCCGGGTGTTCATCTCCATGAAGAAGAACTCGTCGGGGCGGTCGGCCGAGACGATGAACTCCACCGTTCCGGCGCCGGTGTAGTCGACGCTGCGCGCCGTGTCACAGGCGGCCGCGCCGATCCGGGCCCGGGTCTCGGCGTCCAGCAGCGGTGACGGCGCTTCCTCGATCACCTTCTGGTGGCGGCGCTGAAGGCTGCACTCCCGCTCGCCCAGGTGCACCACGTTGCCGTGGCGGTCGGCCAGCACCTGCACCTCGATGTGGCGCGGGTTGAGCACGAAACGTTCGAGGAACAGCGTGTCGTCACCGAACGCCGACGCGGCCTCCCGGCGGGCCGATATCAGAGCGGCGGGCAACTCGTCCGGCTCCTGCACGACCCGCATGCCCTTGCCGCCGCCCCCGGCCGACGGTTTGACCAGCACCGGGAAGCCCACTTCCGCGGCGCCCGCCACCAACTCGTCGTCGGTCAGTCCCGGACGCGAGATGCCCGGCACCACAGGCACACCGAACTGTGACACTGCTGCTTTGGCCGAGATCTTGTCACCCATCGTGCGGATCGCACCGACCGGCGGGCCGATGAAGACCACCCCGGCCTCATCCAGCGCTGCGGCGAAATCGGCGTTCTCCGAAAGGAACCCGTACCCAGGGTGCACCGCCTGCGCGCCGGTCCGCCGGATCGCGTCGAGCAGCGCCTCGATGCACAGGTAACTCTGGCGCACCGGCGCCGGGCCGAGGCGCACCGCGACATCGGCTTCGGCGACATGGCGGGCACCGGCGTCGGCGTCACTGAACACCGCGACCGACCGGATCCCGATCGCCCGCAACGTCCGGATCACGCGGACGGCGATCTCGCCGCGGTTGGCCACCAGCACGGTGTCGAAAAGTTTGTCGGTCATCGAGTTCACATCCTGAAGACGCCGTAGGACACCGGCTGCAGCGGCGCCTGGGCCGCCACGGAAAGAGCCAGCCCGACAACGGTTCTGGTGTCGGCGGGATCGATGACACCGTCATCCCACAGGCGGGCCGTCGAGTAGTACGGGTTGCCCTGTTCCTCGTATTGCGCACGGATCGGGGCTTTGAAGGCTTCTTCCTCCTCCGCGCTCATGTCACCGCGGACCGTCGCCAGCACCGACGCGGCCTGTTCCCCGCCCATCACCGAGATGCGCGCGTTGGGCCACATCCACAGGAACCGCGGCGAGTAGGCCCGCCCGCACATCGAGTAGTTGCCGGCACCGTACGAGCCGCCGATGACCACGGTGAGCTTGGGCACCCGGGCGCATGCCACCGCGGTGACCATCTTGGCCCCGTGTTTGGCGATGCCGCCGGCCTCGTAGTCGCGGCCGACCATGAAGCCGCTGATGTTCTGCAGGAAAAGTAACGGCACCATTCGCTTGTCACACAACTCGATGAAATGCGCTCCCTTGACCGCGGATTCACCGAACAGCACACCGTTGTTGGCCACGATGCCGACGGGATGGCCGTGGATGCGCGCGAAGCCGGTGACCAGCGTGGTGCCGTAGGCCGCTTTGAACTCCGAGAACTCGCCGCCGTCGACGATCCGGGTGATCACCTCGTGGACGTCGTAGGGCACTCGCGAGTCGACCGGCACCACGTCGTAGAGTTCGGTCTGCTCGGCGACGGGGTCGACGGTGGGCGCCACCTGCCACGGCGCATCGGCCGGCGGCGCCAGCGTGCCGACGATGCTGCGGACGATGCGCAATGCGTCCCGGTCGTCGTGGGCGAGATGGTCAGTGACCCCGGAGACCTTCGAGTGCAGGTCCCCGCCGCCGAGTTCCTCGGCGGTGACCACCTCGCCGGTAGCCGCTTTCACCAGCGGCGGACCGCCGAGAAAGATGGTGCCCTGGTCGCGCACGATGACGGCTTCGTCGCTCATGGCGGGCACGTAGGCGCCCCCCGCGGTACACGAGCCGAGCACCGCGGCGATCTGTGCGATGCCGTCGGCGCTCATGGTCGCCTGGTTGTAGAAGATCCGCCCGAAATGCTCGCGGTCGGGGAACACCTCGTCCTGGCGGGGCAGGAACGCCCCGCCGGAGTCGACCAGATACACGCACGGCAGCCGGTTCTGCGCGGCGATCTCCTGCGCACGCAAATGCTTCTTCACCGTGATCGGGTAATACGTTCCCCCTTTGACGGTGGCGTCGTTGGCCACGATCATCACCTCGCGGCCACTCACCCGCCCGATGCCGGCGATCATCCCGGCGCCCGGACACTCGTCGCCGTACATGCCGTCGGCCGCCAGCGCCGCCAGCTCCAGGAACGGGCTGCCCGGGTCCAACAGACCGTTCACCCGCTCTCGAGGCAGCAGCTTGCCTCGGCTGACGTGTCGCTCCCGGGCGCGCTCGGGCCCGCCGAGGGCCGCAGCGGCCAGCTTGGTTCGCAACTGTTCGACCAGCGCGACGTGATCGTCGCGGTGTGCGGCCCGCGCGGACATCCGGTCACCCATTCCGATTGAGTTAATGACGACTAACCGGCTGGTATGTTAAGCATCATTAACTGCGAATGTCCACCATCTCTCCCGGAGGCGCAGATGACCACCGCGGATGCCGCGTCAGCGCGCAGTCGGGCCAAATCGGACCGGCGGGGCCAGTTGATCGCCGCGGCCGAGCGCCTGATCGCCGAACACGGCTACCTGGCGGTCCGGCTGGAGGACATCGGCGCAGCAGCCGGAGTCAGCGGACCCGCCATCTACCGGCACTTCCCGAACAAGGAGGCCTTGCTGGTCGAGCTGCTGGTGGGCATCAGTACCCGACTGCTCGCTGGGGCCCGGGACGTCACCGCGCGGGCCGGCGACGCCGAATCCGCGCTGGCCTCGCTGATCGACTTCCATCTGGAGTTCGCCCTCGGCGAGTCGGACCTGATCCGGATCCAGGACCGCGATCTGAACAGTCTGCCGTCGAACGCCAAGCGGCAGGTGCGCCGCGCGCAGCGACAGTACGTGGAGATCTGGGTCGACGTACTGCGCCGCCGTGCCGGGTCACTGTCCGAGGCCGACGCCCGCCTGATGGCTCATGCAGCGTTCGGACTGCTCAACTCCACGGCGCACAGCGTCAAGCCCGGCAGCACGAAAGCGGCCGAGGCCAGCTTCAGAACCGTCCTCAGAGCGATGACGGTCGCCGCGCTGACCTCGGCCGAACTTCCGAGGAAGAGACGCTAATACCAGACTTTTCGGCCTCCGACGGGACGGCCGACCGAGCCGAGGATCCAGAACACCGCGCCGATCACGAGCAACACGACGCCGATGTAGGTGAGGATCGAGATTCCGAACAAGAGACCCAGGATCAACAGGATCGCACCCAAGACGATCATGGCCACTCCATTCCTTGATTGAATCCAGTCAGCGAACTACTGACTGGGCTGCGGGACGTTGCACTCCGCAACCTCCGGGTTGACGCCCGCGTAGTTCAGCGGTCCTGCAAGGACGGTCAGCGCAATACTGCCGGCGGTCGCGCAATTGGCTTCGCCACCGCTGAAGTAGTCACGCTGATAGGCCGCAAAGACGCCGATCAACAACCAGACGAGAACAATGACGCCGAGAATTCCTCGCATGCCGTGCCTCCTCCGTACGCACGCCGTGGTCGGCGCGTGACAAGGCTTTACCCGGCAGACAATTACGGTAAACCAAGATCAGATCAGTCCGCGAACGCTTCGGTCAGCCAGGCCGTCATCTCCTTCAGCAACACAGCTCTGTTCTCCCGCTTGTCGATCTCGTGACCGTCGTCGTCGAACAGCAGCAACGAGGTCTGCCGTCCGAGCTCGACCAGAGCGTCGTGCATCTGCAGGGATTCGGTGGGGGGCACGTTGGTGTCGTTGAGGCCGTGCACCAGCAGCAGCGGTGCGGTGATCTCGCCCGCGCGCGGCAACGGGGACAGCTTCTCGAGCAGATCGCGGTCGCTGACCGGGTGGCCGTATTTCGGGTACGCCGCCGCCGCGATCCACTGCTCGGTACTGCGGTACCAGGTGTTCAGATCGCTCATGCCGCAGATGCTGATGCCGGCGGCGAACGCGTCGGGGTGGAACGCCAGCGCGGCCTGCGTGAGGTAGCCCCCGTAGGACCATCCGCAGCAGGCCACCCGGCCATGGGGCGCATAGCCGTTGTCGACGAGAAACGCGACCGCGTCGGCCACGTCGTCGATCGCCGCGAACCGCTTCTCCCGGTCGTCGGCGTGCATGAACGACCGGCCGAAGCCGCCCGAGCCGCGCACGTTGGGCAGGAAGACCGCGATACCGGCATCGAGCAGAGCGGGAAAGAACTCGTTGTAGCCCGGGCGGCCCTGGCCTTCCGGACCGCCGTGCAGGAACAGCATCGCACCGATCGTCGCGACGCCCGGCGGGGGCCGGAACAACCAGCCGGTGAACGTCAGCCCGTCGCGCGCGGTGACCGTTTCCAGGGTGGGGTCCTCGGACACCGGGCCGCTGCTGGGTTCCCGATCCACCGGCTCCCACTCACCGGTGCGCGGATCGACCAACTCCACCGTGGGCGGCTTGGACGGCCCTTCCACCGTCAGCGCCAGCATGGAACCACCCGCGCTGATGCTCAACTCGCTGGCGACCATGCCACCGGGCAGCGGGATCGGTTCGTGGCTGGTGTTGTCGATGAGATCGAGGATCTGTAACTGGCTGGCGCCGTGGATGTTCCACAGGATCGCGGCAGTCGACATGTCGTCGGAGACGGTGAACTCGTCGAGTTCATAGCCGGGGCATTCAGCCGCGACGCGGTAGGCCACGCCGTCGGCGGTGACCGTCACCTCGAGCAGGCGCGCGTGCTCGGTGCCGTTCTCACTGCGGATCAGGGCCCGGACGTAACCTTCGGTGCTGTTGATGTCGTAGTCGCGAGCCGGGTGGTACAGCTCGGTGATCTCGCCCTCGGGACCCGAGCGCAGCCGGCGGGGACTGTGGTCGTCGAGGATGAGGCCGGTGTCGGTGGTCGAACCAGGGTCATAGGGCAGCAGCGCGGTCTCGGTGAGCCCGCGCAACAGGTTCAGCTCGCGGTAACCGCGGGGTCCGACACGCACCAACGCGGCGCCTCCCCACGCATCGACCAGCCGCCCGCCGGAGCGCCGGTCCAGCACGGTGGTAGTGCCGTCGACCGGGTCGATCAGCACCGAACTGCCGACACCGTCGGCGCCGGTGAGAATGGCCGCGACCAGGGTGCCATCCCAGTTGATCAGTTCGGCGGTGCCATCCTCGCCGGACGGCCAGTAGTCGATGCGTCGCGCATCGCGGTCGTCGGGATCGGTTGTCACCACCCAGATCTGGGTGCGGGTGCCACCGTCGGGTGCCACCTGACAGGCCAGCCAGTGCCCGTCGGCGGAGTGCATCACGCGGGTCACGGGCCCCTCGACGGGCAGCTCGACATCGCGCGACGAGCTGGCCCGCCATCCCCGCAGGAACCGCTGCACGGCACGCGGGAAGCCGCCGTCGTCGACGAGGTGGGCGAACGCGGTGGCGTCTGGCGACATCGACGCCCCGTAGACCCGGCGAACCTGCAGTGCCACGGTGCTCGATTGTGCCCGCTCTCCGATGACGGCGCCGAGGGGCCCGGCATGCGGGCCGCCTCCCCCGGTCAGCCGGGTACCCTTCAGCCATGAGGTGGATATGACCGATTCACCCTCGCGCGGGGACCAGTGGCGGCCTCCCGGTCGCCAGGAACCGGCGCAGGAGGCGTACGGGACCCCCCAGGGCTACCCGGACCCCGCGTACGCCAGTCAGACGCCGTACGGCCCGGCCTACCAGCCGCAGCCGACCGAGCAGCTGCCCTACGCGTCCTACGGCTACGACCCCTACGCGACGAATCAGTACCCGCCTCCGCCGGGGTACGGCACCGAACCTCCCGAGCCGGATGGGCCGAAGTCGCCACGCTGGTTGTGGATCGTCGCCGGTGTGGCCGTGGTGACGGTCGTCGGTCTGGTCATCGCACTGGTGATCGTCAACAGCTCCCGGCAGGACTCCGTGATGGCGCCGGCGCCGTCGCGTCCGGAACCGACGTTCACCACCCCCAGCCAGCCGGCGCCGACCACGACGATCTCGCCGCGCCGGCCCACCACGCCGGTGGCGCCCATCCCGACCGTCCCGACCACGCCGCCCACCACGCGCGCCCCCGCCGGACCCACCGACACCGTGGTCTACACCGTCACCGGCACCGGCCGGGCCATCAACATCAGCTACGTCGACTCCAACGGACTGCTGGGCACCGAGTTCAACGTGATGCTGCCGTGGAGCAAGGAGGTGGCGCTGCCGCAGCCGGGCGCGGACTCGGCCAGCGTCAGCATCATTAACGTCGGCCGCGAGGTGACCTGCTCGATCACCGTCGACGGCGTGCTCGTCCTCGAGCGCACCGGGGCGGGGCTGACGATCTGCAGCGGTAGCCGCTAACTGCGCCGGGTGTGCGGTGCACGCACGCCCAGCAGCGCGACCAGCCCGAGCACCAGGACCAGCACCAGTCCGCCGAGGCCGGCGCGCTCGCTGTCGAAGATGTCGATGAACAGCGAAAACAACCAGGGTGCAAGGAAGGTCGCGGCGCGGCCGGCGGTGGTGTAGAGGCCGAACGCCATCCCTTCCTTGCCGTGGGCGGCCATCCGGAGCATCAACGTGCGAGCCGAGGACAGCGTGGGGCCGATGAACAGGCACAGCAGCAGACCGCACACCCAGAAGGCCAGGGTTCCCGACAGCGTCCACAGCACCAGGCCGATGACGATCATCGACGTCAGCGACGCCACGATGACCCGTTTGGAACCGACGCGGTCGTCGGCCTGCCCGCCCACCACCGCGCCGAGGGCCGCCACGACGGACGCCGCGACCCCGAACAGCAGCACATCGGCCTGGGACACGCCGTAGACGGTGACGCCCAGCACCGCGCCGAAGGTGAAGATGCCGGCCAACCCGTCCCGGAAGATCGCGCTGGCGCCCAGGTAGTAGACGATGTGGCGGTCGCGGCGCCACTCCGTGCGCACATCGGCCCCCAGCCGCCGGTAGGCGTTGAGGACGCCGCGCGGCCGGTCGCTCTCGGCGGTCGCCGCCGCGGGCACCGTGAGCAGCAGCGGCAGCGCGAACAGCGCAAACCATGCCGCCACCAACAGCATGGCCGCGCGGATGTTCTGCCCGTCGGCGGCGGGCAGCTGCAGCAGGCCACGGGTCTCCCCCTCTCCGGAGACGAAGCCGAGATAGACCACCAACAGCGCCAGCACGCTCCCGAAATAGCCCAACCCCAAACCGAATCCGGAAATCCGCCCCGAGTTCTGCGGGTCGGAGAGCTGACGCAGCATCGCGTTGTAGGGCACGGTGGCCAGTTCGCTGCACGCGGCGGTGCAGGCCAGCAGCACCAGCCCGGGCCACAGGTAGCGGTGGTCGTCGCGGATCAGGCTCATCGACGCGGTGAAGACCACGACCAACCCGGTCAGCACCGCCAGCGCACGGCGCCGGCGCTCCGGGACGTCGACCCAGACGCCGGTCACCGGGGCCAGCAGCGCGACCACCAGCCCGGCCATCGCCAGTGCCCGGCCGAGCCAGCTCGCCGGGCTGGTGTCTCCCGGCAGGTCGTCGCCGACGGCCTGGGTCAGATACACCGAGAACACGAAGGTCACGACGATCGCGTTGATCGCAGTGGCACCGAAATCCCACAGCGCCCAGGCCAGGATGCGGGACCGCATCGCGCCCCCGGCGGACGGCTGGACCAGCCGCGGCTCGCTCATGGATGCCCACGATATAGTCCGGCCCATGCCAGTACCCGCTCCCAGCGAGGACGCTCGCGCGGTCGTCACCGGCGCGTCGCAGAACATCGGCGAAGCGCTCGCGGTCGAGCTCGCCGCCCGCGGTCACCACCTGATCATCACCGCACGCCGGCAAGAGGTGCTCGACGGCCTGGCCGCCCGGTTACGCGAGCAGTACGGCGTCACCGTCGAGGTGCGGGCGGTCGACCTGGCCGACCCGGCGGAGCGCCGGGGTCTGTGCGACGAGCTGGCCGGTCGCAACATCTCCATCCTGTGTGCCAACGCCGGCACCGCGACGTTCGGGCCGGTGGCATCGCTGGACCCCGACGAGGAGCGAAAGCAGGTGCAGCTCAACGTTCTCGGCGTGCATGATCTGGTGTTGGCGGTGCTGCCCGGCATGGTCGCGCGGCGCGCCGGCGGGATCCTGATCTCGGGCTCCGCGGCGGGCAACTCGCCGATCCCCAACAACGCGACCTACGCGGCGACCAAGGCGTTCGTGAACACCTTCAGCGAGTCGTTGCGCGGCGAACTGAAGTCAGCCGGGGTGCACGTCACGGTGCTGGCGCCGGGACCGGTGCGCACCGAACTGCCCGACCCTGCAGAGCAGTCGCTGGTCGAGCGGCTCATCCCGGACTTCCTGTGGATCGACACGCACTACACCGCGAAGGTGTCGCTCGACGGCCTCGACCGCAACAAGATGCGCGTGGTGCCGGGTTTGACGTCGAAGGCGATGAGCGCGGCCAGCGGGTACGCGCCGCGCGCGGTCGTCGCCCCGATCGTGGGGGCGGTGTACAAGAAGCTCGGCGGCGACTGACCGGTTTCGATGGTCAGCGGCGGCGGCGCCGGCCAGTGCCGAAGATGCTGCGGGTGATCTCACGACCGATGGCCGTGCCGGCCGACCGCATCGCGCTCTTGAACGCGGGGCTGTCGAGCACCGTGTCCAGCAACCCCGGCCCGTCGGGTGCGGGAGCAGGCATCGGCGGCACCTCGTACGGTGGCGGCACGGCCACCGGCGGCGACGGATCGCCGACCGGCGCGGGCGGGGCCAGTCGGGCCGCGAGCTGTTCGTAGGCCGACTCGCGATCGACGGTTGTGCCATAGTGCGCCTGCAGCGGGCTGGCCTGCGCGGCCGCCGCGATCGCGGCGTCGCCGATGGTGTCCATCGACGACCGCGGCGCCCGCATCCGGGTCCACGCCACCGGCGTCGGGATTCCCTTCTCCGACAACACGGTCACGATGGCCTCGCCGATCCCCAACGACGTCAGCGCCGACTCCAGGTCGTAGACGTCGGTTCGCGGGTAGGTCCGCACGGTCTTCGACAACGCCTTCTGGTCGTCGGGGGTGAAGGCGCGCAGCGCGTGCTGGACCCTGGCGCCGAGCTGACTGAGCACCGCCTGGGGGATGTCGGTGGGCAACTGGGTGCAGAACAGCACGCCGACACCTTTGGAGCGGATCAGCTTGACGGTCTGCTCGACCTGCCCGAGGAACGCCTTCGACGCGTCGTCGAAGAGCAGATGCGCCTCATCGAAGACGAACACCAGCTTCGGTTTGTCGAGATCGCCCACCTCGGGCAGCGTCGTGAACAGATCGGCGAGCACCCACATCAGAAACGTCGAGAACATCACCGGCCGCGTCGCCTGGCTCCCCAGTTCCAGCAGCGTGACGATGCCGCGGCCGTCGTCGTCGACCCGCATCAGGTCGTCGGGTTCGAGTTCGGGCTCACCGAAGAACGTGTCGGCTCCTTCAGCTTCGAGGTTGACCAGCGCGCGCAGGATCACCCCGGCCGTCGTCGTCGACACTGCGCCCAGCGCCGTCCGCTGGTTCTTGCCCTCGTCGCTGGTCAGGAACGCAATCACCGACCTCAGGTCCTTCAGATCCAGCAGAGGCAGTCCCTGTCGGTCTGCCCAGTGAAAGATCAACCCGAGGGTGGACTCCTGGGTTTTGTTCAGCCCCAGCACTTTCGACAACAGGATGGGACCGAAGCTGCTGATCGTGGCGCGCACGGGCACCGCCAGCCCATCGGTGCCCAGGGACAGGAACTCGACCGGGTACGCCGTCGGTGTCCAATCGTCGCCGGTGTCGGCGGCCCGCCCGGCGATCGCGTCGTCGGGCTGCGCGGCCCGCGACAACCCGGACAGGTCGCCTTTGACATCGGCCATCACCACCGGCACCCCCGCCGCCGACAGCTGTTCGGCGATCACCTGCAGCGACTTCGTCTTGCCGGTTCCGGTCGCACCGGCGACCAGGCCGTGCCGGTTGAGGGTGGACAGCGGGATGCGGACGCGCGCCGTGGGTTCGCAGACGCCGTCGACCACCACCGAGCCGAGCTCCAGCACCGCGCCGTCGGTGGTGTAACCAGCGGCGATCCCCGCAGCGGCATCCGAAATCATGGAACGCACCCTACTCAGACACTGGGGCGTTTCGGCAGGTGCGGACTGCCCGCCGGGAGGCGGGGGCTTAATGTTGAGCGCTGTGCGCGATGAACTTGTGTGGATCGATTGCGAGATGACCGGCTTGGACCTCAAGTCCGACCACCTCATCGAGATCGCGGTACTGGTGACCGACTCCGAGCTCAACATTCTCGGCGACGGCCTCGACGTGGTCATCCGCGCTCCCGAAGAGTCGCTGTCGTCGATGATCGACGTCGTCGCCCAGATGCACGCCAAGTCCGGCCTGATCGACGAGGTGCGCGCCTCGACCGTGGACATGGCGACCGCCGAGGAGATGGTGCTCGACTACGTCCGCGAACACGTCAAGCAGGCCAAGACGGCGCCGCTGGCGGGCAACTCGATCGCCACCGACCGCGGCTTCATCGCCCGTGACATGCCCAAGCTCGACGACTACCTGCACTACCGCATGATCGACGTCAGCTCCATCAAGGAGCTGTGCCGGCGCTGGTATCCCCGGATCTACTTCGGCCAGCCGGAGAAGGGTCTGTCCCATCGCGCACTGGCCGACATCCACGAGTCGATCCGTGAGTTGCGTTACTACCGCCAGACCGCGTTCGTCGAGCCGCCCGGGCCCTCCACCAGCGAGATCGCGGCGGTCTCGACGGCGCTCGGGGCCTCGGCGGCAGCGGATTCCGAGGCGGATTCGGAATCACAGCGCTCCAGCGGCTAGTATGGCGAGGCCGCACGCGCGGCGATGGTGGCTGTAGTTCAGTTGGTAGAGCACCAGGTTGTGATCCTGGCTGTCGCGGGTTCGAGTCCCGTCAGCCACCCCGGAAATGGGGAACGCCGTCTACTCAGGTAGACGGCGTTCTCCTTTTCCCGATCTGACTAGACGGCGGCGTTACCGGCCTTCCAGGTCTCCCACGGAATGTTCCAGTCGCCCAGGCCGTCGGTGCCCGGCAACGTCGAACCCACGGTGTTGACGACTTCGACGATGTCCCCGCGCTTGGAGTTGTCGTAGAACCACTTGCCGTTACTCGTGCTGACGTTGATGCAGCCGTGGCTGACGTTGCTGTACCCCTGGCTGCCCACCGACCACGGCGCTGCGTGGACGTAGATGCCGCTGTAGGAGATCTGGGTGGCCCAGTCCACCTCGGTGCGATAGCCGTTGGGCGAATTCACCGGGACACCGTAGGTCGACGAGTCCATCACCATGTGTGAGCGACGGTCGCCGACGAGGTACACCCCCTGGTTGGTCGGCGTGCTGTCCTTGCCCATCGACACCGGCATGGTCTTGACCACCTCACCGTTGCGACGCATGGTCAGCGTCTTGGTGCTGTCATCGATGGTGGTGATCACCTGATCGCCGATGGTGAAGCTGGTCGACACGTTGTCCTGCCCGAACAGACCGTCGCCGAGATCCACGCCGTAGGCGTTGACCTGGACGTCGACCTTGGTGCCGGGCTTCCAGTACTCGGCCGGACGCCAACGCACCTCGCGATTGTTGAGCCAGTAGAACGCACCCTCGACCGCGGGCTCGGTCTTGACCGAGATCGCGCGCTGCGCGGCCAGCCGGTTCGGGATGTTCTCGTCGAACCGGATGGCGACCGGCTGGCCGACACCGACGACCTCACCTTGGGTCGGCGAGACGTAGGGCATCGTCAGGTTCTCCGGCGAGTGCGTCTCGAACGTCATCTCGCGGGTGGTCACCCCGCCCAGGCCCAGCGATTCGGCGGTCAGCGTGTAGCTCTTGTTGTAGCCGAGCGGCTCCGCGGTCGACCACGTCAGGCCGTCCTTGGACAGTTTGCCCTCGACGGCCTTGCCGCTTTCGTTGACCATTGTCACAGCACCCAGCACGCCGAACTCGGCGCTCACGGTGACCGGCGCATCGACGCTGACCCCCACCGCGCCGTCCTCGACCGACGACTTCAGCCGCGGGATGAGCAGATCGCCGTACGGGGTGCCCTTGTCACTGATCACCTCCGGCTGGGCGGTATCTGCGTCCGACCCACAGGCCGAAAGGCCCAGGACCAGCGCCGGAATGACGGCTACGGTCGCCAACCACGCGCGCCGTCGACCCCGGCTCGCTGTTTTGACCTGCCACATACGTTCCCTCACCTCGCATACGAATCACGCGCCCAGCACATGCTGGGTCGATTCTACGGTGGAATTCCGACAAGGCGGACGACCGCGACGTCGCCGGCGCACCCGCGCGGACAACGCGATTTCATCTCCTGCCGCGGGGCTGTTATTGTCTCACACGCGCGCCGTTAGCTCAGTTGGTAGAGCAGCTGACTCTTAATCAGCGGGTCCGGGGTTCGAAACCCTGACGGCGCACCACACGAAAAAGCCCCGTTCCGCCGAACGGGGCTTTTCTCTTTCCGGATCAGATACGCGGCGTGCCCGGGCCCGGCTGCTGACCGAGCAACGGGTTCACCCCCGGACCGGGCTGCCCGGTGTGCTCGCGCTGATGCTGCTGGATGGCCTGCATCAACGGGTTCTCCCGCATCAACGCGCGGCGGTCTTCCTCGGAGAGCTCGTAGAACGTCCACATCCCCCACGCCGACGGCCGCACATACAGCGTGACCTTCTGCCGCTTACGGGTGTTCTGGGGCAGCATGGCCGGGATCGGGACGACCCGGTCCAGCGAGACGGCGCTGACGAGATCCTGGGCGAGCTGGTCGATATCGGTCGAATCCTGCAGTTCGTAGACCGATGCCTGGTGGCTTGCCTGCGTCGCCCCTTGCAGGGCCAGAAACCACGCCATCGCGCGTCTCCTTTGCTCGTCGGAAATCAGCCGTCAGCGTAGAGGACGAACCCGGTTGCGCGGCCAGCGACCATCACCGGGCCCGTTATTGACCTCTGCGTCGAAATTGCGTGGTATCGTCGCGCCGCCCGCCGAGCTGTGCTGGATGACACGAAGCCGCGCCAGAAGTGGCGCGACCCGCAACGGGCCAGTCGATAACCGCCCGACTCGTCGAACCTTGCATTACCGGGCCTGCGCTGGGCATTAGCATGATTGAATGCTAGAGTCGGTGTTAGCTGACAGGCTCCAGAACAGTCGTTCGACGAGCGTGGCACCCGAAACGAGGAAATTAGCTGATGGTAGGGCGCGACGAGCTGACCTCATCGACGGTCACCGGTGGCGATGCGGTCGACGACGCCGCAGGGCAACGACCGATCGCGGTTCACAGCTGCAGTCGCCTGGGCCGGGTCGCCAACCCGCCCGGGTTTTCCTTCTCGTCCTGGTGGCGGCCCGGCCGTCGCCGCTGAATCAGGGCTGGCGCGCCCGACGCACCACCACCACCAGCACCAGGACGCCGATTCCGGCCAGCGAGATCGCCACCGGGGGTTGTTTGACGAAGCGCAACACCCCCGCCTTGACGTCGGCGACCACCCGCTGCGGGTTCGCCCGGGCAGCGAGGCTGTCCACCGTGACCGCCAGTTGCTCCCGCGCCTGATCGATATCGGCCTTGATGGTGTCGGGATCACGATCCGCCACGTCTGCCTCCACGCCCCGTTCAACAGTGTTGCCGACTTACCCTAGATCAGCCGGAGCGCACCGCCGCGCCCGGCCGACAGATCGGAGGACACGCACCCATGCCGCAGACCCCTCGGCTCGAAGTGGGCGACAAGGCGCCCGAGTTCAGCCTGCCCGACGCCGCCGGAAACGTCGTGAAGCTCTCTGACTACAAGGGACGCAAGGTCGTCGTGTACTTCTACCCGGCCGCGTCCACTCCCGGTTGCACCAAGCAGGCCTGCGATTTCCGCGACAACCTCACCGAACTCAACGGGGCCGGCATCGATGTGGTCGGTATCTCCCCGGACAAGCCGGAGAAGCTGGCCAAGTTCCGCGACAAGGAGGAGCTGACGTTCCCGCTGCTGTCGGATCCCGAACGCACGGTGCTCGAGGCGTGGGGCGCCTACGGCGAGAAGACGATGTACGGCAAGACCGTGCAGGGTGTCATCCGCTCGACTTTCCTGGTCGACGAAGAGGGGCGAATCGCTGTGGCGCAGTACAATGTTCGCGCCACGGGGCACGTGGCCAAACTGCGGCGCGACCTCTCGATCTAGTTCGTCACAGGGTGAACAGCTGGTTCTGCCGCGGAACTGTTGCCGGCCAACCCAGCTCGTGATCGATTCGCCGACGCAGGGTGTCGGCAGCCTGGGGTTCGCCATGCACCACGAACACCCGTCGCGGTGCGGTGACGAAGCCGCGGGCCCAGCGGAGCAGCTCGTCGGCATCGGCGTGTGCGGAGAGCATCTGCAGGTTGGCGACATGCGCGTTGATCGGCACCCACTCGCCGTGGATCTTGACGTACCGTTCGCCGGCTGCGATGGAGCGACCGCGCGTGCCCGGCACCTGATACCCGGTCACCACGATGGTGTTGCGCGGGTCCGGCGCGAATGCCTTCAGGTGGTGCAGAATTCGGCCACCGGTGGCCATGCCGCTGGCCGAGATCACCACCTTGGGATCCCGGCTGGCCGAGATCCGCTTGGACTCCTCGGCATCGCGGGTGTAGGTCGCCATCGCGCACATGTCCTGGTAGACGTGCGGGGGCAACCGATGATCGCGCGGGTAGGCGCCCAGCGGGTCACTGGCGTTGATCGCCATCGGACTGTCGAGATAGATGGGGACGGCCGGCAGCTTTCCGGCCGAACGCAGTTGCCACAGGTAGTAGAGGAGGGTCTGGGCCCGGCCGACGGCGAATGCGGGTATCACCACGGTGCCCCCGCGATCCACCGTCGCGTTGATGGTCTCGGCCAGCGTCGCTGCGGGGTCGACCTGCTCGTGGCTCCGGTCTCCGTAGGTCGACTCCATCACGAGATAGTCCGCGCTGGGCACCGGTTCGGGATCGAGCATCACCGGATCGTCGTAGCGCCCCAGGTCCCCGGTGAAGACGATGCGGCGGCCCTGCCAGGCCAGGTCGACCGTCGCCGCTCCGAGAATGTGACCGGCCCGGCGAAACGTCACCGTCGCGCCGCCCGGCTCGTCGACCTCACGCCCGAACGGGTGGGTGACGAACAGTTCGAGGGCGCGCCGGGCGTCGTCGCTGTCGTAGAGCGGGAGGGCGGGGTGGTGTCTGGTGGCGCGGTGCCGGTTGAGGAAGTCCGCATCGCGCTCCTGGATGGCCGCGCTGTCCCGCAGGATGATGTCGGCGACCGCCGCGGTGGCCTTGGTCGACACGATCGGCCCGCGGAACCCGTCGCGCACCAGCCGGGGCAGGTACCCGGTGTGGTCGAGGTGGGCGTGGGTCACGACCACGGCGTCGATGCCGGCCGGGTCCACAGCCAGAGGCGCCCAGTTGAGCTCGCGGAGGTTCTTCACGCCCTGGAACAGGCCGCAGTCCACCAGAATTCGCCGATCGCCAGCTTGCAGCAGATGCTTGGAGCCCGTGACCGTGCCGGCGGCGCCCAGCGCGCAGAAGGTGAGTTCTGCCTCCCGCGCTCCGCGTTCACCAGAGGACATGTCGCCGAGTCTGTCAGAGAGAGCGCCTCCGCGGCTATAACGCCGTCGAGCCGTTCGCACCACCGAGCCGGGCCAGCAACAGCGCCTCGGCGGTCGCCGCGCGCTCCAACACGCCCAGGTGCAGGCTCTCGTTGATGCTGTGCGCCTGGGTGTCGGGATCCTCGACGCCGGTGACCAGGATCTTGGCCTCCGGGAACGCGCGGGCGAACTCGGCGATGAACGGGATGGACCCACCCACACCGGTGTCGACGGGTTCGTGCCCCCAAGCCTGCCGGAACGATTCCCGGGCTGCGTCGTAGACCGGACCGCTGGCGTCGATCGCGTACGGCTCGCCGAGGTCGCCGGGTGTGACGGTGAGCTGAGCGCCCCACGGGGTGTGCTGCTCCAGGTGGCGGGTGAGCGCGGCCAGGTGCTCACCCGCATCGCCGCCCGGTGCGACGCGCATGCTGATCTTGGCGCGGGCCCGCGGGATGAGCGTGTTCGACGACTGGGCGACCGAGGTGGTGTCGATGCCGATCACCGTGATCGACGGCTTGGCCCACAGCCGTTGCGCCACGGTGCCCGAACCGATCTCGTCGACCCCGTCGAGCAGGCCGGTGTCGGTGCGCACCCGTTCGGGCGGGTAGTCGACGTCGGCGGCGGTGGCCTGGTGCAGCCCGGCGACGGCGACGTTGCCGTCGTCGTCGTGCAGGCTGGCCAGTAGCCGCACCAACACCGTCAGCGCGTCCGGCACCACCCCGCCCCACATCCCGGAGTGCAGGCCGTGATCGAGGGTGGCGACCTCGACGACACAGTCGGCGAGCCCGCGCAGTGACACTGTCAGCGACGGAGTCTCGGTACTCCAGTTGTCGGAGTCGGCGATGACGATGACGTCGGCAGCCAGCAGATCACGGTGCGCGGCCAGCAGCCGCGCCAGCGACGGCGAACCCGACTCCTCCTCCCCTTCCACGAACACGGTCACGCCGACCGGCGGATTGCCGCCGTGCGCCCTGAACGCGGCGAGATGAGTGGCGATGCCGGCCTTGTCGTCGGCGGTACCGCGGCCGTAGAGTCTGCCGTCGCGTTCGGTGGGCTCGAACGGCGGCGAATGCCATTGCCGGGCATCGCCTTCGGGTTGGACGTCGTGGTGGGCATAGAGCAGCACGGTCGGCGCGCCCGGGGGCGCGGGGTGGCGGGCGATGACCGCGGGGGCGCCGCCCTCGGCGACGATTCGTACGTCGTCGAACCCGGCCTCGGACAACAGCTTCGACACGGCTTGGGCGCTGCGTCGGACTTCATCGCGGCGCGCGGGGTCGGCCCACACCGATTCGATGCGCACCAGGTCCTCGAGGTCGGCGCGCACCGCCGGCAACACGTCGCGGACCCTGGCGATCAGATCAGTCATGCCGACCAGGTTAGTGCGTCGCCGCCGCGCTACGAGCGGGCGAACTCAGCGCTCCTCGAGGACGGCGACGGCTGCGGCGGTGTCGGCCTCGTGGGTCAGCGACAGGTGGATCGTGACCTCCTTGAGGTGCTCGGCGATCGCGCCGGACAACCGCACTCGCGGGCGGCCCCACATGTCGGTGATCACCTCGATGTCGCGGTGGATGCCCTCGGGCAGCACCGGACGCTTCGAGAACCGCGAGCCCGACCACGCCTTGATCACAGCTTCCTTGGCCGCCCACCTCGCCGCGAGGTGGCGTGCCGCCGACGAACTCTTGTCGGCGGCGTCGCGCCGCTCGCCGGGGGTGAACGTCTCGGCGAACACCGTGCCGGGACGATCCACCTGCTCCGCGAAATCCGGGATGGAGACCAGATCGATGCCTATCCCGACGATTGCCACGGGCAGCACGCTATCTCACGGGTCACCGTTGATACACGCCGTCGTCGCCGAGTCGCGAACCCGGGTCCAGCAGCATGGCCGCCTCCTGGGCCTTTTCGGGCCGTTCCTGGTCGAAGCGCCGGTCTCCCGGTCGCTCGTAGAGCGACGGCCCACCGGCGATCGCCGACGCCAGGCGGCGCTGGCCGGCCAGCGTGCGTTCCTGCGCCTGCGCCTGGTAGACCTCCCGCTGCTCGGGGGTCAGCGTGGCCAGGAACGCCTGCGGATGCACCAGTGCGATCAACCCCGACACGTGGCCGAATCCGAGGCTGGTCAGCAGTCCCGCCTTGAGCGGGTACTTCTCCCCCAGCCGCAGGGTCTCGCGCGGCCACACGAAGTGCGTGGACGTCGCCAGCTCGTCGTCGACACAGTCCAGGCTGCGGTTCGGCGGGACCACTCCGTCCCGCAGCACCTGGCACAGCCCCATCATCTGGAACACCGCGGCGCCGCCCTTGGCGTGGCCGGTGAGGCTCTTCTGGCTGATGATGAACAGCGGCGCCCCGTCGGAACGGCCCAGCGAGTCGGCGAGCCGCTCGTGCAACTCGGTCTCGTTGGGGTCGTTGGCCAGCGTCGAGGTGTCGTGTTTGGAGATCACCGCGATGTCGTCGGCACCGACGCCCAGCTTGGCCAGCGAGCGCGCCAGCACCGACTCGCGCCCGCCGCGGCCCGCGCCGAGCGCACCGAGCCCGGGCGCCGGGATCGAGGTGTGCACACCGTCGGCGAACGACTGGGCGTATGCGACCACCGCGAGCACCGGCAGACCCATCTTCAGCGCCAGGTCGCCGCGGGCCAGCAGCACCGTGCCGCCACCCTCGGCCTCCAGGAAGCCCAGCCGACGGCGGTCGTTGGCGCGGGAGAACTTCGAGTCGCTGATGCCCTTGGCCCGCATCACCTCGGTGTCGGCGGTGGCCGCCATGTCACCGAAGCCGATCACGGCCTCCAGCGTCAGGTCGTCGTAGCCGCCCGCCACCACCAGTTCGGCCTTGCCGAGGCGGATCTTGTCCACACCCTCCTCGACCGACACCGCCGCGGTGGCACACGCACCGACCGGGTGGACCATTGCGCCGTAACCGCCGACGTAGGACTGCATGACATGGGCGGCAACGACATTCGGCAGCACCTCCTGCAGGATGTCGTTCGGCTTGCTGCGGCCCAGCAGGTTGCCGTGGTACATGGTCTGCATCGAGGTCATGCCGCCCATGCCGGTGCCCTGCGTCGAGGCCACCAGGCTCGGATGCACCCAGCGCATCAACTCGGCCGGGGTGAAGCCCGACGACAGGAACGCGTCGACCGTGGCGACGATGTTCCACAGCGCCACCCGGTCGATCGAGTTGGCCATGTCGGCGGTGATGCCCCACACCGTCGGATCGAACCCGGTCGGGATCTGCGCCCCCACGGTGCGGGAGAGCTTGGTCTTGCGCGGCACGCGAATCTCGGTGCCCGCCTTGCGGATCACCTCCCAGTCGCCGGAGTCCGGGACCGGGCGGGCCACCGTGTGCTCGGGGTCGAACTGCACGAACGCGCGTGCATCGGCCTCACTGGACACCACGAACCGGAAGTCCTTGTCCAGGAACACGCTGACCAGCAGCGGCGATGCGTGATCCGGATCGATCGCGCCGTCATCAACGAACTCACGGATCCCGCAACGCTCGACGACCGTGTCGTGATAACGCTCCACCAACTCGGACTCGTCGACCAGATCGCCGGATTCGGTGTCATACCAACCGGGTTGCGGATCGTCCTCCCACTTGATCAGACCGGTCGTCCAGGCCAGCTCGAGCACACCGGCGGCCGACAGTTCGTTGTCGACCTCCATCTCGAAGCGGGTCCGCGACGATCCGTAGGGACCCAGCTCGGCGCCACCGACGATGACGACCAGATCGGCGGGGTCGACGTCGAGGTCGGCCCACTCCGGTGCCGGTGCGGGCTGCGGCGGCCGCGGCGGCGACGGCAGCGCGGCGATGGTCGTCGCGGCGGGTTCGTCGGCAGCCTCCTCGTCGGACTCGGTGACCGCCTCGTCGCGGGCCCGGGTGGCCAGCGCCGCCAGATCGAGCTCCACCTCGGCCAGCCCGCCGGTCAGGTCGGTCTGCACTGGCTCGCGCGCGGCGGCGACCTTGGTCTCCACGTCGCACAGGTCGAGCAGCATCTTGGCCATCTGCTCGGTCGAGTAGGTGATCACCCCGGCCTCTTCGACCGCGTCGACGATGACGTCGTTGTGGCCCATCAACCCGGTCCCGCGGGTCCAGCCGATCAGCGCATGAGCCAGGCTCACCCGCTGCGCCCAGGACGTCTCGGCCTTCCACCGCGAGACGACCGCATCGAGCGCCGCCTTGGACTCGCCGTAGGCGCCGTCACCGCCGAACATGCCGCGGTTCGGAGAGCCGGGCAGTACCACGTGCAACCGAGCGGCGATGTCGCGGTCGGCCCCGATGTGCGACAGCCCGCCGATCAGCCGCTGCACGGCCCACAGCAGCACCTTCATCTCCATCTCGGAGCGCGACCCGGCCTCGGACAGGTCCCCGCCGACCCGCGGAGCGGCGAACGGGAACAGCAGCGTCGGCGACAACGCGTCCTTGATGTGGATCGACTTCGGCCCCAGGCTCTCGGTCTGCTCGGTGCCGACCCACTCGGCGAGCGCGTCGATGTCGTTGTAGGAAGCCATGTTCGCCGGCAGCACCCACAACTTGGCGCCGAAGCGGGCATGGTCGCGGTAGAGCCCGCGGTAGAACGCCAGCCGGCTGTCGTCCAGCCGCGACGTGGTCGCGATGACGGTCGCGCCGCCGTCGAGCAGCTGCGCCACCACCGACGCCGCGATGGAGCCCTTCGATGCGCCGGTGACCACAGCGACCTCGTCGCTGTAACGGCCCTTGCCCGGGTTCTCGGCTCCGGCCGCGGCGCGCGCGTACAGCGACGCGTGCACGGTGCGCCCGGCCGCCAGCGCCTTGCCCTGCCAGTAGGTGGCCTGCGTGCTGACGACGTGGCCGGCGCCTTCGAACCGCTCGGCCAGGTGCGCCCAGTCGGCGTCGACGTCGTCGTCGTCCATCAGCCAGATCCGGACCAGATCCTCCCGGGCGCTGGCCCACCGGTCGTCGAACAGCACCGCCTTGCGGCCGTCGAAGACCGGGGCCACCAGGCGCGGCCAGTCCGCCCCGAGCTCGCTGGTGACGAGATCGATCAGCTCCGCGTCGGTGGCCGCTTCCGGCGTCGCGGCGGTGTTTCCCAGACCCAGCTGGTCGAGGATGGTGCGGGCCGCCGAGGCCAGCACCCCTTCGGGGCCCGTGACCTGGGCGGCGAACTCGCCCAGCGCCGCCGAGTCGACGACGCCACCGCCGCCGCCACCGGCCGACGGCAGCGAGACCGGCACCCCGCGGCGTGCCGCGACCGCGGCCACCGCGGCGTCGATCACCTTGTCGACGCCGGCCGCATCGCCCAGCGCGCCCTCGTGCAGACCGCCCAGCGGCCCGCCGCGCACGCTGGAGCCCTCGCGGGTGCCCAGCGCCACCTCGACGGTGGCGTGCTTGGCCCAGCCGTCGCCGAGCTCCCAGGTCTTCTTGACCCGCTCGGCGATGTAGGCCGGCCGCTTGCCCGACGGCCCGAGGACCGTGCGCAACTGGTCGTTGATCGCATCGGAGAGCACCGGCCCGAACGGCTTGTAGGTGCGGGCCAGTTTGGTCACCTGGCCCTTGAGCCCGGCCAGGTCGGCCTCCGCGGCGCCGTCGATCGCACCGAGGTTGAGCTCCGAGCCGAGGTCGACCAGCATCTGGTTGCGACGCGAGGACGCGCCGTCGGTGATGGACTCGATGGAGTCCAGCGCCTCGATCTGGTCGATGCGGATCTTGGCCGACAGCGCGATCAGCGCCATGGTGGCGTCGGCGGCGTCGAACCCGATGTCCTCTGGCCGGGGCCCACCGGCGGGTGCCGCCGCAGGAGCCGCCGGCACCTCGGCCGGAACCGCTTCTGCCGGAACGGCTTCCGTGGCCGGCGCTGAATCCTGCGCCGGCTCGTCGAGCTCGGGCTCGGGATCGGTGTCGGTGGCGAACAGCACCGCAGCGTCGCGCTCGGCGTTGAGCACCTCGGTGGTGTTGTGCGAGTACTCGGGCAGCTTGAGCGTGTTCTGCGCCAGCCCGGCGACGGTCGGCGCGGACTTCACGCCGATCTCGACGAACCGTTCGACCCCGAGTCCGCCCGCGGCCTCCTCGATGAACAGCAGGTCCTGGGTCTCGATCCAGCGCACCGGGCTGGCGAACTGCCAGGCCAACAGCTCGATGATGACCTTGCGGCAGAGGTCGGCCGGGCGCTCGTTGCGCCACTCGTCGTAGTTCGCGAGCACCTCGTCGAGTTCCACGGCCGGCACCAGATCGCGAATCTCCTGGATGAAGTCACGATCGAGGGTGAAGGGCCGCGGAACCAGGTTGGGGATGTAGCGGCCGATGACCATCTCGGGGTCCGTCCCGTGCGGCATGACTCGGTCCAGGGCGCGGCGGAAGTCGTCCACGCCGACCCGCAACACGCTGGAGTGGAACGGCACATCGATGCCCGGCACCAGGATGAACGACCGCTTCCCGCCGGTCAGTTCGCGCCGGCGCTCGACCTCGGCCTCGAGTTCCTCGAGTCCGCGTACGGTGCCGGCAATCGCGTACTGCGCGCCCCGCAGGTTGTAGTTGACGATCTCCAGGAACTCACCGGTGCGTTCGGCGATCTCGGCGATGAAGTCGTTGACGTCGTCGTCGTCGAGGTCGATCTGCGACGGCCGGATCGCGGCCATGCGGTAGTTCGACCGCCCCATCGCATCGCGGGGGACGATGTCGTGCATCTTGCTGCCGCGGTGGAACACCGCCTCGAGCAGGCCCTCGAGTTCATAGACACCCGACACACACGCCAGCGCGGTGTACTCGCCGACGGAGTGCCCGCAGGCGATCGCACCCTCGACGAACGCACCGTTCTCCCGCATCTCGGCGACCTGTGCCGCCGCGGTGGTGGCCATCGCCACCTGGGTGAACTGCGTCAGGTAGAGCACACCCTCGGGATGGTGGTAGTGGACCCCCGAGGCGATCAGCGACGTCGGGTTGTCCCGCACCACGTGCAGGACCGAGAAGCCGAGTGTCTCGCGGGTGAACTTGTCCGCCTTGTCCCAAATCTGGCGCGCCGCCTTGGACCGGGCCCGAACCTCCATGCCCATGCCCTTGGACTGGATGCCCTGTCCGGGGAACGCGTAGACCGTCTTCGGCGCGGCCAGTTGCGCGGTCGCCGACATCACCAGTTCCGAGCCGACTCGCGCGGCGACCTCGACGATCTCGGCGCCCCGGTCGATGCCGACCCGGTCGACGCGGAACTCGATCTCGTCGCCGGGCAGCACCATGCCCAGGAAACGCGACGTCCAGCCCACCAGACGCGCCGGCGGGGTGGCACGACCGTCGGTGGCCGTGACCGCGTGCTGCGCGGCGGCGGACAGCCACATACCGTGCACGATGGGCGATTTCAGCCCGGCCAGCAGTGCGGCGGCACGGTCGGTGTGGATGGGGTTGTGGTCACCGGAGACGACCGCGAACGCGCTCATGTCGACCGGCGCGTCGACCACGACGTCGCGGCGCCGGCGGCGCGGGGTGTCGGTGGCGTTGTCGGTGATCGCCCCACCGGCGCGCGGCGGGTCACTCAACTCGACGGCACCGGTGCGGCCACGGATCGCGAACCGCTCGGCGAGGGTGGCCAGCGCGACCCCCTGCGCGTCGGCGATCGTCACGTCCACCGGGACCACGCGACCGACCTCGGTGTCGGTGGCCGCGAGAGCCGTTGCGGTGACGGTCAATTCCGCCTCGCCGGTGGGCATGGCATGCAGCAGGTGCGCGGCGTGGTCGAGGTGGACCAGGCTGAGCAGACCTTCCACCACAGGGAAGCCGTCGTCGGTGGCGGCGGAGCCGATGGCCGCGAATACCGCGGGCCAGCACAGCCCGACCAGCGCGTCGGGCACCAGCGTCAGGCCCGGCGCCAGCGGCGCACCGAAGGTCGCGGTGACGCCGGTGTGGTCGGCGACCCGTTCGGGATCCCAGCGCACCGTCACGGTGGCCGTGTTGTCCGCCACGGCGGGAAGCGCGTCCGGGCCGTCGACACCCGCGGCGATCGCGAGCACCGCACGCATCGCGCGCGAGGCGTCCTCGACCGTCACGATCGGCATACCGCCGTCGACGGTGCACGCGGGCAGCGTGAACCGGATGTCGATCCAGATGTCGGACAGCGGCACGCGCAGCGTCACCGAGGTCTTCCCGGACTCGTCGACGCTCTGCTCCAGCCGCGCGCCGGTGTTCGGGTGGGTCGCGCTCGGCTTTCCGGGCACGTCGTTGACCTGCCACTCGTTCGGCGCGCCGATGCGGTGCACGGGGTTGATCGAGGTGCGCCCGGCCCACAGCACGTCGGGCGAGTCCAGCACCACCGCCAGCGGTCCGCTGACGTCCGCGCGCGCCTGACGGCGCGACACCACTGCGACGGGTTCGGCGCCGGTGGCCAGCACGCGGTCCACGATCTCTTGTTCGAAGCGGTCGAGCAGGTCGCCGACCGGCTCGTCGACGCGGGTGATGCCCGCGACCGCCTGGGTGCCGGGGATGATGCACACTTCGTCGGCGCTGTAGCGGGCGTCGTGCGCCTGCCACAGCGAGTCGCTGCGCCACCAGCGGCGGACATCCTTGTCGATGACCGGTACGAAGTTGACCGGCTTACCCGGCTTCTTGCACAGCGTCACGAAGTACGGCACATCGGCCGGGTGCAACCGCACCGTCTCGGCGTCCGGGTAGCGGGCCAGCAGGGCCGCCACCGCGGTCTCGGGGTTGTCCAGCAGCGCGTCGCCGTCCGCACCCGCGCTGAACAGCGATTCGATCGGGCCGTAGTCCTTCGCGTGCAGGCGGGCCTCGGCGCGCTTGAGCATGTCCTCGAAGCGGTCCCGCCAGGTGTCCGCCAGCCAGGGGCTGCCGGGATGGGCCGTGTCGGCGGTGGTGTCGCCGTCGCCGACGGCCAGGTCGACGTAGCGCTGCAACCACTGCAGATAGGTCATGTCCGCGACGTCGCCGAAGTACGGCTTGGCCGTCTTGGCCATCGCGGCGATGATCTCGTCGCGCCGCTCGGCCACCGCGTCGGCGTCACCGGCCACCTCGTCGAGCAGGCGACCGCAGCGCGACGCGGCATTGTCGATCTCGTGGATGTCGGCGCCGAGCTGGCTGCGGCCGCTGGCCATACCGTTGACGGCTTTGCCGGCCCCGACCCAGTCCGGGGTGCCGCCGGTCTCGACGAGCATCTGCTTGACCGCCGGGGAGGTGGTGGCCTCCTTGGTGGCCATGGCGGCGGTGCCGACCAGGATGCCGTCGACCGGCATGGCCGGGAACCCGTAGGCCTTCGCCCACTCCCCGGACAGGTAGTCCGCGGCCCGCTCGGGCGTGCCGATCCCGCCGCCGACGCACACGGTGATGTTGGTGTGTTTGCGCAGCTCGCCGTAGGTGCTCAGCAGCAGGTCGTCGAGGTCCTCCCACGAATGGTGACCGCCGGCGCGGCCGCCCTCGACGTGAACGATGACGTCGCGGTCGGGGACCTCCTGCGCGATCTTGATGACGGACTTGATCTGGTCCACCGTGCCCGGCTTGAACACCACGTTGCTGATGCCGACGGTGTGCAGCTCCTCGATCAGGTCGACGGCCTCTTCGAGGTCCGGGATGCCCGCGGTGACGACTACGCCGTCGATCGGAGCGCCGGACTGGCGGGCCTTCTGCACCAGACGCTTGCCGCCGACCTGCAATTTCCATAGGTACGGGTCGAGGAACAGCGAGTTGAACTGGATCGCGCGTCCGGGCTCCAGCAGCTGGGTCAGCTCGTGGACGCGGGCATCGAAGATCTCCTCGGTGACCTGCCCACCGCCGGCCAGCTCGGCCCAGTGCCCGGCGTTGGCCGCGGCGGCGACGATCTTGGCGTCCACTGTCGTCGGCGTCATGCCGGCGAGCAGGATCGGCGACCGTCCGGTCAGCCGGGTGAATTTGGTGGCGACCTTGACCGAGCCGTCGGGCAGGGTGACCGGTGTCGGCGCGTAGCTCGACCATGCCGGCGCGACGCTGGGGGCGGCGCCGACCGTGAACAGGCTGCGCTGTCCGGCGCGGGTGGCCGCAGGCACGATGCCGATGCCCAGGCCGCGAATCACCGGGGCGGTCAGCCGCGTCACGGTGTCGCTCGGACCCAGGTCGATGATCCACCTGGCGCCGGCCGCGGCGAGGCCCTCGACCTCGGCGACCCAGTCGACCGGTCTGACGAAGATGTACTCGGCCAGGCGCCGGGTCAGTGCGGCGTCCAGGCCGGTGCGGGCCGCCCATTCGTCGACCAGGTCCACGCCGCCGGCCAGCCGCGGAGTGTGGAAGCCGACCTCGACCTGGACCTGGTTGAACACCGGGCGGAAGACCGCGCCGCCGCGGACCTTGTTCTTGCGTTCGGCCTCTTCTTTCTCGGTGATCTTCTCGCAGTACAGCTCGAAGCGGGCCAGCTGCTCGGGCGTACCGGTGATGACGACCGACCGGCGGCCGTTGCGGATGGACAACGCCGGCGGCAGCACCGTCCGGACGTCCTGGGCGAACTCGTCGAGGAGCTCAGCGACCCGGTCGGGGTCGACGTTGGTCACCGACACCATGGGCGACTTGTCGCCCCGGCCCACCATGCCGCGGCGGCGCGAGACCAGCGACCCGGCGGCGCCGATCAACTGACCGATGGCCAGCAGCTCGACATCGCGCGCTCCCCCGGCCTTCAGCGATTCGACCGCGGTGACGCCCTGGGAATGCCCGGCGATCGCCACCGGCGGGTGCCCGTCGAGATCGAGCCCCTGGCGCTTGAGCGCGCGAATGGCGGCCATCTGGGTCAGCAGGATGCCGGGCCCGGAGATCGCCGCGGTGGTCAGGTCCTTCTGCGACGGCAACGGCTCCTCGGCGGCCAGCGCGCGGATCCACTGCATCGGCTCGAAGCCGATCGGGCGCACCACCACCAGCTCCCGGGCGAGCGGCTCCAGCAGCAGTTCGGCCTCACCGACCAGGTTCGCGATCTCGGACTCGATTCCGGCCGAGTTGACCAGTTCCTCGAGGTTCTCGAGCCACGGTCCGCCCTGGCCGCCGAACGCCACCGCGTAGGGCTCGCCGGAGTGCAGCTGATCGACCAGCGCATGCGCACCCACCAGCGGTTCGAAGGCCTGACCGCGCTCGGATCCGGAGCCGGTGGTCGCACGCTGCTGGTCGTTGATCGTCACGTCGGGTGTTCTCCTCAGTCCTTCGTTCGCGCTGCGTTCACGTCGCACCGCTTTCGTCGGGGCAGTCATGGGGCACGTCCGCGGTCGGACGCGGGCATGGCGATTCGGCGTCGAATCCGGCTGGTCTGCTGCGCGGCGGGCCGCGGTGACTTTCAGCCGTAGTAAGAGTGTCATAAGAGACAGGGCCAGTTTTACGCGCGAAATGGTTACTGGCGAGTTCTACGCTTCGGTAACCGAACGTTGCGTAACACGGCAAACGGAACCGCTGCGTGGCGCCGCCGTCAAACCTGCTGCATGCAGGTGGTTACGGTTGAGTAAGGAAGAATCGCAGTTCAAAGCAGTTTTGTTATGAAATCGTTATCTGGAAATTTTGGTTCGCACTGTGTCGCAGAGCACCGAGGACCGGGATGACATGATCGTCGAAATTGTCCGGTCGTCGGTTCGCGGGGTGGACAGAAGTTTGCTACAAAACCTTACCGATCAGTAGGGAAAGCCATGCGATCGATGGTGCGCGTCAGGCGTGCTCGGGCTCCCAGGCCCCGGTGACCAGAATCCCGGCCACGTAGTCCGAGGACTCGGTCACCAGATAGCGCCGGCTGACCTCCTCGAAGCGGTTGGCCATGGTCGCGGCGCCGATCGCACGATAGTCCTGCAGCAGCCGGCGGATCTCGTCGGTGTCCGCCGGCTTGGGCAGGCACCTCTCCCCGACCCGGGCGGTGTAGAGCTCCGAGAGCGTGCCCACGAAGGCCTTGGCCAGCTCTTCGAGGTGGTCGTCGGCAACGGCCAGGAACTGGAGCAACGCCCGTACATAACGCATCGGCTCCGCGGACTTGGCAAGGACCTCGGCGACGGCGCTGTCGGTGATGACGACGTCGCGACCGTCGATCTTGGCCAACCCGTAGGACACCAGGGCCCGCGCCTCCTCGGAGTCGGCATCGAGATCGATGGATTCGGCGGCCGCCTCGTCTTGCTCGTCGCCGCGGGCGCCGAGTACCGCGCGCTGCAGGCCGAGGATGTCGGCGAGATCCGCGCCGTGCCGCATGCTCTCGAAGAACTCGGCGATGTGCACGGAGGTGAAGCCTTTGCGCAGCAGCTGGCTGATGGTGTTGAGCTGTGACAGGTGATAGTCGTCGTAAAGCGCCGAGCGGCCCACCCTGCGGGGCGGGTCGAGCAGACCACGTTCCCGGTAGGCGCGGATGTTGCGCGCACTGACCCCGGACACCGCGGCGAGATCTTCCAGGCGGTACTCAGCCATCGCTGCGCTCCCGACCCGGCGGATCGAAGCCGATTGCGTGCGCACACCCCCGACGATGCATGCACTCACTGTAACGCTCGCGCGGCCTGCGAGCGAAGGAAGACGGCCGTCAATTTACGATCGCACAAACCCCATCGCAGCGCGACAGCCTGCACAGATGAGAATTTTCGCCGACTGTTTCGGTCGACACTGCACGGTTTCAGCCAACATCAACGCCGGAATATGTTAGCTCGGGCGACCAACATCACCCTCGACCAGTTAGCACTCGACCGCTCTCTCGCGGGAAGATCGCAGGGTCGCCGGTAACTGCCGGATTTCCCGAGGAGTAGCTGCACGCAGCGCAGCGCATTCTCCGCCACAGCCTTCGCAGGGGGTGAGCGCGTGCGGTCCTGGATCATCTGGGCGACCGGTCTGCTCGCCTACATCATCGCCGTCCTGGACCGCACCACGCTGGGCGTCTCGGGGCTGGCAGCGGCCGACCGCTTCGGCGCGGGCCCCGGGCTGCTGTCGACGTTCGTGGTGCTGCAGGTGGTCGTCTATGCCGGCGCTCAGGTCCCGGCGGGTCTGCTGTTGGACCGATTCGGCTCCAAGGCCCTGATCATCGCCGGAGCGGCCTTGATGTCCTGTGGGCAACTGACGCTGGCGCTCACCGAATCGCTGCCCGTCGCCCTCGGTGCGCGCGCGGTCGTCGGGCTCGGCGATGCCGTCACGTTCATCTCCGTGCTGCGGTTGGTGCCGTACTGGTTTTCTCCACGCCGCGTCCCGTTGGTCACCCAGTTGACAGGGATCTGCGGACAGCTCGGCCAGGTGTTGTCGGCGGTGCCGTTCCTCGCGCTGCTGTCCGCGTCCGGATGGACGACCGCGTACGCGTCGGTGGCGGCGTTCGGGGCGCTGGCGATCGTGTTGATCCTGCTGATTGTCAGGAATGCGCCCGAAGGCACGGTGACGACGGGCGCGGCCATGACGGTGCGGCAGACGTTGACCAGCCTCAAGACCGTGTGGCTGCGTCCGGGGACGCGGCTGGGCTTCTTCACCCATATGGGCACCCAGTTCTCCGTCACGGTGTTCGCGCTGATGTGGGGCGTGCCGTATCTGACCGTGGCCCAAGGCCTGTCACCCACCGCGGCCGGCACCCTGCTGACCGTGTCGGTGGCCGCGGCCATCGGAGCGGGCGTGGTGATCGGCATCCTCACGGGGCGCCATCCCCACCGGCGCTCGCGTCTGGTGCTCGCCATCATCGCCAGCAACGCGCTGGCGTGGACGGTGGTGCTGGCACTGCCCGGGCCTGCGCCGCTCTGGTTGCTGGTAGCGCTGGTCGTGGTGATCTCGGTCGGGGGACCCGGCTCGATGGTCGGCTTCGACTTCGCCCGGACCTTCAATCCCAGCGCCACCCTCGGCACCGCGCAGGGCATGGTCAACATGGGCGGTTTTCTGGCGTCGCTGATGGTGATGCAGCTGATGGGGGTGGTACTCGAAGCCGCCGGAGGATTGTCGTTCGACTCCTTCCGGCTCGCGTGGACGGTGCAGTACGGCATCTGGGCACTGGCTGTCACCGGCATCCTGATCACCCGGCACAAGGCACGCAAGCTGCTGCGGACGCAGCCCGACGACATGCTGCTCGAGGGCATCCGGCCCTGAACCGGCGCGGGCCGCGGCGCCGTTGCCGCTACTGTTCGGGCATGGGCGATGCGGTCGCGGTGGTGCTCGCCGCGGGGCTGGGCACCCGGGTGGGCGCCGACGGGAACAAGGCCTACCTGCCCCTGGCGGGTCGCTCGATGCTGGTCTGGTCCCTGGACACCATCTCGCGAGCAGCCTCGGTGGACCGCATGGTGCTGGTGTTCCGCCGCGGTGAACGCGACCTCGCCGCGGCGACGCTGCACCAGGAGCTGCCCGGGGTGCGGATCGATCTTGTCGAGGGCGGCGACAGCCGGCACGAGTCGGAGCTCAACATGTTGTCGGCGCTGGACACCGATATCGACAGCGGCGCGGTGGATGTCGTGGCCATTCACGACGCAGCCCGCCCACTGGCCGACGAGGCCATGTTCGACACGGCGATCGCGCTGGCCCGCCGACACGGTGGAGCGCTGCCGGCGCTGTCGCTGACCGACGTCGCCGCCGTCGGCCCCGACGGTCTGGAGGCCGTCGCCGGCACGCTGGTCCGAGTTCAGACGCCGCAGGCATTCCGCGCCCGCGAGCTGTTACATGCCTACCGCTGCGCAGCCCGCGACGGATTCGAGGGCACCGACACCTCCTCGTGTGTCGAGCACTACACCGACGTCGACGTCCAGACGTTTCCCGGTCACGTCACCAATCTCAAGGTGACCTACCCCGGCGATATCGCAGTCGCCGACCGGCTGCTCACCGATCCGGTTGCGCCTCGAGCACCGCGGTGAGATAGCGCGCATCGCACGGAAGTTCGAGGCGTTGCGCACGGCCGTCCCCGTCGATCTCGGTGACCGGAACACCGGCCCGCAGCGCCGCCCCCACCTCGTCGAACGGCTCTTCTGCGCCGGCGAGGAGCGCCCGCAACGTCGCCGCGTCGAAGCCGCGCGGAAACTGGGTCGTCCGTAACCGAGAACGGTCCCACGTCGCCGTGACGATGCCCCGTCGGTCGATCCGTTTGACGCTGTCGGTCACCGCAGTGGTCGGCACGACGACCGGCGCACCGCCGGCCAGCTCGGCGCAGAGGCGCTGGACCGTGCCGGGCCGGCACGCCGCCCAGGCGAGGTCCAAGATGACTACCGGCCCGGTGCCGCAGGCCGCCACGCCGGCCGACAAGCACTGCACGCGCTCGCCCGGCCGGTCGGCGACCACGACGCGCAGACTCGAGAGATGTTGCGCATCAACCGCTTCGACGACGACGTCCGCCAGCGGCGGTGCTGCCGCCAGGACGACCTCGGCGCGGGGCTGCACCGTGGCGACCAGGTGTGCCAACGCCGAGCGTCCGGCCAGCGGCACCAGCAGCGCATCGTGCCGGTCGACATAGCCGACCGGCACCGGCACGATCGCCGTGGCGTTCACCGGAGAGTCGGTCAGACCGGGTCGAACGACTCGATGAGCCAGTTGCCGTCGACCTTGGTCATGCCGACTTTCACGCTGCTCGCCGCGAACGCGCCGTCCGGGTTCTCCTTGCTCGTGGTGGTCTGGTTGATGAACACCAGCACCTCGGCGGTGTCCGGCTCCATCTGCGCGACTCCGGAACGCACCACTGAAGCCGTGGTCTTGACCTGCTTCTCCTTGGCCGCGGGCGTGACGATCTGCTCGGTGAACTGCGTGTAGTAAGACAGGAAGTCACCGGTCAGCCGCGCTTTGGCAGCGGCGAAGTCGGCCTCCAGCGACTCCGGCGAGTACGACAGCAGGGCCACGGTGCCGCTGGTCGCGGCATCGAGCACCACCTGTCGCGCATCCGCGTCGGTCTGCTGGTCCGGCCGGTACTGGTTGGTGTAGAGCCATCCGGCCAGTCCTGCCGACGCCAGCAGCGCCACGGCCAGCACACCCGCGGTCACCAGCCCCTTGATCGAACGCCGGGGAGGCTCGCGATCCGGAGCCGGTTCGGCCGGAGTCTCGTCGATGGGGGTCTCGTCGACGAACTCGGCGTTCGACGCTTCCTCCGCTTCAGGATGGGACTCGGGAATCTCCGGCGCCGGCTCCCCTACGGCTTTCTTCTCGCTCACGGGACGAACTCGACTTTCGACATCTTGATCTGCCCGCCTTCGCGTTGCAGGCTCACGCTGAGCCGCCAGGTGCGAGGTTCACCGTCGGCACCGGCGGTGTTGGTCACCCGCGACGATGCTGCCACCAGCACCTCTGCGGTGTCGTCGGTCATCTCATCGACGGCCGTGGAGTTCACCGAGACCTCGGTGACCACCTTGGAATCCTGTGCGACCTTGACGAAGTCCTGGGCCTGGGTCTCGAAGTCGGTCTTGAACTGGCCCGTCGAGTTGTCGATGATGCGCTGCACATCTTCTTCGGCGTTGTTGAAGTCCAGCGACATCAGGGTGACCACGCTCTGGCGTCCGGCCGCCGCGTACTCGGCTCGCTGCTGACTCAATTGTTCGGCTTCCCGGTGCTTCCACACCATGAAGCCGCTGAGCCCGAGCAGGGCGAGCGTGCACACGATCACCAGCGACGCCGCGACCGTCCTCCAGCCCGGACGGGGCAGGCGGCGCTTGGACTTCGGCGCCGCGGCGGAGGCTTCTGGGCCCTCGGCTTCGCCGGCCTCGGCTTCGTCGGCGTCGACGTCGGAGCCCGTGGTGTCCACCTCGGTGACCGGAGTCCCGTCGACCTCGCCGGGCGACGACGACTCGTCGTCGGGCGCGGACGGCTCGTCCGAACCGGCGGCTTCGGCTTCCCGCCGCAACCGGATCGCCTTGGCGCGGGCCCGCGCTGCGGCAGCGCGCGCCTCGGCCTCAGCGGCCTCGGCCTCGGCTTCCTCAGCCAGCGCCCGGGCGCGCTGTGCGTCGTCGACCCGCTCCGCCGCGGGCGAACTCCCGGCGCGATCGGTGTCGATCACCGACTCACGTCGTCTGAAAGACGGCACACCGACCTCCTGTCTTCCTCAGTGCTTTCGCGCAGGGTCGTCCCCGAAACGAGAACGTCATTCTTCATTTCTGCGCATCGCTTCGACGATACTCTCCATTTTCCGGGCCTCGGCAAACGGCCTGGACAGCGGAAATGCCGTTTACGTGCTGGGCCGACGCTCAACGGAAACGGCCTGCAGCTTGTCCTTCATGACCTTGCCGGTGGCGTTCAATGGCAACTCGTCGAGGAACTCTACATACCGCGGCACCTTGAAGCCCGCCATTCGGTCCCGGCTCCAGGTGATCAGCTCGTCGGCGGTGCACTCGGCGGTCCCGGGCACGCGCACGACGAACGCCTTGCCGACCTGGCCCATCCGCTCGTCCGGTACGCCGATCACCGCGACCTGCGCAATGGCGGGATGTTCGAGGAGGAAACCCTCGATCTCCGCCGGGTAGGCGTTGAAGCCGCCGACGATGAACATGTCCTTCTTCCGTCCGACGATGCGCAGGCGGCCCGCCTCGTCGAGGGTGCCGAGGTCCCCGGTGTGCAGCCAGCCGTCGGAATCGATGGCCTCCGCGGTGGCGTCCGGGTCGTCGAGATACCCCTGCATCACGGTGTAGCCGCGGATCAGGACCTCGCCATCGTCGGCGATGCGCAACTCGACGCCGTCGCAGGCCACCCCGGCGGTGGTGGCGATGTCGGTGAAGGAGTCCCCCGGTCGCGACAAGGTCGCCGTACCTGCCTCGGTCAGGCCGTAGCCGGTGGCCAGCGTCTGGAACGGCAATTCCTCGTGCACCCGCCGGACGAGCTCGACGGGGATGTCGGCCGCGCCGGTCACCCCGGCACGCAGCGTCGCGAGTTTGGTCTTGTCGGCGACGCCGAGCAGCGAGTGGTAGAGCGTCGGCGGTCCGGGGAGCATGGTGACGCGCTCGGTGGCGATCAGGTCGACGACGCGGTCGACGTCGAAGATCGGGACGGGCAGCATCGTCGCGCCCCGTATGAACGACGCGATCAGGCCGGCCTTGTAGCCGAACGTGTGGAAGTACGGATTGACCATCAGGTAGCGATCGCCCTGACGCAGATCCGCGAGATCGCACCATTCTTCGTACAGCCGAAGGTTCTGGGCGTGGTGCATCATCACGCCCTTGGGGCGGCCGGTGGTACCCGAGGTGAAGATGATGTCCGAGATGTCCTCGGCGGCAACGTCTCTGCTGAACGGCTCACCGCTGGACAGAAAATCCGACTTCACGTCGACGACGGGCACACTGTTCGGGGCCTGATAATCGACATCGAGGAAACCCTGCTGCACCAGAACGGCTTTGGCCCCGCTGCGGCTGATGATGTCGGCGGCCTCCTCGGCTTTGAACCGGGTGTTGACCGGGACCAGCACACCGCCGGCGGTCAGCAGACCGAACGCCGCGATGATCCACTCGGCGCTGTTGGGCGCCCAGAGAGCGACCCGGTCGCCCTTGGCGACGCCGAACTCGGCAAACGCTCCGGCCGCACGGCGGATCCGGTCGACGACTTCGGTGAAGGACAAGCGCAGCGGACCGTCGACGACCGCTTCGGCGTCGCCGAACCGGTCCGCCGCGCTGGCGACCATCTCGGGGATGGTCGCCCACTTCGGAACGTACGTCACACCGTGACGAGCCGGCCCAGGTTGCCGCCCATGATCTTGGCCTGATCCTCCACCGAAAGGTGCTCCAGCGCAGTCACATAGTGCGTCGGCTCGGCCAGCCCTTCGGGGTGCGGCCAGTCGGAACCGTAGAGCACCTGGTCCACGCCGATCAGGTTGATCAGGTCGTCGATGCCCTCCTCGTAGAACGGGCTGACGAAGATGCGGTTCTTGATCTCCTCGATCGGGTTGCCCAGGAAGGCCTCCGGCGCCTTCTTGTAGACCTCGGCCATCGAATCCAGCAGCGGGAACATCCACTTCGAGCCGGCCTCGACGATGCCGACCTTGAGCTTGGGATGCCGGAACAGCGCACCGTGAATCACCCAGGAGGCCACCGCATCCTGGATTGGGCGCCACTCGTTGAGGATCGACATCGCGTTGGTCTGGAACGGCAGCATCTCCTGCGCCACGCCGTCCCACTCCGAGGTGTAGCGCGAGTACCCGCTGTCCGAGGAGTGCATCCCGACGAACACGTCGTACTCGACGCACTTCTCCCAGAACGGGTCGAACTCGGGCAGCGCGAACGACCGCGGGCCGCGGAAACCGGGCACCGGTGCCGGGCGTACGAGGATCGCGCGGGCGCCACGCTTGACGGCCCAGTCCAGCTCCTCGATCGCCTTCTCGACGATCGGCAGGGTGATCACCGGCGTGACGAAGATGCGGTTCTGGTAGTTGAAGCCCCACACCTCGTCCAGCCACTGGTTGAGCGAGTGGATGATGACGTGGATGGCGACCGGGTCGTCGCGCAGCCGCTCCTCGATCAGGCTGGCCAGTGTCGGGAACATCAGCGACCGGTCGACGCCGAGTTCGTTCATCAGCTCGAGGCGGGGAGCCGGCTCGAAGAACGCCGGGATGGACCGCATCGGCTCACCGAACAGTTCGCGCTTGCTCTTGCCGTCCGGGTTGCCGAACTTGAAGTACTCCTCCCAGGCGCCCGGCTTGGCGACGTGGGAGAACGTGGGGTTCGGGATGTAGTTGCTGATCTGGCCCTTGATCGCGATCTTGGTCCGGCCGTTGACCTCGACGTACTGGACGATGTCCTTGTACTCCTTGGGCAGGTACTTGGTCATCGCCTCGGGCGGCTCGTACAGATGGTTGTCCGCGTCGAACAGCGGGAAGGGTATGTCGACCCTGTGAGAAAGTTGCCCCATGGAACACTCCTTTTCGTCTCGGGAGAATCGTATTCTCAATTTTAGCCGGCTGCAATGAGCCGGCCGCTTAACTACGTGCGCAGACTCTGACGCACCAGGTACTTCTGCACTTTGCCGCTGGCGGTCCGCGGGAAGTCGTCGACCTGCCGCAACTCCTCGGGCCACTTCTGGGTCGCGACGCCGCACGCGGCGAAGTGTGCGCGGACGTCGTCGAGCGAGGGCATCGCGTGCCCGTCACGCACCCGCAGCACCGCCGCGGTGTGCTCCCCCAGGCGCGGGTCCGGCGCCGCGACCACCACGGCCTCGGCCACCGCGGGCATCCCCAGCAGCACCTCTTCGACCTCCAGCGCACTGATGTTCTCGCCGCCGCGGATGATCACGTCGGCCTTGCGGTCGGTGATGGTCAGGTAGCCGTCCTCGTCCAGCACGCCGACGTCACCCGTGGAGTACCAGCCGTCGTCGTCGAACGCGTTGCGCGTCAGCTCGGCGTCGGTGTATCCCAGGCAGAGGTCCGGACCCCGGCTGAAGATCTCCCCGTCCGGGCCGATCCGGATCTCCACGCCGGGTCTGGCGTTTCCGTCGGTGAACAGGCGCTTCTCGACCGGAGCGGTGGGCCGCGATCCGGTGATCGACGGGTGCTCTGTGCTGCCGTAGGAGCGGAACACGAACATGCCGAGGTCATGCAAGCGCTGGGTGACCGCCGAGGGCACCGTGGATCCGCCGAGGCCGACGGTGCTGAAGTGGCGTAGGTGCTCCGGACGGCAGTTCGGGTGGTCGAGCAGGCTGGTGACGAAGTACGGCGGGCCGCCGCCGATCGACAGCCCGTCGCTCTCGATCAGCTCGAGGACCCGGCCCGGATCCCACACATCACACAGATCGATGGGCGCCCCCTCCAACACCGGGATCAGGAACGCGCCGAGCATGCCGATGAAGTGCCCGACCGGGGTCGCGGTCAGCTGCCGCCCCCGGTCCGGCGGGTAGTTCTCCAGCAGCTGGCGTGTCTCGCAGCTCAGTGTCTGATGACTGTGCACCACCCCTTTGGGGTCACGCGTCGTGCCGGAGGTGAACGCGATCAGCGCCGGCGCCCCGGGATCGGCATCGACGGTCCCGGTCATCGGTGCGTCGGCGAGCAGGTCCTCGAATGCGAGTTCATGGCCGGCGAGGGAACCGCCGCGGCCGGCGATGTCATCGGCTCCGACCAGCCCGACGATCGGGATGTCGGTGCAGAGGTCGGGAAGGTAGCGCATCCGCCCGAACTCACGCGTGGTGACGAAGGCGCGCGGCGCGGCCGAGCCCAGGATGTGCGTCAGCTCTTTACGGCCGTAAAAGTGCACAACGGGCACGATCACGGCGCCGAGGAACGCCGAGGCCCAGAACGTGACGGCGGCCTCGCGCCAGTTCGGCAGTTGCAGCGCCACCACATCGCCGGCGCCCACCCCGCGGGCCTGCAGCCCCGCGGCGAGCCGGCGCGCGTCATGCTCGACATCGGCGAACGTGCCGCGGTAGGGGCGGACGTCGGAGTGGACGCAGAAGCCGGTATCCGGGTGGTCCTTCAGCCCTCTGGCGAGCAGGTCGCCGAGCGTCTCGCGGGTCCACCACCCTTCCTGCTCATACCGCTCGACCAGCTCCGCAGGAATTGTCCGCATATCGCGTGCGCCTGTCCTCCCATAGCAGGTGAATGCCCCCGTGATGCTATTCTCCGCAAACGAGAATGCCAATACCGCAGATGGAGAATCATTGATGGTCGACCTCGAGATCGAAGACGGTTTGGCGATCATCACCATCGACCGACCGCACGCGCGTAACGCGATCTCGCTGGAGACGATGGAGCACCTCGACCGGGCGCTCGACGGCGCCCAGGGTGCCGCCGCGCTGGCCCTGACCGGCACCGGGGACCGGGCCTTCGTCTCCGGCGGCGACCTCAAGGAGCTCAGTGCGCTGCGCACGGTCGAGCAGGCATCGGCGATGTCGTTCCGGATGCGGTCGATCTGCGACCGCGTAGCCCGCTTTCCCGGCCCGACCGTGGCCGCGTTGAACGGGCACGCTCTCGGCGGCGGCGCCGAGTTCGCGGTCGCGGCGGACATCCGACTGGCCGCCGACGACATCAAGATCGGCTTCAACCAGGTGGCGCTGGCGATCATGCCGGCGTGGGGCGGCGCGGAACGCCTGGCCGAGCTCGTCGGATACAGCAGAGCGCTCCTCCTGGCCGGGACGGGGCGGATCCTCTCGGCGACCGACGCCGAGCAGATCGGACTGGTCGACCAGGTCATCCCCCGCGCGTCGTTCGACGAACAGTGGCGGCTGATCGCCCGCACCCTGGCAACCGTTCCGGCGGGGCAGGTCAAGCGGGTGCTGAGAGGTGTCCCGACCACCGAGGCGGTCAAGGCATTCGCTGACCTGTGGGTCGCTGACGAGCACTGGACCGCGGCGGACAAGGTGATGAAGCGCGGCTGACTCCGGCCGTCGCGACACCCTTTGCGCCGCTGATTCTCTCTAGACGAGAACCGCATTTCCGGTTATCGTCACCTGCGTGTCGACCTCGCAGCGGGCGCTGGCGCCCGAGATCTCCACCTGGCCAGACGACAACCCGCAGCTGATCGGAAGCAGGTGCGCGAGTTGTGGCGCCACCACGTTTCCGGTACAGCAGCGTTGCCCGAAGTGCAGCGGCGGCGACATGTCAGAGGTGCGGTTGCCGCGGCGCGGCACGATCGTGGCCTGGACGACGCAGGGTTTCCCGCCGGGCCCGCCCTACCTGGGCCCGACCGGCAAGGACTTCGTTCCGTTCGGCGTCGGACTCGTGGAACTGCGCGACGGCGATGAGCCGGTGATCCGGGTGGAGGGTCGACTCACCGAGAACGATCCCGCCAAACTGCAGTTCGGCCAGGAGGTCGAGCTGACCATGGTGCCGTTCACCAAGGGCGACGACGGCGCCGAGATCGTCACCTTCGCCTTTGCCCCGGTCGGCAACTGAGGAGACTGACAGATGAGCAACTCCACCAACGATGTCGCGATCATCGGCGTCGGCCTGCACCCGTTCGGCCGCTTCGACAAGACCGCGATGGAGATGGGCGCCGACGCGATTCAGGCCGCCCTGACCGACGCGGGGCTGAACTGGAAGGACATCCAGTTCGGGTTCGGCGGAAGCTATGAGGTGTCCAACCCCGACGCGGTGACCCGGCTGGTCGGACTGACCGGCATCACCTTCACCAATGTCTTCAATGCGTGCGCGACCTCGGCGTCGGCGATTCAGCAGACCGCCGACACCATTCGGCTGGGCAAGTACGACATCGGCATCGCCATCGGGCTCGACAAGCACCCCCGCGGCGCGTTCACCGACGATCCGGCCAAACTCGCGCTGCCGCAGTGGTATGCCAACAACGGCCAGTTCGTCACCACCAAATTCTTCGGGATGAAAGCAAACCACTACATCCACAAGCACAACATCTCCGAGGAGACGCTGGCGCGGGTGGCCAACAAGAATTTCCGCAACGGCGTGCTGAACCCGAATGCGTTCCGGCGCAAGGAGATTTCGGTCGAGGAGATCATGGCCTCGCCGGTGTTGAACTATCCGTTGCGCCAGTACATGTTCTGCGCCCCCGACGAAGGTGCGGCCGCGGTGATCATGTGCCGCGCCGACATCGCGCACAAGTACACCGACAAGCCGGTCTACGTGCGCGCCAGCGAGATTCGGACCAGGACCTACGGCGCCTATGAGGTGCATGCGACCTCGGCTCCACTCGACGAGGATCCGTCACCGACGGTCTACGCGGCCAAGGCCGCCTATGAGGCCGCCGGTATCGGTCCCGAGGATGTCGACATCGCGCAGCTGCAGGACACCGACGCCGGCGCCGAGGTCATCCACATGGCGGAGACAGGTCTGTGCGCCGACGGCGAGCAGGAGAAGCTGCTGGCCGACGGCGCCACCGAGATCGGCGGCAGCATGCCGGTCAACACCGACGGCGGGTTGATAGCCAATGGGGAACCGATCGGCGCATCGGGTCTGCGGCAGATGCACGAATTGGTGCGGCAGTTGCGCGGAGAGGCCGGCGAACGGCAGGTACCGGGCTCGCCGCGGGTCGGGCTGGCCCAGGTGTACGGTGCGCCCGGCACCGCGTCAGCGACGATCCTGTCGCTATAACGCCTCTGCACCGCGCCACTGGGCCGACGCTACGGGCTGCCGTGCGACGCCGCGGCTTCCTCGGCGAAGGCGGCGACCTCCGGCAACGGGTCGCCCTCGAGGCGGCGCAGCCACTCCTCGCAGAACGCGAAGGTCTCCGCATGCCCGGTGTCGATTCCCAGCGCCTTCTCCATGACGATCGCCTGCGACACCGCGGTCGCAAAGATCGTCCACACCACGGGCGGCACCTCACCGGCTACGGCCCGGTGCCGGTCCAACGCCTCCGCGATCGCCTGGTTCTGCGCCTGCCGGAATCGCTCGGCGTAGTACACGATCTCGGCGCGCAACGCTTTGCGATGGTTGGCCAGACCCATGAATTCCATGGTCAGGCGGGTGGCTTCGGGCGCGGTGCTGAACCGCCACAGCGCCCACAATGGTTGCGGCGACTGCAGCGCCGTGGTCAGCACCGCCAACCCCTCTTCGGCCCGCCGCCGGAACACCGCCAGGAACAGATCTTCCATCGTGCGGAAGTAGTAGTGCACCAGCTGCGGTTTGAGATGGGCGCGGTCGGCGACCCGCCGAGACGTCACCGCCGCGTAGCCCTCCTCGAGGAGCAGTTGCTCGGCGGCGTCGAGCAGCACCACCCGATTCTTCGCGTCGGGAGCCCCGATTCGTCGCGACGATTTCATTCCCACCTCCCCTCCCGGAGTCATGCTCACCTCCCATCCTCCGCCGGTAGCGTCCCAGACCGTCAGCACCGGTGAGCGCCCGACATGCCTACTGATCTTGACCCTAGCTCTCCGACCATGCTAAGCAAGTGCTCAGCATTCGCGAAATATCACGCCGATTCCCCTGACACCCCCTTCATCGGCACGAGCCCGCAGCCCGGGAGGCAAGAACCATGAGCAACTTCGACACGGTCGACTACTTCACCGATCCCTCCCTGGTGCCGGATCCCCACCCGTACTTCGACCACCTGCGCGCCAAGTGCCCCGTGGTCCAAGAACCCCACTACGGGGTGCTGGCGGTGACCGGTTACGACGAGGCGGCCACGGTCCTCAAGGACACCGACACGTTCTCGTCGTGCATCGCGGTCGCCGGCCCGTTCCCGCCACTGCCCTTCACACCCGAAGGCGACGACATCACCGACCAGATCACCGCACACCGGCCCCAGATGCCGATGTTCGAGCACATGGTCACCATGGACCCGCCCGACCACACCAACGCCCGCTCACTGCTCAACCGCCTCCTGACGCCCAGCCGGCTCAAGGAGAACGAGGACTTCATGTGGCGGCTGGCCGACGAAGTGCTCGACGACATCCTCGGCGACGGACCGGTGGGCCGCACCGAGTTCCTCAGCGCGTACGCAAAGCCGTTCTCGCTGTTGGTGATCGCCGACCTGCTCGGTGTTCCGGAGGCCGACCACGAGGAGTTCCGCACCGTCCTGGGCGCACCGCGGCCCGGTGCCAACGTCGGCTCACTGGATCACACCGACCTCGTCTCGACCAACCCGCTGGAGTGGCTCGACGACAAGTTCAGCGCCTACATCGAGGACCGCCGCGAGAATCCGCGCGACGACGTGCTGACCGCACTGGCGACGTCGAAGTACCCCGACGGGTCGACCCCGCCGGTCATCGAGGTGGTGCGCTCGGCGACGTTCCTGTTCGCCGCCGGCCAGGAGACCACCACCAAGCTGCTGTCGGCGTCGCTGCGGGTGCTCGGCGACCATCCCGACATCCAAGAGACCTTGCGCCGCGACCGTAGCCGGATCCCGGTGTTCATCGAGGAGGCGCTGCGGATGGACGCGCCGGTCAAGAGCCAGTTCCGGCTGGCCAAGAAGCCGACGAGGGTCGGTGATGTCGACGTCCCGGCCGGCACCACGCTGATGGTGTGCCCGGGCGCGGTCAACCGCGATCCGAGTCGCTTCGACCACCCGCACGAATTCGATCTGAATCGCAAGAACGTGCGCGAGCACATCGCCTTCGGACGCGGAGTGCACTCGTGCCCGGGCGGGCCGCTGGCCCGCGTCGAGGGACGGGTGTCGATCGAGCGGATTCTGGACCGGATGGGCGACATCGCCATCGACGAGGAGTTGCACGGTCCGCCCGGGGATCGCCGCTACACCTACGAACCGACGTTCATCCTGCGCGGCCTGACCGAACTGAATATCACTTTCGCCCCAATTCGTTGAGTGCGTAAGCCGATTCGCTTCCCTCGTCCGATGTCGCGTTCTATCATTCGACGATGGTGTTGAGCAAAACGCTGACGGTGGCTGCTGCCGGTGTGGCCGGCATGTGCGCGGCGACCACGGTGTTCGCCGCCGGGGTCGCCGAGGCACAGCCTCCGCTGCGCCATATCAAGTACACCGTGGGCGCCAGCCAGGACATCGCCAACGCCGAGATCTACTACCGCGAGGTGGACCCGCCGAACTGGGCCGAGTACAGCCACAATCCGTACCGGTTCACCCCGAATGTCGAAGCGAACCTCGGCCCGGGGAAAGCGTGGGTGTTCGAGACCCAGCTGGCCGATCCCGACCAGTGGGCCATGGTCGTGGTCGGACTACCCGGGCACACCTCGCAACCGCTGAACGAGCCGGGCTTCGTGTGCGAGATGCGGGTCGATGATGTCGTGGTGTCCACCGATGCCGGCACCAAAGGGGCACTCTGTTCGATCCGTCCGTGGTGACCGCCCGTCCCGTCGAGATCTACAGCGGGGGCTCGTTGATGCTGGCCGACGCGTCGCCTCGGGCCCAGAACGAGCGATTGTCCTTCGCGATGCACGTGAGGAACAGGCCGTCGGGCGACTGCGCCACCTGGCCGTCGAGCGCAGGACACAGATCGCCCTCGTTCTTCACCCCGTGCATCTCCGGGGACCGGAACCACCGCGGCTCGTAACGCCGCGGGGAGCCGCAGAACACCAGCCGACCCCAATTCGTCACGCCGAACACGTAGTACGTCGTGTTCGCGCAGTAGGACCCCAGGACGACGTTCGGCTGAATCCCAGGCGTGCAGTTGGGATAATTGCATTCGGCTCCGGGCGGCGGGGGTGGCGGTTGCGCCGAGACCGGTGGCGCGGCCATCAGCCACGCCGGAGCCGTCAGGGCAGCAAGTCCCGCGAAAACTGAGCGCACCCCGCCATTTTCACATATCCCGATAACCAAATTCTCCCTTTTGGAGAGCATTGCTCAAGGCACCGTTAGGCTTTGAATCATGCGCACTGCAAATGGTCTCGGAATCCTGGCGGCAACAGCGGCAATGGCCTTGGCGAGCTTGGCCGGTGCCCCGGTTGCGCAGGCCGAGGACTGGGGGGTCGACATCAGCGGCACCTGGGACGTCTACTCCGACGGCGAGTGGGCCAGGACCAACGACGTTTTGATCGACGAGAAGTCCGTTCGTGAGACCTGGACTGTAGACGTGCAGTGTGTCAGCCCGATCGAGTGCAGCGGCACCGTGCAAAGCAGTCTCGGCTGGACGGGCACCGCGCGACTTGACGACTACTGGTTCATCGAGCACGAAGTACCGAATTGGATGCCCTGCCCGAACGGCACATTCGCGACCGGCTATCAGAAGTTCATCATGTGGGGCTTCGACATGGACCTCGAGCGTCGTATGACCCGCTTCTTCGACACCATGGCGGGACGTAACGTCACCAAGAGCGACAGCGGGGCATGTGGGGTCAACAAGCCGAAGGTGATCGAACTGCCGGTCAAGGCCCAGAAGATCTCCTAGCCGCGCGCCGGCGAGTCCGGTCACTTCGGCAGCAGATCCTTCCACGAGGCCGGGGCCGGGCCCGACGCTACGTTCGTGATCTGCTGCAGGGAACCGTCGGGCGCCAGGTACTTCCCGGTGTTCGGATCGTAGGACGCACTGGCCACCGACGGCCCTTCGGACGCACCGTCGAAGGCACTCGGCGCCACCGGCGTCGCCCCGGCAGCCGGCTCCACCGGCGCAGGCGCGGGAGGAGCCCCTGGCGCGGGCGGACTGACCGGGAACGGCGGCGTGCCCGGCGGCGACACCGGCGGGGTCCCCATCCGCTGCGCACCGGGTGGCAGCGGAGTGCCCTCCAGCGGTGCGTGGATGCGGTCCTCCCCCTCGACCCGGGCATCGATCGGAATGCCCTGCTTGACCAGGTTCGGATCGAACGGGTACGGGCCGAGCAGATGCTGACGGATGGCCTGCGGCACGAATCCCCTTGGGTCATTGCACAACTCGACGGTCGGCGCGCGCTTGCCGGGATGGGCCATGCAGGGGTAGTTGCGGGCACCGCGGACGTTGAGCGGCGAGTCCTGCGGCAGCTTGCAGTACAGGCCGTCCGGGGTGTCGATCACGGTCTCGTCTTCCGGGTTACGCCATTGCGACGGCGGCAGGAAGCCGACGGTGCACGGGTTCGGGTCGCTGATCGTCAGCGCGAAGTCGCCCATGGGCAGACCCGTGGGATTGTTCGCCGGCAGACCGAACGATTGCTGCGCGGCGATGATGCCCGGGAACAGCACCAGCAGTTGCTCGATGGACGGGTTGTAGGTGAGGAGGATCTGCCCCACCGTGGTCAGGTTGGCCAGCAGGATCGGCAGGGTGGGCTGGACCTGCTCGAGCAGCGCGCTGACCTCCTGCGCAAAGCCGGGGCCCTGCTGCAGAATAGCGCGCACCTGCGGATCGTTCTGCACGACCTGCGCCGTGACGCCGTTGAGGCTGCGGGCCCACGTGCGGATCGCCTCGGTCGTCTCGGCCTGCGAGTCCAGCAGCGGCCGGATGTCGTCGACGAGCGTGCGCGTCTGGTCGGACACGCCATTGACCTCATCGGTGACCTCGGCCGCGGAGTCGAGCAAAGAGCCGAACTCCGGACCGGCACCGTTGAACGCCTTGTAGGTCTCGTCGAGCAGGTCGGGAATGCGGTCCTTGGGAAGGCTGTCGACCATGGCGCTGAGCTGGTCGAGCATCGGACCGACCTCTTGCGGGATCGTGGTGTTCTCCATCGGGATTCGCGACCCGTTCTCCAGGTACGGCCCCGAATCGGTGTTCGGACGCAGATCCACGTACTGCTCGCCGACCGCCGACACACTGCGCACCTCGGCCTGCAGGTCCGCGGGCACCTTGGGCGACGTGTCCAGCGACAGCGTGGCTTCCGCGCCGTTCTCGGTCAGCGCAACCGAGGTCACCTTGCCGATCTGCACACCGCGGTAGGTCACGTTGCTGAACCGGTACAGGCCACCGGAGGCCGGGAGTTCCAGCTTGACCGTCAACCGGCCGATCCCGAGCAGCGTGGGAACCTGCATGTAGGCGAAGACCATCACCGCTACGCCGACGATCGACGCGATCGTGAAGATGATCAACTGATTCCGGACGAAACGGGTCAGCATCAGCCGCCACCTCCTGGCGCCGGCGCGGCGGGCACGGCCGGCTCGGTCGCTGTCTGGGCTCCATACGGTCCTGCGAAGATCTGCTGATCGGTGATCGGCGCCGACTGCGGCAGCCATGGTTGGGCGGGCGGCGGCGGGGTCACCGGAAGCATGGGCGCTGAGGTCGGCGGCAGGGGCGCGCTCACCGCAGCCTCCGGCGGAGGCGGCAGCGCTTCCGCCGGCGGCGGAGCCACGCCGAGTTTGAGTGGGTCATACGAGTAGTTCAGGTAGTAAGGATCACCCGGCGCCGGGATGAGTTTCGCTTCCTCGTCGCCCCAGCGGGTCCCCAACAGAAGGGTCTTCTTCAACCGCGGGTAGGTCAGATCGAACGTCGCATAGAGGTTGATGTAGTCCCCCCGGGTGATGCGGTCGGCAAACGTCGGGCCGTACGGGAAGGCCGTTGCCCACAGCACCGCGAGGTTGAGGTCCGGACCGATGTCGGCCAGCGCACCGAGGATCGGTCCCAGGTTCTCCAGGTTCTTGATTAGATCGTCGCCGGCGTCGTTGACCAGGCCCGCGGTGGTGTCGCTGAACTCGCCGAGTTTCTGCAACGCGGTGGTGAATTGCGGACGCTGTTCGATCAGCACGTCGATGGCCGGTGGAACCTCCTTGAGCGCCCGGTCGATGACGTCGCGCTGACCGGCGAAGGTGCCTGCGACGCGCCGCAGTTGCTGCATCGACGCGACGATGTTGCCACGCTGCTCTTCGAGCACGCCGACGAAATCGTCCAGCCGGGTGAGCAGCTCCCGGATCTCGTTCTCACGGCCGGATATTCCGGTGTTCATGCTGTGGATGATGTCGCCGATCTGACCCAGACCGCCGCCGTTGGCGACGGTCGATAACGACGCCAGGGTCTGCTCGGTGGTCGGGTACACCGATGATTCGTTGAGCGGCAACGTCGCTCCGGGCTGCAACCGTCCGCTGGGCTCCTCGCCCAGCGGCGGGTTCAGCGCCAGGTGCATCGAGCCCAGTAGGCTGGTCTGTCCGATGGTAGCCACCGCGTTGGCGGGCACCACCACGTCCGGCTTGACCGAGATCTCGATGTTGGCGTGCCAGTTGTCGACCGTCATCTTGCCCACGCTGCCGACGACGACGTCGTCGATCATCACCGGCGAATTCGACTCCAGGGTCGCCACGTTGGGCATCTGCACGGTATAGGTCTGGGCGTCCGGTCCTCGGCCCGGCGCGCCCGGCAGCGGCAGCGAGTTGACGCCTTGAAAGGCGCAGCCCGTCATCGACAGCGCGACGCTGACACCGACGATGCTCAGTCGTTTCAGCCCGGGATTGCTCCGTCGCTTCGCTCCGAAGATCATGAGGGCGGCGTCCCTTCTGCGGGCAGCAACGGCGCGTTCGGCGCCACCGGCGGTGGCGGATTGCCCGGTGCCGGTGTCGGCGGCAGCAGCAGGCCGTCGACGGTCTGCGGCTGCGGCGGCAGGTTCGACTGGATGTTGGGCGGGCCCGGGATGGGGGCGCCGGGGAACAAGGCGGGCGACGGAATCGCGGGGGCGTCGTCGTCGGGGGCGTACAGTCCCGGCGGCCCGGGCGGTAAATTCCATCCTGGCGGCGGCGGGATGTCGCCCGCACCCGTGTACGCCGATACCGTGGGGGGCGGTTCGGGCGGATCGGCGGGACCGCCGCCACCGGGCGCCAGCTTCGGGTCGGTGTAGATGAGCCGGTGCGGGCTCGTCGCCGGCCGCAGGTAGGCGTTGATCGGGAACGGTAGGCCGCCGAAATTCAGCAACCGCAGTGCCGGCCCCAGGTACTGGGCGCACAGTTTGGCCGTTTCGGGTGCGGTGGTGTTGGCCACGCCGCCGATCAGCCCGCAGACGAACCAGACCGGGTTCGAGAAGTTCGACAGCGCGAACGCGCCGGTCACCGATCCGCCGTTGGGGTAGAAGATGTTCTGGAAGTTGCCGATCGCGTTGGGCATGATGTGCAGGACGTTCTCGAAGGCCAGGCGGTTGTCCACCAGTATCTGGGTCAAATTGGCCAGCCGTTGCACTTGTTCGGCGGTCTGGTTGCGGCTGCCGGCCACGAAGCGCTGCACCTCGCCGATGGCCAGTGACAGCTCCGTCAGCGCGGAGTCGAGGTCCGACCGGCTGTCGTTGATCACGCTGGTCAGGCTCGCCAGGCGGTTCTGGAACAGCACGATCTGCTGCTTGCTGTCCCGCAGCGCGGTGACGAAGACCTGCAGGTTGGTGATGATGTCGCCGATGTTGCCGCTGCCCTCGGCGAAAACTCTTGCCACGCCTGACAACTGACGCAGGGTCTCGCGCAGCTTCTCACCGTTGCCGCCCATTGCGTCGGCGGCACTGTCGACGAACCGGGAGATCGATGTACCGTCGCGACCAGCTTGTGGGCCCAATTCCGTGGCCAGGCGGGTCAACTGATCTTTGACCTCGTCCCATTCCACCGGCACTGCGGTGCGTTCGGCCGGAATGACGCCGCCGTCGCCCATGGTCGGACCGTCGCCCTGGCGATAGGCCGGGGTGAGCTGCACGTAGCGAGCGGCCACCAGGTTCTGCGCGACGATGACGGCCCGGGCCTCGGCGGGCACCTGCACACCACGGTCGACCTTCAGGGTCATTTTGGTCTGGGTGCCTTCCGGCTCGATCCGGTCGATCGAACCGACTTTGACGCCGGACACCCGCACTTCGTCACCGGGGTAGATTGCGGTCGCGGTTGGGAAGTACGCCGTGATGGTGTACGGACCGAAGAACACCTGGCGCACCAGGAACGCCGCACCGGCGACCAGCAGGAGGGCCAGCAGGATCGCCGTGCCGGCCACCAGCGGCTTACGGGTTGCCATCATTGGGCAGATCTCCTGGCTGCGGGATTCCGTTGACGGGGAAGGGCAGTTCGGCGCGCGGGCCGGCGTTGTCCGGCGGCTGACCGGCATCGACTCCACGGCGGAAGCCGAACGCGTAATCGAGGAAGGGCTGCAACAGCTGAGCCGGCTGCACGTTGGGCACCAGCGCGTTGTAGTAGGCGCCGTTGGACACGATTTCGCCCTGGGTCAGGTAGTACTTGGCGCCGCCGGGCAGCATCTTGGCCAGATTGTCGCGGTTCTTCTCCAGCACGGCGACGACGGTGTTGAGATGCTCCAGCGCCGGGGCGAGGTCGGCTTCATTGTCGGCGACCACGCCGCGCAGTTCCTGGGACACCGCTGAGATGTTGGCCAGCAGGCTGGTGATTGCGTAGCGGCGGTCGTTGAGGACGCCCAACAGATCGTTGGCGTTGAGGATCAGCCTGTTGACCTGTGCGCTGCGCTCCGAGAAGATGCCCGTCACGTCGCCGGCGGTGCGCAGCAGTTCAGCCAGGCTCTCGTTGCGACTGTTCAACGATTGCGACAGCCGAGAGAGCCCGTCGAAGGTGGGGCCGAGTTGCGGGGCTACCTGATCGAGCGTCTCGGCCAGCGTGTCCAGCGACCGGTTCAACGAGTCGGTGTCGGTGGCCGCGGTGTTGGTGGTCAACTCACCGACCGCGTCGGTCAGGGAATACGGCGACGACGTCCGTGACGTCGGGATGACCTGCCGGGGATCGAGCGTTCCGCTGCCTTCGGACTCCAGCGCGAGCACGCGCTCACCGAGCAGCGTCCCGGTACGAATGTGGGCGGTGGTGTCGGAGCCCAAAGCGTACTTGCCGTCGATGGTGAAACCGACCAGTGCGTCGCCGTTGTCGAGCCCGATGGAGGAGACCGAACCGACCTTGATGCCGGACACCGTCACATCGTTGCCGACCGAAAGTCCGCCGGCTTCGGTGAACAGCGCCTGGTACCGGATGGCGCTGGCCCACTGCAGGAGCCGCTCGGGCTGCAGACCCACCGCGATGACCAGGATCATCAGCACGACCCCGATGAAGCCCGCTCGGGCGAGTTGAGAACCTCGATACTTGAGCATCTACTCGTCCACGCACCTTCCCGTTTCTTGCTTGATCCAGGGGAAGACCACGGTTCGTCCCTCGAGGTCGCTCGCGCGGAAGGTGATACCGCAGATGTAGTACGGGAACCAGGCGCCGTAGGAACCCACCCGTGCCAACTTGCGGTAGATCTCGGGCAGCCGCTGCAGCGTGGCGTCGAGACGATCCAGGTCGTTGTTGACCAGCGGTGCGAGCCGGCTCAGCTCGTCGACCGTGTTGGCCAGCGGGGCACGGCCCCGGCTCAGCAGATCGGCCATCGAAGCGGTTCCGTTGTCCAGCGCCTCGATGGCGGTCCCGATCGGGTCCCGGTCGGCTGACAGACCCGACACGAGTTGCTCGAACCGATCGATGGCGCCGGAGAACTCCTCGCCGTCTTCCGAAAGCGTGTCCAGCACGATGCGCAGCTCCTCGATCACGCCTTCGATGACCTCGTTGTTGTCGGCCAACGTGGTGGTGAACGACGAGCTCTTGGAGAACAGCGACTCCAGCGTGCCGCCCTGCCCCTGCAGTATCTGCACCAGCGACGAGGTCAGCGAGTTCACGTCCTCGGGGTTGAGCCCCTGGATCACCGGCTTGAGCCCGCCGAGGAGCAGGTCCAGATCCAGCGCCGGCGCCGTGCGGGTCTGCGGGATCTGACCGCCCGCCGGGACGATCTGCGTCGAATCGGGGGTGTCGACCAGTTCGAGATAGCGATCGCCCACCAGGTTCAGGTAGCGGATCACGGCCTTGGTACCGGTGGTCAGCACCGTGTCGCGGTCGGCGTCGAACTTCACCAGCACCGACCGATCCGGCTGCAGCGAAACGTCTTTGACCGTCCCGACGCGGATGCCGGCGATGCGCACGGTGTCGCCGGTCTGCAATCGGGACGCGTCGGAGAACACCGCCGAGTACTCGTTGGTGGCACCGGTCCTGGAGTCGCTGAACACGAAGAAGAGGAACGCGGTCAGCATCACCATGATCAGCCCGAAGATGCTGAATTTTATGAGGGTTCCGACCGAGCGCGTCATCCTGGCATTCCGATCTGCGCGGAGTTGCGGGGCGGTCCATCGAGTGGCCCGAACAGCCAGTTCTTCAGGCCCTCGGAGTTGAGCAGGATGCCGGCATTGCCGTACTGAGCGGGATTCGAGCCGATGTCAGCGATGATCTGCGGGGGCACGAACTCCGCGGGCAGTTCCGGCAACCCAAGTTCTTGGCAGTAGTCCCGACCGCCGCTGCTACCGGCCACCTTGGGTAGATCCCCGGGATAGCGGTACCGCTCCACGCCCAGTGTCAGTCCGGCGTTGACGAAGACGCCGGAGAATTGCGGCGCCGACTTGGCGAACGGCACCAGGCCCCCGATGCCACACCAGATCGATTTGCGGTACAGGCGCAGCAGATCTGTGGTGGGTACCAGCACGTCCAGCACGTCGGTCAGTGCCTGACGGTTGCCGCCGACCACCTCGTTGCCGATGTCGGCCAGTCCGATCGCGCTGACCAGGAACGCGTCCAGGTTGGCCTGCTCCTCGACGATCGAGTTGCTCAGCGTCGTGGCGCTCTGCACCGTCGACATCAGGTCAGGGCTCGCGTCGGCATAGGCCTCCAGAACCGGCACCGAGACCTCGATGTCGTGGGCCAGGTTCGGCAGGCTCGGCTCCAGTTTGGCCAGCAATGCGTTGAAATCGCTCAGCGTCTGGCCGAATTTCTCCCCGCGTCCGCTGAACGCCTGCGAGATCGCGCCCAGGGTTTGGTTCAGCTTGGTCGGTTCGACGGCGTCGAGCACGTCGACCAGGCGCTGGAAGACGGTGTTGATCTCGACCGTCACGTGCTGCCCCTGCAGTACCTGTCCTCTCTGCAGCGGTTGAGCGGCCGGGTCCGGCGGGGGTTCGAGCTGCACGAATTTGGCACCGAACACCGTCGTCGACGCGATGTCGACGTTGACGTTTCGCGGAATCAGGTGCATCTGGGACGGGTCCATGTCCAGGCGCAGTTCGGCCTTGCCGTCGGGCCGGTACGAGATCGAGTTGACGGTACCGACCTGCACCCCGCGCATTTTGACGTCCGCATCCGGGTTCATCACCAGGCCGGCGCGGTCGGAGATCACCGTCACCGGAACCGTTTCGGTGAACTTCCCGGCGAACAGTCCGATGGAGACCGCCAGGATCGCCACCAGGGTCACCACCAGTGCGAGCCCCGCCAAAGGGCGAACATAGCTGTTGTTCAACTCGACTCCCCTAGCCCGACAGGTTGAAGTTGCCGTTGGAGCCGTAGATCGACAGTGACACCAGCAGGGTCACGGAGACCACGACCACCAGAGAGGTCCGTACCGCGTTGCCGACCGCCGCCCCCACACCGGACGGCCCGCCGGAGGCGAAGTAGCCGAAGTAGGTGTGCACCAACAGGATCGCGATGGCCATCAGAATGGCCTGCAAGAACGACCACAGCAGGTCGATCGGGTTGAGGAACGTGTCGAAATAGTGGTTGTAGAGGCCGCCGGACTGACCGAACAACACCACCGTGGTGAACTGCGAGGCCAAGAACGACAGGATCACCGCGATCGAGTACAAGGGCGTGATCGCCACCATGCCGGCCACGATCCGCGTCGAGACCAGATACTCCACCGGCCGGATCCCCATCGACTCCAGCGCGTCGATCTCCTCGTTGATCCGCATCGCCCCCAGCTGCGCAGTGACTCCGGCCCCGAAGGTCGCCGCCAACCCGATCCCGGCCACCACCGGCGCGGCGATGCGCACGTTGATGAACGCCGCCAAAAAGCCGGTCAGCGCCTCGATCCCGATATCTCCCAGCGACGAATAACCCTGGATCGCCAACGTCCCACCGGCGGCCAGCGTCAGAAACCCGACGATCACCACGGTGCCGCCGATCATCGCCAACGTGCCCGCACCCATCGAGATCTCGGCGATCAGGCGGATGATCTCCTTGCGAAAGTGCACCGCCGCGTGCGGAGTCCCGGCCAGCGCCCGGCCGTAGAACAACGTGTGATCACCGATGCGCGACAACCAGTCCACCGGACGGTTGGCGTTCTTGATCAGCCGCGGGAACCGCGACCGCAACACCGTGGAGGTACCCATGCCCTACCCCTCTAGCCCGTCGTCATCCGGATGCCGATGGCGGTAACCACCACGTTGATCACGAACAGCGCCATGAACGCGTACACCACCGTCTCGTTGACCGCGTTACCGACCGCCTTTGCGCCACCGCCGGTGATCGTCAGACCGCGATAACACGCCACCAGGCCGGCGATCAGCCCGAACAGGGCGGCCTTCACACACGAGATGATCACCTCAGGCACCCCGGTCAACAGCGTGATACCCGCGGCGAATGCCCCCGGATTGACGTCCTGGACGAACACCGAGAAGAAGTAACCGCCCAGGATGCCGATGATCACCACCAGACTGTTCAACAGCAAGGCGACCAGGCCGGCTGCCAGCATCCGCGGCGTCACCAGACGCTGCACCGGGTTGATGCCCAGCACTTCCATCGCGTCGATCTCCTCACGGATCGTGCGCGATCCCAGATCCGCGCACATCGCCGTGGCCCCCGCACCCGCAACGATCAACACCGTCACCAACGGCCCCACCTGGGTCACCGCGCCGAAAGCCGCGCCCGCGCCCGACAAATCGGCCGCGCCCAATTCGCGCAGCAGAATGTTCAACGTGAACGACACCAGCACGGTGAACGGAATCGCCACCAACAGCGTCGGAGCCATCGCCACCCGCGCCACGAACCAGCACTGCTCCAAAAACTCCCGCCACTGAAACGGCCGCACGAAAATGAACCGCACCGCGTCCAGCGCCATCGAAAAGAAGCCACCGACAGCCTGCATCGCCCCCGAGAGTCCGTTCGGCAGCGCGATGCCCGTCGACCAACGCTCCGGCCCTTTAGCCGCCATCAGCGAGGCCCTCCTGGTCCTTCTAAGATCGTCACTGCCGACACCGCCGTCGGGCCGCCGATCGTGTGCGCCAATCCGATTCGCGCATTGTCGACCTGATTGGCGGCCTCGCCACGCAGTTGTTGAAACAACTCGACGCACTGTGCCACACCGGTGGCCCCCGGCGGGTGACCTTTGGACTTCAAACCGCCGCTGGGATTCACGGGTAGTGCGCCACCGACCGTGGTCACCTCCGCTTCGAGAAGCTTGTAGGCCCCCAACCGTTCGGCGAATCCGAGGTCCTCATAGCTCATCAGCTCGATGCCGGTCAGAAAGTCATACACCTCGGCGACATCGACATCGGCCGGTGACAGCTCCGCCATCGCGTAGGCCTGCTTGGCCGCGCGCGCCGTCGCCGGAAAGCTGACCATGTCCGGCTTGTGCTGGTGCATGACTGAGTCCAGACCGAGCCCGACACCGCGGATCCACACCGGGCGGTCGGTGAACCGGTCGACGACGTCCTCGGCCGCGATGACGACCGCTGCGGCACCGTCACTCTGCGGCGCGCAGTCGTACAAACGGAACGGGGTCACCACCGTCGGTGCGTTCAGTGCCTGCTCCATCGTGATCTCAAAGCGCAGCCGCGCCTTCGGGTTGTTGACGCCGTGGCGGTGGTTCTTCACCGCCACCATGGCTAAGTGTTCTTCAGTTGCCGGAGATTCGTGGAGATATCGGCGAACATGCAGAGCGAACCCAGCCGGGGCGACCAGGCCCAGCGGGTAGTCCCAAGCCATGTCGCGCACCATGGCCTCCCATTCCCACAGCATTCCGGCCGACGTGGTGTCCCGTAGCTTGTCCGCGCCGATCACCAGGACGACGTCGCACGCTCCCGAGCCGACCGCGAACAGTGCGTTGCGGATGGCGTCGTGTCCGGTGGCGCAGGAGTTCTCCACCCGGCTCACCGGCAACTCGACCAGGCCGAGCGTGTCGGCGAGAATCCCGGAGGGAAAGCCGTCGGCGGTGCCCATCGCGCCGATCCAGGCGGCCTGCAGATCCGTCTTCGCCAGGCCCTTGTCGACCGTTGCGGCACACGTCGAATACGCCATCGGGATCAGATCCTTGATGCCGAGTGCGAAATGCTCGCCGAACGGCGTCATTCCTGCGCCGACGATCGCGGCCCGCCTCATGCCGCGCTCGTTTCCGGCTCGAACGCGTAACCGTAGTCCGGAACGCCCGAGCGCACCGCGATCCGACGGAGCGCGAGCCGGCCACGGTCGCCGATGTCGACCGTTCCCGGCGGCACCCCGGTCACCTTGACCAGCGCGCGCACCTCGACATCGTCGAGCTCGACGATGACCAGCGAGTACGGCGTCCGCAGGCCGGGCACCGGCAGGTGCACCGTGGTCTCGGTGTACACCGTCCCGGTACGCGGCAGCGCCACCAGTTCGTAGTCGGTGGACAGCGCACCGTCCGTGTTCACCCGGAAGCGGGGCGGAAAGTCCAGCTCGTCGGAGCCGGCGAATCGCCCGGCTTCCCAGCGGACCTTGGCCTCGAACGCGCGCTCGTAGGCCGCCAGCGAGATCGGGATGTCTCCGTCGGCGACGAGTTTCCCCTGGGGCACCGGACGCGGCTCGGGCTCGCGACGCTGAATCTGTGCCACTCCGCCGGTCACGGTGAGCCCGGACAGGATCGCCTGTTCCACCGCGACCAGCGGACCCGACACCCCACGCTCGGCCAGACCGGCCAGGGCGAACAGGCTGGCACTCGCACCCGAGGTCGGCAACGCCGGCGGATCACCGAGGCACAACTCGGTGGCGCGCTGGTGCTCGACGCCGGCGATCGCGACCGGAGTGTCCAGCCAGGCCGCAGCCAGCGACGCGATCAGGCCCCGCTCGTGCAGCAGCCGGGGATCGCCGTAATCGTGGATGTCACCGGTGGCGTCGCGGGTGCGGACCGGCAGGCTGCGCGCGACCCGCGCCGCGGTGCGCACCTGCAGGCCGCGTTCGGCCGTCACGATCGCCGCTGCACCGGCCGGCTGCAGGTCGGCCCCGATGATCAACGTCCGCGGACGCGCCGAACTGACCGCGTCGACGGTGGCCGGAGCACCGCCGAGCCTTTCGTCGACCTCCAGTTCGGGATCCAGCCCGAGACCGGCGAGCAGTACTGCCGCATTGCTGCTCTCCAGCAGCGGCAGGTCGCGGCTGACCAGCACCACCCGCTCCACCGCGACGCCGCCGGTCAGGGCCGCCCGCCCGGCCTCCACGGCCATCGTGACGACGTCTTCGTCGTCACCGGCCACCCGGTGCAGAGGCGAACCCCAGCACGGCAGGTAGGTGCCGATGGACGTGACGAAGGGCATGCAGGTATCTCCCAGCGAGGTGTGATGGTTGTGCGTCAGGTGACGGCGCCGGCCGTCTTCAGCTCGATGATGCGGTCCCAGTCGAGGCCGAGCTCGACCAGGATGTCGTCGGTCTGTTCGGCGAAACCGGGGGCAGGCCCCGACGTGGGCGCGGAGACATCGAACTGGACCGGGTTGGCCACCAGTTCCAGTTCGCCCGCCTGCACCAGGTATTCGTTTGCGCGCACCTGCGCGTCCGCCGCAGCTTGCAGGGTGTCCTGCACAGGAGCCCACGGCCCCGCCAGGGTGGCGAACCGCTCGCTCCACTCGGCCAGCGGACGCTTGCCCATCGCCTCCGTGAGGATCTCGGCGGCTTCGGCGGTGTGCTCGGCGAACGATTCCGCCGAGGCGAACCGCGGGTCGTCGACCAGATCGTCGAGCTCCATGTGTCTGCACACGTCGGCCCAGAATTTGGTGGGCTGCATCATCACGAAGGAGATGTAGCGGTCGTCGGCGGTCGGATAGAGACCGACCAACGGATTGATCGGTGAGCCGTGCACGCCCGGCGGGAAGGCTTCCATCCGCTCGTTGAGGTGGTTGGTCAGTGCGACGGTGTGCCCCAACGCCCACAGTCCGCTGCCCAGCAGCGACACATCGACAATCGACGGCTCACCGGTGCGCTCCCGCTTCAGCAGCGCCGCGGTGATGCCGCCGGCGAGGTTGGTGCCCGAAATGGTGTCCCCATAGGCGGGCCCCGGGGGACCGACCATGCCGGGCGTGCCCGGCGGGGTGATGGTGGCGGCCGTACCGGCCCGGCACCAGAATGCGGTCATGTCGTAGCCGCCCTTGACCGACTCCTCGCCGCGTGGGCCGAGCGCGCTGCCGCGCGCGTAGATGATCGTCGGGTTGACCGCGCGGATGTCGTCGACGTCGATGCCGAACTTCCGGCGATGGCCGGGCAGGAAGCTGGTCAGGAACACGTCGGCGCGGCGGGCCAGTTCGAGCAGGACCTCCCTGCCCTCGGGCACCGACATGTCCAGCCCGATACTGCGCTTGAGTCGATTGGCATGTTCGATGTTCGGGTTCGGGTCGCCCTCGACCCGCAGCAACCCGGTCTGACGTAGGCCCCGCTGCGGGTCACCCGTCACGGCATGCTCGACCTTGACGACGTCGGCTCCCCATTCGGCCAACACGGCGCCGGCCGACGGGACGAAGCCGTACATGGCGACCTCGAGGACGCGGATCCCCTCCAATGGCTTGGACATCACTGCACCACCGTCGCGAACGTCTTGGACTCCAGGAACTCCTCCAGCCCGGCCCTGCCCATCTCGCGGCCGATCCCCGACTGTTTGAATCCGCCGAACGGGCTGTCCGGACTGAAGTAGTTGCCTCCGTTGATGGAGAACGTGCCGGTACGGATCCTGCGTGCCACGGCCAGGGCACGGTCCTGGCTGCCGAACACCGCACCCGAGAGCCCGTAGATCGAGTTGTTGGCGATGCGCACCGCATCGTCGTCGTCCTCGTAGTCGATGACCACGAGGACCGGCCCGAACACCTCTTCCTGCGCGATCTCGCTGTCGGGGTCGACGTCGGCCAACAGGGTGGGTGTGTAGAAGAACCCGGGATCGACCTTCTCTCCGCCGGTCACCAACGTGGCACCGGCGGCGACGGCGCGCTGAACCATCGCGTCGACCTTGTCCCGCTGTTTCTCACTGATCAACGGGCCCATATAAACGGACGGATCAGCTGGATTTCCCAGACGGACCATCGCGAAGTTGTTCTTGATCAGCTCGACGATCTCGTCTCGATGCTTCCGGGGTACGAGCAGGCGCGAGGTCAGCGCGCAACCCTGCCCGGCGTGGGTGACCATGCTGAACGCCGAGAACAGCGCCGCGGTGCCAAAGTCGGCATCGTCGAGCACGATCGCGGCCGACTTGCCACCGAGTTCGAGGAACACCTTCTTCAGGGTCTCGCTGGCCGCAGCCATGATGGCCCGTCCGGTCGGGGTGGAGCCGGTGAAGGTCACCATGTCGACATCGGGGCTGGTGGTCAGCGCGGCACCGACGGCCGGGTCGGCACCGGAGAGCACGTTGACCACACCGGCCGGGATGTCGGTGTGCTCGGCGATCAGTTCGCCGAGCGCGAGCGTGATCAGCGGGGTGTCCGGGGCGGACTTGAGTACCACGGTGCAGCCGGCGGCCAGCGCGGGAGCCAGCTTGGCCAGGGCCAGTTGGTTCGGGTAGTTGTACGCGATGATCGCCGCAACCACCCCGGCGGCCTCTTTCTCGACCCACCGGTGATGCTGCATTCCGCGGCTTTCCATGGTGCCGAGGTCCTCGGTCATCGGATAGGTCTGCAGCAGGTCGGCGTAGTACCGCACGATGTCGATCGGTTGGTCGAGCTGGGCTCCTTGGCACAGCGCCTCGGTCGCGCCGACCTCGGCGATGGTCAGCGCGGCCAGCTCGTCGCGGTGCTCGCGCAGTGCGGCGTGCAGCTGCTGCAGGCACCGGACCCGCAGATCGACGTTCGTGGACCAGTCGGTGGTGTCGAACGCCCGCCGGGCGGCGGCCACCGCGGCCGCGGCGTGTCCCTCGGTGGCGTCCGGGGCGTACCCGAGCAGCCGGCCGCTCGCGGGATTGAGCGACGGAAACGTCCGGTCTGTCTCGACCAGTTCACCGCCGATCAGCAGCCGGCGCGCGACGGCGCCTTCGCCTCGTCCTTCGGTGGCCGGGATCGTGGCTGCTTCCGACATCTTCCTCCTCGCAGAGTCACCTCGACATCTGCATTGATCTGGGTTTATGTGATGGAAACTGCATTCTCATCCCCGGCGAATCATACATTCGCCTGATGAGAACTCAAGGAAATGACGGGAACCGCTTCTGCCAGCAGAAAACGGTGCGACAATCGTCGGCCGGACGTCTCACGGATGACAACAGCACACCGCTCATGTCTTGCAAGCACGCGCTGTGCGAGAGTACGGTTCTCATAATCGGAAGGATGATTCTTGATGACCGTGGAGACCCCCGCGCTTCCCGCTGACCGCGCCGAGGACACCGCCGGAGACCGCGCGTGAGAACCGGTGTCGTGACGGGCGGCGCCTCCGGCATCGGCGCCGCGATCGCCGAGCGCCTGCGCGCCGACGGCCTGCAGGTGGCCACCATCGACCTGAATCCGGGTGACGAGAAGTTCGCCTATGCCGCCGACGTCACCGACCGCGCCGCGATCGACGCAGCGTTGAAGGACATCCGCGCCGAACTCGGTCCGGTCACCGTGCTGGTCAACGCGGCGGGCATGGACCGGTTCAAGAAATTCACCGATCTGACCTTCGAGGACTGGCAGAAGGTCATCGACGTCAACCTCAACGGGGTGTTCCACTGCGTGCAGGCCGTGTTGCCCGACATGATCGAGGCCGGCTGGGGACGCATCGTCAACATCTCCTCATCGAGCACCCACTCCGGCCAGCCGTTCATGGCGCCGTACGTCGCGGCGAAGTCCGGCGTGAACGGGCTGACGAAATCGCTGGCCTTGGAGTACGGCCCGTACGGCATCACCGTCAACGCGGTGCCGCCGGGCTTCATCGACACCCCGATGTTGCGCAAGGCCGAGAAGCGCGGGTTTCTGGGGGACACCGACAAGCAGATCGAAGCGACGCCGGTGCGCCGGATGGGGCGTCCCGAGGACATTGCCGCCGCGTGCGCCTTCTTCATCTCCGAGGAGGCCGGCTACGTCACCGGCCAGATCCTCGGCGTCAACGGCGGCCGTAACACCTGACTCAGACGCGCAGTAAGACAAACACCCCGCGGACATCGAAAGGAACACCACACTATGGGACGCGTTCAGGGGAAGGTCGCCTTCATCACCGGCGCCGCGCGTGGGCAGGGACGCAGCCACGCGGTTCGGCTCGCCGAGGAGGGTGCCGACATCATCGCGGTGGACTTCTGCGAAGACCTCAGCACCGTCGGCTATTCGATGGCCACCCCCGAGGATCTCGAGGAGACCGCGAAGCTGGTGGAGAAGACCGGTCGGGGCATCGTCACCGCGAAGGCCGATGTCCGCGACGCCGCCCAACTGCGCACCGCGCTGGAGGCGGGCCTCGCGGAGTTCGGCAAGCTCGACATCGTGGTGGCCCAGGCGGGTGTCGCTGCGATGAAGGGTCAGCCGCCGATGCAGGCGTGGACCGACGGCATCAACACCAACTTCGTCGGCACCATCAACGCCATCCAGGAAGCGTTGCCACACCTGCAGGAAGGTGCGTCGATCATCGCGACCGCGTCGGCCGCCGCCCTGATGGACGCCCACAACAAGCCCAACCCGGGGAATGACCCGGGCGGCATGGGTTACATGGTGTCGAAGCGCCTGATCTCCGAGTACGTGCACTACCTCGCCACCGAGCTGGCCGTACGCGGCGTCCGGGCCAATGTCATCCACCCCACCAACTGCAACACCGACATGTTGCAGAGCGAGCCGATGTACCGGTCGTTCCGGCCGGATCTCGAAAAGCCCACTCGCGCCGACGCCGAGCCGGTCTTCGGGGTGCAACAGGCCATGAAGATCAATTACATCGAACCCGAGGACATCAGCAACGCGGTGCTGTGGCTGGCCTCCGACGAGTCCCGCTACGTCACCGGGATGCAGCTGCGTGTCGACGCCGGCGGCTATCTCAAGTGGTACGACTACCACGTCTGACGTGCCGCGACGGAAGACAGACCGCAAGAGGGTGGAGAAGGAGAAGCCGTGAAGGTTCGGGTTGACTCGGAGCGCTGCCAGGGTCACACGCTGTGCTCGATGATCGCGCCGGATTCGTTCGAGCTCAGCGACATTGACGGCACCGCATCACCGGTCAACGAGATCGTTCCTCCCGATCAGGAGGACGCGGTCCGCGAGGCTGTGCAGTCGTGCCCGGAACAGGCCATCTCGATCGAGGAATAGCCCGCGCAGAGGGTCCGTTCGCGGATCTGCCACAACGGAAACGAAAGCACAGGAGACGAGCCTTGAGTGTCGACGACGTCGTGAGCGGCACCGCCGACGACAGCCGCAAGCGCAACACCTACTACTTCGACAGGCACACGCCGGAGTACCGCCTGCAGTTCGAGAAGATCACCGAGGAGATGCACACCAAGTGCCCCGTCGCGTGGTCGGAGACCTACGGCGGTCACTGGGTGGCAGCCGGCAGCAAGCAGGTGTTCGAGCTGGCGCGCTGCCCCGCGGTATCCAATCACCACGACATCTCAGGCGAGACGCCGTATCAGGGCATCACCATCCCGAAAGCCAGTCGCGCCACCGTGGTTCGGGGCGGCATCCTGGAGATGGACGAACCGGAACACAGCGCCTACCGCAGCGCGCTGAACCCATATCTGTCGCCCGCGGCGATCAAGCGCTGGGAACCGTTCATCGACGAGATCACCCGGGCCGCGCTCGACGAGCACATCGAGTCGGGGCGGATCGACTTCGTCGACCATCTGGCCAATGTCGTTCCCGCGGTGCTGACGCTGGCGATGATGGGCATCGACCTGAAGAAGTGGAACGTCTACAGCGAGCCGACGCACGCGTCGGTCTACACGCCCGAGCACGCGCCCGAGCGGGAGAAGATCAACGAGCAGCACCGCGAGATGGGCATCGATCTCATCAACAACATGATGGAGATCCGCGAGAACCCGCGGCCCGGCCTGGTGAACGCATTGTTGCAGCTGCGCATCGACGGCGAGCCGGCGCCCGACATGGAGATCCTGGGCAACCTGGGTCTGATCATCGGCGGCGGTTTCGACACCACGACGGCCCTTACGGCGCACGCGCTGGAGTGGCTCGGTGAGCACCCCGACGAACGGGAGCGGCTGAGCCGCGAACGCGACTCCCTGTTACACCCTGCCACCGAGGAGTTTCTGCGGTTCTTCACGCCCGCCCCCGGGGACGGCCGGACGTTCCACGAGGACGTCGAGGTCGAGGGCCAGCAGTTCAAGCAGTACGAACGGCTCTGGCTGTCCTGGGCGATGGCCAACCGCGACCCGTCGGTGTTCGACCAACCCAACAAGGTGATCCTGGACCGGAAGGGCAATCGGCACTTCAGTTTCGGTATCGGCGTCCATCGGTGTGTCGGCTCCAATGTGGCGCGCACGGTGTTCAAGTCGATGCTGACCGCGGTGCTCGACCGGATGCCCGACTATGTCTGCGATCCCGCGGGAACCGTGCACTACGACAGCATCGGCGTGATCCAGGGCATGCGTAATCTGCCTGCGACCTTCATCCCAGGTAGGACGCTGGGCCCGGGTCTGGACGAGACCCTGGACAAGTTGCAGCGCATCTGCAACGAGCAGGAACTGGCGCGTCCGATCACCGAGCGCAAGGAACGTGCGGTCATCGACTAACTGTCCCGATCCGGCCCGACATGCGCGCCGGAAGTGGTTCGATGGGTGCGGTCGGCGGCTGGCAGAAAGGGCGGCACAGGGCATGAAGCTCAGCAGGATCGGGGTCGTGATGGCCGTGCTGGTCGCGCTGGCGACCCTGCTGGCGCCGCCGTCGCCGGCGCAGATGAAGTTCGGCAACTACGACCTGCTGACCAACCGCTACGACCGGGCGTCGTGGTTCTGGTTCGTCGCGGTGTGTCTTCCGGAGGTGTCCACCGACTGTGTCGATGTCGGCGGTCGGCCGCGGTTGGCGTTCTACGCTCGCTACGACGCCAAGGCCTATCTGGTCGACGGCCGCTATTCGTTCACCGTCGATGTGCCCGACGGCCTGCGCTGCCCCGGTTACAACATGCCCACCCGCGACACCTATTCGTGGGATGCGGTGACGCTGGTCGGCACCATCGATTCGAAATTCGACGTGGGCTGCTTCAACGGCCCGCCCGGAAGCCAGTTCTGGACCTTCAAGCTGCAACGCCTCTAGTCCGGTTCACAGCAAGGATTCACAACAGGGCATAGCGCCGGCGAATCCCGTGGAATCGCGCCCACATCTGCACGCGACGTTCCTCGGGTGTCACCGTCACTGTCTCCGGCGGTAAAACTTCGCCTAGTTCATCGCGCCGAACCAGTCGGGCGGTCAGAGTCGCCGGCGCTCCGTCGAGCATGTGCCGGTAGGTGAGGTTGCCCCGTTCGAAACCCTGGGTGTCCAACCAGTTGTGGTAACCGGGGTCGTCGTGGGCGAGCACCAGACGCACCGTGCCGTCGGCGTCGACGGCCGTCCGACTCGGGGTGTAGCTCACCGGGCGGTAGAGAAAGTCCATGCTGGTGAAGAACACGCCCATGTTGGTCAGCATCCACAGACCGTCGTGGGCGGGGAACTCGACGACCAGAGCCTCGTACGGCCCGAGGCGCCAGTGCATGTTCGCCGCCGCCCGCCCGCGCTTGACGTCTTCGGCGTCGGCATGTGCGCTCGGAAAGCGATTGGGATGATCGGACTCGACTCCTCCGTGAGCGAACGGGAACTCGGGCCAGTCCCCCATCATCCCGGTCAGGAAGTCCCCAGCCCATGCGATCGCGTCGACCATCTGCGCGCTCGTGGGCAACGGTCGCGGTGTCGTCATGTCGAGCCGTTCGATCTGCATCCGGGCCGGAACGTCGTCCCACGAGTCGAAACCCTGCCGGACGAACAGCTTCCGCGACCCTGCCGTGGTCGGTAACCAGTTCGGACCACGTTCGGGCCCGCCCACATAGATCTCGAACGTGCCGTCGGCAGCGGTCTTCAACTGCTCGCCCGACAGGTTGGCCTCTGGGACGTCGCCGAACGGTTCGTGCAACACACCCGGCCCGTCGGGGCGAGGTCCCTGCACCGTGATGTTGAGAAACGGTGCGGTGCCCCGCTTACCGACAATCCGATAGTGCGACTGCCCGTCGATCCAGGCCTGCTGGTAGGTGAAGTCCGCACAGTCTCCGCCCAGCTTGCGGTTCGGTCCGCAGAAGGTATGCAGGCTCGGGTAGCGCGTGTCTCGGGACTCCAGGGCGAGATCGAAGGCCTGCCCAAGGTTCTGGGTGAGGAACCGCATGCCGTCGGCCCGGTGCGGGTCGCTACCCGGATTCTCGTTCTTGAACACCTGCTCTCCGGCGGCTTTGAGGCGGTCGCAGAACACCGTCCACGCCTCGCGCAACTGCGCGTCGGCGGAGCCGTCACCGAAGCCCATCACCGCTCCCGCTCACCCGCTCCAGTATCCCCGAGGCCACCTCGCAGGCGCGTCGGGCTGCGGTCAACCGGCCTTCGGCATCGATGCGCGGACCGATCAACTCGAGATCGAAACCGTGCCGATAGCCGAGCGACACCGCCTGCGCGATCAGGGCTTCGAGCGGGATCGCACCGTCACCGGGAACCGCGCGGGCGGGCAGGGCGCGATCGCCCAGCACATAATCGCTGAGCTGGATCATCTCGGTGCGCGGCATGGCACGCGCGAACAACGCGGCCAGGTCCGCTTCGGCCCAGCAATGGAAGAGGTCGATGCATACTCCGACCCCGGCCTGCTCCGCCAGCGCGACGGTATCGGCCAGCGTGTGCGCGATGTGGATGTCGGCGTAAAGGCTCGACGCGTTCTCGATGGCCAGTGCGACACCGGCCCGTTGGGCGTGCTCGACGCAGGGCGCCACGGCCTCGCAGAAGCGGGCCGCGGCCTGCTCCCAGGTCAGGTCACCGCGCCCACCCGTCAACATGTAGACCACGCGGGCGCCGGCGGCTGCGGCGCTGTCGATCACCCGCATCAAACCGTCGGTCGTGCCGAAGAGATGGTACACCGTCTCGACCGCATAACCCTGGGCGGCAACCGCTTTCGTCAGCACCGGATCGTTCAGCTCGGCGTCGATCAGGCTGAGCCTGGCCACACCGAGCGCTGCCCAGTACGCGCGCAGTTCGTCAGCAGGGGCGCCGAAGAAGGTGACGTCGTGCACGGAGAGTCTCGCGTCGACGCCATGTCCCGCCGCGCTGCTCACCGCTTCTCCACGGGCACGCCGAAGCGTTCCCGGAAGGGCCGGAACTCCTCGTGCAGTGCGTCGAGGTCCTCGCCGATGTCGGTGAGCACACGCGTCGAGTACTCGAACTTCCCGTGCCGGTCCCCCTTGTTGGTCGCCAGGTAGGTACGCATCTTCGCCTCGGCGTCACCCGTCAACTCGCGCCCGCAGAACTCGTAGTAGGCGCGGACGGTTTGCACGGGGTCGGCGACGAAATCGAGGTAGCGCACGTGCATGATGCGCGGATCGTCGACCATCGGGTGCGTCATGGTGTTGGCGATACTGGCCCGGGTCAGGTCCAGATGCAGCCTCGCCGCGGCCTTGAGGTCCACCTCGCCGACGATGCCGTCGGCGATGTCGGCCATCATCATCGTGCGCGACGCCGCCACCTGCACCGGGTCGCGGTGCAGCCACAGCAGGGTGGCGTCGGGATAGGCCGCGAAGAACTCGGGCAGCCGAAATCCGTGGAAGCCTTTGAGCACCCAGCGTTTACGCGGACGACGGTACTGGAGCGCCGCGAGCATGCCGCGGTGGATGCGGTATTGCGCGGCCGCGTCGGTCGGCAGGCCGCCGACGACCGTCGGCATCGGTACCCGCCACCACGCGGTCGGCGTCATCACCCGGAAGTCGAATGCCCAGGTGCGTTCGTCCTCGGGCAGGCCGTCGCCGAGCATGTCGTTGTAGGGGTGGCTGTGCAGCCATTTCGGCAGTGCCGCGTTGATCTCGCGCCAGTCGGCGTCCGCACGCGCCCTGCGGCGATCATCGGAGCCGGTGGCGCCCGGCGGCGGTGACGGGTACATCACCTCCCAGAATCGCAGTGCCCGGTTCTGCGGGTCCACCGACATCAGTGCGTGCATCAGCGTGGTGCCCGAACGCGGCTCGCCGGTGACGAACATCGGCGCCTCGATCACCTCGTCGGCGAGCGGGAATCGGTTGCGATCCTCGAAGAACTCCAACCGGGTGGTCAGCAGCCACTCGCAGACCTCGGCGGCGCGCCGCAGGCCCGGCTCGCCCATACCCAGGCCGTTCAGAAGATCGACGGCCAGCCCGAAGCGCTGCTCGAACGTGGGATCCCCCCACTCGGACAGCCCGGTCAGACCCCGGACGCGGGACAGCAGTTCGGCGGCGTCGAGTGCGGCGCTCATCGGCCGTCCCCGCACAGGGTGAGCAGTTCGTCCTCCGCGGCGCGCACGTACTCGGCGGATGCGGCGGCGTAGTCGAGTCCGGCCATCGCGCCGTAGTCGAGGATCTTGGGCACCCGCAGGCCGGCGTCGACGTAGTCCATGACCGTGCGCGCCACCTGCTGCGGCGTGCCGTGCGGCGCGACCGCGAGGATCATTTCGGGTTCCACCCGGCCGAGGAAGTCCAGGATGCGCTCCCTGGTCAGCGTCGCCGGGTCGATGTCGTGGAAGCCCCGCCAGTCGGGCCCCATCGGATGGACGAACCCGAACCTCTCCAGCACCGGTGCGGAGACCTGCAGCAGGAACGACTTCACCAGCGGCGCTTGCAGGATCTCGGCGAGCGCGTCCTCGTCGCGGCCCATGAAGCTCACCTGGATGTAGCACGGGGTGATCGCCATCGGGTCGCGGCCCGCAAGCTCCGCGGATTGCCGTACCACCGCGAGCTTTTCGGCATAGTCCTCCGGCGTCCACGCTCCGGTGGGCCACCATCCGTCGGCGTAGCGGCCGGCGATCTCGAGGGATCGGGGACCGCTGGCGCCGATCCAGATCGGCGGGGTCTTCCCGCCGTAGGGTTCGGTGTCGAGGCGCGCGTGTCGCAGGGTGAAGAATTTGCCGTCGAAGTCGACGGGTCCTTCGCTGTCCCACAGCAGGCGAATGACCTGCAGCGCTTCCTCGAAGCGGCTGACCGGGCGGCTGAAGTCGAACCCGTACGGCTCGATGTTCTCCTTCTCGCCGCTGCCCAGGCCGAGGATGAAGCGGCCGGCCGACAGGTGGTCGATGGTCAACGCGGACTGCGCCAGCAGCGCCGGGTGCCGGCGTACGGTGTCGACAACGCTGGTGACCAGCGGCACGTTCTGCGTGCGGACCGCCGCGGCCGCCGCGACGGCCATCGCGTCGAGGTGGCGGTGCGGTGACGGCGAGGCAACCGCAAGGTCGGTGAACTCCGGGGTCCAGATCGAGTCCGGCCAGAAGCTGACCATGTGGTCGGGCAGCCAGATCGAGTGATAACGGCCGCTGTCGAGCTGGTCGAGCCCGGACAGGTCCAGCGGCAGCGTGGTGCGTAGGAACGCTGCCGGTTGGACCTTCACCTGAGGCGCTCCCGATCCGTCGTCACCGCCGCGGCAACCCGAGCACTTGCTGGGCGATGATGTTGCGTTGAATCTCCGAGGTTCCGCCGGCGATGGTGCCACCGAAGCTGCGGCAGTACCGCTCAAACCAACTGGCGAAGTAGTGGTCCAGGTTCATGTGCTCGTACGGGCCGGAGGTTGCGGGGTGTACCAGTCCGTCAGGCCCGGCGGATTCCAGCGCCAGCCCCTCGATGCGCTGTTCGGCCTCGGCGCCGAGCAGTTTCGGGATCGACACCGACGCGACGTCGACCTCACCGCGCGCCGCCTTGGCGATCCCCACCGATCCCAGCAGGCGCAGCGCCTCATAATCCATGATGCTGGTGGCCAGCGCATCCCGCTCGAGCGGGTTCTTGGGTTGAAAGTCGGCGATGCAGTTGGCGATCCGGTCGGCGAAGCCGAGCCACATCATGGTTCGCTCGTGCCCCAGCGAGCCGTTGGCGACGCCCCAACCGCCGTTGAGCGGGCCGACGAGGTTCTCGACAGGGACGCGCACGTCGGTAAAGAACACCTCGTTGAAGTCCAGGTTCTCAATTCCGGTCATGTCGGCGAAGGGCCGGCATACCACCCCGTCGAGGTCGGTCGGGATCAGCAGCACACTGATGCCCTTGTGCTTGGGCGCATCCGGATCGGTACGAACGAAGGTCAGCAGGAAATCGGCGTCGTGAGCGCCCGAGGTCCACACCTTCTGCCCATTGACGACGAAGTGGTCCCCGTCTCGGACCGCTTTGGTGCGCAACGACGCAAGGTCGGAGCCGGCGCTGGGCTCGCTCATCCCGAGCGATGCGGTGCGCTCGCCGCGCAACACCGGGACCGCCCATCGATGCTTCTGCTCGTCGGTGCCGAACGTCAGCAGCGACGCAGCGATGATATTGACGCCCTGCGGGTTGAAGCTGTGATAGATGCGTCGCCGGCACAGTTCCTCGGCGTGCACGAAGGTCTGCAGGACCGAGGCGTTGCGTCCGCCGAACTCCGGCGGTTGGGCCGGCAGCAGCCATCCGTTGTCGAAGAGCAGCCGCTGCCAGTCGCGCGCCCACTGTGGCATGTGGGACACCGACCGTGGACGCTCCAGCGTCTCGGCCGCAGAAGGGGTGTGCTCGTCGAGAAAAGCAGAGAACTCGGCGCGGAATTCCTCGACGTCGGAATCGAAAGCGAGCTGCATCAGATATCCCTCCCGTATTCCTCCGCGATCATCGCCCGGTGCTCGGCAGCTCCGCCGAGCAGCAATTCACCCGCCTTGGCCCGCTTGAGCGCGAACTGCAGATCGTTCTCCCATGTGAAGCCCATGGCGCCGAACAGCTGGATGCCGTGCCGGAACACCAACGATTGACACTCCCCTGCCGAAGCTTTGGCCATGGCCGCCGCGAGCCGTCGGCGCGGGTCGTCCGCGGCGATGGTCAGCGCCGCGAAGTAGGACAGCGCTCGAGCCCGTTCGATCGCCACGAACATGTCGGTCGCCTTGTGCTGCACAGCCTGGAAGGTGCCGATCGCGACCCCGAATTGCTGGCGGCTCTTGGCGTGCTCGAGCACCAGGTCGAGGACGCGTTGGCAGGCGCCCACCATCGTGATCGCCATGCCCATCAGGGCCACGTGGTGCGCGCGCTCGGTGTCGGCCGGCAGCCGGTCGGCGTCGCTGACCTGCGCGCCCACAAAGGACACCTCCGCGACATGCAGCACCGGGTCGAATACCTCGACGCGCCGGGTCACTGCCTTGCTCGCATCGACGACGAAGACGCCGGCGGGCGTGACCACGGCGAGCCGGTCGGCGCGGTCCCCGTCCAGCACGAAACGGTCGGTTCCGGACAGCACCCATCCCTGTGCGTCGCGGTTCGCGGTGACACCGGAATAGACGGCCGTGCCCGCTCCGCTCGAGTCGTAACGATCCCCGACCAGCGGTGCGAACTGGCTTAGCGTGGCCAGAAACGGGGTCGGGTCGGTCGCCCGACCGAGTTCCTCGAGCACGATCGCCAGCTCGACGGCGTTCTCCGGATCGGTCAGCTCGGTCCACCCCGCATCGAGGTAGCTCTGCCACAGCGGCGTCGGGTCGACGCCGTTCTCCGCGATGTCGCGGATCAGCGAAGCCGGGCATTGTTTGGAGACCGCGTCACGTACGGTCTCCTGCCACAGCCGCTGATCAGCATCGAATTCGAGTAACACCCGTGCGCCTCCTCGGACCGGCAGTCCGCTGAGAATAGCATTCTCACTTCCGGTGTCCGCGTTCTCGCCATACGCGTATCCATTATCGCGCCGAAAGTGCTGAGCAAGCGATCAGCATCGACTTCTACCAGCGTGAATGATAAGCGCTGCGCTTGAGAACAGAATTCTTGCTTATGAAGAACAACGATCTACACTGGGGTCATCGACGGTCGCGCCCTCGACCGCGGAGAGCAAAGGATCAGGCTGCGTGAAGGAATTCGGTGACGGGTCCGGTGGCTTTGGTGACACGGCTACCGCCACCCCCGTCCGCATCCCCGTCATAGATGCCAGCGTGCACATCTTCTGCGAGTCCAACAAGGACCTGCGAAAGAAATTCTTGCGGGAACCGTTCCGCAGCCGCGGTTTTCCCGACTATGAGATGGACTGGTACGGCGCCCCCGGCGGCGAATACGCCGACCGCACCGGCGGCCCCGACGGCCAGTACCCGGGGTCGGACCCGGCGGTGGTCGCCAAACATTTGTTCGCCGACCGCGGAGTCGACATCGCGATCCTGCACCCGATGACGCGCGGCATCATGCCCGACCGCCACCTGGGCACCGCGATCGCAGCGGCGCACAACGAGATGATGGTGACCCGGTGGCTGGACCACCCTGAGTTCGGTGAGAAGTTCCGCGGCACCCTGCGGGTCAATCCCGACGACATCGCCGGCGCGCTGCGCGAAATCGAGCGGTACCGGGACCATCCGCGCATCGTGCAGCTCGGTATCCCGCTGCAATCTCGCGAGCTCTACGGCAAGCCCCAGTTCTGGCCATTGTGGGAGGCCGCCGTCGACGCCGGACTGCCGGTGGCGGTCCACTTCGAGGTCGGCTCCGGGGTGATGCTGCCCCCGACGCCCAACGGCCTCACCCGCACCTACGAACAGTTCGTCGGCTTCACCGCGCTGAACTTCCTCTATCACCTGATGAACATGATCGCCGAAGGAGTGTTCGAGAGGACGCCCGCGTTGAAGTTCGTGTGGGCCGACGGCGCGGCCGACATGCTGACGCCGTTCATGTGGCGGATGGACTGCTTCGGCCGGCCCCATCTCGAGCAGACCCCGTGGGCGCCGAAGATGCCCAGCGACTACCTGCCGGGCCACGTCTACTTCGTCCAGGGCGCGCTGGACGGACCGGGGAACGTCGACTTCGCCGGCGAATGGGCGGGATTCACCGGCAAGGACGACATGGTGATGTACGGCTCGAGCTACCCCCACTGGCAGCTCAACGAGCTGTCGGTGCCGAAAACCTATTCTGACGAACAACGCGACAAGTTGTGCTGGCGCAATGCCGCGCAGCTGTACGGCATCGAAGTTCCCGCAAGTCCGTCCGTGTCATCTGCGACTGCGGCACAGTAGAGGTAACCAGGAGGCGATCATGACCGTTACAGCCAATCCACGGGTACCAGCCGCCGAACGCACCGCCGTGCGGTGCGTGGACTCCGACGTCCACCCGACGCCCCGTCGCGGTGAGCTGACCCAGTACATCCCTGAACCCTGGCGCAGCAAGTACTTCCTCACGCGCCGGGTCGGCGAGCAGATCTACTACGACGCCCCCGACTACGCCCATTCCTACGCCATGCGGGTGGACACCTTCCCCCCGGACGGTGAGTTCGCCTGCAGCGATCCCGATCTGGCGTTCAAGCAGCTGATCATGGAGGCCGGCGCGGACATCGCGATCCTGGAGCCCGCCGCCTATCCGGCGCGGTTGCCCGAGGCTCAGCACGCGATGTCGGTCGCGCTCAACGAGTGGCAGGCCAACCACTGGCTCGACAGCCACAACAACTGGCACGAGCGCTGGCGCGGGTCCATCTGCCTGGCGATCGAAGAACCCCAGGACAGCGTCGCCGAGATCGAGCGTTGGGTCGGCCATCCCTACATGGCGCAGATCCTGATCAAGGCCGAACCCCGACCCTCCTGGGGCAACCCGAAGTACGACCCGATCTGGGCCGCCGCAGCCAAACACGACATCCCGGTGAGCTGCCACCTGTCGCGCAGCCACTATGACGAGCTGCCGATGCCGCCCGTCGGTCTACCCAGCTACAACCATGACTTCATGGTCACCTACTCGCTGCTGGCCGCCAACCAGGTGATGAGTCTGATCTTCGACGGCACGTTCGACCGCCACCCGAACCTGCGGATCGTGTTCGTCGAGCACGCGTTCACCTGGATCCTGCCGCTGATGTGGCGGATGGACGCGCTCTACGAGGCCCGCAAGTCCTGGCTGGAGATCAAGCGCAAGCCCAGCGAGTACGTCAAAGACCACATCAAGTTCACTACCCAGCCGCTGGATTACCCCGAGGACAAGACCGAATTGACCCGGGCCTTCGAGTGGATGGAGTGCGAGAAGATCCTGCTGTTCTCCAGCGACTACCCGCACTGGACGTTCGATGATCCGCGCTGGCTGGTCAAGCATCTGCCCGAGCACGCCCGCGAGGCGGTGATGTTCCGCAACGGCATCGAGACCTACAAGTTGCCGGACACCGTCCCGGCACTCGAAGGTCAGGTCCGGGTCTTCTAGGACATGGACAAGGACAAGACGCCCCGCCTCGCTCAGGGGCGGGAACACGTCGTCGCCACCGTCGACGAGATTCCGCCGGGCACACACAAACTCGTACCGATCGGCAGGCACGGTGTCGGCGTGTACAACGTCAACGGCACGTTCTACGCGATTGCCAACTACTGCCCGCACGAAGGTGGCCCGCTGTGTGCCGGCCGCGCCAGGGGCCGCAACATCGTCGACGAGAGCGTCCCCGGCAATGCGGTGATGGTGCGCGACATGGAGTACATCTACTGTCCGTGGCACCAGTGGGGATTCGAACTCGCCACCGGAACCACTGCGGTCAAGCCCGAGTGGAGTATCCGCACCTACCCGGTCCGGGTCGTCGGTAACGACGTCCTGGTCCAGGCCTAGCCCGCTCGCGGACCTGACAATCGGAGAGACGTTGACCAACAAGTCAATCGAGATCAACGGCGGCGACGTCGTCTATGAAATCCTGGGCAACAAAGGCGATTTGATCGTCCTGACGCCAGGGGGCCGGTTCAGCAAAGACATTCCCGGGCTCCGCCCGCTGGCCGAGGCACTGGTCGAGGGCGGCTACCGGGTGCTGTTGTGGGACCGGCCCAACTGCGGCGCTTCCGACGTGCAGTTCTACGGTGAGAGCGAATCGCACATGCGCGCCGAGACCCTGTACGGGCTACTCACCGCGCTCAGGACCGGCCCGTGCATCATCGCCGGTGGCTCCGGGGGTGCGCGCGATTCGATGCTGTTCACCATGCTGCACCCCGAGATGGTCACCAAGCTGGTGGTGTGGAACATCGTTGGCGGGGTGTACGGCAGCTTCGTGCTCGGCGGTCACTACGTCGTTCCCAGCATCCTCGCCGTGCGCGGGCTGGGCATCAAAGGTCTGCTCAGCGTGCCGGAGTGGCGGGAACGTATCGCGCAGAACCCCGGTAACGAACAACGTTTCCTGGACCTGGACGCCGACGAGTTCCTGAAGGTGATGCGGCGGTGGCTCAACGCCTTCGTGCCGAAACCGGGACAGACGATCCCGGGCGTCGCCGACGAGATGTTCGACGACATCCGGGTGCCCACATTGATCATCCGCGGTGGCGAGAACGACTGGGACCACCCCAAGCGCACGTCCTACGAAGTGCACTGCCTGATCAAGGGTTCCACGCTGATCGACCCGCCGTGGCCCGAGGACGCCTGGGAACGCGCCGGCGAGAAGATGGCCGAGAGCGGCGGGAAGGACTTCTGCCTGTTCGACACGTGGGTGCAGGCAGCGCCGGCGATCCTGGACTTCCTGGGGCGGTGAGGTGATGAGCGCGCCGGTGCACTCCCCCGTCTCAGTCGGTCACGACGATACGGACCTCGCAGTTGGTCGACGCCTCCAGCGCGGTGTGGATGCGGCTTTCCGGAACGCGCTCGAGGTCGGCCTTGGCCAGCGTCACCGTGATGATGTCCCAACCGTCGCCGCCGGCCGTCCGGTCGACCACCCCGGCGAGACCGAACCCGGCGAGCACGCCGTATGCGTCGTCGTCGGTGCCGTGACTGACGAAGGTCAGCACACCCAGCACCGGGTCAGTCGGAAAAGCCTTGGCGCACAACTCGACACCGGCGGCCTGCAGCATCTTCGGGTCGTCGCCCCGCATCAGGATCTCCACCTCGCGGCGCTTGGGCGGCAGCGCGGCGAGATCGTTGACGATCACCTCGGCACCCGCTTCGGCGGCCAGCCGGCTCAGTTCGGTCATACCGTTGGTGAGCTGTTCGACGGTCAGCTCGCCGGCCAGATCCACGCCGACACGCACCACCGCTGTTCGCATGCAGGGAAGGGTAGCCGGAGATGAGTACGGCGATGAACACCGAACTGACGGTCGCCGCCTGGCCGGGCATCACACCACGGCTGCTGCGGCCGGGGCTGGACACCGAGTCGGCGCAGCAGTACCGCGCCGCCGGGGGCTACCGACCGTTGACCGACGTCGACGCGCTGCACGACGCGATCTCACAGGCGGGCGTCCTGGGACGCGGCGGCGCGGCCTTCCCGCTGGCGGTGAAGCTGGCCACCGTGCGACAGGCGGCGCAGCGGGGTGTGGACACCGTATTGGTGGCCAACGGCGAAGAGGGCGAGCCGGCTTCGGTCAAGGACCGCTGGTTGCTGCGGCACCGGCCGCACCTGGTGCTCGACGGCGTCCGCCTGGCCGCCCAAATCATCGGTGCCCGTCATGCACACGTCTACGTCTCCGATGAGCGTGCCGCCGTTGCGGTGCGGACCGCGCTCGACGAACTGACCCCGGAAGCGCTCGACGGGATCACTGTGAGCATGCTCACTGTCGCGCCCGGTTACGTCGCGGGCGAGGAGACAGCCGCGGTGCGGGCGATCAACGGCGGGCCGGCGAAGCCGACCGACAAGCCGCCGCGACCCTTCGAGGAAGGCGTGGGCGGCCTGCCCACCGCGGTCAGCAATGTCGAGACACTGGCCAACCTGCCCTACGTCCACCGCCATGGCGCGCCCACCTACCGGGAACTCGGCACCGAGGGCTCGTCGGGCACCTTTCTCGCGACGGTGACCGGGGGTGGCCGTCCACCGGGCCTCTACGAGGTGCCGTTCGGAGTCGCTGCGGCGGAACTGGTTGCGCTGCACGGGGTCGACACCGCGCGCGTCCAGGGCGCGCTCATGGGCGGGTACTTCGCGGGCCTGCTGGACCGGCGCGTCCTCGACGGCGCACTGGACCACGGATCGCTGCGCGACCTCGGAAGCGGGCTGGGATGTGGCGCGGTGTCGCTGATCACCGACGAGTGCCCCGTCGCGGTGGCCGCCTCGGTGCTGGCCTACTACGACCGCGAGAACGCCGACCAGTGCGGCTCGTGCTTCAACGGCACCGCGGCGATGGCCGCGGCAGCGTCCGCCCTGCGCGACGGTATCGCCGAGGCCGACGACCTCGCTCGCCTGCAGCGCTGGTCGGTCGTCCTGCGTGGGCGCGGTGCGTGCGCCACCCTCGACGCCGCCTGCAACATCGCTGCAAGCCTGCTCGCGATGTTCCCCGACGAGGTGGCGCGCCACCTGGACGGACAGTGCACTCGGTGCAGCGCGGGCGCTTTCACCGCCACGCGCCCTTTCGAAGTGGAGGCATCGTGACCGACAAGATGCGGATCAAGCTGGACCGGACGCTGTGCGACGGCTTCGGGATCTGCGCCCGGCACGCGCCCGAGTATTTCTCGCTCGACGACTGGGGTTACGCCGTCCTGGTCGGCGACGGCAACATCCCGGACGCGGATCGCGACGCCGTGCAGCGCGCCCTGATGGACTGCCCGGTGCACGCCATCCTGCAGATCGGTGAGCGCCGGCCCGACGAGAAGCCGATCCAGCCGGTGCGGGAGCCCGACCTCGAGCACCTGAAGACCGAGGACAACGAAGCGGAATGGGGATTCACCCGATGAGCGCTTGCGCGAAGAGGATTGAGACCCGATGAGCGCTTGCGCGAAGAGGATTGAGACCCGATGAGTCGGCTTCCACTGCCGCAGTTGACGTTCGACAACGAGTTTTTCTGGACGTCGGGTGCGGACGGCGTGCTGCGCATTCAGGAGTGCGGTGACTGCAAGTCGCTGATCCATCCGCCGCAGCCGATATGCCGCTACTGCAGCAGCCGCAACCTGGGTCCGCGGGAGGTTTCCGGACGCGCCGTACTCTCGGCGTTCACGATCAACGAGCGCTTCTCCATCCCGGGCCTGTCAGCGCCGTACGTCGTCGCGCAGGTCGCGATCGAGGAGGATCCGCGGGTCCGCCTGACCACCAACATCATCGAGTGCGACCCCGCCGACCTGGAACTGGGCCGCGTCGTCGAGGTCGTCTTCGAACAGAACGAGGATGTGTGGTTGCCGCTGTTCCGGCCGACCGCTTCCCCGGAGACCGCGCCGTTACCCGAGGACGAGATCACCCCGCAGGACTTCGGCAGGTTCGTCCGGCCGATGCTGACGACCGAGAAGTTCGAGGACGCTGCCGCGATCACCGGCATCGGCGCCTCGAAGATGGGGCGACGCCTGATGGTGTCTCCGTTGTCGCTGACGGTGGATGCCTGCGAGGCCGCCGTCGCCGACGCCGGCCTGACGTTCGCCGACATCGACGGACTGTCCACCTATCCGGCCATGGACGCGATGGGCATGGGTGAAGGCGGCGTGACCGCGCTGGAGGGCGCCCTCGGCCTCCGGCCGACGTGGATCAACGGCGGAATGGACACCTTCGGGCCGGGCGGATCGCTGATCGCCGCGGTGATGGCGGTGGCGACGGGCATGGCCCGGCACGTGCTGTGTTTTCGCACGTTGTGGGAGGCGACGTTCAGCCAGCTCATGAAGGAGGGCAAGGTTTCGCCGCCCGGCGGCACCAGGGTGAACAGCTGGCAGGCGCCGTTCGGGGCAACCTCCGCGGCGCACACGCTGGCGCTCAATGCCCAACGCCACTTTCACCGTTACGGCACCACGAAAGAGACCCTCGGGTGGATCGCGCTGAACCAGCGCGCCAACGCCGCGCTCAACCCGACCGCGATCTACCGCGAGCCGATGACGATGGACGACTATCTCAACGCGAGACCGATCACCACACCCTTCGGCCTCTACGACTGCGACGTGCCCTGTGACGGCGCGGTCGCGGTCGTCGTCTCGGCCGTCGAGGCGGCGGCCGACGCGCCGAAGCCCCCGGTGTACTTCGAGGCCGTCGGTACCCAGATCATCGAACGGACCGACTGGGATCAGACCACCCTCACCCACGAGCCGCAGGTGCTCGGGCAGGCCGCGCACCTCTGGACGCGGACGTCGCTACGGCCCGCCGATGTCGACGTCGCCCAGCTCTACGACGGCTTCACGTTCAACTGCCTGTCCTGGCTGGAGGCCCTCGGGTTCTGCGGCATCGGCGAAGCCAAGGACTTTCTCGACGGCGGTGCCGCCATCGCCCGGGACGGGGTGATTCCGCTCAACACCCACGGGGGCCAGCTGTCCCACGGCCGCACGCACGGTATGGGTCTGGTCCACGAGGCGGTGTCGCAGCTGCGGGGCGAGGGCGGCGAGCGGCAGGTCGCCGACGCCCGGGTGGCCGTGGTGAGCAGCGGTGGGCTCACGCCGAGCGGGGTCATGCTGCTACGGACCACCACGTGACTGCGGCCCCACGGCCACGCGTCGTCCTGGTCGACGGGATCCCGATGTCGGGGCTCGTCGCGCAGGCGGAGGACCCCCGGGCGGTGATCGTCGCCGTCCACGGTGGGGCCACGTCGGCCGCGTACTTCGACTGCCCGGGCCGTCCCGAGCTGTCCCTGCTGCATCGCGCGGTGGCCGCCGGTTTCACCGCGATCGCGCTGGACCGGCCCGGCTACGGCACCTCGGCGGCTTATGCCGGTGAGTTCTCCGATCCGGCACGCCGGGTGGCCGTCACATCGGCCGCGGTGGACAAGATCGTGTCGGGCAGCGGCGGCGCCGGGGTGTTCGTGCTCGGGCATTCGGCGGGATGTGAGCTCGCGCTCCGGCTGGCGACCGCCAGGGATGACATCGTCGGCGTCGAGTTGGCAGGCACCGGACTGCGATACAGCGACGCGGCCAAGGACATCATCGCGTCGGCTACGGTGACCAACCGGCCCGCTGGGCTGCGTGATCTGCTGTGGGAACCCACCGAGCTCTACCCCGCCGAGGTGCTCACCGGTGCGCTGTCCGCGCCCGGGGTGGCCTACGAGGCAGAGGTGACCGCGAATTGGGCGCGCCGCGACTTTCCCGCGGTCGCCGCCGAGGTGCGGGTTCCGGTGCAGTTCAGCATCGCCGAGCACGAAAAGGTCTGGCAGACCGGCCCGTCGGCGGTCGCAGCCATCGCCGGGCTGTTCGACGCCGCCCCGCACGTGCAGGTCAACGAAGTGCCCGCCAGCGGACACAACCTGTCCGTCGGGCTCACCGCCGGCCAGTACCACGGACAAGTGTTGTCGTTCATCGAGGAGTGCATCGCGGGCACACAGGGCCGCGACCGAGTTCACGTGGAGGCGAGCTGATGCGGGTCGGATTCATCGGATTGGGCAGCCAGGGCGGCCCCATGGCGCGGCGGATCGCGCAGGGCGGATTCGAGACCACGCTGTGGGCGCGGCGCGCGGCCAGCCTGGAACCGTACGCCGACACCCCGGCCAAGTCGGCGTCGACGCCGGCCGACCTCGGCGCCGCCAGCGACCTGGTCTGTTTGTGCGTGGTCGGCGACGACGACGTCCGTGAGGTGCTCTACGGCGACACCGGGGTGCTGGCCGGGATGGCTGCGGGCGGCATCGTCGCGATCCACAGCACCGTGCACCCGAACACTTGCCGAGAGATCGCCGACAAGGCTGCCGCACAGGGTGTTTCGGTCATCGACGCGCCGGTCAGCGGCGGCGGGCCCGCGGTGGAACAGGGCACGCTGCTGGTGATGATCGGCGGCGACGAAGAGGTCGCCGACCGATGCCGGCCGGTGTTCGCGACGTACGCCGACCCGATCGTGCACCTGGGCCCGCTGGGCAGCGGCCAGAACACCAAGATCCTCAACAACCTGCTGTTCAGCGCCAACCTCGGCAGCGCCGTCAGCACCCTGGAGCTGGGCGAATCCCTCGGTATCCCGCGCGACAAGCTGGTCGAGGTGCTCAACCGCGGGTCAGCCACCAGCAAGGCCGTCGGCAGCATCTCGATGTTCGGCGGCACCCTGGACGGCCTGGCCCCGATCGCCGGTGCACTGCTGCAGAAGGATGTCCGGCATGCGGCCAGCCTGGCTGCCGCGGCATCGGCCCCCGAGGGCGCGGTCTTCACCGCGGCCGACGCCGCCCTGATCGCCATGGACCACCGGCGGTGACGCAGGTCGGATTCGTCGGTGCGGGCCGGATGGGCACGCCGATGATCGAGCGTCTGGTCAGCGCCGGCCACCACGTCCGCGCGCTGGCCCGCACCGACGAGAAGCGGGCAGCGGTGCAGGAATTGGGCGCCACGGCCGTGGTGCAGCCACAAGCGGTCGCCGTCGGCGCCGAAGTCGTGGTGGTGTGCGTGTTCACCGACGAGCAGGTCCGCCGGGTGTGTCTCGACGACGGGCTGCTCGACGCGATGGGCGCGGGCTCGGTGCTGGTCGTCCACACCACGGGCAGCCCGCGCACCGCCGAGCTGTTGGCCGCGCGGACCCCCGGCGTGGCGGTGGTCGATGCGCCGGTCAGCGGCGGCCCGCACGACATCGCCGCCGGCCGGATCACGCTCTTCGTCGGCGGCGATGAGGGTGCCGTCGAACGCGCCCGGCCCGTCCTGGCCGCCTACGGCGATCCGATCGTGCACACCGGTCGGCCCGGTTCGGGCCAATGGGTCAAACTCCTCAACAACACTCTGCTGGCGGCACAGCTGGGGCTGCTGCGCGAAGCCGCGGCGTTCGGCGCGCGGGTCGGCGTCGACGAACGGGGTCTGCTCAGTGCGATCCGGTGCGGCAGCGGCGCCAGCAAGGCCGCGGACATGATCGGTACCCGCGGGCAGGGGTCGGTGCAGGACTTCATCGACTCGATCAGCGAGTTCCTCGGCAAGGACGTCGCGGTGATCCGCGAGGTCGCCGCCGAGACCGGTAACGAACTGGGAATTCTCGAGATCCTGCTGGACAGCGTCGTACCCGCCGACACCCCGCGCGCCGGATGAGCCGCCACATCACCGACGCGAATGTCGCTGTGCTGGTCTACCGAAACTGATAGCGTTACAGTTAATTCACTTCTCGTAAAGCATCCGGCCCAGCCAGCCGCGACGGAGGAAAAATGTCAGCTCCTGAACTCCGCTTCGATCCCGTCTCCCCGGACTACTTCGCCAATCCGTACGAGATCTACCAGCGGATGCGTGACGAGGCCCCGATCTACTACGACGAGGAACTGGATTTCTACGCACTGACCCGCCACGCCGACGTGGCCGCGGCGCTGAAGGACCACGAGGCCTTCTCCTCCTCCCGGGGTTGCGACCTGGCCATGGTGCGCCGCCCCGAGGGCCCGCCGAAGTCGATCATCTTCATGGACCCGCCGGAGCACCGGCATATGCGCAGCCTGCTCAACAAGGCGTTCACGCCGCGGGCGATCCAGTCCCAGCGCGAAACCATCGTCGAGCTGGTCGAGCACTATCTGTCGCAGGTCGATCCCGATCATTTCGACGTCGTGCAGGACTTCTCGGGACCGTTCCCCGTCGAGGTGATCACCCGCATGGCGGGTGTGCCCGAGGAGTTTCGCCAGCAGTGCCGCCACTGGATCGACAAGGGTCTGGAGCGCGCGCCCGGGCAGATCGAGCTGTCCGAAGAGGCCATGCAGGCCAACATCGACTCGGGTGTGTACTACTACGGCCTGGTCCAGGAGCGGCGCGCGCAACCGCAGGACGACATGATCAGTCGGCTGATCGCCGCCGAGATCCCCGGTGACAACGGTGAGATGCGCCGGCTCGACGACGTCGAGATCGCCGGCTTCGCCGCGCTGCTCGGCGGAGCCGGCGCCGAAACCGTGACGAAGCTGGTGGGCAGCGCCGTGGTCGAGTTCGCACGCCATCCTGAGCAGTGGCAGATGCTGCTCGACGATCGCAGCCTGCTACCTGCCGCGGTGGAAGAGTTGCTGCGTTACGTCGGGCCGGTGCAGTACAACGTGCGGTGGACGCTCAAGGAGGCCCACGTGCCCAGCGGCACCATTCCGGCCGGCAAGCCCGTGTTCCTGCTACAGGCTGCCGCCAACCGTGATCCCCGTGCGTTCGACGACGGGGAGAAGTTCGACATCACCCGCGATCGCACCCAGGCCCAGAATCTCGGCCTCGGTTACGGCATCCACAGCTGCCTAGGTGCGGCGCTGGCCCGGCTGGAGACCTCGATCGCGCTCGAGCATCTCCTCGACTTCATGCCGCGCTACGAGGTCGATGCCGACGGTTTGGAGAAGGTGCACATGCAGAACGTCGCCGGCTACCACCACGTCCCTGTGCGGGTACTGCGGTGAGTCGCGGCACGAAGGGAGGGACGCATCGGTGACCCAAAAGATTGTCGTCGATTTCGGGTTGTGTGAGGCCAACGGAGTGTGCATGGGCATCATCCCCGAGGTCTTCGATCTTGACGAGGACGATTATCTGCACGTCCTGCAGGAGGACGTGACACCCGAGAACGAAGAGCAGGTCCGGGAAGCCGTGCGCCAGTGTCCCCGGCAGGCGATCGCGATCGAAGACGCATGACGTCAACCGAACTCGTCTTCGACCCGTTCTCGGAGGAATTCTTCAACGGTCCCTGGGAGATCTACCGACGGATGCGGGCCGAAGCCCCGGTGTACTACAACGCCGAGTACGACTTCTATGCGCTGTCCCGGCACGAGGATGTCGCGGCGGCCTACAAAGACTTCGAGACCTTCTCCTCGGCGTACGGTCTGGATCTCGCCACGGTCCGCTCCGACGAGCCGATGCCGGCGAAGATGATCATCATGATGGACCCGCCTGAGCATCGGCAGATGCGCAGCCTGGTCAACAAGGTCTTCACCCCGCGCGCCATCGAGGCGTTGCGACCGATGGCCACCGAGACCATCGACCGCTACCTCTCCGCGGTCGACCCCGGCGGCTTCGATGTCGTCGGGGACTTCTCGGCGCTGTTCCCGGTCCAGGTGATCACCCAGATGCTCGGCGTGCCGGAGGAGTACCGCAAACAGGTCGGCGAGTGGGTCGACACGTCGCTGGCCCGGGAACCGGGCCAGATCGAGATGTCCGAGGAGGGCATGCAGGCGGTCGGCGAACTGATGGGGTTGTACTACAACATCATTCAGCAACGCCGGGCCGAGCCTCGCGACGACATGTTCAGCAGGTTGATCGCCGCTGAGGTCACCCGCGAGGACGGTGATACCGAGTCGCTGGATGACTTCGAGATCGCAGGCTTCGCAACGCTTCTCGGCGGCGCCGGGGCCGAGACCGTCACCAAGCTGATCGGCAACGCGACGGTGACGTTCGCCCGCCACCCAGAGCAGTGGCAGAAGCTGCTCGACGACCGCAGCAAGATTCCGGCCGCGGTCGAGGAGTTGCTGCGCTACGAAGCGCCGAACCAGTACAACGTTCGCCGCTCGATGAGGGATGTGGAGATCCACGGAGTCACGATTCCGGAGGGCAAGCCGGTGTTCCTGCTCGCCGGCTCGGCGAACCGGGACCCCGATGCGTTCACTGACGCAGACACCTTCGATATCGACCGCGACCGCACCGAGGCGCAGAACCTCGGTTTCGGTTACGGCGTGCACAGCTGCCTGGGCGCGGCGCTGGCCCGGATGGAGAGTGCCATCGCCCTCGAACGGCTGCTCGATTTCATGCCGCGCTACGAAGTGCGGTGGGACGGCTGTCGAAGGGTCGCTGCGCAGAACGTCGCGGGATGGTCGCACGTGCCCGTGCGCGTGCTCGCGTAGTCCGTTCATGCGGTTCGTGTTCGTGCACGGCGGCTTTCACGCTGCCTGGTGCTGGGAACGCACGATCAACCAGTTGGCGGCGCTGGGACACGACGCGGTGGCGGTGGACCTGCCCGGCCACGGCGCGCGTCTCGACGAGGAATCGACGCTGGCCAATCGGCGGGAGGCGATCGTCGAAGCGCTGGCAGCCGCGGCACCGGAACGCAGTGTGCTGGTGGGCCATTCCGGGGGCGGCTTCGATGCCACGCTCGCCGCCGACGCACGGCCGGATCTGGTGCGCCACATCGTCTACCTCGCTGCTGCGCTACCCCGGGAAGGCCGCACCTATCCGGAGGCGATGGCGATGCGCGACTCCGAGTCCGGACCGGTCGAGCTGGGCGGCGATTTCGACGGCGACGTCGGGGAGATGCTGGGCTACCTGCACTTCGACGAGGACGGCGCGATGCGCTTCGCCGACTTCGACGGCGCGTGGAAATACTTCTACCACGACTGCGACGAAGCTACCGCACGCTGGGCGTTCGACCGGCTCGGCCCGGAGCGCTTCGGCGACACCACCGTCACACCGGTGTCGGTGCCCCGTTTCTGGGACGCGGACCTGCCACGCAGTTTCATTGTGTGCGAACAGGATCGGTCGATGCCGCGCTGGCTGGCCGACACGGTGACGCGCCGGCTCGGGGTCGAGCAACTGTCGATCGACGCGTCGCATTCACCGTTTCTGTCGCGGCCGCACGAGCTGGCCGAGCTGCTGGTGCATGCGATCACCACCAGTCCGGTCGCCGCCCTGTCTCCGTACTGATGTCGGGGACGCCGCGGGCGTCAGAGGCCGGCGACGACCGCCCCGTGGCAGTCGGCTGCAGCCTGGCGCAGCTTCGCCGCCGCCTGGTACTCGTCGGAGTAGTACCACTGCTTGGCGGCCTCCACGGAATCGAATTCCAGCAGCACCGTCTGGGTGCCGTGCCACTGGCCCTCGAGGTTCTCGGCCGGCGGACCGAACGCGAGGATCTTGGCGTTGCCCATCGTCTGGCTGGCCAGCTTGGCGTACTCGCCCATGCCGGCTGCGTCCTTGACGTCCTCGGTGATGATCACATAGCCCTTGGCCACTGTTATTTCTCCTACCGTCAATCGATTTCGCGGATTGCCCGTTCTGGGCAATTGTCGATGGCCTCACGTGCGGCATCCTCGGAGCCGGCCGGGACGGTCTCGGGGTCGGCGACTGCCCAGCCGTCGTCGGTCATCTGGAACACCTCCGGGCACAGTGTCAGACACATACCGTGGCCGGCGCACCGATCCTCGTCGACCATCACCTTCATCGGACGTCGAACTCCAGATGCAGTTCGGTCAGTCCGCGCAGGATGTAGGTCGGGATGTACTCGTATCGCCGGGCACCGGCCGGTCCGTGCTTGTCCTCGGAGATCCGGATGTCGGTGGTGCGGTCGAGCAGGCGCTCCAGCCCCACCCGGGTCTCGGCGCGCGCCAGCGGCGCACCGGGGCAGCTGTGGATGCCGCGGCCGAACGCGAGGTGCTGGCGGGCGTTCTTGCGTTCCGGATCGAAGGTGTCGGGGTTCTCGAAGCGCCGCGGATCACGGTTGGCCGCGCCGTTGATCACCATCACCGTGCAACCCGCGGGCAGCTGCTGATCACCGACGGTGGTGGGCACCCGCGACAACCGGAAGTCGCCCTTGACGGGGCTCTCGATGCGCAGGCACTCCTCGATGAAGTTCGGCAGCAGGCTGCGGTCCTCGCGCAGTTGCGCCTGGATGTCGGGATGGTCGCCGATGACCTTTAACGCCGTCGACAGCAGTCGCACCGTGGTCTCCTGGCCGGCGGAGAACACGTTGGTGGCCACCCGCACCACGTCACCGACCTCCGGCATGGTGCCGTCGGGGAACGTCGCGGTCGCCAGCCCGGTCAGCACGTCGTCGCGGGGTTGCGCACGGCGGTCCTCGACGTACTCGGCGAACACGTCGTAGAGGTACTCCAGCGGCGTCTTGGTCAGCTGCTTGTCGGCGTTGCCGAGACCGCTGCCGTGTGTGCCGCGCGCCAGTCGCTCCAGCAGTTCGGCCCGGTCCTCGTCCGGAACCCCGAGCAGATCGGCGATCACCCGCAACGTGAACGGACCGGCGAACCCCTTGATGAACTCGCCCTGGCCGGGTGCCAGGAAGTCGTCGAGGATGTCGTCGGCGAGCTGCCACATCGCGTCCTCGTTCTCCTTGAGGCGCTTGGGGGTGATCAGCCGCATCAGCAGGGCGCGGTGGTTGGTATGGGTCGGCGGATCGAGCGTCGGCAGCTGATCGCTGAACGGGATCTCGTCGCGGTGCTGCTTGATCACCTCGGTGACATCGTCACCTTCCAGCGGCACCGGGAAGCCCGGGAACGGGCCCGTCACCGAGATGCACGACGAGAACGTCTCGGCATCGTTGTAGACGTCGACGGCCTCCTGCCATCCGGTCACCATGGTGACGCCGTAGTGGTCCTCGCGCGCCACCGGGCATTTGTTGCGCAGCGCTTCGTAGAACGTGTAGGGGTCTTCGGTCAGGCGACTGTCCCGGAAGAAGTCGACCGTGGTGAGGTCTTCAGCCATGCTCGCTCCGTTTCACCGGTCTCACTGTATGAGAATGAGATTCTCATCTTTGCGTATCAGGTTTTCATACCGGCCGCGCGCCGTCAACGAGGGGTCCGGTCAGGGATGTTCGGGCGCGATGGCCAGCACGTTGACGGCGACCGCCAGCGACTGATAGCAGCCCACGGTGAAGAGCAGATCGAGGATCTGCCGTTCATCGAAAAACTCCCGCAGCCTCATCCAGGTGTCGTCCGCCAACGTGTGGCTCCGGTCGATTTCGTCGACGGTCGCTACGACCAGGCGGTCGACCGCGTCGCTGCTGTCGCCGGCTCGGATGCGGTCGAGGTCGGCGGCCGTCACGCCGGCGCGCTCGGCGATGGCGATGTGATGGTCCCACAGGTAGTCGCAGCCCCGCAGGTGGACGGCGCGCAGCAACGCGACCTCGCGAATCCGCGGCGACAGTGTCGAATTCAGCAGCAGGTGCGCGTTGAAGTGCAGGTATCCGCGAGTAAGGTCCGGGTGCCGCAGCAGGGTGGCCAACACATTGCCGGCGTCGCGCGAGTTGCGCCGGTCCTCGGACAGCAGCGGGCTCAGCGCGTCCCGCATCGCGTCGTCCCATTGCTCCTCCGGCAACGGAGTCATTCGAGACCCGGCCGGCGGGCTCACTGGATCGGCTCGTCGCCGAGCACGGTGGTTCGCAACATCTCGCGTGGCGAATCCTCCGCGTAGGGTGCGGCGCGGTGCAGCACCCCGCGGTTGTCCCAGATGACCGTGTCGCCGACCGACCAGGTGTGCCGGTAGACCTTGTCGGGCGTGGTGGCGCGATCCAGCAGATCTTGCAGCACGGCTCGCCCCTCGTCGAGGTCCAGCCCCACGATGTGGTCCGCAGACGCTCCGAGTACCAGCGACTTCCGCCCGCTGCGGTGCGTCCAGACCAGCGGATGTTCGTGGGTTGGCCGCGCCCGCCACCGGGCCAGCTGCTCTGGGGTCGGGTCGGGCGTGATGCGGCGCTGTGACGCCTCGAGCGAATGGACCACGCGCAGGGCCCCGAACCGGATCTTCTCGTCGTCGGTCAGATCGTCGTAGGCGGCGTAGGAACTCGCGAACTCGGTTTCCCCGCCGTGCTCGGCGACATGCTTGGCCGAGAGCACGGTGGCCTTCTGCGGGTACTCGTCGCCGGTGGGGGTGCAGCCGTCGATGTGCCAGTCGAAGGTCGCGCGAAGGTAGGCCGCCGACGAGTTCTTGGACTTGTCCAGCGTGACAGGGTATATCCCGGCAACCGGATGGTGACCGTCCGAGGAGTGGTCGATACCGCCGAGCCGGCGACAGAATTCCACCTGCGCAACGGGATCGAGGTGCAGCTCCGGCAGCACCAGGACGCCGTTGCGCTCGAGGGCCTCGAGTAGGGCGTCGCCCAGCGCCGTGTCGGAGCCCAGGTGCGCCGGGTCGAGCCCGACGACCTTGGCGCCGACGGACGCGGTCAGCTTGTTGATGGTCAGCGCTGTCGTCATGGCTGTTTCCTCACTCAGGGCACCGGCGCGCTGACGCGGTCGAGCACGGCGTCGGCGGAGTCGGCGGGCTTCTGGGTGCCGAAGACCTCGACGGCCATCGACACCATGATCATCGAGTAGACGAGGTGCAGGAGGTTCAGCACATCCTCCGGCAGGTCGTCCAGCGGGAACTTGTCGCAGTAATCGATGGCTTCCTCGAATCGCGGCGTGAACGCGTCGTAGAACTCGTGGATCTCCCCCATCGCAGTCTCCATCCGCATCTGCCACCGCTCGGGTTCGGTGGCCAGACACCATTTCTCGGCGAATCGTTCGTACTCGGCGAAGGCACTGGGCAGGTGGTCGGCCATGGTCACACCCCCACCGGACGGCGCTCGCTGCGGTACTCCTCGACCCACTTGACGGCCTCGTGGTGGAGGTGGCGCACCAGGATCTCCTGGTCGCTGAGCGGGTAATCGTCGACCACCGGTTCCCCCAACCCGTACTCCAGCGCGGCCTGTGTGCCGCCGAGCATCCCGGCGTCCTGCAGCGCGAACTCCTTGAGCACCACCGACGCCACCTCGTGTTCGACACGTTCGCGCACCGTGCGCGCCGGATGGAACGCGTTGTAGGCCTCGAACTTGTGGGTGTTGTGCGAAGTCGGCCAGTACCGGTACAGCAGATACCAGCCGTGGTAGATCAGGATCTCGAGGTTGGGGAAGATCTGGAAGTTGGTGATGCCCCACGGCTCGATACCGCCGGGGTTCAGACCGGCCGACTGGTGGGTCTCCGGAGTGCGCCACGGCCCCACCAGACCGCTGCGGGTGGCGCGCTCGACCGGGTACATGTACTCCGGTGCCAGCAACCAGCGCCGGGTGCCCGCGGTCGAAACCAGGCGGTGCGGTCCGTCGATCTGAAAGTGCCCGCACTCGAATGTCGCGTTGGGTTGCCGAACCTCGGTGGGCACCTGCTGGCTGTGCAGCGAGGGGACGTGGTAGTACTCCTGGAACGCGTCGGCGAAGATCTTCCAGTTGCTGTTGTTGTGCGCGGCGAACTCGTACCGCTCGGTCATCAAGTCGAACGGGTAGTCGTCGAGAGCGGTGATCATCGGGCCGAGGAACTCGCGCAGTGTCTGCCGGGGCTCACGGTCGAAGTTGATGAAAACGAAGCCGTTCCACACATCGCAGTGCACCGGCGCCAGACCGTAGCGCTCGTTGTCCAGGTCGAAGAACTCCCCCTGCTGCTGGACGAAGGTGAGCTCTCCATCGAGACCGTAACGCCAGCCGTGATACTTGCAGGTGAACTGCCGGCATACACCTTTGACCTCGGCCGCGGGAAATTCGTTCCACACCAGCTTGTTTCCGCGGTGGCGACAGATGTTGTGAAAGGCGCGGATCTGCTGATCGCGCCCGCGGACCACGATCACCGAGGTTCTGGCGACCTCGATCTCCTTGGTGAAGTAGCTGCCGACCCGCGGGACATCCTCGATCCGACCGACGTTGAGCCAGGCGCGTTTGAACACCGCCTCTCTCTCCAGTTCGTAGAACTCCGGTGAGATCGAATCCCGGAACGACACCGGGCCCGTCCCGAGTACGGGATAGTGCTCGGTCCAGCTGCCCTCAGCGGGCTTCGGCCACTTACCCATCTGAATCTCCCTGTCGTAGTGCGCTGTCGACGCCTGTCATGCCATCACCGACCCTCCGTTGACACCAAGTGTCTGACCGGTGATGAAACCTGCTTCCGCAGAGCACAGGAAGCCGACGGCCGCGGCGATGTCGGCTCCCGTGCCGAGGTGCCCGACGGGGATGCTGGCAGCCATCTGCTCGTTGGGGGGGAGGTAGCCGGCCGCCTGCGACTGGTGCTGCATCGGCGTCTCGATCCCCGACGGCGGGATGTTGTTGACCGTGATACCCGCCGGGCCGTATTCCCGTGCCAGTGAGCGCGTGAGCGAGATCAAGCCGCCCTTCGATGCGGCGTAATGTGCCATCCCGGGTGAGCCGCGTTGCGCGCTGGACGACGAGATCATCACGATGCGACCCCACCCCGCTTCCAGCATGTCGGGAATCGCGGCCTGCGCGCAGTGGAACGTCCCGTTGAGGTTGACGTCGATGAGGCGCTGCCAGCTCTGCGGCGAGATCTCCAGGAACGGCGCGAAGTCCACCAGGCCGGCGCTCGTGACCAGAATGTGCACCGGACCGAGTTCAGTACGAACTTTGGCGAATGCGTCATCGACGGCCGGCCGGTCCACGACGTCGACCGCGAGACCGAGCGCGGTGATACCGTCGGCGCGCAGCTCCTCGGCGACGCGTTGGGCGGCGTCACCGTTGAGATCGAGGACAGCGACCTTGTGTCCCCGCCTGCCGAGCTCGCGGCAACTGGCCTCGCCCATCCCGGAGGCACCTCCGGTCACCACTGCAACCCGCGACTGCGGGGAATCACTGGGCATGTCGCTCCTACTCGTAGATCATGTGCACTCGAGGGCTGGTCGGCAATGCCTGACAGGACACCACCCAACCCTCGGCGACCTCGTCATCATCGAGCGCGTCATTGTTGACCATGCGCGCGCTGCCTTCGACGATGCGCGCCATACACGTTCCGCACGAACCTGTTTCACAGGAATACGGCGCCCGCAGGCCCGCCGAGCGCGCGACCTGTAGCAGCGTATCGCCCTTGCGGTAGGCCGCCACGGTCTTCTTGCGGTCCAGTTCGATGACGACCTCTTCGGTGTCCTGGGTCTCGGCAGCATCGACTGGGATCTCGGCGACGGTGAACCGCTCCAGGTGCAGGCGGTCCTTCGTCACCCCGGCCGACAACAGGGCGTTCTCCACGGTGTCCATGAACGGGGTCGGCCCGCAGATGAAGAAGTGGCCGGCTGCGCTGTCTCCCGCGAAGGAGTCGATCGTCTCGGGGCTGACCACACCGGCGTCCTCGTCGAAATGGTGCCGTACGGTCAGCCGGTCGGGATAGGCGTCGGCCAGTTGCTCGAGCGCGTCGGAGAAGATCACCGAACTGCGGCCGCGGTTGGCGTAGAACAGTTTCACCGGCCGCTCGGAGTCTGCCAGCACCGTACGCACCAGGGACATGATCGGGGTGATCCCGCTGCCGCCGGCGAAGGCGATCAGTGGCGCGGTGGCCGAAACCCCCTCGTCGAGAACGAATTTCCCTTCGGGCGGGGCGGCCTGCAGCTCGCTGCCCGCGGTGGCGGTGTCGTTGAGCCAGTTCGAGACCACGCCGCCGGGATCGCGTTTGACGGTGATGCGGAGCTCGTCTTCGAGCGGCGCCGAGGACATCGAATAGCAGCGCCGCAGGTCGCGTCCCTCGACGCTGACTAACAGGGTCAGAAACTGTCCGGCTTTGTACCGGAAACGGTGCGAGCAGTCCTCGGGCACGTCGAGCACCAAGGAGACGGCATCGCAGGTCTCGCGGACCACCTGCTTGATGCGAAGCGGTGCGAATCCTTCGGTGGTGAGATTCTCGGCCATCGCTCGCCACAATATCAAGTACTTGTCATTAACCTCAAGTACTTGTCACTGCCGCGAATCGCCCCGTGCGCCCACGGTGGTTGACGATCAGGGGTCGACGTGGTCGGTGTAGAGCTGATGCCCCGTGCCCTGCTCGACGACGCGGGCGAGCAGCTCCCGCAGGGTCTGCTGCTCGGACTTCGACAGCACGCCGAAAACCTTGTCGTGCGCGGTGATCGCGTCGTTGACCACCGCCGCCGCGACCTGACGTCCCTGGTCGGTCAGGAAGGCCTGCAGGATGCGTCCATGGGCGGGATTCTGCTTGCGCTCCACCAGACCGCGCTTCTCCAACGCGGTCAGGGCGAGCTGCACCCCCTGCGGACTGATCAGCAGACGACGAGCCAGTTCCGCGCCCGAAAGCCCCGGCTCGTTGGACAGTTGCCGCAGGACACCGATCTGCGCGGTACTGACGCCATGGTCGCCGACGGCTTCGTTCACGCTGGTCAGCGAGAAGTAGAAGGCCTGCTTCAGCAACCACAGGATGTTGTTCGTGAGCTCCACACCAGCCCCGTCACGTGCCGCCATGTCTCGACGTTAGCCCTGCTCGCCGGTGTCGTGCTTGACCACCGCACCGTCTTTCATCACGAAGCGCACATCGAGGGTGGCGGTGATGTCCTGAGACGGGTCCCCGGCGACCGCCACGATGTCGGCGAGATACCCGTCGGCCAGCCGCCCGAGTTCGTCGTCGGCCTCGATGAGCTCAGCGCTGGTGACCGTCGCCGCACGGAGCGCCTGCATCGGGGTCATGCCGCGCTTGACCAGCGCACCCAACTCCTTGGCGTTCTGTCCGTGTGGCACCGCCGGGGCGTCGGTGCCACAGGCGATGCGGACTCCGGCCGCGATCGCCTTCGGCAGCATCGCCTGGGCCTGCGGGAACACCGTCTCGGCTTTCTTGCGCAGTTCCGGGGCGATGCGGTCGATGGCCATGGCCTCGGTCAGGTAGGTCGTCGACACCAGGAACGTTCCGTGGTCGACCATCATCTGGATGGTGTCGTCACTGGCGAGGAAGCCGTGCTCGATGCAGTCGATGCCGGCCCGGATGCACGCGCGAATCGCGCTGTCGCCCACCGCATGGGCGGCCACCCGCACTCCGGCACGGTGCGCCTCGTCGGCGATCGCGGCGAACTCCTCGTCCGAATACTGTTGCGCGCCGGGTGCGGTGCTGTGCGACATCACCCCGCCCGAGGCAGACACCTTGATCAGCTTCGCGCCGTGGCGGATCTGATAGCGCACGCAGGCCCGGACGTCGTCGACGCCGTTGGCGATTCCCTCGGCCACCGACAGCGGCATGATGCCCGGCGCGAGGCGCTGAAACACGGTCGGGTCGAGGTGACCGCCGTACGGTGTGACGGCGTGTCCGGCCGGATAGATCCGCGGCCCGACGTGCCAGCCCTGGTCGATGGCCCGCTGTAAGGCCACGTCGAGCAGGTACCCGCCCGTCTTGACCATCAGCCCGAGGTTGCGCACCGTGGTGAAGCCGGCTTCGAGGGTGGTGCGCGCATTCACCGCGGCCCGCAGCGTCCGGTACACCGGATCGTCCTGCACCCCGTGCATCGGGCTGGGCAACCCTTCCGGCCCGCCGGGCCCGCCGATGAGCAGGTTGAGCTCCATGTCCATCAGCCCCGGCAGCAAGGTCACGTCACCGAGATCGACGACCTCGCAGTCCTGCGGGGCCACATCGGGATTCACTGCCGAGATGCGATTGTCGACGACCACGACGGTGACCGGCCCCCGCACCTCGCCGGCGTCGACGTCGGCCCACCGCGCCGCCCGGATGACCGTGGTCGTCACGGCACGGGTTCGGCGTCGCAGTCCAGCGTCGTCGCACCGGAGTCGGGGACCTTGGGCTGCTTCCAGCACTCGACCGGGAACGACACCTGGATCATCGAGTAGAGCAGGCGCATCAGGTTCACGACGTCGTCGGGCAGGTCGTCGAGCGCGAACTTGTCGCAGTACGCGATCGCCTCTTCCGCCCGGGGCGTGATGGCGTCGTAGAAGGCCTGCATGTCGCGCATCGAGCTGCCCAGCCGCTTGGCGTAGCGCTCCGGCTCGGAGGCCAGGCACCAGTCGGCGAACTGTTCGAGGTCGGCGAACTCGGCGGGCAGCTTCGCGGTGCTGGTCGGCGCGTCCATGCTCACACCCCCGCCGTCTTGTTCCGGTAGTCCTCGACCCACGCGGCGGTCTCGGCGTGCAGGTGTCGGATCAGCACTTCCTGGTCGCAGAGCACGAAGTCATCGAGCACGCGGGATTCGATCATCGACTGAGTGGCCTCCAGGGTATTCGCGTCCTGCAGGCCGTACTCCTTGAACGACACCGCCGCCAGCTCCTGGGCGATGCGCTCCCGCGGCGTGCGGGGCTGCGGGAAGTACAGGGTGCCCTCGAAGATGTGGGTGTTGAAGGAGGTCGGCCAGTAGTGGTAGGTCAGGTACCAGCCCTGGCCCCAGAACAGCATCACGAAATTCGGGAACAACTGGAACGAATCCAGACCCCAGGGGTCGCATTTGGCCGGGTTGAGACCCTCGGGCATCTCCCCCAGATCCGGCTTGTCCCACGGGCCGAAAAGGCCACTCTGGCAGATGTCCTCGATCGGTTTGCGCATCTCGTCGGCCATCTCCCACGCACGCACGCCGGAAGTGCTGACCAACCGATGCGGGCCGTCGATACGGTAGTGCGGCGCCTCGAATCCGGCTTCGGCCGCGGCCTTCGAGTACGCGGTCGGCGACTGGTTCGCATGCAGTACGGGCGCGTGGTAGAACTCCTGGAACGCGTCCATGTAGAGCTTCCAGTTGGCCTTGACCTCGGAGCGGTAATGGAACCGTGACGTCATCTTGTCGAACGGGTAGCCCTCGAGGCCGAGGATCATCGGGCCGAGGAAGTCTCGCAGCGACTGTTCGGGTTGTTTGGCGAAGTTGACGAAGATGAAGCCCTCCCACACCTCGCAGTGCACCGGCACCAGTCCGTAGCGGCTCTTGTCCAGGTCGAAGAACTCGCCCTCCTGCTGCACGAAGGTCAGGTTGCCGTCGAGGTCGTAGCGCCAGGCGTGGTACTTGCAGGTGAATTGCCGGCACACCCCGCTGGTCTCCTCCAGGGGCATCTCGTTCCACACCAGCTTGTTGCCGCGGTGCCGGCAGATGTTGTGGTACGCCTTGACCTCACCGGAGGTGGTTCGCACGACGATGATCGAGGTGTTGACGACCTTCAGTTCCTTGGTGAAGTAGCTGCCCTTACGCGGGACCTGCTCGACCCGGCCCACATTCAGCCACGCCCGCTTGAAGACGGCCTGGCGTTCGACTTCATAGAACTCGGGGTCCACCGAGTCCTGGTATGACACCGGTCCTGTCCCCAATTGCGGATAGTGCTCTGTCCAGCTGCCTTCGGCCGGTTTGGGGAATCGGGGCATGTCGTCTCCTGTGGGCTGCCATCACTGCCGCGTCGTCCACGCGAACCGGTCCGACCAGTCTCGCAGGCAAACAATCAGGCGCAGCTGCCTTTTCGGATTTCGCGTCGAGACGACATCGCCGACGGTATATGCTCACCGCGTCAATCGCAAGTAGTTGATATTGCTCGGTGGCACGGTCGCCGGACGGAACGGAGGGCGACGAGGTGCGGCACGACGAGCTGTTCATCGGGGGGAAGTGGCAGGCGCCGAGCACCGACGGGCGCATCGACGTGATCTCCCCGCACACCGAGACGACGGTGGCCTCGGTCGCCGCGGCCGCCCCCGCCGACGTGGATCTCGCGGTGGCTTCGGCACGCTCGGCGTTCGATGCCGGGCCGTGGCCGCGTACTCCTCCCACCGAGCGCATCGACCTGGTGCGTCGCCTCGGCGAACGCTACGGCCTGCGCCGCCCCGAGATGGCCGACCTGATCACCGCGGAGATCGGTGCGCCCACGAGCTTCGCGCAGCGCGCCCAGGTGGCCCTGCCGTGGACGATGATCGACGCGTTCTGCGATCTCGCGCAGAACCATCCCTGGCGCGAGACCCGTGCGGGACGTTACGGCTCCGACATCCGCATCGATCACGATCCCGTCGGCGTGGTGGCCGCCATCGTGCCATGGAACATGCCGCAGTTCCTGATCACCACCAAGTTGATCCCGGCGCTACTGGCCGGGTGCGCGGTCGTGCTCAAGCCGGCCGCGGAGTCGCCGCTCGACGCGATGTTGCTCGCCGAGATCATCGACGAGGCCGGACTGCCACCGGGCGTGGTCAGCGTGCTGCCCGGGGACCGGGCCGTGGGCGAGTACCTGGTGCGCCATCCCGGCGTGGACAAGGTGTCGTTCACCGGGTCGACTGCAGCCGGCCGCGCGGTCGCGACCGCGTGCGCCGCGGATTTGAAGCGCGTCAGCCTGGAGCTGGGCGGCAAGTCGGCGGCCGTCGTGCTCGACGATGCTGATCCGGGCGCGGTCGCCGCCGGGGTGCGGTCGGCCAGCCTGTCCAACAGCGGTCAGATCTGTAATGCGTTGACCCGCATCTTGGTTCCCCAGACCCGGGCTGCGGAGTTCACCGACGCGCTGGCCGCCGAGATGAGCACGTTGATCGTCGGGGACCCTGCCGATCCGGCGACCCAGATGGGCCCGCTGGTCTCGCGACGCCAACAACAGCGGGTCACCGGGTATCTCGAGCAGGGCGTGCGCGATGGTGCACGCGTCGTGGTGGGCGGGACCGGCATGCCCGCCGGGCTCGACCGCGGCTGGTATGTCAAGCCGACCCTGTTCGACCAGGCCGACAACGCGATGGCCATCGCACGCGAAGAGATCTTCGGCCCGGTGCTCACCGTGATCCCCTACCGCGACACCGCTGATGCGGTCGGCATCGCCAACGACTCCGACTACGGACTGGCCGGTTCGGTGTTCACCGCCGACGACGAACGCGGCCTGCGGGTGGCCGCGGCGATCCGCACCGGCACGTTCGGCGTCAATCAGGGTTACCCGATGGACCCCTTCGCGCCGTTCGGAGGCGTCAAAGCCAGCGGATACGGGCGCGAACTCGGCGCCGAGGGCATCGACGGCTACACCCAGACCAAGTCGATCGCCGTGGCCACCCACGGGGACGGAGCGTGACGAGGTGACGACCGTGCACAGCACACCGAACCTGGCCCAGCCCTGGGCTCCGCATCGGCTCCGGATCTACACGGCCACCGCGGTGTTCACCACCGTGATGTTCGTCGGGATGACGATCGGCGTCGGTGTCGGCTTGATCCCCGCCTCCTTCACCGTCGATGTCGTGGCCAACATGCTCTTCGGCATTCCGGTGATCCTGCTTCCCCTGGTCTTGTTGTGGGATGCTCCCGGCGAACAGAGGAGCCGCCTCGACAAGGCCGCTGAACTGACGTTGTTCTATCTGCCCTATACCGCGTGCAGTCAGATCGGTTATGAGCTGATGTTCCTGATCGGCCACCCGTTGGGGTGGTGGACGCCCACGACCGACCCGGGCTGGAAGTGGCTGTGGTGGCAGTACGCGCTGGCCGACACCCGCTACGTCAGCGGCAATCCGTGGATCTTCGCCCTCGAGGTCGTCGGGGTCCTCACCGGCGCGACAGTTCTCGTCGTGTGGACCAGGCTGATCCGCACCGCTCTACCCATCGAGTCACGTATCCGGTGCCTGTGGGTCGCCTTCGCCGGATGCGCGGTCCTGATGAGCAGCACCGCCGTCTACTTCCTCGCCGAGGTGGGCGCCGGCTTCGAGAACATCGGCCAGGGCGCCTACAGTCTCGGGTTCAAGTTCATCGCCGAGAACGTGCCGTTCATCGTGCTTCCCCCGTTGGTGCTGTACGCGATTCACCTGCAGATCGACCATCTCACGCGGGTCGCCGGTCCGCGCGAGCACGTCGTCATGAACTCATGATCTCTGGTGCTCGTCCTCGATGCCGAACGTCTCGATCGCCATGGCCAGGGTGCCGTAGCCGCCGGCGGTGAACACCAGGTCCATCAGCTGCTGCTCGTCGAGGGCGCCCGTCAGCGCGTTCCACGTCGCGTCGCCGATGACGCTGTCCCGATGGAGCTCGTCGACCGCGGCGAGGACCGCCGCATCCAGGGGGTCGGCCGCTGCGCCGCGCCTGATGGCCGCAAGGTCCTCGTCGGTGAGACCGGCCCGTCGAGCCAGCGGCACGTGATGGTCCCAGAGGTACTCCGATCGGCGCACCGCTGCGGTCCGCAGGATGACGGTCTCGGTGATCCGCTTCGACAGCGTGGTGGTCATCAGCAGATGCATGTTGAACGTCAGGTAGGCCTTGGTCAGCTTCGGATGCCGGGCGAACGTGCCCAGCATGTTTCCCACGAGGTCGGGCTTGGCACGGTCGGCCGGCATCATCACCGACAGCGCCCGTACCACGGTGTCGTCCCACTCGTCGGCCGGTAGCGGCGCAATCCTCATTTCAGGCAGCTGCCGAGGTCGATCGGCATCGAAACACCGGTGACGTAACGGGATTCGTCGGACGCGAAGAACAGTACGGCGTTGGTGATGTCCTCGATCTCGACCCACGGGCGCGGCATACTGTGGAACATCTGGCACAACGGGGCGATGTCGTCCGGGCCGGGATTCTCCAGATCGGGACGGAACATCCGGAACGTCTCGTCGTTCATCACCATCGGCGAGTTGACGTGGGTGGGATGCACACTGTTGACCCTGATCATGTGCGGCGCCAATTCCACGGCACAGGACCGCATCAGCCCGACGACACCGTGCTTGGCCGAGACGTACTGGCTCATCTGCGGATAGGCCTTCAGGCCTGCTACCGAGCTGGTCAGCACGATGGAGCCGCCGCGGCCGCCCGCGACGATGTGCGGGATGCCGACCTTGACCGTCTTCCACACGCCGGTCAGGTTGATGTCCATCATGGTCTGCCAGACCGCTTCGTCGATCGCCTCGACGGTTTGACCACCGTTGCCGATGCCGGCGTTGGCCAGGATGATGTCGAGCCGGCCCAATTCTGCGACGCCGCGGTCGACCACGCGCTGCAGCGCATCCAGGTCGCGCACGTCGACCTCGTCGATGACGATACGCCGCCCAAGCGCTTCGACGCGCTCCTTGGTCTCCAGCAGGTCGCCGGGACTGGCAAGTTCGAGTTGTACGTGGTCGACGTTCTTGCAGACATCGATGGCGATGATGTCCGCGCCTTCCTCGGCCAGTTTGATGGCGTGGCTACGGCCCTGGCCGCGTGCCGCACCGGTGATGAAGGCGACCTTCCCCTCCACCCGTCCTGTCATAGTCGTTCCCTCGCTAGTTGTTTCGTGGGCATTCACACGTGTGCCGGCATGCTGTCCCAGCCGCGCACCGCCGACGAGGAGGAGAACACCGCGTCCTCGATGTCGACATTCCATTCGGGAAATCGATTCAGAATCTCGTCCAGGGCGATGCGCCCCTCGATGCGGGCCAGCGCGTTGCCAAGGCAGTAGTGGGCGCCCACCCCGAACGTCAGATGCTGACGCGGCGCTCGCGTGATGTCGAAGGTCTCGGCATCGGCACCGAATTGACGCTCATCACGGTTGGCGGCTCCGATCAGTGTCAGCAAGGCACTGCCCGCAGGCACGGTCGCGCCGTGGAACTCGACGTCGGCAGTGACATATCTGGCTGCCTGCAGCGCAGGAGGTTCATAGCGCAGGATCTCCTCGATCGCGCCGGGCAGCAGTGAGCGGTCCTCGGCGAGCCGGCGGCGCTGGTCAGGATGCTCGGAGAGCAGCTTGCCCGCCCACCCGATCAGCCGCATGGTGGTCTCCGCGCCGGCCACCGCGACGACGTTCATGAACATCAGCAGTTCGTCGCGGCGCAGTGTGCGCCTCCCGCCGGTCTCGTCGGTGAACTCCGCATTGAGCAGTTCGGTGGTCAGGTCGTCGGCGGGATGATCGGTGCGCCAGTCGATGAAGTCGGCGAATACCTGCCCGTCGGTGAGCACACCGTCCGGGTTGTCCGTCATTTGCGCTCCGCGCTCGGTGCGCACGTACTTGTCACCGTCCTCGGCCACCCGGCGCTGATAATCCTCCGGAATGCCGAACAGCATCCCGACCACCCGCAGCGGCATCACCGCACCGAGGTCTTTGACGAAGTCGAAGCGGGCGCCGCCGACCAGCGGGTCCAGACAGGCTTGGGTGAACTCGCGGATCTGGGGCTCCAACGCGTTGATCTTCCGTGGCGTGAACGCCCGCGCCAACAGATTGCGGTGAATGTCGTGGATCGGCGGGTCTTCGAAGATCAGCACGCCGGGCGGAATCTCGATGCCGGACTTGATGATCTCGAGCACGACTCCGCGCGCCGAGCTGAAGTTCTTGTAGTCCACCAGGGTGCGGTTGACGTCGTCGAACCGGCTCAGCGCGTAGAAGTCGTGGGTGTCGTTGTGGTACAGCGGCGCTTCCTCGCGGAAGCGTTTGAACATCGGATACGGATCGGCGTTGAGTTGCGCATGCCAGGGGTCGTAGTACAGCTGATCGGTGGCGCCGAGCGTCATCGTGAGCGTCCCTTCCGGCCGCGACTGCAGATCAGAACGTGAGGTTGTGCTTCTCGAAGTGCCGGGCCAGTGCCTGCATGTAGTCGTCGCCCTTGAACGGGCCCCGCGCTCCGATCGCGGCCTCCAGGAACGGGCCGTATTCGTCGTCGTTGACATAGGTCGACCAGTGCACGATCCGGCACTGATCGTCCGTCTCGACGAAGCTGATCGAGTAGAAGCCCATCGTCTCGCCGGTGTTGACGTTCGTGCCTTCCCAGCGATAGCGCTGAACGAAGCCGTTCTCCGCCGGCCACACCTTGAAGTCGACGGGCTTCCAGTCGGGAAAGGTGATGCCGTAGGCCTTGGCCTCGATGGTGGCGGCGGTGTCCCAGTGTGTGGCCACGTCTTTGAGGACGAGTTCCTGGTCGGCGACGAAGTACGGTGAGGTGTAGACCGCATCGTCGGCGAACTCCCACTCGTCGTAGCTTTCGCCCTCCTGCACCTTCTGGAGGACGTATTTGTCGCGGTAGCTTTCGGCCATCCGGCGGTGCTTCGCGATGCGATCGACGAGATCCATTTTTCCACAATCCCTTTCGTTGACCACGTCGGCTGACGCGCTCCGCTCGACGTCGGTTCAAATATACATTCATGTATCCGAGATACAAGACCAAATATTTTTTTGCGGGGGTGAGGCCCGGATCCGGACTGATGCTGGGAGGATGGCGTGGTGGCGGAACGGTGGACAAGGCAGCGGCGGGTCGAACACACCCGCAGCATGCTGCTCGACGCCGCCGAGGAAGTCGTCGCACGGCAGGGCTTCGGGGCAGCGGCGCTGGAAGTGATCGCGGACGCGGCGGGCTACACCCGGGGGGCCATTTACTCGCATTTCGGCACCAAAGAGGAGCTGTTCCTCGCGGTGATGGAACGCCAGTTGCAGAGATTCCTCGGCGGTTTCACCGACATCGTCGAGTCGTTCCAGTCGTTCGACCAGCTTGATGTCGAGAAGCTCGCCAGGCGCTGGCGCGAACAGATCATCGGCAACCCCGACCGCGCCGCCCTGGGCTATGAGTTCACGTTGTTCCTGGCACGCAACCCGGAGGCGCGCACGCGGGTGGCCGCGCAGCGGCAACAGACCGCGGAGTCGCTGGCCGCCTACATCACCGGGCACATCGACAAGATCGGCGGCCGGATGCGGATACCGGCCGCAGCGCTGGCGCGGCTGCTGATCGCGACCTACGAGGGCGTCACGCTGGGCAGCCACATCGACGGCGAAGACTTGATCGAGCCGTACCTGACCTTGGTGCTCGCCAACGTCGCCCCCCGGGAGCTCAATCCGGGAGTTTGATCACCGACGTGTACATCTCCACCATCGGCCGGTAGAGGTCGACGTCGTCGAGCTGGCTGCTGAGCACCACCGAGTCGCTGGTGGCGACCAGCGCGTGCGCGAACGTCCGCGCCGGGATCAACAGCGTGGCGCCGAGCGCGTCCATGCTGTCGACGATGAACGCCGCCAACTTGTCGACGACCTCCGACCTCTTGGCCGCGACCCGCTCCCGTGCCTCCGGATTCCGCTGCAGGTACAGCGCGAACTCCAGACCCAGCGCCGCATGCTCGGCTCCGCGGTCGATACTGAGCTGGCGCCACCGTTCGGCGATCTCGTCGAGTTCGTGGGCACCGACCCGATCAGCCGCGGACATCACCTCGGCGAAGTTGTCGAAGTAGCGGCGCCAGTACCGATCACTGACCGCGAGGAACAAGTCCTCTTTGGTGGTGAAGTGCTTGTAGATGGCCCCCTTTGTGTACCCCGCGGCATAGGCGATGTCATCGAGTGTCGCTGCGGTGAAGCCCTTTTCACTGAACACGTTCTCCGCGGCATCGAGCAGCAGCGACCGGGTGTGCTCGAGCCGCCGTTCCCGCGTCCAACGTTCCGCCATGGCAGAAGTTTGCCACAGAATCTGCGCGACCTATTGGATTCTCAGATACTGATGAGTATATTGACAGCGGCCCGACCGCCTCACGCGGTCGACAACTGCGCCGATCGTCAAGGGGAAAACCGATCATGAGTGATCTGTCCAAGAAACCCGCCGTCACCGAATCGCTCAGCGGGACCGCCGACCTCGGCAGCCAGGGGGCGCCCTCGTCGAGCGCCTACAAGGTCTGGGCGACCATCGGGGCCGTGTTCCTGGCGTTGACGGTCTATCTGATCACCCGGTGGGTCACCGGCCCCTATTTCGAGCAGGTCCAGGGAGGCCCGAGCGAGCCGCCGCTGTACATGAAGATCCCGCTGATCGCCAACGCCGTCATCCTGTGGGTGGGCTTGCCATTTGCATTGTGGTTCTTCATTATTCGGCCCTGGGTGCGGGAGCGACGGATCACGCTCGACGGCATGCTACTGGTGTCGATGGGCCTGATGATGTTCCAGGACCCGATGCTCAACTACCACAGCACCTGGTGTACCTACAACGCATGGCTGTTCAACCAGGGTTCCTGGGCACCGTACTTCCCGGGCTGGGCAGCTCACGAGGAACCAGGCCATACCGTGCCCGAACCACTGTTGACCAACGTCCCCGGATATGCATACGGCGTCCTGTTGCTCACCATCGTCGGATGCCTGATCATGCGCAAGATCAAGAACCGTTGGCCCGGCATCAGCAATCTTCGGCTGATCCTGGTCACCTACGCGATCGCCATCGTCTTCGACTTCGTCATGGAGGGTCTGATCCTGTTGCCGATCGGCTTCTACTCCTATCCCGGCGCCATCCAGGAGTTGTCGATCAACGCCGGCACCTACTACCAGTACCCGATCTACGAGGGCTTCATGTGGGGCGGCGTCCAGGCGGCGCTGTGCTGCCTGCGGTTCTTCACCGACGACCGCGGGCGCACCGTGGTCGAACGCGGAATGGACAACCTCAGAGGCGGATTCGTCAAACAACAGTTCGTCCGCTTCTTGGCGATCTTCGGCGGTGTCAGTGCCTGCTTCTTCATCTTCTACAACATTCCCGCGACCTGGCTCGGCACACAGGCCGACCCCTGGCCGGAAGACGTCCAGAAGCGTTCCTACTTCAACCCCGGCATCTGCGGCGAGGGCACCGACCGCCCGTGCCCTAATCCTGACCTACCCCGTCCCACCAAGCACTCGGGGTACATCAACCACGAGGGAGAACTGGTCCTGCCCGAAGGCGTGACCATCCCTCCCGTGGTGCCGATCCAGGGGGCGAGCAGCGATGACGGTCAGTGACTTTCGACCGGTGTCCGAATCGGACGAACCGCCGCCGTTCTACCGTGCCGTCGGCGGCGAGGTCGACGTGTTCCGGGCGGCGGCCCGGCGCGGATCACCGATCCTGCTCAAAGGCCCCACCGGGTGCGGGAAGACCCGTTTCGTCGAGGCGATGGCATACGAACTCGGCCGTGAGCTCATCACCGTGGCCGGCCACGAAGACATGACGTCGGCGGACCTGGTCGGACGCTTCCTGCTCAAGGGTGGCGAAACCGTCTGGGTCGACGGCCCGCTGACCAGGGCGGTCCGTGAGGGCGCCATCTGTTATCTCGACGAGATCGTCGAGGCGCGCCAGGACACGACTGTGGTGATCCATCCGCTCGCCGACCACCGGCGCGAGCTGCCCATCGACCGGCTCGGCACCACTCTGGCGGCGGCACCTGGCTTTCAGCTCGTGATCTCCTACAACCCCGGCTACCAGAGCATCCTGAAGAACCTGAAGGAGTCGACCCGGCAGCGGTTCGTGGCGATCAGCCTCGACTTCCCGGCCCCCGCGGTCGAAACCGAGGTGGTGGCGCGCGAAGCCGGTATCGACGCGGCCACCGCCGAGTCGCTGGTCGTTCTCGGCAACGCGATCCGGAACCTGGACGGATCGGCGCTCAACGAGGTGGCCTCGACCCGGATGTTGATCCTCGCCGGGGGCCTGGTCGCCGAGGGGCTCCCCCTGCGCGCCGCCGTCCAGGCAGCTGTCGTGGAGGTGCTGTCCGACGATCCCGAGGTGGTCCGGGGGCTGGGTGAACTCGTCGATGCCGTCCTGCCCCGGCAGTGACCATCGAAAAGCCCGAGCCGCAGCGCTTCCGGTTCCTGGCCCAGTTCCTCGCAGGTCGGCCCGTCGATGTCACGGTGGCCCCCGCGGGCGAGTCCGCCTACACCGACGGGCAGGTCATCTTCGTCTCGGCCGGTGCCGGCCTGCAGGTACAGCGTCGCGAAGTGCTGGTCCAGAGTGCACTTCTCGGCGCCGGAAGCCTCGACGGTCGGTACGTCAAGCGACTGCGGGCGCGCCCACCGCTCGCACGCCGCTATCTGGCGCTGGAAGGGCACCGTGTGCTGTCCGAAGTGGCGCAACGTGTTTCGTTGGCAGCAGTCGTCACGCCCGCCGCTCCGCCACGGTCGGCCAGTTCCGAGGAGTCACTCGAGCTCGCTGCGAAAAGGACGGAGATCGAGCCGCCGCCAACCTGGTACGGGACGATCAGACCGTCGAAACTCATTCGAGCTCAGCGTGACCCCGGATCACGCGCGACCGAAGCCGACGTCCGGATGAACGTCGAGCACACTGGCCCGTCGGAAGCAGACGAGGACGACGACGGTTCGGGCGAGAAGAGCTGGATCCTGAAGCTTTTCGAGGCGCCCGCCGGCATGCAGGGCCCAGGCGACTTCCTGCGCAAGATGTTCGGAACCTCGCGTTCATCCGACAGTGAGGGTGCCGGGGCCGAGATGGGAGTCGGCTCGATGCGGCGGACGTCGCGGGCCGGAGCGACCGCGCGGCCGGTACCGACCCCGATCCGTTTCACCGGCACCGACTCCCCGGGTGCCGGCATCGCCGTCGGTGGCGCACTACATCCTGAATGGGATGTGTTCGGTGACCGGTACCGGGAGGACTGGTGCCGGGTCGTCGATTTCCCGGTCACCGCAGCGGTGGACGTCGCCGTCGCAGGTGTGGTCCGGGACGCCGTGCTGCGGCGCCGCCTGGCTCGGGTCGGCCTCGGCCCGATGGTGCTGCGCGCCAGAGCCGACGGTGACGACGTGGACACCGAGGCCCTGACCGGAATGTTCGTCGATCTACGCTCGGGCTATTCACCGCCGGAGCACGTGTACACGGAGCGCCGTAAGCTCGCCCGCAATCTCGGTGTTCTCATCCTGGTGGACGCCTCGGGATCGGGAACCGACGCCGACGGTGACGGACTGGCCGTGCACGAGCACCAACGCCGTGCAGCAGCCACGCTCGCCGCCACGCTCGAAGAACTCGGCGACCGCGTCGCGGTGTACGGGTTCCGCTCACAGGGCCGGCGTGCGGTGCATCTGCCGGTGGTCAAGACGTTCGGGGAGCGGTTCGGCGCGGCCGGCCGGACGCGCCTTGCCCAGCTGCATCCGTCCGGCTACACCCGGCTGGGGGCCGGTATCCGCGGCGCCGGTGAGATCCTCAAAGCACGGGCAGGGACCCCCCACCGGCTGCTGCTCGTGCTGTCCGACGGCTTTCCCTACGACGACGGATACGAGGGCAGATACGCCGAAGCCGACGCCCGCAAGGCGCTCGAGGAGTTACGTGCCGACGGTGTGGGTTGTCTGTGCCTGTCGATCGGTGGCACGACCGAGCCGGCCGCCCTCCAGCGGGTCTTCGGCTCGGCGAGCCACGCCGCCGCGGCGACATTGGCCGAGCTCTCGCCGCGCATGGACGAGCTGTTCCGCACCGCTCTGCATGAGCTCGCTGCGCCTCGTCCGGCCCCGCGCCGCCCCGCGATCTCAAGTACCTGACATATCCCGGCAAGTACGCTAAGACTGAGGGGATGCTCAGCGGCGAGAAGATCCTCATCACCGGCGCCACCGGCAAGATAGCCTTTCCGATCGCGCGGCGGTTGGCCGGGGACAATGAGGTCTGGGGCGCGGCGCGACTGCGCGAATCCGCCGACCGGGACCGCCTCGATACAGCGGGCGTCAACCCGGTGGCCCTCGACCTGAGCACCGGTGACTTCTCCGGGCTGCCCGACGATTTCACGTATGTCTTCCACGCCGCGGTGGATCCCGGTACCGGCGACTGGACACGCTGCGTGGAGACCAACGCGCAACGTAGCGGTGACCTGCTGCACTACTGCCGCGCGGCAAAAGGTTTTGTGTTCTGCTCCACCGGCTCGATTTACGGATATCAGGGGAATCGGCCGCTGACCGAATCCGACCCACCCGGGGTGCCGCTGCGGGCGAACTACAGTTTCTCGAAGGTGGCCGCGGAAGCGGTGTGCCAGTGGGTGGCTCGGCAATACCGGATACCCCTGACGATCATCCGGATCTGCTCGACCTACGGTCCGGAGGGCGGCGCCCCTGCCGACCGGCTCGACGCGATCCTGGCCCGTCGGCCGATTCGTCTGCACCCGGACCGGCCGAACAACTACAACCCGGTCTATGAAGATGACTACGTGGCGCTGGGCATCAGGGCCATGCAGGTCGCCGACATACCGCCGGTGGTGGTGAACTGGGCGGGCAGTGAGACGGTCAGCGCCGAGGAGTACTGCACCTACCTTGGCGAACTCGTCGGCGTGCGGCCAATTTTCGAGTACACCGCACATGCGCACACCCCGCTGTGGCCCGACGTCACCCACATGCACGAGGTCCTGGGACACACCACCGTGGATTGGCGCGAGGGGATGCGGCGCATGGTTCGCGCGCGTCACCCTGAGTTGCAGCTGCACTCAACGGATCCGGTTTGAGGAGGCTTGATGCTGCTACCGGGCACCCCGTCGGACCAGGTCGGCGAAGTACTCGCCGAAGGCGACGGCGATATCACCACGATGTTCGTGTCGATGGCCCGACGCCACCCAGACGGCGCCGACGCGGACTACCTGCGTTGGCACACCCTCGACCACCGGCCGGAACAACACCGGCTGTCGGCGGTACGGGCGTCGCTGCGCCTGGTGTCGACCCCGCGGTGCCGCGCCGCGCGGACCGTGAGCCGCCCACCGTATGACGCGATCGACCACGTGATGACCTATTTCTTCACCGGCATCGAAGGAATGGGTCCGTTCCTGGCGCTGTCCAAGGCTCTCGGCGACGCGGGACGCAAACTTCCCCTGCTGCCGCCGGTGGAACGCGGTGTCTACGACGTGTCGGCGCGGGCTGCCGCGCCCCGCATCAAGGTCGGTGCCCATGTGCTGCCGTGGTGGCCGGCGCGTGGCGTCTACCTGCTCCTCGAGAACGGAACGGCCGCCGTCGAGGAGTTGCTCGACGTCGACGGTGTCGCCGGAGCCTGGACGGCGACGTCGTTACCGGTGTCCGAGCGCCTGGCCAGCGCCCCCGCCGGGCAGACGTTGACGTACTGCTTCCTCGACGACGATCCGGTCGGTGTCGGCGAGCGCATCGCACCGGCTCTGGATGCGCGTTGGGGCGCCGACGGTGTCGACCCGCTGCTCGCCGCACCGTTTCACCCGGTGATCCCGTACGAGTGGGAACGCCATGTTCCGTGATCGGAGGTATCGATGCGTGTCGGGTTGATGATCGGATCGGACAAGGAACGCTCTCGGGCGGACCGGCTGGACGGGCTGCTCGAGGATGGAAAGACCGCCGAGGCACAGGGATTCGCGTCGTTCTGGGTGCCGCAGGTGCCCGGCTACCTGGACGCGATGACGGCAGCCGCCCTGCTCGGGCACGTCACCGAACGCATCGAGATCGGCACGGCCGTGGTGCCGGTCCAGACCCGGCACCCGATGATCATGGCTCAGCAGGCACTGACCACCCAGGTCGCGTGCGGTGGCCGGTTCACGCTGGGCATCGGCCCGTCCCACCACTGGATCATCGCCGATCAGCTCGGTCTCGACTATGACCGGCCGGCCGGGTTGATGCGCGACTACCTCGACGTACTCGCTGCCGCGTTCGCCGGACCCGGTGCGGTGGATGTCGACAACGACACCTATCGCGTACACAGTCCGGTGGACGTCACCGACGCCTTCGATGTCCCGGTGCTGGTGGCCGCTCTCGGGCCGGCGATGCTGCGCCTCGCCGGCGCCCGTTCGGGCGGAACCATCTTGTGGATGGCCGACGAGCGGGCGATCGCTGAGTACGTGGGGCCCCGCCTGGCCGCGGCGGCGGCAGAAGCAGGCCGCGCCGATGTACGGATCGTCGCCGGTGTCCCGGTCGCCCTCTGCGCTGACAACGACGTTCACGATGCCCGGGCCTACGCCAGTGAGGTGCTGGGCCACGCCGACTTCTCCCCCAACTACGTCCGGCTGCTCGAGCACGGCAACGCCGAGGACGTCGGCGACACGATGGCCGCCGGCGACGAGGCGACCGTCGCGGCGAGGCTGCGCCGCTACCGCGACGCCGGTGTCACGGATCTCGCCGCCCGGGTGGTGCCGTTGGGCCGCGACGCGGCTGCGCGGCAAGCGTCGCGCCAGCGCACTCAGGTGTTCGTCGCGTCGCTCATCCCCGAGCTCAGCTGACGTCGTTCGATCGCTAGTTAGACAGAAGTCAACTATATACAGACCCTGGTTTTCGTTGTTAGAGTACACATGTGCCCAGAGCCAAGGCCGTCATCAACGCTGACGGTGGTCAACGTCGAGCTTCCTACCAGCGGGCCCGCTCGGTCGAGACCAAGCGCAGCCTCGTGCAGGCGGCGATGGCCCTGTGGCGCACCAACGGCTACGGGAAGACCACCGTCGCTGACATCTGCCGGGCGGCCGGCGTGTCGCGGGCACTGTTCTACTTCTATTTCCCGGCCAAGGAAGACATCCTTTTCGAGGTGGGTCTGTTGTCGACTCGCGCGGCACGACAGAAGGTGCAGTCGCTGTTGCGGACCGACTATGACGTGGAATCGGTCATCGGCGAGGCGTTGCGCAGTCTCGAACGCTCGATGGCCCGTAATCCACCGGACCTGATCGTCGAGACGATCTTGGAGGGCTACCGGCACGAGCACCGCATCATGGCCGGGCAGGCGCCTGACGATCCCGAGGCCGATATGTTCGGCGAGCTTTTCGAACGGGCCCGACGCGACGGGAAGATCGGCGCGCACGTCGACGTCGGCCGCCTGTCCCGGCTGGCCGGCATGCATGTCAGCGAGGGCGTGCGCCATTGGGCCGGAGGCAGCTTCGGCGGCCGTTCCTTCGCCGAAGTGGTCACCGCCGATATCTGCGCCCTCATCGCCGGTTTCAGCTGCAGGTCGGGCCGATGACGGCCGCAACCAGTGCCCCGAACCGAGAGGAGACCCCAGATGTGGGATTTCGAGACCGATCCGGAATACCAGAAGCTGCTCGACTGGGCTGACGAATTCGTCCGCGAAGAGGTCGAGCCGCTCGACCTGGCCTTCCCGGACCAGCAGTTCGTCCCGCTGGACGCCAACCGCCGCAAAGTGATCGACCCGCTCAAAGACGAGGTGCGCCGGCGCGGACTGTGGGCCACCCATCTGGGCCCCGAGCTCGGCGGGCAAGGGTACGGACAACTCAAGTTGGCTCTGCTCAACGAGATCCTCGGCCGCTCCCAGTGGGCCCCGATCGTGTTCGGATGCCAGGCCCCCGACACCGGCAACGCCGAGATCATCGCGCACTACGGCACAGAAGATCAGAAGCAGCGCTACCTGCGTCCGCTGCTGGACGGCGAGATGTTCTCGTGCTACTCGATGACCGAGCCACACGCCGGAGCCGATCCCACCCTGTTCACCACCACCGCGGTGCGCGACGGAGACAGCTGGGTGATCAACGGATGGAAGTTCTTCTCCTCCAACGCCAAGACCGCGTCCTTTCTGATCGTCATGGTGGTGACCAACCCGGACGTCAGCGCATACCAGGGTATGTCGATGTTCCTGGTACCGACCGACACTCCCGGGGTCACCATCGTGCGCAATGTCGGCCTGCACGGCGAACGCGACGACGAGGGCTCCCATGCGTTGATCCACTACGACAACGTGCGGGTTCCCGGCGACGCGTTGCTCGGCGGGGAGGGCCAGGCGTTCGCGATCGCCCAGACCCGGCTCGGCGGTGGTCGCATCCATCACGCGATGCGCACGATCGGGCTGTCCCAGAAGGCGCTCGACATGATGTGTGAACGCGCACTGAGCCGTCAGACCCAGGGCAGCCGCCTCTCCGACAAACAGTTCATCCAAGGTTATATCGCCGATTCCTACGCGCAGCTGCTGCAGTTCCGACTGATGGTGCTCTACACCGCTTGGGAAATCGACAAGTACAACGACTACAAGAAGGTGCGCAAGGACATCGCCGCGGTCAAGGTGGTGATGCCGACCGTGCTCCACGACATCGCCTGGCGGGCCATGCAGATTCACGGGGCCCTGGGTGTCTCCAACGAGATGCCGTTTCTCGGGATGGTGACCGGCGCCGCCGTGATGGGGCTGGCCGACGGCCCGACCGAGGTGCACAAGACCACCGTGGCCAAGCAGGTGCTGCGCGACCATCAGCCCAACCCCGACACCTGGCCCAGCGAGTGGATACCGGCCAAGCGGGACAAGGCCAGAGCCAAGTACGCCGACTACCTGGGGACGGTCATCGAGCATGAAGTGGGCAACCTGTGAGCGACCTCAACACCCAGCGGCTGGCGGCATGGATGGACTCCGCGGAGTTGCCCGGCACGGGTGAGCCACTGCAGACCCGGTTCCTGTCCGGCGGCACCCAGAACGTCATCTACGAGCTGCGCCGCGGCGAGCACCGGTACGTGCTGCGGATGCCACCACCCGACGCTCCCCCGGACCGCGACAAAGGGATTCTCCGTGAGTGGCGCATCATCTCCGCGCTCGACGGCACCGAGGTCCCGCACACCGAGGCGATCGGCGTGTGCGCCGACGAGTCGGTCCTCGGTCGGCCGTTCTACCTCATGGGTTTCGTCGACGGCTGGTCGCCGATGGACACGCACGCCCGGTGGCCGGAGCCATTCCACAGCGATCTGTCGGCGCGCCCGGCGCTGAGTTACCAACTCGCCGAGGGCATCGCGCTGCTGTCGAAGGTGGATTGGAAGGCCCGGGGGCTGCACGACCTCGGCCGCCCCGACGGCTTCCACGAACGCCAGGTCGACCGGTGGACGGCGTTCTTCGACCGCATCAAGGGCCGGGAGATCGACGGCCTCGACACCGCCACCGCCTGGCTGCGCGCCCACCGGCCGCTGGACTTCATCCCCGGCCTGATGCACGGCGACTACCAGTTCGCCAACGTGATGTACCACCACGGCGCCCCGGCCCGGCTGGCGGCGATCGTGGACTGGGAGATGGGCACCGTCGGCGACCCGAAACTGGACCTGGGCTGGATGGTGCAGAGTTGGCCGGAGGACACCGCCGCACCCACGCAGTCCGAGATGGGCTACGTGGACATGCGCGGAATGCCCTCGCGCGACGAGGTTGTCGCGCACTACGCGGCGGTGTCCGGCCGTCAGGTCGACGATCTGGACTACTACCTGGTGCTGGCCAAGTGGAAGTTGGCGATCGTGCTCGAACAGGGCTTTCAACGTGCCGGCGACAACGAGACGCTGCTCGCCTACGGCCCCGTCATCGTCGAGTTGATGCGCTCGGCCGCGGATCTCGCCGAGTCCAGCGACTACCGTTGATGCGCGCGGCGATCTGCCCAGCCTACGGAGCTCCTGATGTCGTCCGGGTCGGCGAGTACCCGGAGCCGGTGATCGCCGCCGGCCAGGTCCGGATCCGGGTGAGCGCCGCCGCGGTGAATTTCCCCGACGTCCTGCTGATCGCCGACAAGTACCAGATCAGCGTGCCACCACCGTTCATCCCCGGCAGCGAGTTCGCCGGCGAGATCGTCGAGGTGGCACCGGATGCGACCGGGGTGGCTGTCGGTGATCGGGTCACCGGGGCGGGGTTGCACGGCGCGTTCGCCGAGGAAATCGTCGTCCCCGTCGGCGGGCTGGCCCGCATTGCCGACGGGATCGACGATCTCACCGCGGCCGCGTTCGGAGTCGCCTACCGCACCGCCTATCACACGCTGCGGTCGGTGGCCCGGGTGCGGTCCGGCGACGACGTCGTGGTGCTCGGCGCCGGAGGCGGGGTGGGCTTGGCCACGGTCGCGTTGGCCGCGTTGCTCGGCGCGACCGTCACCGCGGTGGCGTCATCGTCGCAAAAGCTCGATGCAGCAGGACGTTACGGGGCCACACACCTCGTGAACCACCGCGACGGTGATCTGCGCAGTGCGCTCAAGACAGCGGTGCCCGGTGGCGCAGCCGCTGTCGTCGACCCGGTCGGGGGCGCGCTGTCCGAACCGGCGTTACGGTCCCTGCGGCGGGGTGGCCGGTTCGTCACCGTCGGGTTCGCGTCCGGTGCGATTCCGGCGATCCCGCTGAACCTGGTCCTGGTCAAGGGCGTCCACGTGCTCGGATTTCAGTTCGGCGACATCGCTTCCGAAGAGTTCTCGCGCAACGAGGGCGAATTACGCGAACTGCTGGCGCACGGACGCATCCGCCCGCACATCGGCGCGGTCTATCCGCTCGAGAAGACGGCCGCGGCGCTGACCCACGTCGCCGACGGTCGGGCGATCGGCAAGATCGTCATCGACCTCACCCGGTAGCCCTGCGCCGGGGTGATCAGCTGGCGGGCACCAGGTCTGCGGCCACCGAAGCGAGCATGCCGCAGCGGAACGACTCGGTGCGCCCGACCGCTTCGGTGCCGTGATCCTGCGCCGCATCCAGTGCCAGGGCCTTGAATGCGCGCGCGGCAGCACTGAGATGGTGCTGCGCCGAATCGACGCTCGAGTCGAGGTCATCGGGCACGCGTTCGCCCCAGAGCGTCACCTCGGTGGCGCCCTGGTCGAGCGCGTTGCGCACATGGGCCAGCACACGGGGATCCCGGTCGAACAGATCGGCGGCCACGGCCACGGTCTGCGGGTGGGGCCGCTCCTCCCATGCGGCGAGCGCGGACTCCAGGTCGAGCGTCTGCGCACCGAGGATCTGCAGCGGCCGGACGTCCTCGTCGCTGCCGAGCAGCACCGTGACATCCCATCCGGCCATCACCCGGTCATAGATCCAGCCGCCGGCGCACCGCACCGCGTCGAGCACGGTCGGAGCCACGACATCCAGCCGGTACCTCATGTCGGGTTCTGCGGCGCCAGCTCGCGCCCCAGTGACTCCGCGTACCCCTTGAACACCTCGGCCAACTGAATCGAGGGATCGAGCAACCATAGGGTCTCCATTCCATAGGTAAAGGCGAGGATTTCCACGGCCTTGCTGGCGCCGTCGATGTCTTGGCGGTACCTGCCACTGCGCTGCCCGCGCTCGATGATCGCGGTGATGATCTCCACCGCGGCGCGGTAGCGGTTGAGCAATCGGTCGTGCAGCGGCGCATCCGGGGCGATGTTCTCGACCAACAGCACGGTGAACGTCCCGATCAACTCGGGAGCCCGGGTGAACCTCTCGGGGACGCGACTGAGTTCGGTGACCAGATCACCGGACCGGTAGTCGGCGTGCACCTCGTCGTCGGCATCGCGAGCGTCGAGGACGGCGTTGAGGAGTTGCTCCTTGGATTCGAAGTGGTGCAGGAGGCCCGCCGGCGTCACCCCGGCCTCTTTGGCGATCTGGGCAAGCGAGGTGTTCCGCCACCCGTTTCGGGCCAGCAGCCGCTCCGCCACGCCGAGAATCCGCGCTCTGCGGTCCTCCCCCTTGGCCAGGAGCGACTCGTACGGCCGCACGGCCGTCGGCTCGGTCACTGACACGCGACTCCTCCGTCGATCCAACCTTCTGAACACACAGTAGGTAGGTTCGCCGCGTTGTGACAAGGGTCGCAACAGGTTTATTTCTTGACATGCGTCTCACCAGTGCTTTCGGTGCGACGCACACCGCTTCCGGGGGCCCGACTCCCCGGCGCGGGGTCACAGCCCGAGCGATTTGGCGATGATCACCTTCATCACCTCGCTGGTTCCGGCGTAGATCCGGGCCACCCGCGCATCGGTGTACAGCCGGGCGATCGGATACTCCATCATGTATCCGTAGCCACCGAAGAGTTGCAGGCAGCGGTCCACGACGCGCTGCTGCATCTCGGTGCAGAACAGCTTCACCCGGGCCGCGTCCGCGCCGGAAAGCTCGCCGTCGACGTGCAATGCCACCGCGCGGTCGAGCATCGCCTGGGCCGCCTCCACCTCCGTCGAGCAGGCGGCGAGTTCGAACTTGGTGTTCTGAAACGACGCCACCGGGGTGCCGAAGGCCTTCCGGCTCTGCGTGTAGTCGATCGCCGCGGCGATGGCCGAGCGTGCCTGCGCGACCGAACCCACCGCGACGGTGAGCCGTTCCTGCGGCAGGTTGTGGCCCAAATAGCCGAACGCCTCGTCCACCTGGCCCAGCACGTTGGCGGCCGGAACCCGGACGTCGACGAACGACAACTCGGCGGTGTCCTGGACCTTGCAGCCCATCTTCTCCAGTTCGCGGCCCCGGGTGAACCCCGCCATCCCGTCTTCGACCACCAACAGAGTCAGGCCTTTACGACGGTTGTCCGGATCGGTCGAGGTGCGCGCGACGACGATGACGAGGTCGGCCTGCATCCCTCCGGTGATGAAGGTCTTGGCGCCGTTGACGATGTAGTCGTCACCGTCCCGGACGGCGGTGGTGCGCATGCCCGCCAGGTCCGAACCGGTCCCCGGTTCGGTCATCGCGACGGCGGTCAGCAGCGTGCCGGCGGCGAGGCCGGGGAACCATCGGCCGCGCTGCTCCTCGTTCGCGTAGTGCAGGAAGTAGGGCAGGATCACCTCGAGCTGCGTACGCACCGTCGACAATGTCACCAGCGCGCGGGCGGCCTCCTCCTGCAGCACGACGTTGTACCGGTAATCGGGCTGCCCCGCACCGCCGTACTCCTCGGGGATGGCCATGCCGAGCATGCCGAGCTCGCCCATCCGCGCGAACACCTCGCGCGGCATCCGACCACCTTTCTCCCACTGGGGGTAGTGCGGCACGACCTCCTTCTCGACGAAGTCGCGGGCCAGCTCCCGGAACGCCTCGTGGTCCTCGGTGAACAAATCTCTGCGCACGTGGACACGCCCTCCTAAGCGACGAGTTCGACGATGGTGGCGTTGGCGGTGCCCCCGCCCTCGCACATGGTCTGCAGGCCGTATCGAATTGCATTGTCGCGCATGTGGTGGATCATCCGGGTCATGAGCACCGCACCCGAGGCGCCGAGCGGGTGGCCGAGCGCGATCGCCCCGCCCAGCGGGTTGAGTTTGGCCTCGTCGGCCCCGGTGTCGGCCAGCCAGGCCAGCGGAACCGGTGCGAAAGCCTCGTTGACCTCGAACACTCCGATCTCGTCGAGCGTCACGCCGGCCTTGTGCAGAACCTTCTCCGTCGCCGGGATCGGGCCGGTGAGCATCAGTTTGGGGTCGGCACCCGTGACGGCGCCGGCGCGGTAGCGCACCAGCGGGGTCATACCGAGGTTGACGGCGTTCTCGGCCGTGGTGACCAGTAGCGCCGCTGCACCGTCGGAGATCTGGGAGGAGTTGCCGGCGTGGATCACCCCGTCGTCGGTGAACGCCGGCTTCAGACCGGCGAGCTTCTCGGCGGTGGTGCCGCGGCGGATGCCCTCATCGTCGGTGACGATTCCGCCGTCGGTGAAGACCGGCACGATCTGTTCTTTGAAAGCACCGGCATCCTGCGCCGCGGCGGCACGTTCGTGGGACTGCGCAGAGTACTCGTCGAGCCGGGTGCGGGAGAACCCCCACTGTTGCGAGATCATCTCGGCCGAAATGCCTTGATTGAAGGAGAAATCGTCATATCGGGCAAGCACTTTCGGCCCGTAGGGCATGCCGGTCGCGCGCGCGGCACCCAGCGGGACCCGACTCATCACCTCGACGCCGCCGGCCACCACCAGGTCCTGCTGACCCGACATCACCGCCTGCACAGCGAAGTCGAGTGCTTGCTGGCTCGAGCCGCAGGCCCGATTGACGGTGGTGCCCGGGATGTGTTCGGGCCACCCGGCGGCCAGCACCGCATACCGCCCGATGTTGCTCGACTGATCCCCCACCTGAGACACACAGCCCCAGATCACGTCGTCGATGACATCGGTGTCCACGCCGGTGCGCTCGACGAGCTCGTTGAGCACCAGCGCCGACAGGTCGGCGGCGTGCTGTTCGGACAATCCTCCGTTGCGCTTGCCCACCGGCGTGCGCACGGCCCCGACGATGACGGTCTCCCGCATGATCCTCACTCCTGATTACTCTCGTAGAGGGCCCACGCCCCGGTGAATTCGGGCTCGCCCTTCGCGGCGAACGCGGCATACGCCTCGCCCGAGTCCGTGGTGGCGAAGTTACCGGGTTGCGCGCGGGCCTCGTTGGCCAGCGCCTCCCGTAGCGTCGCGTTGGCGCCGTCGTTGAGTAGTGCCTTGCTCTGCGCCAGCGCGAACGGCGGTCCGGCCGCCAGCCGCGCGGCGAGGTCATCGACGAACGCGTCGATCTCGTCGGCGGCCTTGACCCAGGTGACCAGTCCCAGCCCGAGGGCTTCCTCGGCGCCGATCATGTCGGCGAGCAACACCAGCCGCTTGGCCTGTTGTAAACCCACGATCTTGGGGAGCAGCCACGATCCCCCCAGGTCCACCGAAAGCCCGCGCTTGGCGAAGATCTGACAGAAGCGGGATTCCGGCGTGGCGACCACCAGGTCACAGCCCAGCGCGAGGTTCCAGCCGGCGCCGACCGCGATCCCGGCGACCTTGGCGACGGTCGGAACCGCGAGCTCGTGCAGCGCCAGCGCCACATCGGTGAGCCGGTCGAGCTTGTAACGCGGATGGATCTGCTCGCCGGTTCCGATGTCCGCGCCGGAGCAGAACGCACCGCCGGCGCCGGTGAGCACCAGCGCGCGGACACCACCGTCGCGCTTGGTATCCCGCAGGACATCGGCCAGCTCGACCCACAGGCGGGCGTCGAGCGCGTTGCGGCGTTCGGGCCGGTTCAACGTCAGCGTGCGGATCCCGTCGCGGTCCGCGCAGAGCAGCACCTGGTCAGCCACGGTAGGCCTGCCCGATCGCACCCTCGGCACGCAGCTGCGCCAACTCCGCTGCCGTGAAGCCGATTTCGGAGAGCACCGTATCGGTGTGCTCGCCGAGCCCCGGGATCGCGCCCATCGGCTGCTCGAAGCCGCTGATCACCGGCGGCGGGCGCAGCGCCCGGATGTCGCCGCTGGGCGTCGACACGGTGCGCCACCGGTCCCGGGCGGTCAACTGCGGGTGCACAACGACCTCGGACGGTTTGTTGTAGCGGGAATTGCCGATTCCGGCGTCGTCGGCCTTTCTCTGGATGTCGGCCAGGTCGTGGCGGGCGCACCAATCGCCGATCGCCTCTTCCAGGATCTCCCGGTGCGCACACCGGCCGGAGTTGGTGGCGAACCGGGCGTCATCGGCGAGGTCGGGGCGGTCGATGATCTCGCGGGCCACCCGTTGCCATTCGCGGTCGTTGGTCGTGCCGAGGACCACGGTCTGTCCGTCTCGGGTCGGGAACGCACTGTAGGGCGCGACCGCCGGGGAGCCGACTCCGAGCGGCTCCTGGTCGATTCCCGAATGCTGGGTGTAGGTCAACGCGTAGCCCATGACGTCGGTCATCACGTCGAACAGGCTCAGTTCGACAGCCGGTGCCGGGCCGGGCTGCGGATGGGTGGCCCGCCCGTAGAGCAGGGCCATGATCGAGATCGCCGCGTAGAGTCCGGTACTGAAGTCGGCCATCGCCGGTCCGGGCTTCGCGGGCATGCCCGGGTATCCGGTGATAGCGCAGGATCCCGATTCCGCTTGCACCAGAAGGTCGTAGGCGCGCTTGTGCGAGATCGGACCGCCCGGTCCATACCCGTCGATCTCCACGGGGATCACCTGGGGATGCCGCGCGGCGAGGTCAGCCGGCGCCAGCCCCAGGCGGGCGGTCGCGCCGGGCGCCAGGTTGGACACGAACGCATCGGCCCGGTCGAGCAACCGGTGCAACACGTCCATGCCGGCAGCCGACTTCGTGTTCAGCGTGACCGACTCCTTCCCGCGGTTGCACCACACGAAGTGGGCGGCCAGACCGCCGGGACCGTTGACGACATCGTCGTAGTCGCGGGCGAAGTCTCCCCCTTTGGGATTCTCCACCTTGATGATTCGGGCGCCGAAGTCGGCAAGAACCCGGGTGCACATGGGCGCGGCCACGGCCTGCTCCATCGCGACGACGGTGACGCCGGCCAGGGGTGCACTACCGATCTGCGAACTGCTCACGTGTTCACATAACCATGCCGCAGCCGACCGGCAGAATCTGGCCGATCGAATCGCCGCACCTAGTAACTCCTGGGTAGCCCGAGCACATGCTCACCCAGGAAATTCAAGATCATCTCCTGGCTCACCGGCGCGATCTTCATCAGCCGCGACTCGCGGAAGTAGCGCGAGACGTGGTACTCCTCGGAGTACCCCATTCCACCGTGCAACTGCAGCGCACGGTCGGCGGCGCCGAATCCGGCGTCCGCGCAGAGATACTTGGCGGTGTTCGCTTCGCGCCCACAGGGTTTGCCGTTGTCGTAGAGCCAGGTCGCCTTGCGCAGGACCAGCTCGGCAGCGTCCAGGCGGGCCAGCGAGTCGGCCAGTGGGAACTGCAGGCCCTGGTTCATCCCGATGGGCCGATTGAACACGTGGCGTTCGTTGCCGTACTTGACGGCCTTCTCCAGCGCGACCCGGCCGATTCCCAGCGCCTCGGCGGCGATCAACATTCGTTCCGGGTTCAGGCCGTCGAGGATGTACTTGAAGCCTTGGCCCTCCTCGCCGACCCGGTCCTCGATGGGCACCATGAGGTCGTCGATGAACAACTCGTTGGAGCTCACCGCGTTGCGGCCCATCTTGTTGATCGGCCGGATGTCGACCCGGTCGCGGTCGAGATCGGTCAGGAACAGGGTCATCCCGTCGGTCTTCTTGGTCACCTGGTCATACGGAGTGGTGCGGGTCAGCAGCAGGATCTTCTCGGATTCCAGGGCCTTGGAGATCCAGACTTTCCGACCGTTGACGCGGTAGTGGTCGCCTTCGCGCTTGGCCGACGTGGTGATGCGCGAGGTGTCCAGTCCCGCACCGGGTTCGGTGACGCCGAAGCACACATGCAGATCCCCGTCGACGATCCTGGGCAGGGTGCGGGCCTTGAGCTCGTCCGAGCCGTGTTTGACGACCGGTTGCATGCCGAAGATCGACAGGTGGATCGCGCTCGCGCCGTTCATCGCCGCGCCGGAACGGGACACCTCCTCGAGCAGCAGGGTGGCCTCGGTGATGCCCAGACCATGTCCGCCGTACTGCTCAGGAATCGTCATCCCGAGCCAGCCGCCCTTGGCGATGGCGTCATAGAACTCTTGCGGGAACTCGTGGGCCTGGTCCTTTTCCATCCAGTAGTGGTCGTCGAACCTGCTCGCCAGCTCCGCCACCGACTTCCGAATCAGCTCCTGATCCTCGGTCAGCTCGAAACTCATACCGCCCGGCATGCTGCCTCTTCTCCTCGATCAATCACGCGCCGACAGTGCATTCCGCTATCTCCGGTTCTGCGCACGCGGAATGCACTTCCGCGGAAGGTGTGCTCAGTCCTTGTTGCCGGTCAACTCCTTGGCCCGAGCCGCGAAGTCGGCGAAGGTCGCCCCGGTCTTCTCCTTGTGCGATAGGGCGCGGATGGAGACGTCGTGTCCTTCGGCGGCTTGGCGCAGGGCGCCGACGGTGGCCTGGTCTTTGGGGATGTGGGTGAACGGGTCCCAGTGATACCAGCGCATCGCGTTCTGGTAGGTCATCTTGTTGATCTCGTCGTCGGGGACATTGTTGGCGGTGAGGACCTCGTCGAGTTGTTCGGGCGCCCCGGGCCACATCGAATCGCTGTGCGGGTAGTCGGCCTCCCAGCAGATGTTGTCGACCCCGATCTGATGGCGCGTAGTCACCCCGACCGGATCGGCGATGAAACAGGTCAGGAAATGCTCCCGGAACACCTCTGAAGGCAGCTTGCCGCCGAAATCCTGACCCGTCCACGTCGAATGCATCTCATAGGTGCGATCCACCCGCTCCAGGAAATACGGAATCCAACCCGTCCCGCCCTCGCTCAGCGCGATCTTCAGATCCGGGTACTCCTTGATCGGGCGCGACCACAACAGATCCGCCGCGGCCTGCACGATGTTCATCGGCTGCAACGTGATCATCACATCCATCGGCGCATCCGGCGCGGTGATCGCCAACCGCCCCGACGACCCGATATGCACATTGAGCACCGTGTCGGTATCGACGAGCGCATCCCACATCGGCTTCCAATGCTCGAAATCATGGAAACTGGGATACCCCATCGCCGCCGGATTCTCGGTGAACGTCAACGAATGCACCCCACGGGCGGCATTACGCCGAATCTCGGCCGCACACGCCTGCGGATCCCAGATCACCGGCAACGTCATCGGAATGAACCGCCCCGGATAGGCCCCACACCACTGTTCGACATGCCAGTCGTTGTAGGCCTGCACCAACGCCAGGCTGAACTCCTGATCCTCGGTGGCGAACAACCGCCCCGCGAACCCCGGAAACGACGGAAAACACATCGACCCCAAAATCCCGCCGGCGTTCATGTCCTTGACCCGCTCATCGACCTGCCAACACCCCGGCCGAATCTCATCCAACCCCTGCGGCTCCAGCCCGTACTCCTCCTTGGGCCGCCCCGCCACCGCATTGAGCGCCACATTCGGAATCACCACATCGCGGAACTGCCACGTATCCGAACCATCCTCGTTGTGCACCAACCGCGGCGCCTCATCCAGATACTTCCTCGGCAAATGATTGGCGAACATATCCGGCGGCTCAACGATGTGATCATCCACGCTGATCAAAATCATCTCGTCTTTATGCATGGTGGCTCTCCTTCTGTCTCCGGGTGTCCGGAGACGCGCAGTCTCGGCCGTAGGTTCTCCTACTTAGGAAACTAGCTTCTCCGCTGGCGAGAATCAACGTCCGAAAGTGACATCTTGCCTGGCAGGCTGTGGCCGCGATGGGGGTCCAGGAAGACCGCTGACCGGGGATTGCGGCCTTGCGCGTTGACGCGCGGACGGAAAGATGGAAATCTATTGGCGAAATATGAGAACCTGATTCTCATGAGTGAGAGGAGGCCGACGGTGCGAGTGGCCCCACTGCCCGCCGACCAGTGGGACGAGGCTGTCGACAAAGCGCTCTCCGGCCTGATGCCGGTAGAGATGCGCAACCCCGACACGGCGGGCAACCTCGTCGCGACACTGGTCCGCCACCCGAAGCTGACCCGCGGTTTCCTGCGATTCAACTTCCACCTGCTCTACGGCTCCACCCTGCCCGAGCGGCTGCGCGAACTCGCCGTGCTGCGCGTGGCGCGCCTGACCAACTGCGAGTACGAATGGCGCCACCATGTCGCCATAGGCCGCGCGGCCGGCCTGACCGACGACGTCATCGCCGGCATCGAACGCGGCGAGGCCGACGACGAGCTCGACCGGGCCGTCCTGGCCGCGGTCGCTGAATTGCACCACGATTCGGTGGTCTCCGACTCCACCTGGACAGCGCTGTCCGCCCATCTCGACGAGCGTCAGCTGATGGACCTCGTCTTCACAATCGGCTGCTATGGCTCGTTGGCCATGGCGATCAACACCTTTGGCGTAGAACCCGACGCCAGTACTGACGCAGAGAGGTAGCGAATCCCAATGGCACATTTTCCGAAGCCCGCCGTCGGCAGCTGGACCGAGAACTGGCCGGAGCTGGGCACCGCCCCGGTCAACTACGAGGACTCGATCGACCCCGAGCATTGGAAGCTCGAGCAGCAGGCCATCTTCCGCAAAACCTGGCTGCAGATGGGTCGCATCGAACTGATCCCGAAGAAGGGCAGCTACATAACCCGCGAGCTTCCATCGGTCGGACCCGGCGTATCGATCGTCATCGTCAACGACGGCGACGAAGTCCGCGCGTTCTACAACATGTGCCGCCACCGCGGCAACAAGCTGGTGTGGAACGACTACCCCGGTGAGGAAACGTCGGGAACCTGCCGTCAGTTCGTCTGCAAGTACCACGCCTGGCGATACGACCTCAAGGGCAACCTGACGTTCGTCCAGCAGGAGCAGGAGTTCTTCGACCTCGACAAGGCCGACTACCCGCTCAAGCCGGTGCGCTGCGAGGTGTGGGAAGGCTTCATCTTCGTCAATTTCGATGACGATGCGGTCTCGCTCGAGGAGTACCTGGGCGAGTTCGGCCAGGGCCTCAAGGGCTATCCGTTCCACGAGATGACGGAGCATTACAGCTACCGCGCCGAGATCAAGTCGAATTGGAAGCTGTTCATCGACGCGTTCGTCGAGTTCTACCACGCGCCGATCCTGCACATGAAGCAGGCGGAGAAGGAGGAAGCCGAAAAGCTGGCCAAATTCGGTTTCGAGGCACTGCACTACGACATCAAGGGTGATCATTCGATGATCTCGTCCTGGGGCGGCATGAGCCCGCCGAAGGACCTGAACATGGTCAAGCCCATCGAGCGCATCCTGCACAGCGGGTTGTTCGGTCCGTGGGACCGTCCCGCGATCAAGGGCATCCTGCCCGACGAGCTGCCGCCGGCCATCAACCCGGGCCGCCACAAGACCTGGGGGCAGGACTCCTTCGAGTTCTTCCCGAACTTCACGCTGCTGTTCTGGGTACCGGGCTGGTATCTGACCTACAACTACTGGCCCACCGGAGTGGACACCCACATCTTCGAGGCAGACCTGTACTTCGTGCCGCCGAAGAACCTGCGCGAACGGCTCTCCCAGGAGCTGGCCGCGGTGACGTTCAAGGAGTACGCATTCCAGGATGCCAACACCCTGGAGGCGACCCAGACCCAGATCGGCACCCGTGCGGTTCTCGATTTCCCGCTGTGCGACCAAGAGATTCTGTTGCGCCACCTCCATCACACCGCGCACAAGTACGTAGACCGGTACAAGGAGTCCCTCGCCAAGGGCAACGGTACGAACGGCAAGCATGCCGCCAGTGAGAAGGAAGCTGCAAATGTCTAAGCTGCCAGAGGAATTCGCCGATCTCGAGCGGTTCAGCGATTGGTGCCTGCCCACGGAGGAAGAGCGCTACCAGAAGCGACTGAACTCCACGATGGAAGAGATGCAGGAACTCTACGATGCCGGTATGGCTCGACTCGAGGACATCATGGTCTACGTCGATGCCCGGTTTCCGCTCAAGGGGATGCCGGAGGATGCCAAGGCGCTGGTGCACCTCGGCCAGTCGATCGTGATGGTCAGCTTCCCGGTCGAGGTGTGGAAGCAGCCCCGGGTGCTCGACAGTGGTGCGGCCTACATCAGCCTGATCAAGGAGCCGGTGGTCTAACGGTGCCAGATGCTCTTCGCGCAAGCGGTCCCCCGCAATCGGGAGGTGCCCCCTCATCGGTACTGACCCTGAAAGCCGCGGGTCTGCTCGACGTCGATGCCGGGGAGATCATCCGCCCCGGCATCGTTCGCGTCGACGGCAGCCGGATCGTCTCGGTCGGGGCGCAGCCGCAGGACGGCGACGAGGTCATCGACCTCGGCGACGCAATCCTGTTGCCGGGCCTGATGGACATGGAGGTCAACCTCCTGATGGGCGGCCGCGGCGAGAACCCCGGTCTCTCCCAGGTGCAGGACGACCCGCCGACTCGGGTGCTGCGTGCGGTCGGCAACGCCCGCCGCACGCTGCGCGCGGGGTTCACCACGGTGCGCAACCTCGGATTGTTCGTCAAGACAGGCGGTTACCTACTCGACGTCGCACTCGGGAAGGCCATCGACGCCGGCTGGATCGAAGGGCCACGCGTGATTCCGGCCGGTCACGCCATCACCCCCACGGGCGGCCACCTGGACCCGACGATGTTCGCCGCGTTCATGCCCGGCGTGCTCGAGCTGACCATCGAAGAGGGCATCGCCAACGGGGTCGATGAGATTCGTAAGGCGGTGCGCTACCAGATCAAGCACGGTGCCGAGCTGATCAAGGTGTGCTGCTCCGGTGGTGTGATGTCGCTGACCGGGGAGGCCGGCGCACAGCACTATTCGGACGAGGAACTCCGCGTGATCGTCGACGAGGCGCATCGGCGCGGTCTGCGGGTGGCTGCGCACACCCATGGCGCCGAAGCCGTCAAACACGCTGTCGACTGCGGAATCGACTGCATCGAGCACGGATTCCTGATGGACGACGAGGCGATCCAGATGCTCGTCGACAACGACCGGTTCCTGGTGAGCACGCGTCGCCTGGCCGAGTACATGGACGTGTCGAAGGCGCCGCCGGAACTGCAGGCCAAGGCAGCCGAGATGTTCCCCAAGGCACGAACGTCCATCAAGGCCGCCTACGACGCCGGCGTCAAGATCGCGGTCGGGACTGACGCACCGGCGATCCCGCACGGTAAGAACGCCGACGAACTGGTCACCCTGGTGGATTGGGGGATGCCGCCCGCCGCGGTGCTGCGCGCAGCCACCGTCGTGGCCGCCGATCTGATCAACCGCCCGGGTTCTCTCGGCCGGCTCGCCGAGGGTTACCTCGCCGACATCATCGCGGTGCCGGGTGATCCACTGGCAGATATCGGCGTTACACGCAATGTCAACTTTGTAATGAAGGGCGGTAAGGTCTACCGACATGACCAACCGAACTGAGGATCTCGTCGAGATCCAGCAGCTCCTCGCGAAATACGCCGTCACCATCACCCAGGGTGACGTCGAAGGACTGGTCTCTGTGTTCACGCCGGACGGCACCTACAGCGCGTTCGGCTCGACCTATACGCTGGCCCGCTTCCCCGAGCTCGTCGCCGCCGCGCCGAAAGGTCTGTTCATGACGGGCACCTCACTGGTCAATCTCGACCCCGACGATCCCGACACGGCGACCGGGACCCAACCGTTGTGCTTCATCGAGCATTCCACGCACGACATGCGCATCGGCTATTACAACGACACCTACGTCCGCACCGACGACGGCTGGCGCCTGAAAACCCGCGCCATGACGTTCATCCGGCGCAGCGGTGACCACGACTCCGGACGCCCGCACGCCATCGGACGACCGGAGGCCGGATGACCTCGACGGACACCGCCGAGTTCCGCTCGGACCTGCGAGCCTGGCTGGACGACAACGACCTGACCCCGCCGCCGGACAGCCATTCGCTCGAGGGGCACATCCGGCAGTTCGCCCGTGTGCAGCGCGCCCTCTACGACGCCGGGTGGAACCGCTACGGCTGGCCCGAACACGCCGGTGGCCTGGGCGGTCCGGCGATCCTGCGCGCCGTCGTCGGTGAGGAAGTCGTGGGTCGGCGCCTGGCCGAGCCCGGACCGTACTCGATGCTCGAAGTGCTGACCCCGACGATGATCGACTACGCGCCCGCTGGGCTGGCCGCCGAGATGGTGCCGAAACTGCTCAGCGGCGAGGAGCTGTGGTGCCAAGGCTTTTCCGAGCCGGGCTCGGGCAGTGACCTGGCGTCGCTGACCACGCGCGCCACGCTCGACACCGATTCAGGGGGTCAGCGCTACGTCATCAACGGCCAGAAGGTCTGGACCAGTTTCGCGCAGTTCTCGCAACGGTGCATCCTGCTCACCCGCACCGGTGACGCCGAGACGCCCAACCATCAGGCCATCACCGCGTTCTTCATCGATCTCGACACCCCGGGCATCACCGTGCGTCCGCTGCGCACCATGCACGGGGTGGACGAATTCTGCGAGGTCTATTTCGACGACGTCGTCGTCGATGCCGACAGGATGCTCGGAAAGCCCGGCGACGGCTGGCAACTCGCGATGGACCTGCTGCCCTATGAACGCTCGAGTTGCTTCTGGCAGCGCATCGCGTACCTGTACTCGCGCTTCGACGAGCTGATCAGCATCGTCAAAGGGCTCGGCACGGCCTCGGACTCCGACCTGGGCGAGGTGTATCTGGCTCTGCACACCCTGCGCTGCCGATCCCGCGCCACCCAGCACAGGCTGGCCGACGGCCACCGGCTCGGCCCGGACACCTCGATCGACAAAGTGCTGCTGGCCAACGCCGAGCAGCAGTTCTACGACACCGTGCGCGATCTGCTGCCCAGCGTCATCGAACTCGAGGACTCCGACTGGCGCACCGAGTACCTCTACTCGCGCGCGGCCACCATCTACGGCGGCACGGCCGAAGTGCAGCGCAACATCATCGCTCGCCGCCTCCTCGATCTCGGCAAGGAGTGATCATGGACCAGGACATGGACGCCAAGTCACTCGAGATGCTCGAGGACACGCTGCGCAAGACCATGTTGTCGGCCTCCGGGCCCGAGCTCGACACGGCCTTGGCCGAACTCGGCTGGGCCGAAATGCTCTCGGACATACCAGATCTGGCGATCCCGCTGGTGTTCCGACTCCTCGGCGAAACCGGGGCACACGCTTCGGTGCTCAACGATGTGATGCTGGAGACCATCGGCGGACTACCCGGCGGAACCCCGCCGATGCCCTACACCGGCGGGGGCTGGGTGGTGTGGGAACGCATCCCCAGCGACGACTGCCCGACGCTGGGCGGGCTACCGCTGCGTGGCGTGCCCGACGGCGAGTTGATGCGCATGGGCGAGGCCCGGCGGGCGGTCGGGTGGTGGCTGGTCGGTTCGGCCCGCGCCATGCTGAACCTGGCCCGCCGGCATGCCCTGGACCGGGTGCAGTTCGGCCGGCCGATAGCGGGTTTCCAGGCCATCCGCCACCGCCTGGCCGAGACGCTGGTCGCGATCGAAGGCGCCGAGGCGACGCTGCAGCTGCCGGGTACCGAGAGTGCCGACCTCACGGCGATGCTGGCCAAGGCCGCCGCGGGCAAGGCAGCGTTGACCGCCGCCCGGCACTGTCAGCAGGTGCTCGGAGGAATCGGGTTCACCGCCGAGCATGACCTGCACGTGCACGTGCAACGTGCCCTGGTACTCGACGGGTTGCTCGGCAACGCGAAGGAATTGACCCGCAAGGCCGGCGCGGGACTGCGCGCCCGCGGCTCGGTGCCCCGACTCGCCCACCTGTGAGTGCGAGTGCGTCGCCGGCACGGCGACGCACTCGCCGTCGCGCTAGGTGATGTTGGCTTTCATCTGGTCGAGGTCGACCAGCACGGGCCAGCCACCCACGCTCAACGCGTTGCCGTGACCGGTCTGATGGACGTCGAAGACCGACTGGATCGCCGCGTAGAAGCCCTGCACATCGAGAGTCTGGTTCACCGCGCGCTTGGCCTGCCGCAGCGCGAACGGTGGCATCTTCGCGATGTGTTCTGCCATCGCCCGCGTCTCGGTGTCCAGCTTGTCGCGCGGCACGACCTTGTTGACCATGCCGGTGCTGTACACCTCCTCGGCGGTCATGGCTCGGCCGGTGAACAGGATCTCCTTGGCCTTACGGGGCCCGAGTTCCCAGGTGTGCCCGTGGTACTCGACACCGCCGATACCCATCAGGACCACCGGATCGGAGAACTGCGCGTCGTCGGCGGCGATGATCAGGTCACACGGCCAGCACAACAGCAGACCACCCGAGATGCACCGGCCCTGCACCGCGGCGATGGACGGCTTCGGCACGTTACGCCACCGCAGCGTGTACTCCAGATACCGCTTCGCCTCGTGCTCGATGATGAACTCGAGGGTGATCTTGTCCGGCACCGGCCCCCCGCCGCGCAGGTCGTGGCCGGCGGAGAAGTGTTTCCCGTTGGCCCGCAGCACGATCACGGCCACCTCGGGATCCGCGGCCGCCCGGCTCCATGCCGCGTCGAGCTCGTCGAGCAACTCGGGATTCTGCGCGTTGGCGGCCTCGGGCCGGTTCAGGGTGATCGTCGCGATTTTGTCGGCGACCTCGTAGTCGATGTACATACGGCACGTCCTCGGGTTGCGGGGCGGCCAGCGCGGGTACCAGCCCCCGGGTCGGCAAACGCCGCCGACGACGACTGGCCGACCTGCTGCCTGGGCCCTGCGCTCTGGGCCTTCTCTTATTTCGAGAATGAGAATACTATTCTCGTGGTGAGGAAGTTACAATCTCAGACACGGTGGCCGAGAGGGGGTCGAGGACCGCAATGGCAAGGCGTTCTCCGGTACAGTCAGTTCATGTTCTCCCCAATCGGTCTGCAGCCGACGGGCAGCCGCCGGTGACCACACCGAGCGAGGAGCCGGCCTGGAAGCAGCGCGCAGTCGAGCGGTCCATCAAGACCGCCAAGCTGCGCGCGGCGCAGCGCGTTCAGCGGTTCCTCGACGCCGCCCAGGCCATCATCATCGAAAAGGGCAGCACCGATTTCACCGTGCAAGAAGTGGTGGACCGTTCGCGCCAGTCCCTTCGGAGCTTCTACCTGCAGTTCGACGGTAAGCACGAATTGTTGCTCGCGTTGTTCGAAGACGCGCTCAGCCGTTCGGCGGACCAGATTCGGGCCGCCACCGCCGGGCAGCAGGAACCTCTCGAGCGCCTCAAGGTCGCCATCCAACTGCTGTTCGAGACATCACGTCCGGACCCGGCCGCCAAGCGGCCGCTATTCACCGATTTCGCGCCGCGACTGCTGGTGTCGCACCCCTCCGAAGTCAAAATCGCGCACGCGCCGTTGCTGGCGTTGCTCACCGAACTCATGGAAGAAGCCAGCGCCGCCGGCAAACTGCGAGAGGGCATCAACCCGAAACGCATGGCGGCGATGACCATGCAGACGGTGATGTTCGTCGCACAGTCCAGCGGCGATGCGGGCGACGGAACCGCCAACCCGATCTCTGCGGATGAGGTGTGGGACTTCTGCGCACACGGCTTCGCCGCTCGTTGACACCAAGAACCACGCTCTCCCAGTTTCAGAATTCCTTCGCGCGTTCGGGGTAACACCGTATCCATGTCCTGTTGATGGCGGTCGAAGCGGCGATTGCGAGAGCCATGTTCTTCATTTCAGAGAGTGCCAATGGTCGTGATTGAGTCCACCATTGACACTTCCCTGTCGGCAATGCCACAGTTGTGAGACAGATGGCAGCCCGTTGTCTTATGAACCCGGTCCGGCGAGAGGGACACCGTGACGATCAGCGCTGAGAACTCCGAGGCACAGAACACCGCTGTGGCGGATGCGTTGGACTACGACCCCTACAGCGTCGACCTCAACATGGCCCCCTATGAGGTGTTCGCTCGCCTGCGCGAGGAAGCGCCGCTGTACTACAACGCCACCCACGACTTCTACGCATTGAGCCGGTTCGACGACGTCAACAAGGCGCTGATCGACCATGAGACGTTCATCTCGGGCCGTGGCGCCCTGCTCGAGATCATCAAGTCAGGTATGGAAATCCCTCCTGGCACACTGATTTTCGAAGATCCTCCGATTCACAACATCCATCGGAACCTGTTGTCGCGGATGTTCACCCCGCGCAAGGTGCTTGCGCTCGAGCCGCAGATCCGAGAGTTCACCGCCCGCTGCCTCGATCCATTGGTGGGCACCGACAGATTCGACTTCGTCAACGACCTCGGTGAGCAGATGCCGATGCGCGTCATCGGGATGCTCCTCGGCATCCCTGAAGAACATCAGCGTCGGGTCACCGAACACGGCGAGGCCACGCTGCAGAACGAGAACGCGGACCTGATGGCTTCGGGCGAGGTGTTCGCCGAATTCATCGACTATCGCACCAAGCATCCCTCCGACGACATCATGACCGATCTGCTCAACGTCGAATTCGAAGACGAGACCGGCACCGTGCGCCGGCTTCGTCGCGATGAGTTGTTGATGTACCTGACGGTGGTCGCCACCGCGGGCTCGGAGACCACCACGCGGCTGATCGGCTGGGCGGGCAAGACCCTGGCCGACTATCCCGATCAGCGGCGCGAGCTGGTGGACAACTCCGCGTTGATCCCCAATGCGGTCGAGGAGATCCTGCGGTGGGAACCGCCCGCACTGCACATGGCCCGTTACGTCACCCGCGACACCGAGCACTACGGACAGACCGTCCCCGCCGGCAGCGCGATGCTGCTGATGATCGGCGCGGCCAACCGCGATCACCGACGCTTCCCACCCAACGGCGACGTCTTCGACATTCACCGAGAACTGCGGTCGCACATGACTTTCGGGGCCGGCACACACTTCTGCATGGGTAATGCGCTGGCCCGGTTGGAGGGCCGCATCGCGTTGGAGGAGATCCTCAAGCGCTTCCCGGAATGGGAGGTCGACTGGCCGAACGCACGCCCGTCGCAGACCACCGCGGTCCGTGGCTGGGAAGCCATGCCCACGTTCGTCGCCTGACACTCTTCTACCCCACCACGACACCCACCTCACTACCGACACCCACCCGACCACCGACAGAAGGATCCGAACAGACATGGCAGGACGCGTAGAAGGCAAGGTCGCTTTCATCACCGGGGCCGCGCGTGGCCAGGGCCGGGCGCACGCGGTACGGCTGGCCGAAGAGGGCGCCGACATCATCGCCGTCGACATCTGCAAGCAGATCGACAGCGTGCTGATCCCGCTGAGCAATCCCGAGGATCTGGCCGAGACCGCCGATCTGGTCAAGAACGCCGGCGGTCGCATCCACACCGCCGAGGTCGACGTCCGGGACTTCGATGCGCTCAAGGCGGCTGTCGACGCCGGTGTCGAAGAATTCGGCCGACTCGACATCATCGTCGCCAATGCGGGCATCGGCAACGGCGGCCAGTTGCTGCACGAAACCGGTGAACCCGACTGGGATGACATGATCGGGGTCAACCTGTCCGGCGTCTGGAAGACCGTCAAAGCCGGTGTGCCGCACATCCTGGCAGGCGGGCGCGGCGGTTCCATCATCCTGACCAGCTCGGTCGGCGGCTTGAAGGCTTACCCGCACACCGGGCACTACGTCGCGGCCAAGCACGGTGTGGTCGGGCTGATGCGCACCTTCGCCGTCGAGCTCGGCGCCCAGAACGTCCGCGTGAACTCGGTGCATCCGACCAACGTGAACACGCCGCTGTTCATGAACGAGCCGACGATGAAGCTGTTCCGCCCCGACCTGGAGAACCCGGGACCCGATGACATGAAGGTCGTCGGTCAGCTGATGCACACCCTCCCCATCGGCTGGGTGGAGCCCGAGGACATCGCCAACGCGGTGCTGTTCCTGGCCTCCGACGAGGCGCGGTTCATCACCGGCGTTCCGCTGCCGGTGGACGGCGGCAGTTGCCTGAAGTAGCGCGGTGACGGCCCCGGAACTGTCCATCCCGCAAGGATGGGACGAGATCACCCCGGCCTGGATGACGTCGGCGCTCGCTCCGCACTTTCCAGGCGCTGAGGTTGACGACGTCCGGGTCACCCTGCGCGACGACGGCACCAACCGCCGGGCCAGACTGGCCTTGAGCTACGCCTCGGGCAGCGGGCCGGCGACGGTGTTCGCGAAAGCGGTCGACCCTGCGCACGCCGACCTGGTGGAGTTGACCAGCGGCCTGTATCACGAGCCCAGGCTGTTCGCCTCCGGCGCGGTGCTGCCGCTGGAACACCCGCAGGTCTACGCCGCGATCATCGACGAAGACCGCCGCGACTTCCTGATGGTCATGGAAGACGTGGTCAGCCGCGGTGGCGACCCGCGGGACTCCACCCGTCCGCTGACCGTCGACCAGGCGGCCGCCGGGGTGCGCGGCCTGGCCCGGCTGCACAGCCGGTTCTGGGGCGAACGCTTGACCGGTGATCCCACGCTGGGGTGGGTCGAGCCGTTCGTCGCGTTCGCCGGTCTGGAGTACGCGCCGCTGCACATCGCCCACGAACGACTCGGCGCCACAGTCGCTCCCGAAGTGTTGGCGCTGAACGGCACCGAGTTGTTCGTCGACGTGTGGGCTCGCTACATCGGCACCCTGACCACATCGCCTGCGACGCTGCTGCACGGCGATCCCCACATCGGCAACACCTACGTCCTGCCCGGCGGCGAGGTCGGATTCCTGGACTGGCAGATGGTGCGCCGTGGTAACTGGTCGCTGGATCTCGGCTACTTCTTGCAGGGCGCATTGACGATCGAGGACCGCCGGCGGACCGAACGGGATCTGCTCGACGAATACCGGGCAGCGCTGCACCTGCCGGACGAAACGATGCCCAGCAGGGACGAGGTCTGGCTGCGCTACCGCGCCTCGGTCGCCCATGGTCTGGCCATCTGGATGGCCACGCTGTCCGGTGGGGACGCATGGCAGAACGCCGAGATCTGTCTCGCGCTGGCCCAGCGCTACGCCGCGGCGTTCGTGGACCTGCAGACCCCGCAGGCACTCGACGCGATCTGCCGCTGAGGGCATTCGGCGAAACCGCGTCGATCATGACCACCGAGTGGTTGCATGGTCTCCATGAAGCGGCTCAACGGCATGGACGCCATGCTGCTCTACAGCGAGACGCCCAACCTGCACACCCACACGTTGAAGGTCGCGATCATCAACGCCGCCGAGTTCGACGGCGAGTTCACCTTCGACCTGTTCCGGCGCACGATCGCGCGGCGATTGCATCTACTCGACCCGCTGCGCTATCGCCTGATCGACATCCCCTGGAGACTGCATCACCCGATGTGGTTGGAAGACTGCCCGGTGGACCTGGACTATCACCTGCGGCAGGTCCACGTGCCGAGCCCCGGCGGACGCCGCGAGCTCGACGAGGTGATCGGACGGATCGCCAGCACCCCACTGGACCGCAGCCGTCCGTTGTGGGAGTTCCATTTCGCCGAGGGCATGGCCGATGACCGTTTCGCGCTCATCGGCAAGGTGCACCACACCCTGGCAGACGGTGTCGCCTCGGCCAATCTGCTTGCGCGACTGATGGATCTGGCAGACGGGACCCACGACGAGCGGGACGAGTACGCGACCTGCGCGGCGCCCGGCCGGTCGGAGCTGTTGCGGGTGGCGATGCGTGACCACGCCGCGCACGTCGCCGCTCTGCCCGCACTGACCCGCGATGCGGTTCGGGGTGTCACCAAGCTGCGGCGCCGGTCCCGACAACGCACCGACCCGCCCGGGCTGGCCAAGATGTTCCACACCCCGCCGACGTTCCTCAACCACGTCGTGTCGCCGGGCCGCACCTTCGCCACGGCGTCGGTGCCGCTGACCGAGGTCAAGCAGACCGCCAAACACCTCGGGGTCACGTTCAACGACATCGTGCTGGCCACCGCGGCCGGCGGTCTGCGCGAACTGCTGTTGCGCTATGACGGCCGCGCCGATCGTCCGCTGATGGCGTCGGTTCCGGTGAGCACCGATCTGTCGCCAGACCGGGTCACCGGCAACGAGATCGGGGGGCTTTCGGTGTCCCTGCCGGTACAGATCGACGACCCCCTCGAGCGCGTCCGGTTGACCTCACTGGCCACGACCCGCGCCAAAGAGGACTACGAACTGCTGGGCCCGAAACTGCAGGGCCAGCTGATGGAATACCTACCACCGCCGCTGACCCCGACCCTGCTGCGCTGGCAGAGTCAGCGTTCCAAGCACAACCCGCTGATGAACGTCGCGGTGTCCAGCGTTCCCGGGCCCCGCCGGCGCGGTCACATCGGCGGCGCCCCGGTCAGCGAGATCTACTCCATCGGCGTGCTGTCGGCGGGAAGCGCGTTCAACATGACAGTGTGGAGTTACGTCGATCAGGTGGACATCTCGATCCTGTCCGACGACAAGACCTTCGACGACATCCACGAAGCAACCGACGCGATGATGCACGCCTTCGACGAGATACGTTCCGCAGCAGGCCTTCCCGCGTCGACGACGGTCGAATCGGCGATGGCCCCGGCCCCGGCCGCGCGCTAGTCGACCAGGTTCAGCAGCTCCTTGCGGACCACCTTGCCGGTGCTGCCGCGCGGCAGTTCGTCGAGGATGGCGATCTGGCGGGGCACCTTGTAGTTGGCCAGATTATCGCGGACATGCTGCTTGAGCTCGTCGGCACCGACACTCGCTCCGTCACGCGGCACCACGAACGCGACGAGGCGCTGACCGTATTGTTCGTCGTCGACGCCGAGCACCACCGATTCCTTGACGTCAGGATGCCGAGCCAGGGTGTTCTCGACCTCGATGGGATAGACGTTCTCCCCGCCGGAGACGATCATCTCGTCGTCGCGGCCAACCACGAAAAGCCGGCCGGCCTCGTCGAGGTAGCCCATGTCCCCCGACGCCATGAACCCGTCGTGGAACTCCTTGGTCTTGCCGGAGGTGTACCCGTCGAACAACGTCCCGCTGCGCACGAAGATCTGTCCCGTGCGCCCAGTGGGGACCTCGTTGAAATCCTGGTCGAGGATGCGGATCTCGGTTCCATCGGCGGGGCGCCCGGCCGTGTCGGGCGCGGCGCGCAGATCCTCTGGCGTGGCCGTGGCGATCATCCCCGCCTCGGTGGCGTTGTAGTTGTTGTAGATGACGTCACCGAACTGATTCATGAACGAGATCACGACATCGGGACGCATCCGGGAGCCGGACGCGGTGGCGAAGCGCAACGACTTTCCGCTGTAACGGCTTCGGACCTCGTCGGGCAGATCCATGATGCGGTCGAACATCACCGGAACGACGGCCAGTCCGGTGGCGCGGTAGCGGTCGACGAGTTCCAGGGTTGCCTCAGGATCGAATTTGCGTCGCGTCACGATGGGGCAGGCCAGCAGCGCGGCGAACAGCAACTGCGAAAAACCCCACGCATGAAACATCGGAGCCGCGATGACGATGGGCTCTTCGGCGCGCCACGGCACCCGGTCCAGGACGGCCTTGAGGTCACCGGCGCCGCCGCTACCGGCAGAACGCTTGGCGCCCTTGGGTGTGCCGGTGGTGCCCGAGGTCAGCAGGATGATGTCGCTCTTGCGGTCGCTGGGCTCAGGCCGCTGCCCGAGGTGAGCCTCGATGAGCGAGTCCATGGTCGGTGTGGCGCCGCCCGGGGTGTCCACCCACGCCAGCACGCGGGTCGCCCCCGGAACGTCGCGCAAAGCCCGGTCGACTGTCCCGGTGAACTCCTCGTCGTAGAGCACGACGTCGGCGCCCTCACGCTCGATGACCTCCGCCATCGCCGGACCCGCGAAGGAGGTGTTGAGCAGCAACACGTCCGCACCGATCCGGTTGGCTCCGACGAGCGCCTCGATGAAGCCCCGGTGGTTGCGGCACATCACAGCCACCGTCGTGGGTTTCCACTGCTGCAGCGCGACCCCGAGCGCATCGCACCGGTCGTCGAGTTGCGCCCAGGTCAGCGTGCCACGCTCGTCGATCAGGCCGGGCTTGTCCGGGCAGCGCTGCGCGGCGGTGGCGAAGCCCACCGTCGCGGTCAGGCCGGCCCGGCGCACCGCCAGCCCCATGCGTAGGTATCGGTCCGGCCGCATCGGCGCGATCAACTTGGCCCGCCACAGCGTGTTCAGCAGCCCCACCTGGTCAGCCATCATCACCCCACTATCGGGAATCGGCGCCGACGCGCCAATTCGTCGAGAGCAGTCTGCATGACCGAGCGCACGTGACGGTCCACTTCGTCGATGTCGGGGTGGTCGCCGAACTCACCGCGCACGTCGATCGGATCGAGCACCTGGGTGACGATCTTGGCCGGCAACGGCACATTGGGCGGGAAAAACACCGACACCCCGAACGGGAAGCCGACGCTCACCGGCAGGATCTCTGCACGAAAGAGCTTCGTCAGTCCGATCCGGCGCGCGAGCGAGTCGCCACGCGCCAGAAACATCTGCGTCTCCTGGGCGCCGATCGACACCATCGGCACGATCGGCACCCCCGAATCCAGCGCGGTGCGGACGTATCCGGTTCGGCCGGCGAAGTCGACGGTGTTCGCGGTCATGGTCGGGCGATAGGAGTCGTAGTCACCACCCGGGAACACCAGCACCACCGCACCGGCACGCAAGGCGCGACCCGCGTTCTCCCGACTGGCTTCGATAACTCCGGCGCGGTGCAAGAAGTCGCCGACGGGTCCCATGAAAATCGCCTGGTGGCCCAGCGTATACAGCGGTCGGTCGAAGCCGAAATGGCCGTAGAACTCCGGCGCGAAGATCAGCACATCCGGAGTGAGCATGCCGCCTGAATGGTTGGAGACCACCAGCGCACCTCCGGTGCCGGGCATGCGGTCGATACCCCGCACCTCGGCGCGGAAGTACCGCTTGATCACCGGCCCCACCCAGTTCGTGATCTGACGGGTGAAGCCGGGGTCCCACTTGGCCATCTCGGCGCGCTCGGACATCGTGGTTGAATATGCTACTCTCCAAATGAGAGAATGTCATATCCGCAGGTGGGAGGCATAATGGCGGGAACGGTGCTGGTCACCGGCGGCTTCGGCCTGGTCGGTTCTGCAACCGTACGTCGGTTGTCCGAACTCGGTCGCCACGTCGTCGTCGCCGACCTCGGCAGCCCGGCCAACCGTAAGGCCGCCGAACAGCTGCCCGCGGGTGTCAGCGTCACCTGGGTTGACCTGACCGACGAGAATCAAACCGCCCGCCTGGTGGCCGACACCGCACCCGAGGCGATCATCCACCTTGCGGCGATCATTCCGCCGGCGATCTACAAGAACCGGGCCCTCGCGCGGCGGGTGAACGTCGAGGCCACCGCGACGTTGGTCCGTATCGCCGAATCCCAGCCCACTCCCCCACGATTCGTGCACGCGTCCAGCAACGCGGTGTACGGCGCACGCAACCCGCACCGTTCGACGGGCCCGGTCACCGCCGAGACACCGATGCGGCACTCCGATCTCTACAGCGCGCACAAGGCCGAAGCCGAGTCGATCGTGCGGGCGTCCGCGCTGGAATGGGTGGTGCTGCGCCTGGGCGGCGTGCTCACCGTCGACCCGAAAGCCATGGCGCTCAATCTCGACGCGCTGTACTTCGAGAGCACCCTGCCCACCGACGGCCGGCTGCACACCGTGGATGTGCGTGACGTCGCGTGGGCCTTCGCCGCGGCGACCACCGCCGACGTCGCACGCGAGATTCTGCTCATCGCCGGCGACGATTCGCACCGGGTGCTCCAGGGTGACGTCGGACCGGCGCTGGCGGGCTCGCGGGGTCTCAAGGGCGGCCTGCCGAAGGGCCGCCAAGGCGACCCCGACAGCGACGACGACTGGTTCGTCACCGACTGGATGGACACCGCCCGGGCCCAGGAAGCGCTCGGTTTCCAGCATCACTCGTGGCCCGACATGCTCGCCGAGGCGCACCGCCGCGCCGGGCCGTCCAAGTACGTGCTGCCCCTGCTCGCCCCGCTGGTGAAGGCGATTCTGACGCGGCGCTCGGCGTACTGGAAACAGCCGGGCAGGTATGCCGACCCATGGGGAGCGATCCGTCGCGGCCTGGGCGATCCGGCTCCGGACTCCTAGGCCGGTCCGAGGGTCGGGGTTCCGCTGCGGGGATGGAAGTACCACCCGCCGGCTGCCTCCGTGCCGCCGTCGACGTGAAGCGTCTGGCCCGTGACGTACCGGGACATATCCGAGGCGAGAAACACCGCTGCCGAGGCGATTTCGTCGACATGACCGGCGCGGCCCAGCGGGATGGCGGCGCCGCTGTCGCCGTCGCCGCCGGCCATCGCCTGCAAGCCCTCGGTCATGGTCAGGTCCGGGGCCAGCGCATTGACCCGGATTCCGTGCGGCGCCAACTCGAATGATGCGGTCTTGGTGTAGTTGATCACCCCTGCTTTCGCGGCGGCGTAGGCCGCATACCCGGGCGCGGCGCGCACACCCTCGATGGAGGTGACGTTGATGACGCTGCCCGGCACCGCAGCGGCGACAAGACGCCGCGCCACCCGCTGGGTGCACAGCAGGACATGGCGAAGATTGCTGCGGTAGAGGGCATCCCATCCGTTCTCGGAGGTGTCGAGCAGCTCTGAGCGGAAAGTGCCGCCCGCATTGTTGACCAAGATCGAGACGGTGCCCAGTTCGGCTTCGGTGCGGTGCAGCGCCGCGTCCACGGCCTCTCCGTCGCGGACGTCGCACACGATGCCGAGGCCGCCGACGGCCTCGGCGGCTGCCGCGCAGGAGGCGGCGTCGCGTTCCCACACCGCGACCGACGCGCCGAAGGCGGCCAGGCCATCGGCGATCCCACGCCCGATGCCGGCGCCGGCTCCGGTGACGACGGCGACACGTCCGGTCAACAGGATGTCCGACGGTGTGATGGCCATAGGCGAAGGCTAGCGGGCCGGCGCGGTGCCGATGACCCCGTCGGCTTCCAGCCGCGCGATGTCGTCGGCAGTGAGCCCGAGTTCGGTCAGCACCTGCTCGTTGTGTTGGCCGAGCAGCGGCGCCGGCGCCGTGTGGATCCGGTCCGGCCCGCGGGAGGACCTGAACGGCAGCGTGCTGTGCGGGGTGACCGGGTTCACGGGATGCTCGACGGCCTCGAAGAACCCTCTGGCCTTCAGCTGGTCGATGTGCGTTTGGCGGTGGGGCTGCAGCACCTTGGCGACGGGAACTCCACTGCGCCAAAGAGCCTCGACGATCTGATCCGCGCTACGCTCGGCGCACCAGCGACCCAGCTGCTCGTCGACCAGGTCGTGTCGAGCGCGTCGGCCGTCGGCGCGGGAGAGCTCATCGGCCATCGCCCAGGGCGGGTTACCCAGCGCGTCGCGCAGCGCCGCCCACTGCGCGTCGGTCGTGACCGCGATCGCGACCCAGCTGTCCAGTCGGCCGAACTCGTCGATGTCAGCACTCAGGTACAGATTCTGCGGCGCCGCGGCCGGTCCGCGGTTACCGGTGCGTTCCAGCAGCGCGCCGTACGCCGAGTACTCGATAACCTGCTCGGCGGCGATACTCAGTGCCGCGTCGACCATCGCCGCCTCCACCATGGACCCCTCCCCGGTCCGTCGCCGGTGCTCGAGCGCGACCAGAATCGCATGACAGGCGTGGACGCCGGCGTTGGGATCACCGACCGAGTAGGGCTCGAACGGGTTGCGATCGGGATACCCGGTCAGCCAGCTGATTCCGGCCGCAGCCTCAATAACGTAGGCGAAGGCGGGGTTGTCGCGCCACGGTCCGTCCAGACCGAACCCGGGCATGCGCACCATGACGACATCGGGCTTGATCGCCGCGACGGCGTCGTAGGTCAGGCCCATGCTCTCCAGCACCCGCGGGGTGAAGTTCTCCACCACGACGTCGGCCGTCACGATCAGTTTCCTGAGAAGCTCTCTTCCGGTGTCACTCTGCAGGTTCAGCGTGATGTCCCGCTTGTTGGTGTTCAGGCCCGAGAAAATCGGTGACCGCTCCCACCACTGTGGTTCGGTGACCGGGATCCCGGCGATGAGCCGGGTACCGTCCGGGTGGCGGGTGGACTCGACATGGACGACGTCGGCGCCCAGCATGGCCAGCAGATGGGTGCAGCTCGGACCAGCCCAGAAGGTGGTCATGTCGATCACCCGCAGGCCCGCGAACGGCAACCCCTCCCGCCGCGGCGGTGCACTCGCCCCCCGCGGAATAGCATTCCCGGCTGCTGTCGAGCTCGAATCACGACCGGGAATGTCCCCCGCAAGCGGGTGGTGCCCCCAATTCCGCGAGCGGTAGTGCTCGGTGTGCTCGCCGAGGCGCGGCGCGGGCAGCAGCGGCGCCAGCATCGGCGGCGTGATGCGGTAGGGCGGGCCGGGCTGGGTGAAGCCGTCCCGCGGGTTGACGACGAACGAGCGGCGCGCCACGAAGTGGTCGAGCCCTTCGACGTTGGCGCCGTTGGCCACCGGGGCGTTGGGAATGCGGAACGCGGTGGCCAGATCCCGGATCTCGTCGACGGTCTGGTCGGCGACCCATGCGTAGAGCTCGTCGGCCTTCTCGTTGGCCTGCTGGGTGATCGACAGCGGCGACTCCTCGTCGATCCATTCGACGTGGCCGGTCATCGCGCACAGATCGAACCACTGCTGCGCGGTGCCGCAACCGATGTCGACGAGGCCGTCCTTGGCCCGGGCGATACCCGGCACGGTCAGTCGGCGCGCGTCGCGCCACGGCCGCCCGAGCATCTCGTAGTAGCTCACCGGGTAGTACGTCAGTCCCAGAATCGAGGTTTCCAGCATCGACAGGTCGATCAGCTCTGCGCCGCCGCGTAAGCGTGAGGCCAGCGTGGCCACACTGGCGTAGGCGCCGGCCAGATACTCTCCGACCTGACCGCCGACGTAGACCGGCGCCCGGTCCGGTGCTCCGCGGCCCAACCCGACGATCCCCCCGGACCAGGCCTGCAGGGTGAACTCGGTTGCGGCACGGTCGCTCCACGGCCCGTCGAGGCCGAACGCGGTGATCGCGGTGACCGTCAGGTGCGGGTGACGCGCCCGGATCGCCGCCGGCCCGAACCGCGGGTCCGCGACGACGCCGGACCCACGCGACCAAACCAGCGCGTCCGCGCCGGCGAGCAGCGCGTCGACGAAGCCGTCATCAGTACCCGGCTCGGCCACCACACTGTGCTTCGAGCACGCCAGGAACGAGAACAACGCCCCGTCGGTGCCGTCGATGATCTGCGCCCCCGACGCCGACCACTGCCGCAACGGATCGCCCTGCGGCGGCTCCACTTTGACGACGGTCGCACCCGCATCGGCCAACAGCTTGGTGCAGTAGTTGCCGGCGATCCCACTGGACAGGTCGACGACGACATAGCCGGCGAGCGGAGGCTCGATCCCGGAGTCAGACACTGCTGGTCTAGTCCTTCTTGGCCCGATTGCGCTTGCTCAGCCGGAACTCCGGAGGGAACTTGCTGTCGTTGTCGTTGACCGCGGCCGACAGGCCGCTGTCGATCGACTCGAACATGTCGAGGTCGTCGTCGCTGTCGTTGGCCACCCCGTTGCCCATCGACTCGAAGAACGCACTCAGCAGGCTGCCCATGTACTCGCCCTGCTGCTGCTTGAAGATCTCGAAGAACATCTTCTGCTGGAACACGGTGTCCACCGGACGGTTCCGCGCGCAGGCCAGCGCGTACTTCTGTGTCTCGGCTTCCAGCTGGTCGCGGGCGACCACCTTGTTCAGGAAATTGCAGTCGTACATCTCCGCGGCAGTGAACGGCCGGCCGGTGAACACCATCTCCTGGAACTTGCGCAGGCCCATCATCTGCACCCAGGTCCACATCCGGGGGCCCCAGCCGTGGTACCGGAACGACGGGTGGCCGAACAGCGCATCGTCGGACGAGATCACCAGGTCGGCGTCGGCGCACTGGTAGAAGTGCCAGCCGTAACAGTAACCCTTGGCCTCCACGATGCTGATCTTCTTGAAGTCCTGCAGCGCGCGGTTGCCGGCCTGGGAGTTGGCGTACCAGGCGCTGATGGTGGCGCCGTTGCGGAACGTGCCCTTCGGCGGGTACGTCACCTCACCCACACCGTCATCCTCGAGACGCAACTCCGCCAGCCGCGCCGCCGGATTGTCGTTGCCCTCCATGAATTCCGGGAGATCGGCGCCGCTGCCCAGGTTGTCTCCGACGCCGCGGATGATCACGACTTTCACGTCGTTGTCGGTGTTGGCCGCCCGCAGCACGTCGGCGTAGCGCAACCGGGCCAGCGACGTCGGTGCGTTCAAGAAGTCCGGCCGGTTGAAGGTGATGGTGGCGATCTTGGTCTTCGGGTCCTTCTCGTAGAGGATGATGTCCTCGGGCTCGGGCCGCTCAGCCATGAACGGCCTCGCCGTACACGGGGGCCGACGACATCACCTCGGGGCCGTCCGCGGTGATCAGGACCGCGTCGCGGGTGAACACCGCACCGACGCCGTGCTCCCACACGTAAGCGGTCAATGCCACAACCATGCCCTCCTCCAAGATGTCTGCCTCCGCGGTCGCCCGCAGGGCCGGGGTGACCACCGGCGGGTCGAAACCGAGTCCGAGACCGTGGGCCACCGGCATCGCCGGCAGGCGCTCGCCGGCCTGCTCATAGGCGTCGAGCAAACCGCTCGCGGCCAGGCCGGGCCGGCATGCGTCGAGAAGCCTGTCCCACAGCTCGTCTCGACGGCGGTACACCAGCCCCGCCTCGTCTGTCGGCTCACCGGCGGGGAGCGTGCGGGCCACCTCGGCGACGTACCCGTCGGCCAGCACCCCGGCCGACAACGCGACGAGGTCTCCCTCGCGGACGACGCCGTCTCCGTCGGCACGGCGCCACGGATGCTGCTTCGACGTCACCCAGGCGGCGTCCTGGGTCGCCGGGGTACTCACCCCGCCGGCTGCTTCTGCTTGCAACACCGCGCCGGCGAGCGTCCCCTCGGTGGCGCCCGGAGCGAGCGCAGCGACACCGGCGGCCAGTCCCTTCTCGGCGACGAGGAGCGCGCGCCGCAACGCCTGCACTTCCTCGGGGGTCTTGACGCGACGGGCCGCCTGCATGGCGGGTTCGGCGTCGACCAGCTCCGCGTTCGGGAAGGCCATCGGCAGCAGCTTGGCGAACATCGGTGTCAGCGCATCGGTTCCGACGCGTCGCATCGACTCGGAGCCGTTGATATTCTGCAGTATGCCGACCAGTGTCATCGGGTTCCATGCGAACCCGTAGAGATTCTCGTGCGGAATCTCCTCGGGGATGCCCTCGTCCCACGTGCTGTTGAGGTGAATCTCGCCGGTGGCACGCACGAACTCGCAGATCGGTCCGAACGGGCGGGTGCCCACCACCCACAGCTGAGGGGCTCCGGAGATATAGCGCACGTTGGCTTGCCGGCCCAGCACGAGCATGTCGAGGTCGTGGGCTTCCATCTGCGCCAGTGCGCGCTCCCGGCGGCTCACCCGCAGTGCGCGGCCGTCTGCCTCGATCTCAGTTCCCACGGGGCACCTCGTACGGATCGTAGGGATACTCGGTCAACGGCATCCAGCCGTCCTCGGTGACCACCACGATCTCCTCGCCGCGGTAGCCTCCGGTGCCGTCCTCCCAGACGGTCGGCTCGAACACCAACAGCATCCCGGCGGGGAAGACGAAGTTGTCATCCCACTCCTGGCCGAGATCGGTTCCGATCATCGGCATTTCGGCCGCGCTGGTGCCGATGCCGTGGCCCAGGTAGAAGTGCGGCAGCCACGGCTTCTGCCCACCGGCGGCTACGGTCGCCGCGCGCCCGAGGTCACCGCAGGTCGCGCCGGCCTTGGTCACCGCGAGCACCGCATCGACGATCTCGGCCCACCTCTGGAACTGCTTCTGCTGCGCCGGAGTCGGATCCTGACCGACGATCCAGGTGCGGCCGTGGTCGGAACAAAATCCGTGGTAGGCGATCGACACGTCAGTCCACAGCACATCGCCCTGGGCAAGTTCCCGCTCGGTGGTCAGCAACGGCAGCGCCAGGTCCCCGGTGGTGGTCCAGGTGCCCTCGGCCTTCGACGTCGGCATGGCCTGCCAGATCGAGTCGAACATGTTGGTGGTGGCGCCCAGTTCGAAGGCACGGCGCACAAACTGTGCGGACAGGTCGATCTGGCGCGCCCCCGGCGCGAGCGCCTGCTGGATCTCGGCGACGGCCTCTTCGGTGATCTGACAGGCCCGCCGGACGCACGCGATCTGGTCGATCGTCTTGACCAGTTTGGCTGCACCGACCACCGGACCGGCATCCACCGGCGCGCTGGGAAACAGCGCGCTGCCGGCCCGCCGCATCGCCCCGGTCAGTTCGTCGGTCGCAACGGTCGCGCCGGCCCGAATCAGACCAGCCAGGATCTGGGCGAAGTCGGCCACGCCTTCGTCGAACTCGAGGTAGACCGCCCCGTGCAGGTGATCGTCGGGGAGCCCGGACTCCATGGCCGCGCCTTCGCGGAAGGGCAGGAACAGGTGTGGGTGCTCGTCGTCGGCCAGCACGACCGCGACCGGACGCTCCACATGGGACAGGCCCGCGTCGGCCAGCGGCCAGCTGATGCCGGTGGCGTACATGACGTTGCCGTTGCCCAGCAGCACCAGGGCATCGACGCCCTGTTCGACCATCGCGGCGCGCAGACGAGCGCCGGCCTCCCGGCGCATCCGCGCGAAATCCGGCTCATCGGGGATGTCCAGCCACGTGTAGCCGGTCCGGGCGATCTGGGTGACGCCGGCTCGGGTCGAGGTCGTCATGAGATGCCGAGGAACTTCTGCACGTTGGCGCTGACGATTTTCACGGCGGCCTCGGGACCGACCGCCTCGACGACGGTGGCCAGAGACTTCTCGGAGTAACCGAACGTGCTCTCGTTGTGCGGATAGTCGCTCGACCACATCACGTTGTCGACGCCGATGCGGTCGATGAGCTGCAACCCGAGCGGGTCGACCATGAACGACGCGCTCATGTGGTTGTCCCAGTAGTGCCGGATATCGTGCTGCAGTTCGTGGTTGAACATGTGCCGATAGGACGCCAGCATGTGCTCGGCATCCTGCAGGGCCGTCGGCACCCACGCGATCCCGCCCTCGAACCATCCGACCTTGAGCCGGGGGTGGCGGTCCAGGATCCCCGAGAACAGATACTTCGCGAACTGCTCCCGGAACGAGTCGACGTTGACCATCATGCCGACCACGACGCTGTTGTTCTGGCACGGCGTCTTCGGCGGGGTTTCACCGATGTGGTGGCTGACGGGCAGGCCAGCGGCCTCGATTTCGTCCCACACCGCGTCCATGTCGGTGCTGCCGTAGTCGTAGATGTTGCCGTCGTCGTCCTTGCCCGGGTTCAGCGGCAGCAGGAACGTCTTGATCCCGTAGGACTTGAGCTCCTCGAGGGTGCTGCGGGTGCCCTTCGGGTCCCACCAGTTGATCAGCCCGACTCCGTAGAAGTGCCCACCCGACTCCTCCTGCAGACCGGCGATGTGCTCGTTGTAGATGCGGAACACTCTCTCCCGCAACGCCTTGTCCGGGTAGTGGAACAGGGCCAGCACCGCATTCGGGAACGCCAGTTCCTTGTCGATGCCGTCTTCTTTGAGTTCGGTGATGCGGGCCGCGATGTTGTTCGACGCTGCCCCGGCGAGATCGTCGTACTGCATCAGCACACGGCCGAAGTCACCGCCGGTCCAGGCTTTGCCCTTCATCCCGACCATGTAGGCGCCGTCCTCGTACCAGATGCGCGGCGCCGCACCCTTGAGTTCGTCGGGGAACCGGTTGTAGAAGATGTCGTCGGCCACCGAGATGTGGTTGTCGGCGGAGAAGATCTCGGTGCCGGCGGGCAGCCCGGTCACGCCTTGCGACGCATGTCCGTGCCGATGCTTTGGGGCGCCGAAACCTTCCGGAGGATAGAGCGAAACTGTCGGGCTGGCCATCGTGGGCTCCAATCGGGCTGTAAGAGAGGGCTGTTACCAGGAGACGGGTAGTTCGTAGACGCCGTAGGCGAGCCGGTCGTGCTTGAACGGCACGTCGTCGAACGGAATCGCCAGGCGCATGGTGGGGATGCGACGCAGCAGCGTGTGGAACACGATCTGCAGTTCGGCGCGGGCGAGCTGCTGCCCGACACACTGATGACGGCCGTACCCGAAGCCGAGCTGACCGCCGGCGTCGCGGCGCAGGTCGAGCTTCTCCGGCTCGGGGTACGCAGCGGCGTCCCAGTTGGCCGGCGCGAGGTCGATGATGATGCCCTCGCCGGCCCGGATGGTCTCACCGGCGATCTCGATGTCCTCGGTGGCGACCCGGCGCTGGCCGTTCTGGATGATCGACAGGTACCGCATCAGTTCTTCGACCGCATTGGCGATGAACTTGGGGTCGTCGGAATCGCGCAGCGCTGCAGCCTGTTCGGGGTTCTCCAACAGCGCCAGGATGCCGATGCCGATCATGTTGGCGGTCGTCTCGTGTCCGGCGATGAGCAGACCGGTGCCGAGCTGGGCGGCTTCTTTGACGCTGATCTCACCGGCGTTGACCCGCTCGGCGAGGTCGGACACCGCGTCCTCGGCAGGCGCTTCCATCTTCTTCTTCACCAGGTCGATCAGGTACTGGTGCAGGCTCATCGCGCCCTTCTGGCCATCCTCCGCGCTGGCGTACCGGGCCAATCCGACGTTGGCGTGATGCTGGAAGAACTCATGGTCTTCGTACGGCACGCCCAACATGTCGCTGATCACCCGGGTAGGCACCGGCAGTGCGAGCTTGGCGACCATGTCGGCCGGCTGCGGGCCGGCCAGAATCGCGTCGATGCATTCGTTGGTGACGTCCTGGATCACCGGCCGCAGCGCTTCCACGCGACGGAAGGTGAACGGCTTGCTCAGCATGCGCCGGAACCGGGTGTGCTCCTCGGCGTCGGAGGTGAACACCGAGCGCGGCCGCTTGTACACCGTGGAGAGCATGTGCTCGTTCCAGTGCGGAAAGCCTTCGCGCCGGTCGTCGACGCTGACCCGCGAATCAGCGAACAGCGTGCGGGCGGCCTCGTGGCCGGTGATCAGCCACGGCGTGGTGCCGTTCCAGATCCTTACGCGCGACAGCGGTTTGACCTCGTTCATGTCGAGCATTCGCTGCGGCGGCGCGAACGGGCATCGCGGCGAGCGCTCCATCGGGTACTCGGGCACCGACACCGCTTCCGGGGCGAGTGTCTCTGTCATTCGGTCTCCTCGATGTGGATGGCCAGGGCAGGGCAGGCGGCCGCGGCTGCGCGGACCTGTTCGGCGTATTCGGGACCGGGTGCGGGGGTCAGCAACTCGACGACTCCGTCGTCGTCGCGTTGGTCGAAGACCTCCCCGGCGTTGAGGACGCACTGTCCGGATGAGACGCACTTGTCCTGATCGACGGCGATCTCCATGTCAGGGCTTCTCCGTGACGGGGGCATGCCAGAGGCCGATGATCGCGTCGATCAGTCCGGTCGCGGCGTCCTGCCAGGACGCGCGCGGCACCGGCGAGCCTTGGGCCAGCAGCCGTTCCCGGTCGGCGCAGCTGTGCATCAACAGGTTGCGGCCCATGATGTTGCGCTCGACCCGGACGTCGATCGGCAAGTCAGGCAGGCAGCCGTTGATGCCGTCGAGCACCCGGACCAGCGACGGCGAGGACAGCGCGTCCTTGACGATCATGTTGTGGTAGGCCGGGTCGGTCATCACCTGCGCGGCGAACCGTGCGTACCACGTGGGATTACCCAGTGCGGCAAGGTGATCGGTCAGCGGGCAGACGAGCGCAGCCACCCAGTCCCGCATGTCGGTGGAATTCCCGATCGCGGCGACCCGTTGCTCGCGCAGCTGCTCGATCGGGCCGCGGTGCTTGTGCTCGATGGCCCGGACGAGATCGGTCTTGGTGCCGAAGTGGTAGCCGACGGCGGCGTTGTTGCCCTGCCCGGCGGCCTCGCTGACCTGTCGGTTCGACACCGCGAACACCCCATGCTCGGCATAGAGGCGTTCGGCGGCCTTGAGGATCGCTTCCTGGGTGCTGGAGGCACGGTCGGCGCGGACGCTCCTGGCAGTGGTCACCTTGACAGTGAACCGCGTCACACCGCATAAGTCAAGCGACTGATTTAACAGTTCACGACTCCCCGACGGAGGCGGTCTTGCGGACGATCACCTTCCCGGCGACGGTGCCACCGTCGACGGGGAGCACGGTTCCGGTGACGTATCGCGACCGATCGGTGGCGAAGTACAAAGCCGCCTCGGCCACGTCTTCGGCGGTGCCCTCCCGTTTGAGCGGACGATCGTCACGCATCTGTTGTCGAATCCTGGCCTCGAACTTCTCCAGTCGCGCCCGGTCCTCGTCGGTGGCCGACGACGCCAGAATCGGGGTCGGGATATTGCCGGGGGCAAGGCAATTCACGCGAATCTCGTAATGCGCGAGTTCGATCGCGGCACATTTGGTGAAGTGGATGATCGCGGCCTTGGACGCCCGATAGCTCGACACTCCCCCGCCGGCCTGGATACCGCCGATCGAGCCCAGGTTGATGATCGAACCGCCGCCGTGCTCGGCCATGTGGCGCCCGGCGTCGCGCGTGCCGGCCATCACGCCGAGCAGGTTGACACGCATGACCCGGTCGAACTCCTCGAGGTCTTCGTGGAACAGGCCCTTCTTCAACGGACTGGAGATGCCGGCGTTGTTGACCATGACGTGCAGTCCGCCGAACTCGGCGACAGCGGCGTCCACCAGCGCGGCCACCTGAGCCTGGTCACCGACGTCGGTGTGGCGGTACACGGTGCGCCCGCCGGCGGCATTGAGTTCCTCCGACAGCGCCGCGCCGAGGTCGTCGCGCACGTCGGCGATGAGCACCCCGGCCCCCTCGGCCGCGAACCGTGCCGCGATGCCGCGGCCGATCCCGGATGCACCACCGGTGACGATCACGACCTTCCCCGACAGTTCCGTCATCATTCGATCCCTTCGAAGAAGTCCAACAACACCGCGTTGAGCGCATCGGGCTGCTCGATCTGCGGACAGTGACCGGCCGCAGCGACGACGGCCGAACGGGCACCGCTGACCTGAGCGGCAATCTCGGCGGCCCACCCCGGTGGGAGCAGCTTGTCGGCGCCGCCCTCGACGACCAGGGTTGGCACGGTGATGCGGTCGTAGGCGCGGGCGCTGCTGGGGGTCGGCGGCGGCTCGAGGCCCGGACGCCGGAACCGCGCCGCCGCCAACGATTCCCACGCGCCCGGGGCGATGCTGGACTCGTAGCGCCGCAGTACGTAGCTCTCGTCGGCCGGGTAGGACGGGTCGGCGAACAGCGCCGCGACGATCTTGCGCATGCCCTCGACGGTGGCGTCGTAGTCGTAGAGCGCGTTGACGTGCTCGTTGCGCTGGATCTCGCCGCCACCGCAGATCGCCACCAGGCTGCGGGCCGGCAGCAGGGGATTCTCGGAGGTGGCGTCGACGAGCAGGTTGATCGCACCCATCGAGTTGCCGACGAAATGCGCACGGTCGATCCCCAGCACCTCGCAGAAGCGCGCGATATGGCGGATGCGCAGACCGCGGCCGTCGGTGAAATCGACGACCTTGGCCGACTCGCCGAATCCGAGCATGTCCGGCGCCAGGACGCGGTAGCGCTGCCCGAGCACGTCGATGGTGTGCTCCCAACCGATGTGCGCATTGGCCCCGAACTCACCGCCGTGCAGCAGGACCACCGGATCGCCGGTTCCGGCCTCCAGATAGCTGGTGTGTAAGCCGTCGACCCATACGCTGCGCCGAGCGCTCACGCGGAAGCTCGTGCGGTCTGCGCGAACGCCAGCAGCTGGCCGGCCAACAGCTCCAGTTGGTTGGCCACCGCTTTGCCCTGTTCGGTGTCGGCCAGCCCACCGGCGCTGTCCCAGATCGGGTCGGCCGAGTTGATCGCCACACCTAGTGGTGTCGGCCAGGCCCGCAGGGCGTGTCCGATGCTGCGCAATTGCGTCAGTGTGCCGACCGCGGCCTGCCAGCCGTAGGCACAGCTGATGCATCCCCACGGGGTGTTGTCCAGGTACACCCGCGGGTCCTCGCGCAGATCCTCGATGTAGTCCAGTGCGTTCTTGACCAGACCCGACACCGCGCCGTGATAACCGGGTGACCCGACGACCACCGCGTCGGCATCGCGCAAGGTCTTCACCAGCTCGAGAGCCCGTGGCGTGCGCTCGAGTTCGTGCGGGGCGTACATCGGCAGGTCGAGGTCCTCCGCGCTGAACAACCGGGTCCGGCCGCCGAGCCGCTCGACGGCATCCAGGCACAACCGCAGGGCCCGCTCGGTCGACGAGTTGGCGCGCAGCGTGCCGCCCAGGCCGACGATGAACGGCTGCTTGCTTTCGGTCACTGACACCCTCACTTGATCGCAATGGGACTGACGGGGGCCCCGACCGCACCGACGACCTTCAACGGTGGTGCGACGAGCTGGAATTCGTAGACGCCGTCGGCGGCACAGTCAGCGGCCAGCGGTCCCAGGTCCCAGTACTCGCCGAGCATCAGGCCCATGTCGCGCAGGCAGAGCATGTGCATGGGCAGGAAGGTGCCCTCGACACCGTTGCCGGGATCCGGGTCCTCGACCATCAGATTGTCGGCAGCCACGGCAGCTACCTCGCGGTCGTGCAGCCATGCGGCGCACGTCCAGTCCAGTCCGGCGCCCGGCTCGGCGCCCTCACCGGTGGACAGGAAACGGGTCCACCATCCGGTGTGCACGACCACGACGTCTCCCGACCGGATCTCGACGTTCTGCCGGGCTGCGATCTCGTCGAGTTCGTCGGGCGTGATCGTCGTTCCGGGCGGGCAGAACACGTCCGAACCGCGGTGAGCGACCACGTCCAGCAGCACCCCGCGTGACGTTATGCCCTTGGCGTCGACCTTCTCGATGCCGAGGTGGAAGGCGCCGAAGCTCGTCACCGAATCCGCCGGGAAGCCGTTGTACAGCTTGTCCTCGTAGTACACGTGCGACAGGGCGTCCCACTGCGTCGCGGCCTGCAACGGCATCACGATCATGTCGTCGTTGAAGCGGAACGGGTTGTCGGCGAAGAACGCGCTCACGTCGGCGGCCACCGCATTGCGCAGCCACTGCGGCCCGTACTCCACCAGCGTCGACGCGTCGCCGCCGTCGACGGTCATGGTGTGCACCGGATTTTGCCGGAACCTGAACGCGCCCTGGGGGCCGCCGGAGCCGAAGTCCCCGCCCAGGGAAATGACTTTGCCCTGTTTCACGGTCGCAGCCGCCTCGGCGACCTTGTGCGGGGTGATGAGGTTCAGGGTGCCGAGTTCGTCCTCGTCGCCCCACCGGCCCCAGTTGCGGACCCGGTCGGCCATCTGCCGAAAGTCGCTCATGCTGCCGGACACGTCAACTCCTCTGTGTCACTTCGGGTTCGCCGACGGCCGAGACGAACCGCTCCGCCGAGATGCCGCCGTCGGCCCAGACCACCTGCCCGGTGATGTATCCGGCCGCGCGGCTACCGAGGAACACCAGCACCGCGGCCTGCTCCTCGGCGGTCGATACCCGCCCCAGCGGCGCGGTGAACGAGTCGAGATACTGCTGGCCGTACCGCGACCGCAGCTGATCGAGAATGGGGGTCTCGGTGACACCCGGTGCGCTGCAGTTGACCCGGATCCCGCGCGGGCCCAGCTCGACGGCTTTGCGCATTCCGTAAAGGATGATCGCCTCCTTGGACTGCCTGTAGCCCCCGTCGGCCAACGCGTCGGGGTGGTCGGCACACCACTGCAGACCGTCCTGCACCGAAGGGGTGTCGAGCAGTCCCGCGGTGGTGCGCGCGTGGTCGCGGTAACCCGACGCGGCCAACGACGACACGTTGGTGATCGCCGACCCGTCGGGCATGCGTGCGGTCAGCGCCTCGGTGAACTGCCGCATGCCCAGGAAGTTGATCCGCATCACCAGCAGCGGATCCCCGATTCCCGACGACACGCCGGCGACGTTGAACAGTGCATCGACCTCCCCGCCGACCGCGGCGGCCGCGGCGTCCACCGACCCCGGGTCGGCCAAATCAACCGGGACGAAGTCGGTTGTCGCGGATCCGGATTCCTGGGCGCGGCGGTCCAGACCGGTCACCCGCGCGCCCAGCCGGGCCAGGTGTCGGGCTACCGCGGCGCCGATGCCCGACGCACACCCGGTGACGACCGCGTGTCTGCCGTCGTATCGGACCAGCTCATCGAGCGCGTCCACGTTAGCCCGAGGCCTCCTTGACTGCCTTGGCCTGCTTCTCCTGTTCGGCGGCCTTGACACGGCCTTCATTGATCTCGGCCATCGCCTCGGGGATCTCGCCGGCGGTGAACTTGCCGCCCCGGCCGGTCGGCAGCCCGCCGAACGCGTAAGTCTCGTCGAACAGCGGCGCATCCGACGGCCGGCGACGCGACTCAACTTTCTCGATCACCGGCTCGAGACGCTTGGCCTTGTCCTTGACCGCCTTCTCGTCGCGCTCGATGAACTCGGGCAGGATCTCCTTGCCCATGATCTCCAGCGATTCCATGGTGCCCTCGTGGCTGCGCGGATTGAGGAGCAGGATGATCTCGTCGACCCCGCTGGCCTCGTAGCCGCGCAGGAACTCGCGCACCGTGTCCGGGGAGCCGATCGCTCCGCGGCCCGGGCCATAGGCCAGCGTCGGGTCCTCCTTGACGGCGTTCTCGTACAACTCCCACACGCCCGTGCGACCGGGCGTGTGCATACCGTTGATGTAGTAGTGCATGATGCCGAACGAGAAGAACCCGCCGCCGATGCCGAGGCGCTGGAGGGCTTCTTCGTCGGTCTTGGCGACCATCATCGACAGGTCGCCGCCGATCGCCAGGATGTTCGGGTTGATGGCCGGGGTGACCGGTGCGCCCTGCTCCTCGAACTCCTTGTAGTACCCGTCCACACGATCCTTGAGCGCCTCCGGACCGGTGTAGGCGAAACTCAGCGCGCCGATGGCCTTCTGGGCCGCCATCTGCACCGACGACGGGCGGGTGCAGGCCACCCACACCGGCGGGTGCGGGTTCTGCAGCGGCTTCGGGATGACGTTGCGGGCCGCCATTTCGACATGCTCACCCTTGAATCCGCTGAACGGCGCCTCGGTCATACAGCGGATCGAGACCTCCAGCGCTTCTTCCCACATGGTGCGCTTGTCGGCCGGGTCGATGTTGAACCCGCCGAGTTCGGCGACCGAGGAGCCCTCACCCGTACCGAATTCGACCCGTCCGTTGGACAGGTGGTCGAGTGTCGCGACCCTTTCGGCGATGCGTGCCGGATGGTTGATCGGCGGCGGCAGGTGCATGACGCCGAAGCCGAGGCGAATGTTCTTGGTGCGCTGGCTGGCTGCAGCGAGGAACATCTCCGGTGCCGTGGAGTGGCAGTACTCCTCGAGGAAGTGGTGCTCGGTCAGCCACACCGTGGAGAAGCCGGCCTTGTCGGCCAGTTCGACTTCGTCGAGCCCGTGCTGGAACAGCTGGTGCTCGTCGTCCTCGGACCACGGCCGTGGCAGGGGGAACTCGTAGAACAGGGAAATCTTCACTTCTGTTTACCTCCTTGAAGTCTCAGGGCTGTCGATGGCGGATGGTGGACGGTGGCCTGCCGCCGAGGCCGCGATGTGCTTGGCGGCGACGTAGCCGAAGGTCATCGCGGGCCCGATCGTGGCGCCGGCGCCGGCATAGCTGCGGCCCATCACCGCTGCCGATGCGTTGCCGACCGCGTACAGCCCGGGGACCGGGCTGTCGTCGGACCGCAGCACCCGGGCATGTTCGTCGGTGCGCAACCCGCCTGACGTGCCGAGGTCGCCGAGGATGATCTGGAACGCGTAGTACGGTGGCCTGCGCAGCGGGTGCAGGTTCGGGTTCGGCAGCGTCGGATCGCCGTAGTAGTTGTCGTAGGCGCTGTGCCCGCGATTGAAGTCGTCGTCGTGACCGCGCCGCGCGAGTTCGTTGAAGCGCTCTGCTGTCGTGCGCAACTGGGCCGGCGGCACTCCGATCTTGCCGGCGAGCTCCTCCCAGGTGTGCCCCTCGTGCACCACGCCGGATTCCAGCCACGCCTGCGGCACCTTCCAGCCCGTCGGCACCGGGGCGAACGGAATCTTGGGCAGGGGCAGGTGTCCGGCGACGACATAACGGTGGAACGAGCGGATGTCGGTGATCAGCCAGCATGGGATGTGAGTCACTCCGGTCCGCTCACCGTCGATCATCGCGTGCGCGAAGTCCATGTACGGCGCGGCCTCGTTGATGAAGCGCTTGCCCTCGCCGTTGACCACGAACTGCGACGGCATCATGCGTTCGTTGAGCATGAATTGCAGCCGGCCGTCGGGCCAGCAGATCGCGGGGAACCACCAAGCTTCATCGAGGAGTTCGGTGGATCCGCCGACCTTCTCTCCGGCCCGGATACCGTCGCCGGTGGCGGCGGGATTGCCGAAGCTCCAGTCCCCCTCGCCCGCGAGGTCGCGGACCCGTTCGAGCTCGGGAAGATGTTCGCGCCGCCACTCCATGTCGTGATCGAAGCCCCCACTGGCCAAGATCACCCCGTGGCGAGCCTGGATGCGCTGGGCCTTCCCGTCACGTTCGACCACCGCGCCGATCACCCGGGCGTCGGGGCCGTCGGTGTCGGTGATCAGCTCGGTCATCGGCGCGTCGAGCCACAACGGAATGTCTTGCTCTTGCAGTGCCAGTCGAAGCCGGGCTGCCAGCGACTGGCCGATCGCGGCCATCCGGTCGCCGAAGACCCGGGCCCGGACCATCCGCCAGATGAGCTTCAGCAGGACAGCTTTGCCGCGCCAGTTCTGCCGGACCTGGTAGAACAGCCGCAGGTCCTTGGGGGCGAACCAGATACCCCTGGGCGCCATCGCCAGTGGAGCGAGCAGATTCTGTTCCTCGGCACCGAGGACACGCAGGTCGATCTCGGGCACGTTGATGGTGCTCCCCAGCGCCGAACCGCCGGGCAACTCGGGGTAGTAGTCCGCATACCCTGGCTTCCACACGAATTCCAGCCATGGGCTGAGCTTTTCGAGAAACTCCATCATCTTCGGAGCAGCCTCGACGTAGGTCCGCAGCCGGGCATCGCTGACCAGTCCGCCGGTGATCGCCTTGAGGTAGCCGAATACATCGTCGGGGTTGGGCTCGTAGCCTTCACGACGCTGGGACGGGGCACCGGGCACCCAGATCCCGCCACCGGAAAGTGCTGTGGAACCACCGAAGCGGTCCGCCTTCTCGACCACCAGGGCCTGCAGGCCTGAGGTCCGCGCAGCCAGCGCCGCGGTCATGCCGCCGCCGCCGGATCCGATCACCAGGACGTCGGTGACGTGGTCGAAGGGTTGTGTGCCTGGGGAATTCATGCGGACACCGCCGTTCGGATCGCGAAACCCGCGATCAGGTCGGGAGCAGCGCGGTAGAAACGGCTGCCGGTCTGGTAGGGCCCCTGGGCGCTCAGCGCGGAGAACGCCGCGACCCAGGTGCGGACCTCGTGGGCGGAGTTGCCCGCCTGCTCGGCGATCCAGGTGTTGTCCCAGGTGTCGACCGCGGTCAGCCGACCGGTGTCCACGAGATCCAGAAAAGCCCGGTCCCAGTCCGGGTTCAGCGGCGCCAACGTGCCTTTCCCGGCCGCGAACTGCCGGGCCGCCTCCATCACCGCCGTCTGGCGCGTCTGACGCTGCTCAGCGGTCATCGGCACACCGCGCACGATCCGGTCCAGTGCCGCGGGCGCAGCGGTGGCCAGCGTGGGCACCGGCGGATCGTGGGACAGCCCGCCGGAGCCGACCACCAGGACGCGCATGCCCAAGGTGGCCAGATAGGCACCGACGGCGGCGCCGAGAGCGCGGACCCGGCGCATCGGGCCCAGCGGAGTGGCGACCGAGTTGACGAACACCGGCAGCACAGGCTTGGCGGTGGCGTCTCCGAAGAGTTTCTGCAGCGGCTGAACGGTGCCGTGGTCGACGTCCATCTCCGCCGAGATCGCCACGTCGACATCGGCGTCGAGCACCGCGCGGGCGCACTCGGTGGCCAACTCGGCGGGAACGTTCAGCGGGCCTGAATGGGTGCCGTAGTCACCCACGCCGCGCGCCGCGGTGCCGATGCAGAACGGCGGCATGGCGCGGTAGAAGAAGCCGTTGTAGTGGTCCGGCGAGAAGATCACGACCAGCTCGGGATCGAAGGCCGTGACGACGTCCCGGGCAGCCCCGATCGCCGCTTCGACGTCGTCAAGGAGTTCGGCTGACGGACCCGGCAGATTGAGCAGTGGGCTGTGCGACATGGCGCACAGCGCGATCTGGCTTGCCATCCGAATGCGTTCCTCCTTCCTCGGTGAGATGGAGTACACCGAACAATGCCTGTGACACCTCGGGAGCGCGCTGGGCGATGCAGGCGCCGGCGATGCAACGGTCGGGGCGCAGGAACAGCACCGAATCGGTGTAGACGTCGAACCACTTCTTGAGCGCGCCGTCGCGGTCGCCGATCACGACGATGTCCGGGTCGTCGTGACCGGGCCAGTGCAGCTGGGTCATCGGCCGCGCTTCGATGAACCTGGCGCCCAAGGCCTTCCAGCGCCCGAAGGCGGCCTCACCGAGAACGGCCCGCAGGTTGTTGCTCCAGCACAGCACCGCGAACCCACTTCCGGCCACCTCGTCGAGCAGGACGTTGCGCTGCTCGCGGGTATCGACGCGCGGCTGAATGAACAGCGTGCCGGCCGGCGAGTTCGGGCTGGCCGACTCACCGTGGTGGACCGCGCCCTGCTGGTAGCGCGGCATCGGCTTGAACCGCATCTCCAGCACGTAGCGCTTCAACGTCGGAACCACCGACGCCGCATGGATCACCCGGTCGCGCAGCGCGGCCACGCGGCGGTTGGTCGGCGAGATGACCCGGCCCACCATCGTGGACAGGTCGATCATCGCGCGCGCGTGCTTGCGGCGCTCGACGTCGTAGCTGTCGAGCAGGGCGTCGTGCGCCTGCCCGGTCACCACCGCGGCGAGCTTCCATCCCAGGTTCGCCGCATCCCTGATACCGCTGTTGTACCCCTGCCCCTGCCACACCGGCATCAGATGGGCGGCGTCTCCGGCCAACAGCAGCCGGCCCTGCCGGAACGACCCGGCGATCCGCGAGTGGTGGGTGTAGACCCGGTGCCGGATCATGTCGACCCGTTCGGGATACGGAACCAGTCGAGCCAGCATCTGTCTGACGAATGCGGGGTCGTCGGCCTGCTCGTCGGTCTCGTGCGGGTGGATGAGGAATTCGAAGCGGCGGATGCCGTGCGCGATCGAGATGGACACATACGGCCGTCGCGGGTCGGCGCCCACTTCGCTGTTCGGGTGGCCCAGCGGGTCGTTGGCGACGTCGACGACGAGCCACCGCGTCGAGGAGGTCGTGCCGTCGAAGGAAACCCCCATCAATCGCCGGGTCGCGCTGCGTCCCCCGTCGCAGCCGACCACGTAGCGCGCGGTGACCGGCGACCGGCCGTCGGAGAACTCGACGGTGACGAGGTCGCCGTTGTCGGTGCAGTTCTGCATTTGGCGCCCGAAGCGCACCTCGACGTGACCGAATCGGTCGAGTCCGGCGAACAGTTCGGCGTCGACCATCGGCTGGACGAAGCCGTTGCGTTTCGGCCAGCCGAATCGTGCGTCGGGTGGCGCCATTTCGGCCAGCAGTTTGCGGTCGGCGTCGAAGAACCGCAGGATCTGATTGGGCACGGTGTGCGGCAGGATACGGTCGACCAGCCCGATCGACTGAAACGTCCGCAGCGCCTCGTCGTCCAGTCCCACCCCGCGCGGGTAGTCGATGAGAGTTTCGCGCTCGTCGACGACCAGAGTGCGGACTCCGTGCAGGCCGAGGATGTTGGCCAGCGTCAGACCGGACGGCCCGGCCCCCACGACGAGGACGTCGACGTCGACGTCACCGCGCTGCGTCGCCGCGCTCACGCGCGCCCCAGCAGGAAGTCCAGATGCAACCGGTCGAAGGTCTTGGCGTCTTCGTACTGCGGCCAGTGACCGCAGCCGGGCATCACCTCGAACCGGGCACCGGGGATCATCGACGCGATGCGGCGGCCCTCATCGACGTCGGCGGTCGGATCATCGCTGGTCCAGACCACCAGCGTAGGTGCGGTGATCGAGCCATAGCGCTTGGGGCCGAGCAGGTTTCGCGCCCGGATCTCAGGGTCCTGCAGAGCCATGATGTCGCGCATCGCCCCGACGAACCCGGGTTGCCGGTAGACCCGCTGCCGGCTGGCGACGATGTCGTCGTAATCCTTGGACTTGTCGGCCATCAGCCATTTGATGCGTGCCTGGACGGTCTCCCAGCTCGGGTCTTCGGCCGCAGCCATCGACAGGGTGACGATGCGTTGCATCACCTCGGGGTCGGCCTGGGATCCGCCGGCGGTGTTGAGCACCAGGCGGTCGACACGGCCGGGGTGGTCGATCGCCATCCGGGCAGCGACCCAGCCGCCCAGTGACTCCCCGCTGATATGTGCGCGGTCGGCGCCGATGGCGTCGAGGACCGCCACGAGATGGTCTACGTAGTGCGCGATCTCGAGCGGATGGCCGGGTTTGTCGGTGTAACCGTGACCGAGCATGTCGATCGACCACGTCGAGAAGTGCTGGGCGTGGGCCTCGAGGTTGCGGACGTAGGCCTCGGCGTGGCCGCCGGAGCCGTGCAGGAACACCAGCGCCGGTTGGGCTTCGTCCCCGGCGTGCAGGTACCGCGTGCGCACGCCGCCGGCGTCGAGGTAGCCCTGGGAGAAGGCGACCCCCTGCAGGTCGCTCCAGATGCTCTCGAACTCCGCCACTGCACTCCCCTTCCGAGAAACCTTGACGGCGAGAATTGAATTCTCGTATTTTGTAAGCGCATTGCTCATTTATCGCACATCCATGTGCACTATAGTCAGAGCATCACTCTCGTCGCAGGGTTCTGTCAAGGAAGGTCCGCATGACTCGACCGCCCGCCGATTCGGCGCCCGTCGGCAGCGGCGCGCCCGGATCGCAGACGCTCGCGCGCGGGCTCAGCGCCCTTCAGCTGGTCGCCAGCTCCCCCACCGGACTGACCGTCGCCCAGGTCGCCGACGACATCGGCGTCCACCGGACGATCGCCTACCGGCTGCTCAGCACGCTGGCTCAGTTCCGTTTCGTCGCCAAAGGCGAGGACGGGCGCTACCGCTCCGCGGCGGCCCTGGCCGTGCTGGGCGCATCGTTCGACAACAACGTCCGGCAACTGTGCGTGCCGACGCTGCGCAGCCTGGCCGACGAGCTGGGCGCGACGGTGTCGTTGCTGGTGGCCGAGGGCGACCAGCAGGTCGCCGTGGCGGTGATGGTGCCGTCCAACGTCTATTACCAACTCTCGTTCCACGAGGGCAGCCGCTACCCGCTCGATCGCGGCGCGGCCGGCATCGCACTGCTGGCAAGCATCCCGCCCCGCCCTGGAGAGCGCGACCTCGTCGGTCAGACCCGCCAGCAGGGCTGGGTGATCACCCATGGCGAAATCGAGCCGAACACATACGGTTTGGCCGTGCCGGTACGACGCCGGCCACCGTCGCCGCCGACGTGCATCAACCTGATCTCGCACCGCGAGGACGTCGTCGAACGTGGCCGCGATGCCGTCATCCGGGCCGCCGCCGAGTTGGCGGCGGTGCTGTCCTGACCACCGATCCTCGAAGGAAGGAGACACCGGTGACCGACTGGGACCACGAGGTCGACGTCGTCGTGCTCGGCAGCGGAGCAGCGGGGCTGACCGCCGCGCTCACCGCCGCCGTACACGGCGCCTCGGTCGAGGTGTACGAGAAGGCGCCCACGGTCGGCGGTACCAGCGCGGTGTCGGGCGGCATCGTGTGGATCCCAGCCCACAACCGCTGCGCCGACGGTGAACTGACCGTCGAGGATGCGCTGGCCTACCTGCAGGCGCAGTCGCTGGGCGTGATGGACGACGATCTGGTGGAGACGTTCGTGCGCAGCGGTGCGCCGATGCTGGACTTCGTCGAGGCGCACAGCGAGCTTCAGTTCGAGGTCGCCGACGGCTTCCCGGACTACAAGCCCGAGCTGCCCGGCGGCCGGCCCGGCGGCGGCCGGTCGCTGAACACCAAGCCCTTCGACCTGTCCCGGCTCGGTCCGTGGCGGGACCGCATCACCTCGTTTCCGGCGGATTTCAGCAACGTCGGCATCGACGCCGAGACCCGCGCCCGTATCCACGCCTCGGTCGACGACGACTCCGGTGACTACTGCGTAGCGGGCACCTCGCTGATCGCGGGTCTGCTCAAGGGTCTGCTGGACGCGGGCGTCACCCCGCACACCGAGGCCCGCGCGACCGAGTTGTTCGCCGATGCGCTCGGCGTCACCGGGGTACGAATCGAGCAGGGCGGCACCGAGATCCGGGTGCGGGCGCGCCGCGCGGTGATCCTGGGCACCGGCGGGTTCGAGTGGGATCCACGGCTGGTGGAGGCCTATCTGCGGGGCCCGATGCGCGGTGCGGTGTCGCCGCCGAACAACACCGGCGACGGGCTGCGCATGGCGATGGCCCACGGCGCGGACCTGGCGAACATGGGTGAGGCCTGGTGGGTGCCCATCGTGCAGATCCCCGGCGACACCTTCGGCGGACATCCCCGCAGCCGCAGCGTTCGACTCGAACGCACCCGGCCGCGCAGCATCATCGTCAACCGGGCGGGGAAGCGATTCGTCAACGAAGCCGGCGAATACAACTCGATGGCCGGGCCATTCCACTACCTGGATCCGAAACTGGGCTACGCCAATGATCCGGCGTGGATCGTCTTCGACTCGCTGCATCTGAAGCACTACGGCTTCCTCGGCGTAGACGCCGAGGGGCCGGTGCCCGAATGGTTCTGCCAGTCTCGCGATCTCGACGAACTCAGTGAGAAGACGGGCATCGATGCCGAGGGTCTGGCCCGCACCCTGGAGGCCTGGAACGCCAACGTGGCCGCCGAGCTCGACCCCGATTTCGGGCGCGGCTCCAGCGCATACGACGGCTACTGGGGAGACACCAACGCCTCCACCACAGCCGGTCAGACGCTCGGCCCGATCGACACGGCGCCGTACTACGCGGTACCGGTGTCCGTCGGCGCGATGGGCACCAAGGGTGGCCCCCGCACCGATCGCGACGGCCGGGTCCTGCACGTCACGGGCACCGCGATCACCGGTCTGTTCGCCGCCGGCAACGCGATGGCCGGCGCGACGGGCAAGGCCTACGGTGGAGCGGGCGGAACCCTGGGTCCCGCCATGGTGTTCGGCTACCGCTCCGGCTGCACCGCCGCCACCGGGCGGTCCGTCGAAAGTTGACGCCGGTCAGCGCTCCCCCGCAATGAGCCGGGCCGCCGCGGAGTAAGGATCCGCGACGCCCTCGGCGACCGACTCGGCGAGCCGATCGAGATCGGCATGCTGGCGCAGCAGCGTCTGGGCCAGCGACAGTATCTGCGCCCGCGCCCGCGCCACGCGGCGCTGCGGGTCGTCGGACCGGTGGCTGGCCTCGATGACGTCGAGCAGTTCGGCGATGCCCTCCCCCTGTGCGGCAATCAGTTTCACGATCGGCGCGGAGGTCTCGGCCCGCAGGTCGCGCACCGTCTGGTCGGCACCCTCGCGGTCGGCCTTGTTGACCGCGACGATGTCGGCGACCTCCAACAGGCCCGCCTTGGCCGCCTGCACCGCATCCCCGGCGCCCGGGTTGAGGACCACCACCGTCGGATCGGCCACCGCAGCGATCTCGATCTCGGACTGCCCGACGCCGACGGTCTCGAGAATAACCAGGTCGTAGCCCAGAGCCGACAGCAACGTGATCGACGCCGGGACGGCCGCTGCCAAGCCGCCGAGATGTCCGCGCGCGGCCACGGAGCGGATCAACACATCGGGGTCGTTGATGTGGGCGGCCATCCGGATCCGGTCACCAAGCAGCGCGCCGCCACTGTAGGGCGACGACGGGTCGACGGCCAGCACGGCGACCCGCTTGCCGCCGGCGCGATAGGCGCCCACCAGGGCGCCCACCGTGGTGGACTTGCCGGCGCCCGGCGGCCCGGTGATCCCGACCACGCGGGCCGGCGTCACCCGGCCCAACGCCGCGAGCACCTCATCCCGTCGCCCGCTCTCCACATAGCTGAGCAGCCGACCGGTGGCCCGGGGCGAGCCGCCGCGGGCTGCGGCGACGAGCTCATCGATGGTCACGCCTGGAACAGTACGCAGCCCGCTCACCTCGTCTTCACCCGTTCCCGCCGTTGCCTGAGAATGCTATTCTCCCTTACCGAGAGTCGGAGTTTCAAGAAGGGTCGTCGCATGCAGATCGCGGGCAGTTCGGCAGTGGTGGTGGGAGGCGCAGGCGGCCTGGGTGAGGCGACGGTCCGGCGCCTACACGATGCGGGCGCCAAGGTGGTGGTCGCCGACCTGGCCGATGAGAAGGGCAAGGAGCTCGAGGAGGAACTCGGGGTGCGTTACGTCCGCACCGACGCCACCTCCGAGGAGTCGGTCAACGAAGCCATCGCCGCAGCGCAATCCCTTGCCCCCCTGCGTATCTCGGTGGACACCCACGGCGGTCCGGCCAGCGGGGGCCGACTGGTCGGCAAGGACGGGTCACCGCTGGACCTGGAGGGCTTCCGGACCACCATCGAGTTCTACCTGACCGCGGTGTTCAACGTCATGCGGCTCTCCGCCGCGGCCATGGCCACCGTTGACCCGCTCGAGGAGGGCGCGCGCGGCGTCATCATCACCACCGCGTCCATCGCCGGTGTCGAGGGCCAGATCGGTCAACTGCCGTACTCGGCGGCCAAGGGCGGGGTGCTGGGCATGACGCTCGTCGCCGCCCGCGATCTGTCACCACTGGGCATCCGGGTGGTCACCATCGCCCCGGGCACCATCAACACGCCCGCCTACGGGAAGGCCGCTGACCAACTCGAGCAGTACTGGGGCCCGCAGGTGCCGTTCCCGAAGCGGATGGGGCGCTCGTCGGAGTACGCACGCCTGGCGCAGAGCATCGTCGAGAACGACTACCTCAACGGCGAGGTGATCCGGCTCGACGGGGCGCTGCGGTTCCCGCCGAAGTGACCCGTCCGCTGGAGGGGCGCGTGGCATTCGTCGCGGGCGCCAGCCGCGGCATCGGCGCGACGATCGCCGAGGCGCTGGCCGGGGCCGGTGCGGCGGTGGCAGTCGCTGCCCGCTCCGAGGTCGAGGGAAAACTACCCGGCACGATCGGCGCGGTGGCGCAACGGATCACCGACGCCGGCGGCCGCGCGCTGCCGGTGCGCTGTGACGTCACCAGCGAGGAATCCGTCGAGGACGCGGTCGCCCGCACCGTTGCGGAGTTCGGCGGCATCGACATCCTGGTGGCCAACGCCGGCGTGCTGTGGATGGGCCCCGTTGAAACCACCCCGCTGCGTCGGTGGCAGCTGTGCCTCGACGTCAACACCACCGGTGTCTTCCTGGTGACCCGAGCCGTCATCCCGCATGTACGCGCCCGCGGCGGCGGGTCACTGATCGCGGTGACGACCACCGGGGTCACGATGACCGACCTTGGCGCGAACGCCTACTGGGTGTCCAAGGCCGCGACCGAACGGCTCTACCTCGGGTTGGCCAACGACCTGAAAGCCGACAACATCGCCGTCAACTGCCTGAGCCCGTCGCGGGTGGTGCTCACCGAGGGTTGGCTGGTCGGCGGTGGCGGGGTCGAGATCCCGCCAGAAATGATCGAACCGCCCGAGGCGATGGGCGCCGCGGCCGTGCTGCTGGCGCAGCAGGACGCCGGCGGCATCACCGGAACCATCCAGCGCTCCGAAGCCCTTGCCGCGGAATAGCATTCCTGGCTGCGTTGACCCGGGCAGGCGCAACCAGGAATGCTATTCCGCGGGGCGGGTGACTACTTCTTGGCGATCAGGCCGTCGACGATGTTGTTGAAGTCCGCGGTACCGAAGGACACGTACTCGGCGAGGTTGGCGTAATCCAGCGACGCCATCACCGACTTCTCCAACTGGATGTTCATCAACCGCTTGGTCGCCTCGACCGCCTGCTGCGGCAGCTCGATCATCTTCTTCGCGCAGGCGATGGCCTCGCCGAGCGGATCGTCCACCACGTGGTTGGCCAGCCCGAGCTCGACGGCGCGCTGGGCTTTGATCCGCACGCCGGTCAACGCGAACTCCTTGGCCTGCAACAGGCTGATCTGTGAGCCCCACACCAAAGGCCCGCCGTCGGCGGCCACCAGTCCGATCGACACGTGCGGATCGGCGAAGAATGCGTTGTCGGCGATGTAGACCACATCGGACAGCGCGGCCAGGCTGCACCCCAGGCCGACGGCGGGGCCGTTGACCGCGGCGATCACCGGGATGCGGCAGCGCACCATGCCGATCACCAGGTCGCGGCCGTGCTTGATGGTCTTCTGGCGCAGGGCCTCGTCGTTGCGCAGCTCGTCGAGATAGTTGAAGTCACCGCCGGCGGAGAAGGCACGACCGGCGCCGGTGATGACCGCGGCGCGGGCGCCGGCGTCCTCGTTGAGTTCCTCCCAGATCTTGGCCAGCCCGACGTGCAGGTTGTCGTTGACCGCGTTGAGGTCGTCGGGCCGGTTCAGCGTGATGATGCGTAGCGCACCGTCGGCCTGTACGTCGATTTCTTCTGGCATGCCATACATCTGGGCTCCTTTGCTCTCCGCGCAAGCGCTCATCGCCGGCCTCACAATCCGAGGATTCGTTGCGCGATGATGTTCTTCTGGATCTGCGACGTGCCGCCCATGACGCTTTGCGCGCGGCTGTACATGTAGGCCCCGAACATATCCTCGTCACCGGTGCCGACGGTTTTCAGGGCCGCGTGACCGACCGACTGCTCGGTCCAGGTCATCAGGAGCTTGTCCAGCGAACCGTCGGGCCCGTGCGTGATGCCGTCGAGCTGCTCGGAAAGCCTGCGTCGCACGTGCAGACGCAGCATCTCGGTCTGCACCCAGGCCCAGGACAGCTCCTCCGGCGGCGTGCCCTCCACCCGGGACGCCAACTGCCGCACGGTCTTTCCGTATCGCGCCGAGAATCCGAGTGTCGACGGCTCACGTTCGTGGCTGACGACCGTCATCGCCAGTTTCCAGCCCTCCCCCGGGGCGCCGACCATGTTCTCGGCGGGCACGCGGGCGCCGTCGAAGCTGACCTGGCCGAATTCCCTGGTGACGCCGCTGATCATCTTCAGCGGGCGCTGCTCGATGCCCGGTTGATGCATGCTGACGATGAACGCCGAGATGCCCTTGTGTTTGGGCACATCCTTGTCGGTGCGCGCCAGCACCAGACACCAGTCGGCGACGTCGGAATAGCTGGTCCAGATCTTGTGTCCGGTGATGACGTATTCGTCACCCTCCTGCACAGCGGTCGTGGTCAGCGACGCCAGATCCGATCCCGCTCCGGGTTCCGAGAACCCCTGACACCAGCGCTCGGTGCCGTTGATCATGCCGGGCAGAAAACGCTGCCGAAGTTCCTCGCTGCCATGATGACTCAAACCGACGACGAGGTAGCCCAGGCTCGGCCGCGCGGGCGCGCCGGCTTTGGCGATCTCCTCGTCGACGATCACGTCGTATACCGGCGGCAAGTCCTGGCCGCCGTACGCCTTCGGCCAGGACGTGCCGAAGAAGCCCGCCTCGAACAACGCCTGGTGCCATTCACCGGCCTTGGCCCAGTAAGCGTCCCCGGAGGTGGGGAACTTGCCTTTCTGATCACTCAGCCAGCTGCGCAGCCGCTCCCGGAATGCCGCCTCGTCGGCCGAATCACGAAAGTCCAATGGTCAGCTCCTCCAGCTTCACGGGCCAGGCCTCGGTGGCGGCCAGTACACGTCTCAGATACACATGGGCGAGGCATTCCCAGGTGTTACCGATGCCGCCGTGCACCTGAATCGACGTCTCGCACACGGTCATCGCTGCACGGCAGGTGTAGATCTTGGCGACCCGGCCGGCCTCGACGGCTTCCCCGACCGGCAGTTCGTCGACCGCCCAGGCGGCGTGGCGGGCGACACTGACCGCGCCTTCGATCAGTGCGAGGCTCTCGGCGAGCAGATGGGCGACGGCCTGGTAGGAGCCGATCGTCGCGCCGTACTGGGCGCGCACCTTGGCGTATTCGGTGGCCAGCGCGTGGGTTCCCCGGGCGGCGCCGAGCATGTCGGCCGTGGTCGCGGTCAACGCCAGCGCATACCAACGGCCGGCGTCTTCCTCGGAGAGCTCGGAGAGCTCAGCCGGTGATTCCGTTACGCCGGCAAGACTGTTGGTCAGATCGACGGTCAGCGCCGATGACGACGGGCCGCTGACCGTCCGGCCGAGTCGTCGGGCCAGATCGTCGAGCAGCACGGGACCCAGGAACGGAACGTCGACCAGCCCGCGGCCGAATTCCTCGGCCACCAGAGCGACTTCGACCGCCGACGCGCCGTCGGAACGCAGGGTACGAAATCCGGTGGCGTCCAACGCTTTCTCGAGGCGGACGGTTCTGGCCGTGTCGTCGAGGTCGGCCACGGAGCCGGGCCCCAGGTCGGCAGCCAGTTCTGCGGCGGCGTCGCGCAGCTGTCGTTGCTCACTGGTCAGTCGGACGTCCACAATTTCCTCCGCTCTTCGCGCAAGCGCTCATCACCCGCTCCCGCAACACTCGACGCAGCACCTTGCCCGACGGTAGGCGCGGGATGTCGTCGACGAAAACCACGCGACGGGGTTTCTTATAGGAGGCCAACCGGTCGGCCACCAGCGCGGCCAGCTCCTCCGAGCCGACCGAATCGGCAGACTTGACCGCGGCGACGATGGCCTCACCGTCGGCCGACGGCACCCCGAACACGGCACAGTCCTCGACGCCGGGGTGACCGTGCAGCACCGCCTCGATCTCGGCGGGCGCGACCTGAAATCCCCGCACCTTGATCATCTCCTTGGCGCGGTCGGTGATGCGCAGCCAGCCGTCGGCGTCGAGGGTGCCGACGTCACCGGTGCGGTACCAGCGATCCGAAAACGCTTCCGAGGTCGCCGATTCCGGTAGGTAGCCCCCCATCACCGCTTCGGAGAACACCTGGATCTCACCCTCGGCGTTCGGTCCCAGCGGCTCGCCCGTCTCCAGCGACGCGATGCGCACGGCGACGCCGTCGACCGCGCGCCCGACCGTGTCGAGCCGCGCGCCGTCGAGGTCGTTGCACGCGATGACCGGTAGCTCGCTCGCGCCGTAGGCCGTCACCCATGTCACCCCGGTCCGCGCCGTCACCGCGTGGGCCACGCTCTCGGTGACCGGTGTGGCACACCACATGATGTAGCGCAGCGAACTCAGGTCGTGACGTTCCAGATCGGGATGGGCCGAGAGCGCCAGCGCGATCGGTGCCACCGCCATTTCGATGGTGATTCGGTCGGACTCGATGTGGCGCAGCATCGCGTCGATGTCGAAGCGCCGGTGCAGCCGGATCCAGGCACCGGTGTCGAGCGCCATCACGATGTTGAGCAGTCCCAGAATGTGCGAGGGCGGCGTCATGATCTGCAGCCGGTCCGTCGCGGTCAGCCCCAACGCGTCGCGCCACTGCCGCACCGCCGCAGCCAGCGACGCGTGGGTGTGCCGTACCGCTTTCGGCATGCCGGTGGTGCCCGAACTGAACACCAAGACCGCGTCGGCACCGGGGTCCACCGGTACGTGTGCTGTGTCGCCCGGGGCGACCGGCTCGTCGAGGTGGCGCATCGGCAGCACGTCGGCGAGGACGGGGTGATCCCCCACCGCGTGGGTCGGGGCGGTCAGCGCCACGGCATGATCGACCTCGGCGCGCTTCCACGCCGGACTCAGCAACACCGCGGCAGCGCCCAGCCGCCAGATCGCGCGCAGCGCGACGACGAACTCGGGACGATTCGACGACATGACCGCGACCCGCGACCCCACGCCCACTCCCCGCTGCTGCAGGTCCAGAGCCATGCCCGACGTCAGCGCATCGAGGTCGGCCAGGCTGTACTGCCGATCCTCGAAGGCGAGCGCAATGGGCTCACTCACGTCGCGCGCTTCCTTCCGGCAGGTGGTGGTGTTTTGAGCGAGGGCGAGAAGGGTATCGTTTGTCGGGGAGAATTCTATTCTCCTATTATCAGAATGACAATGTCGGAAGAGGGTCCTATGACCGACCCGCAGGCACCGGGATCGGGGGCTGCAGTGACAGAGCCGGGCGAGGCCCAAGGCACCATCACCATCAAGCTAGACGGCCAGACCGCGTCGGTTTCGACCCGGCCGGGCGAGACGCTGCTGGAGAGCGCCCGCCGCGCCGGGATGGGTCCGCCGTTCTCCTGCGAAGCGGGCAACTGCGGCACCTGCATGGCGCTGGTGACCGACGGCGCCGCGACCATGCGGGTCAACGACGCGCTGACCGAAGACGAGGTCGCCGACGGGTATGTGCTCACCTGCCAGGCCGTTCCGGACACCACGTCGGTGTCGGTCACTTACGACGACTGAGCCGACGCCCCGGCATGCTCATCGAGCGCCGGGGCCGGCCGATACACCGGTTCGTAGCCGTCGATCCGGATCGGGCTGCCGACCAACCTGAAGTCCCCCGCGGTGACCACCGCGTGCGGGGTGGCCTCCAACGCTTCGGGCAACGTGCGAACCGCGGCGGCCGGGATTCCCAGCGGCCGCAGCCGGGCTTCCCAGTGGGTCGCGGTGTCGGCCGACAAAGCCGCGCTGACCACGGCGAGAACCTCGTCGCGCCGGGCTGCCCGTTCGGCCATCGTGGGAAAGCCGTCGATCCCGGCTTCGGCAGCGAAGGCCGCCCAGAACGCATCGTGGGTGACGAACAGCGCAAGGTAACCGTCGGCGGTCGGAAACAGCTGCGCCGGTACGTAATACGAGTGTGCACCGTAGGGGTGCCGCTGTGGCCGCACTCCGTCGTTGAGGTACGCCGCGGCGCGGTAGTTCAGTTGCGAGAGCATCACGTCCTGCAGTGACACGTCGACCTGCCCACCCCGACCGGACACGATCTGGGCCAACAGGCCCAGTGCCGCGGTGAGGCCGGTGGAGTTGTCCGCCGACGAATACCCCGGCAGCGTGGGCGGTCCGTCGGGGTCGCCGGTCATCGCGGCCACCCCGGTGGCGGCCTGGATGACGTAGTCGAAGGCGGGGTCGTCGCCGCCGTTGAGGCCGAACCCGGTCATCGCCACACACACGATGCGCTCGTTGAACTGCTTGAGCGCGTCGTAGGTCAGGCCCAGTCGACGGATCGCCGAGGGCTTCATGTTGACCAGCAGCGCATGGGAATCCGCGACCATCTCGCCGAGCCGGGCCCGGCCTTCCGGAGATCGCAGATCCAGGAGCACGCTCTGCTTGTTGCGGTTGAGGCTGGCGAAGTAGCTGTCGCTGACCTGGCGGGAGATCTCGCCGCCGGGCGGTTCGATCTTGATCACCTCTGCGCCGAGGTCGGCCAGCATCATGGTCGCGTACGGACCGGCCAGCATCACTCCGACTTCGAGGATGCGGATGCCGGCCAGCGGGGCAGACGTCACCGCTGGGCCTGCTGGCTCTTCGCGCAAGCGCTCATCGCACCGCCTTGGCTCTTCGCGCAAGCGCTCATCGCACCGCCTTGGCGAGCTCCGCGATCACCTCGCGCGTGCGGTACTTCGACGCCACGAGTTCGTCTCGTGTCTCACCGATCGGCAACAGCCGGACCGACAGGTCGGTCACGCCCGCGTCGGCGAACTGCCGGAAGCGGCGCAGGATCGACTCTTCGTCACCGGCGGCGCACAGATCCCCCACGTTGCGGGCGTCACCGCGGTCGAGCAACTTCTGGTAGTTCGGCGACGTCTCCGCCTCGGCGAGGATGCGGTTGGCCCGCTCCTTGGCCGCGTCGATCTCGGAATTGGCGCACAGGCACACCGGAATTCCGGCGACGATGCGCGGGGCGGGACGGCCGGCATCGGCCGCGGCTTTGGTGATCTTCGGTGCGATGTGCTCGCCGATCGCCTTCTCGTCGGCCATCCACAGCACGGTGCCGTCGGCCCGTTCCCCCGCGATCTGCAGCATCACCGGCCCCAGCGCGGCGACGAGCACCGGCAGCGGCTGTTCGGCACCCAGGACCGTCGGGTTGTGCACGGTGAACGTGTCGTTCTCGACGTCGACGTCACCGGGCCCGGCCAGCGCGGTATTGAGCACCTCGAGGTAGTCGCGCGTGTAGGCGGCCGGCTTGTCGTAGGGCAGGCCGAGCATGTCGCGCACGATCCAGTGATGCGAGGGGCCCACTCCGAGCGCCAGCCGGCCGCCCGCCATCGCGTGCACCGAAAGCGCCTGGCGCGCCAGCGCGATCGGATGCTGTGCCTGCAACGGCACCACCGCGGTGCCCAACTCGATGCGCGAGGTGTGCGCGGCCATCAGGGCCACCATGGTCAGACAGTCGAAGTCGTTGGGCACCTGTGGCATCCACGCGGTGTCCATACCCGCCGATTCGGCCCACTCGATGTCGGCCACCAGTTTGCTGACCTTGCGCGCCATGTCGCCGCGCTCGGCCCCGATCATCACGCCTAGGCGCATGTCCACTCCTGTTCTTGTGCCGAGAGTGCGGTGGTGGCGGCTGGAGCCGCGATTTTCCGCCCTGGCCGCACGCTCGCCGACAACCGCGTCACTCGGCGTCCACCGTCGCCGTCAGGGCCCGCACGTCCCGCACCAGGTCCTCGAGCGAGGTGCCGGTCGGAAAGACCGCCGCCGCCCCAGCGTCGAGCAGCTTCTGCACATCGCCCTGCGGGATGGTGCCGCCCACCACGACGGCGATGTCCCCGGCGTCGGCCGCGCGCAACGCATCCACGGTTCGGGTGGTCAGCGCGACGTGGGCGCCGGACAGGATCGACAGGCCGACCAGCGCCACGTCCTCCTGCAGCGCGATCGACACGATGTCCTCGATGCGCTGCCGGATGCCGGTGTAGATGACCTCGAAGCCGGCGTCGCGCAGGGTCCGCGCGACGATCTTGGCACCGCGGTCGTGACCGTCGAGACCCGGCTTGGCGACGAGCACGCGGACGGGCCGAGTCTGGGTGGATTCAGCCATGTCTAGAACACCACCGGCTGCTGGAACTCGCCCCATACCGACTTCAATGTCGAAACCATCTCTCCCACCGTGCAATAGGCATTGGCGCAATCGATCAGGTTGTGCATCAAATTCGCGTCACCCTCGGCGGCTCGCGCCAGCGCCGCGAGGCTTTCCTTGACCGCGACGCCGTCGCGCTCGGTCTTGACCTTGGCCAGCCGTTTGAGTTGCTTGTCGCGGCCCTCGGCGTCGAGTTCGTAGGTGGCCAGATCCGGCGGCGGCTCGTCGACGACGAACTTGTTCACCCCGACCACGGGCCGATCGCCCGACTCGACCTCCTGGTGGATCTTGTAGGCCTCGTCGGCGATCAGCCCCTGCAGGTAGCCGTCCTCGATGCAGCGGACCATGCCACCGTGAGTTTCGAGATCGTGCATGATCTCGATGATCTTCTCCTCGGTCGCGTCGGTCAGCGCCTCCACGAAGTAGGAGCCGCCCAGCGGGTCCGCCACCTTCGTCACACCGGTTTCGTAGGCCAGGATCTGCTGCGTGCGCAGCGCCAACGTCGCCGACTCCTCCGACGGCAGCGCGAACGGCTCGTCCCAGGCGGCGGTGAACATCGACTGCACCCCACCCAGCACCGCGGCCATGGCCTCGTAAGCGACTCGCACCAGGTTGTTCTGCGCCTGCGGCGCGTACAGCGATGCCCCGCCGGCCACGCAGCCGAACCGGAACATCGACGCCTTGTCCGTGGTCGCGCCGTAGCGCTCGCGCACGATCGTCGCCCACCGGCGCCGGCCCGCCCGGTACTTCGCGATCTCCTCGAAGAAGTCGCCGTGGGTGTAGAAGAAGAACGAGATCTGCGGCGCGAACTTGTCGATGGTCATCCGGCCACGCTCGACGACGGTGTCGCAGTAGGTCACGCCGTCGGCGAGGGTGAAGGCCATCTCCTGCACCGCGTTGGCGCCGGCGTCGCGGAAGTGCGCCCCGGCCACCGAGATGGCGTTGAACCGCGGCACCTCGGCCGCGCAGAACTCGATGGTGTCGGCGATCAGCCGCAGTGACGGCTCCGGCGGCCAGATCCACGTGCCGCGCGACGCATACTCCTTGAGGATGTCGTTCTGGATGGTGCCGGTCAGCTTCTCCCGCGGCACCCCTTTCTTCTCGGCGGCCGCGACATAGAACGCCAACAGGATCGCCGCGGTCCCGTTGATCGTGAAGCTGGTGCTGATCTGATCAAGCGGAATGCCGTCGAAGAGGATCTCCGCGTCGGCGAGCGTGTCGACCGCCACGCCGACACGTCCGACCTCCTCCCCGTACTCGGGATCATCGGAGTCGTAGCCGCACTGCGTCGGCAGATCCAGGGCGACCGACAGCCCGGTGCCGCCTTGGTCGAGCAGGTACCGGTAGCGGCTGTTGGACTCCTCGGCGGTACCGAATCCCGAGTACTGCCGGAAGGTCCAGGTCTTGCCGCGGTATCCGGAGGCGAAGTTGCCGCGGGTGAACGGGTAGGTCCCCGGCGCGGGCGGGTCTGCGGACCGGTCGTCGGGTCCGTACACAGGCTCCAGCGGAATCCCGGAGGGAGTCTGGACTGGCTGGTCGGCTGGTGGGGTCATCGCTGGATAACGTACTTGCAAAAAATGAGAATGCCAATACCGTCTGAGGGAAAGATGCACGCCGCAGCGGGTGTGCGGACCCTGAATACCGTAGCGAGGCCCGGGCAGACAGCGATTATGGGATTCGCCTAAAATGAGAACGGCACTATCTGGCGCCGTCTGAGGAGGCTCATGTCCAGCTCGCCGAGCGAGACCACGTTCGCCAACCGCACCATGATCGTGTCCGGCGGCAGCCGCGGCATCGGATTGGCGATCGCGCTGGGCGCCGCGCGCCGCGGAGCCAACGTGGTGCTCCTGGCCAAGACCGCCGAACCCCACCCGAAACTGCCCGGCACCGTGCACACCGCGGTCGCGGAGGTGGAAGCCGCCGGCGGTAAGGGGGCCGCGGTGGTCGGCGACGTCCGCAAGGAAGAAGATGTCGCCCGCGCCGTGGATACCGCGGTCGAGCGCTTCGGCGGCGTCGACATCGTCGTCAACAACGCCAGCGCGATCGCGACCGAACCGACCGAAACGCTGCCGGTCAAGAAGTTCGACCTCATGATGGACATCAATGTCCGCGGCACCTTCCTGCTCACCAAGGCAGCCCTCCCGCATCTGCGCCGGTCGAGCAATCCGCACGTGCTCACGTTGGCGCCGCCGACGAACATGAACCCGCACTGGCTCGGCGCACACCCGTCCTACACGTTGTCGAAGTACGGCATGACGTTGCTGTCGCTGGGTTGGGCCGAGGAGTTCCGCGCCGAGCGGGACGGAGCCGGCATCGGCTTCAGCTGCCTGTGGCCCGAGACCTACATCGCCACCTCCGCGGTGACCAATCTCGCCGACGGTGCCGCGCTGGCCGAGGCCTCACGCAGCCCGGAGATCATGGGCGACGCCGCGACCGAGATCCTTTCCCGGCCGGCCGCCGAGGTGACCGGCAAGTGCTACATCGACTCGCAGGTGCTCGCCGAGTCGGGCGTCACCGACCTGTCCCGCTACGGTGGTGGGAACAACCCGATCCGTGACATCTTCGTCGACGAAACTGTGCGCGCATGAGCATCTCTCTGCTGCTGGAGATGGCCACCTCCGGCGATCCCGACCGCACCGCCGTCGTGGACGACGACCTGCGGCTGACCACCGATGAACTCAGCACGCTCGCCGACGGCGGCGCCGGCGTCATCGCCGCCTCGGGCGCTCAGCACGTCGCCTACGTCGGCACCGGCGGCGCCATGCTGCCCCTTTTGCTGTTCGCCGCGGCCCGCGCCGCCGTCCCGGTCACTCCGCTGAACTACCGCCTCTCGGCCGACGGCCTGCGCTCGCTGCTCGACCGGCTCCCCGACCCGCTCGTCGTGGTCGACGACGAGTACCGCGACGCGGTCGGCGACGGCTACCGGACGATGTCCTCGGCGGACTTTCTGGGCGCGGCGCGCATCGCCGAGCCGGCCGCGGAATTCGCCGACCCCGACGCCGTCGCGGTGGTGCTGTTCACCTCCGGTACCACCTCCAAACCCAAGGCGGTGGAACTGACCCACAACAATCTGACGAGCTACATCACCGGCACCGTGGAGTTCGCGTCGGCGCAGCCCGACGACGCCGCGCTGATCTGTGTGCCGCCGTACCACATCGCCGGTGTCGGGGCGGCGCTGTCCAACCCGTATGCCGGCCGGAAGATGGTGTACCTGAGACATTTCGACGCCCAGCGGTGGGTTGAGCTGGTCCGCACCGAGGGGGTCACCTCCGCGACGGTCGTGCCGACCATGCTCGACCGGATCGTCAGCGTGCTGGAAGCACAGGACGCCGCCCTGCCGACGCTGCGCACCCTGGCCTACGGCGGCTCGAAGGTCCCGCTGCCCCTGGTTCGCAAGGCGCTGTCCCTGCTGCCCGAGGTCGGGTTCGTCAACGCGTACGGACTGACCGAGACCAGCTCGACGATCGCCGTGCTCACCCCCGACGACCACCGCGCCGCGCTGGCCGCCAGTGACGAAGCGGCCACCCGTCGGCTGGGCTCGGTGGGTCAGCCCGTCCCCGGCATCGAGGTCGAGATCCGCGCCGAGGACGGCACCGTGCTGGGGCCCGGCGAGCCCGGAGAGCTGTTCGTCCGCGGCGATCAGGTGTCGGGCAAGTACACCGACATCGGGTCGGTGCTCGACGAGCAGGGCTGGTTCCCGACCAAGGACGTCGCCTACCTCGACGCCGAGGGATACCTATTCATCGGGGGGCGTTCGGACGACACCATCATCCGCGGTGGCGAAAACATCGCGCCGGCGGAGATCGAGGACGTTTTGGTCGAACACCCGCAGGTGCGCGATTGCGCGGTGGTCGGCGCCGACGACCCGCAATGGGGCCAGATCATCGTCGCGGTGGTGGTGCCCCAGCCTGGGACCGAACCCGATGTCGAAGACCTGCGCGCACATGTCCGTGCCCAGCTGCGGGGGTCCCGCACCCCCGACCGGGTGGTGTTCCGTGCGGAGCTGCCCACCAACGCGACCGGCAAGGTGCTGCGTCGCGAACTCGTAGCCGAAGTGAACCAGGACCGACCGTCGGCACTGCCGGCGACATAACGATCTCGACATAAGGAGCCCCTGCATGATCAAGAACGGCACCCGCCTGCAGTCGCAGGTCTGTGACACCCAGGTCATCGTCGTCCGCAGCGCAGACAGCCTCGACGATCTGCGGGCCGGAGGAGCGCCGATGATCCCGGTCGGCGCAGAAGGCCCAGGCGCCGATCCCACGCTTACCCTGGATGATTCGCTGGCCGAGGGCAACCTGATGGGAAAGCGGTACGTCGACGACAACGGCGCCGAGGTACTGGTCACCAAGGCCGGCAAGGGCACGCTGAGCATCGGGTCGACCCCGTTGGCACTCAAAGAGGCGAAGCCGCTGCCCGCAAGCGACTGACTTGGAGCCCGGCGTGCCGTCGCGCGCCTCGCCGCGCCGTGTCGCGATCGCCAGTTTCATCGGCACGACGGTCGAGTTCTACGACTTCCTGATCTACGGAACCGCCGCCGCGCTGGTGTTCCCGAAGCTGTTCTTCCCCAGCGCGTCTCCGGCTGCCGGCGTGCTGTTGTCGTTCGCCACCTTCGGCGTCGGCTTCTTCGCCCGGCCCTTGGGCGGCGTGGTGTTCGGCCACTTCGGCGACCGGTTCGGCCGCCGGCGGATGCTGGTGTACTCCCTGCTGGGGATGGGTGTGTCGACCGTTCTGATCGGGCTGCTGCCGACCTACGCGCAGATCGGCCTCGCGGCCCCGGTCCTGCTCGCGGTGTTGCGCCTGGCGCAGGGGTTCTGCGTCGGCGGTGAATGGGGCGGTGCGACGCTGATGGCCGTCGAACATGCCACCGCGCGTCGCCGCGGCTTCTACGGCGCGTTTCCCCAGATGGGTGCGCCCGCGGGCACGGCTGCGGCCACGCTGGCATTCTTTCTGGCCGCCCAGCTGCCCGACGACCGGTTCCTCGCGTGGGGCTGGCGGATCCCGTTCCTGGTCAGCGCGATCCTCATCGTGATCGGGCTGATCGTTCGGCTGACCGTCACCGAAAGCCCCGATTTCGCGGCACTGCAGCGACGGTCTGCGGTGGTCCGCACGCCGATCGTGGAGGCGGTTCGGCGGCACTGGCGCGAGATTCTGCTGGTGGCCGGTGCGTACCTGTCGCAGGGCATCTTCGCCTATATCTGCGTGGCCTACTTGGTTTCCTATGCGACCACGGCGGTCGGGCTGCCGCGCCAGTGGGCCCTGCTGGGTGTGTTCGTCGGCGCCGTCGTCGCCGTGCTGACCTACCCACTGTTCGGCTCGCTGTCGGACCGGTTCGGACGCAAACCGCTGTACCTGATCGGCGTGGTCGCGATGGCGCTCTCCGTGGTGCCCGGCTTCGCGCTGATCAACACCGGTCGGCCGGTGTTGTTCGTGCTGGCTCTGGTCCTGGTGTTCGGCCTGGCGATGGCACCGGCCGCCGGGGTGACGGGCGCGCTGTTCTCCATGACGTTCGACGCCGATGTCCGCTACTCGAGCGTGTCCATCGGCTACACGCTGTCCCAGGTCGTCGGTTCGGCGTTCGCCCCCACCATCGCCACGGCGCTGTACGCGGCCTTCGGGACGAGTACCGCGATCGCCGCGTATCTGATTGGTGCCTCGGTGATCTCAGCCCTCGCCGTATGCTTCCTGCCCGGGGGCTGGGGGCGCCCTGCCGAGAACCCCTCGGGCGCCAAAGGCATCGAAGAGCATTCCCGGCCGACGACCGGCTGATACCTTCGGCCCGGTGAGGCCGCCTCGCCTGTTGCTCCGTTATGCCGCGGGCCTGACCTCGGCATGGGTGTTCACCCTCGGTGAGGTGGTGGCGATCGTCGTGTCGCTGGCCGGGCGCAGCGTCATCACGATGTCGAACGGAATCGCGCTGGCGGTGATCGCGACAGCGGGCACCGCCATTGTCGCCGTCGGCGCGGTCGCGATTCTTGCGCCGTCGATGCGGTGGCTCAACGCCGGCCGGGAACCGACCCCCGACGAGGTGCGCTCTGCGTCCAAGACGATGCGCCGGCAGGCGGCCATCACCGTGGCCCCGTGGGTGCTGGCCGCAGCCATCGCGGTACCGCTGAACCGGAACGTGCCCGGCGACGGCTTCGTCGTGCTCACCTCGGCCATCATGTTCGGCGCCATCGCCACCGTCTGCACCGGTTTCCTGTTCACGCTGCGGGCCATCCGCCCGCTGCTGGCCGCGGTCCCCGGTAACGCGGTACGCCCGGTGGCACCCGGGGTGCGGGCCCGCTTGGTCATCATGTGGATCGTCTGTACCGGCCTGCCCGGCACCGCCATCGCGGTGCTGCTGGCGATGCGCGCCAACGACTGGCTGCTCGATCGGTCCGCCCCGATCGAACTTGCCGTCTTCGTGATGGCGCTGGTGGCCGTGGTGCTCGGCTTCCGCGCCATCATGCTGGTGTCGATGTCGATCTCCGATCCGGTCGGTGAAGTCGTCGGGGCGATGGCCGATGTCGAGAGGGGCAACTTCGATCGGACCATCGACGTCTACGAGTGGTCCGAAATCGGGCGACTGCAAAGCGGATTCAACCGTATGGTCGCCGGGCTGCGAGAACGCAACCGGCTGCGGGATCTGTTCGGTCGCCATGTCGGCGAGGAAGTGGCTCGACGGGCCATGGAGCAGAACGAGTCCCTGTCCGGTGACGAGCGCGACGTCGCCGTCCTGTTCATCGACCTGGTCGGCTCGACTCGATTGGCCGTCGACCGCGAGCCCCACGAGGTCGCCGAGATCCTGAACGCCTTCTTCCGCATTGTGGTGGCCGCCGTGGACGCACGCGGGGGCTTGATCAACAAGTTCCAGGGTGACGCGGCGCTGGCCGTCTTCGGCGCTCCACTGCGTGTCGCCCAACCGGCGGCGGCGGCTCTGGCGACCGCCCGCGCCTTGGCCGGCGATCTGCGCTCGCTGCCGGTCGATTTCGGGATCGGGGTCTCAGCGGGTCCGGTCTTCGCCGGCAACATCGGCGCCGCGAATCGGTACGAATACACGGTGGTCGGTGATGCCGTCAACGAGGCGGCCCGGCTGGCCGACCGCGCCAAGGAGTTCGACGAACGCATCCTGTGCTCCGGCGCGGCGTACACCAGGGCGTCGGACGGCGAGCGCAAGCACTGGGTCGCTCGCGGCGACACCACGCTGCGTGGTCGCACCGAGGCCACCCATATCTACTCCCCGGCCGTCGCCGCGGAGTTGACGGTGCCGTGACCTGGTCGCTTTACCTCTCCGGCACGACGGGATTGCTCGCGTATCCGTCTCAGCCCGGAGGACCTCGATGACCCTCGACCAGGCCGGTGCTCGCTCGAACCCACAACCCTCGCGCGTGCGCCCCGCGGTACGCGCCGCGGCGATCGGCAATGCCGTCGAGTGGTTCGATTTCGCCATCTACGGCTTCCTGGCGACCTACATCGCCGCAAAGTTCTTCCCGCCCGGCGATGACACGGCGGCACTGCTGAACACTTTCGCGATCTTCGCCGCAGCCTTCTTCATGCGCCCACTGGGTGGGTTCTTCTTCGGCCCCCTGGGGGACCGCATCGGGCGCCAGAAGGTGCTCGCGCGGGTGATCCTGTTGATGTCGGCCTCCACGCTGGCCATCGGGTTGGTGCCGACCTACGACACCATCGGTGTGCTGGCACCGATTCTGCTCCTCGTGTTGCGATGCCTGCAGGGTTTCTCGGCCGGCGGCGAGTACGGCAGCGGCGCAAGCTTTCTCGCCGAGTTCGCGCCCGACCGGCATCGGGGGTTCGTGGTGTCCTTCCTGGTGTGGTCGGTCGTGCTCGGTTTCCTGCTGGGATCGCTCACCGTCACCGGACTCGAGACCGTGCTCACCGAACCGGCGATGGAGTCCTACGGTTGGCGGATTCCGTTCCTGATCGCCGGGGCGATGGGTGTCGTCGGCCTCTACATCCGGCTGAAGCTCGGGGAGACACCAGAATTCGAGGCGCTACGCAACGACGGCGAGGTGTCGGCCTCGCCGTTGCGCGAGGCGCTCACGACGGCATGGCGACCGATCCTCCAGATTCTGGGACTGGTGGTCGTCCACAATGTGGGGTTCTACGTCGTCTTCACGTTCCTGCCCAGCTATTTCACCGAGACCCTCGGCTTCTCCACCACGGATGCGTTCGTGTCGATCACCGTCGCGAGCAGCGTCGCGCTGGTGTTGATTCCACCGCTGGGTGCGCTGTCGGACCGGGTCGGGCGCAAACCGCTGCTGATCTGCGGCGCCATTGCATTCGCTGTGTTCACCTATCCCCTGTTCCTGTTGCTCAATGCCGGTTCACTGCTCACCGCCGTTGCCGCTCACGCCGCGCTGGCCGCGATCGAAGCCGTGTTCGTCAGCGCCTCGTTGGCCGCCGGTGCGGAACTGTTCACCACGCGCGTGCGGTCCAGCGGCTATTCGGTCGGCTACAACGTGTCGGTGGCGGTGTTCGGTGGCACCGCGCCGTATGTGGCCACCTGGCTGGTGTCGCGCACCGGCAACGAGATCGCACCGGCGTACTACGTCGTCATCGCGGCGGTGGTCTCCCTGGTCACGGTGTTGACGATGCGCGAGACCGCCGCACGCCCGCTGCGCAGAGTCAACGGCGGCTGAGTGCCGACTTACTCGCCCATCGAGGCGGTGGAGGCCTGCATCATCAGCCGTACCGCGTCGTTGCGGGGCATACCGCCGAGCATCTGCGCCGCGGCGCGGATGTTCTCCCCGACGATCCACGTCGGCCCGTTGCGAAGGTTGGCGAACGCCTCGTCGATGACCTCCTGGACCGGCACGGCGTCGCGCGGACGCTCATCGGTCGAGGAGATCAGGCCGCGCTGATGCTCGAGGCGGCGCAATGACGGGGTGTCGGTCTTCCCCAGGATGAGGCCGAGGACGTCGACACCGCTGCCCTGCAACTCGGTCCACAACGCCTCCGCGAACACCATGTCGAATGCCTTGGTGGCGCCGTAGGCGACCATGTTCGGCGCGCCCGCCCACCCGGCACCCGAGCCGAGCAGCACGAGGGCGCCGCGCCCGCGCGCCACCATCGCCGGCGCGAAGTGATGACACAGCCGCATCGGCACCACACAGTTGCGGTGCACCATCGCCTCTGCCGAGCTGATCGGTTCGGACAGAAATGGTCTGAAGTTCGGATCGGCTCCGGCGCAGTAGACGACCATGCCGATCTCCAGGTCACCGGTCGCCTCGATCACCGTCTGGGCGGCCGTCTCGGTGGCCAGGTCGACCACCAGCACCCGGGTCTGGACCCCCGTGTCGGCACGAATTTCCGCGGCCACTTCGTCGAGCACGGCCGGCCGGCGAGCCAGCAGCGCGACGTTGAGGCCCCGTCGGGCGAGTTCGGCGGCGAATGCCGCTCCGACACCATCGGAGGCACCCGCGACCAACGCCCATGGTCCGTAAGCATCGGCGAACGTCATCCGGCGCTGACCGTCCGGATCAGCACCGTGGTGAATCGGCGCCGACGGATCCGCCAGCCGCTGTCGGTACGCACCAATTCGTCGTCGTAGAAGCCGGTGGCGTTCACCCCGGAGTTGTTGTCCGCGGACATGATCAGCCCGTCGATGTAGGCGCGCGATGTCGCGGTGTCGCCGTCGACGTCGACGGATTCGTTGGTGATGCGGTGCAGCGTGTACCCGGCCAACTCGTGCGCGGTGACCATGAAGTCGACGACGGCGTCAACGCCGTGCCACGTTCCGATCTCGCCGTAGTCGAGTTCACAGTCCTCGGTGAAGACCGTACGGAACAGCGGCCAGTCGCGCCGGTCGATGCCGGTGGCATAGCGGATCAAGAGGTCGCGGATGTCCTGCCGGTCGTCGCGGACGGTCATGCGGTGTCTCCGTTCGGATGGGGTGGCGCTCAGCGCTACGCCGGCGCGTAGCGCAACATCGTCACGTCGTGGTCGGGATAGTCGCAGAACACCGGCTTGACCCGCATGCCGATCCGGATTTCTGCCGGCTCGACGTTGACCAGTTCGGTCGAGAACCGCGGTCCCTCATCCCATTCGACGATCGCGAGCAACTGCGGTACCGCATCGGCGAAGTGTGGACCGACAGGGCGCCGGGCCACCGTGAACGAGTACAGCGTCCCCATTCCCGAGATCTCCCGCCATTCGAGGTCGTCGGCCAACGTCCTCGGCGCCCGCACCCGCGGGTAGAAGACATAGCTCTGCAACGACGGTGAGTACTGGATCCTCACCCGATGCTCGGACAGCGCATCCCAGAAGGGCGCAGTGGTCGGCGTTTTGACGGGCATCGGGCGTTCGAACGTCGGGGTGGTCACGGTCAGTCACCTTCCAGGACGAGGGCGGTTTGCTCGCTGAGGATGCCGCCGTTGCCGGACACGAACGCCCGGTGACAGTCGGCGACCTGTGCGGCGCCGGCTCGGCCCATGATCTGGCGGGTGGCATCGCAGACGTGGTGCATGCCCCCGGCATTGCCGGCCTGCCCGAATCCCAGTTGTCCGCCGGCGGTGTTGAGGGGGAAGTCACCGCGGAACGTCAAGTCGTGGGACGAGACGAACTCCATGCCCTTGCCTTTCTCGCAGAACCCGGCGTCCTCCAGACTGAGCAGCACCGTGATGGTGTAACAGTCGTAGATCGACACCATGTCCATCTGTTCCCGGCCCAGCCCTGACATCGCGAATGCGGTTTCCGCGGCGCGCACGATCGGGGTGGTGAGCAGATCCTCCGCGTAGGTGGGGGTCTTGAACGGCACCTGCTCGCCGAATCCCTTGACCCAGACCGGCCGGTTGGCCGCCCGCGCGGCGACTTCAGCGCTGGCCACCACGACGGCGGCACCACCCACGCACGGCATCACGATCTCGAGCATGTGCAAGGGGTCCGCGATGACCGGGCTGGCCAGCACCTCCTCGACGGTCAGGGGCGTGTGCTGCCAGATCGCGCCGTCGGTGTGGTTGGCGTTGAATCGCTGGTCGACCACGAGCTTGGCCATCGTGCGTTCGTCGTAGCCGTACGTGGCGGCATACCGTTGCGCGACCTGACCGTACGGACCGTTCTGACCGAGATTTCCGTAAGGGATCTCGAATTCCGCCTGGGGCGAGCCGTACTGGTTGCTGGACGCTCCGAAGAAGACCGCGTCGCTCAAGGGTTTGGGTTTCTTCTCCGAGGTCGGTGTGATGTAGCGGGCCGGGATGGCGCACAGCACCACGTCGCAGACACCCAGCTCGACGGCGGCCGCGGCCCGCCAGATCATCCCGGCGGCGCTGGCGCCACCCAGGTCGACCAGTTCGGCGAAGTTCGCCCTCACCCCGAGGTATTCGGCCACCGTGGACGGGACGAAGATCTCCGTCTCGCCCAGGTGCGTGGTGACGATTCCGTCGACGAGGTCGCCGGGCAGCCCGGCGTCGGCCAGCGCTGCGGCACCGAGTTCGGCCCACTGCTCGAGGGTGAACGGCGCCGGGGTCGCCTTGCTGAGGCGTTCCGGTGGCAATTCGACGTATCCGACGATGGCCGCTTCTCCGCGCAATCCCATGTGTGCTCGCTTTTCCGGGTCGGCCCGCTCATCCACGGGGAAGACCGAGGATCATCTGGGCGATGATGTTGAGCTGGATCTCTTTCGTGCCGCCACCGATCAGTTCGGCCGGCAGGTGGAAGTAAGGTTCGACGACCACGGGGTCGGAGTCCTCGAGCAGTCCCGCCGGGGCGGCGAGGTCCAACGCGGCCTTGAACGTGCGCCGCAGCATCACATTCATGGCGACCTTCGCGATGCTCGACGTCGGACCGGGCGCCTGCCCGTCGAGCAGCCGCATCACCTCCCGCACGGCGAGCACCTTGATCGCGTTCGCGTAGGCGTCGGCCTCGCCCAGCGCGGCCCGCACCCGCGCGTGGTCGGGGCGGTCCTGCCCGGCGAGGGTGCGCAGGATGTGGGCCCGGTCGAAGTTGACGTAGCCACTGATGGCCACCCGCTCCTGTGCCATCGTCGCGATCGCGAGGTTCCAGCCGTCAGTGGGACCGCCGAGCAACAGTTCGTCGGGCACGAAGACGTCGTCGAGGAACACCTCGTTGAAGTGCGCCTCACCGGTGGCCTGGCGGATCGGTTGCAGTTCAACGCCTTCGGCGCGCATGTCGACGATGAAGTAGCCGATGCCGCGGTGTTTGGCGGCGTCGGGGTCGGTGCGTGCGAGCAGCGCTCCGTAATCGGCGATATGCGCCGAGGAGGTCCAGATCTTGTGGCCGTTGACCCGCCACCCGCCGTCGACCTTTGTGGCCCGGGTGGTCAGCGAGGCCAGGTCGGACCCGGCCCCGGGCTCGCTGAACAGCTGGCACCAGGTCATGTCACCGCGCTGGGTGGGCGGAATGAACCGCTGCTGGAGGTGTTCGGGCGCGGAACTGATCAGCGTGGGCAGGATCCACTCGGCGATGTTCAGCGACGGGCGCACCAGCCCAGGCCGTCTGGCGAACTCCTCGTCGATGATCAACAACTGCACCTGGGTGGCGCCGACCCCCCATGGCCTCGGCCAGTGCGGGGCGATCAAACCCGCTTCGGCCAGCAGCGTGCGTTGCGGCCCGGTGGCCAGATTCTCGTAGTCGCCCTGGCGTCCGGGCCGGTCGTTGCGCAACGTGGCCGCCTCGTCCAGCACGCGGGCGACCCACGCGCGGAACTCCGCATCGACATCGCCCAGCTTCACCGACACGTCCCGACTCTCGGTGCGGGTGAGGGTGCCGAGACGCTGCGCGAAATGTCCGGCCGGCCCGATCGAGGCAGCCAGGCTGGTGGCCTTGCGCCAGTACAGATGCAGGTCGTGTTCCCAGGTGAACCCGATCGCACCGAACATCGTCAACGTGTCGAAGACCAGGTCCGGAGCGGTGGCCACGGCCATCAACGCCGCTGTGCCGGCCGCGATCTCGTTCTGCACCGGCGTCTCGGCCGCCGATCGCACCGCATCCCAGGCCGCCGCGGCCGCCAGCTCGCAGTTGACCAGCAGCATCGCCGCCTGATGTTGGAGAGCCTGGAAGCTTCCGATCGGCCGGCCGAACTGTTCGCGGGTGCGCAGGTGGTCGGTGACCGCGTCGACACACCAGCGCACCGTCCCGGCTGCCGCGCACGCGGTCAGCGCCACCGCGATCGAGCCGGCCCGCACCGGGTCGATCCCGGACAGGACCGCCTCCGGTCCGGCGACGTGACCGTCGAGGCACAGCACGCCGACGTCGACGGTCTTGTCGGTGCCGGTGCGCGGTTCCACGGCTGCGCCGGGCCCTGCCGGGTCCACCGCACACCACACGGTTTCGCCGTCGGCGTCGGCCGCGAGCACGATGATCTGCGCCGAGCACACGCCCAGCGTCGCGGGCGACGTGCCGCGCAGTTCCCACCCGTCGCCCGCCGGTGTCGCGCGGATGGTGTGCTGCGCAGGCAGGACCAGCGCCGCGGGCGCGCCGTCGGCGAGGCGGGTCAGCAGGGCGTCCGATGCCGCCCCGTCGCGGGCCAGCATGCCGACCGCACCGGCGAGCACCGTCGGCAGCACCGGGCCGGGCAGCAGCGCGGTGGCGGCGGCCTCGAGCACGCACCCGGTGTCGACCAGGGTGCCTCCCTGGCCGCCGACCCGCTCGGGCAAGTGCACCGCGTGAAATCCCTGCTGGGTGAAGGCATCCCACCAGTCTGGGCATTCTCCCTTGGCCAGCGCGTCGAATGCCGCACGGGTGGCGTCGACCGGAGCGTGCCGCGCCGCGAACTGCGCCACCGCCTCGGCGAGCTGGCCCTGTTCGGGCGTCAGACCGACGCTCATCGGGTCATCGCCTCCGACACCGGTCTGCGGTAGCGGTCGCGGAAGAAACGCGCTGCCGCACGGATCGCCTCCGGTGTCGGCTGCGGTTGCCAGCCGAGTTCCCGCACCGCTTTGGAGTGATCCATCGGCGACATGATGTCCATCAGCCGGATGTTCAGCGGCGTGAACTTGGTCTCGGTGCCGCGCATCCGGGCGGCCGCATCGCTGAGGTGGCTCAGCACCCACATCAGCCGGATCGGGACACGCCGCTTCGGCGGTGGCACACCGACTGCCGCGCAGCCGATCTCGTAGATCTCACGAGCGCTCATGAAGCGTTCGGAAACGATGTAGCGCTGACCTGGGCGGCCTCGTTCGCCGGCCAGTAGCAGCGCTTGCGCGGCGTCCTCGACGCCGACCACCTCGGAGGCATATCCGTCGATGGAGAACGGCAGCCTGCCGCGGACCGCGGCCGCCAGCAGTCCCCCGTGCGGTGTGGGGAGCCAGTCGCCCGGACCGTAGGTGTTGGCCACGCACATCGCGACCCCGGGCAGTCCGTGGTCAGCACAGTAGTCCAGCAGGCACCGCTCGGCCGCGACCCGGGACGCGATGTAGGCACCGCCGATGTCACCCCAGTTGTGGACGGTGGTCTCGTCGGCCAAGCCGTGGTCGACCCGACCGATCGTGCCGATGGTGCTGGTGTAGACGAAGCGTGCCAACGACGCCCGCGCCGCGATGTCGAGCACGCTGCGCAGACCCTCGACGTTGGTGCGCCACAACGGTGCCGGATCGCGCAGCCACGGACGGGCGTCGACGACGCAGTAGTAGACGACGTCGCAGCCGCGCATCGCGTCGGCGACCGCGTCGGCGTCGAAGATCTCGCCGCGGCGCACGTCGAGAGGTAGCCCGTCGATGGCACGCGTCGAACTCGTCGGGCGGATCAGCACCCGCACGTCGTCCTCACCACGGACGACCAGTTGCCTGGTGACGTGCGATCCGAGGAATCCGCTGGCACCGATCACCAGCTTCGTCGCCATCACTGCCCTTCCGCCGTTCGCGAGACGCACCGTCTCGCCGTGTGGGAGACTACGGGGCGATGTCCCAGCGTGTAAAGCGACGGACGAGCAAGGACCTGCACTCGATGACCACCGACGTGACCGCACCCAGGCGCCGCAGCGAGAAGTCTCGGCTGGCCATCGTCGCCGCCACGCGTGACATGTTGCTGGAACGCGGGTTCGACAAGTTGAGCATCGAGGCGGTGGCGGCCCGGGCGGGAGTGGGTAAGCAGACCATCTACCGGTGGTGGCCGAGCAGACACGCGCTGGTGGCTGATGTGATCCTGGACTACGCCGACCGCATCTTGCGGCCGATCGCGTCCACCGGCGACCTCACCGCCGACTGTTGCGCGTGGGCGGTGGACCTCGCCAAAACACTGACCACGGCTCGCGGTAACGCGATGCTGCGTTTCCTGACCACCGCCGGCATGGAGTATCCGGACACCGCCGCCCGACTGCGGGCCGGCTTCAGCGTGCCGCTGCACGACACGGTGCGCAACCGGCTGCTGACGGCGGGACTCGGTGAAGACGCGGCGCGCGACGCCGCCGACGCCATCGTCGGCGGTGTGGTCTACGCGATTCTGACCGAGGGACGAGCGTTCGCCCCGCACCGCGCCGAGACGATCACCCGCACCGTACTGTCCGGAGCCCGAGGAGCCAGCTCATGACATCCACCCGCCCCGACATCGTCATCGTGATGACCGACGAGGAACGCGCGACACCGCCCTACGAGAGCGCCGCGGTGCAGCGCTGGCGGAAGGAAGCGCTGCCGGGCCGCGGGTGGTTCGACGAGCACGGCGTCAGTTTTGCCCGCCACTACACCGGGTCGCTGGCGTGCGTACCGAGCCGGCCGACCATCTTCACCGGCCACTACCCGGACCTGCACGGGGTCACCCAGACCGACGGCCTCGGCAAGAATTACGACGACTCGCGGCTGCGCTGGCTGCGCCGCGGCGAGGTGCCGACTCTGGGCAACTGGTTCCGCGCCGCAGGCTATGACACCCACTACGACGGCAAGTGGCACATCTCGCATGCCGACCTCGTCGACCCGGCCACCGGGGAGACCCTGGCCACCAATGACGACGAGGGCCGAGTCGACTCCGCTGCTGTCCGGCGCTATCTGGAGGCTGATCCTCTTGCGCCGTACGGGTTCTCCGGCTGGGTGGGACCGGAGCCGCACGGCGCGAAGTTGTCCAACGCGGGCGTCCGTCGTGATCCGCTGATCGCCGATCGGGTGGTGGCATGGCTCGACGACCGGTACGCGCGCCGACGCGCCGGCGATCCGGCCGCACTGCGGCCCTTCCTGCTGGTGGCCAGCTTCGTCAACCCACACGACATCGTGCTGTTCCCCGGGTGGTCGCGGCGCAGCCCGCTGACGCCGTCCCCGTCGGATCCGCCGCACGTCCCGCCCGCGCCGACCGCCGAGGAAGATCTGTCCACCAAACCCGCGGCGCAGAAGTCATTTCGGGATGCGTATTACTCGGGATACGGTCCCGCGCGGGCCATCGAGCGCACGTACAGGCGTGGCGCCCAGCGTTATCGCGACCTGTACTACCGGCTGCACGCCGAGGTGGACTCCCCGATCGATCGGGTGCGTCGCGCCGTCACCGAGGGCGGCTCGGGCGCCGGGCCCGACGAGACCGTGCTGGTCCGTACGGCTGATCACGGCGACCTGCTCGGCGCGCACGGCGGTCTGCACCAGAAGTGGTTCAACCTGTACGACGAGGCGACACGGGTACCGTTCGTCATTGCGCGGATCGGTCGGAACCCGACCACCGCGCGCACGGTGACCGCACCGACCTCGCACGTCGACCTGGTGCCGACGCTGCTGGCCGCGGCCCACGTCGACGTCGGCCGCGTCGCGGAGGAACTGGCCCAGGACTTTTCCGAGGTGCACCCCCTCATCGGGTGCAACCTGATGCCGGTGGTCGACGGTGCCCCCGCCGACGACGATCGACCCGTCTACCTGATGACCCGCGACAACGTACTCGAGGGCGACACCGGAGCGTCGGGGGCGGCGCGTGCCCTCGGCCTGACCGCGAGAGTGCCTCGACCGCTGCGCATCCGGATCCCGGCCAACACCGGCGCCAACTTCGAAGGGCTTGTCCTACGGGTCGATGACGGGGTGGCCGAAGGTGGCCGAGGACACCTGTGGAAGCTGGTCCGCTCGTTCGACGACCCGTCGACATGGACCGAGCCCGGGGTGCGGCAGCTGGCCGCCGACGGCCGTCGCGGGCCGACGTATCGGAGTACCCCGCTCGACGACCAGTGGGAACTGTACGACCTGACCGTCGATCCGTCGGAAGCACACAATCGATGGACCGACCCCGACCTGCACGCCCTGCGTAGTTTCCTTCGCACCCAGCTGAAATCGGTTCGTACGCAGTCCGTTCCCGAGCGCAATCGGCCGTGGCCCTACGCCGCGCGCAGGTCGGCTCCCAGAGCCGCGCACCGGCCGGTGCGCGATGCGCTGACCGCGGTGCGACGTCGGCTGCGCTGACGCCGGCGAGCCGGCAAATCAGGCACCGCCGGCGAGCCGGCAAATCAGGCACCGCCGGCGAGCCGGCAAATCAGGCACCGCCGGCGAGCCGGCAGATCAGGCCCCCGCGAGCTGCTTTTCCTGGTACAACCGCGCCCACTCGGCGCGCGACCGGATCGACGTGTCGACATCGGTGGCCTTGGCCCGCAGCGCACCCACGGTGGCCTCGGTCTTTTCGGTGCGAGCGAACGGATCCCACGAGAAGAAGTTGCAGGCGTTCTGCCAGGTGATCTTGTTGATGTCGGTGGCGTCGGCGCCGGCCGCCGTCAACTCGGCGAGCACCTGCTCGGGCGCATCGGGCCAGAAGCAGTCCGAGTGCGGATAGTCGCATTCCCACGCGATGATGTCGATGCCGATCTCATGCCGGAGCTTCAGCGAGGTCTTGTCGGTGACATAGCAGGCCAGCGAGTGCTCGCGGAACACGTCGGAGGGCAATTTGTCGCCGAAGTCGCGGCGCAGCCATTTCTGATTGGTGTAGTGGCGGTCGCTGCGGTCGAGGTAGAACGGGATCCAGCCGATGCCGCCTTCGGAGAACGCGAACTTCAGATCCGGGTAGTTGCGCATCGCCGGGCCCCACAGCAGGTCCTGCGCGCACATCGCCGACACCTGGGTGGCCAGGATGATCAGGTTGTCGATCGGGGCGTCCTTGGCCATCGAGATCGCGCCGAACCCGGTGCCAATGTGCAGGCACATCACCACGTTCTCCTCCGAGAGCGTGCGGAACACCGGGCCCCAGTAGTCCTCGTCGAAGTAGCTGGGCAGACCTTCCAGGTGGGGCAGTTCCGGCATGGTGACCGCGCGGCAGCCCTTGGCGGCGACGCGACGGATCTCGTCACACATGGCTGCGGGATTCCAGGTCGGCAGGATCGCGATCGGAATGAACCGGTCCGGGTAGGAACCGGCCCACTCGTCGATGTGCCAGTCGTTGTAAGCCGACACCATCACCAGGGTGGTCTCCTCGCGGTGCATGTTGAGATGGCGCGCGGAGAAGCCGGTGAACGTCGGGAAACACATCGAGGCGAGAATGCCGTTGCGGTTCATGTCGCGCACCCGCTCGTGGACGTCGTAGACGCCGGGACGCATCTCGGCGAACCCGGCCGGATCGCGGCCCCACTCCTCGGCCGGCCAGGACACGACCGCGTTCAGACCGCTGACGCCCTGCGGGCGGCCCTGGTACATCCACTGGTCGACGCCCTTGTCGTCGGTGACGACGATCGGGGCCTCGTCCTTGTACTTGGCCGGCACATGGCGCAGGAACATGTCCGGCGGTTCCACCACGTGGTCGTCGATACTCACCAGAATCAGGTCGTCGGTGCTCAGATCGGCAGTCATATCCCAGTAGTACCGTCTCCAGACATGACCGCCTCTGCGTTCTCGGACAGAAACTTGTCCGAGTCGGCCAACCTGGTCTCTGCCCCGCGGCGACGGGTGATCGATCTGCGCCGCGGCGGCCGCGCCCTGGGCGGCAGCTACCTCTACGAGGGCGACGCGCTGATCACCGGGTGGCACTCCCACGACGTCCACCAGATCGAGTACGCGCTGCACGGTGTCGTCGAGGTCGAGACTGACTCGGCCCATTACCTGCTGCCTCCCCAGCAGGCCGCGTGGATTCCGGCCGGCCTGGAGCACCAGGCCGTGATGAATCCCGACGTCAAGACGGTCGCGGTGATGTTCGACCGGTCGCTGATCACCGACGCGGGCGACCGCGCCCGCATCCTGGCGGTGTCACCGCTGATCCGGGAGATGATGATCTATGCGCTGCGCTGGCCTATCGAGCGAGCGTGCGGCGACGACACCGCCGACGGGTTCTTCCGCACCCTGGCCGCGCTGGTCACCGAGGCGCTCGACCACGAGGCCCCGCTCAGCCTGCCCACCTCCGATCATCCGATCGTCGCCGCGGCCATGGCCTACACCAAAGAGCACCTCGACTCCGCCACTTGCGCGCAGGTGAGCAAGGCGGTCGCGGTGTCCGAGCGCACGTTGCGCCGGCTGTTCTCCGACACACTCGGGTTGCCGTGGCGGACCTACCTGCTGCATGCCCGCATGCTGCGCGCCATGGCGTTGCTGGCCGCACCGATGCAGACGGTGCAGGACACCGCCACCGCCGTCGGGTTCGACAGCGTCAGCTCCTTCACCCGGGCGTTCACCCAGTACTGCGGTGAGACACCGTCCGCCTATCGGCGCCGGGTCACCGAATCGGCAGAATGAGAGCTGCGGCACGTTTGCCGACGGTGCAGACGGGGCATTAACCGGTGCATGGCAGAAGGCACTCCCCACGCGGACGATCCGTTCAACGAGGCGGTCGCTACCACCGGTCTGTTCCTGTTGGTGTCTGCCGTCATCGCGCTGGCAGTGGCCGTGGCGAGCTGGGGCACATCGGAGACCTTGATCGCCGCCCTTGCGAGCAGCGCTGCGCTGCTCAGCTTCGCGGCCAGCATCTTCTGCTTCAAGACACAGGCCGGCGATAACGCGGTTGCCGAGGCGTAGCTTCAGGTCAGCGGCGCGACGACCCGGAGCCCGTACCGATCGTTGGTCAGGTACGCCGCCGACGGGATCGACCGCGCTGCCCTGTCCTCGGGCATGGTGATCAGCAGCGCGGAGAGACCGACGAGAAGCGACACCCCGCTGTGCACCACGTCCACGTCGGCAGGGATTTCGCCGCCATCGCCAGGCCCGCAGCAGTTCCTTGACGGCCACGAACGGGTGGCTAGACCACGCTTCCGAGGGCGGCCGCCTGGTGGTGAAGTTCAGCGCCAGGAAGTCCTTGAACAAACGCGCACCCAGTCGGCGGTCCACCTTTTCGAGCACCCTGAGCATCTCGTCCAGCGTGTCGCCGACGGTGTGGTCGGTGGCGACGAACCGCGTCAGTTCGGCTTCCCGGCTTCCTGCTGGTCGCGGTCTGCTTCTTGACCGCGACATTCCGGCCCGAGCGCGACCCCAAGCTCGTCAGCCTGCTCTATGACCTCGGAATGGTGTCCTACAACGGATCTCTGGGCTGCTTCTCGGCCGCCTACCTGGTCTTTGGGATCCGCGATTCCTCTACGAGAAGAACGAAATCTTCCCGAAAAGGTTCGCCTACGTGACCGTTTGGCAGATCGTCACCGAGGTGATGACCCGTTCGGCTTCGTGGCCCGGAGCGTGCTGGCGGGGCGGGCCGGTAACCACCGACAGGCCATCAAGCTGGTGTGCGCCAGCGGTTTTGGCGGTGCGCTGTTCATGGTGTTCAAAGGCTACGAGTGGTACGCGAAGATCACCGTCGGCCACACCAAAGCCGACCTGTTCTACGCCGTGATCACCGGCGTGCATCTGGTGTACGTGCTGGGCTGGCGGGGCTGGTCGCCGTGGTGTTCGTCATCTACCTGCTCTGAAGCGGCGTTCCGGTCACGCAGCAGCAATCTCGCCGGCACCCTGGCATGCCGCGATGAAGCTCTCCCACTGCTGGTCAGTGGGCCTGAGAAGGCCGGCGACCACATCAGAGTCGTCGAGTGCGAGGTGCGGAGCGATCCGACGGAGCACCGACGCGAAGTGCAGCGCCTCGCCTGCGGGACCCTCCGGGTCGCGTCCGTAGAGCCGCCCGCGCATCGCCTCCCGCACCGCATCGATATCGCGTCGGACATTCCGCGGCGGAACCCGCAAGGTGTCTCCACAGCGGTCCAGCTGCTCTTCATACCGGTCCTCCCAGAACTCGAAGTGCCAACCGGGCCACTGTTCGGGAAGTCGGTCGAGCACGCCGGTTTCATGCTCTGTCAGCCAGACTCCGATGGTCTTTCGTCGAGGGTCGGTATGTACGCCGGACGCGGGGTCGGTCTTAAGGGTCAGTTTGGCGCGTCCGCGACCAGGCAGCGCGTCGAGCAGAGACGGACCGTACATCTCGGGATGCCGATACTGTTCAAGAGGCCAGAACCGCACGCCGCCGTCGGTCGCGACCACGGAGACGATCTGGCAAGGCGAGTATCGATCGGCCGTCACGATGATCGGCGGCTCGTGCTCCCGAGGCGCGGGACAGCAGTCGAGTCCCACGTATGCCGCCAATTCACGTGTGCCGGCGAACGCCCATCCCACCTGGAACCCCGTCCACACGCAGGCCAGGGCCGGCAACAATATCCGTCGAAGGGATACCTGATCCATGAGATCGTCACCGAAGAACAACAGCCGGTGACGATCGAAGTCGATCAGCGCACCACCGGATTCTTCTGATACGCCGTAGAATTCGCGGTCGTCGGACCGCAGCAACGACGCGATGTGGCGCAGCGCGAGATCCGGACCGCCGATCAACATGTCGAGTATCCGCCGGCCTGCCCACGACCAGTCATATGCGTGCCAGTCGCCGTGCTCGACGACGACGATGTCTCCCCAGTGCTTCATCTCATCCCCTTCTCGCAGACACACCGTGTGGCGTGAACCGCCCCGGGGAGTCCGGAGACTTTTTGATTTGACGACTCAGCTGGCGGCTAGCCTCGTTTGTTGAGCGTAGTAGGCCGCCTCCAGCTCGGCTGGTGGGACGTCGCCGCAGTATTCGTAGAGCCGGCGGTGGTTGAACCAGTCGACCCAGCGGGCGGTCGCCAGCTCGACGTCCTCGACGGTGCGCCAGGGCTTGCCTGGTTTGATCAGCTCGGTCTTGTAGAGGCCGTTGATGGTCTCGGCGAGCGCGTTGTCATAGGAGCTTCCGACCGCACCGACCGACGGCTGAATACGCGCCTCGGCGAGCCGTTCGGTGAACCGGATGGACGTATATTGTGATCCTCGATCCGTATGGTGGACAACATCTTTCAAATCGAGGATGCCGTCTCGCTGACGTGTCCAGATGGCCTGCTCGATCGAGTCGAGCACCATCGTGGTCGCCATCGTCGATGCCACCCGCCAGCCCAGGATTCGGCGGGCATAGGCATCGGTGACAAACGCGACGTAGGCGAACCCCGACCAGGTTGACACATACGTCAGATCAGCCACCCACAACCGGTTCGGTGCGACCGGGCCGAAGCGGCGCCCGACCAGATCAGCCGGCCGCACCGCGCCCGCGTCAGTGATCGTGGTGGCTATGGCCTTGCCGCGCACCGCACCGCGCAGACCGAGTTCGGCCATCAGCCGCTCCACCGTGCAGCGGGCCACCTCAATGCCCTCCCGGTTGAGCGCCAGCCACACCTTGCGCGCCCGTAGACGCCGTAGTTCGCGCCGTGCGCCGGTTGACGTGGGCTTTGAGCGCCTCGTCGCGGACCTCGCGACGAGTGGGCTCACGCTCGAGATGCTCGTAGTACGTCGAGGGGGCGATCTGCACACCGAGCCCGACGAGCTCGCTACAGATCGACTGGACACCCCAGCGCAGACCATCAGGGCCCTCGCGGCGGCCCTGATGCTCAGCGATGAATCGACAGATCAGTGGTGTGGCCGGTCCAGCTCGGCCGCGAAGAAAGCCGACGCCGTCTTCAAGATCGCGTTGGCCCGCTTGAGCTCGGCGTTCTCCCGGCGCAGCTTCTTGAGCTCAGCGGACTCTTCGGTCGTGGTCCCCGGCCGGGCGCCGGCATCGACCTGGGCCTGGCCCACTTACGCACGGTCTCGGCTGTGCCGATCCCGAGCAGCCGGGCGACTTCGCCCATTGCTGCCCACTCCGACTCATGCTGATCGCTGATCTCGGCGACCATGCGCACCGCCCGCTCACGAAGCTCCGGCGGATACCTCCTCGACGAACCACCTGACATGACTCCATCCTTCCCAAGAAGTGGAGTCTCCGGACATGCCGGGGCGGTTCAGCGCGTCTCCTGCGGGTGAGTTTGCGACGGGGCTATGACATTTGTGAGTGCGGGTTCCTGCATTCTTACTGCCGTCACTTCACCGCTGGTCGGCAACTCGAAAAGATCATCGCTAAGGTCGAACAGGTGCAATCGGTAGCCCGGAACAGCGCCTCTCCCACGGCCAAACAGGCACTTTGACCGGCGGACGTCAGCGCCATCCTGACCGCTTGGCACAACGGCAACAACATCACTGCCATCAGCCGCACCTTCGGCTTCGATTACGGCACCGTCGCAAGTATCTACTCGCCGCGGACATCAACACCCGACGGAACCCGGCTCCAGGCGACCGCGGTCGCACCATCCTCGAGCTCCCCGCAGCGGCTAAGACTCTCCGCGAGATCGCTGGAGTTGCTGGATGCAGCCACTCGACGGCGTGGATGGCCACAGCTAACGACGCCACGGCTCAGCGAGTTAGAAGACACAACTTCCGATGTTCCTCGCCGAACAAAGCTGCCTTGTTCGCAACAAGCCTGTGTCCGGTGAGTTCTCGACCTAGTCCTAGCCGGCCGAGATTCATCAGGACACGCCACTTGATGGACATGGGTCTCGTGCACGACCCCCTTTAGGCTGCACACCGTTCGCGATGATTTAAGTAAGCAATTTCTGGTGCGGACGGTGGGACTCGAACCCACAAGTTCTTTCGAACACGGGCACCTAAAACCCGCGCGTTTTCCGATTTCGCCACGCCCGCAGCGAAGGCGATCGTATCAATGCAGACATGTCGGAGCCCGTCCGTAGCTTGTGAGCAACGAGCAGGGGAGTCCGTCGTGGCGAGATCCTTCCGAGACTTCGAGAACGTCCAGCGACTCATCGCCGCCGGACTGAACGACTGTGCCATCGCACGCCAGACCGGCATACCGAGGTCGACCGTTCGAGGGTGGCGTCACACTCCTCCGTCGAGTTTGACCCGCCCTCGTAGTTCAGCGTCGTCCTGCGGGCTACGCCATGAGTTCCAGACGCTACCGGGGCCGGCGTACGCGTACCTCCTTGGGATGTATTTGGGCGACGGTTGTATCTCGCGCGGCGGTCGAGCCTGGCGGCTTCGCATTGCTTGCGATACGAAGTACCCCCACATCGTTGAGCGCTGCCGCAACGCAATCGACCTTTTGATGCCGCGGCAACGCGCCGCGTTGGTCAACCGGAAGGAGAATTGCGTCGAGGTCAGCCAGTACTCCAAACACTGGCCCTGCTTGCTACCTCAACACGGGCCGGGCCGCAAGCACCTCCGCAAGATCGCTCTCGAACCATGGCAGGAGGAGATCGTCGACCGTGAAGCCGAGGAGTTCGTACTAGGGCTGATCCACAGCGACGGTTGCCGCGTGGTCGCCGACGACCGCGGTGTCCTCAGCGTCAGGTACCACTTCAGCAACCGGTCGGAGGACATTATTGGACTGTTCACCGCAGCACTGGACCACCTCGGCATCCCGTGGCGGCGATCGACCAAACACGTCGTATCCATCTATCGCAAAGAGGCAACGGCCCGTCTGGACGAATTCATCGGGCCCAAGGATGTCGCGGTACCGTTGAACGGTGTCCACTACACGGCGTAGAAGGCCGGCGCTCATCCTTCTGGTGACCGCCGCCTCCGTCGGCTGCCTGGCTCTGGCGTGGTGGCAGTGGGTCCGCTTCGAGTCCGGGGGCGGTAGCTTCCAGAACCTCGGTTACGCGATGCAGTGGCCGCTGTTCGCCGGTTTCTGCGTGTACGCCTACTTCAAGTTCGTCCGCTACGAAGAGGCCCCGCCCCAACCTCAGCCGAGCGACACCGTCACCGAGATTCCCGCCGGTCTGCTGCCCGACCGGCCCAAGGCGGCGACCAGGACCGATGACGATGCAGCCCTGCGCGAGTACAACGCCTACTTGGCCGAGCTGGCCACCGCCGACGCCGACCAGACGAAGCAGAAGACGACAGGAACCGGTACGTGACCGCACAAGACTCCCCCGCTCCCCTGATCCCCGTCGAAACCATCCGCAAAGCGCTGCTCGGCTACCGCGTGCTGGCGTGGGTGACCGGCATCTGGCTGATCGCGCTGTGCTACGAGATGGTGATGAAGTACGGGTTCGGTGACGACTCCCTGGGGTGGATCGCCGTCGTCCACGGCTGGGTGTACTTCGTCTACCTGCTGTTCACCGCTAACCTGGCGGTCAAGGTGCGCTGGCCGATCGCCAAGACCGTGGGGGTCCTGCTGGCCGGCACCATCCCGCTGGTCGGCATCGTCGTCGAGCATATCCAGACCCAGAAGATCAAAGAGCAATTCGGTATCGACACCGAGCCCGAATCGCGCGCGCACGACAGTGCTTGACCGGTGTCCGACCGCCGCGACCCCGCGCTGACCGGTCTGCGGGCCGTCGCCGCGCTGCTGGTCGTCGCGACCCACGCGGCGTTCGCGACCGGCTACCTGAACCACGGGTACCTGGGATCGATCTACGCCCGCCTCGAAGTCGGGGTCTCGATCTTCTTCGCGCTGTCGGGATTCCTGTTGTTCCGGCCCTGGGTCCGCGCTGCCGTCCGTGAAACCCTGCCCCCGGTGGCCCGCACCTATGCGCGGCGCCGGGTCCGCCGGATCGTGCCCGCCTATGTGGCGACCGTCTTGATCACCTTCACCGTCTACCTGTATTTCACTCCGGGCCCGAACCCGGGGCAGACCTGGCACGGCTTGTTGCGGTATCTGACCTTCACCCAGATCTACACCGACGACTACGTCACCACGTTGCTGCACCCCGGCCTGTCGCAGATGTGGAGCATGGCGGTGGAAGCCAGCTTCTACCTCGCACTGCCGGTCCTGGCCTGCGTCGTGGTGGGAGCGCGGTGGCGACCCCAACGCACGGTGGTGCTGCTGGCGATGCTGGCGGCGCTGACACCGACGTGGCTGATGCTCGCCGCAGCCACCGACCTGCTGCCCAACTCGGCAGGCATGTGGCTGCCTGGGCACTTCGCCAGCTTCGCCGGCGGCATGGTGCTGGCGGCGCTGCAACAGCGCGGGGCGCGCTGCCCGGCCATCGTGGCCGTACCCGCGGCTGCCGCCGCTTTCCTACTGGTCGCCACGCCGCTGGGCGGCGCCATCCTCGGTCCGGACCCGGTGTGGGTTCCCAGCGTCAAGGCGCTGCTGTTCGCAGCGGTCGCCACTTTGGCGCTGGCGCCCCTGGTGCTGGGCGGTGACAACTCTTACCGTCGGCTGCTGGCGAGCCGACCCGTGGTGTGGCTCGGCGAGATTTCCTACGAGATCTTCCTGCTGCACGTGGTCGTCATGGCCCTGGTCATGCACCTGGTGCTGGACTGGCCGTTGTTCACCGGGTCGATGCCCGGGCTGATCGCCGCCACGCTGGCCGGCACGATCCCCGCCGCGTGGCTGCTCCACCGGGTGACCGCGCCTCAGAACACCGTGCGCAGGGACGGCAGCAGCGCGGCCAGCGCCCGGCCGCGGTGGGAGACTGCGTCCTTCTCCTCGGGAGTCAGCTCGGCGGCGGTGCGATCAGAGCCGGTCGGCAAGAAAATCGGGTCGTAGCCGAATCCTCCGTCGCCACGGGGCGCGCGCACGATGTCGCCGGTCCAGCTGCCCCGCACCACCGCGCTGTCGCCCGGAGCAGGCCCGTAGACCAGGGCGCACGCGGACACGAACGCCGCACCGCGACGTTCGTCGGGCACCTCGGCCAGCTGCGCGAGTACCAGCGCCGTGTTGGCGACGTCGTCACCGTGCCGGCCTGCCCAGCGCGCGCTGAGGACACCCGGCATCCCGTTGAGGGCGTCGACCTCCAGACCGGAATCGTCGGCCACGGTCGGCACGCCCGTCGCGGCGAACGCGTCGCGGGCCTTGGCCATTGCGTTGTCCTCGAACGTCGCGCCGGTCTCGGGCGCTTCGTCGAATGACACCACGTCATCGAGGGACAGCAGCGTGACACCGGTCAGCCCAGCAGCGTCGAGAACCCGCTGGAGCTCGGCGAGCTTCTTGCGGTTGCGCGAAGCGACCAGCAGTTGCGGCATCGGAAGTCCGGACCGGTCAGCTACCGAACGCCTTCTTCGGCGGCTCGGAAGACTCCGGCAGCACGCCGGGATAGGGCAGTTCCAACGCCGTGCGCTGCACCTCGAACAACTGGTCGCACGCCGCCATCGCGGCGTCGAGCATCTTGTCCAGCGTTGACCTGGGGAACGTGGCGCCCTCGCCGGTGCCCTGGATCTCGACCAGGGTGCCGGTGTCGGTGGCCACGACGTTCATGTCGACCTCGGCGCGCGAGTCTTCGGTGTAGGGCAAATCGACGCGGATGCGTCCGTCGACCACACCGACGCTGACCGCGGCGATCGCACACGACAGCGGACGCGGGTCGTTCAGCTTGCCGGCCGCGGCCAGATACGTCACCGCGTCGGCCAGTGCCACATAGGCGCCGGTGATGGCTGCGGTGCGGGTGCCGCCGTCGGCCTGCAGCACATCGCAGTCGATGGCGATGGTGTTCTCCCCCAGCGCGGCCAGATCGATGCAGGCGCGCAGGGAGCGGCCGACCAGCCGGCTGATCTCCTGGGTGCGCCCGCCGACCCGGCCCTTGACCGACTCCCGGTCTGATCGGTCGTGCGTTGCGGCGGGCAGCATCGCGTACTCCGCGGTCAACCACCCCTGACCGGAGCCGCGGCGCCAGCGCGGCACCCCCTCGGTCACACTGGCGGTGCACATCACCCGCGTGTCGCCGAATTCGACCAGCACCGAACCGGCCGGGTGCGTGGTGAAGCCGCGGGTGATGGTGACCGGCCGCAACTCGTCGTCTTGGCGGCCGTCTTCTCGTGTGGACACGGCCCAACCCTAGCGGGTCGCCTCAGCGCGCCCCCGCGCGCGCGACCTCGAAGGTCTCGTTGCAGACGACGGCGTGCACCGGTCCGTCGAACTCGGCCTTGGCCTCGCTGATGACGTCCTCCCGCGAGGTCCACGGCGGGATGTGGGTCAGCAGCAATTCGGAAACCCCCGCGCGGGCGGCGGCGCGGCCGGCCTCGGCACCGGACAGGTGCAGGCGGGGCGGCCGATCCGGCGAGTCGGTCCAGGACGCCTCACACAGGAACACGTCTGCGTCGCGAGCCAGGTCGATGAGGGCGTCGCAGTACCCGGTGTCCCCGCTGTAGACCAACGTGGCGCCGGACGGATCGATGATGCGCATGCCGTAGGACTCGGTGGGATGGCACACCAGGCGCGGAACGATGGTCAGCGACCCGATCTCGACGGGCTCGTTGTCCACCCAGTGCCGGATGTCGAAGATGTCGGAGATGTCGTCGACCTCGCCGCCCTCCGGCGACGACGCCGCACCGAGCCGGGCCCACGTGTTGGCCGGGCCGTAGATGATGCCGCGGTCGGGCGCCGGAGTCGGGTGGTAGCGCCGCCACACGAACAGGCCCGGGAGGTCCAGACAGTGGTCGGCGTGCAGGTGCGACAGCAACACGTGCACCGAGTTCGGGTCAGCGTGGCGCTGCAGTGCGCCGAGCACACCGCCCCCGAAGTCCAGGACCAGCGGCGGCGTGTCGGGCGCGGTGACGAGATACCCCGACGCCGGCGAATCAGGGCCGACCACACTGCCGGAGCAACCCAGTACGGTGATTCGCACGCCCACTAGCTTGCCATGCCCGTAACGACTCTGACGAAAACATCGGCGCTTTGAGCGACTTTGACGGCAGATGTCACTGCTTGCCGCCGCCGAGACGCTGAACAGGACGCACCCCGTCCAGTGTCGGGCCCAAGAACCGGGCCGCCAGAGCGGTGAATGCGCCGGGATCGCCGGTGGCCTCGAACACCCTTCGTGGCGGTTGTCCGTCGCCAGGATGCGGCCGGAGCAAATCACGTTCGGTGAGGACGCGCAGCACGTCCTTCGCGGTCTCCTCGGCGCTCGACACCAACGTCACCGCGTCGCCCGTCACCAGCTGGATCAGCCCGGACAGCATCGGGTAGTGCGTGCATCCGAGGACCAGGGTGTCCACGCCGGCGCGCTGCAGCGGTTCGAGGTAGCCCTCGGCCAGACCCAGGACCTGTCTGCCGCTGGTCACCCCCCGCTCGACGAAGTCCACGAAGCGGGGACAGGCGACGGCGAACACCTCGATGTCGCGGGCCGCGGCGAAGGCGTCCTGATAGGCGCCCGACGCGATGGTCGCCGCGGTGCCGATGACCCCGATCCGGCCGTTGCGGGTGGTGGTGACCGCACGCCGCACCGCCGGCAGGATCACCTCGACGACGGGGACCGGGGCGTAGCGCTCGCGCGCATCCCGCAGGCACGCCGACGATGCGCTGTTGCAGGCGATGACCAACGCTTTGACCCCGCGCGCAGCCAAGTCGTCGCCGATCGCGAGCGCGTGGGCCCGTATCTCGGGCACCGTCAACGGACCGTACGGTCCGTTGCCGGTGTCTCCGACGTAGACGATGGCCTCGTCGGGCAGCTGGTCGATGATCGCGCGGGCCACGGTCAACCCGCCCACGCCCGAATCGAAGATCCCGATCGGCGCCTGCTGGTCGGCGGTCACGTGTTCAGCGATGGCGGCCGCACGGGGCGCCGCAACGCGCGTGTCTTGCGCTCGGGTCCGGACAGCAGGTAGGCGGCCAGCAGCCCGGCCGCGGCGCCGCTGAGGTGCCCTTGCCAGGACACCCCGAAAGTGCCGGGCAGCACGCCCAGCAGAATGCTGCCGTAGACGAAGAGCACCACCACGCCGACGACGATCTCCCACAGGTTGCGGGTGAAGAACCCGAACACGATGAGGAAGGTCAGCCACCCGAAGATCAGGCCGGACGCGCCGATGTGGTTGGTCTCGAGCACCACACCGTGATAGGTGGGGGCGCCGACGTTGCCGATGAGCCAGGTGCCGAGTCCCCCGCCGATCCAGATGATCGCTGTCGCCAGCAGGAAGCGCGACAGGCCGGCCAGCGTCATCAGGAAGCCGAGGACCAGCGCGGGGCCGGTGTTGGCGATCAGGTGCTCCCAGTTGGAGTGCAGCAGCGGCGCGAACAGTATTCCGCTCAGGCCGTCGGTCTCCAGCGGGCGTATCCCGTTGTCGTCGAGCTGGTGACCGAGCAGCGCATCGGTGATCTCGACGAGCCAGAGCAGCGCGACGAACGACACGATGATGGCTCCGCCGACAACCCAGGCGGGACGCTTCTGCGCGGCCGGACGCCCGGATGCGCCGGGGTGACCACCGGTGCCCGTCATGCCCAAAGCTGCCCTTCCAACGCGTCCTCTGCGTCATCCAGGCTACCGGCGTACGCACCCGTGGACAGATACTTCCAACCGGCGTCACACACGGTGAACGCGATGTCGGCACGCTCCCCCGCTTTGACGGCCTTGGCTGCCATGCCCAGCGCGGCATGCAGGATGGCGCCGGTGGAGATGCCGGCGAAGATGCCTTCGATCTGGACGAGTTCGCGGGTGCGACGGACCGCGTCGTAGGACCCCACCGCGAAGCGGGTGGTCAGAACGTCGGGGTCGTACAACTCGGGGATGAATCCCTCGTCGATGTTGCGCAGCGCGTACACGCCTTCGCCGTAACGGGGTTCGGCCGCCACGATCTGCACGCCCGGCACGTGCTCGCGCAGGAAGCGCCCGGTGCCCATCAGCGTTCCGGTGGTGCCCAACCCGGCGACGAAGTGGGTGATTTCGGGGAGGTCGGCGAGCAGCTCGGGTCCGGTGCCGTCGTAGTGCGCGGCCGCGTTGGCGGGGTTGCCGTACTGGTAGAGCATCACCCACGAGGGATGTTCGGCGGCAAGCTCTTTCGCGTAGGCCACTGCGGTGTTGGAACCGCCCTCGGCGGGCGAGAAGATGATACGGGCACCGTAGAGCTCCAGCAGTTGCCGTCGTTCGACAGAGGTGTTCTCCGGCATCACGCAGACGATCTGGTAACCCTTGAGCAGCGCCGCCATGGCCAGCGAGATTCCGGTGTTGCCGCTGGTGGGCTCCAGAATCGTCGCGCCCGGCTGCAGCCGTCCCGCGCGCTCGGCATCCTCGATCATCCGCAACGCCGGCCGGTCCTTGATGGAGCCGGTCGGGTTACGGTCCTCGAGCTTGGCCCACAGCCGGACGTGCGGAAGGCCCTCCTCGTCGTCCCAGCGGGGAGAGAGCCGCTGCAAGCCGACCAGCGGAGTGTTGCCCAGCGCTTCGAGAAGCGAGTTGTACCGCGTCATCGAGCCCGCTCAGCCGCCCGCGACGGCAGGCAGGATCGTCACCGTGTCCCCGTCGGAGACCTCGGTATCCAGCCCGCCCGAGAAGCGCACGTCCTCGTCGTTGACGTAGACGTTGACGAAGCGGTGCAACTTACCCGGGTTGGCGGGGTCGATCAGCCGCTCCGCGATGCCCGAGTAGTTGGCCTCCAGATCGGTGATCACCGCCTGCAGCGTGGTCCCCGAGGCGGTGACGCGCTTCTCGCCACCGGTGTGGGTGCGCAGGATGGTGGGGATGGACACAGAAACAGCCATGCAACGGTCTCCTTAAGACTCTTCAGTACTGCTCGACGATGGTGACGGGCTCCTCGGTGACGACCCCGTCCACGATGCGATAGCTACGCAGTTCGTGCTCGTCGGGGTCGCGGGTGGAGATCAACACGTAGTGGGCGTCCGGTTCGGACGCCAGATTGACGTCGGTGCGGCTCGGGTACGCCTCGGTGCCGGTATGCGAGTGGTAGATGACGACAGGGGCCTCGTCGGCGTCGTCCATCGCACGCCACACCTTCAATTGTTCACCGGAGTCGAACCGATAGAAGGTCGGCGAGCGTTCGGCGTTGGTCATCGCGATGAACCGCTCGGGACGATCCGACCCCTCCGGGCCGGCCAGCACCCCGCACGCCTCGTCTGGGTGGTCCGCGCGGGCGTGGGCGACCATCGCGTCGACCAGATCGGCGCGAATCACCAGCACAGTTGGGTTCCCTTCTCGTTTCCGACCCGTCGAACGGGTGTCACCCGAACGCTCCGGGCAACACGTCACGGTATGCCGGTATTCCGGCGGCGGCTTCGGCGGCCAGCACGCCGACGAGCACCGCACGGGCCAGGCAGTCCGCCGCCGCCGCGCCGACCTCTGTCATCAGTGACAGCTCCGGCGACATCGAGGCCGGGGTCGTCGGGTCCGGCACGACCTCCACGGCACCGGTGGCCAGCGCGAACACCGTATCGCCGTCGAGGGGCGTGTGACACGGCCGGATGGTGCGCGCCAGCCCGTCGTGCGCGGCGACCGCCACCCGCCGGCAGGCGGCCTTACTCATCGCCGCATCGGTGGCGACCACCGCGATCGTGGTGTTGAGCGGGCTGAGCTCGCCATGGCGATCGGCGTACGCGACGAGCTGATCGGTGGGCGGGGCCACCAGCGCGAACTCCTCGATGTGGGCGGCCGACCACGGCAATCCGGTGGCGGGGTCGACGACGTCACCGGCCGAGTTGACCACCACCAGGGCGCCGACGGTGACACCGGATTCCAGCGTCACCGATGCCGTCCCGACCCCACCCTTGAGCACACCGGCACGCGCGCCCACCCCGGCACCCACGGTCCCGATCGCCGCGTCACCGGCCGTGCTTTCGGCCGCGCGGTAACCGAACTGGGCGTCCGGTCGGCGCTGCCAACCGCCGACCGGCAGATCGAAGATCACCGCGGCGGGCACGATCGGCACCACGCCGCCGTCGAGTGCGACACCGCGCTGCTGCTCCTCCAGCCAGGTCATCACCCCGTCGGCGGCCGCCAGCCCGAAAGCGCTGCCCCCGGTCAGGACGACCGCGTCGACGTGCCGCACCGAGTTACTGGGTTCGAGCAGATCGGTCTCGCGTGTCCCCGGGGCGCCACCGCGGCCGTCCACGGCACCCACGGTTCCGGGCGGGGTCAGCACCACCGTGGTGCCGGTGGCCCACCCGGACCCCATCTGCGCATCGTCGTCGAGGCGGTGATGATGGCCCACACTGATGCCGGCCACATCGGTGATCGAGCCGCTCATCGGGACCCTCTGCTCTTCGCGCGAGCGCTCATCGGGACCCTCTGCTATTCGCGCGAGCGCTCATCGCGAATCCATCAGGCAGACCACCAGATACTCCTGCAGCACCGTCAGCCATTGATAGACATCGAGGTGTGCGGCCAGCGGGTGTTCGGGCGGCAACCGGTCGGGTCCCTCGGGCCCGATGTCGAGCATCGTGCCCAGCGCCAACCGCACGTCGTTGACGGCGGTGACCCAGGCCCCGGCCTGGTCCTCGGACAGCTCGACCTTGCCGCCGCCGGCCGGAAGAGTCTGCAGAAGACGTTGTGCAGCTTCACGTTTCGCATCGATGATGTCGGGCTCGTGCAGGCTGCGCAGAGCGCTGTTGAGGCTCTCGGCAGCACCCGTCCCCGCCGGGTGATCGGTGGCCGGCCGGTAGAAGTCGGGCAGGATCCGCTTCATCGTATCGTCTTGTGGGGCAACGGCATTCCCGGTGCGCATGCCGGTGATCTCGGAAAGTTCGTCCACGGGCGCCGACGACGCCCGGTCCTCGAGCATGCCGAGCATCGAGCTCACCAGGTTGCTCAGCAGTTCGGCTTCGTGGGGTTCCAGGGCGGATCGGAACCGCGGGCCCCGGGCACCGTCGACCCGCTTCCATTTACGCACAGCGGGTTAACGATCCTGTTGCAGCGTCGCCCACAGGCCCGCGGCGTGCAGTCTGGACACATCGGCTTCCATGGACTCCCGGCTGCCCGCCGACACCACTGCCCTGCCCTCGTGGTGGACCTGCATCATCAGCTTCGTGGCGTGCTGCTCGCTGTAGCCGAACAGCTTCTGGAAGACATAGGTCACGTAGGTCATCAGGTTCACCGGATCGTCCCAGACGATGGTGACCCACGGGGCGTCGGGGGCGACGTCCTCGTCGACGCCGGTGGCCGCTTCGTGCTCTTCGCGGGTTCCCGGTCGAGCTTTCGCCGGTGTAACCATGCGGGCAAGAATACCGGGGCCACACCGGGGTGCCGAACCGATACGGTTGGCCTGTGACTTCGTCGCCGCCGGCGCTGCTGACCGACAAATACGAGTTGACGATGCTCGCCGCGGCTCTGCGAGGCGGCACCGCGCACCGGCGCACGACGTTCGAGGTGTTCGCGCGCCGGTTGCCCGACGGCCGGCGTTACGGAGTCACCGCAGGTACCGCACGTCTAGCGGATGTACTGCAACAGTTTCGATTCGACTCCGGCATGCTCGACGAGCTGGCCGCGTTCTGCGACCAGGACACGCTGAACTATCTGGCCGACTACCGGTTCGCCGGGGACATGGACGGCTACCCCGAGGGTGAGCTGTACTTTCCGGGCTCGCCGGTGCTGTCCGTGCACGGCACGTTCGCCGAATGCGTAGTCCTCGAAACCCTGACGCTGTCGATCCTCAATCACGACAGCGCCGTCGCCTCGGCCGCCGCCCGCATGGTCAGCGCCGCCGAGGGGCGACCGCTGATCGAGATGGGTTCTCGGCGCACCCATGAGCAGGCCGCCGTCGCGGCCGCCCGTGCCGCCTACCTCGCCGGATTCGCCGGTTCGTCGAACTTGGCGGCCCAGCGCAGCCACGGCGTGCCGGCGCTGGGCACCAGTGCGCACGCGTTCACGCTGCTTCACACCACAACCAGGCAGGACCGTTCGGACTGGGAGAAGGCCGCATTCCGCGCTCAGGTCGCCGCGCTGGGCACCGACACCACCCTGCTGGTGGACACCTATGACATCACCGCCGGCGTCGCCCACGCGATCGAAGTCGGCGGTCCGCAGCTCGGCGCGGTGCGGATCGACTCCGGTGACCTCGGCGTGCTGGCCCGGCAGGTTCGCCGGCAGCTGGACTCGCTCGGCGCCACCGGCACCCGCATCGTGGTCTCCGGCGATCTCGACGAGTTCGGCATCGCCGCGCTGCGCGCCGAACCCGTGGACAGCTACGGCGTGGGGACCTCGGTGGTCACCGGATCCGGCGCGCCGACGGCAGGCATGGTCTACAAACTCGTCGAGGTCGACGGCATTCCGGTGGAGAAGCGCAGCACGCACAAGCAGTCCCACGGCGGACGCAAGCAGGCCGCCCGGCTGGCCAAAGCCTCCGGCACGGCGGTCGAGGAGGTCGTCTTCCCGGTGGATGAACCGCCGCAGACCCCCGCGGGGCTGATCGGACGCCCGCTGACCGTCCCGTTGGTCCGCAACGGCGAGCCGGTCGCCGACTTCACCCTCGCCGTCGCCCGCGAGCGGGTGGCCCGGGGCCTGACCGAGCTGCCGTGGAATGGGTTGAGCCTGTCCAAGGGCGATCCGGCCATCCCGACCCGCATCGTGCCGCCGGCGCGCGCCGGCACGGTCCGGTGACCGACGACGTCGCGCGGCTGCTGGCCACCGCGGTCGCCGCCGTGGGCGGAGCCGAACGGCCCGGCCAGATCGCCATGGCCGAGGCCGTCGCACAGGCTTTCCACAGCGGCGAGCACCTCGCGGTGCAGGCCGGCACCGGCACCGGGAAGTCCCTGGCCTACCTGGTGCCGGCGATCGCACACGCGCTGTCGGCCGAGCAGCCCGTCGTGGTGTCCACCGCCACGATTGCGCTGCAGCGTCAGCTCGTCGATCGTGACCTGCCCCGGCTGGCCGAGGCCCTGACGCCGGCACTGCCCCGCCGGCCCGACTTCGCGCTGCTGAAGGGACGCGGAAACTACCTGTGCCTGAACAAGATCCACAACGGAAGCGCCGGCCTGCCGGAGCCCGATGACGGGCCCCAGTCCGAGCTTTTCGCGCCGGTCGCAACCAGCGCCCTGGGCCGCGATGTGGCCCGGCTGACGGAGTGGTCCTCGAGTACCGACTCCGGCGACCGCGACGACCTCGCGCCCGGCGTACCCGACCGGTCGTGGGCGCAGGTGAGCGTATCGGCACGCGAATGCATCGGCGTCTCGCGCTGCCCGTTCGGCACCGATTGCTTCGCCGAGCGCGCCCGCGACCGCGCCGCCCGGGCCGATATCGTCGTCACCAACCACGCGTTGCTGGCGATAGACGCCATCGGCGGGGCCAACGTCCTGCCCGAACACGATCTGCTCGTCGTCGACGAGGCCCACGACCTCGTCGACCGGGTGACGTCCGCGGCGACGGCCGAGCTGTCCGCCCCCGCGCTCGGGGTCGCGCAGCGGCGTGCCGCGCGGATCATCGGCCCCGAATTGGCCGACCGGCTCGACGCGGCTGCGGCCACCTACTCCTCGGCCGTCTTCGACGCTCGCGACGGACGCATCGACGTGCTGGGCGAGGAGATGGCGACCTACCTGACAGTGTTGCGTGATGCGGCCCACGCGGCCCGCACGGCGGTCGACACCGCTCCCAACGATCCGAAGACCTCCGCGGCGCGCGCGGAGGCGTCCACGGCGCTGTCCGAAGTCGGCGACACCGCCGCCCGCATCCTGGATTCATTCGTGCCGGCGCTGCCCGACCGCACCGACGTGGTGTGGGTAGAGCACAGCGAGGATGCCAAAGCGGGCCGTCGGGCGGTGATGCGGGTGGCGCCGCTGTCGGTGTCGGGGCTGCTACGCAGCAGGGTGTTCGGCCGCGCCACCGCGGTGCTGACCTCGGCGACACTGACCATCGGGGGTAACTTCGACGCGATGGCCTCGGCCTGGGGGCTGGCCGGTGGGGACGAACCCGCGGTGCGGTGGCGCGGACTCGACGTCGGCTCCCCGTTCGACCATCCCCGCGCCGGAATCCTCTACGTCGCAGCCCATCTGCCGCCACCCGGGCGCGACGGAACCGGGTCGGCCGAACAGCTTGACGAGATCGCGGCACTGATCGCCGCCGCCGAAGGACGCACCCTCGGACTGTTCTCGTCCATGCGCGCCGCCCGGGCCGCCGCCGAGGTGATGCGGGAGCGGCTGGACAGCCCGGTGCTCTGCCAAGGCGAGGACACCACCGCCGCACTGGTGGCCCGCTTCGCCGCCGACGAGCGCACGTCACTGTTCGGCACGCTGTCGCTGTGGCAAGGCGTCGACGTCCCCGGCCCATCACTGTCATTGGTGCTGATCGACCGCATCCCCTTCCCGCGCCCCGATGACCCGCTGCTGACCGCTCGGCAACGGGCGGTCGCCGCCCGGGGCGGCAACGGCTTCATGGCGGTGGCGGCCACCCACGCCGCGCTGTTGCTGGCCCAGGGCGCCGGCCGGCTGCTCCGCCGCATCGACGATCGCGGCGTGGTGGCCGTCCTGGACTCTCGGATGGCCACCGCCCGCTACGGCGGATTTCTGCGAGCGTCGCTGCCACCGTTCTGGGCGACCACCGACGGTGCGGCGGTGCGGGCCGCGCTACGTCGACTCTGCGCCGTCGAGGCGACGGCGACCCGGGAAACAGCGGCCGGATGAGGTCACGGCGACTGGTCTGCGCGGTGGTGGCCGTGACGCTCGCGGCCACCGGATGCTCGACGACGCTCACCGGGCGGGCCGTCTCGGTGTTCGACGACCCGTTCTCGGTGGCGGGAATGCCGGCCACCGACGGACCCACCGGGCTGCGTCCGGATCCCGAACCGGCAACCCGGGCGGTCGAGGGCACCGACGGCAGCGATGTCGACCACATTGCCGGCCTCGCCGTCAGCGATGTCGAGGAGTTCTGGCACAGCGCCTATCCCGACACGTTCTCGGCCCCGTTCGTCCCGGTGGCGGCGGTGGTCTCCTGGGACGCCACCCGATTCGACGGAATCTTCTGCGGTGACACCACCTTCGCTCTGGTCAACGCCGCCTACTGCTACCCCGACCGGGCGCTGGGCTGGGACCGCAGCGCGATGCTTCCCGACCTGCAGCGCGCGTACGGCGACATGGGGGTGGCGATGGTGCTCGCCCACGAGTACGGCCACGCCGTGTCCCGGCTGTCCGGCCTGACGGACGACGCGAGCCAGACCCTTCTCGCCGAACAACAAGCCGACTGCTTCTCGGGCGCGTACCTGCGGTGGGTCGCCGAAGGCAATTCGCCGCGATTCACCCTCAACACCGGCGAAGGCTTGAACGCGGTGCTGGCCGGCGTCATCGCGTTCCGCGATCCGGTGCTCTACGAAGACGACCTCTACGCCGGTGTCGACGAACACGGCTCGGCTTTCGAGAGGCTCTCGGCGTTCCAGTTCGGCTTCACCGACGGCCCGTCGGCATGTGCATCGATCGACCTGCGCGAGATCGCCCAGCGTCGCGGTGATCTGCCGACGATGCTCGGCAGCGGGCAGACCGGCGAGTTGCCGGTGACCGAGTTCAGCGTGCACGCGTTCGCCGAGGCGATCAACGTCATCTTCGCGCCACGCCGACCACCCGCGGTGCGATTCGACTCCCGTCCGGTCCCCTGCGCCGACGTCCGCCCCAGCCCGCCGGTGTCCTTCTGCCCGACGACCAACAGCGTCGCCGTGGACCTCGAGGGACTCGTGGAACTCGGCGGCCAGGCCCACCTGCCCGAGCCGCACCTCCTCGCGACAGGCGACAACGTGGCCTACTCCGCGCTGGTCTCCCGTTTCATGCTGGCCCTGCAGCACGAACGCGGCGCGCGCCTCGATAGCGCGGCGGCCGCGCTGCGCACCGCCTGTCTGACCGGTGTGGCGACCGCGAAGATGGCCGCGGACCCGCACCCGTCCGGCGCCGACTCGGTGGTGCTGACCGCCGGCGATGTGGACGAAGCCGTCTCGGGCATCCTGACCAACGGCCTGGCCGCCAGCGACGTCAACGGCGACTCGGTGCCTGCCGGGTTCTCACGCATCGACGCGTTCCGCGTCGGAGTGCTCGGCGACACCGACCGCTGCTTCGCGCGGTTCGGCTGACCTCAGATCTTCTTCGTCACGCCGTACCAGGCAACGATCGCCTCACTCATGTCGGTGGTGCGGCTGAGGAAAGCGAAGGACCGGATGAACGACTCGCCGACGCAACCGTCGATCCGGACCCGGAAGTTGCTCACCATCACCCATGGCTCGGCGCCGGTGAATTCCTTCTTCGTCACCGAAACCACGTTGACCAGCCCGGGCTTCAGACCCACGGTGATACCGCCGGCGATGTTGGCGCCCACCCCGGGCACCAGGCCTTCCGGGAACGGGGAGATGAAGTCGGTGCCGATCAGCCCGATCGACGGGTTGATCCCCGCCGTACCGGTCAGCGAGACGCCGTTGGAAGTGCTCATGTCGATTCCGCAGCCGATCTCGTAGCCGACCTCGAGCATCCCTGCGGGGGGCTCGCCGTCGCCGGGTCCGGTCAGCGATCCGGTGTAAGTGCCGCCGACGACGTACTCCCGGGTCGACAACGCGGTGGTCAGCGGCGCTACCGGGGACTGGGTCTCGTCCTTGGCCGCCAGCTCCAGACGCCAGCCGTCCGGGGTCTCGGTCACCGCGGGCGGCGTCGACTCGACTGCCCCGTCGGGCGGCGGCGGGACGCCCTCGGCCGGGGCGGGCACGTCGACGGGTGCGGAGACCGGTTCGGCACCGGCCGGCGCGGAGAGCCATCCACTGAGCAGACCGCCGATCGCGAACACCGCGAGGGCGTGTCGCAGCACAACCCGAACCGTCACCTTGCATGCCCTTCCGATGGCCGAACAACCTTCGGAACCTACCGCGCGGGCTTCCCACACCGGACAGATACCGGCGAATGTCAATCTAGCCGGGCAACCGCACCACGAATCCGGCTTCAAGGGCGACCCAGACCCCGCCGCCGGCATCGACGGTCAATCCGTGCGGCTCACAATCCGGCGGCAGGTCGATGGTCACGATGTCGCCGTCTCCGCTGACCCGGGCAAGTTGGCCGGAGCCCCACAGGGTCACCCACACGCCGTCGGCCGGATCGGCGAGCACGGCGTGCGGCTTGCCGGGCAGTTCGATCTCCTGGACCGCGTCATCGAGCGGGATTCGGCCGAGCCGGTCGGCGAGGAACTCGGTGAACCACACGGCATCGTCATGGGTCATCGTGATGCCGACGGGACCCGAAGCGGGAGTAGGGGTGTCGCGCACGGTGAGAGCGCCCGCGAGGGTCAGCCGTCCGATCGCGCCGGCCTCGTTGAGGGTCACCCACAGCGCGTCGTCCGGTCCGGTGACGATCATCGCCGGCCCGCCGGGCACCGGGTGCTCGGCGAGCAGCGCGCCCTCGGCCGAGAGTCGGCCGACCGCATCCGCCGCGCTCATGGTGAACCACAGCGCGCCGTCGGGTCCGGTGGTGATGCCGTAGGGGCGACTGCCCGGACGCAGGTCGAACGCGCTGAGCTCACCGGCGGTGGTGATGCGTCCGATGCGGTCGTCCCCGGACCGGGTGAACCACAGCGCGCCGTCCGGGCCCGCGGTGATCTGCGCCGGGCGGCTGTCAGGGGCGACCGGGTACACCGTCACCGCACCGGCCTCGGTCACCCGCGCGATCGCACCGGTGTGCGCCAGCGTCACCCACACCGCGCCGTCGGATCCCGCCGCGAGCGCGTACGGTCCCCCGTCGAGGGCGACCTGCAGCGGCGCTGTCACGCGAACGTCACGAGCCCCAGCTCGGTGGGGCCGGCCAGCAACCGATGGTGCGGCAGCACCCGGACGGCGTATCCGACTGAACCGGTGACCGGCAACGGCGCGGTGGCGGTGAAGCTCGCCCGGCCACCGTCTGCGGTGCCGACGTGGGTCATCGGTACCGTCACCGGGTCGATCAGGGTGTCGCCTGCGTCGACGCGACCCAGCAACGCCTGCACCGCCACCTCGTCGGCGTTGAGACCGTCGAGGTGCACCAGTGCCGTCAGCGTCAACTCCGAACCCAACAGCGGGGTGTCCGGCAGTCCCGAGCTGTCCACGTCGGAGATGCGCACATGCGCCCACGCCCGCTCGACGCGGCGCCGAAAGTCGGCGAGTTCCTGCGCAGCGCCGAAAGGGACGTCGAACTTCGGCGAGGAGCGCCCCGGCTCGACCGAGCGGCGCAACGACCGCGCGGCGGGCAGGTAGTACTTCTCGGTGTAATCCCGCACCATCCGCGACGCCAGTACCTTGGGGCCGAGCACCTCGAGGGTGTGCCGGACCATCTCCACCCACCGCACCGGAATGCCGTGCTCGTCGCGGTCGTAGAACCGGGACACCACGGCATGTTCCAGGACGTCGTAGAGCGCCGCGGCCTCCAGATCGTCGCGCCGGTTCTCGTCGGTCAAACCGTCCGCGGTCGGGATCTCCCAGCCATTGTCCCCGTCGAACCACTCGTCCCACCACCCGTCGCGGATCGACAGGTTCAGCCCGCCGTTGAGCGCGCTCTTCATGCCCGACGTGCCGCAGGCCTCCAGCGGCCGCAACGGGTTGTTGAGCCACACGTCGCAACCGTGGTAGAGCTTGCGAGCCATCGACATGTCGTAGTCGGGCAGGAACGCGATGCGATGACGCAGATCCTCCCGGTCGGCGAACCGGACGATCTGCTGGATCAACGCCTTGCCGGCCTCGTCGGCAGGATGAGACTTACCGGCGACGATCAACTGCACCGGACGCTCCGGATCGAGCAGCAGTCGGGCCAGCCGCTCCGGATCGCGCAGCATCAACGTCAGCCGCTTGTAGGTGGGCACTCGGCGGGCGAACCCGATTGTCAGCACCGACGGATCGAATGCGGTTGCGGTCCAACCCAATTCCACCGACGGGGCACCCCGCTCCAACCAGGAGCGGCGGAGCCGGGCCCGGACGTCGTCGATCAGCTCCGCGCGCAGCTGGGACCGGATCCACCACAGGTGGCCTGGATCGACGCGGTTGAGCCCCTTCCATGTCTCGGGCTCGCGCAACGTCGTGAGGTCCTCGCTGCCGAGCAGCTCGCGACCCAGCTCCAGCCATTGCGGAGCCGCCCACGTCGGCGCATGCACCCCGTTGGTGATCGAGCCGATGGGCACCTCGACAGCGTCGAAACCCGGCCACAGATCGTTGAACATCTCGCGGCTGACCCGGCCGTGCAGCAGCGACACCCCGTTGGCGCGCTGCGCCAGCCGCAACCCCATATGCGCCATGTTGAACTTCGTCGGGTCGTCCTCGGCGCCGAAGGCCAGGATGCGGTCCAGCGGCACGCCGGGCAGCAGACGGGACCCCACCGCGCCGGCTTCCGGACCGAAGTAGCGCTCCACCAACTCCAGCGGGAAGCGGTCGATGCCCGCGGGCACCGGGGTGTGGGTGGTGAAGACCGTCGAGGCCCGCACCACGGTCAGCGCGGTGTCGAAGTCCAGGCCGGCCTCGATGAACTCGCGGATGCGCTCGGCGCCGAGGAAGCCGGCGTGGCCCTCGTTCATATGGAAGACCTCGGGCGCGGGCAGCCCCTCGAGCGCGGTGAACGCGCGGATCGCACGGACCCCGCCGATGCCGGCCAGGATCTCCTGCCGCATCCGGTGTTCCTGATCACCGCCGTAGAGCCGGTCGGTCACGCCGCGCAGGTCGTGGTCGTTGTCCGGGATGTCCGAATCGAGCAGCAGCAACGGGATTCGGCCAACCTGCGCGACCCAGATGCGTGCGTACAGAATCGCGCCGCCGGGCAGCGCGAGGTCGATCAGCACCGCCTTGCCGTCGGCGCCGACCAGCAACCGCAGCGGCAGGCCCTGAGGATCGAGGTGCGGATAGTTCTCGTGCTGCCAGCCGTCGGCGGTCAGCGACTGCCGGAAGTAACCCGAGCCGTAGTGCAGTCCGACCGCGATCAGCGGCAGCCCAAGGTCCGACGCGGACTTGAGGTGGTCGCCGGCGAGTATGCCCAGGCCACCGGAGTAGTTGGGCAGCACCTCGACGACACCGAATTCCATCGAGAAGTACGCGATGCCGTGCGGCAGAACGCCGTCGTGCTGATCTGCGTCCGGGCCGCCGCTCGCTGCGCCCAGCTGCTGGTACCACAGGGGTCGGGTCAGGTAGTCGTCGAGGTCGGCGGCCAGATCGTCGAGCCGGGTGACGAACGAGTCGTCGGCGGCGAGCTGCTGCAGCCGCGCCGGGCTGACTTGTCCGAGCAGACCGACCGGGTCGGCGCCGACGGTCTCCCAAAGCTGCGGATCGATGGCCTCGAACAGATCCTGGGTGGGCTTGTCCCACGACCAACGAAGATTGACCGAGAGCCGCTCGAGCGCAGCCAGCCGGTCGGGAAGGTGAGCGCGGACGGTGAACCTGCGGAGGGCCTTCACGCGAGTTCACCTTACTGACGCGGGCCCGGCGATGGGCCGGTCGTCACCTTTTTCCGTGCCGCTGGGGGGCCGGCCCGCAGCCTTCCCGATGCACTCCGGAAGGTTGAGCGCCACACTACGGTGGGTATAGGCGGCGCAGGGGTGTCGCGCCGGGCACCGAAGGCGTGCGTGACTCGAGCGGCGCGCCCCACACGACGGACGAGCTGTAGGGAGTGGTGGCCAGTGACCGCCGGTCGGATCGAGATCGACGACGTAGCACCGGTGGTGTCCGGCGGGCGGTTTCCCGCCAAAGCCGTCGTCGGCGAAGTCGTGCCGGTCAGCGCCACGGTGTGGCGCGAAGGCCACGACGCGGTGTCGGCCACCTTGGTGGTGCGCTACCACGGCGTCTCCTATCCACCGTTGGCCGACGAACCTCCGGGCCGGGTGCGCTCTCCCGAGGCCGTCCCGATCGAGGATGTGGTGACCACGTCGGCGCGGGTGCGGCCGAGCGCGCTTCCGATGGCGCCGGGCCGCACACCCGATGTATTCCACGGTCAGTTCTCCCCCGACGCGGTCGGCCTGTGGACGTTCCGGGTCGACGGGTGGGGCGACCCGTTGGCCACCTGGCGCAAGAACGTGACCGCCAAGCTCGAGGCCGGCCAGAGCGAGGGCGAACTCAACAACGACCTGTTGGTCGGCGCCAAGCTTCTCGAGCGCGCCGCCACCGGTGTGCCGCGCCAGGACCGCTATCCGCTGGCCGAAGCCGCGGCCCAACTGCGCGAACCGGGCGACCCGTTCTACCGCGCCGGCGCCGCGCTGGCGCCCGAGCTGATCGAGTTGACCGACCAGTATCCGCTGCGTGAATTCCTGACCCGCGGCCAGCAGTACGGCATCTGGGTGGATCGACCGCTGGCCCGCTTCAGTTCCTGGTACGAGTTCTTTCCCCGCTCCACCGGTGGGTGGGACAGTGCCGGCCATCCCGTGCACGGCACGTTCGCCACCGCCGCCAAGGCGCTGCCCCGGGTCGCCCGGATGGGCTTCGACATCGCCTATCTGCCTCCGATCCACCCGATCGGCAAGGTGCACCGCAAGGGTCGCAACAACAGCGTCACCGCGGGCCCGCACGACGTCGGCTCACCGTGGGCGATCGGCAGCGACGAAGGGGGTCACGACGCCGTTCACCCCGACCTCGGCACCATCGACGACTTCGACGACTTCGTCGCCGCGGCGCGAGACGAGGGGCTCGAGGTCGCGCTCGATCTCGCGCTGCAGTGCGCACCCGACCACCCCTGGGCCCGCGAGCATCCGGAATGGTTCACGGTGCTACCCGATGGAACCATCGCCTATGCCGAGAACCCCCCGAAGAAGTATCAGGACATCTACCCGCTGAACTTCGACAACGACCCGGCCGGCCTCTACGAGGAGGTACTGCGGGTCGTGAAATACTGGGTCGCGCACGGCGTCAAGGTGTTTCGGGTGGACAATCCGCACACCAAGCCGCCGAACTTCTGGGCCTGGTTGATCGGCGAGGTCAAGAACATCGATCCCGACGTGTTGTTCCTCTCGGAGGCGTTCACCCGGCCCGCGCGGCTGTTCGGGCTGGCCAAACTCGGGTTCACGCAGTCCTACACGTACTTCACCTGGCGCACCGCGAAGTGGGAGATCACCGAGTTCGGTCAGCAGCTGGCCGAACACGCCGACCACGCACGCCAGAGCCTGTGGGTCAACACGCCGGACATCCTCCACGAGAGTCTGCAGCACGGCGGCCCGGGCATGTTCGCGATCCGGGCCGTGCTGGCCGCCACGATGAGCCCCACGTGGGGGATGTACTCCGGCTACGAGCTCTACGAACACCGTGCTCTCCGCGAAGGTAGCGAGGAATACCTCAACTCCGAGAAGTACGAGTTGCGGCCGCGCGACTTCGACGCCGCGCTGGCCGACGGCGAGTCCCTGGAACCCTTCATCACCCGCCTCAACGAGATTCGTCGGGTCCATCCCGCGCTGCAGCAGATGCGCACCATCACCTTCCACCACATCGACAACGACGCACTGCTGGCCTACAGCAAGTTCGACCCGGTCTCCGGCGACCAGGTCCTCGTGGTGGTGACCCTCAACCCGTTCGGCACCGAGGAAGGCACGCTGTGGCTCGATATGAGTGCGCTGGGCATGGAGGAACAGGACCGGTTCTGGGTACGCGACGAAATCACCGGAGAGGAATACCAGTGGGGCCACGGCAATTACGTGCGCCTCGAACCGGCCCGTGCGGTGGCCCACGTCCTGAACATGCCCCAGATTCCCGCCGACCAACGACTGAACCTGCTGCGTAGGGAGTGACCATGACCAACGCGTCCGGCGTGACCAAGACCGTCGAGAGCCCGCACCTGCGGCCGCACACCGCCGACCTCAATCGTCTGCTCGCCGGCGAGCACCACGACCCGCACTCGGTGCTCGGCGCCCATGAGTACGACGACCACACGGTGATCCGCGCCTACCGGCCGCACGCGGTGCGCGTCAACGCGCTCATCGGCGGCGCGCGGTACCCGCTGACCCACGTCGAGGCCGGATTGTTCGCCGTGGCAGTGCCGTTCACCGAACTCATCGACTACCGCCTCGAAGTCAGTTACTCGGAGGAGGAAGCGGCGTTCGTGCACACCGTCGCCGACGCTTACCGGTTTCTGCCGACGCTCGGCGAGATGGACCTGCACCTCTTCGCCGAAGGGCGTCACGAACGCCTCTGGGAAGTGCTCGGAGCCCACCCCCGCAGCTTCACCACCGCCGATGGTGAGGTCACGGGTGTGTCGTTCGCGGTGTGGGCGCCCAACGCCAAAGGCGTCAGCGTGACCGGAGACTTCAACCACTGGGGCAACGAGGCCCAGATGCGGGTGCTGGGTTCGACGGGCGTGTGGGAACTGTTCTGGCCCGGCTTCCCCGAGGGCGGGCTGTACAAGTTCCGCGTGCACGGGGCCGACGGCGCCACCACCGACCGCGCCGACCCGATGGCCTTCGCGACCGAGGTGCCGCCGCAGACCGCGTCGCGGGTCTTCACCAGCGATTACTCGTGGACCGACGACGACTGGATGTCGGCGCGGACCCTGCGCAACCCGGTGTTCGAGCCGATGAGCACCTACGAAGTACACCTAGGCTCCTGGCGCCCCGGTCTGAGCTACGCCGACCTGGCCGAGCAGCTCACCGATTACGTTGTGCAGCACGGCTTCACACACGTGGAGCTGTTGCCCGTCGCCGAGCACCCGTTCGGCGGCTCCTGGGGCTACCAGGTCACGTCGTACTACGCGCCGTCATCACGGTTCGGCAACCCCGACGAGTTCCGCCACCTCGTCGACACCCTGCACCGGGCCGGCATCGGCGTCATCGTCGACTGGGTGCCCGCACATTTTCCGAAGGACGCCTGGGCGCTGGGGCGGTTCGACGGCACCGCGCTGTACGAGCACGGCGATCCCCGCCGCGGCGAGCAGTTGGACTGGGGTACCTACGTTTTCGACTTCGGGCGCGCCGAGGTACGCAATTTTCTGGTGGCCAATGCGCTGTATTGGCTGCAGGAGTACCACATCGACGGGCTCCGCGTCGACGCGGTGGCGTCCATGCTGTACCTGGATTATTCGCGGCCCGAGGGCGGCTGGACGCCCAACGTCCATGGCGGACGCGAGAATCTCGAGGCGGTGCAGTTCCTGCAGGAGATGAACGCCACTGTGCACAAGGCGACGCCCGGCGTCGTCACCATCGCCGAGGAGTCCACCTCGTGGCCGGGCGTGACCCGGCCGACCAACCTCGGCGGTCTCGGTTTCTCGATGAAGTGGAACATGGGGTGGATGAACGACACGCTCGAGTTCATCAAGCGTGACCCCATCCACCGCAGCTACCACCACCACGAGATCACCTTCTCGATGATCTACGCGTTCAGCGAGAACTTCGTGCTGCCGATCAGCCACGACGAGGTGGTGCACGGGAAGGGCACGCTGTGGGACCGGATGCCGGGAAGCGACCACATGAAGGCAGCGGGCATCCGCAGCCTGCTCGCCTACCAGTGGGCGCACCCGGGCAAGCAGCTGCTGTTCATGGGTCAGGAGTTCGGCCAGCGTGCCGAGTGGTCCGAAGAGCGCGGCGTCGACTGGTTCCAGCTCGACGAACAGGGCTTCTCCGACGGCATCCTGCGGATGCTCACCGACGCCAATGACATCTACCGCAGCAGGCGCGCCCTGTGGTCGCGCGACACCCAGCCCGAGGGCTACTCGTGGATCGACGCCAACGACTCGGCCAACAACGTGCTCAGCTTCCTGCGGTTCGGCGACGACGGCTCGACGATGGCGTGCGTCTTCAACTTCTCTGGTTCCGAGCACACCCGCTACCGGCTCGGCCTGCCGCACGCCGGGGTGTGGCGGGAGGTGCTCAACACCGACTCCGACGTCTATCACGGCGCGGGCGTGGGCAACTACGGCGCGGTCGAGGCCACCGAGGAGCCGTGGCACGGCCGGCCGGCGTCGGCGGTGATGGTGCTGCCACCGCTGTCTGCGGTGTGGTTCGAGCCCGAGCGCCCGTAGGTCGTCTGCGCGAGCGGCGGGTCAGTACAACGCGTTGGCGAGGTTGCGGCGACCCGCGATCACCTCGGGGTCGGCAGGGTCGAACAGGTCGAACAACTCGACCAGACGCGCCCGCACCGTGGCCCGGTCGTCGCCGCTGGTGCTCTTGACCAGAGCAGTGAGCCGGGCGAACGCGGCCACCACGTTCTGCTGCAGGATCTCGACATCGGCCGCGGCGAAGGCCGCGTCGATGTCCGCGGGGGCCGCGTCAGCCAGCGCCACCGCGTTCTGCGGGTGGGCGGTCGCGCGCTGCAGAAAGCCGATCTGGCGCACCGCGCCTTTGGCTTCGGCGTGGTTCGGGTTGCCGTCCAGGATGGCTTGATACGCCGTCAGGGCCGATTCGAAGTCGCCCCGGTCCAGGTGTGCGCGCGCCTGCTCCACCGCTGGGTCGACCTGTTCGGTCTCGGCATCTGGTGAGCCGCTGAGCTTCCCGGCGGTGGCCTCGAGCAGCGAGTCGACCCAACGGCGAAGCTGATCGGCAGGCTGCATGCCCTGGAAGCTCGACAGCGGCTGGCCGGCGGCGACCGCCACCACGGTCGGCACCGCCTGCACACCGAACATCTGCGCGACGCGGGGCGTGGTGTCGACGTTGACCGAGGCCAGCGACCACTTGCCGCCGTCCGCGGCCACCAGGCCTGAAAGCACCTCACCGAGCTGGACGCTGGCGTCACTGCGCGGCGACCACAGCAGCACGACGACGGGGATCTCGTTGGAGCGGGCCAACACCTCGGCCTCGAGGTTGGCCTCGGTGATCTCCACACCACCCGGGCCGGCATCGGCGGCCGGGCCCTCGCCGGTTGCGGGAGGACGCTTGAGTGCGGACAGGTCTACCGCGCCGGCCAGCGCCGGGCTGATCTGGGGTCGAGGACGAGTCACGCCACCAAGTTTGTCACGTCGTTTCCGGAACCGTTCGCCGCGGCCGAACCACGGCGCCCGGAGCGGCCGCTTCGGCCTGCGCGGGCTCCATGCGCCCGGTGCGATCAGCCCATATGAGGAAGATCACACTGCCCAGCGGCACTATGCTGCCGGCCAACGCCAGCAACCACGTCCCCGGTCGCCAGCGCAATGCGAGCCCGGTGAACACGGCGGCCACCAGAAACGCCACAAAGACCGCGCCGTGGGCCGGACCGAAGATCTTCACGCCGATCTCGGTGCGCGGGGAGCCCAGGTACTTGAAGTACATGCCGGCCAGCAACCCGACCCAGCTGAGTGCCTCGGCGAACGCGACCAGGCGGAACCAGGACGCGGGGCTGTGGACATCGAAAGCGCGTGTCATGGCCGCCATTCTGCCCGATTCCACCCTGGACTACTACAAAGTGTCGTTGATGTCTCAGCGGCGCCGCAGGATCAGCGCATCACCTTGCCCGCCGGCGCCGCACAGCGCGGCGACCGCGTACCCCGAGCCCTTGCGCGCCAGCTCGAGCGCCGCGTGCAGGGTGATCCGTGCGCCGGACATTCCGATCGGATGGCCGATGGCGATGGCGCCGCCATTGGTGTTCACCTTCTCCGGGTCGACGCCGAGCTCGCTGGTCGAGGCCAGCGCCACTGCCGCGAACGCCTCGTTGATCTCGATCACGTCGAGCTGGTCGACGGAGATGCCTTCCTTGGCGACGGCCTTCTTGATCGCGTTGGCCGGCTGGCTCTGCAGCGTCGAATCAGGTCCGGCGACCACGCCGTGCGCACCGATCTCGCACAACCAGCTCAGGCCCAGCTCCTCGGCCTTGGCCTTGCTCATCACCACGACCGCGCAGGCACCGTCGGAGATCTGCGACGCCGACCCGGCGGTGATGGTGCCGTCCTTGCGGAACGCGGGCCGCAGCCCGGACAACGATTCGGCGCTGGTGTCGGCGCGGATGCCCTCGTCCTCGCTGAACTCGATCGGGTCGCCCTTGCGCTGCGGGATCCGCACCGGCACGACCTCGTCGGCGTACACGCCGTCCTTCCATGCCCGCGCCGCCTTCTGGTGCGAGCCGGCAGCGTACTCGTCCTGCTGGGCACGGGTGAACTTGTCGACCTCGTTGCGCTGCTCGGTCAGGGCGCCCATCGGCTGGTCGGTGAACACGTCGTGCAGGCCGTCGTAGGCCAGGTGGTCGAGCGCCGTGACGTCGCCGTACTTGTAGCCCGACCGGCTGTTCATCAGCATGTGCGGCGCCTTGGTCATCGACTCCTGTCCCCCGGCGACGACGACGTCGAATTCGCCGGCCCGGATCAGCTGGTCGGCCAGCGCGATCGCGTCGATGCCCGACAGGCACATCTTGTTGATCGTCAGCGCGGGCACGTCCCAGGGGATTCCGGCGGCCACCGCGGCCTGGCGAGCCGGCATCTGGCCGGCCCCGGCGGTGAGCACTTGGCCCATGATCACGTATTCGACCAGCCGGGCCGGTACGTTCGCCTTCTCCAGCGCGCCGGCGATCGCCACGGCGCCCAGGTCACTGCCCGAGAAATCCTTCAGCGATCCGGACAGCTTCCCGACGGGGGTCCGGGCCCCAGCAACGATCACCGACGTCGTCATCACTACCTCCAAGCGGTTTCGAGCACTGCAAAAAAGGCTATACGGGCATACCAACTATTCGAAACTGATCTTGTTAGGTTACCTTTACGATATGACCGCAGAGCAGACTGACGCCCGTCCGGTACTGGCCACTGCGCTGGTGACCGCCATCGACCATGTCGGCATCGCCGTCCGCGACCTCGACGAGGCGATCAAGTGGTACCACGACCACCTGGGCATGATCGTTCTGCACGAGGAGGTCAACGAGGACCAGGGCATCCGCGAGGCCATGCTGTCGGTGCGCGGGGCGCCGGTCGGGAGTACCCAGGTGCAGCTGATGGCTCCGATCGACGACAGCTCCACCATCGCCAAGTTCCTCGACAAGCGCGGGCCGGGGCTGCAGCAGTTCGCCTACCGTGTCAGCGACATCGACAAGATCAGCGAGCGGTTGCGCGAGCAGGGTGTGCGCCTGATCTACGACGCGCCGCGCCGCGGCACCGCCAACTCGCGGATCAACTTCATTCATCCCAAGGACGGCGGCGGCGTTCTGATCGAGCTGGTCGAACCGGCCGCCGACGACGCTCACTGACTCAGGACCACTTCCGCGTCGGACCCCGCGTAGTCCTGTTGCGCCAGCACGAGGTGTGCCAGTGCCGGCGGTCTTCGATGCCGTCCACCGGCCACGCGACGATATGGGCTGTCGCCGGGCGAATTTCGTGATCGCAACCCGGACACCGATAGGTTTTGGCCGCATTGGCCGCGGAAACGGGACGCACCTCGTAATCCGCACCGTCGGCGCCCGCCTCGATACGCCGTGGCGCCGGCAGCGGGTCGCGCGCGGCGGCACGCTTACGCGGGGCGCGCCGCTTGGCCATCAGAACAGCCGGAACTCGTCATTGTCCATGCCCCGCATTTTGTCGTAATCCAGTGTGACACACCGTATTCCGCGATCCATCGCCAACGTGCGGGCTTGGGGCTTGATTTGCTGGGCGGCGAAGACACCGGCAACCGGCGCCAGCAGCGAGTCCCGGTTGAGCAGCTCCAGATAGCGCGTCAACTGCTCGACGCCGTCGATCTCACCGCGCCGTTTGATCTCCACGGCCACCGACCGGCCCTGCTCGTCGCGACAGAGCAGGTCCACCGGGCCGATGGGGGTCATGTACTCGCGCCGCACCAGCGTGTAGCCGGCGCCGAGCAGCTCGACGTGTTCGGCCAGCAACGCCTGCAGGTGAGCCTCGACGCCGTCCTTGACCAGACCCGGGTCCACTCCGAGCTCGTGGCTGGAGTCATGCTCGATGTCCTCGACGGTGATGCGCAACTGCTCGCCCGCCTTGTTCTGCACCACCCACAGCGTCGTGTCCGCGGTGAGGTCCTCGGTGACCCAACAGGGGGGGCTCATCCAGTTCAGGGGTTTGTAGGCGCGGTCGTCGGCGTGCACGCTGACCGATCCGTCCGCCTTGAACAACAACAGGCGTCGCGCCGACGGCAGGTGTGCGGTGAGCCGGCCGACGTAGTCCACGGTGCACTGGGCGATGACGAGACGCACCGAACCACCATAGATGCCGCACCCGGGGTCACTAGGCTGACGGGACCATGAACGCGACCAAGAGCGTGCCGCATCGGTTGGGTCGAGTGCTGGAGCGGGTGACCCAGCAGAGCGGGCGGCTGGAGACGCCGGACTACGGCTCCTGGCTACTGGGCAGACCGGACGAGAGCCAGGCCCGCCGCCGCATCCGCATCCAGGTCATCCTGACGTTCTTCCTGCTGTTCACCAACGTTCTGGGCATCGGGGTGTCGCTGCTGCTCAACACGGTCGCCATCCCAGTGCCCAGCGTGTTCTCCGACGCACCCGCCTGGTTGACCTTCGGCGTGGTGCCCGCCTACATGGTGAGCGCGCTGGTGCTCGGCACGTCATGGATCACCTCGCAGATCGTCGGCCAGTTGCGCTGGGCGATCGAGGAGGACCCTCCCACCCGAACCGATCAACGCAACGTGTTCGTCGCCCCGGCCCGCGTGGCGCAGATGCTGTTGCTGCTCTGGGGCGTCGGCACCGCATTGCTGACGCTGTTGTACGGGCTGCACGACACCGCCTTCATTCCGCGGTTCCTGTTCGCGGTGGGCTTTCCGGGAATCGTCGTCGCCACCGCGTGCTACATGATCACCGAGTTCGCGCTGCGGCCGATCGCCGCCCAGGCGCTGGAGGCGGGCCGCCCGCCCCGCCGGTTGGCGCACGGAGTCATGGGCCGGACCATGACGGTCTGGCTCCTCAGCTCGGGGGTGCCGGTGCTGGGCATCCTCCTGCTCGCGCTGTTTACGCTCTCGATGAAGAACCTCAGCTCGACACAGTTCGCCGTGGCCGTGGTGATCATCTCGGTGGTCGCGCTGATCTTCGGCCTGGTCCTGATGTGGCTGTTGTCATGGTTGATCGCGACGCCGGTGCGGGTGGTGCGGTCGGCGCTCAAACACGTCGAGGACGGCGATCTGGACTGCAACCTCGTGGTGTTCGACGGCACGGAACTCGGTGAGCTGCAACGCGGTTTCAACTCGATGGTGCACGGCTTGCGGGAGCGCGAACGCGTGCGCGACCTGTTCGGCCGCCACGTCGGCCGCGAGGTCGCACTGGCCGCCGAGAAACAACAGGTCGAGTTGGGCGGCGAGGAGCGCTACGCGGCCGTCATCTTCGTCGACATCATCGGTTCCACCCAGCTCGTCACGAGCCGGCCGGCCGTCGAGGTCGTCGAGTTGCTCAACCGGTTCTTCGACGTCGTCGTCGAGGAGGTCGACAACCATCACGGTCTGGTCAACAAGTTCGAGGGCGACGCGGTCCTTGCCGTGTTCGGCGCACCGGTCACGTTGGACAACGCCGAGACCGAGGCACTCGCGGCGGCCCGAGCGATGGCGCGTCGGCTGCGCGCCGAGGTGCCGGAGTGCCCGGCAGGTATCGGTGTGGCCGCCGGACAGGTGGTGGCGGGCAACGTCGGCGCCAAGGAACGCTTCGAATACACGGTCATCGGTGAGGCGGTCAACGAAGCGGCGCGGCTGTGCGAACTCGCCAAGGACGAAGACCAGCGCCTGGTCGCGTCGGCGAAGGCCGTCGACCAGGCCGTCGAAGCCGAGCGCGACCGATGGCGACTCGGGGACACCGTGACGTTGCGCGGCCACGACGAGCCGATGCGGCTGGCCACCCCGGTGGCGGACTAGATCTGCCGGCCCGCCATCGACCTCGTCGACACGGCCGGCCGCGCACCATCGAGCGGCGCACCGGCACATGCTCACAGCGGAAACACCCGACGGCCGTCATGTCGGAATCGGAAACGCGTCGGTGTCGAGATTCGTGATGTACACCGGGGGCCGTAGGGCCGAGCATGGGATCCAGCGACCGGGAAGGCGGTGGGGATGACCATCAGTGTGGCCGAACGCGCAGAGTTGCGCACGGCGGTCGGTGAACTGCTGCGGGACAAGTGCACCGAGGATGACGTGCGTCGCGTCATGGCCTCCGACGAGGGGTTCGACCGCGACCTGTGGCACCGACTGGCCGAGCAGGGCGTGCTCGGCATGCTCGTCTCCGAGGAGCACGGCGGACTCGGGTTCGGGGCGCTGGAGGTGGAGGCCGTCGCCGAAGAGACCGGCGCCGCACTGTTGCCCGCGCCGTTCATCTCCAGCGCCGTGCTGGCCGTTTCGTTGATCCAGCAGGCCGGCGCCGAGGACGATCAGCGGCGACTGCTGCCGGCCCTGGCCGAAGGCACCGCCATCGGCACCGTCGCCCTCACCGGCAGCGCGGGCACGTGGACGCCGGAAGGCGTTGAGGTGACCGCTGGTGGCGACCACACGCTCACCGGCGTGGCGCACTACGTCACCTGGGGCCACATCGCCGACGTCATTCTGGTGGTCGCGCGCAGCGAATCCGGTCTCGGAGTCTACGAGGTCGCACCGGACGCCCCGAACTTCAGTCGCACGGCGGCAACGGTTTTCGATCCGACCGTACGGTTGGCGACGTTCACCTTCAACGCCACCCCGGCACGCCGCCTCGGCACCGCCGGCTGGGAGGCGGTGCAGGAGGCGCTGGACTACGCCGTGCTCGCTTCCGCCGGTGAGCAGGTCGGCGGTGCGCGCCGGATCTTCGACATGACCGTCGAGTACCTCAAGTCACGCGTACAGTTCGGCCGGCAGATCGGCAGTTTTCAAGCGCTCAAGCACATGGCCGCCGACCTGCTTCTCGACGTAGAGTCCGCTACCTCGGCGGCCCAGCATGCGGCCGCCGAGAAGGCAACGGGCAGCGAGAATGCCGGCGGCGCCACGGCATTGGCCGGTTTCGCCTGCGCCGAGGCCTACCAGAACATCGCGATGAACGCCGTCCAGATGCACGGCGGGATCGGATTCACCTGGGAACACCCCGCTCACCTGTTCGTGCGCCGGGCCCGCACCGGCATGCAATTGTTCGGCGGCGCACGGCTTCACCGTGAGCGCTACCTCGTCTCGAAAGGTGCCTGACATGACGCCGGATGATCTGCCCAACGCTGACGAACTCCGCGACGAAGTCCGGGAATGGCTGCGGGACAACTATCGGCCGCTGCCGAAGAACACCGACCCCTGGGTGTCCTCGCCGGAGCGGATTGCCTGGCTGGAGAAGGTGCTCGACGCCGGATACGCGGTGCCGACCTATCCGTCGGAGTGGTTCGGGCGCGGATACCCCAACAAGCTGGCCAACGTCATCGGCCAGGAGTTCGCCGCGGCCAAGGCGCCGGGATCCCGCCAGGACAAATACAACATCCCGGCCAACACCGTGCTCGCGCTCGGCACCGAGAAGATCAAGCGAGATCTGCTGCGCGACTTTCTGGTCGAACGGTCCCGCACCTGCCTGCTCTACAGCGAGCCGGGAGCGGGGTCCGACCTCGCCGGTGTGCGCACCACCGCAGTCCGCGACGGCGACCACTGGGTGGTCAACGGCCAGAAGGTCTGGACCTCCGGCGCGCAGACCGCCGACTACGCGCTGCTGCTGGCCCGCACCGACTGGGACGTCCCCAAGCACAAGGGCCTCAGCCTGTTCATCATGCCGATGAAGCAGGCCGGAGTCGAGGTGCGCCCGTTGGTGCAGATCACTGGCGAATCACACTTCAACGAGGTGTTCATCTCCGATGCCACCGTCTCCGATGACTACCTCCTCGGGGGCGAGGGCAACGGTTGGCGAGCGCTGCAGATCGCGCTGGCCTATGAGCGTTCGATCATGGGCGACAGCGGCCGCGGCTCACGTAACCGCAAGGCCGACAGCCTGATCGACCTCGCTCGAGAGCATGGCGTGCTCGACGACCCGGCCGTCCGCTACCCCCTGGCCGGGGTGCTGGCGATGCGCGAGCTCAACCGGCTCAACAACGCCCGCGCGAAAGCCTCGGCGTCGCAGGGCACCTCGAGCTCGATCATGTCGCTCGGCAAGCTGGCGATGTCACGGATCCTGCATACCGAGGCGGCGATGAAGACCCAGATCATCGGCGCGAAGGCGCTGCTGTCGGGACCCGACAATCCCGAGGCCGACGACGTGAACTTCCTGACGCTCAACGCGTTCTTCACCTCGATAGGAGGCGGCACCGACCAGATCCAGCGCAACATCATCGGTGAACGGGTCCTCGGACTGCCGAAGGAACCCGAGGCCGACCGCGACATCCCGTTCCGTCAGGCCCGTCGGAGCTGATCGATGTCTGACACCGCCACCTACGATCCCCCCTTGGCCGGCGTGGAGATCCTGGACCTGACGTCGGGCCCGATGACCGCTGTGGGGCGCCTGTTGGCCGACCTCGGCGCGCACGTGACCGTGGTGCGATTGGCCGGCATCACCGACGACAGCGTCCTCGGCCCGGTCGTCGACGATGTTCCGATTCAGACGGCAATCGACCGCCACGGACTGGCCACCGTCGACATCGATTTGGCTGCCGAGGCCGACAGGAAACGCTTCGACGAGATGCTTGCCGGCACCGACATTCTCGTCGAGAGCAGCCGTCCCGGGTCGCCGGCCGAGGCGGCCCTGTCGGTGCGCAGCATCCGCTCCCGGCATCCGGAGCTGGTGGTGTTGTCGATCAGCGATTTCGGCCGAGACAACGAGTACCGGCACTGGCAGGCCACCACCCCGGTGCTGCACGCGCTGACCAGCGAGCTGACCCGGTCGGGCATCCCCGGGCGGGAACCGTTGGTGCCGCCGGCGGAGCTGCCCTACCAGGTCGCAGCGGCGCAGGCGGCGGTGATGACCGTCGCCGTGTACCTGGACCGGCTGCGCACCGGCGAGGGCGATCTGATCGATTTCTCGGTTCTCGACGGCGCCATGCAGACCCTGGACCCACCCTTCGGCACCGCCGGCAGTGCGTCGGCGGGGGTCGCGCTCAGCGCGCAGCGCCGCGACTGGAACGCCGAACGCCAGCGCTACCCGATCATCGCCTGCAAGGACGGTCACGTCCGGATCTGCATCCTGGCCAAGCGGCAATGGCGGGGCATGTTCGAGTGGATGGGCCGGCCCGAGGAGTTCGCCGACCCCAGCTACGACAAACTGGGCAAACGCTTCCATTCGCCGCACCTGCTGGACGCCATCGAGGCATTCTGCGCCGACAAGACCCGGTCGGAGCTGGAAGCGCAGGGCCAGGCCCACGGGGTACCGACGGCCGCGGTGCTGACGCTGTCGGAGGCGTTGAACGCCGATCACTTCGCCGCGCGCGGCTTCTTCCGCGACGTGGAACTGGCGCCCGGTGTGGTCGGCCCGGTGCCCGCAGGTGTCGCCGAGATCGACGGTCACCGCGCGAGCGCGCTGACCGCCGGGCATGCACCCCGACCCCGGCCGTCCCACGCCCCGCTGCTGACGGGTCGGCAGCGCCGGGGCCAGGGTCTGCCGCTGGAAGGCCTGCGGGTCCTCGACCTCGGCGTCATCGTGGTGGGCGCCGACACCGCCCGCTTGTTCGGCGATTTGGGCGCCGACGTGATCAAGATCGAGCATTCGGCCCACCCCGACGGGTTACGGGTCGGCAAGCCGACCACGATGACCCAGCCGTTCGCGGCCGGTCACCGCAACAAACGTTCGATCGGGTTGGATCTCCGCGCCGAGGAGGGCAGAGAACTGGCCCACCGGCTGGTGAAGCTCTCCGACGTCGTGCTGACCAACTACAAGCCGGGAGTGGCCGAAGCACTGGGCATGGACTACGCCACGCTGCGACACATCAACCCCGAGATCGTGGTCGTCGACAGCTCCGCATTCGGGCCTACCGGGCCATGGGCCAAACGCCTGGGCTACGGGCCACTGGTGCGTGCCGCGGTCGGCTTCACCAACCTCTGGGTCTACCCCGGTGAGGCGGAGACCTTCTGCGACACCATCACCGTCTACCCCGACCACGTCGCCGCCCGTATCGGCGCACTGTCCGCGCTGGCGCTGCTGTTGCGCCGAGAGCGTACCGGGACCGGCGGGGCGGCCAGCATTTCCCAGGCTGAGGTCATGCTCAGCCACCTCGCCGCCGACATCGCCGCCGATGCATTGGAACGCCGTGGTCACACCCGCGTCGCCGACACCCAGCACGGGCCGTGGCGTCTGTTTCCCGCCGCCGGTGACGACAGTTGGGTCGCGATCACCGTCCGCGACTCCGACGACCGTCGTGCGTTGCGCGGGGTCGTGGGCGTCACACAGGACGACGACGGCCGACTCGAGGACGCCGTCGAGGAGTGGGCGAGCACGCGGTCAGCCGTCGAGGCGATGGAGACCCTGCAGGCGGCCGGTGTGCCCGCGGGTGCCGCACTGCACGCTCCGGAGGTCCCGGCCTGGGGCTACTACGAGCAGCGGCGCGCGTTCCGCGAAGAGCTGCATCCCCACGCAGCGGAGCCGTTCATGATGGAGAACGTTCAGATCCACTGCGATCACGTCGCAGATCCGCCGCTCGGGCAGGCTCCGCTACTCGGCGAGCAGACCGCCGAGATCGCCGCGGAATTGCTCGGTCTCGACGCCGCCGAGATCGCGGCGCTCCATGAGCGGGGCGTGTTGGAGACACCGCAGGTGGACAACCCCCCGAAGGCGTGACCGGGCCGCCGTGTCGATCTCGTAGCATGCGGGGGTGGCACCGCCACGACATCCGAGTGCGGCAGGAATGGACATCGACTTCACCAGGCTCCGGTATTTCGTCGCAGTCGCCGACGAACTGCACTTCAAACGCGCCGCCGACAAGTTGATGATCACCCCGCCGCCGTTGAGCAAGCAGATCAAGCTGCTCGAAAAGGAGGTCGGTGGAGCGCTGTTCGAACGCGGGTATCACGAGGTGCGCCTGAGCCCGCTCGGTGAACGGCTGATCGGGCCCGCCCGCGAGATCCTGGGCCAGGTCGAGGACTTCAAAGCATTGGCGCTGCGGGGTGTGCAGGGTCTGGCACCGATTCGGCTCAGCGCCACGGCCTATGCGCCGTCGGACCTGCTGAGCCAGTTGGAGACCGCGCTGGCCGGGCTGCCGACGCCGACGGAATTCAGCGTGCCCGGGTCCGCCGCCGAGGTTTCGGCCGAACTGATCGCCGGCCAGGCCGAACTTGGGCTGATCCACCTTCCGGCCTCGGACAAACGGCTGCGCCACCAGGTGGTCGCCAGCTACCAGGGCGCGATCGCGGTGCGCTTCGATGATCCGTTGGCTGCCAGAGACATCGTGGCGATCGAGGAGCTGCGTGATCGCGAGGTGGTCATCGACGTCGCCCGGCCCAACCCCGTGGTGCTGGCCGGACTCACCCGTCGCTTGAACCGCAGAGGGATCCACCGCATCGTGCGCAGCACCAACCAGCGGGGCGGAGAGGTCGAGATGGCCACCCAGGTGTTCAACCGCCATCTCGTGGCCGTGGTCAGCTACGCGCCCGAGTCGTTCATCGGCAGGATCTTCTCGCCTCCGGAGTTCAAACTGATCCCGATCGACGAGACCACCTGGGGCCCAGCCGATATTGCGCTGGCATGGGCACCCGAGCGCTTGGGCGCTCGCCTCGCCGACGTCGAATCGGTGGTGCAACAGATCGCCGAATGCCTCGGGCCGGTGCACCGGGGCGCCTGATGCCGCGGCGTGCTCAGAGGCTGCGGTCGCGTGTCCATTCCCGGGCTGCGGCAAGCGCGTCGTCGACGCCGGAGAACCGGCCGGCTCCCTGGTCGTTGTCCGCGCGGATCACCGCGGCGTCCGGGTCGACGAGAAATCCCTGCCTGCCGCTCGCGCGCAGTTGTGTGCCCAGCGCGGCCAGCATCGAACGGGCGGCTTCGTCGATGTCGTCGACCCGCGATACGTCCAGGACGGCGACGTCGAACAGGTCGCATTCCCCCTCGACGATGCGAACCACCTGCTCGGCTCCGCTGAACAGCAGATCGCCGTGTACCTCGTACACCCGGACCCGCTCCTGCGGTTCGTAGACGTTGCGCAGAGTCGCGAGCGAATCACGGCGCACCGTGAGGAAATGCAGACCGAGTTGCTCGGAGAGGCTGCGACACACCCGGACTCCGCGCACACTGCTGCCGTTGCGGTCGAGTCTCGGTGAGTACACGCCGATTCCGAGCTGGCCCGGCAGCACCGCGACGATCCCGCCACCGACGCCGCTCTTGGCCGGCAACCCCACCGCGCTGACCCAGTCGCCTGCGGCGTCGTACATCCCGCACGTCACCATCACCGACAGCGTGCGCTTGATCACGGTGGCAGTGGTGACCCGCCCGAGCCGGGGATGGACGCCCCCGCGGGCCAGCGTCGCACCCATCGTCGCCAGGTCGGTGGCCGTCACCCGCAGCGAGCACTGCCGATAGTAGACGTCGAGGACCTCGTCGGGGTCGTCGTCGAGAACCCCGAAGCTCTGCAACATGTATCCGATGGCGCGATTACGGCTCCCGGTCGCCTTCTCGGACCGGTAGACCTCGTCGTCGAGTTCGAGGCGACGGCCGACGAAATCCGAATAGAAGTCCCGGATCAGAGCGAAACGCGCGTCGGGTGACGATGCCGGAATGAGCGACACCGCAGCGATCGCCCCCGCGTTGATCATCGGATTCTTCGGCATCTTGGTGGCACTGTCGACGCTGATCTCGTTGAACGCCTCACCGGAGGGTTCGACGCCGATCGCGGCATCCACCGCTGCACAACCGATCTGGTCGAGCGCCAAGGCGTAGGTGAACGGCTTGGAAATCGACTGAATGGTGAATTCGCAGGCGGCGTCGCCGGATTCGTAGGTGTAGCCATCTGCCATGGTCAACGAGAGCGCGAAACCCTCGGGGTCCACTGCGGCGAGCTCGGGAATGTAGTCGGCCAAGGCTCCGTCCGCGACCTCGGTGTGCTCGGCCAGGATGTGGTCCAAGTACCGCTGCACCAGCTCGGCCATAGGCGCGAGTGTAGGGCACAGCCGGGCCGGCCACGGCTCGACTCAGGTACGGCGACCGCCGTTGACGGGAAGGATCTGCCCGGTGATGTAGTCGGACCCGTCCTGGCACAGGAAGATCGTCGCGTTGGCAATGTCTTCGGGGCGACCCGCGCGGCGCACCGGCGTAATGCTGGCGAAGTGCTCCAGTGAGGCGGTGAAGCGCCCCTCCTCGATCGCCTTCTCCAGCATCGGGGTCACCACCATACCGGGCGGAATCGTGTTGACGGTGATGCCCTTCGGCCCCAGTTCCAGCGCCAGGCTCTTGGTGAACCCGATCACGCCGGCCTTGGAGCTGACATAGGCGGCCATCCGCGACTGCCCGCCCTGGGCGCTCGACGACGAAATGTTGACGATGCGTCCCCACTGCGCCTCGAGCATGTCGGGCAGCACCACCTGGGTGCAGATGAACGGACCGCGCAGGTTGACCGCCATCACGCGGTCCCACTGCTCGTCGGTGATCTCGGCGAACTTACCGAACTGCTCGATCCCGGCGTTGTTGACCAACATCAGGACCGGGCCGAGATCGGCCCGGACCTGTGCGACAGCGGATTCGACCTCCTGACGGTCCGAGACGTCGACGACGTAGCCGGCCACCTTGAGGCCGTCCTGCCGTAACCGCTCGACCTGGGCATCGATCAGGTCGCCGGCGATGTCGAATATCGCCACTTTGGCACCGCGCGCGGCCAGCGCCTCGGTGATGGCCAACCCGAGGCCCGCCGCACCACCGGTGACGAGGGCGGTGGTGTCGTCAAACGGCATCGGTCGCGGGCTCCTCCGAGAACGAGATCTGAACGCGCCGGACCGTCACTCGTGGCCACCGTCGAAGCTGGGCAGCGGCGCCGAGTCGGGCAGCTGCATCTGCAGATACACCGCGACGTAGGTGATCTGATCGTCGGCATTGAACTCATAGACGGAGACGCTGTTGACCACACTGCTGAAATCACCGATACGGCTGTGTTCCTCGAGTTCGAGGAAGACGATGTCGTCGGCCTCGCTGACGCGCTTGAACACGCAGTCCCAGTCCGAGGAGGTGGCCCAGCTGGTCAGGAACTCGGTGTACTCGGCCCAGTTCTGGACTTCTTTGAACGGTCCGATGCGGACGAAGCCGTCGGTCTCGATCAACTCGGCCAGCGGCGCCCAGCTGTGCACCGAGAACCCCGGCTCCTTGGCGCTTTTCACCAGGCGACCCATCGTCTGGCTGTACTCCAGCACTTTTCGTGCCCGTCCGGTGGCGCTGCCGATGGCCTGGTCGATGGAGATTGTGTCGCTGTCGATGTTCACGTATGTCCCTTGTCCGGCGATCAGAGTTGACAGATTTCAGGTCAGCGGCTGACCGGATCGCCCATGAAGCGGTCCACCACGGAGTGGAAGTGGGCGATCACAACCTCCTCTTTGACCAGCGACATGTGGTCGAGGCGGTCATTGCGCAGACCTTTCTGCTGGCGGGGCATCTGCTCGTAGTCCTGCTGCAGTGCTTCGAAGTACTTGTGACTTCCGGGGGTATCCACCACGATCGGTTCGGCCCGGACCGCGTCACGGAAATCTTCGGGCACATACATGTAGCTCGCCACGTGCCAGATGCAGCGGTTGGGGTCCCCGTCGGGGTGCGGCCGCGACATGATGACGTGACATTCGCCGGCGCGCACGGTCATGAAGTAGTTGGGGAACAGCACCCAGCCCTGGTTGTCGACCATCTGGCTGTCGGTCAGTCCGCTGACGTCGAGCCCCATACCCGTCAGCACTTCGCGCGTGGCCTGCTGCAGTAGAGCGCGCGGGGTGACGTCATCCGGGAACGTCACCTTGCCGTCCTCGTCCTGATAGGGCGCAAGGAGTTCCTGGAATCGCGGGATGACCGCGACAGTCCCCGGGAAGGTTTCCGGGAGAGCCAGCATTCCTTCCACCTGCTCCTGCGCGCCGGCGCCCGTCACCTCGAAGGGAGCCATTGCGACACTGTGGTTCTCGAAGAACCGGTATCGGGCTGTCTTCGGATTGATGTGCAGCACCTGCAGCAACTGCGGGTGGATGCCGTTGATGTGGTAGCCCTCCTCGAAGGCGTCCATCACGACTTTCCAATTGCACTCGATCGCCTCGGTGACGTCCATGACGGTCGTGAACTTCTCGATGTTGTAGGGCTCGAGTAACTCGACGACGTCGGCGCCGAGGTAGTCGCGCAGCGACACCGCCTCGGGATCGGGGTTGAGGAAGATGAAGCCGGCGAAGGTGTCCACCGAAGCCGCGAGAAGCGAGTTCTCGGCCTTGTCGATCGGCCCGGCGAGGTTTTCCCGTAACAACCCCTTCAGCCGGCCTTCGAGGTCATAGGACCAGAGGTGGTACTGGCACAGGAATCCGCGCTTGGCGTTGCCCGTTTCGGCGATGCACAACGCGTTACCCCGGTGCCGACATGCGTTGACGAAGCCGCGCAGCACGTCGTCTTTGCCGCGCACGATCAGAAACGACTGGTCCAGAATGTCGTACTTCTTCCAGTCCCCCGGCTTCGGCAGGTCCTCGACGCGTCCCGCGATCTGCCAGGTCCGCATCCAGATCGCGTCCCGTTCGCGTGCCGCATAGTCCGGACACGTGTACCGGTCGGTGGGGATCGTCGAGTTGAAGGTGCCGGGCTCGACATCGTCCAAGCCCATACCCAGACCGGAATCGGGGTCGAGCCAATCTCCGGGGCGGGTTGCTGGCATCAAGGCAGTCCTCCTCTGTCGGCGTCGGCCCACGAAGCTGAGCGGGCTCCCCACCGCGATCTGGCCGGGGTGCCGCACGCGCGATGTGCGAGCGTGGACGCGCTTGGTGTGACGGGACTCACCATATACATGGATGTATCGTCGATACAAGAGTGTATACAGTGGTCGGCGTCACACTGAGTTGCGCGCGTGAGGAGCCGCCTTGAGCTATCGCCTCGACGTCGTTTCCGACAGCCTCGCGGAGGCGGTTGCGCACGCCGGCGGGTTGATCTTCGATCGCCGCCGCGCCGGATGGGACGTGTCGGTGACGACGAGCGACGTCACGCTCACACGCGCGCTGACCATCCTGGGCGCGCGTATCGACATTCCCGGCCCCTTCACCGAGCGACGGGGCCCGCACACCGTGGTCTGGTCGGCAGCTACGTTCGCCCGGAGCGGCACCGAGCCGAGCCTGACGCGCATGCGGCAGGTTCTGCTCTGGGGGCACCACGCCGACGATGGGCTCGACGAGTCCCTGAGTCCGGCGCACCACACACTCAGTTCTGCTGCCCGAGCCTTCAAGCGATGCGCACTGCAATCGGTTGGACTCAGCGCCTACGCCGAACCCGTCGAGCATTTCTGGGCCCACCGCGGCAGCGACGTCGTCGGCCACGAAACCGCCCACCCGCGTCTTCGCGGGCGGGCCGCCCCGCTGTCACCGAGATTGGTGAGAGGATGAGAACCGTGGCCGAACGATGGACCAAGGAGCGCCGGACCGAGCACACCCGCCAGGTCCTGCTCGACGCCGCCGAAGAGGTCTTCGCACGCAAAGGACTCACCGGCGCGGCGCTCGAAGAGATCGCCGACACGGCCGGGTTCACCCGCGGCGCCATCTACTCGCAGTTCGGGGCCAAGGAGACCCTGTTCCTGGCCGTGGTGGACCGTCAACGACAACGGTTCCTCGACGGTTTCGCCGAGGTGATGATGTCGTTTCACCGCCTCGATGACGTCGACATCGACGAGTTGGCCGAGCGCTGGCGTCAACTCAGCAGCGGCACCGACCGTGCCGCGCTCGGATACGAGCTGACCCTGTTTCTGCTCCGCAACCCCGACGCACGGGAACGCGTTGCGGCCCAGCGCCGCGAAACAATCCGTGCGCTAGGGGAATTCATCAGCAAGAACGTCGCCCGCATCGGGGGCAGCCTGACCATAGAAGCCGACACCCTCGCTCAGATCGTGTTGGCCGCCAATGACGGCATCACCCTGGAAAGTCATCTGGACGGCGAGGATCTCTACCGCCCGTATCTCCAGCTGGTCATGTCCAGCGTCCGCACCCCGCAGTAGCCGTCGCCGTCGATCGACGGTGATGTCGTTTTTCCGCTAGTGCGGCGGCCCGCGGCATGCGATCGTCGAGGTGATGTACACCGACTTCGACCGCTGTTACCGCGCCGTCCAGGCCAAGGACCCGCGGTTCGACGGCTGGTTCGTCACCGCCGTCCTCACCACCAAGATCTACTGTCGGCCCAGCTGCCCGGTGCGGGCGCCGTTCGCCCGGAACGTCCGCTTCTACCCCACCGCGGCGGCCGCGCAGCGAGGCGGTTTCCGGGCGTGTAAACGCTGCCGGCCCGACGCGTCACCCGGTTCTCCGGAATGGAACGTCCGCGGTGACGCGGTCGCGCGGGCGATGCGTCTGATCGCCGACGGCACCGTCGACCGAGAAGGAGTCAGCGGACTGGCAGTCCGCGTCGGCTACACGGTGCGCCAGCTCGAGCGGCTGATGCAGGCGGAGCTCGGTGCGGCGCCGCTGGCGCTGGCTCGGGCGCAGCGGGCCCAGATGGCGCGGGTGCTCATCGAAACCACCGAGATGCCTTTCAGCGACGTGGCTTTCGCTGCCGGTTTCGCAAGCATTCGGCAATTCAATGACACAGTTCGTGCCGTCAGTGACGTCACCCCGACCGCGTTGCGACTGCGCGCCCGGCAGCGCTTCGGCTGCGACGACACCCGCGGTACCGGCGTGCTCACGCTGCGACTGCCGGTGCGCACCCCGTTCGCCTACCACGGCCTGTTCGGACATCTGGGAGCGACCGCCGTACCCGGCGTCGAAGAGGTCCGAAACGGGGCGTACCGCCGCACACTGCGGCTGCCCCACGGCGGCGGCATCGTCAGCCTGACACCGAGGGCCGACCACGTCCACTGTCGACTCGTCATCGATGACTTCCGTGACCTCGCGGCGGCGATCGCGCGCTGTCGGCGAGTGCTCGACCTCGATGCCGATCCGGCGGCGGTCATCGAGGCCCTGAGCGCCGATCCCGCGGTCGCCACCCTCGTGGCACGAGCGCCGGGGCAACGCATTCCGCGCACCGTCGATGAACACGAACTGGCTTTGCGGGTGGTGCTGGGCCAACAGGTCTCCACCGCTGCGGCGCGCACCCACGCCGGCCGGCTGGCTGCGGCGTACGGCAGCCCGGTTCGCGACCCCGACGGCACACTGGCCTACCTGTTCCCCGCGGCCGAACAACTCGGCGACATCGACCCCCGGCACCTGGCGCTGCCGCAGGCTCGGCAGCGCACCGTGACAGCCCTGATCCGGGCCCTGACGAATGGCGAACTGGTACTCGACAGCGGCTGCGACTGGGACGACGCGCGTCGGGCGCTCTTGGCGCTGCCGGGGGTCGGTCCGTGGTCGGCGGAGATGATCGCGATGCGAGGCCTCGGAGATCCCGATGCCTTTCCCGCCACGGATCTGGGGGTCGTCGCGGCCGCGCGCCGGCTCGGATTGCCGACGACGCCCCGCGAGGTCGCTGAACACAGCAGTCGCTGGCGGCCGTGGCGGTCCTATGCGACGCAACACCTTTGGACGGCACTCGATCACGCCGTCAATCACTGGCCACCGAAGGAGGGGCATGATGGGAAACGTGCGGTATCGGACAATGGACAGCCCGGTCGGGCTGTTGACACTGGCCGGCGTGGACAACCGGTTGGCGCATCTGCGAATGGTCGACCAGACCTACGAACCGGACCGGGCCGGTTGGGAGCGTGACGACACCGCATTCCCCGAAGCGGTGCGCCAGCTCGAGGAGTACTTCCGCGGTGACCGGGAGCAGTTCGACCTGGAGCTGGAGATGGCCGGCACCGCGTTCCAGCGCCGCGTATGGGAGGCGCTGCTGACGATTCCGTACGGACAAACGCGGTCCTACGGAGAGATCGCCAGGCAGATCGGGGCGCCGGGAGCGTCGCGGGCCGTCGGATTGGCCAACGGGCACAACCCGATCGGCATCATCGTTCCGTGCCATCGCGTGATCGGCGCCAATGGGAAGATGACCGGCTACGGCGGCGGGATCGAGCGCAAGGAGTTGCTTCTGGGTCTGGAGCGATCCCGCGTGTCCGCGCAGCCCGCACTCTTCGAGTGAGGTCTCGACACACCCTTTCCTGGGAAAACGCCGACCCTGGACGTGAGAAGGCGACCCGCCCTATCACCGGTCGGTGGCACTTCCGCCCGCAGCACACGTCACGGACGTTCCACCGAACAACGTATGACCATCGAAGCTGGGCCTGTCCTTCACCTGTGTTTTATTCTCAACTGATTGACGGGGCGCCCTCATGGTCATACAGTTTTGTTCAACATGTCCCGCCGCGACCATCCGGGGCCGAGGGGAAAGCCGAGGTGTCCATGTCCGCCATCAGCACCGCTCCCAGCGTGTTCGACGCCGGTCTACCGACATTCGACTACGGCCTGACCGCCACGCCGCACGACATCCTCGAGAACGTCCGGGAAGCGCAATCCTGCGCCCCGATCGCCATCGGTCCCTTCGGCCCGGAGATCCTGTCCTACGAGCTGTCTCGCGAGATATTGCGCGACAACCGATTTCGTTTGCCCCCGGGCATCACCCTGGCTGCACAGGGCATCACGTCGGGTCCGCTGTTCGACAAGCTGGCCAACAGCCTCCTGGGCTTGGACGGCGCACCGCATGTTCGCTTGCGGAAGCTGGTCTCCAAGGCGTTCACACCGCGCGCGACAGCACGCCTGCAGGACACCATCCACGAAGTCGTGAACGCGTTGGTCGATCGGGTGGCGGATGCCGGAGGGTGTGACGTCGTGACCGACCTCGCCCGTCCCTACCCCACCCCGATCATGTGTGCGCTGCTCGGTGCACCGCGTGAAGATTGGCACCTGTTCGCAGACTGGACGGAAGAAGTCTTCAAGGCCCTCAACTTCCAGCCAGACGTCAATTTCGATGAGTCGGCGATCATGCGGGCGTGGGGCGAACTCGACGCATACGTCGACGACATGGTCGCCGCCCGCCGAAACGATCTGACCGACGACCTGCTCTCCGAGCTCATCCGCGCGGAAAGCGACGGCGACCGGCTCAATCTGGACGAGTTACGCATGCTGGTCGCCGGCTTTCTGATGGCCGGGACCGACACGACCCGAAACCAACTGGCCGCATCGGTGCAGGTGCTCTGTGAGCATCCGGACCAGTGGACGAAGCTGCGCGACCAACCTGAATTGGCGATGCAGGCGGTCGAGGAGAGCATGCGCCATTCCCCGGCAGTCAGTATCGTGCCGCGGGCCGCCACCGAGGATGTCGAGTTCGGTGGCTACCTGTTTCCTGCAGGGACCTTCGTGATGGTGAACACCTTCGCAGCCAACCGCGATCCGGCCATCTACGACGACGCTGACCGATTCGACATCAGCCGCAGGGACGTTCCCCCGATCCTGACCTTCGGCGGAGGTGCGCATTACTGCCTGGGCGCCAACCTCGCACGCCGCGAACTGGCCGGAGCATTGACGGTCCTCACCCGCCGTCTCTCGGTACCGCGTCGCATAGGTCCGGCTCCGTGGAAGTCGTTGCTGGGAATGACCGGACCGACGACACTTCCGATCGAGTTCACCGCGCAACCGTTGGTGATGTCGGGTGCGTAGTCGCGGGTGGGCGGGTTCGACGCCGGCCTCGGACGAGGAGGCGATCGCCCGAATTCTCGATGCGGTCGACGCGGTGGTGACTGAACGCGGATCCGCGATACGCCTTGCCGACGTCGCCCGCCGGCTCGGGGTCACCCGTCAAACGGTGTATCGCTATTTCCCCAATGCGGACGCCTTGCTCATCGCCAGCGCGATGCGTGCAGTGGACGGCTTCATCGACCAGGTGGTCGAGCACGTCAAAGATGTCCACGATCCGGTCACCGCCGTCGTGGAATGCGTGTCGTACGCCGTCCAGACCCTCTCCGGCGACCCTCAATTGGAGGGCCTGTTGCAGGGGCCGCACGGTGGCGAACCCATCACGTCGTTGACCTCCGACACCGCGAAGACCTTCTGTCTGTCGTTCTTCCCCCGTTTAAATGTGGACTGGACGCTTCACGGCTTCGACGCCCTCAGGCTCGAAGAGCTCGCGGAAATGACCTTACGTACAGTGCAGTCCTTGCTGACCGACCCCGGCCAGCCGGCACGCGACCATGCGTCCCTACGCCGCTTCGTTGCTCGATGGTTGGGACCGGCGATTCTCTATCCGCGACTGGCGGCGCTGTCGACCGACCTCTGAAGGAAATCCCGGGCCCTTGCTCGATGAGTCCGGTCCGGTGACGCAGTCTGATCTGTATGGGCAAGCTCATCTATGGCTTCAATGTGTCGGTCGACGGATATATCGCGGACGGACAGGGCAACATCGACTGGTCCGAGCCGAGTGACGAACTGCATCAGTACTGGAATGATTTCGAGCGCGAAACCGTCCTGTCCTTCTACGGCCGGCGGCTCTACGATTTGATGGCCGCGTACTGGCCGACCGCCGACGCTGCGCCCGACGCCACCCCGCTGATCATCGATTTCGCCCGTGTCTGGCGCGATATGCCCAAGCTCGTGTTCTCGCGCACCCTGGAGTCCGTCGACTGGAACTCCCGCTTGGAGCGCGGCGACCCCGTCGAGGTGGTCACGAGGCTGAAAGCCGAGACCGATGGCCAACTGGAAGTAGCCGGGGCGACGCTGGCCGCACCGATCGTCCGCGCCGGACTGGTGGACGAGTTCCGGATCGTGGTCGCACCCACCGCGGTGGGCGGGGGCATTCCGTTCCTCCCGAGCCTGCCGTCGTGGATCTCGCTGCGGCTGGTGGAAAACCGCACCTTTCCTGGCGGCACGGTTCTGCTGCGTTATGCAACGAAACACGACTGATCGAAGGTAGCCGGCCGGCCCACTTCGAGCACTCGGGCAGACGCGCTGAATGCACAAATGCCTGTGCCCCCCAATTGAATTGGGGGGCACAGGGCTTCAATGTGTGTTCGGCGGTGTCCTACTTTTCCGCCCGGGTGGGCAGTATCATCGGCGCTGGCAGGCTTAGCTTCCGGGTTCGGGATGGGACCGGGCGTTTCCCTGCCGCTATGGACCGCCGTAACTCTATTCACTTTTTTCAGTGATCAAATTTTTGTGTTTTTGGTGGTGGGGTGTGTTCATCAAATCTGATGGTGTGTTTGATGAGGTGGTGTGTGGTTGCGAGGTTTTGTTGTGTTTGTTGTAAGTTTTCGGCCGGTTAGTGCCAGTCCCTGAACGTTGCTGCGTGTGTAGGTCTGGTCTATCGATCCCGTGGTCTGCGGGGGGCCTTATCCCACTTAATGGGTGAGAAGCCTGGTCTTGGAAGAGGTTTCCCGCTTAGATGCTTTCAGCGGTTATCCTGTCCGAACGTGGCTATCCAGCGGTGCCCCTGGTGGGACAACTGGTGTACCAGAGGTTCGTCCGTCCCGGTCCTCTCGTACTAGGGACAGGTTTCCTCAAGCTTCTGACGCGCGCGGCGGATAGAGACCGAACTGTCTCACGACGTTCTAAACCCAGCTCGCGTGCCGCTTTAATGGGCGAACAGCCCAACCCTTGGGACCTGCTCCAGCCCCAGGATGCGACGAGCCGACATCGAGGTGCCAAACCATCCCGTCGATATGGACTCTTGGGGAAGATCAGCCTGTTATCCCCGGGGTACCTTTTATCCGTTGAGCGACACCCCTTCCACTCAGAGGTGCCGGATCACTAGTCCCGACTTTCGTCCCTGCTCGACATGTCCGTCTCGCAGTCAAGCTCCCTTGTGCACTTACACTCAACACCTGATTGCCGTCCAGGTTGAGGGAACCTTTGGGCGCCTCCGTTACTTTTAGGAGGCAACCGCCCCAGTTAAACTACCCGCCAGGCACTGTCCCTGAACCGGATAGACGGTTCGAGGTTAGAGGCCCAATACGATCAGAGTGGTATTTCAACAACGACTCCACCCACACTGGCGTGTGAGTTTCACAGTCTCCCACCTATCCTACACAAACCGTATCGAGCACCAATACCAAGTTGTAGTGAAGGTCCCGGGGTCTTTTCGTCCTGCCGCGCGTAACGAGCATCTTTACTCGTAATGCAATTTCGCCGAGTCTATGGTTGAGACAGTTGAGAAGTCGTTACGCCATTCGTGCAGGTCGGAACTTACCCGACAAGGAATTTCGCTACCTTAGGATGGTTATAGTTACCACCGCCGTTTACTGGGGCTTAAATTCTCCGCTTCACCCCGAGGGGTTAACGGGTCCTCTTAACCTTCCAGCACCGGGCAGGCGTCAGTCCGTATACATCGTCTTGCGACTTCGCACGGACCTGTGTTTTTAGTAAACAGTCGCTTCTCACTGGTTTGTGCCACCCCCTCCCGCTGCCCACCGCAAGGGTGTTGACGGTATGGGGGTCCCCCTTCTCCCGAAGTTACGGGGGCATTTTGCCGAGTTCCTTAACCATAGTTCACTCGTACGCCTCGGTATTCTCTACCTGACCACCTGTGTTGGTTTGGGGTACGGGCCGTGTGTGTGCTCGCTAGAGGCTTTTCTCGACAGCATAGGATCACCGAATTCGCCTCAATCGGCTATGCATCACCTCTCAGACATATGAGTGACGGATTTGCCTATCACTCGTCCTACAGGTTTACCCCAGTATTACCACTGACTGGTACGGCTACCTTCCTGCGTCACCCCATCGCTTGACTACTACCCATCCGGGTCCCGCGCAGCCGGCGAACCCCATCGACCCGAAAGTCTCCGGTGGTCCGCCATTTGGGCGGTTAGCAGAACAGATTCGTCAGGGGCGCCCACACACGGGTACGGGAATATCAACCCGTTGTCCATCGACTACGCCTGTCGGCCTCGCCTTAGGTCCCGACTCACCCTGGGCGGACTGGCCTGGCCCAGGAACCCTTGGTCTTCCGGCGGGCAAGGTTCTCACTTGCCTTATCGCTACTCATGCCTGCATTCTCACTCCCACACCCTCCACAGCTAGATCACTCTGCTGCTTCACCGGATGCAGGACGCTCCCCTACCCAGCACACACAAGGTGTGCTGCCGCGGCTTCGGCGGTGTGCTTGAGCCCCGCTACATTATCGGCGCACAATCACTTGACCAGTGAGCTATTACGCACTCTTTCAAGGGTGGCTGCTTCTAAGCCAACCTCCTGGTTGTCTTCGCGACTGCACATCCTTTTCCACTTAGCACACGCTTAGGGGCCTTAGCCGGCGATCTGGGCTGTTTCCCTCTCGACGCACGGAGCTTATCCCCCGCCGTCTCACTGCCGCACTACACCGTGTCGGCATTCGGAGTTTGGCTGACGTCAGTAACCTAGTAGGGCCCATCGGCCATCCAGTAGCTCTACCTCCGACACGAACACTGCGACGCTGCACCTAAATGCATTTCGGGGAGAACCAGCTATCACGGAGTTTGATTGGCCTTTCACCCCTACCCACAACTCATCCCCTCAGTCTTCAACCTAAGTGGGTTCGGGCCTCCACGCGGTCTTACCCGCGCTTCACCCTGGCCATGGGTAGATCACTCCGCTTCGGGTCCAGAACACACCACTACACCACACACTGTTGTGTGGATACGCCCTATTCAGACTCGCTTTCGCTGCGGCTACCCCACCCGGGTTAACCTCGCGACATGTCCCTGACTCGCAGGCTCATTCTTCAAAAGGCACGCCATCACCCCACAACAAAGTCGAGGGCTCTGACGGATTGTAAGCGCACGGTTTCAGGTACTCTTTCACTCCCTCCCGGGTACTTTTCACCATTCCCTCACGGTACTAATCCGCTATCGGTCACTAGGAAGTATTCAGGCTTACCGGGTGGTCCCGGCAGATTCACAGCAGATTCCACGGGCCCGCTGCTACTCGGGGAAAACATTCCACGAAAGCCGCTGAGTTTTCGTCGACGGGGCTCTCACCCTCTCCGGCAGGCCATCCCAGACCACTTCAACTAACCCAACGGTTTATCACTTTCGCCCTCATCGGCGGATGAGAGAAGAAACGCCCCACAACACCGCACACACAACCCCCGCCGGGTATCACATGCACACGGTTTAGCCATCCTCCGCTTTCGCTCGCCACTACTCACGGAATCACGGTTGTTTTCTCTTCCTACGGGTACTGAGATGTTTCACTTCCCCGCGTTCCCCCCAGACACCTATACATTCAGTGCCTGGTGACACGACATCACTCGTGCCGGGTTTCCCCATTCGGACATCCTCGGATCCACGCTCGGTTGGCAACTCCCCGAGGCATATCGCAGCCTCCCACGTCCTTCATCGGCTCCTAGTGCCAAGGCATCCACCATGCGCCCTTAAACACTTACAACACAAAACCAAAAAATGAGTCACCCGCACACACCCCACCCCCAAAAGAGCAGAACGCATGCGAGTATCAGAAAAATTTGCATTACACGAAACACGACACAAGAAACCCTGCGCCGCGTCTCGATGCTCGCAACCACTATCCACAAATCAAACACCACACCCCACCACCAAAGCAGGGCAACAACACTCCGACCCCACACGCACTCGGCGGAGCCACCCCCAAACCACAGGGGCACGGGCTTGTTGTCTCAAAGCCCAATAGTGTGTCCGGCGATTCCATCGACACGATGTCTCCCACACCGCATCTCAACGTTTGTTGTGCACCAAACCAGGCGCCACTACAGCGCACCGATTCCTCACGGCTCGGGCAAGACCCAGTGTCTCAACCCTTTTCGTGGTGCTCCTTAGAAAGGAGGTGATCCAGCCGCACCTTCCGGTACGGCTACCTTGTTACGACTTCGTCCCAATCGCCGATCCCACCTTCGACGGCTCCCTCCCACAAGGGGTTAGGCCACCGGCTTCGGGTGTTACCGACTTTCATGACGTGACGGGCGGTGTGTACAAGGCCCGGGAACGTATTCACCGCAGCGTTGCTGATCTGCGATTACTAGCGACTCCGACTTCACGGGGTCGAGTTGCAGACCCCGATCCGAACTGAGACCGGCTTTGAAAGGATTCGCTCCACCTCACGGCATCGCAGCCCTTTGTACCGGCCATTGTAGCATGTGTGAAGCCCTGGACATAAGGGGCATGATGACTTGACGTCATCCCCACCTTCCTCCGAGTTGACCCCGGCAGTCTCTCACGAGTCCCCACCATAACGTGCTGGCAACATGAGACAAGGGTTGCGCTCGTTGCGGGACTTAACCCAACATCTCACGACACGAGCTGACGACAGCCATGCACCACCTGCACACAGGCCACAAGGGAACCGACATCTCTGCCGGCGTCCTGTGCATGTCAAACCCAGGTAAGGTTCTTCGCGTTGCATCGAATTAATCCACATGCTCCGCCGCTTGTGCGGGCCCCCGTCAATTCCTTTGAGTTTTAGCCTTGCGGCCGTACTCCCCAGGCGGGGTACTTAATGCGTTAGCTACGGCACGGATCCCAAGGAAGGAAACCCACACCTAGTACCCACCGTTTACGGCGTGGACTACCAGGGTATCTAATCCTGTTCGCTCCCCACGCTTTCGCTCCTCAGCGTCAGTTACTGCCCAGAGACCCGCCTTCGCCACCGGTGTTCCTCCTGATATCTGCGCATTCCACCGCTACACCAGGAATTCCAGTCTCCCCTGCAGTACTCCAGTCTGCCCGTATCGCCCGCACGCCCACAGTTAAGCTGTGAGTTTTCACGAACAACGCGACAAACCACCTACGAGCTCTTTACGCCCAGTAATTCCGGACAACGCTCGGACCCTACGTATTACCGCGGCTGCTGGCACGTAGTTGGCCGGTCCTTCTTCTCCAGGTACCGTCAATCTCTCTTCGTCCCTGGCGAAGGGTTTACAACCCGAAGGCCGTCATCCCCCACGCGGCGTCGCTGCATCAGGCTTGCGCCCATTGTGCAATATTCCCCACTGCTGCCTCCCGTAGGAGTCTGGGCCGTATCTCAGTCCCAGTGTGGCCGGTCACCCTCTCAGGCCGGCTACCCGTCGTCGCCTTGGTAGGCCATCACCCCACCAACAAGCTGATAGGCCGCGGGCCCATCCCACACCGCAAAAGCTTTCCCCCACCAGGCCATGCGACCAGCAGGGTGTATTCGGTATTAGACCCAGTTTCCCAGGCTTATCCCAAAGTGCAGGGCAGATCACCCACGTGTTACTCACCCGTTCGCCACTCGAGTACCCCGAAGGGCCTTTCCGTTCGACTTGCATGTGTTAAGCACGCCGCCAGCGTTCGTCCTGAGCCAGGATCAAACTCTCCAAACAAAAACGTTCAGAACAAATTTGACCAAACAAAAGACACCAAAACTGGCATCAAAAAAACCGCACCCCTAAACGGGAAAAAGAAGCACGGCAAAAAACAACAACAAATAAAAACCACCAAACACACTATTGAGTTCTCAAACAACACACCCGGTTTTCAGGCAACCCTGCCACTGTACTGCATCTGGCCAGGGAGGTCAAACCTCGTCCGCCGGATCTTTCGACCCGGGGCCGTGGGCTTCTGTCGGGAAATATTACGCGCTGTCGGCCAGACGCCCAAACTGCCAGCGTAACGCGGGTTTCGGGTCCCCGATTCTACGTGACGCGCTCGATCTCCGCACCCAAACCGACCAGATTTTCGACGAAGCGGGGGTACCCGCGGTCGATGTGGAACACGTCGTGCACCTCGGTCTCGCCGTCGGCGACCAGGCCGGCCAACACCAGCCCGGCGCCGGCGCGGATGTCCGACGACCACACCGGCGCACTGGACAACTGCGGAATGCCGCGCACCACGGCGTGATGGCCGTCGGTCCGGGCGTCCGCGCCGAGGCGGATCATCTCCTCGACGAACCGGAAGCGTGCCTCGAAGACGTTCTCGGTGATCATCGACGTCCCGTCCGCCACCGCCGCCAGCCCGATCGCCATCGGCTGCAGGTCCGTGGGAAAGCCCGGGAACGGCAGCGTCGCAACGTTGACCGCCTTCGGCCGTTCGTACTGCACGACCCGGAAGCCGTCGTCGCTCTGGGTGACGGTCGCTCCGGCGTCGTGGAGTTTGTGCAACACCAACTGCAGGTGCGAGGGGTCGACCCCGGTGACCGAGATGTCACCGCGGGTCATCGCCGCGGCGATTCCCCACGTCGCCGCGACGATGCGGTCCCCGATCACGCGGTGCTCGGTCGGATAGAGCCGGTCGACGCCGGTGATCGTCAACGTCGACGAGCCGGCGCCGGAGATGTGCGCCCCCATCTGGTTGAGCATCGTGCACAGGTCGACGACGTCAGGTTCCCGCGCCGCGTTGTGGATCGTCGTGACGCCGTCGGCGAGCACCGCGGCCATGAGGATGTTCTCGGTGGCACCGACCGACGGGAACTCGAGTTGGATCTCGGCGCCGTGGAGATGGTCGGCTTCGGCGACCACGCAACCGTGCTCGATGTTGCAGCGCGCGCCGAGCTGACGCAGCCCGGACTGGTGCATGTCCAGCGGCCGCGAGCCGATCGCGTCGCCGCCGGGAAGTGCCACCTTGGCCCGCTTGCATCGGCCCACCAGCGGCCCGAGCACGCACACCGACGCCCGGAACTGCCGCACCGCCGCGAAGTCGGCATCGTATTTGAGCTCGTCGGGCGAGGTGATCCGCACGGTGTCACCGTCGAGCTCGACCGTCGCTCCCAGCCCGCGTAACACCTCGGCCATCAACGGCACGTCGAGGATGTCCGGACAGTTGGTGATCGTGCTGGTGCCCTCCCCGAGCAGGGCGGCCGCCATCAGCTTCAGCACACTGTTCTTGGCGCCACCGACAGCAACTTCGCCCGATAACCGACAGCCGCCGGTCACCACGAAATGCTCGCTCACGTCGGTCAGTGTAAACAGCGCATCAGCCCATGTCAGTCTCCCGAGCCGCACCGCTGCACCGCCGTCCCGTACGGTTTGACCATGGCGGTGCACCTGACGCGGATATATACCCGGACCGGCGACGATGGAACGACGGGGCTCAGCGACTTCAGCCGCGTTTCGAAGAACGACGCGCGCTTGGCGGCCTACGCGGACTGTGATGAAGCCAACGCGGCGATCGGTGTCGCGGTGGCTCTCGGCCACCCCGACGAACGCCTTGGCGGCGTGCTCCGCCAGATCCAGAACGACCTGTTCGACGCGGGCGCCGACCTGTCGACGCCGGTCGTCGAGAACCCCGAGTACCCGCCGCTGCGCATCCAGCAGAGCTATATCGACCGCCTCGAGAAGTGGTGCGACGAGTTCAACGAGCCTCTGCCGGCGCTGAACTCCTTCGTGCTGCCCGGCGGGACCGCCCTGTCGGCGCTGCTACATGTGGCCCGCACGGTGGCCCGCCGCGCGGAGCGGTCGGCGTGGCACGCGGTGGAACTTCACGGCGATTCGATCAGCGTGCTGCCCGCGAAGTATCTGAATCGTCTCTCGGACCTGCTGTTCATCTTGTCGCGCGTCGCCAACCCCGACGGTGACGTGCTGTGGCAGCCGGGCGGCGGGGCTCAGTAACTACGACGCCGGGCCCGCGGCTCAATAGCTCCGCCGCCGGGCCCGCGGCGATGGCCGCGACTCCAGCCAGGACGTGAACGCGGTCAGGGCGCCGCGGTCGAGCGCAATCTCGTAGCCTCTGCCGCGTTCCGGGCCGATGTCGCGAAGTTCCAGGATCACGATCTGCTCGGTCATGATGTCGAATTCGTCGCCCCGGGGTGAGCGCCGCGACACGATCTCCAGGCCGCGGCGGCTCAGCGTCCGGTCCGGCCACCACCGCATACTCGACAACCGATAGAAACCGGCTTCGCCACCGCGGTAGCGCATCACGCCGTGCCGCCAGCCCTGCCCGCCCACGGCGGGATAGTCGCGCAGGATCGCGGCGGTGCCACCAACCTGGCGCAGTTTCCACAGCCGGTAGCCCAGGACCGCGACCACGATGGCCAGCACGGCGACGAGCGCGACCATGAACTGCATGGACGCGCTCATCGACGGTCAGTCCAGTTGACCGAGGGCGCGCAGCCGCGCACGCCCCCACGCCGCGGTCCGCTCATCGTCGGATTCAGAGTCCTGCTTGGCCTCGTCGGCATTGATCTCCGACTCCAGCTCGGCGTTCTCGACGAGGATGCGTACGGCTTCCTCGGTCACCGACAGGAACCCGCCGTCGACCGCGATCCGCAGGTCGTCTTGGCCTTCACGCTCCACGCGCACCATGGCGTCGTCGACCAGTTGCGCCACCAGCGGGATATGCCGGGGCAGGATTCCGATCTCACCGGCAGTGGTGCGGGTGAACACGAACGTGGCATCGCCTTTCCACAGTTCGCGCTCCACGGCGACGATCTCGACCTTCATTTCCGCCATGTCACACCACCTTCTTCAGTTCGACCCCGTCGATCACAGCTTCGCGCCGAGGCTTTCGGCCTTCTTGGCCAGGTCGTCGAGTCCGCCGATCAGGAAGAACGCCTGCTCGGGCAGGTGGTCGAAGTCGCCCTTGGTCAGCTTGTCGAACGCCTCGATGGTCTCCTTCAACGGCACCGTCGAACCCGGCTGACCGGTGAACTGCTCGGCGGCCATCATGTTCTGGCTCAGGAAGCGCTCGATCCGGCGTGCCCGGTTCACCAGCTGCTTGTCTTCCTCGGCGAGCTCGTCGATACCGAGAATCGCGATGATGTCCTGGAGGTCCTTGTAACGCTGCAGGATTCGGATGACTTCCTGGGCGACGCGGTAGTGCTCGTCGCCGACCACCGACGGGTCGAGGATGGTCGAGCTCGACGCCAGCGGATCCACCGCCGGGAAGATGCCCTTCGAGAAGACCGAGCGCGACAGCTCCGTGGTGGCGTCGAGGTGCGCGAACGTGGTCGCCGGAGCCGGGTCGGTGTAGTCGTCGGCAGGCACGTACACGGCCTGCATCGAGGTGATCGACTTGCCTCGCGTCGAGGTGATGCGCTCCTGGAGCTCACCCATCTCGTCGGCGAGGGTGGGCTGGTAACCCACCGCCGACGGCATACGACCGAGCAGCGTGGACACCTCGGAGCCGGCCTGGGTGAACCGGAAGATGTTGTCGATGAACAGCAGCACGTCCTGGCCCTGCTCGTCGCGGAAGAACTCGGCCATGGTCAGTGCCGACAACGCGACGCGCATACGGGTGCCCGGCGGCTCGTCCATCTGGCCGAACACCAGCGCGGTGTCCTTGAGCACGTTGGCGTCCTCGAGCTCGACCCACAGGTCGTTGCCCTCACGGGTGCGCTCACCGACGCCGGCGAACACCGAGGTACCGCCGAAGTTGCGGGCGATGCGGTTGATCATCTCCTGGATGAGCACCGTCTTGCCCACGCCGGCGCCGCCGAACAGGGCGATCTTTCCGCCGCGGACGTACGGGGTCAGCAGGTCGACGACCTTCAGTCCGGTCTCCAGCATCTCGGTGCGGGGTTCCAGGTCGGAGAAGGCCGGCGGCTTGCGGTGGATCGACCAGTGCTCGAAGTCCTTGCCGTAGCCGGGCTCGTCGAGGCAGTCGCCCAGGGCGTTGAACACGTGACCCTTGACGCCGTCGCCGACGGGCACCGAGATCGAGGAGCCGGTGTTGGTGACCTCGACGCCGCGCACGAGGCCGTCGGTCGGCTGCATCGAGATGGCCCGGACCAGGTTGTCCCCGAGGTGCTGCGCCACCTCCAGCGTCAGGGTCTTGGACAGCTCCTTGTAGGAGATGTCGGCGTGCAGCGCGTTGAACAACTCCGGCACGGAGCCGCGCGGGAACTCCACGTCGACGACCGGGCCGGTGATACGAACCACGCGACCGGTGGTCTCCTTGGCTTCTGCTGGTGCACTCATGGTGTTTCTTCGCTTCCTAACCGGACGTACTGCTGAAGGTCACTTGGCGTCGGCCAGCGCGTTGGCGCCGCCGACGATCTCGCTGATTTCCTGGGTGATCTGCGCCTGACGTTCGCGGTTGGCCGCCAGGGTCAGGGACTTGATCAGATCGTCTGCGTTGTCGGTGGCCGACTTCATGGCCCGGCGCCGCGACGCCGACTCCGATGCGGCGGCCTCGAGCAGCGCCGCGTAGACGCGCGTGGCCACATAGCGCGGCAGCAGCTCGTCGAACAAGGTCTCGGCGTCCGGCTCGAACGAGAAGAGCGTCTGCGGGCCCTCGCTCGGCGCTTCGTCTTCGACGTACTCGACTTCCATCGGGGCGATGCGCCGGGCGGCGACCGTCTGGGAGAGCATCGAGCGGAACTCGGTGAAGACGATGTGCAGTTCGTCGACACCCAGGACACCGTCCGCACCAGCGTCGTCATCCTCGTCGTCGACGCCCGCCATGAACGTCGTGACCAGGGTATCGGCGATCTCGCGAGCGTGCTCGTAGGTGGGCCGCTCGGAGAAGCCGGTCCACGACTCGACGACGTCGCGCTGCCGGAAGTTGAAGTAGCCCAGCGCTTTACGGCCGATGACGTAGAGGACGGGCTCCTTGCCCTCTTCCCGCAGCAGCGAGAAGAGCTCTTCGGACTGCCGCAGCACGTTGGCGTTGTAGGCGCCGCAGAGACCACGATCGGAGGACACCACCAGCACCGCGGCCCGTCGCGGATTCTCCCGTTGCACGAGCAGCGGGTGATCCAACGCGCTCGCGCTGGCGAGCTCGGTGAGCATGTTGGTGATCTCGGTGCTGTACGGCCGAGCCGCCTCGACTCGGGCCTGCGCCTTGGCGATCCGCGAGGTGGCGATCATCTCCTGGGCCTTGGTGATCTTCTTGATCGACCCAGCGGAACGGATGCGCCCGCGTAGCTCGCGCAGTGTTGCAGCCATCTAGCTCTCCAGACCGTCTCGGTGCCTACTTCTTGGGGGCCGGCTTGCGGACCTTGACGGACTCCTTCTCGACGTCCTCTTCGTCCATCGCCTCGGCCTGGGCATCGACCGCCACCGAGCTGCCGTCCGAGGCCGAGAAGCCCTTCTTGAAGTCGTTGATGACCTTCACCAGCTTCTCCTCGTTCTCCTCGGAGAACTTCTTGCTCTCCCGGATGTCATCGAGAATCTGCCCGTGCGAGCCCTTGACGTGCTCGAGCAGTTCCTGCTCGAAGCGCGCGACGTCCTCGACCGGAACCGAGTCCAGGTGGCCACCGGTGCCGAGGAAGATCGCGACGACCTGATCCTCCACCGCGTACGGCGTGTACGCCGGCTGCTTGAGCAATTCGACCAGGCGGGCGCCGCGGTCCAGCTGCGCTTTCGAGGCGGCGTCGAGGTCAGAGGCGAACGCGGCGAAGGACTCCAGCTCGCGGTACTGCGACAGCTCCAGACGCAGTGAACCGGCAACCTCCTTCATCGCCTTGATCTGCGCCGCGCCACCGACGCGCGACACCGACACACCGACGTTGATGGCCGGCCGCACACCCTGGTTGAACAGGTCGGACTCCAGGAAGCACTGACCGTCGGTGATGGAGATGACGTTGGTCGGGATGTACGCCGAGATGTCGTTGGCCTTGGTCTCGATGATCGGCAGACCGGTCATCGAGCCGCCACCGAGCTCATCGGAGAGCTTCGCGCAGCGCTCCAGCAGACGGGAGTGCAGGTAGAAGACGTCACCGGGGTACGCCTCGCGGCCCGGCGGCCGACGCAGCAGCAGCGAGATCGCGCGGTAGGCCTCGGCCTGCTTGGTCAGGTCGTCGAAGACGATCAGCACGTGCTTGCCGTCGTACATCCAGTGCTGTCCGATGGCCGAACCCGTGTAGGGCGCCAGCCACTTGAAGCCGGCGGCGTCGGACGCAGGAGCGGCGACGATGGTGGTGTACTCCATGGCGCCGCCCTCTTCGAGAGCACGCTTGACCGAGGCGATCGTGGTGCCCTTCTGGCCGACGGCGACGTACACGCAGCGCACCTGCTGCTTCGGGTCGCCGGTCTCCCACGCTTTGCGCTGGTTGAGGATGGTGTCGACACAGACCGCGGTCTTGCCGGTCTTGCGGTCGCCGATGATCAGCTGTCGCTGCCCGCGGCCGATCGGGGTCTGGCTGTCGATGGCCTTGATGCCCGTCTGCAGCGGCTCGGACACACCCTGGCGCTGCACCACCGACGGGGCCTGAAGCTCGAGGGCGCGACGGGTGTCGGACTCGATGTCCCCTTGGCCGTCGATCGGCTGGCCGAGCGGGTTGACGACGCGGCCGAGGAACGCGTCACCGACGGGTACCGAGAGGACCTCACCGGTGCGTTTGACCTGCTGGCCCTCTTCGATCTTCTCGAAGTCGCCCAGGATCACGGCGCCGACGCTGTGCTCGTCGAGGTTCATGGCGACACCGAGGACGCCACCGGAGAACTCGAGCAGCTCCTGGGTCATCACCGAGGGCAGACCCTCGACGTGGGCGATGCCGTCACCGGCGTCGACGACGGTGCCGACCTCTTCACGATCGGAATCCGCGCTGAAGGAGGAGACGTAGTCCTCGATCGCGCCCTGGATGTCAGCAGCCGAGATAGTCAACTCTGCCATGGCTTTTCGCTTCCTGCCTTTTGGTGTTCTAAAGGGGTCTTGGGTTCGGTCAGTCGGGCAGCCGGGTCTCGGCGGCCGCCAGTCGTGAGGACAGCGAGCCTTCGATGACCTCGTCGCCGACGGCAACTGTCAGGCCGCCCAGCATGGACGGATCGATGTGCAGCTGCACTGACACCGGGTGGCTGTAGATACGGCTGAGCACTTCGGTCAGCCGGGTGCGCTGATCGTCGCTGAGTTCGGCGGCGGCGCTGACGTGGGCGACCACCTCGCCGCGGCGCGAGACCGCAAGCTCGGCGAGTTCCCGCACCGCTTCGTCGGCCCGCTCGCCGTGCAGCAACGAGACCGTCTGGGCCAGCAGCGCCCGGGTGGTGTTGTTGGCCTTGTTCTCGAGCAGCTTGTCCAACAAGCCGATTCGGCCGTCCAGCGGTGTGGTGTAGTCGCTGAGCAGCGCGCTCAGCTGCGACTCACCGTCGAGGATCCGGCTGAAGCGGAAGAGCTGTTCTTCCACCTCGTCGGACTCGTCGTTGCGCTCGGCACGCACCAGCAGCGAAAGCCTGGCCATATAGCGGATCGCGAAGATCAGGTCGGCCTCGTCCGACCAGCGCTGCTCGACCGCTGTCTTGACCAATGCCAGCGCGGTGTCCGAGATCTTCCCCGACAACAGCCGCTCGGCGAGACCGCTCTTGGCGTCTCCGCCGTCGGTCGGTTCACCGAGGTGCTTGCTCAGCACCGGCTGGGAACCGAGCAGCTTGGCCACCGAGACCAGGTCGTCGGCGAGCGTGGTCAGCTCCTCAGCGGAGGTCTGAGCGGTGTGCTCGTCGAACCGGGACACCACGACCTCGAGTGCTTCGCGGCTGGTGGCCCGCATCCTGGCGCCGACGCTGTCACCGACGTTGGCCTCGGACGGCGCCATCGCGTCGAGTTCGTCCAGGAAGCGGTCGACGGTGGCCGACCGGTTGCCGTCGTCGGAGACGTGCTCGCGAACCAGTTCCCGGGCCCGGTGCACGGACTCGGTGCCCAGCTCCTGCCGGAGCTCGCGGATCAGCTGCTGACGCAGCAGTTCCCTCTGCGCCTCGCCCTGCACCTTGATGCGCTCGACGTCGGCGTCGGCCTGCTCGCGCATCTGCTCTGCGATCTTCTCGGCGTCGGCGCGAGCTTCCTCGACGACGCGAGCCGCCTCCTCCTTGGCCGCGGCGACGGCCTTGGCATGCTCTTCGTCGGCTCGTGCCACCTTCTCGGCCGCCGCCGAACTGGCTTCGAGTTGCTGCCGGACGGTGTCCTGCTGCAGGCGCATCATGTTCCGCACCGGCGGCACCACGAAGCGCACCACCAGGAACACGATGACCGCGAACCCGATGAGCTGACCGATGAATGTCGACATGCCTACCGTCCCTGGCTCGTGGTCGCAGCGGTGCGGGAGCTGGCGACGTCGGTTCCGAGGACGCGACCGGCCAGTGTCTCCGACAGCGTCTCGATCGACGACCGCAGCTCGTCAGCGGTCTGCCGACCCTGCCGGGACAGCTCCTCGTTGGTCTTCTGCACCGCGGAGGTGACCTCCTCGTTGGCACGCGACCGCATGTCCTCGAGGATTTCCCGGCCTTCGGTGCGGGCCTGGTCCCGAATGGACGAGGCCTCCCGACGTGCCTCGCCCATCACCTTCGCCGAATCGTCCTGCGCGGCGGCGGACAGTTCGGCCGACTTGCGGTTGTCCTGGTCCGTCTTGGTGACCATGGCTTCACGTTCGTGCAGCACCGCGCTGACCGGCGGCACCACGAACTTGGCGATGACACCCAGCACGATCAGGAAGATCAGCAGCACGAAGATGAACGTGCCGTTGGGCAGCAGGAAGTTGCTCTGCCCGCCTTCCTCTGCGGCGAGGACAGTGATGCTCAGGTCACCCATGACTCTCCAGTCCGACTATGCAACCGGGGTGGCGAACACGAACAGCGCCATGAACGCCAGGTTGATGAAGTACATGGCCTCCACCAGACCGACGGTGATGAAGAACGGGACGAACAGCCGGCCCTGGGCCTCGGGCTGCCGGGCCACACCTTCGACCAGTGCGCTACCGACGACACCGTCGCCGATGGCCGCGCCGATGGCGCCGCCGCCCAGCAGAAGTCCACCGCCGATGAGTGCGCCGGCAGCGATCGTGGGATCCATTTCTTTCCTCCTTGCTAACTGGCAGGGCGTCCCTGCCAGGTCTGGGTTGAGTCGATCAGGTCAGTTGAACAGGCTTTTGCGAGAAGTCTTTTCGCGAGAGATCAATGGTGTTCGTCTTCGAGCTCCATCGACTGCCCGAAGTACAGGATCGTCAGCAGCGCGAAGATGAAGGCCTGGATGGCGCCGATGAACAACTCGAACGACTTCCACAGCGCGTTCGGCGCCCACATCACGTACGCGGGGAACAGCGCGATGATCGTGACCATGATGCCGCCGGCGAACACGTTGCCGAAAAGTCGGAGAGACAGCGAGATCGGCTTGGCGATCTCTTCGACGACGTTGATCGGCGCCAGGAACGCGACGTGGCCCTTGACCAGGCGCAGCGGGTGGCCGACCAGCCCGCGGCGCCAGAAGCCGGCCGCGTGGTAGCAGATGAACACGAACAGACCCAGCGCGACGACGAAGTTGATGTCGGATGCGGCCGGTTTGAGGACCTCGTGGATACCGGTCTCATCGGAGTACTGCCACGGGAAGACCGACAGCCAGTTGGCCGCCAGGATGAACACGAACAGCGTCACCGCCAGCGGAAGCACGAACGGCGCGATCTTCATGCCGATCGCGCTCTCCACCTGGTTGCGGACCTGCACGGTGATCGCTTCCCAGAACAGCTGCACGCCGCTGGGCACGCCGGACGCGGTGACCTTCGAGCGCAGATAGAACGCGAGCAGCAACACGATGACCGCGGCGATCGATGTCGAGAGCAGGGTGTCGGTGTTGACCGTGAGGCCGAACCAGTTGGCCTCTTTGTGCACGCCGACATGAATGCCGGACTCGGCGGCGAGGACCGTCACGGAACCCGCGGGGTCGGCGACATTGATTCCCGTCATGGTTGGCTCGCGTCTCCTTCAGGGCCGTGGGCCGCACCGGCCCGCAGTTTGCGTGCGACAGGCATGGTGGTCGAGAACACCAGCAACATCTGGAACAGGGCCATCCCGAAGACCACCCCGAGCCCCTGCGGGCGGAAGATGAACGCGATGGCCAGGCCGATCACCGTCAACGCCATCAGGCGGCCCGCCGAGTTGATGGCCATCGAACTCTTCAGCGGATTGGGCTTCGAGGTGATCTTGGTGACCGAGCGACGCACCAGCACCGCGTTGATCAGACCGAGGCCCAGGCCGATTCCGAAGAACACCCCGACCCAGATGTGTCCGAGCAGAGCGGCGGCCAGCGTGCCCACGCCGGCCAGCACCAGGCAGATCACGAGCAGGCGGACCGGCCGGAAAGCGATGGATGGCAACACCAACGGCGCATCGTGCGCTGGCGTCGTCACTGCATCACCTCAATCCCGCGGTCGTATGGGGTTGTGAGAGCCGTCCCGAGGATTCGGTGCGCGGCGCCCGTAGCGTATCGGAGGGCGATGAGCGCACTGGACTCACCCAAGGGGAAGCTCCCTGTGATCGTTCGAACTGTCGGTCAATGTCAACGTTCCCGGCTCGGCGAAACCGCTGCCCGGGGGCTGGACACCCGCGCGGTTTCAGTCGGCTCTTATTGAACCCTAACACACCGAAAAGGCCGGATTCCCGGCCCTACTACTTCTCGTCGTATACGCCCCGGCCTGCGCCGTCGCGTCCACCGAGCAACGGGATCAGGGTCACCACGAGGGCGATGACGATGGCCGCTCCCATCACCGCCGCGGTCTGCCGGGGATCGAAGAAAATGGTGCTCGCGGCGCCCAGTGCCACGATGCCCACCCACAGGTAGACCAGTAGCACGACGCGGCGGTGGGAGTGGCCGATCTCGAGCAGCCGGTGGTGCAGGTGCATCTTGTCCGGGCTGAACGGGCTGCGGCCGGCGCGGGTGCGCCGGATGATCGCCAGCAGCATGTCCAGTGCGGGCACGCACATGACGGCGACGACCAGAAGGAACGGCGACAACAACGCGAACACATCGCGCACGCCGTAGGCGGATTGCGAGATCGGGCCGGCCGCAGTGGTCGACGCGGCGGCCAGCATCAGGCCGATGAGCATCGAGCCCGAGTCCCCCATGAAGATCCTGGCCTTGTGAAAGTTGTGCGGCAGGAACCCCAGGCAGGCGCCCGCCAGGACGACCGAGATCACCGCGGGCGGGTAGAAGAGCACGTCGCCGCCGTGGTCACGCAACAGGCCGACCGAGAAGATGCAGATCGCCAGCGCGGTGATCAGTCCGAGCCCCGCCGCGAGGCCGTCGAGACCGTCGACGAAGTTCATCGCGTTGACGATGGCCACCGTCAGCGCAAGCGTCAGCAGGATCGACGCGACCTGGTCGAGCACGATGGTGCCCACTCCCCCGAAGGGGATGTAGAGCACGCTCCAGGCGACACCCATGGTCACCAGCACGCTGGCCGCGGTGATCTGCCCCGCGAACTTGGTCAGCGCATCGAGTCCCCACCGGTCGTCGATCAGCCCCACGAGCATGATCAGCCCACCGGCCACCACCACCGCGGGCATCCCCGACGAATAGACGAAGCCACGTGTCAGCGCGGGCAGCTGGGAGGCCAACAACACCGCGGCCACCACTCCGAGGTACATCGCCAACCCGCCCATGCGGGGCGTCGGCTGCAGATGGACGTCGCGTTCGCGCGGATAGGCCACCGCACCCCAGCGCATGGCCAGCACGCGGACCAAGCCGGTGGCCAGATAGGTGATGATGGCCGCGGTCAGGCCGACCAGCGCCAACTCCCGCAGCGGGACGCCGGCGCCGCGGTCGGACAATGCCAGCACACTCTCCGACATCGAGCTGGGGAACATCACCGCTGCACCGTAATCCACCGGGTGTGCAGCTCAGTCGGGCTGCGGACGCAGGGTCGCGGCGTCGACGCGCAGCACACCGGCGATGGCGTCGACGGTGACCGGGCCTTCGCGCAGGACGCGGGGTTGCGCGCCGGTCAGATCAACGATGGTCGACGCCGCCTGCGCCTGCGCGGCCCCCCCGTCGAGGTACACCTCGACGAGGTCGCCCAGCTGCTCGCGGGCCTCGGCGGCCGTGACGGCCGCCGGATGGCCCGAGATGTTGGCGCTCGACACCGCCATCGGACCGACTTCGCGCAACAGCTCGATGGCCACCGGGTGCAGCGGCATCCGCAGCATCACGGTGCCCTGCGCGTCGCCGAGGTCCCACTGCAGCGACGGGGCCTGGTGCACCACAAGGCTCAACGCCCCGGGCCAGAATGCGCGGATCAGCTCCTTGGCCGTCGATGGCACCGCGTAGACCAGGCCCTGGATGGTGTGCCAGGAGCCGACGAGAACCGGCACCGGCATGTTGCGTCCGCGGCCTTTGGCGGCCAGGAGCGCGGCCACGGCGTCGCTGTCGAACGCGTCGGCTCCGATGCCGTACACGGTGTCGGTCGGCATCACCACGAGGCGGCCGCCTTTGAGGGCGTTGACCGCCGACGCGATTCCCGCCGTGCGTTGCGCCGGATCCGAGCAGTCGAACATCTCAGCCATCGGTCACCAATCTCTCACTCGCCGCGCAGCGCGGTCACGAAGCGGGGGCGGCCGGTCCAGTCGTGTCGTGCGGTGACGTCACGGAATGGCCCGGCACGCCGGAACGTCTCGACGGTCTCCCCCGACGTGGTGTCGTCATGCTCGACGGCGCAGAACCCGCCGGGGCGGAGCAGCCGGGCGGCAGCGGCGGCGATGGGAGCGATGACCGCCATGCCGTCGGCACCGCCGAACAACGCGTGGTCGGGGTCGTGCTGCGCGACCTCCGGAGTCAGCGGGGCACCGGCCGGGATGTAGGGCGGGTTGGCCACCAGCAGGTCGACTCCGGCGACGAGGTCGCTGAGCATTCCGGGGTCGGTGACATCGGCGCAGACGAGTTCGACGCCGGAGTCTCCGATGTTGCGCCGGGCATAGTGCAGCGCCTGCTCCGAGTCGTCGACGGCGATGACCCTGGCCCGCGGGTGGTGGGCGGCCAGCGCCAGCGCGAGCGCGCCCGACCCGGTGCACAGGTCGACGATCACCGCGGCCGGAGGCAGACGTCGCGTCAGCGCCCACTCCAACAGCGCCTCGGTTTCCGGTCGCGGGATGAAGACCCCGGGTCCGACGTGGACGGTGACCGGCCCGAACGCGGCGGTGCCGGTGAGGTGTTGCAGCGGGATGCGCTGGGCGCGCTGAGCCGTCAACGTTCGGTAGCGCTGGATGAAGGCGGCGTCGGGGGTGGTCAGCGTGAGCCGGCCGCGGGGGATGCCGGCGACGTGTTCGGCCAGCAGCTCGGCGTCGATGCGCGCCGACTCCACGCCGGCGGCGGTCAGCTCGTCGGTCGCGGCGTCGATCACCTGACGCATGGTCGTCCGGTGCGCGAGGCTCACGTGCTCTGCAGCCGGGACTGCCTGTCGGCGGCGGCCAGCGCGTCGAACAGTGCGTCGAGGTCGCCGTCGAGCACCTGGTCGAGATTGTGGGCCTTGAAGTTGATCCGGTGATCGGCGATCCGGTTCTCCGGAAAGTTGTAGGTCCGGATCCGTTCGCTGCGGTCGACGGTGCGGATCTGGCTGGCGCGGTCGGCCGACGCGTCGGCCTGGGCCTGTTCCTCGGCCAGCGCCTGCAGCCGGGCCGCGAGCACCTGCATGGCGCGCGCCTTGTTCTGCAGCTGCGAGCGCTCGTTCTGACAGGTCACCACGATGCCGGTGGGCAGGTGGGTCAGGCGCACCGCGGAGTCGGTGGTATTGACTCCTTGGCCGCCCTTCCCGGAACTGCGGTAAACATCGACGCGCAGGTCGGACTCGTCGATCTGGACCTGCTCGATCTCCTCGGGCTCGGGGTAGACCAGCACCCCGGCCGCCGAGGTGTGCACCCGGCCCTGTGATTCGGTGACCGGCACCCGCTGCACCCGGTGCACCCCGCCTTCGAACTTCAGCCGCGACCACACCCCGTCGGCCGCGTCGCCCTTGCTGCGGATCGACAGCGTGGCGTCCTTGTAGCCGCCGAGGTCGGAGCTGGTCTCGTCGAGGATGGTGACGGTCCATCCGCGCCGCTCGGCGTAGCGGATGTACATGCGCGCCAGATCCGCGGCGAACAGCGCCGACTCTTCGCCGCCCTCCCCCGACTTCACCTCGAGCACGATGTCGTCGGCGTCGTGCGGGTCCCGCGGGGCGAGCAGATCGGCCAGCTGGGTCTCCAGCTCGGCGACGGTGGCGGACAACTCGTCGACCTCCGCGGCGAACGAGGAGTCGTCGGCCGCCAGTTCCCGGGCCGCCTCGAGGTCGCCACGCGCGGCCTCGAGCTTGCGGTGGGTGGCGACGATCGGCGAGATCTGCGCGAACCGACGGCCGACCTTGCGGGCGGCGCCGGGATCGGCGTGCAGTTCGGGGTCGGCCATCCGCTGTTCCAGATCAGCGTGTTCGGCGAGGACGGCAGCGATCCCCGGTGCGGTGTCGGTCACCCCGCCTCCTTGTCGTGCCGACGAAACGGCGCCCGCCCTGCGCGGAAAGCGGCAGGTCGGGCGCCGATCGGATGGTTACTTGTCGTCTGCGGACTTGTTCTGGCCCGCCGAGCGCTTGCCGTAGCGCTTCTCGAAGCGCGCCACGCGGCCGCCGCTGTCGAGGATCTTCTGCTTGCCGGTGTAGAACGGGTGGCACTGCGAGCAGACCTCGACGGTGATCTGGCCGCTCTTCTTCGTGCTGCGGGTGGTGAAGCTGGCGCCGCAGCCACACAGCACGGTGGTCTCGACGTAGTCAGGATGAATCCCTGATTTCATTGGCTTTCCCTCTTCGATCGTGGGTCCCGGGTCGCCTCTGCGCGAACTGTCAGAGATTGCGGCGTGAACCGGAACCGAGGTGTCGGCGATCCATTATGCCAGGATGACCGCCAGCAGCCTAAACGCGCAGCCGGTGACCGCTATTCCCGGCGATAGACGCGGCCGTCGCGGCGCCACCGCACCCCGCCGGGCGGCGTGGCCCCCATCGCGACCAGCTCGCGTTTGAGGATCTTGTTGGTGGCGGTGGCCGGAAGCTGCTCGGTGATCCAGACGTGGCGCGGCCACGCTTTGGGCGACAGATCCGGCTGCGCGGCCAGGAATTCGGTGAATTGCTCCGGTGTCAACGTCGCGCCGTCCTGGAGCACGATCGCGGCCATCACCTGGTCGCCGACGTGGTCGTCGGGCACCGGGTACACCGCGACGGTGCTGATCGCCGGCAGCCGGACCAGGATGCGTTCGATCGGCGCGGCCGTCATGTTCTCGCCGTCGACCCGCATCCAGTCGGCGGTCCGCCCGGCCAGGTAGATCCAGCCGCCGCCGTCGCGGTAGGCGAGGTCACCGGTCCAGAACATGCCGTGGCGCATGCGTTCGTCGGTGGCGCCGGGATCGTTGTAGTAGCCGGCGAACATGCCCGCACCCTGGGTGTTGACGAGTTCACCGATCGCGTCGTCGGGGTTGCTCAGCGCGCCGTGCTCGTCGAACTGCACGACGGCGCATTCGGTCAACGTCTCGGGGTCGTAGATCGCCACCCCGGGGAAGCCCTTACCGATGGAACCGGGCGGGCAGCCGTCTTCGCGGGTGACGGTGACCGCGTTCTCGGTGGAGCCGAAGCCGTCCCACACCTGGCAGCCGAAGCGGCGCGCGAACTCGGCGATGTCGCGGTCGGTGGCCTCGTTGCCGAACGCGACGCGCAGCGGGTTGTCGGCGTCGTCGGGCCGCTCCGGGGCGGCCAGGATGTAGGCCAGCGGCTTGCCGACGTAGTTCATGTAGGTGACGCCGTAGCGCCGGACGTCGTCGAGGAAGCGCGACGCCGAGAAGTGTGCGGGCGCCATGGCCGCACCCGCGTTGAGGGCCACCGACCACCCGGCCAGGACCGCGTTGCTGTGGAACAGCGGCATCGACAGATAGCAGACGTCGGCAGGGGTGAGTTGGTAGCGATCGGCCAGGGCGGCCCCGGCCAGCAGCACCATCGCGTGCATGACCTGCACCGCCTTGGGGTCACCGCTGGTACCGGAGGTGTAGATCAGCATGAAGGTGTCGGTCGGGCTCGGTTGCCGGTGCGGGGTGAGCTCGCCCGCGCCCGCCAGCAGCTTCTTGTACTCCGCGCTGTCCACCACCAGCACCCGGACACCGGGCAGATCCAGCCCGTCGAGCAGCTCGCTGTGCTGATCATCGGTGAGGACGACCTGGCAGTCGGCGCGGAGGACGTCGCGCGCCAGGGCCGGTCCGCGGCGGGTGTTGTTGAGGCCGCAGAGCACGTAGCCACCCAGTCCCGCGGCCGCCATCGCGGTCAGCATGTCAGGGGTGTTGCCCAGCAGTGTGCCCACGTGCAACGGCCGGTCCGGGTCGGCGATGGCGATCAGCGCCGCTGCCTGGGTCGCGGCGTCGTCGAGATGTTCGCGCCATGTCCAGGTCTGCCCCTCGTAGGTGACGGCGATTCCGTCGTCTCCGTGGCGTTCCCGCAGCAGCTGCTGGACTGTCTCGGCCACCCGCCCGCCCTTCGCGTCGGTATACAGATTTGTGTACTTGTCTACTCGACCGGTCACAGGTGGGCCACATCGCCCCACCACAAACCCGTCATTTGCGAAGATAAGCCGATGAGCCTGGGTACTGCGGTCGATTCGGTCACCGCCTCGGACACCAAACCCTCGGTGCGTGACCGGTTGATCGACGCCGCGGAACGGTGCCTGACCGCCAAGGGAATTCGCGCGACCACGGTCTCGGAGGTAGCCGAGGTCGCCGGTGTCAGCAGGGGCTGGCTCTACCGCCATTTCCCGGACAAAGCCGAGTTGCTCGGCGCCGCGATCGTGCGCCTCAACGACGCGTTCTGGACCGAGTCACGCACCCGTCTCGATGCGGTGCGCGGCCTCGACCAGCGCATCGCGGTCGGTGTCGCGCTGGCCCGCAAGGAGTCCGAGACCCCCGGGGCTCTGGTGCTCAAGCTGCGCCAGGAGGAGCCCGAGGCGTTCACCGCCTGCGTGGGACTTGGCGTGCGCGGGCTGATCCCGGAGATCGCCGCGTTCTGGGAGCCCTATCTGCAGGCCGCCGTCGACGAGGGCGAGATCCATCCGAACACCGACTGCGCCGAGGCCGCCGAGTGGATCGCGCGGCAGATGATGAGCCTGGCGACAGTGCCCGGAGAGAAGTGCGACGTCGACGACCACGAGTCGGTGCTGCGGCATGCGCGGCGCTACATCGTCGCGGCGCTGCGGTGTGACCCGGACCAGACGGCGCCTGCTAGCGCCGCCCGGTCAGCATCATCAGCAGATCGCTGATCGGGGCCCGCACCGGCTCACCCTCGCCGAGGACGAGATCGGCGTCGGTGGCCACCAGCTGCTTGCCGGCGTACCGCCGCCGGGCGTGGAACGGGAAGCCCCGACTCCACACCTGCTCGGCCGCGGCGACGGCGGCGTCGGTCGGCATGGCTCGCTCGATGCCGAGCGGGACGCAGATGTCCTGGGTGTGGACCAGCACGTCGGTCAGCGGGTCGCGCACGGTGGTGCCGGGTGGGTGCCGCCGGCACCCGGCCATGGCCCGCAGCCGGGCGGTGAGCTCGGCGGGGGTGCTGTCGTCGGCGCGCGCCATCCGGTCGATCACCGCGTCCATCCGGAACCCACCCCGCACGGCCTCCCAGAGCATCCTCGGAAGGGGCAACGTGGAATGGGTCAGGTGCGCCGCGACGTCGCGCACGGTCCATCCGGTGCACAGCGACGGGGTCCGCCACACCCCGGCGTCGAGGCCGTCGAGAAGGTCGGCGAGCTCTCGACGTTGCGTGTCGATGTGTTGCCATGCGGTGTCGGTGTCCATGACGGCCTCGCTCAGTGGTCAGCTTTCCTGACTAAATTAGTCAGGGGCTCGTACTAAAGTCAAGGTGTGTCCGAGCACCCGTCGACCCCCACTCTGATGTTCATCGCGCACCGCGACGTCGAGAGCCGGGTGATGGACGCTCTCGCCGATGCGGGCGTCACCGATATCACGCAGGCACAGTCTCGACTACTGCAGCGCCTTGACCCCGCCGGCATGCGGCTGACCGACCTGGCCGAGCAGGCACGGGTGACCAAGCAGACCGCAGGAGCCCTCGTCGACCAGCTGGAACGGGCCGGCTACGTGACGCGCCGGCCCGATCCGTCCGATGCGCGGGCCCGCCTCGTCACACTGAGCGACAAAGGCGCGCACGCGTGCCGGACGGCTGCGGCAGCGGTCGGCCGGGTCGAAGAGCAGTGGCGAAAGCACCTCGGCGACAACGCCTTCGGCGACCTGCGCGCAGCGCTGATCACGCTGCGTGAGATCACCGACCCCTACTGGTGAGCCGGGGGCGGGCCGGCTCAGTCGCCGTCGGCGCCGCCGGGGGTGTTCTTGGAGACCTGGACCAGGAACTCGTAGTTGTTCTTGGTCTTGCGCAGCTGGCTCATCAGCAGGTCGATGGCCTGGTGCGGGTCCAGCCCGGACAGCACCCGGCGCAGCTTGTGCACGATCGCGAACTCGTCGGGCGAGAGCAGCAGCTCGTCCTTGCGGGTGCCCGACGGGTTGACGTCGACGGCCGGGAAGACGCGTCGCTCGGCGATCTTGCGGTCGAGCTTGAGCTCGGCGTTGCCGGTGCCCTTGAACTCCTCGAAGATCACCGTGTCACCGGTGGAGCCGGTTTCGACCATGGCGGTGGCGATGATGGTCAGCGAGCCGCCTTCTTCGATGTTGCGCGCCGCGCCCAGGAAACGCTTGGGCGGGTACAGCGCGGTCGAGTCCACACCACCGGAGAGGATGCGCCCCGACGCAGGTGAGGCGTTGTTGTAGGCGCGGCCCAGGCGGGTGATCGAGTCAAGCAGCACGACGACGTCCTTGCCCTGCTCGACCAGGCGCTTGGCACGTTCGATCGCCAGCTCGGCGGCCTGGGTGTGGTCCGACGGCGGCCGGTCGAAGGTCGACGCGATGACCTCGCCCTTCACCGAGCGTTGCATGTCGGTGACCTCTTCCGGGCGCTCGTCGACGAGCACGACCATCAGATGGCACTCCGGGTTGTTGCGGGTGATCGCGTTGGCGATGTCCTGCATGATCGTGGTCTTGCCGGCCTTGGGCGGGGACACGATCAGCGCGCGCTGACCCTTGCCGATCGGCATGATCAGGTCGATCACGCGGGTGGTCAGCTTGTCACCGGAGGTCTCGAGGCGCAGCCGCTGGTTCGGGTAGAGCGGCGTGAGCTTGTTGAACTCCGGACGCTTCTTGGCCTCCTCGACCGGCTTGCCGTTGACGCTGTCGAGACGCACCAGCGGATTGAACTTCTGCCGGGAGTTCTGCCCGCCGCCGTCGCCCTCCTTGGCGACACGCACGGCGCCGGTCACCGCGTCACCGCGACGCAGGCCGTTCTTGCGCACCATGTTCATCGAGACGTAGACGTCGTTGGGGCCGGCCAGATAGCCGGAGGTCCGCACGAAGGCGTAGTTGTCCAGCACGTCGAGGATGCCGGCGACCGGCTGGACGACGTCGTCCTCACGCAGTTCGGTGTCGCGATCGTTTCCGCCGCCACCGTCCCCGCCGCCGCGCTCGCGGCGCCGGCGATCGCGGAACCGCCGCCCGCGCCGACCCTGCCGGCCCTCGCCGTCGTCATCGTTGTCGGAGCGGTTGCCGTCGGCGCGGTTGTTGTCCGAGCGGTTGTCGGAACGACCGCCCTCGGCGCGGTTGCCGTCCCCGCGGCCGCGGTTCTGGCCGCCCTGTTGGTCGCCGTCCGGACGGTTGCCCGAGCCGCTGTCCGAGCGGTCCGGTTTCTCGGACTTGTCGGCGGTGTCGCCCGATCGGTCGGGCTTGGACTCCTGGGCATCCCGGCCGCGCTGCTCGGTCCGGTTCTCCCGTCCCGCCTCCTTGGCGGTGTCGGATCCGGGCTGTTCGGCGTCGGACTGCTCCGGGCCGGCGGTCTGCTCGCCGGCGGGCTTGCCCTGGTCACGGGATGCGGCGCGGCGCTCGCGGCGTGCGGGCGTGGCGTCGGCGGCCTGGTCGGCGGCGCCGGTTTCCGGCGCAGGCGCGGCGTCGGCGGCGGGGGCACTCGACGCCGCGGCGCCGTTGCTCGCTCCGCGCCGTTCGCGGATCGCCGCCACCAGCTCGCCCTTGCGCATCCCGGACGCGCCGTCGATGCCGAGCTCTTTGGCCAGCGCGCGCAGTTCGGGCAGCACCATGCTGGTCAGCGCGCCGCTGCGGCGCGTCGCGGCCGGTGCCGGCGTCGCGCTGTCGTCCGCGGCGGCGGAGGCTTCTGGGGTCACGGAATTGGGCAGCTCAGCGGGAGCGGGGCTGCCACCAGCCGTGATGAGGTCCGTTTCGGTCACGGATTTCCTTTCTTCCCTCGCTGACCGAGTCACGCGGGGGTTCGGTGCGGTCAGCCGATCCGCTGAACGCGAAGGTCACACCATTGCCACTGCAACGGTGATCGCCGGGCTTCGCCGAAAAACGGCGAACCGTCAGTCCACAAATTGAACACCTGAAAGAAGAGTGGTCGTCCTAGTGTAGGCGCAGGCAGAGACGCTGCGATTGCTGGACGATTGCGAGAATAACCCGCATCCGGGAGGGAAGCAAGAAACCCATGGTCGGCATGTCGTGAGCCTCAGCACGGTGCTGGCCACTCACCTAGCTGCCGACCACCACTCCGGACGTCCACTGCACGCCGCTGCCGACCGAGGTCGTGACGACGGTGAACCCACTTTCGGCACCGAACTTCGCGGCTTCCGCCGGAAGCTCGGCCCGGGTGCTCAGTGCCAGCACTGCAGGTCCTGCACCTGACAGCACTGCCGCAATGCCACAACGGCGCAGCACCGCGAGAAATTCCCCGGACGCCGGCATGGCCGGCGCGCGCTGGGGCTGATGCAGGACGTCTTCGGTCGCGGCCATCAGCAGGTCGGGCCGTTCGGTGAGGGCCACCACCAGCAGCGCCGCCCGACTCAGGTTGAACCGTGCGTCGTGGTGGCTGACGTGCTCGGGCAACAGGACCCGGGTCTCGGCGGTCGACGAACGTACCTGCGGGATCCCGACGAACAGGTGAATGTCGGCGTGCAGCCGGATGGGCGCGGCGGCATACCGCGCGTCGCCGCGGGAGGTGTCGGTCCACGACACGACCGCGCCGCCGTAGACCGCGGCTGCGGCATTGTCGGGGTGGCCCTCGAACTCCGAGGACACCTGGATCAGCTCGGACTCGGTCATGGGTGTGCAATCCGCTTGCACGGCAAGCCCGTTGGCCGCGGCGAGGCCGCCGACCACCGCAGCCGCCGAGGACCCCAGGCCGCGGGAGTGCGGAATATCGTTACGGCACCGGACGATCAGACCGGGCGCGGTCAGTCCCAGCTCACGCAGGCCGCGCTCGATGGCGCGAACCACCAGGTGCGACGAGTCGAGCGGCACCTGCCCCTCCCCTTCGCCCTCGACTTGTACGACAAGGCCGGAATGCGTTGTCTCGACGATGATCTCGTCGTAGAGGCGCAGGGCCAGCCCAAGGCTGTCGAAACCGGGTCCGAGGTTGGCGCTCGACGCCGCGACCACAGCGTTGGCCGTCAGCCCGGGTGGCAGGGTGCGCGTCATGGACGGTTCCTAGACCAGACCCAGCTTCGCCACCACGGCGACCGGATCGACCGGGACGGGAATGACCGCGGGCATGCCCTTGAGGGCGGTGTCGGGGTCCTTGAGGCCGTTGCCGGTGACGGTGCACACCACGGTGGAACCCCGGGCGACCCAACCGTCTTCGATCGACTTGAGCAGACCGGCGATGCTGGCCGCCGAGGCCGGTTCCACGAACACGCCTTCGGCGCGGGCCACCAGGTGGTAAGCGGCCAGGATCTCCTCGTCGGTGGCCGCCAGGAAGCGTCCGTCGGACTGCTGCTGGGCCTCCACCGCCGAACTCCACGACGCCGGCGAGCCGATGCGGATGGCGGTGGCGATGGTCTCCGGGTCGCTGACCGGCTCCCCGAGCACCAGGGGCGCGGCGCCCGCAGCCTGGGTGCCGAGCATGCGCGGCAGCCGCTGCGCGACCCCGTCGCGGTGGTACTCGGTGTAACCCTTCCAGTACGCAGTGATGTTGCCGGCATTACCGACCGGCAGCGCGTGCACGTCGGGGGCATCGCCGAGGGCGTCGACGATCTCGAAGGCCGCGGTCTTCTGACCGTCGATGCGGAACGGGTTGACCGAGTTCACCAGCGACACCGTCGGGAAATCGGCGGTCAGCTTGCGGGCCAGCTCCAGACAGTCGTCGAAGTTGCCGTCGATCTGAATGATCTTGGCTCCGTGCATGACCGCCTGCGCGAGCTTGCCCATCGCGATCTTGCCCTGCGGCACCAGCACCGCGCAGGTGATCCCGGCACGCGCGGCGTAGGCCGCGGCCGACGCCGACGTGTTCCCGGTCGACGCGCACAACACCGCCTGCTGCCCGCGGGCCACCGCCTCGGTGACCGCCATCGTCATGCCGCGGTCCTTGAACGAACCCGTCGGGTTGAGGCCCTCGACCTTCAGGTGCACGGTGCAGCCTGTGTATTCCGACAGCCGGGGCGCCGGCAGCAGCGGAGTTCCGCCCTCGCGCAGGGTGATCGGCGTCCAGCTGTCCTCGACCGGCAGCCGGTCCCGGTAGGCGGCGATCAGTCCCGGCCACGGCTTGTGCACGGCTGAGGCGGTACTCATTCGGTGGTTCCTTCCATCCGAAGAACGCTGTTGATGCTCTGCACGACCTCCAGACCGGCAAGCGCGGCAACAGTTTCCGACAATGCGGCATCGGTCGCCCGGTGTGTCACGACCACGATGCGGGCGCCACAGCGCTGGCCGCCCTCGTCGACCATGCCCTCCTGCCGGACCTCGGCGATGCTGACCTCGTGTTTGGCGAACTCCGCAGCGACGGCGGACAGCACGCCCGGCCGGTCGGCGACGTTCATGTTGACGTAGTAGCGGGTGGAGATGTCACCGATCGGCGCCACCGGCAGCTTCGCGTACTTGGATTCCCGGGGTCCGCGCCCACCCTGTACCCGGTTGCGCGCGGCCATCACCAGATCGCCCATGACCGCCGACGCGGTCGGCGAGCCGCCGGCGCCCTGGCCGTAGAACATCAACCGCCCGGCCGCCTCCGCCTCGACGACCACCGCGTTGAACGCACCGTTGACCGCGGCCAGCGGATGGTCGAGCGGCACCAGCGCCGGGTAGACCCGTGCCGAAACCCGCTGCTGCCCATCGGCACCGGTGAGCCGTTCGCAGATCGCCAGCAGTTTGATGGTGCAGCCCAGCGCGCGGGCCGACACGAAGTCGGTCGGGCTGACCTTGGTGATGCCCTCGCAGTAGACGTCGTCGGCGCTGACCCGGGTGTGGAATGCGATCGATGCCAGGATCGCGGCCTTGGCGGCCGCGTCGTGGCCCTCCACGTCGGCGGTCGGGTCCGCCTCGGCGTAGCCGAGCGCGCTGGCGTCGGCCAGCGCGGAGGCGTAGTCGGCTCCGGTGCTGTCCATCTCGGAGAGGATGTAGTTGGTGGTGCCGTTGACGATGCCGGCCACCCGCAGCACGGTGTCCCCGGCCAGCGACTGGGTCAGCGGGCGGATCACCGGGATCGCGCCGGCGACGGCGGCTTCGAAGTAGAGGTCGACGTGGGCGTGCTCGGCGGCCTGGGCGAGCTCGCCGGCCGACACCGCCAGCAACGCCTTGTTCGCGGTGATCACCGACTTGCCCTGCTCCAGCGCGGCCAGGATGGCCTTGCGGGCGGGCTCGACGGGGCCCATCAGCTCGACGACGATGTCGACGTCGGCGCGCGAGACCAGCTCCTCGATGTTGTCGGTCAACAGCTCTGCCGGGACTCCGCGGTCGGCACCGACCCGGCGCACGCCGATGCCGCGCACCCGCAGCGGTGCTCCGACCCGGGCGGCCAGGTCGGTGGCGCTTTCCTCGATGATGCGCACCACCTGGCTGCCGACGTTGCCCAGACCCAGGACAGCCACGCCGATCTCGCCGTTGACGGCCTCAGTCACAGGTTCACCTCACTTCCAGACTCAAGAGATCCTCGACCGTCTCGCGGCGCAGGATCAGCCGGGCCCGCCCGTCGCGCACGGCCACCACCGCCGGTCGGCCGATCAGGTTGTAGCGACTCGACATCGAGTAGCAGTATGCGCCCGTCGCGGCGACACCGGCCAAGTCGCCCGGTGCCACGTCATCGGGCAGCCACGCGTCGCGGACCACGATGTCACCGCTTTCGCAGTGCTTGCCCACCACCCGTGACAGCGCCGGGCTCGCGGCACTGGTGCGCGACAGCAGCCGCACGTCGTACTCCGCGTCATAGAGAGACGTGCGGATGTTGTCGCTCATCCCGCCGTCGACGCTGACGTAGCGGCGGTACCGGTCGGCGGCCACCGCGACGTCCTTGACGGTGCCGACCTCATAAAGCGTGATGGTGCCCGGTCCGGCGATGGCCCGGCCGGGCTCGACGACCAGTTTGGGAGCCGGAAGCCCGACCGCGGCCGACTCGTTGCGCACGATGGCCAACAGTTTGTCGGCCAACTCTTTCATCGGCGGCGGGTTGTCCCCCGGTAGATAGGAGATACCCAGCCCGCCGCCGAGGTCGACGATCGACATCTGGGCAGTCTTCTCGACACCGAACTCGGCGACCACGTCACGCAGCAGCCCGATCACCCGGTGCGCGGCGATCTCGAACCCCGCGACATCGAAGATCTGCGACCCGATGTGGCTGTGCAGCCCCACCAGCCGTAAGTGGTCGGCCGCGAACACCTTGCGCACCGCGGCCATCGCCGCGCCGGTGGCCAGCGACAGGCCGAACTTCTGGTCCTCGTGCGCGGTGGAGATGAACTCGTGCGTGTGCGCTTCGACCCCGACGGTGACGCGCACCAGTACGTCCTGCACCACACCGGCCGCGCCGGCGATCCGGTCGAGGCGCTCGATCTCGATTTCGGAGTCCAGAACGACGTGGCCGACGCCGGCCGCAACGGCCGCGGTGAGCTCGGCGACCGATTTGTTGTTGCCGTGCACCGTGATTCGCTCTGCCGGAAATCCTCCGTGCAGCGCGACCGCGAGTTCCCCGCCGGTGGCGACGTCCAGGCACAGCCCTTCCTCGTTCACCCAACGTGCGATCTCGGTGCACAGGAACGCCTTGGCCGCGTAATGCACGTGTTCTCCCCCGCCGAACGCCGCGGAGATCTCGCGGCATCGCGACCGGAAGTCGTCCTCGTCGATGACGAACACCGGGGTGCCGAACTCGGCGGCGATGTCGGTGACCGCGACACCGGCGATCCGGACCACGCCATCATCGCCGCGAAAAGCATTGCGCGGCCATACATTCGGCGCCAAAGTGAGCACTTCGGAGATGTCGCGGGGGCGGTCGGGGGTGCCGCCGTGGTGGATCTCCTCGGCGTGGCGCGGGCCGGCGGGATGGGCGATCACATGCGCTCCGGTGCGCTGACGCCCAGGATGCTCAGCCCGTTGGCGATGACCTGGCGGGTGGCCGCGCACAGCGCCAGCCGCGCCGAGTGCAACTCACCGGCGGGCTCGTCGCCCTGGGGCAGCACCCGGCAGGAGTCGTAGAAGCGGTGATAGTCCCCGGCCAGGTCTTCCAGGTAACGCGACACGCGGTGCGGTTCCCGCAGCGCGGCAGCGGTTTTCAGCACGCGGGGGAACTCGCCGATGTTGCGGATCAGCGTGCCCTCTTTGTCGTGGGTCAGGAGGTCCAGGTGCGCGGTGTCAGCGGTGACACCGAGGTCGGCGGCGTTGCGCGCCAGCGCCGAGAGGCGGGCGTGGGCGTACTGCACGTAGTAGACCGGGTTCTCGTTGGACGCCGAGGACCACAGCTCCAGGTCGATGTCGATCGGGGTGTCGACCGAGCTGCGGATCAGCGCGTAGCGCGCGGCGTCCACGCCGATGGCCTCGACCAGGTCGTCGAGAGTGATCACGGTGCCCGCGCGCTTGCTCATCCGGACCGGCTGGCCGTCGCGGACCAGGTTGACCATCTGCCCGATCAGCACCTCGACGGTGGCCGGGTCGTCTCCGAGCGCCGCCGCGGCGGCCTTCAGGCGGGCGATGTAGCCGTGGTGGTCGGCGCCGAGCATGTAGATGCACAGGTCGAAGCCGCGCTGGCGCTTGTCCAGGAAGTAGGCGAGGTCACCGGCGATGTAGGCGGGCTGCCCGTCGCTCTTGATCACGACGCGGTCCTTGTCGTCGCCGTGGTCGGTGGTGCGCAGCCAGACCGCGCCGTCCTTCTCGTAGATGGCGCCGTTGTCGCGCAGCCGGGTGATGGCCTGCTCGACGCGCCCGGAGGTGTGCATCGAGTCTTCGTGGGTGTAGACGTCGAAGTCGGTGCCGAACTCGTGCAGCGATTCCTTGATGTGGTCGAACATCAGGTTCACCCCGATGGCGCGGAACGTCTCGCGCATCTCATCTTCGGGCAGGCTCAGCGCGTCGGGCTCCTTGGCCAGCACCTGGGCGGCGATGTCACCGATGTAGGTGCCCGCGTAACCGTCCTCAGGGGTGGGCTCGCCCTTGGCGGCGGCGATCAGCGAGTTGGTGAACCGGTCGATCTGCGCGCCGTGGTCATTGAAGTAGTACTCCCGGGTGACCGCCGCACCCTGGGTGCTCAGCAGCCGGCCCAGCGCGTCGCCGACGGCGGCCCAGCGGGTGCCGCCGATGTGGATCGGGCCGGTCGGGTTGGCCGAGACGAACTCGAGGTTGACCTTCTGCCCGCCCAGGGTGGCCGAGTGGCCGTAGTCGGCGCCGCCGGTCAGCACGTTGGCGACGATGACGTTCTGCGCCGAGGCCTCCAGGCGCAGGTTGACGAAGCCGGGCCCGGCGACCTCGGCGGCGGCGATACCGTCGCGTTCGGCCAGCGCGGCGGCCAGCCAGCCCGCCAGTTCACGGGGGTTGGCGCCGACCTTCTTGCCGAGCTGCAGCGCCAGGTTGGTGGCGTAATCGCCGTGCTCGGGGTTGCGCGGACGCTCCACGGTCACGGTGGCGGGCAGCGCGGCGGTGTCGAGGCCGTGCTCGGCCAGCACCGCGGTGGCGGTGGCCTTGAGCAGCTCGGCCAGATCGGCGGGGGTCACGGGGGTTCATCCTATGGTCTGGGGCCGTGCTGCCCCGAATCCGTTTCCCGTCGCCGGTATGCGCTACGCTAGGCCACGCCCAACGGCGCAGTGTTCTGTCACGCGCCCCCGTAGCTCAGGGGATAGAGCGTCTGCCTCCGGAGCAGAAGGCCGCAGGTTCGAATCCTGCCGGGGGCACTCTTCTACCAGGTGTTTTGCCTCAATAGCCCAGCCGCAGCCCGATCGCCTTGGCCGCTTCGACCGTCAGGAAGATCAGCACCGAGAAGCCCAGCGCGACACTCCACCCCAGCAGGGTGATCGGCGCGGAGTGGAACCAGGTGTTCATGAACGGGGTGTAGATGAACAGCAGCTGGAGCGCCAGCAGCGCCGCAGCCATCCGCCACACCCACGGGTTGCCGCGCAGCGCGGCCGGGCGCAGGCTCGACCGCGACACGAAGCGGCAGTTCAGCAGGTAGGCCAGCTGACCCATCGCCAGCATGTTCACCGCGGCGGTCTGCGCCACCGCCAGCGGGTAGCCGTTGGCCCGGCCGATGAAGAAGATCGCCAGCGCCGCCCCGGCGACCAGCACCGACACAAGTGCGATCATCGACACGTCGGCCAGCCGCACGACGGGCTGGGTGGCCGGCCGCGGTGGCCGGGTCATCAGCCCGTCCTCGGCCTTCTCGAACACCAGCGCCAGCGCCAGCGTCACGCCGGTGACCAGGTTGACCCACAGGATCTGCACCGGCTGCAGCGGCAGCGCGAAGCCGAACAGCACCGCCACCAGGATGACCAGCGACTGGGAACCGTTGGTGGGCAACAGGAACAGCACCGACTTGCGGATGTTGTCGTAGATCCGCCGGCCCTCCTCGACGGCGCGCTCGATAGTGGCGAAGTTGTCGTCGGCCAGCACGATCCCGGCGGCTTCCTTGGTGGCCTCGGTGCCCTTGACGCCCATCGCGACGCCGATGTCGGCGCGGGTCAGCGCTGGTGCGTCGTTGACCCCGTCACCGGTCATCGCGACCACGTCGCCCTCTGCCTGCAGAGCGCTGACGATGCGCAGCTTGTGCTCCGGGCTGGTCCGGGCGAACACATCGACCTCGCCGACCACTTCCCGCAGCCGCGGCTGACTCATCCCCTGCAGGTCGGCGCCGGTCAGCGCGGACGGCTCCCCCTTGGTGCCGATGCCCATCTCCCGGGCGATGGCCTTGGCGGTGCCGACGTGGTCCCCGGTGATCATCTTGACCCGGATTCCGGCGCTGTGACAGTTGGCGATCGCGTCGATGGCCTCGGGGCGAGGCGGATCGACGATGCCGACGACGCCGAGGAACTCCAGCCCGGTGTCGGCGTCCTCGATCGCGACACTGTCGGCGCCACCGGCCGGGCGCCGCGCCGCGGCGAGCACCCGCAGCCCCTGATGGCTGAGTTCGTCGACGCGGGCGTGCCAGAAGTCGCGGTCCAGCGGTTCGGCCACCCCGGCGCGCAGCTGTGTGGTGGACCGGTCCAGCAGGCGGTCCGGCGCGCCCTTGACGTGCAGCCACCGCTGCCCGTCGGGCGCCTCGTCGAGGGTCACCATGAACTTGTGCGCCGATTCGAACGGCACCTCGGCCCGTCGGCGCATCGGTTGCTCGACACCGGCCTTGTGCGCCAGCGCACGCAGCGCGCCCTCTGTCGGCTCGCCCACCACCCGCCAGTGGCCGTCGGTGTCGACCAGCCGGGAGTCATTGCACAACGACATCGCGACGACGACCGCGGTCAGGTCGGGATGGGAGTCCAACCCGGTTGCGGTGCCGTCGATTTCGATCTCGCCGTGCGGGGCGTAGCCGGCGCCGGTAACGCTGTAGTGGTGGCGTGCGGTGACCACGGTGCGCACCGTCATCTCGTTCTGGGTCAGGGTGCCGGTCTTGTCCGAGCAGATCACGTTCACCGACCCGAGGGCCTCCACGGCGGGCAGCTTGCGGGTGATCGCGTTGCGGCGCGCCATCTGCTGCACACCCAGCGCCAGGGTCACCGTCACCACCGCCGGTAGTCCCTCGGGGATGGCGGCCACCGCGAACCCGATCGCCGCCGAGATCAGCTCGTCGACGGTGAACTCGTGGAAGACCCGGCCGATGACCAGCATCACCGCGGCCATCGCGAGGATGAGCACCGATAGTTGCCGGCCGAACTGCTCCAGCTTGCGGGTCAGCGGCGTGTCGATGCCTTCGACCTCGGAGATCAGCGTCTGGATCCGGCCGATCTCGGTGGCCGTCCCGGTCGCGGTCACCACCCCGACCCCGGTGCCGGCGGCCACGATCGTGCCGGAGTACACCATCGAGGTGCGGTCGCCGAGCCCGGCGTCGGACTCGACGTGGGTGACGCTCTTGACCGCCGGCACCGACTCGCCGGTCAGTGCCGACTCCTCCACCCGCAGATTGTTGACCTCGAGCAGGCGCAGGTCGGCCGGAATGCGGTCCCCCGACCCGATCCGCACCACGTCGCCGGGCACCAGGGTCTCGGCGTCGACGTTGGTCCACTGCCCGTCGCGGCGCACCCGCGCCGACACCGAGAGCATCTCGCGGATACTGTCGAGCGCCTTCTCGGCCTTACCTTCCTGCAGGTAGCCGACGACGCTGTTGAGGATCGCCGCCGCAGCGATGACCGCAGCGTCGACCCAGCCGCCGAGGATCGCCTTGAGCACCGCGGCGGCGATGAGGATGTAGATCAGCACGTTGTTGAACTGCGCGAGGAATCGCACCAGCGGCGAGCGGTGCGGCGGCGCGGGCAACCGGTTCGGCCCGGTCTCGGCCAGCCGGGCCTGGGCATCGGCCGACTGCAGGCCGGCGGCGGTGGTGCGCAGCGCGGCCAGGATGTCAGCGCGGCTGCGGGCATGCGCCAGACCGGCGAACTCGGACTCCTCGACGGCGCGCTGGGCCACCGCGTCTGGTCCGCGTGTCATGACCCGATGCTTACGCGTCCCGGATCTCGGTGCAACCGGCCGAAAGTCACTTGTCGCAGCGGGCGGACGATCCCGTCAGATCCCGGTGCACAGAGACACGAACGGGATCGGGGCGCAGATGCCGATCGAAAACCCCGGGGTCAGATCCCCGTTCCACGCCGGAGGAGGAGGCGGCGGAGGAGGTGGTGGCGGCGGTGGAGGTGGCGCCGGGGCCACGACACAGGTATCGGTCGCCGCGTCGTAGACGGTCCCGGCCCCGCACTCGGTGGCCTGAGCGAGCCCCGGTGACACCAGGGCCCCGCCGACCACGGCCGCCACCGCTCCCATGACGAGAAACGAACGTCTGATCTTGTTCCGCATCGCAGGGCCTCCTTGCTCGTTCCCGACCCTTGCGTCGATGCCATCGTACGACTGGAAAGTCCCGACCCTGGGCCGATTCGGCGCTCACTGCGGGTAGCGGGCCACGTACTCCTCGACCGCGATCGGGTGGTCGGCGCGGTACCCGACCGGCAGCACCACATCGCCGGCCGCACTGCGGTAGTAGACGTCCCAGCGGTGGAAGCCTTCGAACGCGGCCGGGTGTGCGGCGATCAACGCCGCGTACTGGTTGACCGCCCGCACGTACTGCCAGGAGTTGTTGTAGCGGAACAGCGCGGCATCGCGATTGCGGGCGAAACCGTGGGCGGCCAGGAACCGGCCGGCGGCCAGGACGGCGTCGCGCGGCGACCAGATGTCGCCGCGGCCGTACATCGCGAACGTCGACGGCAGGAACTGCATCGGCCCCTGCGCACCGGCGGTGCTGACGCCGCGGATCCGGCCGAACGCCGTCTCGACGAAGTTGATCGCCGCCAGATAGTTCCAGCCCACCCCGGAGTTCCGTTCCGCTTCGCCGTAGTGCGCCCGTAGCTCAGCCAGCGCGGTCGGCGGGTTCACATGCCAGGCCGGCAGGGTCGGTTTGCCCGGGCCCCGGCTCATCGCCTCGAGCTGACGGCGGGCGTCGACGTTGCGGTCATAGACCTCCCGCAGTGGCGCGGGAATGCGGGCATGGGCGATCGGATCCCACTCGGGATGGCGCCCGAGCACGCGGTAGGCCGCCTGCTGGCGGCGCGCCGCGGCCGCTACGACGTCGTCGCCTGCCGCCGGATCACGCAGCGCGCGTTCGTCGGCGACGAGGCCGTCGATCAGACCCGCCGGATCGGGCGCCAGCTGCGGTTGCGCCCACGGCGGGACGTGCGGTCGCTGCGGCGCCGGCTCCGGTCCGGCGACCGTCGGCGCAGCGCGGTGCGGCGCCTGCTCGGCCGGCGCGGATGTGCAGGCGCCGAGTAGTGCGCTCGTGAGTATCAGGGCCGCGGTCAGTGCCCGGGTGCAACTCAGTGTGATCCCTCCCTTGTGCCGTCTCGACCAGTGTGACGACACTTCGGCGGTCTGCCCACCGCCGTACAGTGGCCCACATGCTCATCGGGATCCGGACCTGCATCGCGGCGCTCGTCGCCGTCATCGGCGTCGCCGCGGCCCCGCTGCCCGCGCAGGCCGCCCCCGCGGTGCAGCTGTCCGGGCCCAGCGCGCAGATCCTGGACTCGATGCTCGCCGCGGACGCATCCGACTCGGCGTCGGCTTCGGCGCTGTTCCTTGGTACTTCGTACGGCGCGGACACCCTCGTCGGCTCGGCCGGCGAGCCCGAACAGCTCGTCGTCGAATTGGAACAGGTGGACTGCTTCACCTACGCCGACTACGTCGAAGCGCTCAAGCGCGCCGAGGACCGCGACTCGTTCCTCGCCGCGCTGACCGACGTCCGGTACACCGATGGCGTCGTCGCCTTCGAGAACCGCAGACACTTCTTCACCGACTGGGCCGCGACCGCCCCGGCGGTGGCCACCGACGTCACCACCGCGGTCAGCGACGACGCGGTGGGTACCGCGAAACAGCTGAACCAGAAGGACAACGGCGGTGTGTATCTGCCGGGGCTTCCCGTCGTCGAGCGCGAGGTGTCCTACATTCCCAGCGAGCGCGTCGACGGCCAGGTGGTCAGCCGACTACGCACCGGCGACTACCTGGGCGCCTACGCCGACGACGGCGGCCTCGACGTGACCCATGTCGGCATCTACGTCGACACCCCGACCGGGCCGGTGTACCGCAACGCGTCCTCGCTGGCCTCGGACATGGCCGTCGTCGACACGCCCCTCGCCGAGTATCTGGCGACGATTCCCGGCCTGGTGGTGCTGCGCCCGGTCCGGTGACATTTTCCCGCCCTGCGGGTTGGCCGACCAACCAGGTGGTTAGTCTGCAGGGAGGTCCACCGACGGAGCAGGAGAGATCGCCATGCAACTGGCGCTGACACCCGAAGAAGCCGCCTTCCGCGACGAACTTCGCACCTTCTACACGACGAAGATCCCCGAGGACATCCGGGAACGCGCCCGTCAGGCGACGGAGTTCAACCACGAAGACATCATCACCACCCACAAGATCCTCAACGACCACGGCTTGGCGGTGCCCAACTGGCCCGTCGAGTGGGGTGGCAAGGACTGGACGCAGACCCAGCACCAGATCTGGCTCGACGAGATGCAGCTGGCCAGCGTGCCGGAGCCGTTGACGTTCAACGCGAAGATGGTCGGCCCGGTGATCGCCGAGTTCGGCTCGCAGGAGACCAAGGAGCGGTTCCTGCCGCCGACCGCGGCGCTGGACATCTGGTGGGCTCAGGGTTTCTCCGAACCCGAGGCCGGCTCCGATCTGGCCTCGCTGCGCACCACCGCCATCCGCGACGGCGACAGTTACGTCGTCAACGGCCAGAAGACCTGGACCACGCTCGGTCAGTACGCCGACTGGATCTTCTGCCTGGTGCGCACCGACCCCGACGCGCCGAAGCGCCAGGCCGGTATCTCGTTCCTGCTCATCGACATGAAGACCCCCGGGGTCACGCTGCGGCCGATCAAGCTGATCGACGGCAGCTACGAGGTCAACGAGGTGTTCTTCGAAGACGTCCGGGTGCCGGCCGACCAGCTCGTCGGCGAAGAGAACCAGGGCTGGACCTACGCGAAGTTCCTGCTGGGCAACGAGCGCACCGGCATCACCCAGGTGGGTCGCACCAAGGTCAAGCTCGCCGACATCAAGGCCCGCGCCCGCAAGAGCGGCCTGCTCGAGGACCCGCTGTTCGCCGCGCGGCTGGCCGAACTCGAGAACGACGTACTCGCTCTGGAGCTGACCCAGATGCGGGTGGTGTCCGGATCGTCGGCCGGCAAGCCCAACCCGGCCTCGTCGGTGCTCAAGCTGCGCGCCAGCCAGCTCCAACAGCTGACCACCGAGCTGTCGGTGGAAGTCGCCGGTCTCGACGCGCTCCCGTTCCAGGCGGGCGACGCCATCGCATCGCCGGAGTGGGCGCAGTCCAGCGCGCCGCACTACCTGAACTACCGCAAGACGTCCATCTACGGCGGCAGCAACGAAGTGCAGCGCACCATCATCGCGTCGACGATTCTCGGATTGTGAGGCTTTAGGACACATGGACTTTCAACTCAGTGAAGAGCAGGTCCTGCTCCGCGACACTGCGCGCGACGTGCTGTCTCGCACCTACACCATTGAGCGTCGTCTCGAGGTGATCGACTCGGAGACCGGCTGGAGCCGCGACGTGTGGAACCAGCTGGCCGAGATCGGCATCCTGGGGCTGGGTTTCGAGGAAGACGCGGGCGGCCAGATCGAGATCTTGGTCGCGATGACCGAGATCGGTCGCCGGCTGGCACCCGAGCCGGTCGTGCATGCCGCGCTCGGGCCGGGGTCGCTGATCGCCGAGGTGGGCAGCGACAGCCAACGCGCCCTCCTCGATGACGTCGCCTCCGGTGAGCGCCTGCTGGCGTTCGCCCACTTCGAACCCGGCACTCGCGGCCCGTCGGCGACGGTGTCGACAACCGCGGCACAGCAAGGCGATTCGTGGACGATCACAGGTACCAAGAACCCGGTCCTGGCCGGGGACAGCGCCGACGTGCTCGTCGTGAGCGCAACGCTGCCCGGCGGCGGTACCGGCCTGTTTCTGGTCGACGCGGCGGCGACCCGCCGTCAGCCCTACCGCACGTTCGACGGTCTGCGCGGGGCGCAGATCGATTTCGACGCGGCGGCAGCCGAACCGCTGGGTGCGCCCGAGGACGCCGGGGCGGCCATCGAGCGGGCCCTGGTGCGGATCTCGTCGGCGGTCTGCGCCGAGGCGCTGGGCGCGATGGAGGAGTCGCTGCGGCTGACCACCGAGTACCTCACCCAGCGCAAGCAGTTCGGTGTCACGCTGAGCAAGTTCCAGACCCTCACTCAGCGCGCTGCCGACATGTATGTCTCGCTGGAGCTGGCGCGCAGCATGACGTTCTACGCGGCGATGTCGATCGCCGACGGCAACCTCGACCCCGTCATCGCGGCCCGGGCCAAGCTGCAGACGGGCCGCTCCGGACGGCACATCAGCCAGGAGGCCATTCAGCTGCACGGCGGCATCGGCGTGACGGCCGAGTACCCGGTCAGCCACTACGCGGCGCGGCTCACCGCCATCGAGCACACCCTGGGCTCATCGCAGGATCAGCTGCACACCCTGATCGGCGCTCTGGACGACTACGAGGTCCTCAGCGTCTGATCTGCTCGGTTACCGCCCCGCGGAATAATTACGATTGATCTGTCGTACACCGCAGAAGGCATCCGAACAGGCAAGGAGCGCAGAATGCAGGTGAAGAAGATGCTGGCCGCCGCCGCGATCGCGGGCGGCCTCGGCGCAGCGGGCACGGCGTTCGGCACGGGAACCGCGGGCGCCGACCCGAAGTGGTGGGACCCTGTCCCGCCGCCCGGCCACATCGGGCAGGTCGTCAACGTCCCGCCCGGCCACATCGGCCAGTGGGTCGGTGTCCCGCCGGGTCACTGGGACAAGCCTTGGAAGTGGCTGAAGTAGCCGCTTGCCGAGACGTCGCTCAGTAGGCGTCGTGTAGCCGCATCCAGTCATAGGGCGGCTGCTGCGGCCATCCCGGCGGGGAGTCCTCCCAGGTCTCCTGGCGGCCGTACGGCGTCAGGTCGAGCAGGTCGAACACGAGCATGAACGGTTCCTCACCGCGGCCGAACGTCTGCCAGGTGTGGAACACTCGGTCGCCGTCGCGCAGGAAGACGCTGATCGAATGGCGCTCTTCGCCGTCGACGGTGGCGCCGAAGTCCTCGTTGAAGGTGCTGCGTCCCGACGACACCCAGGGCAGCTCCCATCCCATCCGGTCCTTGAATGCCACCAGCTTCCCGACCGGCGCCCGCGAGACCAGCACGAAGGACGTGTCTTTGGCGTGCAGGTGCGACAGCGGGCCGATGTGATCGGCCATCATCGAACAGCCCGCACACCCCTCGTCCCAATCCGGCGCGAACATGAAGTGCTGCACGATGAGTTGGCGACGGCCGTCGAAGAGGTCCAGCAAGGACAGCGGCCCCGACTCGGTGTCGAACGCGTATGCGGCGTCGATCTGCACCATCGGTAAGCGGCGGCGCGCCGCGCTGACCGAGTCTTTCAGCCTCGTCAGCTCTTTTTCCCGGACCAGCAGGTCGGCGCGGGCTTTCTCCCATTCGGCGCGGGACACGACCGGCGGCATGGCGGCGGTGTTCGTCATGCCTCGAGCTTGCCACCGCTCAGACCGGCGTCCTGGATCGGGCGAGCACCGTGTCGTAGATGCTCCAGGCCAGCAGCGTGCCGAGGGCGATCGAGAAGACCGCGGAGAAGGTACTGGCCAGGGTTCCGGCATCGAGTGACCTCTGCACGGCCGCTTCGGTGATCGACTCGAAGCCCAGCGCTCCGGGTACCAGCGACCAGAACGCCGCCAGAAGCATGACGAACATCGGCGGAGCCGTCTTCATCTTGGCGGCGACCACAGTGAACGGGAACACCAGTAGCGCGCCCAGCGCCCCGGAGTGCGCCGAAGACAGGAACAGCCCGCCCACCTTCTGACCGATCAATGCCACGGCCACGGCGGCGGTCAGCCACAGCAGGGAGCCGCGCGGCGCCGAAAGGTAGATGTAGAGCCCGATCCCGATGACGACGATCGCCGCGTAGAACGACGCCGGCCCCATCCGGTCGGCCACCGCCGGCGACCCGGCAGTGCCTGCGATGGCCACGCCGATCGCCACCCCGAACGCCAGCAGCATCAGCTGCACGACGCCGTACACCAGCCGACTCGATCCCGCCATGATCGACCCGTCGGCAAGCTCCATCGCGCCGATGGTCAGGGACAGGCCCGGCAGGGTGGCCACCAACGCCGGGGCGATGATCCGCAACAGCTCGTCGTTGGCCGCGTCGGCGACGAACCAGATCGCGAGGATCGTCACCAGCGCCGCCGACAGCGACGGGATGATCACCGCCAGGGTCGGCACCCGCCCGGCGACCACGACGACCACGCCGACCACGGCACCGAGAAACACGTACGCCCACAACGCCGTCCATGCCGGATTGATGACGATGCCGAAGCCCAAGGTGGTGATGACGTAGCCGAACAGCAGGGTGAGCGGACCGAACCGCGGGGAGGCGGTGCGCGCCTCGGTGATGTCGCGCACCGCGTCCCGTGGACTGATCGCGCCGGCCGAGGCGAGGCGCGCGACCACGTCGACCTTGCCTGCCCGATCGAGTTGGGTGGTGCCGTGAGTGGAGGCCGTGACCTCGTGCCCGGTGCTGCCCACCTGCACGATCAGCACCGTCGGTAGGACGACGATCCGGACCGGCGCGGTGGTGTAGCGCGCGGCGATACGCGTCAACCGCGACTCCACGACACCGGTGGGAACCTGAACCTCCACCAGGGCGATGCCGATCTCGCGGAGCATCTCGGCGACCTCGTCGACGGGGTGGGTGTCAGGCGGGGCAAGCGGCGCCGGCGTCTGCTTGGTGATGGCCCGCCACACCCGCTGAGCGCGCCCCTCACGGCTGATCGTCATCTGAGCAGAGTGTCATCCCACGGTCTGCGCCCGGACGCGAACCGCGCCCTTAAGGCTGTTCGAATTCCTCGACGACCTCGGCGACGCGGCGCACCTGATCGAGATCCGAACTGGTCGGGATGAGGTGGATCTCGTCGGTGCCGATGGCGGCGAACTTTTCCAGCACCGCCCGCAACTCGTCGGGGGTACCGGCCCAGCCGGTACCGGGCGCCATCGCGTCGACGATCTCGGCGGGGATCCAGTTCATGTAGCGCAACAGGTGGCGGTGCACCTGTTCGCGGGGGTCGTCACCGTCGCCGATAGCGAACCAGAACGAGGTCGCCAGATGCGGTGCGCCGCGGCCTTGAGCGCGCCATGCGTCGCGCGCGACGTCGAACAGCTCGTCCTGCTTGGTGACGTCGAGATCGAGGGTGGTCCCGGCCAGCCCGTCGGCCCAGACGGCCGCACTGCGCACCGTCTTCGGACCCATCGTGCCGACCAGCAGCTGTGGGCCCCCGGCCTGCACCGGCGGCGGCCCCACCGGCAGCGTCGCGTCAGTGACCTTCTCCCCCGCCCACACGCGCTTCATCACCGCGACCCGGTCGCCCATCTGGCGCATGGTCTGGGTGGCCGGGTCGGCGCCGACCGACCGGTAGTCCTCGTGGCGGCCGCCGACGCCGAGGCCCACCGTCAGCCGTCCCCCGCTGAGGACGTCGCCGGTGGCCAGCTGCTTCGCCAGCAGAACCGGGTCGTGCAGTTGCGGGATCACCACGGTGGTCACCAACCGCACCCGGTCGGTCAAGGCCGCGAGCGCCCCGAGCAACGTCAATGCCTCCGGATTGTCGAAGGCGATGCGCTCGCCCCAGCACAGCGACGAGAACGGCCCCTCATCGACGACGCGCGCCCAGGCCTTGAGCGTGGCGCGGTCCAGGTCGGGCTCCATCACCGGCATCGTCATTCCGACTTTCACGTCGGCGATTCTGACACGGGCGACGCGGCGGTCACGCGTCGCGCGGCGGGTCTTTGTAGGCGCGGATGGGTTCGGCCGCCGGCGGCGCGAACAGGGCACCGCGCAACCCGCCGCCGAATGTGCGGACCGCGACCAGCAGCCAGGTGGCCAGCAGCCCGACGTAGGCGATCGCGGCCGCGACCCGAAACGCCGGCAGCCCGGTGTGCAACGCCAGCTGTGTGGTTCCGGTGACGAAGGTGCCGACCGGGAAGGTCAGGCTCCACCAGGTCAGCGCGAACGGCATACCGCGGCGCAGGGTGCGCGCCGTCAGCGACGTCGCCAACGCGATCCACAGCACCGCGAAACCCCACACCGGGACCCCGTAGAGGACCGCGAACACCGCCATGCCGTCGGCGATCTGCCGGTCCACCGCCAACGGCGCGTCGGCAGCCAGGAGCCCGGTGACGGTGATGGATTGCCCGAGCGGCCCCAGCACGATCCACAGGGTCGGCACCCGGGCCGTTCCCGAGGTTCCGTAGTGGGCCAGCCGGCTCCACACCATGGTGATGATGATCAGCGACGCGATCAGCGACAACCCGAACATGGCCAGACAGCCGTAGAGCATCGTCGCGCGGCCGGTCCCCTCGGGCAGGTGGGGAATGAGCATCGCCCCGGTGGCGGCCGACACCATCGGCGGCACGACCGGCATCAGCCAGCCGCCGAACGCGGCGTCGGGCTCGACCCGGTACTGGGTGAACATCAGGTGCGGAATGCTCATCGCGGTGAACAGTCCACCGGCGGTGCCGGCTGCCCACAGCCACCACGCCAGGGCGACCGCGAAACGGCTGCCGACCAGGTCGTGTCCGACCAGCAGCGCCCCCGCGGCCACGGTCAGCAGCGCCATCGGGGCCGCACCGTAGAAATGCGCCATCTGCGGGTTGCGGACGTGGCTGCGGGCCACGGTCGGGCTGCGCACCCAGTGCGCGATCATCGCGACGACGAGGACCACCAGCCACAGCGCCGAGACGGCCCACACGCCCGCCGCGAACCCGCGCAGACCCGGCACCTGCACCGGCAGTGACGCGCCCGCGGTGGCCACGATGCCGGTGCCCATCACCGAGGCGAACCAGTTGGGTCCCAGATAGCCGAGGACCGTCGGCCTGTCACCGGTCATCCGGTCAGTATCTCCAGTAGGCAGCGCCCGGGGGTAAACCCCCAGCGGACTGTCCGGGAAACACAGTGTCGGTGGGGCGCGCGCATCCTTAGGTTGGGGTCATGGCCGCAGTATCCGACCTCGATGTCGACCCCGAGACCACCGCGGGCGTCGCACCGTCCGCCCCGACCGCACGTCCGCGACCGATCGGTGTGGTGCCCACCGCGTCGATGCTCGTCGGAGGCGCGGTCGGATCGGTGTGGTTCTGGATTCCTTTGGGATTGCTGATCGTCGGTGTCTCGTCGATCCCCAGTGTTGTCGGATTCGTCCTCGCCTCAGTCGTTTTCGTGTACGTGATCCGCGGTGTCGACCGCGTCGAACGGGTGCGCAGCGAAGCGGTGTTCGGCATGGCGCTGGGAGTGCCACCCCGACGGCTCTCCCACTACACCGGGTTCCAGGGCTGGGCGCACCAGCTCTGGCTCGACGTCAGCAGCGCCCGCTTCTGGAAGGCTGCCTCGCACCACTATCTGCGCATGCTCTACGACATCGCGGTCACCGCGCTGGCGATCCTGTTGCTGACGTTCGCGTTCGTCGCCCCCGCCGCGGCCATGGCGATCGGCAACAGCGACGACGCGGCCGGGCTGTCGTTTCTGCCCACTCCGGTTGCTCTGCTGCTGGCACTGGTCGCGTTCGCCGCGGCCGCGGCGCTGCTGGTGTTCGGCCCGGTGCTGGACGCGCGGATCGACCGCTGGCTGCTGACCCCGTCGCCGACGGCGGCGTTGCAGTACCAGGTCAGTGCGCTGGCGGACGCGCGCGCCGGCGCGGTGACCTCCGCGCAGACCGAGCGGCATCGCATCGAGCGGGATCTGCACGACGGTGTCCAGCCCCGGCTGGTGTCGTTGGCGATGACGATCGGGCTGGCCCGGACCAAACTCGACACCGACCTGCCCGCGGCCAAGGAGCTGATCGCCGAGGCCCACGAGGACGCCAAGAGCGCGCTGGTGGAACTGCGCAACGTGGTGCGTGGCATCGCGCCGACGATCTTGTCCGACCGCGGCCTGGACGCCGCGCTGTCGGCGGTGGCGCAGCGGGCCACCAACGCCGGGGTGCCCACGACGTTGAGTGTGCACCTGCCGCGCCGGCTCCCCGAGGAGATCGAAGCCTGCGCCTATTTCGTCGTCGCCGAGGCGCTGACCAACATCACCCGCCACTCCGGGGCGACGCAGGCCGCGGTCACCGTGCGTCTCGACGACGCCGCGGATCAGTTGCACGTCACGGTGTTCGACGACGGCAGGGGCGGTGCGCAGATCGGTGATGGTCCGGACGCCACCGGGCTGCGCGGACTCGACGAACGGGTGCGCGCCGCCCGGGGTACCTTCACGGTCTCCAGTCCAGTCACCGGTCCCACGATCATCACCGCGGTGTTGCCATGCGCATCGTGATCGCCGAGGACTCGGCGCTGTTGCGGGCAGGCCTCGAGCGCATCCTGACCGACGCGGGCCACCAGGTGGTCGCCGGCGTGTCCGACGCCACCGACCTGCTCCGGCTGGTCAACGAGGAACGGCCCGACCTGGTGATCGTCGATGTGCGGATGCCGCCGACGTTCACCGACGAAGGGATCCGCGCCGCGGCGCTGCTGCGCAGCCAGAACCCGGAGTCGCCGGTGCTGGTGTTGTCCCACTACGTCGAGGAACGGTACGCCGTCGACCTGATCGCCTCGGACACCCGCGGTTTCGGCTATCTACTCAAGGACCGTGTCGCCGACGTGCCGGCGTTTCTCGACGCGGTGGGCACGGTCGGGTCCGGAGGTACCGTGCTCGACCCCGAGGTGGTGTCACAGATCCTGGTCCGGTCGCGCAGCCGGGCGGCTCTCGACGCGCTGACCCCGCGTGAACACGACGTGCTGCAGCTGATGGCCGAGGGCAAGACCAACTCGGCGATCGCCCAGGAACTGCACATGTCCGTCGGTTCCGCCGAGAAGCACATCGCATCGATCTTCGCCAAGTTCGACCTGGTTCCCGATGACAGCGAGAACCGCCGCGTGCTGGCGGTACTGCGCTACCTCGAATCGTGAAGCGCTGAAAGGACTGTCCGTGACGAACACCATCACCACCTCCCCCCCACCGGCGTCGCCACCGCCCGAACTGTCCTCCGGGGCACGCACCACGGTGCGTGTCGGCCTGGTCGTCGCCGCGGCAGTGCTACTGGTCGGTGTGCTCGTCGCACTCGCGGGGGTCGCCTTCGGAATCAGCCGCTTCCGGGTGGTCGCGGAGTCCTCGGCGCTGCCGGACACGTTGCGGACGTTGGAGATCGACATCGACTCGGCACCGGCGGCAGTGCGGATCCGGTCGGACCGATCGGTCGACGAACCGCGGGTGGACATGCGCATGATCGACTCCTCCCGCTCGGACGCGCGCCCGCTCAGCGTCAGCGCCGACGGCACCAGCGCCCGGGTCAGCGTCGACCCCGTCTCGTCGGAACTCCTGCGCCGGGCCAGAGCGGGTGAGATCACGATCGTCGTGCCCGACGAGATGGCCCGCCGGTTGACCGTCACCGTCCGCCAGGAGATGGGCGCGGTGTTCGCTGACGCCGACCTCGACCAGTTGACGGCGCATGTACGAGAGGGCGCGGTGGTGCTCGGCGGGTCGGCGCGCCGCATCGACATCGACAACGACAACGGCGAGGTGGTCAGCCGTCGGCCCATCTCGGTGACCGAGTCGTTCCGCGCGGCCACCGCCACCGGTGACATCGACGTCGAGTTCACCGACGTGCCGGAGACCGTCGATGTCGAAACCCGCACCGGGGACATCGATCTGACGGTCCCGCTGCCCGGGCCCTTCCTCGTCAACGCCACCACCGGCGACGAGCGCGGCGCCACCGTGGTCAAGGTGCCGCAGACCCGTGACGCCGGTGAGGCCACGGCGGTGATCACCGCGCGGTCGGACACCGGCGACGTCGTCGTCGACGACAGAAACTGACACCGTCGACGACGCGGCCTAGTGCAACAGCGCCATGATCGCGTGCACCGGTCCGGTGCGGATCTGCGCGAAGCCTGTTCCGGCCCAGATGTTGACCGCATCGGGATCACCGGCCCGCGCCGCGGCCGCCCGCAGCGGCCCGGTCAGGTAGTGCAGCTCCGGATAGGCCAGCGGCGCATGAGTTTCGTACTCGTCGATGAACCGGTTGCGCAGGCCCCGGGCGTAACGGCCGGAAAAAGCCTTGGTCACCACGGTTTCGGTGAAACGACCGCCCTGCAGCGCGGCGCGGTGCACCGGCGTACTGCCGGCTTCGTCGCTGCACAGGAACGCGGTGCCCAGCTGCGCCGCGACCGCGCCGGCCGCGCGGACCCGCGCGACGTCGCCGGCGGTCATCAGCCCGCCGGCCGCCACCACGGGCAGCCCGACCTGGGAGGTGAGCGCCGAGACCAGCTCCTCGAGCGGCTGGCCGGCCGGCTCGGCGGCGGCGTCGAAGGTACCGCGGTGCCCACCCGCCGACGGGCCTTGCGCAGCAAGAACATCCACACCGCAATCGGCGGCCTGGCGCGCCTCGGCCAGCGTCGTCACGGTGGCCACGGTGGTGATCCCGGCATCGCTGAGTCGACGCCGCTCCGCCACGCTGGGCAGACCGAACGTGAACGACACCACCGCGGGCCGGATCTCGAGCAGCACGTCGAGCTTGGCCGACCAGTCTTCGTCGAAGTACCGGGGCTCCCCGAGTTCGGTCCCGTAGCGTCGGGCCTCACCGGCCAGTCGGGCGGCGTAGGCGTCGACGTCGGCCGCGGCGGCGCCGCTGGGTTTGGGCACGAACAGATTCGCACCGATCGGGCCGGAGGTCAGCCCTCGGGCGGCCTCGAGCCGCTGCGCGAACGCCGGGGCGGTCAGATAGCCGGCGGGGACGAACCCGAGTCCTCCCGCGTCGGTGCCGGCGGCGGCCAGCTCCGGCGTCGAAGGCCCGCCGGCCATCGGGGCCACGACGATCGGGGCGGCCAGGTCACGAAAGTCGAAGGCCATGCTATTGGCCCCGCGCCTGCTGCTGGCGGCGGTAGTCGTCGGCCAGTGCGCCGACGTGCTCGGGCAGCGCCCCTGACGCCACGTCGGCGAGGCTGGTCTGCTCGAGCACCGAACGCATACTCGCCCGCAACGCCCGCCAGACGTCGGTCAGCGCCGCGGTCGGACCGGAGTAGGGCAGGTCGCCGAGTCCGATGTCACGCACGCTGGCCAACGGCCCGTCGATGCAGCGCAGCACGTCGGCGAGGCTGATGTCGGCGGCCGGGCGGGCCAGTTCGTAGCCGCCGTCGCGACCGCGGTGGCTGCGCACCAACCGATCGGTGCGCAGGTCGGACAAGATGTCGACCAGGAACTGGGCGGGGATGCTCTGCGCGTTGGCCAGGTCCTCGGTCTTGACCAGCGTGCCGTCCTCGACAGTCGCGAGCTGGACCATCGCCCGCACGGCGTACTCCGCCTTGGCCGACATCCGCATGGGGTCAGGCTAGCCAACGGCGGCCGGGGAGCGGTCCAGCGGCGTCAGGACGCCCCGGACAGGTCGGTGCAGTCCAGCCAGCGCCCGTCTTCGCGGACGAACGGTGTGGTGTCGGTCCTGGTGTCCGGCGCAGCCTGTCCCAGGCGGCGGGTGGTCGTGACGTCGGCGGTCGCGGTGTCACCGGTGACGGTGATGTTCTCCACCTTGTCGACGGTCAGGGTGGCCGACTGCCTGATCAGGTCCAGCATGCCCGCCTCGTAGGCCGGCTCGTCGTAGGCCACGAGCGCCTGGGACACCCGGTCCAGCGTGTCTCTCGGTGCGCCGGTGCCGAACTGGCGGGTCAATCCCTCCGACACCTGGGCGATGGTCAGCGAGGCCATCTGCTCCCGGGTGCCGAAAGCCGTCATCGGCGGCACCAGGTAACTGGCGGGATCTCCGGCCTTGTCGCGGAACTGCGCGCACGTCAGGTCGGCCAGCACCGGCCAGTTGCCCTCGGTGAAGGCCCGGGTCTGGGTGTGCACGAGGTCCCGGATCTGCTGTTCGTCGGCGCTCACCGCGGGCAGCGACGCCTCCGGCGTGTTGATCATCTCGGACCCGCAGCCGGCCAGGGTCAGCGCCGCCAGCGCGGCGGTGACGATGGAGCGCAACACTCCCGCAGCCTACGCGCCGCAGCGGCGCCGGCGCGGCCGGCGGTCAGCGCGCGGTGACGGCCAGGACAGCCTCGGCCAGCTCAGGTCGGCACACGATCAGGTCCGGCAGCAGCGAGTCGCGCTGGTTGTACACCAGCGGCGACCCGTCGATGCGCGACGTGTGCAGACCCGCGGCCCGGGCGACCGCGACCGGTGCCGCGGAATCCCATTCGTACTGCCCCCCGGCGTGCACGTAGACATCGGAGCGACCCTGTACCACCGATGCGACTTTGGCCCCCGCCGAACCCATTTCGACGAGGGTGCCGCCCAGTGCGTCGCGCACCTGCAGCGCGATCGCCGGTGGCCGGGTGCGCGACACGACGATCCGCGGCGACTCGGGGGCCACCGGCGGCGCCGCCACCGTCGGGGTGGCCAGCGTGACGCCCTGCGCGGGCAGCGCCACCGCCCCGGCGACCAGTTCCCCGGCCTGCCACAGCGCCACGTGCACCGCCCAGTCCGACCGGCCGAGCTCGGAGAATTCGCGGGTGCCGTCGAGCGGGTCGACGATCCAGACCCGCTCGGCGGCCAGGCGCACCGGGTCGTCCACCCCTTCTTCGGACAGCACTGCGTCGGCGGGACGCCGGGCGGACAGTGCTTCCATCAGGAAGTCGTGAGAGCGCCTGTCCCCCTCGTCTTTCCGTTCCTGCGGCTCGGCGTGGGCCAGTTCTCCGCGTACCGCGAGCAGCAGCTCGCCGGCCTCGGTGGCCAGCCGGGCCGCCAGTTCGTGATCGTTCACGCCGGGTTCGCCCCGCGCTCCAACAACTCGATGACCGCCTCGGCGTGCGCATCCGGGGTCTGCTCGGGCGTCAACCGCAGGTCCGGGTTCCTGGGCCGCTGATACGGGCTGTCGATGCCGGTGAAGTGAGTGATCTCGCCGGCGCGTGCCTTGGCGTAGAGCCCCTTGGGATCGCGGCGTTCGCAGTCCTCCAGCGGGGTGTCGCAGAACACCTCGAAGAAGTCCAGACCGGCGTCGGTGGTCACGGTCCGAGCCAGTTCGCGATGCTCGGCGAGCGGGCTGATGGCCGGCACCAGGACCACCTGGCCGGCATCGGCCAGGATCGCGGCAACGTGGGCCAGCCGGCGCAGGTTCTCGGAGCGGTCGGCCATCGAGAACCCGAGGTCGGCGTTGAGACCGTGGCGCAGGTTGTCGCCGTCGAGAACGTAAGCCGGGATACCCTTTTCGAGCAGCTTCTGCTCGACGAGCATGGCCACCGACGACTTGCCCGAACCGGACAGTCCGGTGAACCACACGGTGCGCCCCCGGGTCAACCGGTCCTCGGCGGTGCACAGCGACTGGTGACGCACCGTGTTCGGGCTGGCCTCGCGCGCCGAGCTGTCGCGCAGCACCATTCCGGCCGCGACGGTGCCGTTGGTGTTGGGGTCGATCAGGATGAACGAGCCCGTCGCCGGGTTGCGGGAGTACTCGTCGAGCAGCAACGGCACCTGCGAACGCAGCGAAATGCGGCCCAGCTCATTGAGTTTGAGGGCGGTCGCCGACTTGTCCCGGTGCAGCGTGTTGACGTCGAGGCGGTAGTCCAGCCCGGTCACCCGCACCCGGGTGGTGCGGGTGGTGTGCTTGATCAGGTAGTCACGACCCGGCTCCAGCGAGCCGTCGTCGGACATCCAGCACACGGTGGCATCGAAATCCTGCGCCACGCGCGGCGAGTTGTTCGGCCGCGCCAGCATGTCGCCGCGAGAGATGTCGATGTCGTCGGCCAGGCTGACCGACACCGCCATCGGCGGGAACGCCTCGGTGACCGGACCGCTCGGACCGTCGATCGAGGTGATGCGCGAGGACTTGCCGCTGGGCAGTACGACCACCTCGTCGCCGGGGCGCATCACTCCGCTGGCCACGGTGCCGGCGTAGCTGCGGTGGTCCTGATGCTCGCGGGTGTGCGGCCGGATCACGTACTGCACCGGGAACCGCACGTCGACGAGGTTGCGGTCGCCGGCGACGTAGACCTCCTCGAGGTGGCTGAGCAGCGAGGGCCCCTCATACCAGGGCGCCCGGTCCGACCGCGTGACGACATTGTCACCGTGCAGCGCCGAGAGCGGAATCGTGGTGACGTCGTGGATGTCCAGGCGGGTGGCGAAAGCGTGGAACTCGTCGCGGATGGCCTCGAACCGGTCCCGGTCCCAGTCGATCAGGTCCATCTTGTTGACCGCCAGCACCACGTGCTGCACGCCGAGCAGCGACGCCAGAAACGCGTGCCGGCGCGACTGTTCGAGCAGCCCGTTGCGGGCGTCGACGAGCACGATCACCAGATGCGCCGTCGACGCGCCGGTGACCATGTTGCGCGTGTACTGGATGTGGCCCGGGGTGTCGGCGATGATGAATTTCCGCTTGGCCGTGGCGAAGTACCGGTAGGCGACATCGATGGTGATGCCCTGCTCGCGCTCGGCGCGCAGGCCGTCGGTGACCAGCGCGAGGTCGGTGTAGTCGTGCCCGCGCTCCTTGGAGGTGCGCTCGACGGCGGCCAGCTGGTCCTCCATCACGGCCTTGGAGTCGAACAACAGCCGCCCGATCAAGGTGGACTTGCCGTCGTCGACCGAGCCCGCGGTGGCCAGACGCAACAGCGTCGCGTCGGGGCTCGCCACGTCGATGGGCATGTCAGTCAGCATCAGAAGTAGCCCTCCCGCTTACGGTCTTCCATGCCGGCCTCGGAGATCCGGTCGTCGGCGCGGGTGGCGCCGCGCTCGGTCAGTCGCGACACCGCGGTCTCGGCGATCACCTGCTCGACGGTGGCCGCGGTGGACTCCACGCAGCCGGTGCAGGTGACGTCACCGACCGTGCGGAACCGCACGCTGGTCTCGAACACCTCTTCGTCGTCGTGCGGCCGCAGGTACGGGTGCACCGCGAGCAGCATGCCGTCCCGGCGGAACACCTGGCGCTGATGGGCGTAGTAGATCGACGGCAGTGTGATGTTCTCTTCGCCGATGTAGGACCAGATGTCGAACTCGGTCCAGTTCGACAGCGGGAAGGCGCGGATGTGTTCACCCTTGCGGTGGCGGCCGTTGTAGAGGTTCCACAGCTCGGGGCGCTGGGCCTTGGGGTCCCACTGACCGAACTCGTCGCGGAAGCTGAATACCCGCTCCTTGGCCCGGGCTTTCTCCTCGTCGCGGCGGGCCCCGCCGAACGCGGCGTCGAACTTGTTCTCCCGGATGGCGCGCAGCAACGTCACGGTCTGCAACGGGTTGCGTGACGGCCCCTTCTCGACGACCCGGCCGGCGTCGATGTCGTCCTGCACCTTGGCCACCACCAGGCGCACCCCGGTGCTGGCGACCAGGTCGTCGCGGGCGGCGAGCACCTCGTCGAAGTTGTGTCCGGTGTCGACGTGCATGACCGGGAACGGCGGGCGGCCCGGCGCGAATGCCTTGACGGCCAGATGGAGCATCACGATCGAGTCCTTGCCGCCGGAGAACAGCAGGACGGGCCGCTCGAACTCGGCGGCCACCTCTCGGATGATGTGGATGGCCTCGGCCTCGAGCGCGCGCAGATGGCTCAGCTCGTAGCTGCCGGGAGCGATGGTTTCGGCCGTCGCGGTGGAGAGGGTCATGACTTCCTCGTTAAGTTGGTAGATCTAGCCAACATTATCGGTATAACCCAGTATCAAACCAGCGCGACTTCGCGCTGTCAAAGTCCCGCCGCGCGCGGCTAGAGAGTGACCTCGGTCAGGCGACCGGTCTTGACGTCGAACACGAAGCCGCGCAGCGACTCGTGCTTGGTGACGAACGGGCTGGCCTCGATGCGCCGCAACGACTGGCGCACATCCTCCTCGACGTCGATGAACGCCTCGGCAGCCCACTCGGGTTTGATGCCGACCTCGTCCTGGATCTGCTGCTTGAAACCGTCGTCGGTGAAGGTCAGCATGCCGCAGTCGGTGTGGTGGATCAGGATGATCTCCTTGGTGCCCAGCAGTCGCTGACTGATGGCCAGCGAGCGGATCTCGTCGTCGGTGACGACGCCCCCCGCGTTGCGGATGACGTGGGCCTCGCCCTCCTGCAGACCGAGGGCCCGGTAGACATCGAGCCGGGCGTCCATACAGGCGACGACGGCCACGTGCTTGCTGGGTGGCAACGGTAGCGGACCGGAGAACGTCTTGGCGTACTCCTCGTTGTTCTTCAGGTACTCGTCTGTGACCGACATGGCGCGAAGCTAGCAGCGCGCCGCTTCGATGTCACGGGTGCGCATCATCGGGAACGGAATGGCCGTGCTGCAGGTCGAAGACCATCACCCCACCCACATCGGTCGGCGGGAAATTTTGCCGCACCCACGCGTCGATCTGGGCCGCGGCGCCGGTCCCTCGGCGTGGATCGCCGGGCCCGCCGGCGACGAAGTATCGCACCTCGCCCGCCGCGACATAGCCCTGGAACTCGTCGAGGGTCGGCGCATCGTCGCCGCCGGTGAACCCGCCGATCGCCATCACCGAGGCCCCGGTGGCCAGTTCGAGTTCCCCGGCCAGCATGGAACCGACGGTGGCAGCGGCCCACCGGTTGTCGGTCGCCATCACGAGCTCCTGAAGTGCGACATTGCCGGAGACGGCCCGGCCGGTACGGTCGGCTCCGTCAGGGCCGCCCGGGCTACCCGGGCCACCGGGGCCGCCCGGGCTACCCGGGCCACCGGGGCCGACCGAGCCTTGGCCCCGCGAAGGTCCGGACATCATCCCCGGACCGGTCGACCCATTGGTGGCCGTCTCGATGGCATAGGCTGCGGGCGCGGCCGCGCCGAGCACCACCGCTGCGGCCACCACCACCGCGGTGGCCTTGCGCAGCCGGTGCGCACCGACCGCGACGACCATCGCGACGACCACCGAACCCACCAGGACCGCCCACCGCAACCACGGCTGCCAGTCCGGGGTGCGGTCGAGCAGGACGAAGGCCCACACGCCCGTCGTCGCCGACATCACCGCCAGCACCGCACGCGGCACCACAGCCGCTCGGAGACGCCACAATTCGGACGTGGAGATGCCCACCAGCGCGGCGATACCCGGCGCCAGCGCCACCGTGTAGTACGGGTGGATGACGCCGTCCATGAAGCTGAACACGGCACCGGTGACCAGTACCCAGCCACCCCACAGCAGCAGGCTCGCACGGACGGCACCGGTGCGGGCGGTACGGCGGGTGAACCACAGTCCCGCCAGCAGGCCGATTAACGCGGCCGGCAACAACCACGACGCCTCGGCGCCCATCGACGCACCGAACAACCTGCCGAGACCGGGCTCGCCGCCGAAGAACAGGTTGACTCCCCCGCCGGGACCGGCGGGGCCGCCGGCACCTCCCGGCGGGCCACCGGGGGCGCCGCCAGGCATGGCGGCACCACCGGTCATCCGCTGAATTCCGTTGTAACCCAGTGCCAGCTCGAGCAGGGTGTTGTCGGTGGAGCCGCCGATGTACGGTCGCGAATCCGCCGGCCACACACTGACCAGAGCCAGGAACGAACCCGCCGTCGCGATCATCGCGGCGGCCCCCGCCACCAATCTGCGCACCCGCTCGCAGACCCCCACCGGCGCGGCCACCAGATAAGCCGACGCCAGCCCCGGCACCACGAGAAACGCCTGCAGCATCTTGGTCAGGAACGCCAAACCGAGCACCACGCCGACCAGGACCACCCACCGGGTACGGCCGTCGTCGATCGCCCGCACCATCAGGTAGGCGGCAACCACGAGCAGCAGCACCAGCAGGGCGTCGGGGTTGTTGTACCGGAACATCGACGCCGCCACCGGCGTGACGGCCAGGACGAGAGCGGCCAGCAAGCCGGCGCCCGGTCCGCTGACGCGGCGCACCGTCGCGAACAGCACCGCGATCGAGGCCATCCCCATCAACGCCTGCGGCAGCAGCATCGTGAACGGGCTGAAGCCGAACAACCTGCCGGACAACGCCATCACCCACAATGCGGCGGGGGGTTTGTCGACGGTGATCGCGTTGCCGGCATCCAGCGATCCGAACAGCCACGCCGTCCAGTTTTGGGTACCCGCCTGCGCCGCGGCCGCGTAGTACTGGTTGGCCCAACCCGATGTGCCCAGCCCCCAGAGATACAGCACCGCGGTGGCCGCCAGTAGCGCCGCCAGGGCGGGACGGACCCAGCGCGGTCGTGGCGGTGCGGTTGCCGCGGTGACGGGTGCCACCGGCGCGGTGGAGAGGGTCATGAGAAAGTACCTCCGGTGGTCGTGCGACGGGGATGGAACACCCAGCCGCGCAGCAGCATGAAGCGCAGGACCGTGGCGACCAGGTTGGCCATCACAAGTACCGCCAATTCGATTGTGCGGTGCGGTGTTTCCGCGGTGGCGTGCAGTAACGCGAGTGCTGTACTGGTGACGGCCAGTGCGATACCGAACACGATCAGGCCTTCGATGTGGTTACGAGCCAGCCGTGCACGGCCGTCGATACAGAAGGTGAAGCGTCGGTTGGCCGCGGTGTTGCCGACCGCGGTCAGCAGCAGTGCGGCCAGGTTGGCCAGCTGCGCTCCGGCCAAGCCCTGCAGCAGCATGAATAACGCGATGTACGCGGCGGTGGACGCGGCGCCGACCGTGCTGAACCGCACCGCCTGCCGCAGCAGCGATCCGGGCGCGGCGGCCGCCGGCGAGTTGCCCAGTTGCGCGGCGATGGTGTGGACCGGGATGGCGCCGCAGGCCAAGCCACGCATCAGGCGCCCGACACCTCGCAGGTCCGCGGCGGCGGTTGCGACGATGTCGACGCGGCTGTCGGGGTCGTCGATCCAGTCGACCGGCACCTCGTGGATGCGCAGTCCACTACGCTCGGCCAGGACCAGCAGTTCGGTGTCGAAGAACCACCCGGTGTCCTCGACATGCGGCAGCAGTTCGGCCGCGACATCGGCACGAATCGCCTTGAACCCGCACTGCGCATCCGAAAAGCGGGTTGAGAGCGTGGATTTGAGGACCAGGTTGTAGCCGCGCGAGATGATCTCGCGCTTCGGTCCGCGACGCACCCGGGCGCCGCGGGCCAGCCGGGTGCCGATCGCAAGGTCGGAGTGACCCGAGATCAACGGCGCGACCAGCGGCGCGAACGCGGCCAGGTCGGTCGACAGATCGACGTCCATGTACACCAGCACGGCTGCATCCGATTCCGTCCACGCCCGCTGCAACGCACGTCCGCGCCCTTTCTCCGCCAGCCGCATCACCCGCACGTTCGGCAACCCGGCGGACAAGTCGGCAGCGATGCGCGGAGTATCGTCGTCGCTGGCGTTGTCCGCGATCGTGATGCGGGTGGGGAACGGTACCGACTCGGTCAGGTAGCGGTGCAGGCGGTGCACCGAGTCGGCTAGGGCGGCCTGTTCGTTGTGGACGGGCACCACGACGTCGAGCACCGGCGCACCGGTCGGGCTCGCCGACACCGCGGGCCGGACTCCGAACGTACGACGCTGCGGCGCAAGGGCGGTGTCTGCCATGGCTTCCACCATGCGGGTCCTACGTGTGCTGCTCGTGGGCCCTAGCTATGCGCCGCCTGTGAGCTTCGTGGGCAAACTGACCACGAAACGCGTTGTCCCGGAATCGCTGTGTGCGGTGATCGTGCCGCCGTGGGCGCGCACGACGGCATCGACGATGGCCAGCCCGAGGCCGGTGCTGCCGTCGCGGCGCGAGCGCGACGAATCACCCCGGGCGAAGCGCTCGAAGACGTTGGGCAACAACTCGGCCGGGATACCGGGGCCGTCGTCGGACACGGTGAGCACCGCGGCGCCGTCGGCGCGCATCGTCAGCGACGTGGTCACCGACGTGCCGTCGGGGGTGTGGGTGGCCGCATTGGCCAGCAGGTTGGCCAGGACCTGATGGAGTCTGTCCTCGTCACCGGAGACCATCACCGGCTCGTCGGGCAGATCGAGCAGCCACGCGTGGCCGGGCCCTGCAGCCTGGGCGTCGCTGACCGCGTCGGCCACCAAGCGGGTCAGGTCAACGGGCTCGCGCCGCAGCGGCCGGCCTTCGTCGAGCCGGGCCAGCAGCAGCATGTCCTCGACCAGTTGCGTCATCCGGGTGGCCTCGGACTCCACCCGGTTCATCGCGTGGGCGACATCGTCGGGCAGCTCGGCGCGTTTGCGTTGTGCCAGTTCGGTGTAACCGCGGATCGCGGCCAGCGGCGTGCGCAGCTCGTGGCTGGCGTCGGCGACGAACTGCCGCACCCGGGTTTCACTGGCGTGCCGGGCCCTCAGCGCGCCGGCGATGCGGTCGAGCATCCGGTTCAGCGCGGTGCCCAGCCGGCCGACCTCGGTGCCCGCGGCCACGGGGTCCACCTCGACGATCGGGCTGGGCAGCCGTACCTCGCCGCGGTCGAGTTCGAGGTCGGCGACCTGCTGCGCAGCGTCGGAAACCCGTTCCAGCGGCGCCATCTCGCGGCGCACCAGCACCGCGCCGGCGCCGGCCGCCACCGCCAACGCCGCCCCGGCGACGACGACGAAGATCACCAGCGCCTGCAGCATGGTGTCGTCGACGTCATCGGTGGGAAGACCCGTCACAACGGTCTGCGGCGTGAACAGACTCGGCATCGCGACGACGCGGTAGCGGCCGAGCCCGTCGAGGTCCACTGTTTGCGGCGGCCGACCGACCTCCACCTCGGCGAGCCGGGCGGCCGCGGGGCCGGAGATCTCGGCACGGGCGCCGTCGCCGGTGATGACCCCCGCCGTCTCCGCCTGACCGTCGGTCACCACCGCACCCACCGTGCGGGTGGCCTGCCCGGGCGCGTTGAGGAACGCCGGCCCCGGACCGTCGTCGATCCGCAGGCCCGGGTGTCGGCCCGGGAAGTCCCGGGGCCGCATCATCGGGGGGCGGCCGGGTGGCGGTGGCGGTCCGTGATCGAACATCATGACCGACCGCCGCCCCGCCTCGATGACCTGCTCGTCGAGCTGACCGGTCAGAAAACGGTGCAGTCCGAACTCGGTTGCGACGCCGATGCCGGCACACACCGCGGCCAACAGCAGCAGTTGGGTGACGAGCAACCTGGTGCGCAGCGACCAGGAGCGCGGGGAACGCAGCCCGCGGCGCTCACCGGGCGGGCTTGAGGACATACCCCGCCCCGCGCAGCGTGTGGATCATCGGATCGCGCCCACTGTCGATCTTCTTGCGCAGATACGACACATACAGCTCGACGATGTTGGACCGGCCGCCGAAGTCGTAGTTCCACACCCGGTCGAGGATCTGCGCCTTGCTGAGTACCCGTCGGGCGTTGCGCATCATGAAGCGCAGCAGCTCGAACTCCTTGGCCGTCAACGCGATCGGCTCCCCAGCGCGGCTCACCTCGTGGCTGTCCTCGTCGAGCACCAGGTCACCGACGACCAGCTTGCGGCCTCCGGTCTCGGTGGTGATCCCGGTGCGCCGCAACAGGGCTCGCAAACGCAGCACCACTTCCTCGATGCTGAACGGTTTGGTCACGTAGTCATCCCCGCCGGCGGTCAGCCCCGCGATGCGGTCTTCCACCGAATCCTTGGCGGTCAACAGCAGCAGCGGCAGGCCGGGGTTGCGCTGACGCAGCTCCCGCAGCACGTCGAGTCCACTCATGTCGGGCAGCATCACGTCGAGCACCACCACGTCCGGCGGCGTGTGTTCGGCCACCGACAGCGCGCTCGCGCCGTCACCGGCGGTGCTGATCTCCCAGCCTTCGTAGCGCAGCGCCATCGACACCAGCTCGGCCAGCACCGGCTCGTCGTCGACCACCAGCACCCGGATCGGGCTGCCGTCGGCGCGCCGCATCACCGCCCGGGCGGGCTCGAGATCGCCCCCGACGTCGTCGGGGGCTCCGTGCGGGGCGGTGACCACCGCACCATTATCGGTCGATCCGATGAGCACCCGCTGTGCGATTTCTGTGCGCCCGCTGTGCGCACCGTGGACGCGATCGGCCCCGCCATCACGTCGTCCACACCGACGTCTCCTAACCTTGGCCCATGCAGTGCCGGTGCGGACTCACCCGATGACCCGTTTCCTGGCGCGCCGACTGCTCAACTACGCGCTGCTGCTGGCATTGGCCTCGTTTCTCACCTTCGCGTTGACCTCGGTGGCGTTCAACCCGCTCGAGAGCCTGCTGGAACGTAATCCGCGCCCCCCGGACGCCGTGATCGCCGCCAAAGCCGCCGAGCTGCGCCTCGACCAGCCGATCCCGCTGCGATACCTGAGCTGGGTGTCGGGAGCGGTGCGCGGGGACTTCGGCACCACGGTCGCCGGCCAGCCCGTCGCCGAGGAACTGTGGCGCCGGATCGGGGTGAGCCTGCGGCTGGTCGTCATCGGGTCGGTGCTGGGCACGGTGATCGGGGTGGTCGTCGGCGCGTGGAGCGCGGTGCGGCAATACCGGCTGTCGGACCGGGTCATCACGCTGCTGTCGCTGCTGATCATCTCCGCACCGACGTTCGTGATCGCCAACCTGCTGATCCTCGGCGCGCTGAACGTCAACTCCGCGCTCGGGATGCAGATCTTCGAGTACACCGGCGAGACGTCCCCGGACGCCACCGGGGGCGGCTGGGACCGCTTCGTCGACCGGTTGCAGCACCTGGTGCTGCCGACCTTCACGCTGGCGCTGGCGTCGATCGCCGGGTTCTCGCGCTATCAGCGCAACGCGATGCTCGACGTCCTCGGGCAGGACTTCATCCGCACCGCCCGGGCCAAGGGGCTGACTCGCCGTCAGGCACTGTTCAAGCACGGCCTGCGCACGGCGCTGATCCCGATGGCGACGCTGTTCGCCTACGGGGTCAGCGCGCTGGTGACCGGCGCGGTGTTCGTCGAGAAGATCTTCGGCTGGCACGGCATGGGCGAGTGGGTGGTCGACGGCATCGCCGCCCAGGACACCAACATCGTCGCGGCCATCACGGTGTTCTCCGGCGCGACGGTGCTGCTGGCCGGTCTGCTGTCCGACCTCATCTACGCCGCCCTCGACCCCCGGGTGCGGGCCCGATGAGCACCACATTCACCTCACGCCGCACGCTGGTGCGGCGCCGGTTCCTGCGCAACACCCCGGCGGTGGTGTCGCTGGTGGTGCTGGCCCTGCTGTTCATCGGCTGTTACGCGCTGCCTCCGCTGCTGCCGTACTCCTACACCGATCTCGACTATTACGCACTGCAGCAGCCGCCCAGCGCCGAGCACTGGTTCGGCACCAACGCGCTGGGTCAGGACCTGCTGGCCCAGACGCTGCGCGGTATGCAGAAGTCGCTGCTGATCGGGGTGTTCGTGGCGTTCCTGTCCACGCTGCTGGCGGCTACCGTCGGCGCGGTCGCGGGGTACTTCGGCGGCTGGCGCGACCGCGCCCTGATGTGGCTGGTCGACCTGCTGCTGGTGGTGCCGGCCTTCATTCTCATCGCGATCGTGACGCCGCTGACGCAGCGGTCCCACACCGTCTTTTGGCTGATCGTGCTGCTGGCCGCGTTCAGCTGGATGATCAGCTCCCGCATCGTGCGCGGGATGACCATGAGCCTGCGGGACCGCGAGTTCGTCGTCGCCGCCCGCTACATGGGCGTCAGCCACTGGCGCGTCATCACCCGCCACATCATCCCGAACGTGGCGTCGATCCTGATCATCGACACCGCGCTCAATGTCGGTGTGGCCGTGCTGGCCGAAACCGGGCTGAGCTTCCTCGGGTTCGGCGTGCAGCCCCCTGACGTGTCGCTGGGCACGCTGATCGCCGACGGCACCCGGTCGGTCACGACGTTCCCGTGGGTCTTCCTGTTCCCGGCGGGGATGCTGGTGCTGATCGTGTTGTGCGCGAACCTGATCGGCGACGGCCTGCGCGACGCGCTGGACCCCAACGCCCGGCCGCGCGCTCGGCGAGGTCGCCGATGAGCCTGCTGGAGGTGCGGGGTCTGACCGTCACGTTCCCGGTCGACACGGCGACCGGGACCGAACGCGTCGCCGCGGTCCGCGGCCTGGACTATCACGTCGACGCCGGCGAGGTGGTCGCTCTCGTCGGGGAGTCGGGGGCCGGCAAGTCCGCCGGCGCGATGGCGGTGATCGGCCTGCTGCCCGACTACGCCGAGGTGTCCGGGTCGGCGCGGTTGCACGGCGCCGAGCTGCTCGGCACCGCCGACCGGGAGATGTCACGAATCCGCGGTAACCGGATCGGCACGGTGTTCCAGGACCCGATGTCGGCGCTGACGCCGGTGTACACCGTCGGCGACCAGATCGCCGAGACCATCCGGGTGCACCGCCGCGACGTCGGCCGGCGGGCCGCCCGGGCGCGGGCCGTCGAGCTGCTGGAGCTGGTCGGTATCGCGGCACCGGAGAAACGGGCGCGGGCGTTCCCGCACGAGCTGTCCGGTGGCGAACGTCAGCGTGTCGTCATCGCGATCGCCATCGCCAACGACCCCGACCTGCTGATCTGTGACGAGCCGACCACCGCACTCGACGTCACCGTGCAGGCCCAGATCCTCGACGTGCTGCGCACCGCGCGCGACGTCACCGGTGCGGGGGTGCTGATCATCACCCACGATCTCGGGGTGGTCGCCGAGTTCGCCGACCGGGCGCTGGTGATGTACGCCGGGCGCGCGGTGGAGACCGCGCCGGTGGCCGAGCTGTACCGCGACCGCCGGATGCCCTACACCGCAGGGCTTCTGGGATCGGCGCCGCGGCTCGACGCCGCCCAGGGCGCCCGGCTGGTGCCGATCCCCGGCGCTCCCCCGTCGCTGTCGGCGTTGCCGCCCGGTTGCCCGTTCACGCCGCGCTGCCCGCTGGCCGTCGACGACTGCAGCGCCGCCGAACCCGCGCTGGAAGAGGTCGGAGCGGACCACCGGGTGGCGTGTATCCGCCCCTCCGACGTGGCCGGCCGCAGCGCCGCCGACCTGTACGGGGTGTCGATTTCCCGGGCGACGTCGGCGGCGGAACCCGCAGACGCGCCTGTGGTGCTGCGGGCCCGCGACCTCGTCAAGACCTATCCGCTGACCAAGGGGGCGGTGTTGCGCCGGCGGATCGGCGAGGTGCGCGCCGTCGACGGCGTCAGCTTCGACCTGGAGCAGGGCCGCACGCTGGCCCTCGTCGGCGAGTCCGGTTCCGGCAAATCGACGACCCTGCACCAGATTCTCGGTCTGACACCGCCGCAGGCCGGAACCATCGAAGTGCTCGGCACCGACGTCGCGACCCTCGACCGCCGCACCCGCCGGGCGCTGCGCAAAGACCTTCAGGTGGTGTTCCAGGACCCTGTCGCCTCGGTCGACCCGCGCCTCCCGGTCTTCGATGTGCTGGCAGAACCCCTGCAGGCGAACGGGTTCGACACCGCGGCCACCCACGAGCGGGTCGCCGACCTGCTCACCCTGGTGGGGCTGCGCCGCGAGGACGCCGACCGGTATCCCGCGGAGTTCTCCGGCGGCCAGAAGCAGCGGATCGGCATCGCGCGGGCGCTGGCGCTGCAGCCGAAGATCCTGGCCCTCGACGAGCCGGTCTCGGCGCTGGACGTGTCGATTCAGGCCGGCATCATCAACCTGCTGCTCGATCTGCAGGACCGCTTCGGGCTGGCCTACCTGTTCGTCTCGCATGATCTGTCGGTGGTCAAACACCTCGCCCACCGGGTCGCGGTGATGCACCGCGGGGTGATCGTCGAGCAGGGCGACAGCGAGCACGTGTTCGCCGACCCGGCCCACGAGTACACACGCCGATTGCTGGCCGCGGTTCCTCAGCCGCGGCCAGATCGTGACTAAAGTCGGTCCGCATGACCCACCTCACCCCGCGAGCAGTCACCAGCACCCCTGTTCGGTCGCGCAAGAGCGGTCTTGCGCGGCTGCTCGGCGTGGGACTGGTCGCGGCGCTGGTGGTGACCGGGTGTTCCAGCGGGAACGACGAGGTGCCCTCGGCCGGAGGTGACGCCGAGATCGGCGTCACCGCCGACATCAACCCGCAGGACCCGGCCACGCTGCGCCAGGGCGGCAACCTGCGGCTGGCGCTGAGCGGCTTCCCGCCGAACTTCAACTATCTGCACGTCGACGGCAACCTCGGCGAGCTGGGCGCGATGCTGCGCGCCACGCTGCCGCGCGCGTTCTTCATCAAGCCCGACGGCGAGATGACGGTCAACTCCGACTTCTTCACCGACGTCGAGTTGACCGGCACCGAGCCGCAGGTGGTCACCTACACCATCAACCCGAAGGCCGTCTGGTCCGACGGCAGCCCGGTCACGTGGGAGGACATCGCCGCGCAGATCAACGCGACCAGCGGCAAGGACGACCGCTACCTGTTCGCCGCGCCGAACGGCAGCGACCGCGTCGAGTCGGTGACCCGGGGCGTCGACGACCGCCAGGCGGTGGTCACCTTCGCCCGGCACTACGCCGACTGGAGGGGCATGTTCGCCGGCAACAGCATGCTGATGCCCAAGACGGTGACCGGAGACCCGGAGACGTTCAACCGGAGCCTGCTCGATGCTCCGCCGTTGTCGGCCGGGCCCTTCATGATCAGCACCATCGACCGGGGCGCACAACGAATCATGTTGACCCGCAACCCGAAATGGTGGGGCGCCACACCGGTGCTGGACTCGATCACCTACACCGTGCTCGACGATGCCGCGAAGATGCCGGCGCTGCAGAACAACGCGCTCGACGCCGTCGGACTGGCGACCCTGGACGATCTGACCATCGCGCGCCGCACCGAAGGTGTCTCGGTGCGCCGCGCACCGGCGCCGAGCTGGTATCACCTGACGTTCAACGGCGCTCCCGGCTCGATCCTGGCCGACCGTGCCCTGCGGATCGCGATCACCAAGGGCATCGACCGCCAGGCCATCGCGTCGGTCTCGCAGCGCGGTCTGGTCGACAACCCGGTTCCGCTGAACAACCACATCTACGTCGCCGGCCAGGAGGGCTACCAGGACAACAGCATCGGCTTCGACCCGGAGGCGGCCAAACGCGAACTCGACGAATTGGGGTGGCGCCAGAACGGGCAGTTCCGCGAGAAGGACGGGCGTCCCCTGACCATCCGCGACGTCTTCTACGACGCTCAGAGCACCCGCGCCATCGCGCAGATCGCACAGAGCAACCTGGCGCAGATCGGCGTCAACCTCGAGCTCGTGCCGGCCGCGGGCGGAAAGTTGTTCAGCGAGTTCGTGATCCCCGGCAATTTCGACATCGCCCAGTTCGCCTGGGGCGGAGACGCGTTCCCGCTGTCGGGCCTGACCCAGATCTACGCCTCCGACGGAGAGAGCAACTACGCCAAGATCGGCAGTCCCGAGATCGACGCCAAGATCGAACAGACGCTCTCCGAACTGGATCCGGCCACCGCGCGAACTCTGGCCAACGAGGTCGACACCATGATCTGGGCCGAGGGGCACAGCCTGCCGTTGTTCCAGGCCGCCGGCAATGTCGCGGTGCGCAGCAGTCTGGCCAACTACGGTCCGGCCGGCATCGGCGACCTGAACTACACCGCCATCGGCTTCATGAACTAGGGCAGGAGCGCTTCGACCCGCGCGGCTACGGCGACCGCGCCGATCAGCAGCCGTATCGTGCCGTTGGCCGGCAGCGCGTCGAGTTCGCCCGCGCGGGGGGCCAGCTGGTGCAGTTGGTCGGCCGCCGCAGCGGCGCACACCTGCAGCGCCGCCGGCTCACGCGTGTCGAGGATGCTGTGCCCTGCGGTGGGCAGTTCGACGAGGACCGACCCGGGGATCAGGTCTGCCACGCGGTGGGCCACCTCCGGCGGCGTGGTCAGGTCGCGACCTCCCGACAGCACGGCGGTCGGCCAGCCGAAGTCGGGCATCGCCGCGCGCAGATCAAAGGGTTCCGCATCGAAACCGATGTCCCCGGAGGCCATCTCACGCAACGCCACCGCGGGATCGAGTGGGCCGCCGTCGGGTTCGGCGCCGTAGTTGAGTTCCCGATAGGCGATGCGCTCCACCAGGTCGGGTTCGTGGTGGTACAGCGTCTTGCGCTCGAGCAGGGTGCGGGTTCCGAGCTCGACCGCCGACCAGAGCCGGCGATGACCACTCGCCAACAGATCGAGCTGGCGCTGCAGCACCTGCGGTCCGGCGGTGCCGTACAGGTCGGCGATCAGTTGCACGTCGCGGCGGGCCAGACTCCCGTCGTCGACCAGCCGCCGGACGGTGGCGGCCAGCACGTCGTTGCCCGGCGCCGCGCCGTCCCACAACACCCGCCGAATGCGGGTTCGCACAGCGTCGATGTCGTCGGCGGACAGCAGCGGGGAGTCCAGCACCATCGCGTGCACGCGGCCGGGGTGCCGGACTCCGACGCCGCCGGCGAGGTAGGACCCGTAGGAGGCCCCGTAGACGGTGGCGCGCGCCACCTTGGCGTCGTCGAGCACCGCGGCGATGTCGTCGACGGCGGCCTCGATGGTCAGCGCTTCGGCAGGCAGGTCGGCCCCGGAGTCGTCATGGCGGGACAATCCGACACCGCGGTGCTCGACCATGATCACGTCGAGGCCTGCGACGGCGGCGCGCCGGCGGAATGACCGGTACAGCGCTACCGAGGCCGCGCCGGGGCCGCCGGGGATGACCACCAGCGGATGGGCGGACTTACGTCCGGTGCGCACGTAGTAGACGTCGAAGTGCTCGTCTGCGCCGGGGCGCACCGGCCGACGCACCGCCCGCACCCCGGGCAGTGCCGCGAGCCGGCGATGGATCCGGCGGCGGCGGGTGGTCATCGTCATCACGGGCCATTGTGCCGGGGTGCAGCCTCGGTCAGGAGGAACGGATCAGATCCGCCGCTTTTTCGCCGATCAGCATCGACGGAGCCTGGGTGTGGCCGCGGATGATCGTCGGCATCACCGACGCGTCGGCCACCCGCAACGCGGTGACGCCACGGACCCGCAGCTGCGGGTCCACGACGGCGGCGTCGTCGCGGCCCATCCGGCAGGTGCCCACGGGGTGGTAGAGCGTGTGCGACAGAGATTCCAGCGCCCGCGCCAACGTGTCGTCGTCGAGCACCGACGCGTCGAGGGGGCGGGCGATGCGCCCGACGATGTCCTTGAGCGCGGGTGCCCGCGCGATGTCGGCACACATGCGCAGGCCCGACATCAGGGCCGCCCGGTCGGCACCGGCGCCGTCGGTGAGGTAGCGCGGATCGATGGTCGGCTTGTCGTGCGGGTCGCTCGAGCGCAGCGTGATGGTGCCGCGGCTCTGCGGCGTGAGCAGGATCGGGCCCATCACCACGGCGTGGCCCACATACGGGTCACCGATTCCCTCGTCGAAATACGGTGCGGGAGCGAAGATCAGCTCCAGGTCCGGCAGGTCCAGGTCGGGCCGGCTCTTGACGAACCCGTAGGCCTCCCCCACGTTCGAGGTGAGCATCCCGCGCCGTCTCACCAGGTAGTTGAGGAGCTCCAGCGGTTTCTGCGCGTCGGTCAGCGAGCCGTAGGGCACGTCGAAGCCCAGCGGCACCACCAGGTGATCGAGCAGGTTGGTGCCGACCGCCGGGGAGTGCGCGACGGTCACGATCCCCAGCCGCGCCAGCCGGTCGTGGTCGCCGATCCCCGACAGCATCAGCAGCTGGGGGGTGTTGATCGCGCCGGCGCACAACACCACCTCGCGGCGCGCCGTGGCCACCGTCCGTCCCGCCTTGCCGTCGAACTCGACCCCGACCGCGCGGTTGCCGGCGAACACCACCCGCGTCGCGGTCGCCTCGGTCAGCACGGTCAGGTTCTTGCGCTTGCGGACCGGCTTGAGGTAGGCATCGGCGCAGCTGAACCGGGAGCCGCGGCGCTGCGTGACCCTGGTCTGGCAAAAGCCCTGCGGTTGATCCTGATTGGGCTCCTCGATGCGGTGGCCGCACTGCTCGGCGGCCGCCAGCCACGCGGCGGTGGATTCGCGCGGGCTGCGCTGCGGGGAGATGACCAGCGGTCCGGATTCGATGCGCCGCAAGTAGGGCTGCAGATGCGCGTAGTCCCACTCGGCGCCGGCGTGGTGGCCCCATTCGTCGTAGTCGGCGTCGAAGCCGCGGACCCACATCATCGCGTTCATCGACGTCGACCCGCCGAGCATCTTGCCGCGCGGCCAGTAGATGCGCCGACCGCCGAGGCCCTGCTGCGGCTCGGTCAGGTAGTCCCAGTCCAGCCGGCCGCGCATCAGACGGGAGAACCCGGCGGGGATGTGGACGAACGGGTCCCTGTCGCGCGGCCCGGCTTCGAGCACGACGACCCGCACCGACGGGTCGGCGCTGAGGCGGTTGGCTAAGACCGCTCCCGCGGCTCCAGTTCCGACGATGACGTAATCGGCGTCCACGGGCCGGAGTCTAGAGCGAGCCGGCCAGCTCGATATGACAGGCACTGCGGATGTCGGCGTACCGCTGGGGGCTGCAGGTCAAAATGATGACCTGTCCGTCGCCGGCGACGGTGTCGAACACCTCGGCCATTCTGGCCAGCCGATCGGGGTCGGTGAAACCCAGCGCATCGTCGATGACGACCGGAACGCTGTCCTCCTTGGCGACCAGCGCCGCTCCAGCGAGCCTGGCGACGATGCCCAGCTGTTCTTTGGCGCCCCCGGACAGCGACTCGTAGGGCACGGTGCGCCCCGACAAGGTGCGGGCCCCGATGCGCAGATCGCTGTCGACGTCGACTTCGAAGCTCTCCCCGAACACGAGCCGGCCCAGACGCTCGACCTCGCCGCGGAATGGATCGACATAGCGCATCCGCATGGTGTCGCGGTGCCGGCCCATCACCGTCCTCAGCAGTTGCGCGGCCTGGGCGCGGCGCTGCACCCGCTGGTACTCGCTCTCGGCGTGTTGGCGCTCGGCCTCGGCCGCGTCGAGTGCGCTGCGACGGCCTTCGGATCCGTACACCTTCAGCGCGGCGGCCACCTCGCGCAGCGCCTCGAAGGTCTCGGCGTAGCGCGCGGTCGCCGCGGTGTCGGCGTCCTGCGCCTGCTGCAGCGCGGCGGCCACCGCGTCGGGATGGTGCCCGGCCCATTCGTCACGCAGCCGGGTCACCGCGGCGTCGGCGAGGCGGGCGGCCCGGTCGTCGGTGTCGGCCTTGGCCGTGAGCTCGTCGTCGGGCGCCTGGGCGCGCTGGCTCGCCAGTCGTTGTTCGGCGACTGCCAGCTCGTCGCGAGCGGCCTGCAGCTTCTCCTTGGCGCGCGCGGCCCGCAACCCCCGGTCGGCGACGAGCTTGCCGGTCTCCTCGGCGAGCTTGCGCTGGGTCTCGCAGTCGTTGCGCGCCTGCTGGTGTGCGGCCACAGCCGCGGCCAGCTCGGCGCGCAGCGCGACCGGCTCCGGTGTCTCGTCGTGGGCGGCGTCCTCGTGGTTGGCGTTGTGGTTGGCGGTGTTGTCGTTCTCGGCCTGCCGGGCACGCAGCTCGGCGATCTGTTCGCGTACCTGGGCGGCGTCACCCTCTGCGGTCAGCGCCTGCAGGATCGCGGTGTGCTCCTTGACCGCTGCCTGCAGTTCTGCGCGGCGCCGGTGAAGCGCGCGCGCCTCGGCGACGTCGGCGGCGCCCGCCCGGCCCAGCGCTTCGCGCAGTGTCGCGGTGGCGTGGTCGAGGTCGGCCTGCGTGGTGGCCGCCGGCGCACCCGGAACGACCCGCATCGACAGCAGCCCGGCGACATCGACGCCGGTGGTCCCGGTGATCGCGGATTCCCAGCGGTCGCCGGCACGCAACCTCACCGGCTTCCCGGCGATGTGGACCTCGATGTCGGCGGACGCCACCAACTCCACATGGGCCGAGGCCTGCTCGGCGGCAGCGGCGGCCTGCGCCACCGCGGCGGCCGCGTCATCGATCGTCGCCATCAGCGCGTCGCTGAGAACGACCGCGGCGAGTTCACGGCGCGCTTCCTCGAGGGTCCGCGAGTGCTGTTCCAGCGCACTCAGCCGACCGGTCAGCCGCGCCAGAGTCTCGCGGTCGGTGAGCCGCTGCACCGCCGCGTGCGCGGCATCCAGACGCCGCTGAGCGGCCTCCAGCCCCGCCCGGGCCTGCTCGGCGGTCGCGTCGGCGGCCAGCTGCATTTCGACCGCGGTGTCGTGTGCCTCGGCCGCGGTCTCCGCTGCGGTCTGCAACTCGGCGATGGCCGCGGCGCGGTCCTCGACGTCGGCGCGGCACCGGCACCGCTCGCGCCAGGCCGTACCGGAGGCCGTAGCGGTGTCCGTGGCGGCCTTGGCGAAGACCGCTGCCCGTTCGACCTCGCTGTGCAGCGCCGCGATCTTCTGCGCGGTGAGACGGGCCTGGTCCAATTCCTCAGTGGTTCTGGCCTTCTCGTCCTTCAGCCCGGCCAGCTCGGCGGTGAGGGCGGCGTGACGACGGACCGCCTCCTCGACCTCGGTGACCTCGGCTGCGCATCGGGCGGCCGCCTCGTCGGCGGCGCGCAGCCGAGCCGCGGCCGCCGCCCACTCCCCGGTGGCGCGGCCGGTGGAGGTGAAGTAGCGCCGGTACTCCTCGTCGATACGGTCGATCAGCAGCGTCTCGAGACCGCCCGCGGAGGCGGGCTGGTCGTCGACCTCGCCGGCCACCACGTCGAGTGCCCGCGACAGCGCATCCGACCCCGACAGGTCGGCGGCCGACGTCGACGCCGCCTGCAGCACTCGCTGGGCCTGCCACAGGTCGACGTCCATGGTCTCGGCGAGGATGGCGCGCACCCGGTCGTGGGCTTCGTCGCCGGTGAGCTGTTCGCGGCGGGGCGCGTGCACCGTCAGTTCGGTCTCGGGCCGCTTGTGGAACCGTTTGCGGTACACGAACCGGTACGGACCGGTGGAGATGTCGGCGCTGACCTCGGCGCCCACGTCGGCGTGGGTGGGTTTGACCTGCTTGACTTCCTTCCTCGCCGAGCGGTCCTTGGCTTCCAGCAGCAGGTCGAGGGCTTCGAGCATCGACGACTTGCCGGTCTCGTTGGGCCCGCTGACCACCACCACGCCGCGGTCGGGAAACTCGATGTCGCGGTGCGTGATTCCGCGGTAGTTCGTCAGCGTGAGCCGGTGCAGTCTCATGCGGCTCCCCCTTCGGTCAGACGCAGGAGCAGGGCCAGCGCCGCGCGCGCGTCCTCGGCATCCGCACCGGTCGAGCGCGCGGTGGTGACCAGCTCCTCGACCGCGGCCGCCGCGAAGCCGCCGATGTTCAAGCCGTCGAATTCGCCGTCGGCCGGCAGCACCGCGATGTCGGTCTCCTTGTCCCAGGGCACCAGGGCCGCGAACAGCCGGGCGTACCGGTCCAGGGCCGCGTCGAGTGCCGCCTTGTCGGTGACGGTCAGTGTCCCGGTCAGGCCGAGCCGGAGCACGGTGCGGTCCTTGTCCGGCAGCATGTCCAGGTTGATGTCGAGGTCGGCGATGTCACGGCGGTTGTCGACACCGTGTCGCAACGACAGGAACCGCCAGTGGCCGACCCGGCGGGCGTCGACGTGGACCGGCCGGCGCGGATCGGTCTCGTCGATGTCGACGACGAGCACCTGGCCCGGGTCGGGTTCGATGTCGTCGTAGTTGGTCACCTCCGGAGATCCGGAGTACCAGACGCGGCCGGTGGCACCGACCTCGAAGCGAGAATGCTTGTCCCCCAGGGCCACATAGTGCACCGCGCGCCGTTCGATGGCGGCCTCGACCGCGGCGAGCGCGATCAGCGACGGACGGTCTTTGTCGGGCACCAGGATGTCGACCGCGCCGTGACCGACGACGATGCGGGTGACCCCGTCGGCGGGCACCCCGGCGAGCACATCGGCGACCAGATCGGTGGTCGGCACCTTGGAGAACCACGGCGCGGCGACCAGTTCCAGCCCCGGACGCACCTCGTGCACCCCGGGACGGTCGAGCACGGTGACGTTGTCGGGGCACTCCGCGGTGAACAGTGCGCTGGTGTACACCGAGGCCGCGTCGAGCGGATCGTGGTTGCCCGGCAGCAGGTAGACCGGCACCCCGATGCTGCGCATCGCCTCCAGCGACTGGCTGACCTCGCGCAGCGCGAGCTGGTTGTGTTCGAACACGTCGCCGGCGACGACGACGAACTCCGCTCCGGTGTCGGCGGCCACGGCGCCGAGCGCGGTCAGGACTTCCCGGCGGGCGGCCGAATACCGGGGCTGCGCATCGCCGTTGAGGAAGTACCGGGTCATGCCGAGCTGCCAGTCGGCAGTGTGCAGAAATCGCATGTCGGCCCCCGTCCTGTCCCACATCCCGGCGAGCTCTTCGTCGGGCATGGCGAGTGTATGGCGGCCCGCCGACAAGTCCGGGGACGCGCACCGGCATGGCCTAGCCTTGTTCGCCATGACGGATGCTCGCCGGGCCCACCGCACCTTGCTGCTGCTGCGCCACGCCAAGTCGGGGTATCCCGACGGAGTCGCCGACCACGACCGGCCGCTGGCGGCGCGCGGGGTCCGGGAAGGCGCGCTGGCCGGCGACTGGATCCGCGCCCACGTACCCCCGGTCGACGCGGTGTTGTGTTCCACGGCGGTCCGCACCCGCCAGACCCTGGAACGCACCGGTATCGACGCACCGGTCCGCTATCTGGAACGCCTTTACGACGCGACGCCGGGCCTGGCCCTGGCCGAGATCAACGCGTCCCCGACTCATTTCGGCGATGACCCGGCCACGCTGTTGGTGGTAGGGCACGAACCGGTGATGTCGTCGCTGGCCCTCGCGCTGGCCGTCGACGGCATCGAGTCCGAGGTCGGAGCGCAGGTCGCCGACCGGTTCCCGACCTCGTCGGTGGCGGTGCTGCGCATCGAGACCTCATGGGCCGGGCTGGAACTCGGCAGCGCTCAGCTGGTGGCGTTCCACACCGCCCGCTGACGCGTCGAGTGTGCGCGCACGGCGGTGACATCGCCGAGCGTGAGCCCACGGCGGAAAGTGGGCCCGAAAACCGCCCGGGGCGCACACTGGGCGAAGAACCCGCGGCCGTCCCGGTCAGGCGCGGGTGGCCAGCGTCAGCTCCATCAACTTGACTGCCATCCCGCACGCATCGATGCCGGGCGCCTGCGGATTGACCCACCAGCCCACCACACCGGCGGCGTCACTGGCCACTCCGCACGCGCCGTTGGGGTCCTCGGGCCGCATCACGAACGACGTGATGCCCGCGATCGACCGGTTCTCGATCTGGTAGCCCAACTCTTCGGCGGTCTGGCGCTCGTTGTCGAGACTGCCCAGTTCGAACCAGAAGCGGGTGATATCGACCAGTCCGGCCGGGTTGGCCGCCTGCCACCGGCACACCGCGCCGACGAAGGTGCTCTGGATGTCGAGCGGGTCGGCCCCGACGGTCTCGGCCAGGATGTCCTCGGTGAGGACCTCGCACTCCTTGAGCAGGTTCGGGTACTGCCGCTCCGAATCGTTGTTGCGCGGGGTGCTGCCCGATCCGGCCTTCGCGGCGGTACCGTCCACGGTCTGCGTGCAGCCGGTCAGGGTGAGCAGCGCCGCGGCCGCGGCGACGAGCGCGTGGCGGGCCCTCATTTGGAGTTCACAATCGATTGCCGGGTCAATTCCTTGGCCACCTCGCAGGCGTCGGGGAACGGCGGCTGCCCGTAGCTTATCGACCATTCGATGAAGTCGTCGTTGAACTGGATGCCGATCTCGCAGAGGTTGACGCCGAACTCCGGGTCCTCGTTGATGCCGATGAAGCCGTCGTGGCCCTCGATGCTGATGTCCTCCACGCTGGTGCGGGACAGTTCCATGGTCTTGCGTTCGCGCCCGATCGGGCTGCCGCGGAACCAGGTGAACGAGAAGTGCGGACCCAGGATGCTGCCGCCGGCCAGCCACTGACAGCCGACCGAGGTCTTGGCGGTGTTGACCAGTCCCGGCACCCGGGTCTGCGCGATGACTTCCTGGTCGCTGATGCCGCCGCATTCCGGGAAGAACGGGCCGTGGGCGACGTCTTGGTCGGGTGCCTCCGAGGACGGCACCTCCGGTGCGGGCGACTGGCCGTCGGAGCACCCGGCCAGCACCGGGAACACGGCTGCCAGCGCGACGGCCAGCGCGGAACGCACCCGTGACACCGCGGCGGACCGGCTCATGCTGCGCTGGCTGTGGTTCACGCCATGCACTGTAGCGGCAGGCCCTCCACCCAACCACCGACATGCCGGGTGACCAGCCGATTTAACGAATTCTCAGGGCGGTCAGCCGAACACCTCCGCACGAGGGCGGGTGTGCGAGAGTAGCGGGATGCTCTGGCGGCTGCTTCGACGGCATGTCCGGCCGTATCGCCGGCTGCTGGCCGTGGTCGCCACCCTCCAGGCGGTCAGCACCTTGGCCACGCTGTACCTGCCGACGGTCAACGCGGCCATCATCGACGACGGAGTCACTCAAGGAGATCTGCGCCGCATCGTCGAGCTCGGCATGGTGATGCTCGCGGTCACCGCGCTGCAGGTGGCGTGCGCGGTCGGCGCGGTCTACTTCGGTTCGCGCGCAGCCATGGGCTTCGGTCGCGACCTGCGGTCGGTGCTGTTCCACCACATCACCGGGTTCTCCGCCGAGGAGACCGCACGGTTCGGCGCCCCGTCGCTGCTGACCCGTACCACCAACGACGTCCAGCAGATTCAACTGTTGGTGCAGCTGACCGCCACGATGTTGATCACCGCGCCGCTGATGTCGGTCGGCGGGATCTTCATGGCGATCCATCAGGATGCCGGACTGTCGTGGCTGTTGCTGATCAGCGTGCCGCTGCTGGCGGCGGCCAACTATTGGATCGTGTCGCACCTGCTGCCGGTCTTCCGGCGTCTGCAAGGTCAGATCGACGGCATCAACCGGGTGATGCGCGAACAACTGACCGGGTTGCGGGTGGTCCGGGCGTTCGCCCGCGAGTCCCATGAGCGCAGCCGGTTCGCCGAGGCCAATCACGCGCTGGCCGGCACGGCGCTCGAAGCCGGCCGGTGGCAGGCGTTGATGCTGCCCGTCACCACGCTGGTGATCAACGTGTCCAGTGTGGCGTTGATCTGGTTCGGCGGGCAGCGCATCGATGCCGGTCAGATGCAGGTGGGATCGCTGATCGCGTTTCTGTCGTATTTCATGCAGATTCTCCTCGCAGTGCTGATGGCGACCTTCATCCTCGTGATCATCCCGCGCGCCTCGGTGTGCGCCGAGCGGATCACCGAGGTCCTCGACACCCACCCCGCCGTGCAGAACCACCCGTCGCCCGCGGCACCGGATATCGTCGTCGGCGAGATCCGGTTCGAATCGGCGACCTTCACCTACCCCGGCGCGGATCGCCCCGTGCTGCAGGATGTTTCGCTGATCGTCCGGCCCGGTACCAGCACCGCGGTGGTCGGTTCCACAGGGGCGGGTAAGTCGACGCTGATCTCGCTGATCTGCCGCCTCTACGACGTCACGGCGGGCGCGGTGCTCGTCGACGGAACCGATGTGCGCGACTACGACATCGAGCGGTTGTGGTCGGCCATCGGCCTGGTGCCGCAACGCGGATACCTGTTCTCCGGCACGGTGGCCGACAATCTGCAGATCGGCGCCGGCCCGGGGCAGGTGGTCACCGAAGAGCAGATGTGGGCGGCGCTGCGGGTCGCGGCCGCCGACGACTTCGTCGCCGCCCACCCCGACGGGCTGGGGATGCGCGTGGCTCAGGGTGGGATGAACTTCTCCGGGGGCCAGCGTCAGCGACTGGCCATCGCGCGTGCGGTGATCCGCCGTCCTGCGATCTACCTGTTCGACGACGCGTTCTCCGCCCTCGACGTGCACACCGACGCGCGGGTCCGGCGCGCCCTGCGCGACGTGTCCGCCGATGCGACGGTCATCATGGTGTCCCAACGCATCTCGACGGTCGCCGACGCCGATCAGATCGTCGTCGTCGACGACGGGCGCGTGGTCGGCACGGGCAGCCATCGCGAACTGCTGCAGACCTGTCAGACCTATCGGGAGTTCGCCGACTCCCAGGCGGTCGGGGCGGGCCCCCGGTGAGCGGTCCTCTGGCCCGCCCGATGCGCATGGGCGAACCGCCTGCGGTCCGGTCCCGCGACTTCACCGGGTCAGCGGTCCGAATCCTGAAGTTGCTCGCACCCAATCGAGCGATGACGGCGGCGGTCCTGCTGCTCGGCATCGGCGGCATCGCGGTCGGGGTGATCGGACCGCGCATCCTCGGGCATGCCACCGACCTGTTGTTCAACGGGGTGATCGGCCGCCAACTGCCGGCCGGCCTGACCCGGGAACAGGCGATCGATGCGGCGCGCGCGGCCGGTGACGACAGGTTCGCCGACCTGCTGGCGGGCAGCGGCGCGGTGCCGGGACAGGGCATCGACTTCGCCGCGGTGGCACGCACGCTGGCGCTGGCACTGGTGCTGTATCTGGTTGCGGCGCTGATGGTCTGGTTGCAGGCCCGGCTTCTCAACGTGGTGGTGCAACGCACCATGGCCGGCCTGCGGACCTCGGTCGAGGAGAAGGTGCACCGACTGCCCCTGCAGTACTTCGACACCCGCCGGCGCGGCGAGGTGCTCAGCCGGGTCACCAACGACGTCGACAACGTCCAGCAGTCGCTGCAGATGTCGATCACCCAGCTGCTCACCTCGGTGCTGACAGTGGTGGCGGTGCTGGTGATGATGCTGACGATCTCACCGCTGCTGACACTGCTGACCGTCGTCACCGTGCCGCTGTCGCTGTGGGTCACCCGCTCGATCGCACGCCGGTCGCGCAGGCTGTTCGTCGCCCAGTGGACCAATGTCGGCAAGCTCAACGCCCACATCGAGGAGACCTACAGCGGGTTCACCGTCGTCAAGACGTTCGGGCACCGCGCTCAGGCCGAGGACCAGTTCCGTGAGCTCAACGCCGACGTCTACCAGGCCAGCTTCGGGGCACAGTTCCTGTCGGGCCTGGTCTCTCCGGCCACCATCTTCGTCGGCAATCTCAGCTATGTCGCCGTCGCGGTCGTCGGCGGTCTGCAGGTGGCCACCGGGCAGATCACGCTGGGCAACATCCAGGCCTTCATCCAGTACGTCCGGCAGTTCAACCAGCCACTGACCCAGATCGCCGGGATGTACAACACCCTGCAGTCCGGCGTGGCCAGCGCCGAGCGGGTGTTCGACCTGCTCGACGCCGAGGAGGAGACGCCGGACCCGCCCCGCGCGCTACCCGCCCCGACCGGTGACGGCGGACGGGTGGTGTTCGAGCACGTGTCCTTCGGTTACCAGTCCGGCGTACCGGTGATCGAGAACCTGTCACTGGACGTCGCACCGGGGACCACCGTCGCGATCGTCGGACCCACCGGAGCCGGCAAGACGACGCTGGTCAACCTGTTGATGCGGTTCTACGACCTGGACGCCGGCCGGATTCTGCTCGACGGGGTCGACATCGCCACGGTGAGCCGCGGCTCGCTGCGGTCGCGGATCGGCATGGTGCTGCAGGACACCTGGCTGTTCGGCGGCACGATCTACGACAACATCGCCTACGGGCGGCCCGACGCCACCCGCGACGAGGTGCTCGATGCGGCGCGGGCGGCCTATGTCGACCGGTTCGTCCACACGCTGCCCGACGCTTACGACACCCGCATCAACGACGGCGGCACCAACATCAGCGCCGGCGAGAAGCAGCTCATCACGATCGCCCGCGCCTTCCTAGCGCGGCCGCAGCTGCTGGTGCTCGACGAGGCGACCAGCTCGGTGGACACCCGGACCGAGGTGCTGATCCAGCAGGCGATGGCGCGGCTGCGCCGGGATCGCACCAGTTTCCTGATCGCCCATCGACTTTCGACGATCCGCGATGCCGACGTGATCCTGGTGCTCGACGGCGGCCGAATCGTCGAGCAGGGCAGTCATGACGAGCTGCTGGCCCGCCGGGGCGAGTACTGGACGATGACGCGGGCCTGAGTCGGTCCTCAGGCGCGGGCGAACGTCAACGTCTCCCCCCGTACGCCGCCCATCCACAGGTCCTGGCAGGCCTCGGCCATGTCCGGCAGGCCGTCGACGACCTCCCCGAACACATTGCCCGGCACCCAGCCCTGGTCCCCGTTGATCAGCAGGTTGTTGCGCCCGTAGAACAGGGCCAGATCGACGATTGCGCCGGTGGTGCCGGTGCCGGTGGAGTTCTCGTAGCCGTAGGCCGGGTTGCCGAGTTGATCGGAATTGAACGAGAACCAGCACAGGTCCCCGGGGATCGGCGTCACCGTGGTGTTCTCCGCGCCCGGGTCGGCGGCGGCGAAAGCCGGGAGCAGCGTGTAGATCTCGTTGCGCGCGTACTTTCCGTGAAAAACCTGTGCGGACAACCCGTCGGCCAGCGCCTCCCACACCGCCGCACACGTCCGCGGCGCCTGCTCGTCGAGCAGCCGCGCCGTGCAGGTCACCCCCCGCTTGTCCAACGAAACGGTGATGAGTCTGCTCACGTGCGGCCCTCCTGGGTCCTCGATGTGGGTGTGCGTCGGTGCCAGTCGGTCACCGACTGGTAGGCCTGCCCGACCCGCAGCACCGTCGCGTCGGCATGGCGGGCCCCGACGATCTGCAGCCCGACCGGCAGGCCTGCGGCGGTGAATCCGCACGGCACACTCAGCGCCGGCTGCTGGGTCATGTTGAACGGGTAGGTGTACGGCGTCCAGCTGGTCCAGTCCGGCGATGGCGATCCGTCGGGAACATCCTGGCCGACGGGAAATGCCGGCAGCGGCAGTGTCGGTGTGATCAGCACATCGTAGTCCCGGTGGAAGCGACCCATCAACTGTCCCAACCGCATTCGCACGGCCATCGCGTCCAGGTAGTCCGATGCCGAGCACCGCGCGCCGACCGCGGCGGTGCGCAGGAGCCCCGGGTCGACGCGGCCGCTCAGCTGGTCCAGTACCCCGTGCGGCTCGAGCACCTTGGCCTCCCCGGAGAACCACAACACGTGGAAGGCGTCGACCGGATCACTGAAGCCCGGGTCGACCTCGTCGACCAGGGCGCCCGCATCGGCGAGCACCGCCACCGCCGCACGCACCGCGGCGTCGACGTCATCGACGTTGCGCACGTAGCCGAGATCCGGCGAGAAGCCGATCCGCAGCCCGGCCACCCCGGCGTCGAGGCCCTCGAGGAACGAAGCAGTCGGGGTCGGCATGGCCGCCCAGTCGCGGGCGTCGAAGCCGGTGATCACGTCCAGCAGCGCCGCGGCGTCACGCACCGAGCGGGTCATCGGCCCCGAGTGGGCCAGCGTCCCGAACGGGCTCGGCGGGTAGTGCGGGATCAGCCCGAAAGTCGGCTTGAGAGCGACGGTCCCGGTGAAACCGGCCGGAATGCGCACCGATCCCCCGCCATCGGTGCCCACCGCCCACGCCCCCATGCCCAGCCCGACGGCCGCAGCGCTGCCGCCGCTGGACCCGCCCGCGGTCATGGCCGGATTCCACGGATTCCCGGTGGGCCCGAAGGCCGGCGAGTCGGTGACGCCCTTCCACGCGTACTCCGGGGTGGTGGTCTTACCCAGGAGCACCGCGCCGGTCTCGCGCAGCCGAGCCACGCACGGCGCATCCTCATCCCAGGGGCCCGTGGTGTCGATCAACGCGCTGCCGCGCAGTGTCGGCCAGCCACGGGTCAAGAAGATGTCCTTGATCGACGTCGGTACCCCGTCGCCGGGGCCCAGCGGCTCCCCGGCGTGCCAACGCGCCTCGGATTCCTTGGCCGCGGCGAGTGCGCCCTCGGCGTCGACGAGCACGAACGCGTTGACCGCGCCGTCGTTGACCTCGATCGCGTCCAGCGCTTCCTGGGTGGCCTCCACCGGCGAGATGGTCTTGTCGCGATAACCCGCGACGAGTTCGGTCGCCTCGAACATCACTGCCCCCCTGGGACATATCCCAGCTTCTTGTCCACCACGTTGTGCAATTCCTCCCCGGCCAGCCAGCGCCGCGCGTTCTCGGTGAACTGCGCGGCCAGATTCTCCCGCCAGCCGACGACATCGGCGGACATGTGCGCGGTGATCGTCACGTTCGGCGCATCCCACAGCGGGTGCTCGCGCGGCAGCGGCTCGGTGTCGAACACGTCCAGTGTCGCGCCACCGATCCGGCCCGCGGACAGCGCGTCCAGCAATGCCGCCTCGTCGACCATCGGCCCGCGGGCGATGTTCACCAGGTGAGCGTCGGGCTTCATCGCCGACAACACCTCGGCGTCGACCAGACCGCGGGTCTGCGCGGTCAGCGGCGCGGCCAGGATCAGGTGATCACACCACCCGACGATCGCGGAAAGGTCGGCGCTGGAGACGATCTCGCCGAAGTCCGGGTCACCTGTGACGGGCCGCCGGCCGGCACCGCGCACGGTCAGTCCCGCCGCGCGCAGCAATTTGGCGATCTCCCGGCCGATGCCGCCGGTCCCGACCACCAGCGCGTGCGCCCCGGTGATCCCACGGGTCTCGCGGTGGCGCCACTCGTGACGGGCCTGCAGCGCATAACTGGTCCGACTGTCTTTGGCGTGCGCGATCACTGCGCCGAGCACGAACTCCGCCAGGGGCCGGTCGAACACGCCCCGCGCATTGGTCACCACGACATCGGATTCGGTGAGCCCGTCGAACAACAACGTGTCGACCCCGGCGGCGGTGATGTGGATCCACTCCAGGTCCCCGGCGTGGCTCCATACGTCGCGCACCGCGGTGGAGAAGTAGTCCCACAGCAGCAGCGCCCGCGCGCCACGAACGGCGTCGGCAAGGCCGTCGGCGGTGCAGAACCGGACGTCGACGGCGAGGTCGTCGGCCCAGCCGTCAGACCCGGGTGGGCGGTCATCGGGTTTCGCGCACAACACCGCGACAACCGGGCGTGATCCAGGCATTGGCACGAGGCTAGGAAGTGGAACGTACGATTGTCAACAATCGACTTGCGGGGGGGCGCCGGTGGCCCCACACTTTTCCAATGAACGCGTTGCCGCCTCTACAGCAAGCCGGAATCGGCGTTGTAGTGCCCTACGATTTCGCGCTGGACCGCGAACTCTGGCGGTGGCTTCCCAATGATGTGAGCCTCCACGTAACCCGCATGCCCTATGCCCCGATGCCGGCCACCATGGAGATGGCCGTGCACATCTCCGATCCCGAGATGGCGGCGCGCGGTGTCACCGATGTCTCGGCGATCTCGCCGCTGGTCACCGCCTACGCCTGCACGTCGGGCAGCTTCGTCGGCGGTCCGCTGGCCGAGCAGGCGCTCGTGCAGGCGATGCTGGCGGCCGGTGCCCCGTTGGCGCTGACCACCAGCGGCGCGCTGCTGTCCGCGTTGCGCTATCTCGGCTTCACCCGGGTCGCGACGGCCACGCCCTACACCGCGGATCTGACGGTGGGACTGACGGCGTTTCTCGGCGAGTCCGGCATCGAGGTGACCGCGGCCGCCGGGCTGGGTCTGACCTCCGACATCTGGACCGTGCCCCACGACGTCACCGCCCAGCTGGTGCGCCAGACCGACACCGAGGACGCGCAGGCGATCTTCATCAGCTGCACCAACATGCCGACCTACGACGTGATCGGCGCGCTGGAAGCCGAACTGCGCAAGCCGGTGCTGACCGCCAACCAGGTCACCATGTGGCACGCGCTGAGCCTGATCGGCCGCAAGGCCGTCGGACCCGGCCAGCAGCTGATGGAGCGCTGAGCCTCAGAGCCCGCCTGCCAGCAGCTCGGCCAGGTGCAGCGCGCGCCGGTCGGTGCCCTGCGCGATCTGGGTGCGGCAGCTGAACCCGTCGGCCAGGACCGTGGTTTGCGGGGCGGCGTTGCGCACCGCCGGCAGCAGCACCCGCTCCCCCACCTGCTGGGACACCTGGTAGTGGCCACGCTCGAAGCCGAAATTCCCTGCCAGCCCGCAGCATCCGGAATCCGGGATGTCGGCGGCGATGCCGGCCTTGGCCATCAGCGTGCGGTCGGCGTCGAAACCGAGCACCGCGTGCTGGTGGCAGTGCGTCTGCACCAGCGCCTGCGCGTCGAGCTGCGGGGGCTGCCAGCCGGAGGCGAGGACGAATTCGGCGAAGGTGTGCGTCTGACGGGCCGCGCGGTGGGCTCGCTCGTTGCCGGCCAGCAGTTCGAGCGCGTCGCGGCGCAGCACCGCGGTGCAGCTGGGCTCCAGACCGACGATCGGGGTGCCCGCATCGAGATGCGGCGCCAGCGTGGTCAGAGACGACGTCAGCCGCCTCTTCGCGGCGTTGAGCTGCCCGGTCGAAATCCAGGTCAGCCCGCAGCACACCGGCCGCGCCGGCAGCACCACCTGATAGCCCGCCGCCTCCAGCACCGCAACCGCGGCCTGACCGACCTGCGGGGCAAGGTGATTGGTGAAGCTGTCCGGCCACAGCAGCACCTGTCCGCGCGGGCCCGCATTGACCGGCCGTGCGGCGAACCACGACGTGAACGTCTGCTCGGCGAAGCGCGGGATCTCGCGTTCCTCGGCGATGCCGCCGAGTCGCTTCACCAGCGGACCGCGCGCCAGCCGGTTGGCCAGCCGGGGCGCCGTCGCCGCGACCCGCGACCACAGCGGCAGCCACCCCATCGACCAGTGCGACAGCGGCCGCGCCCACGGCCGGCCCGCATAGTGGTGGTGGGTGAATTCGGCTTTGTAGGTGGCCATGTCGACGTTGACCGGGCAGTCCGACAGACACCCCTTGCAGGACAGGCACAGATCCAGCGCGTCGCGCACCTCGGTGGAGCGCCACCCGTCGGTCACCACGTCGCCCTGCAGCATCTCCCACAGCAGATGCGCGCGCCCGCGGGTGGAGTGCTTTTCCTCGCGGGTGGCCTGATAGCTCGGACACATCACCCCGCCGCTGGTCTGGCGGCACTTGCCGATGCCGACACAGCGCCGCTGCGCCTGCGCGAAGTCCCCGTTGTCGTCCGGATAGGCGAACAGCGTCAACGCCTTTCGCTGCAGCGGCGCTTGATGGCGGATGTCGGCGTCCAGCGGCGGTGGGTCCACCACCACGCCGGGGTTGAGCACCCGGCGCGGGTCCCAGATGTCCTTCATACCGGCCATCAGCGCCAACCCGTCCGCACCGTACATCCGGCCCAGCAGCTCCGAGCGGGCCCGGCCGTCGCCGTGCTCCCCCGATACCGAACCGCCCAGCGCCACCACCAGATCGGTGGCCTCCTCGACGAACGCCCGGTAGGCGCGGATACCGTCGTCGGAGAGCAGATCGAAGTCGATGCGCATGTGCATGCAGCCCTCGCCGAAGTGCCCGTAGGACGCGCCGGCCAGTCCATAGCGGGCCATCAGCTCGTCAAGGCCGCGCAGGTAGTCGGCCAGCCGGTGCGGCGGCACCGCAGCGTCCTCCCAGCCGCCCCACGCCTCGGCGCCGTCGGCGCGGCGGGTGGCCAGCCCGGCGGCGTCGGTGCGGCACCGCCACAGCACCGCCTGCGCGGCCGGCTCGGTGACCAGTGACGCCGTCGCCGGCGATCCCGAATCCTTCAGCGCCACCAGCATTTTCTCGGCGGCCATAGTCGCCGCCATCAGGTCCTCGCCGCCCATCTCGACCAGCACCCAGGCCCGCCCGGCGGGCAGCCCGGCGTCGATCGCGGCTCGGCGCACCTCGCCGGGCAGCCGGTCGACAAGCTGATCGTTGATCGACTCCATCGTCAGCGGGCTGTGCGCGAGCACCGTGGGCACGCATTCGGCCGAGGCGATCGAGTCGGCGAAGCCCAGCACGCACAGCACCCGCGCGGCCGGCAGCGGCGTCAGCCCGACGGTCGCCCGCAGCGTCGCCGCGAACCCACCCTCGCTGCCGCACAACAACGCCGCGACGTTGTAACCGCGTTCGGGCAGCAGCTCGTGCAGCGCGTACCCGGAGATCTGGCGGGTGAACAGTCCGAAGCGTTGCCGGATCGCCGTCTCGTTGGCGTCGACGAATCCGGTGAGTCGGCGGTGCAATTCGCCCTCGGCGCCAGGCAGCGCGGTCAGCGCGCCACGGTCACCGTGCGAGGTGAACGTGGTGCGGGTGCCGTCGGCGAGCAGCACCTCCAGGGCGCGGACATTGTCGGCGGTGGTGCCCCACGCCACCGAATGCGCGCCGCAGGCGTTGTTGGCGATCATCCCGCCCAACGTGGCGCGGCTGCCCGAGGACGGATCGGCGCCGAACGCCAGGTTGTGCGGCTTAGCCGCGGCCAACAGATGAGTCAGCACCACGCCGGGCTCGACGAGCGCGGTGCGCGCGGCGGTGTCGATGTCGAGGATCTTGTTGACGTGGCGCGACGCGTCGATCACCACGCCGCCGATCGCATTGCCGGCCATCGACGTGCCGCCGCCGCGCATCGTGACCGGGGCTCCTGCGGCGGCGGTCAGCGCGACCGCGGCCGCCAGGTCGTCGACGTCTGTGGGCACCACGACCAGATCCGGCACCACACGGTAGTTCGACGCATCGGTCGCGTACAGCGCCCGCGCGGTGGCGTCGTCGTGGACGGTGCCACGAACCCCGGAACGCAGCTGGGCCCCCAGCCGCCTGACGTCGTAGGTCGCGGACGTTAACATTGTCGACAATCTACCTATCTGGTTGTCGGTCAGCCAAGGAGGTCATCTATGCCAACGGTCGGTCTGCTCTACCCCGGACACAGCGCCGAAGACGATTTTCCCGCACTCGAGGAACGTATCTCCGGTGCGGTGCGGCTACCGGTGGTGATCACCTCCGTCGGCGAGGACGCCCACCGCGTCGATGCACTGCTCGACATCGGCAGCGACGCCCGCCTGGCCGACGGCGCCTCCCAACTCGCCGACGCGCAGCCCGATGCCGTGATGTGGGCGTGCACGTCGGGCAGCTTCGTGTTCGGCCCGCAGGGCGCCCGCGCGCAGGCCGCCGCGGTCGCCGACGCGGCCGGGGTGCCGGCGTCGTCGACGTCGATCGCCTTCGTCGACGCGCTGCGTCACCTCGGCATCCACCGGGTCGCCGTCGCCGCGTCCTATCCCGACGACGTCGCCCAGCACTTCGTCGGCTTCCTGACCGACGGCGGCGCCGAGGTGGTGTCCATGGGCAGCCACGGCATCTACACCGCCGCCGAGGTCGGCACCCTGGAACCAGCGCGGGTCGTCGAGATGGTGAAAGCCGCCGATCATCCCGACGCCGAGGCGGTGCTGGTGCCCGACACCGCGATGCACACGCTGGCGATCATCGACATGCTGGAGGCCGCCGTGGGCAAGCCGGTGCTGACCGCCAACCAGGTGACGGTGTGGAAGGGTCTGGAGATGCTGGGGCCGGTGCCCGAATTGCCCGGGCTGGGCGCACTGTTCCGATCCGGGAGTCAGCGATGACCGGACACATCGGGCCGCTGGTGCAGCGTTCGACGCCCAGCATCATCGCCGACAAGCTGCGCGCCGCCATCGGCTACGGCGAACTCAAGCCCGGCGAACAGTTGTTGGAGGCCGACCTGGCCCGCCAGCTCGGCGTCAGCCGCGGCCCGCTGCGCGAAGGCATGCAGCGTCTGACCCAGGAGGGGTTGCTGGTCGCGATCCGCAACCGCGGATTGTTCGTCATCGACCTGACGGCCGAGGACATCCGCGACATGTACCTCGCGCGGGAGGCCATCGAACGCGCCGCGGCCCACAGCATCGTGGCGTCCGGCGGTTTCGTCGCGGCCGGTGACGCGCTGCTGGCCGTGGTGGACAAGATGGGCCGGGCGGGGTCGGCGGCCGAGATGAGCGAGCTCGACATCGAATTCCACGAGCAGCTGGTGTTGCTGTCGGGCAGCAAGCATCTGCGCCGCATGCACCAGACCGTCATCACCGAGACCCGCATGTGCATCCACTCCCTGGACGACTCCTACGCCAAGTCGGACTTCCGCGAGGAGGAGCACCGCACCCTGGCCGCGGCGATCCGCTCCGGCGACGCCGAGCTGACCGACCGGCTGATGGTCGCCCACATGGACGATGCGCTCGCCCGGCTGCTCGAGGTGCCGTCGGAGGAGCCGGCGGACGCGGTGGTGTTGTAGCTCAGCGCCGGACGCAGTGCCCACGCCCGGTCAGTTCATCTTGATGCCGACGTACTTGGTCTCGAGAAATTCGTCGATGCCCACCGAGCCGCCCTCGCGACCCAGCCCGGACGCCTTCACGCCGCCGAACGGAGCGGCCGGGTTGGACACCACCCCCTGGTTGAGCCCGACCATGCCGGTCTCCAGCGCCTCGGCCACGCGCAGCGCGCGGCGCAGGTCATTGGTGAACACGTAAGCGACCAGCCCGTACTCGGTGTCGTTGGCGGCGGCGAGTACTTCCTGTTCGGTGGCGAACGGGGTCAGCGGCGCGACGGGTCCGAAGATCTCCTGGTCACACATCTGCGCGTCGCGCGGCACTCCGGTCAGCACCGTCGGCGGGTAGAAGTACCCCGCGCCGCCGGGCGTGGACCCGCCGGTCAGCACCGTGGCCCCGCGGGTGACGGCGTCGGCGACCAGTTCCTCGACCTTGCGCCGCGCCGCGGCGTCGATCAACGGCCCCACGGTCACCCCGTCCTGGGTGCCCGGCCCCACTTTCATCGCCGCCATGCGCGCGGCCAGCCGGCGCCCGAACTCGTCGATGACCGACGCGTGCACGAAAATCCGGTTGGCGGCGGTGCACGCCTCCCCCATGTTGCGCATCTTGGCCGCGATCGCCCCCTCGACGGCCTCGTCGAGGTCGGCGTCCTCGAACACCAGGAACGGGGCGTTGCCGCCGAGCTCGAGCGACGTGCGGACGATCTTCTGCGCGCACTGCTCCAGCAGCGTACGGCCGACCGCCGTGGACCCGGTGAAGGACAGCTTGCGCACGAACCCGGACCGGATCAGCGGCTCGATCACCGCGCCGGCGTCGGTGGTGGTGATGCAGTTGACCGCGCCGCCGGGCAGTCCCGCCTCGGTCAGCACATCCATCAGCGCCAGCATCGTCAGCGGGGTCTGGGGGGCGGGCTTGACCACGCTGGCGCAGCCGGCCGCGATCGCCGGCCCGAGCTTGCGCGTTCCCATCGCCATCGGGAAGTTCCACGGCGTGATCAGCAGGCACGGTCCGACCGGCTGGCGGGTGACCAGAAATCGCGAACCGCCGGCCGGGGCGGTCTGATAGCCCCCGTCGATGCGCACCGCCTCGGCGGCGAAGTGCCGGAAGAACTCGGCGGCGTAGACGACCTCGCCGCGCGCCTCGGCCAATGGTTTGCCCATCTCCAGCGTCATCAGCAGCGCCAGCTCGTCGATGCGCTGGTGCAGCAGTTCGAACGCGCCGGTCAGGATGTCGGCCCGCGCCCGCGGCGGCAGCGCGGCGAAGCCCGGCTGCGCGGCGACCGCGGCGTCCAGCGCGGCGCGACCGTCGTCCGGTGATGCGTCGGCCACTGCGCACAGCGTCGCTCCGGTGGCCGGGTCGAGGACGTCGAACGTGCGGCCGCCGGTGGCCTCCACCCACTTGCCGTCGATGAACAGGCTCTTGTCGACCTTCTCGACGACGCGCGCCTCGTGCACTGCACCACCCCTTCCGCCTCTGCGCGAGCATCCGATAGATTGTCGACAATCTACCCGCCGACAATCAAGGATCTGTCGTGACCGCACTTTCGCCCGTCCTCAAGCAAGCGACCGACGTCCTGGCCGCGCGCGGCGTCGGCGTCGAGCTCTTCGACGAGGACAACCGACGCTATCTCGATTTCACCGCCGGAATCGGCGTCACCAGCACCGGGCATTGTCATCCCCGCGTCGTCGAGGCCGCCCAGCGCCAGGTCGGCTCCCTGATCCACGCGCAGTACACCACCGTGATGCACCGCCCACTGCTCGACCTGGTGGACCGCCTGGGCGAGGTACTGCCCCCCGGCCTGGACCGGGTGTTCTTCGCAAACTCCGGCAGCGAGGCCGTCGAGGCCGCACTGCGTCTCGCGCGACAGGCCACCGGGCGGCCCAACGTGGTGGTCTTCCACGGCGGTTTCCACGGCCGCACGGTCGCCGCGGCGTCGATGACCACCTCGGGAACCAAGTTCCGGTCCGGTTTCGCGCCGATGATGGCCGGCGTCCATGTCGCACCGTTTCCCGACCCCACCCACTACGGCTGGCCCGTCGAACAGGCCACCGACTTCGCGCTCGCGCAGCTGGACTATCTGCTGCAGACCATGACCGCGCCCGCCGACACCGCCGCGTTCGTCGTCGAGCCGGTGCTCGGCGAGGGCGGTTACGTGCCCGCCAACACCCGCTTCCTGGCCGGGCTGCGCGAGCGCGCCGACCGGCACGGCATCCTGCTGGTCGTCGACGAGGTGCAGACCGGCTTCGGTCGCACCGGGAAGTTCTGGGGGCACGACCATTTCACGTCCGACGCATTCGTCGCGCCCGATGTCCTGATCACCGCCAAAGGGTTGGCCTCGGGCTTCCCGTTGTCGGCGATCGCCGCATCGGCCGACGTCATGGGCCGGGCGTGGCCGGGTTCGCAGGGCGGCACCTACGGCGGCAACGCGGTGGCCTGCGCAGCGGCGCTGGCCACCCTCGACGTCATCCGCGACGAGAAGCTGGTCGACAACGCCGCCGCACGCGGCGAACAGTTACGCCACGGGCTACAGCTGGTCGCCGACAAACACGACGCGATCACCGATGTGCGGGGTCTGGGCCTGATGTTGGGCAACGAGTTCCGCGACGCCGCAGGTAAACCCGACGGTGCCGCGGCGGCGGCGGCGCAGCGGGAGGCCGCCCGGCGCGGCCTGCTGCTGCTGACCTGCGGCGCGTGGGGCCAGGTGGTGCGCTTCATTCCGGCGCTCGTCGTCGACGCCGATCACATCGACGAGGCTCTCGGCCTGTGGGGCGATGCCGTCGCCGCCCTGTGACGCCTGCTGAGCGGACTGCTCAATCGCGTTCCGCCGACACGCCGTCGGCCGCTCAGGCAGCATGGCCGCATGACCCGGACGGTGCACACGTTCTGCCGGTACTGCCTGGCGTCCTGCGGACTCGAGGTCACCGTGGCCGACAACACCGTGGTCAAGATCTCGCCGGACAAGCAGAACCCGCACAGCTGGCAGGACTTCTGCGCGAAGGGCCGCACCGCCGCCGAGGTCGTCGACCACCCGCGACGGATCACCGCCCCGATGAAGCGGGTCGGTGACCGCTACGTCGAAACCGGTTGGGACGAGGCGATAGCCGACATCGCCACCCGGATGAACGCGATCGTCGACGCCGGTGGTCCCGACGCCGTCGGGGCGTATTACGGCAACCCGGCCGGTTATTCGTCGTCGAACCTGATGTTCATGAACGCGTGGATGGACGCCGTCGGTACGTTCAACCGCTACGCGGTCGGTTCGGTCGACCAGAACGCGATGCATGTCGTCGCCGAGAAGATGTACGGCTCGCCCCTGATGGTGCCGGTGTCCGACATCGACCACTGCGACTACTTCCTGTTGGTCGGCACCAATCCGGCTGTCAGTGCCTGGAATTGGGTGGAGTCGGTGCCCGGCGGGTGGCGCCGGGCGCTGGCCCGCCGGGAGCACGGCGCCACCATCGTGGTGGTCGACCCGTTGCGCACCGAGACCGCCCAGCGTGCCGACATGCATCTGGCGGTTCGGCCGGGACAGGACTGGGCCCTGCTGCTGGCCCTTGTGAAGGTGATTCTCGACGAGGGCCGTGAGCACGCCCAGGACTGCGAGACCCTGGCCACCGGCATGACCGACCTACGGGAGCTGGTGGCCACCGCCGACCTGGATGACCTGGCCCGCCGATGTGACCTTCCGGTCGTCGAGATCGTCTCGGTGGCACGCGGTTTCGCCGCCGCGCCGCGTGCGATGGTGGTGACCCGCACCGGGGTGTCGCTGCACCTGGCCGGCACGGTCGCCGAGTGGCTCGGTCATGTGCTCAACGTGATCACCGGCCGCCTGGACCGCCCGGGCGGCCGGCGCTTCGAGCCCGGATATGTCGACGCGTTGCGCCTGGCCGGCCTGGCCGGCGCCAAGCCGCATCTAAGCCGCCTGCGCGGCCGCGACCTGGTGGCGGGCGCGCACGCGCTGAGCGAACTGCCCGACGAGATCACCACCGCAGGGCGCGGGCAGATCCGGGCCCTGGTGATCAACAGCGGCAACCCGGTGATCTCCGGCCCCGACGGCGCCAAGCTGGACCGGGCGCTGGCCCAGCTGGACCTGTTGGTGGCCATCGACCTCGTGCAGCGGGAAAGCCACCGGCACGCCCACTGGCTGCTGCCGGCGGTGCACTGGCTCGAGCGGGACGATCTGCTGGCGTTCACCAGCAACCTGCACGACGAGCCCTATCTGCACTACGGAGTCCGCGCGGTGCAGCCACCGCCGCAGGCGCGTGAGGAGTGGCGCATCTTCGTCGACCTCGCGCTGGCCATGAACCGGCCGCTGTTCGGTGCGTCGGGACTCAACGGGTTGGTCCGGGTGTCGCGGCGGCTGGCACGGCTGACCCGCAGGCCGAACGTGGAGTTCGGACCGCTCTGGGTCAACCGCCTGCTGGTGGCGACGAGCCGAAAAGTCAACGGCCGCAGGATTCGCTGGCGCGATGTCCTGGCCCACCCGCACGGCTGGGTGCTCGGACCGCGCGAGTTCGGTCACTTCCGGACGGCGCTGCGGACCCCCGACAAGCGGGTGCGGGTCGCTCCGCCGGAGTTCGTCGCGCGAGCCCGCGACCTGCTCGCCGAGCCGAGCCCGCAGGCGCCGGCGGCCTACCCGTTCCAGCTGGGCAACCGGCGGCGTCGCCACTCGATGAACTCGTGGCTCAACGACCTGCCCGGGCTGCACCCGTCCGGGAAGGGCACCGAGGTCCTGGTCCACCCCGACGATGCCGCACGTCTCGGGATCGACGACGGCGACCGGGTCCGGGTGCACTCCCCTGTCGGCGCGGTGCAACTGCAGGCCGCGGTCAGCGACGTGCCCCGACCGGGCGTCGTCGTCATCGACCACGGTTGGGGCTCCCGGGTTTTCGATCCGCGCGGGGATGCGGAACCACAGGCCTACGGCGTCAACCGCAACCTGCTCGTCGACGGCGACGCGGTGGATCCGCTGTCCCAGACGGCGGCGCTGAACTCGAGCTATGTCGCCGTCGAGCGCGTGGTGTCGGCCGCGCCGGCTCAGCGTTGACGCAACACGACGACGCCACCGACGACAGCCAACAGGAGAAACAGCGCGATCGCCCATCCGGCGCCCAGCAGCCACCACACCAGTCCGAGGCCCACCAGGACCGGGGACAGCGCGAACAGCACCATGACGGGGTGTTGCCGGACGACGGCCAGTGCGCTCGAGGTCCGCTGTCGGTCGATCTCTTTTGCCATTCCTCAAGAGTGCCAGCGGCGCCGCGGCGCCGCATAGGCTGGATCGCAGATTTGATGCTCAGGAGGGGCGCGATGACAGGACCCGCACGCGGAAGTTGGCTGCCCGATCCGGAGGGCCGCTACGAATACCGGTGGTTCGACGGTCAGCAGTGGACCGAGCAGGTGTCGCAGGGCGGTCAGGTGCACCGCGCCCCGTTGGGCGGGCCACCCCCACCCACCGCGTCGCAACCTCCGCCCGCCCAGCCTGCCGGCGACGGGTTCGCCGGCATCAGTGGCGAGTTGGTGGACGGCCGATTCAGCGAGAAAGAGGCCCGGCCGATCGGCAACCAGAACACCAAGCTGCTTCGGGTGCGTCTCGGCGAGCCGTTCATGGCACGGCAGGGCTCCATGGTGGCTTACCAGGGTGGCGTCGAATTCGCCTTCGAGGGCGGGGGCGCGTCGAAGTTTTTGAAGAAGGCGTTCACCGGCGAGGGCCTCCCGTTGATGCGCTGCTCGGGCCGCGGTGACGTGTTCCTGGCCGACCGCGCCTACGACGTGCATCTGCTGAACCTGACCGATTCCGGGCTGTCGATCAGCGGCAAGAACGTGCTGGCGTTCTCGTCGAGCCTGGACTGGAACATCGAGCGGGTCAAGGGGGGCAGCATCGCCACCGGCGGACTGTTCAACACCACGTTGCGGGGCACCGGTTGGGTGGCGCTGACCACCGACGGGCCGCCGGTGGTGCTCAACGCCGGCGAGGCCCCGACGTTCGCCGACACCAACGCGGTGGTGGCCTGGTCGGCGAACCTGCAGACCCAGCTCAAGACCAGCTTCAAGGCCGGTGCGTTGATCGGGCGCGGTTCCGGGGAGGCGCTGCAGGTGTCGTTCTACGGCAACGGTTTCGTCATCGTGCAGCCGTCCGAAGGGATGCCGGTAGCGCCGACGGCGTGATCACAACTCGAGCAGTATCGTCACCGGTCCGTCGTTGACCAGCTCGACGGCCATGTCGGCGCCGAAGACGCCGGTCTGCACGTGCGCACCCAGGTCGGCCAGCGCTGCGGCGAACGCGTCGACGAGCGGTTCGGCGACCGGCCGAGGCGCGGCGGCGTTCCAGGTGGGGCGACGCCCCTTGGTGGTGTTGCCGTACAGCGTGAATTGGCTGACCACCAGGATCGGCGCGCCGACATCGCCGGCTGACTTCTCGTCGTCGAGAATTCTCAACTGCCAGAGCTTTTCGGCCAGTCGACGCGCGACGGCCTCGTCGTCGGTGTGGGTGACGCCGACCAGCGCAACCAGTCCCTGGCCGTTCGGTGCGATCTCACCGACGACGTCGCCGTCCACCCGTACGCGCGCAGATGTGACGCGTTGCACCAGGATTCGCATGTAGGCGATGGTGCCATGCGTCAGAGCGAGTCGAGGATCTGCCTCATCTCGTCGATCTCGCGCTGCTGAGTGGCGATGATGTCGCGGGCCAGGTGCACGGCCTCCGCGCTCTTGCCGGTGTCCACCTCGGTCTGGGCCATCCGCACCGCGCCCTCGTGGTGGGCGATCATCCCGGTCAGGAACAGCCGAGCCGCGTCCACGCCCTCGGCGTTGCGCAACCGGTCGAGATCGGCCTCGCTCATCATGCCCATCTCCTCGTGACTGGCGCCGTGATGCCCGTGATGCTCGGCTTCGGGGACCTGCCACACGGTCAGCCACTGACGCATGGTGTCGATCTCGGGTCCCTGCGCGGCCTTGATCCGGTCTGCCAGATCGAGCACCCGCTGGTCGATGCCCTGCTTGCCGAGCACGATGTCGCTCATCACGATGGCCTGCTCGTGGTGCGGGACCATGTCACGGGCGAAGGCGGCATCGGCTTCGTTGTGAGTGGCTTCGTTGTGAGTGGCTTCGTTGTGAGTGGCTTCGTTGTGAGCCGCTCCGTCCGGCGCCGACCCGTGGTCGTGGGCAGCGTGTTCCTCATGGGTGGTGCCCTGGGCGGATTCGGTGCTGTCGTCGCTGCTGCAGCCCGACATCAGCAGGACCAGCGCGGCGACTGCGGCGCCTGCCGCAGCCGGCACTCGGCGGGTGGAGTTCACGGGGGCTCCTGTTCGTTTGGATTTATACCCTAGGGGGGTATAGTACACGTCGTCGCGCAAGCGGCTGCCGTCCACTCTAAGGAGCGCCATGAGTACCACCACCATCACCGTCGCCGGGATGACCTGCAGCGGCTGCGCATCATCGGTCCGCGCAGAACTCAAGGCCCTCCCCGGTGTCGTCGGCGTCGACATCCACCTCTCCGACGGCACAGTCAGCATCGACAGCACCGAGCCCCTCGACGATGCAGCTGTGAAAGCCGCGGTCGAAGAGGCCGGCTACCAACTGGCGAACTGATGTCCGTCGCCGCCAGGATCACCGCGTTCGCCGCCACCCTGGTGGCGGTGTTCGTCATCGCGCTGTGGATGGGTCAGGCGTTCGGTCCCGAGCCCACGACGTCCGGTCCGCAGCCTTCGACCGGGCAGCACACTCATCCGTCAGGAGGCCAGACGCCGTGACCGCGCTGGAACTGAGTATCGGCGGAATGACGTGTGCGTCATGCGCCGCGCGCGTGGAAAAGAAACTCAACAAGCTCGACGGTGTCACCGCCACGGTCAACTTCGCCACCGAGAAGGCCCGCGTCGAGTTCGATGCCGACGTCACCCCCGAGCAACTGGTGGCCGCAGTGCAGGCCGCCGGCTATGACGCCGCATTGCCCGAGCCCGCCGACGAGGCCGCGGACGGTGACGACGACCCGACTGCCGCGCTGCGGCAGCGCCTGCTCGTCTGCCTCGCGCTTTCTGTGCCGGTGATCGCGATGGCGATGGCGCCGGCCCTGCAGTTCACCTATTGGCAGTGGCTGTCGCTGACGCTGGCCGCGCCCGTCGTGGTGTGGGGCGCCTGGCCGTTCCACCGAGCGGCGTGGACCAACCTGCGGCACGGCACCGCGACCATGGACACCCTGATCTCGGTCGGCACGCTCGCCGCGCTCGGCTGGTCGGTGTACGCGCTGTTCTGGGGCAGCGCCGGTGTCCCGGGCCTGAAGCACCCGTTCGAGTTCACCATCGCGCGCACCGACGGCAGCGCCCATATCTATCTCGAGGCCGCCGCCGGGGTCACCACGTTCATCCTGGCCGGCCGGTATTTCGAGGCACGCGCCAAGCGTCGCGCCGGAGCGGCGTTACGGGCTCTGCTGGAGATGGGAGCCAAGGAGGTCACCGTCCGTAAAGACGGTGCGCAGCATCGCATTCCCATCGAACGACTGGCCGTGGGCGACGAGTTCGTGGTGCGCCCCGGTGAGAAGATCGCCGCCGATGGTGTCGTGGTCGAGGGATGCTCGGCCATCGATGCGTCCATGCTCACCGGAGAGTCGGTGCCCGTGGAAGTCACCTCCGGCGACCAGGTGGTGGGCGCGACGGTCAACGTCGACGGGCAGCTGGTGGTCCGGGCCGAGCGGGTCGGGTCAGACACGCAGTTGGCGCAGATGGCACGCCTGGTCGAGGATGCGCAGAACGGGAAGGCGCAGGCACAGCGCCTGGCCGACCGGATCTCCGGGGTCTTCGTCCCGATCGTGATCGCGCTGGCGGTCGCCACGCTGGGTTTCTGGATCGGCGCCGGCTCGTCGCTGGTGGCTGCGTTCACCGCAGCGGTGTCGGTGCTGATCATCGCGTGCCCGTGCGCGTTGGGGCTGGCGACGCCGACGGCGCTGATGGTGGGCACCGGACGGGGCGCGCAGCTGGGCATTCTGATCAAGGGGCCCGAGGTGCTGGAGTCCACCCGTGAGGTCGACACCGTTCTGGTCGACAAGACCGGGACGGTGACGACGGGCACGATGGAACTGGTCGAGGTGCTGGTCGCCGACGGCGAGGAGCCCGACGAAGTGCTGAGGATCGCCGGTGCGCTGGAGACGCCTTCGGAGCATCCCATCGCACGAGCGATCAGCAGCGGCGCCGTCGACAAGGTGGGGGCGCTGCCGCCGGTCACCGACTTCGGCAACCTGCCCGGCCTGGGCGTGCGCGGGACCGTCGAGGGACGGACCGTAATGGTGGGCCGTCCGCGGCTGCTGACCGAGCAGGGCTACCCGCTCGATTCCGGGTTGACCGCGGCGCTGCAGCGCGCGGAACGCGACGGCCGCACCGTGGTCGCGGTGGGTTGGGACGAACGCGCGCGCGGTCTGGTGGCCGTCGCCGACGCGGTGAAGCCGACCTCTGCGCCGGCCATCGCCGCGCTGCGCCGACTCGGGCTGCGGCCGATCATGGTGACCGGGGACAACGAGGCCGTGGCCCGCGCGGTCGCCGCCGCGGTGGGGATCGACGAGGTGATCGCCGGGGTGCTGCCGCAGGACAAGGTCGACACCGTCAAGCGCCTGCAGGACGACGGCCGGGTCGTCGCGATGGTCGGCGACGGCGTCAACGACGCCGCCGCCCTGGCACAGGCCGACCTCGGCCTGGCGATGGGCAGCGGCACCGACGTCGCGATCGAGGCCAGCGATCTCACGCTGGTCGGCGACGACCTGCGGGCCGTGCCCGACGCAATCCGGCTGTCGCGCAAGACGTTGAGCACCATCAAAGGCAATCTGTTCTGGGCGTTCGGCTACAACGTCGCCGCGATCCCCCTCGCCGCCGCCGGTCTGCTCAACCCGATGATCGCCGGCGCGGCGATGGCCTTCAGCTCGGTCTTCGTGGTCAGCAACAGCCTGCGGCTACGCGCGTTCACCCCGTCGCGGTGACCGAGTCACGCGCCTACGATGACCGACGCCGCCGAGTGTGCACTCACGGCGACCCCACCGCCGAACGTGAACTCTCGGCGGAAAAACGCCCTCGCCACCGCCGCCACCGCACACTCGCCGGCGCCGACGTTCGAACGGTACGAACACGGCCGCAGTCAAGCGTCCGCGCGCCGCGCCCGAAACAGCTTCACGTCGGACTTGATGCCTTTGAGGTGACGCGCCCCGGCGAAGGACCAGGTGAAGCGTTGGTCGTCACCGATCGCCTCGCGCGCCGACTCGGCCACCAACACCGAGCCGGGACGCGCCGCCCCGGTCACCCGGGCCGCGAGATTGACCGGGCTGCCGAACCAGTCCCCCGCTCGGCTCACCGCCATTCCGGAGGCCACCCCGACCCGCAGCCGCGGGAAGTCGTCGTCGTCGTTGGTCTGCGCGGTCAGCTGCAGCACGGCGTCCAGCAGCGGTACCGGATCGGTGCTGACCAGCATGACCTCGTCGCCGATCGTTTTGACGAAGCGCACCGGCGCTTCGGCGACCTCGCGGGTCATGTCGGCCAGCCGTTGCGCGAGCTGCTCCAGTTCCTCGGGCGGCACAGCTTCCCCGAGCCGGGTGAAGCCGACCAGATCGGCGAACGCGATGCTCACCTCGCGCGCGCCGGGCAGATGCTGCCCCTCGGCCCGTTCGCTGGCGTTGACCGCCTCGGTCTCGATGGCGTGGCGCAACTGCAACAGCAGCACGTCCTGGATCATCGGGCCGAGCAGCGGCGCCAGCGACGACACCAATGCTTCCGAGGCCTTCGCGATCTCCAGTTCGCTTGCCCCCGGCCGGATCACCGCCGCCAGTGCGGCGTACCGCATCGCTTCGGCGGCGCGCGCCAGTCCGTCGCCGAGCAGTCTGGTGATGACGACCAGCTCGTCGGCGTCGATACCGGCGTCGAGGAAGTCGCGGGTGAACTTCGCCGCCCCGGCGTCGGCCCGCAGAAATACCTCGGCGTCAGGGTCCTCGACACGGGGCAGACCCATCGCATGCTGAATCCTTTCGAACAGCGCGAGATCCACCCCGGCATCATCCGCGGCTCGACGCGCCGAGACGTACCGCCCGTCGTCACCGATCACCCGGCGCGAGGCCAGCAGCATCGGCGCCGAGCTGGTCCGGATCTGTTCGACGCCGACGCCACGCTCGAGCAGCCAGGCGATCAGCTCGGCGCGCTCGGCGCGCGCCGCCCCGTCGAGCCCGTCGAGCAGTTCGGCCACCTCGGGATCGACGTCTTCGGCCACGCCGTCCAACGTATACGCCGATCGGCTACACAGGAACCTATGACGTCACCGACGCTGCACAGCTTTCCGCCCCTCGTGGCTGCCGATGCCCGACTGCTGATACTGGGCAACATGCCGGGAGTGGCATCGTTGGCAGCCCAGCAGTACTACGCATACTCGCGCAACGCGTTCTGGCGGATCACCGGTGAGCTGTTCGGCTTCGACCCCGAAGCGCCCTACCCGCGGCGGGTGGCGGCGCTGACCGGGTCGGGGGTCGCGGTCTGGGACGTGCTGCGCTCGTGCCGCCGCCCGGGCAGCCTGGACTCCGCCGTCGAACCAGACAGTATGGTGCCCAACGATTTCGAGATGTTGTTCGCCACCCATCCGACGATCACGCACGTCTACTTCAACGGCGCCGCGGCCGAGAAGAACTTCCGGCGGCTGGTGAAGGTGTCGCACCCGCTGCGGTTTCACCGGCTCCCGTCGACCAGTCCGGCCCAAACCATGCGCTTCGACGACAAGCTGACGGCGTGGCGGGCCGGGATCACCGGGCAGCTAGCGTGACGGGATGTCCTGTGTGTTCTGCGCGATCGTCGCCGGTGACTCCCCGGCCGTCCGGATCTACGAAGACGACGAGTTCGTGGCTCTGCTCGATATCCGGCCGTTCACCCGCGGCCACACCCTGGTCGTCCCGAAACGGCACACCGTCGATCTGACCGACACCCCGCCGGCGACGTTGGCGCGGATGACCGAGATCGGCCAGCGCATCGCGCTGGCCGCGCGAACGTCGGGACTGCATGCCGACGGCAACAACCTCGCCATCAATGACGGCAGGGCCGCCTTCCAGTCGGTGTTTCACATCCATCTGCACGTGGTGCCGCGCCGCGACGGCGACAAGCTGTCCTTCGCCAAGGGCCTGCTGCTGCGCCGCGACCCCGACCGCGAGGAAACCGGACGGATTCTACGGGAGGCACTGGCGCGACCGGACGCCGCGGACAAGGATTGACCCATGAGCCTGACGCAGTGGGTCGAACAGAACGTCGGATACCGGTTGTTGATGTTGCACGACACCATCTACCAGCGCACCAATGGCCGTGTGGGTCACCGCATCCCGCTGCCCGGGGTGGCTCCGAGCCTGCTGTTGCACACGGTCGGCGCCAAGACCGGCAAGGCGCGCACCACCACGCTGTCCTATTTCCCGGACCGGGGCGACTACCTGGTGGTCGCGTCCAAGGGTGGGGATCCGAAGGCGCCCGGCTGGTACCACAACCTCAAAGCCGATCCGAACATCGAGATCAACCTGGGCACCCGCCGACTGAAGGTCACCGCGACGCCGGTGCTGCCCGATGACCCCGACTACGCCCGGATGTGGGAGTTGGTCAACAAGCAGAATTCGAACCGCTACAACCGTTACCAGAAGCGGACCAGTCGCCCGATTCCGATCGTGCGCCTTCGCCCGCGTTCCTAGAGCAGGTGCTTGGCCAACAACTCCAGAGTCGCTTCCCGGGCCGGCGCCGTCGCGGGGTCCACTCCGCGGTAGGCCGACGCGACGGGGTGGATCATGACCTCGTCCACGCCGAACCGCTCGGCCAAGGCCCGTAGTTGCTCCGCAGCCCGCTCCGGTGCTCCGACGACCGCCTGGCGCAGACCGCCCTCGACCACTGTCTGCTCACGCGCGCTGAGCGCGCGGGCCTCGGCATCCTCGACCACATCGAGCGGACCGAGCGGCTGACCGGTGCGCAGCTTGGCCATCATCTGCAGGTTCGGCTGGATCAGCCGCATCGCCTCGTCGTCCGTGTCGGCCACCACCGCGTTGACCGTCAGGAAGGTGACCGGTTCGGGCGTCGTCTCACTGGGCCGGAAGTTGTTGCGGTACAGGTGCAGAGCCTCCTCGGTGCCCTGGCCGGAGAAATGGTGGGCGAAGACGTAGGGCAGCCCTTTGGCCGCCGCTAGGCGTGCCGAGTACATCGATGAGCCGAGCAGCCACAGCCGGGGTTCGGTGACCGCGGCCGGCGTGGCCTTGAGGACATAGTTCTCCCGCATCAGGTCGCGCGGCAGCGCCACCCGCACGCCCGCGCTGCTCATCAGCGCGACCACGTCGTCGAGGTAGTCGGGGAAGGCTTCGATGTCGCGGTCGTCCCGGCCGGCGGCACCGCGCAGCGCCAACGAGGTGACCGGGTCCGAGCCTGGTGCGCGGCCGATACCCAGATCGATGCGACCCGGGTGGGCGGCCTCCAGCAGCGCGAACTGCTCGGCCACCGCCAGCGGCGCGTGGTTGGGCAGCATCACCCCGCCCGAACCCAGCCGCAGCGCCGAGGTGTGCGCGGCCAGGTGCGCGATCAGCACCGGCGGGCTGGTCGCGGCGGCCGAGGGCATGTTGTGATGCTCCGCCACCCAGTACCGGGTGTAGCCGAGCCCGTCGGCGACCTGGGCCAGCCGCGTCGTCGCGGCCAGCGCGTCGGCGGTGCTCTGGTCGGACCGGACAGGGACGAGGTCGAGGACTGAGAGACGCATTACCGGGTCAACGCCCCGCGCCGCCGCTCCGTTCCCCGGCTTTCCGGCGATTTCGGCGTGGTTGTCGACGCTGAGCGACGCCGATCACGCCGAACTCGCCAGGTGCCGGGCGGTGGCGAAGACGTCGTCCATCATCTCGGGCGTCAACCGGCCGGTGAAGGTGTTCTGCTGGCTGGGGTGGAAGCACCCGAGCAGCTGCACCGGGCCGTCCGGGGTGCTCAGGGTCGCGGTGACGCCGTGGCCGAACTTGGGCGCCGGGACGCCGACGGCGCCGCCGGCCCGCCGGATCATCGCCAGCGCCGCCTGCCAGGCGAAACCGCCGAGCGCGATGATCACCCGCACGTCGGACTTCGTCAACCGCCACTCCGCATCGAGCCATGGCTCGCACGTACCGCGTTCCGCCGGGGTGGGCGCGTTGGCCGGCGGCGCGCAGCGCACGGACGCGGCCACCCGGACGCCGTCGAGCGTCAGCCCGTCCGCGCTGTCCACGCAGAGTTCCTGGTTGGCCAGGCCGCTACGGTACAACGACGCGAACAGGAAGTCGCCCGAGCGGTCCCCGGTGAACACCCGCCCGGTGCGGTTGGCGCCGTGGGCGGCCGGGGCCAGGCCGACGATCCAGATCCGCGGCCGTGCCGCGCCGAACCCGGGGGCGGGCCGGCCCCAGTAGGGCTGATCGGCGTAGGCCTTGCGCTTGTCGACGGCGACCTGCTCGCGCCACGTCACCAGCCGCGGACAGGCCCGGCACACCGATACGCCGGCGTCGATCTGCTCGAGCGTGCGGGCCCCGGCGGCGATGGCCGCCACCTCGGCTGGCGTGCTGGCCACCGCGGTGCGCGCCGTGGCCGGGTCCCCGGGCCAGCCAGACCCGGGCCGCACCGGAGAGGTGAACGCGCCACCGGTGCGCGGGTGCGGCAGAGTCACCCGCCCAGTGTGCCCGGCCGGCGAAATTCGGTCGCCGCCGCCATCGCGCGGCGGTACATTCACCGCGATCATGAGCACCGGCGAACGCGGGCCTATCCTGCTGATACTGTCCGCGGCGCTGATGGCCGGTGCGGGCAACGGCATCTCGATCATCGCGTTCCCGTGGCTGGTGCTGCAGCGCAACGGCTCGGCGCTGGAAGCCTCCGTGGTGGCGATGGCGGCCACGTTGCCGCTGCTGGTGGCAACGCTGTTCGCCGGCGCCGCCGTGGACTATCTGGGCAGGCGCCGGGTGTCGATGATCTCCGATCTGCTGTCCGGACTCTCGGTGGCCGCGGTGCCGGTGATCGCGCTGACCTTCGGTGTCGAGGCGGTCAACGTCGCGGTGCTGGCGACGCTGGCCGCGCTGGGCGCCTTCTTCGATCCGGCCGGCATGACCGCGCGCGAGACCATGCTGCCCGAGGCCGCGGCGCGGGCCGGCTGGACGCTGGACAAAGCCAACTCGTATTACGAAGCCGTCTTCAACCTGGCATACATCGTCGGGCCCGGCATCGGGGGCCTGCTGATCGCCACCCTGGGCGGGGTCAACACCATGTGGGTCACCGCGGCGACGTTCGCCGTGTCGATCGGGTTGATCGCGGCGCTGCGACTGGCAGGTGCCGGGGTCCCGGACCGCACCGAACTGCCCGACCGGGTGTGGGCCGGGATCGTCGAAGGGCTGCGCTTCGTCTGGAACCTGCGGGTGCTGCGCGTGCTGGCGTTGATCGACCTGGTGGTCGTCGGGCTGTACATGCCGATGGAGAGCGTGCTGTTCCCGAAGTACTTCACCGACCGCGACGAGCCCGCACAGCTGGGCTGGGTGCTGATGGCGCTGTCGCTGGGTGGCCTGGTCGGGGCGCTCGGTTACGCGGTGACCTCACGTTTCGTCAACCGCCGCGCGACCATGCTCGCCGCGGTGCTCACGCTGGGCGCCACCATGACCGTGATCGCGTTCCTGCCGCCGCTGCCGCTGATCCTGGCGATGGCCGCGATCGGCGGGTTCGCCTACGGCCCGATCCAGCCGATCTACAACTACGTGATGCAGACCAGGGCCCCGCAACACCTGCGCGGACGCGTCGTCGGGGTGATGGGGTCGCTGGCCTACGCCGCCGGGCCGGTCGGCTTGATCGTGGCCGGCCCGCTGGCCGACAGCGCAGGTCTGCGCACCACGTTCCTCGCGTTGTCGATTCCGATGCTGCTCTTGGGTCTGGTCGCGGTGTTCCTGCCGACGCTGCGCGATCTCGACGAACCGGTGACACCTCCGGACTAGGATTGCCGGGTGGACGCGCTGGCCGGGCTGATCGCCGAACTTCCCGACGGGATGGTGCTGACCGACCCCGACATCCTGGCGTCCTATCGGCAGGATCGCGCCGCCGACCCCGCTGCCGGCACCCCGCTGGCCGTCGTCCGCCCGCGCCGCACCGAGGACGTCCAGCAGGTGCTGCGCTGGGCCGCCGCGCACCGGATCGCGGTGGTTCCGCGCGGCATGGGCACCGGCCTGTCCGGAGGCGCCACGGCGCTCGACGGCGGAATCGTGCTGTCCACCGAGAAGATGCGCGACATCAGCGTCGACCCGGTCACCCGCACCGCGGTGGTGCAGCCGGGGCTGCTCAACGCCGAGGTGAAGAAAGCGGTCGCCGAGTACGGGCTGTGGTACCCGCCAGACCCGTCATCGTTCGAGATCTGCAGCATCGGCGGCAACGTCGCAACCAACGCCGGTGGCCTGTGCTGCGTGAAATACGGGGTGACCACCGACTACGTGCTCGGTCTGCAGGTGGTGCTGGCCGACGGCACCGCAGTGCGCCTGGGTGGTCCACGCCTCAAGGACGCCGCGGGGCTGCCGTTGACGAAGCTGTTCGTCGGCAGCGAGGGCACCCTCGGGGTGGTGACCGAGGTGACGGTGAAATTGCTTCCGGCCCAACATCGGGGCGCCACCGTGGTGTCGACGTTCGATTCGGTCAGCGCCGCCTGTGACGCGGTGGTCACCATCACCGGCAAGATCCGACCGTCGATGCTGGAGTTCATGGACTCGGTGGCGATCAACGCCGTCGAGGACAAGCTGAAGATGGGCCTGGACCGCACGGCGGCGGCCATGCTGGTCGCCTCCTCCGACGACCGCGGCGCCGCCGGCACCGAGGACGTCGAGTTCATGGCCGCGGTGTTCACCGAACACGGTGCCACAGAGGTGTTTTCGACATCGGACCCGGACGAGGGCGAAGCCTTCGTAGCTGCCCGCCGATTCGCGATCCCCGCCGTGGAGGCCAAGGGCTCACTGCTGCTCGAAGACGTCGGGGTTCCGCTGCCCGCGCTGGCCGAGTTGGTCAGCGGTGTGGAGAAGATCGCCGCCGACCGCGATGTGGTGATCTCGGTGATCGCCCACGCCGGAGACGGCAACACCCACCCGCTCATCGTCTTCGACCCCGCCGATGCCGCGATGGAACAGCGCGCCCAGCAGGCGTTCGGCGAGATCATGGATCTGGCCGTCGGACTGGGCGGGACCATCACCGGCGAACACGGTGTCGGACGCCTGAAGCGGCCCTGGCTGGCCGGGCAGCTCGGCCCCGAGGTCATGGAGCTCAACCGCCGGATCAAGGCGGCCCTGGACCCCGACGGCATTCTCAACCCCGGAGCCGGGTTCTAGCCAGCCCGGCAGAACCGTCAGGTGCGAGTGGTGATCTGCCAGCTCGACGCAGCCTGCTGCTGACTCCAGAACCGCGCGAATCGACCACCGGCCGAGAGCAATTCGTCGATCGTTCCGTCCTCGACCACCCGTCCGTCCACGACGAACAGCACGCGGTCGGCGTGGCGGATGCTGGCGAGCCGGTGCGCGACGATGACGCGGGTGCGGGGGCGCGGGTCAACGGTCAGGGCGTCGACGACGGCGGCCTCGTTCTCGGTGTCCAGCGCACTGGTCGCCTCGTCGACGAGCAGGACCGGGGCCGGCTTGAGCAGCGCTCGCGCGATACTGACCCGCTGCCGCTCACCGCCCGACAGTGCGGTCCCGCCCTCGCCCACGACGGTCGCGTCCCCGTCGGGCAGCCGCGCGATCAGTTCGTCCACCCGCGCCAACTGCATGGCCGTCGAAACCGCCGCGGCATCGGCGGTGGGGTCTCCGGCGAGGACATTGTCGCGCACCGCACCGTCGAACAGATACGGGTGCTGGAAAACCACGCTGACCACACCGCGACGGGCGTCGGCATCCAGCGCCGCCAGGTCGACGCCGTCGATGAGCACCCGGCCCTCCCCCGGCTCGTGCAGACCGGCGATCAGCGCCAGGATGGTGGTCTTGCCCGAGCCCGAGGGCCCGACGATCGCCGTGGTGGAGCCGGGCGACAACGTGAAGCTCATCCGGTCCAGCACCTGTTGGTCTCCGTAGCCGAAGCTGACATCGTCGAAAGTGATTGCCGGGGCATCGTTCTGGCCGACCCGCGGTTGCGCACCGAAGCGCAGCTTCGGGGCATCGAGCACGGCTCGGATCCTGCCGAGGGTGGCACGGATCGACTCGATGGCCGGGGCGAGATCGCTGACCACGCTGAAGGGTTCCAGGTAGCGGGCCAACACCACGATCAGCGCCACCGCTTCGGCGACACCGAGATCGCCGCGCACCGTCAACCAGGTGGTCATCCCCGCGAACAGGATCAGCGCCAGCTGACTGGCGACACTGAACAACAGCTGACCTGGAATCTGCATGGTGAGCAGCCGCAGACCGGCGCCGTGCTGAGTCTGCAGGGCGCCGCCCACCAGGCTGCGCGCCGGTTCGACGCGGCGGGCAGCGCGCAGGGCCTGCTGGGTGCGCGCGAACTCGATGATGCGTTCGGTCAACGCCGTGTTGGTCTGGTCGGCCACCGCGTCAGCGGCGCGACCGAGCCGCCCGGACAACCACAGCGCACCGAACAGCACCGCCACCCCGCCCAGCGCCGCCAGCCCGAGCGGCACCGACACGGACAACAGCGCCAGGCTGATCGCCGCCGGCAGCAGCACCGCACCGATCAACGGGGTCAACAGGTTGACCACCAGACCGACCAGTTCCGGCCCGGTCGCGGCGATCGCCTGCCGCGCGGTCGCGGTGTTCTCCTGGTCGAACCAGCTCAGGCTGACCTCGGGCAGCGCGTCGGCCATGTCGTGCTGCGCCCGATCGAGCACCGTGAAACCGAGGTCGAATCCCCGCCGCGCAGTGGCGGTGTCGACCAGCCACCCGATGAGCGTCACCGCAGTCAGCCAGCCCAGCCACCGCCAGGCCTGTGCGGGCGCGTCGCCGAAAAGCGCAGCGAGCAGCGGAATCAACAACACCGTTGCGCCGGCGCGCAGCAGCACCGAGAGCAGTGTCAGCGCCGCGTATCGGCCGACCTGGCCACGACGGTCGTCGGGCAGCAGCCTCAGCAGAGTCGCGATCATCGCCGCGCCCCCGCGCGGTCAGGGCCAGGCGCCTCCGCACCGGCAATCCCGGTGTCCCACAGCGCACGGTAGCGCCCACCTCGCGCGAGCAGGTCCTCGTGGGTACCGATCTCGGCGATCCTGCCGTGGTCGAGCACCACGATCTGGTCGGCGTGGGTGACGGTGTGCAACCGGTGCGCGATGACCAGCACGGTACGGTCCCGGGTGAGCCGGTTGAGGGCCTGCTGGACAAGGTATTCCGACTCGGGGTCGGCGAATGCGGTGGCCTCGTCGAGCACCAGCACCGGGGTGTCGGCGAGGATCGCGCGGGCGATGGTCAACCGTTGCCGTTCCCCGCCCGACAGAGTCGAGCCTGCCCCCAGCACGGTGTCGTAGCCGTCGGGCATCCGCAGAATGCGCTCGTGGATCTGCGCGTCCCGGGCGGCTGCGCGGATGCGGTCGATGCCGGCGTCGGGCACAGCCAGCGCGATGTTCTCCGCGACCGTGCCGTGCACCAGCTGGGTGTCCTGCAGCACGAAACCGACTCGGCGGTAGAGCTCGTCGGCCGACAGCGTCCGGATGTCCCGCCCGTCGACCCGGATCACGCCGGCGGCAACGTCGTGGAACCGGGCGGCCAGCGCGGCGAGCGTGGACTTACCGGCACCGGACGGTCCGACCAGTGCGGTGACCGTGCCCGGCCGCAGTGTCAGGGTCACGTCGTAGATCACCGGCGCCCCCGGGCGGTAGCCGAAGCTGACGTGGTCGAACTCCAGCGTGCCGGACGCGGCAGCGGTGACAGCAGCCCCTGGGGCCGCGTCGAGCTCGGCCTCGTCGAGGGCGGTCTGGATCCGCCGGGCGGCCTGCATCCCGCTCTGGATGCCGCCCATGCCGTAGCCGATCCCCAGCAGCCGCGCCCCGAAGCTGGTGCCCAGCAACAGGAACGGCAGCAGGTTGACCGGATCCATCCGCCCCCAGGCCACCAGCGGTACACCGGCGGCCAGGATCAGCCACAGGAATGTCGAGGGCCGGGTGACGATGTCCATCAGCGTCTTCTTGCCGACGAAGGGGCGCTGCCAGCTGTTGAGGAACTCGATGTAGTCGTCGAGCCGCTGCCGGAAGGTCGACCCGGCCACCCCGCCGAATACCCGGACCACGGGTTGACCCTCCAAGTAGGCGCCGGCCTGGGCGGTCATCCGTTCGGCCCAGCGCGGCGCCTGGGTGATCTTGGCGCCCGACTGCACCATCATCACCCACATGAGCACCAGATAGGTCAGCACCGGCACGAACAACAGCAGCGCGATGCGCCAGTCGATGACGAAGAGGTAGACCAGCACCGCGACCGGCGCCACGACCGCGGCCACCGCGTCGGGGATGGCGTGCGTCACCAGATAGTGCAGCGCCAGCGTGTCGTCGGAGACGAGTCGTTTGACCGATGCCGACCCGCGCACGGTGAACCAACCCAGCGGGAGCCGGGACATCTTCGTCAGCAGTCGGTTGCGCAGCTGATGAGCGAAGCGGGCGTCCAGCCGGTGCAGCCACAGCGTCAACCCGGCCGCGAGCACGGCGCCGACACCGAGCAGCGAGACCGCGGCCAGTCCCAGCCCCCACAACCGGTCCTGCCCCGTATCGGTGAGCAGCAGCCGGGCCAGCTCGACAAGCAGCACGAACGGGGCGAGCTCGACCAGCGTGATCATCGCCTGCAGCGCTCCGGCCACGACCAGCGGCGTGCGCAGCGGCGCCAGGAGCCGTCCACCGGCCTCGGCCCGCCACCGCCCCCGCGCTCGCTCCGGCGCGGGCGCCGCCGGTGCGGGCGTCGGCGCCGGCGTCGAATCGGCATCGTCGCCGTCCCGGTGCGAGCCCATCGCCCGGCCCTGCGTCCAGTAGGCCTGTGCGTGGATCTCCTGTTTGGGAAACCCGAACTCGTCGCGCAGACGGGCGCGCAGCGGTTTGAGTGATCCCGCCTCCGGTCCGACCCAGGCGTGCCAGTTCGACCAGTCCCGCGCCTCGACGGCGGCGGCCAGCGAACCGGCGTCGGTGCGCGGTACCCGGTGCACTGTCAGCCGCGGGTGGTCGGCGAGCGGGATCAACGCGTCCTGGTCGTCGTGCGTTTCGAGGTAGCACTCGATCGGGATGTCGTCGGGGACGGCGCCGATGATCCCGTTGATCGCCGGCGTGGACGCCGAGTCGCCGATCAGCAGATACCCCGCCGGCCGGTCCAGTGGATCCTCGGGGATGCGAAAACCCTTGGAGCCCAGCGAAACCACCGAGATCACCGCGCCCGGTTCGACCTCGCGGGCCCAGGTCGATGCCGGGCCGGCCGGTTCGTGCAAGACCATGTCGACGGCCAACCGTCCGGTCTGCGGGTCGGACTCGGTGATCGTGTAGGCGCGCTGAAACTCGGTGTCCGAGCCGTCGGGGTCGGGGAACCAGAACCGCAGCCAGGTCGTCGGTTCGACCACCACGTCGTCGAACAGCGTGGGCGCGACGAGACGGATGCGGACGAAATGGGGCGCCAGGTAGTCCTTGTCGACCACGGTGGCCCGGTGGTCGCGGGCGCCGAGCCCGCGCAGCACCGCGCCCTGGAATCCGCGAGCCATCGCCTCTCCTCTCGCCTGCGTGCCGAGCCCGGAAAGCGGGCGGCAGTACCCGACAGTTGTACTGAGGTTAGCCTTACCGATCCGGCCGGCGGGGCCCACGGGGGTCGACCATTGATTGACAATTGCCGTCGGCTGTCATACGAATAAGACATGAATGCGGTTCTGTCTCACGCGTCGTCGGCCCGGTTCGAGTTGTGTGACGCCGCGACCTGGGCCGACCCTTGGCCGATGTACCGCGCGTTGCGCGACCATGACCCGGTCCACCACGTCGTCCCCGCCGACCGGCCCGACAGCGCCGAGCCTGGCGACTACTACGTACTGTCCCGGCACGCCGACATCTGGGCCGCGGCACGCGACCATCAGACGTTCTCCTCCGCGCAGGGCCTGACCGTCAACTACGGCGAACTCGACCTGATCGGGCTGGCCGACAACCCGCCGATGGTGATGCAGGATCCGCCGGTGCACACCGAGTTCCGCCGTCTGGTCTCGCGCGGCTTCACACCCCGTCAGGTCGAGGCCGTCGAGCCGACGGTTCGGGCCTTCGTTCGGGAGCGGATCGCGCGCATCCGCGCCAACGGCGGCGGCGATATCGTCGCCGAGCTGTTCAAACCGCTGCCCTCGATGGTGGTCGCGCACTACCTCGGCGTGCCGGAATCCGATCGTGGCCAGTTCGACGGCTGGACCGACGCGATCGTGGCCGCCAACACCGCCGAGGGGGGCATCGGCGGTGCGTTGCACACGCTCGGCGACGCCCTCGGCGACATGATGGGGTACTTCACCGCCTTGATCGAGCGGCGCCGCGTCGATCCAGAAGACGACACGGTCTCGCACCTCGTGGCTGCCGGCGTCGGCGCCGACGGCGACATCTCCGGGGTGCTGTCGATTCTGGCGTTCACGTTCACGATGGTCACCGGCGGAAACGACACCACCACCGGGATGCTCGGCGGGTCGGTGCAGCTGCTGCATCAGCGGCCCGACCAGCGCGGCCTGCTGACCGCCGATCCCGGGCTGATCCCCGACGCGGTCGACGAGCTGTTGCGGCTGACCTCACCGGTGCAGATGCTGGGCCGCACCGTCACCCGCGACGTGACGGTGGCGGGGGTGACGATCCCGCGGGGACGGCGCGCCATGCTGCTCTACGGGTCGGGTAACCGTGACGAACGGCAGTACGGCCCGGATGCCGGGGAGCTCGACGTCACCCGCCGGCCGCGGAACATCCTGACGTTCAGTCACGGCGCGCACCACTGCCTGGGCGCCGCCGCGGCCCGGATGCAGTCCCGCGTCGCGCTGACCGAACTGTTGACCCAGATCCCCGAATTCGAGGTCGACGAGGCCGGGATCGTCTGGTCGGGCGGCAACTACGTGCGGCGACCACTGTCGGTGCCGTTCACGGTGACTCGCTGATGGCCGGTGACTGGCTGGCGGCGCAGCGCACCGAGGTGGCCGCCGACCGCATCCTCGACGCCGCCGGCGAGCTGTTCGCCAGCAAAGAGGCCGCCACCGTCGGGATGCACGAGATCGCCTCGGCGGCGGGATGTTCGCGCGCCACGCTGTACCGCTACTTCGAGAACCGCGAGGCGCTCTACACGGCGTTCGTGAACCGGGAGAGCTACCGGCTGTACCGCGAGATGACCGATCAGATCACCGCGATCCGGGATCCCCGGCAGCGGTTGATCGAGGGCATGCTGTCGTCGTTGCGCAACGTGCGGCAGAGCCCGACGCTGGCGTCGTGGTTCGCCACCACCCAGCGACCGATCGGCGGGGAGATGGCCGAGCAGTCGCAGGTGATCAGCGCCTTGACCGAGGCGTTCGTGATCTCGCTGGGCCCCGACGACACCGACCTGGTGGCCCACCGCGCCCGCTGGCTGGTGCGGGTGATGACGTCGCTGCTGGTCTTCCCCGGCCGCGACGAAGACGACGAGCGCAGCATGCTCGAGGAGTTCGTGGTGCCGACCCTACTGCCGGCCCACACCGCCGATCAGCCGGCCTCCTAGCCGGTCAACGCACCCGGGTGAACCGGTGCAGCACCCAGGCCACCGGGATCGTCACCGCCATCGTGCCGACGAACAACCACCACACCGAGCCGGTGTAGATCGGGTAGCGCACGATCTCCACCATCACCACCTCCATCAGGATCAGGTGGATCAGGAAGATCTCGTAGGAGATCTCCCCGAGAAAGACCATGGGCCGGCTCGCCAGCAGACGCTCATACCAGCCGGGCCGCTCGCTGCCGGGGCGCCCGCGCAGCGCCAGCGGCGCGACCACCAGGGTGGCGATCACCGCGTAGAACGCGGTCTTGGCCAGCGCTTCCCACACCTCGGCGGGTGAGGTGGTCGGCGCCCCGCCGATCGGCGTGGACACGATGACGTAGCAGATCAGCGCCAGCGGCAGACACACCAGCGCATAGGCACGGATGCCGAGTGGTTGCAGCGCGGCCAGCACCATGCCGCCGACGAACCAGGCCAGATAACCCGGCAACCACAGCCGTGCGCCGTCGGGCAGCCAGTCGACGCTGTGCACCAGGACCAGCCACGCCGGTGACACCAGCGCGAGACCGGCCAGCCCCGCCAACAACAGGCCTGGGCGCCACCGGCGCCGGCACAGCACCACCAGCAGCAGGTAGGCCAGCACGGGCAGCACCACGTAGAACGCCACCTCGACAGCCAGGCTCCACATCTGGGTGAGGCCCTGGTGCAGGAAGGAGAACAGGTAATCGTCGGTGTAGATCTGGGTCAAGGTCAGGTTGCGGAACAACCCCTCCCAGGTGTGGCCGGGATTCGGGCCCGCCGTGCGGAAGTGGTAGACGAGGTAGGCCGCGACGACGGTGACGACGTAGGCCGGCATGATGCGGCGCACGCGATGCCAGGCGTAGCGGCGCACCGACGGCGGCGCCGACTGGCGGCTCGCCGCCCAAACCCACGGACCGAACAACAGGAATCCCGAGAGCACGAAGAAGATCGGCACCCCGATCTCCATCCGGGAGTACACCAGGCCGACGTAGCCCTGCGGGTACTTGCCGGTGGTGTAGGCCGCATGGGTCAGGACCACCAACAGCGCGGCGACCGCGCGGATCCCGGTCAGTGAGTCGACGCGTCCGGTCGCGGTGATCGACTCCAGGCCGCCTTGGGCCGCTGTCCTGTCGGACAACGTCACCTCGATTTGTACTTTCCGCGATGCGGTTTGGCGCCGCGATCTGGCTCGAGGTTGATCAGCTGGCCTTGAATCCGGGTGTTCGCCAACGCCTTCAGCGTCTTGCCGGGCAGTTTGGCGGGGAGCTCGACCAACGAGTAGTCCAGCTTGATCGCGATGTGCCCGAAGTCGGAGCGGTGCAGCCCGCCCTCGTTGGCGATGGCGCCGACGATGGCACCGGGCGCCACCTTGTGGCGCTTGCCGACCGAGATGCGGTAGGTCGCCAGGTCACTGCGCCGCTCGCGCGGGGGCCGGTCCTCGCGGGCGGGCTTGTCGCGGCGTTCGCGCTTCTTCTCCGGCGGCGGCTCGGACATCAGGAACTCTTCGCCGTTGCGGCTCTGCAGTGCCAGCGCGGCGGCGATGTCGGCCATCGGCACGTCGTGGTCGCGCTCGTAGCCCTCGACCAGCTTGCGGAACAGCTCGATGCCGGGCTTCTCCAGCGCATCGGTGATCGAGTCGCGGAACTTCGCGACCCGCTTCTCGTTGACGTCTTCGACCGACGGCAGCTCGGACTCGACGAGCTTCTGCCGGGTGACCCGCTCGATGGCGCCGAGCAGGTGGCGTTCCCGCGGCGTCACGAACAGCAGCGCGGTGCCCGATCTGCCCGCGCGTCCGGTGCGCCCGATGCGGTGCACGTAGGACTCGGGGTCGTGCGGAATGTCGAAGTTCACCACGTGGCTGATGCGCTCGACGTCCAGGCCGCGCGCCGCCACGTCGGTGGCCACCAGGATGTCGATGGTCCCGTCCTTGAGCTGGCTGATGGTGCGTTCGCGGACCGCCTGCGGGATGTCGCCGTTGATCGCCGCCGCCGCGAAGCCCCGGGCGCGCAGCTTCTCGGCGACCTCCTCGGTGGCCTGCTTGGTGCGGACGAACACGATCATCGCGTCACCCTGCTCGGTTTCGAGCAGCCGGGTCAGCGCATCCATCTTGCGCGGATACGACACCTGGAAGTAGCGCTGCGTGATGTTCTCGGCGGTCTGGGTCTTGGCTTTGACCGTGACCTCGACCGGGTCGTGCAGGTACTTGGCGGTGATCTTCTTGATGGCCGGCGGCATGGTCGCCGAGAACAGCGCGACCTGCTTGTACTCGGGGGTGTCGGCCAGGATCCGTTCGACGTCCTCGGCGAAGCCCATCTGCAGCATCTCGTCGGCCTCGTCGAGCACCAAGTAGTCCAGGTGCGACAGGTCCAGGCTGCCCTTCTCCAGGTGGTCGATCACCCGGCCGGGAGTGCCGACGACGATCTGCGCGCCCCGCTTGAGCCCGGCCAGCTGGGGACCGTAGGAGCTGCCGCCGTAGACCGGGAGCACGTTGACGCGCAGGTGCGCGCCGTAGCGGCTGAACGCCTCGGCGACCTGCAGCGCCAGCTCGCGGGTGGGCGCGAGCACCAGCGCCTGGGTGTTGCGGCTGTCGGTGTCGATCTTCGACAGCAGCGGGATCGCGAAGGCCGCGGTTTTGCCGGTGCCGGTCTGCGCCAGGCCGACGACGTCGGAGCCCTCCAACATGGCCGGGATGGTCGCGGCCTGGATCGGGGACGGCGACTCGTAGCCGACGTCGTTGACCGCCTGCAGCACGGCGGGGTGAATCTGCAGGTCAGCGAAACTCAGGTCGTCGGGTGCATCAGCACTGTCGGGCGCCGGATCGGAGGGGCTCATCGTGGTGGGAGTCTATGCCAACCGGGGGTGTTTCCTCCCCGCGTGCCTGGGCGAGGTGACCGGCTCCGCACGGTACGGTGCGCTGTTGTGAAGCGCTCGGTGACCCTCGGCACTGTCGTGGGCGCTGCGCTGCTGACGGTGGTGGCGTGCAGTTCGGGCGACTCCACGGTGTCCAAGACCCCGGGCCCGACCGCGGTGCCGACGCCCGCGGCGGCCCCTGCGCCGTCGCCGGTGCCCAGCCCGCCGGCCCCCGGCCCCACCGCCGCCGAGGATCCCTGCGCGGTCAATCTGGCGGACCCCGAGATCCTGCGCGCGGTCTCCGAGTTGCCGCCCGATCCACGCTCGAATCAGGGGTGGAGCCCCGAACCGCTGGCCGGCAACTACAACGAGTGCGCGCAGCTGTCGGCGGTGATCGTCGAGGCCAACACCAACGCCGAGAACCCGAACACCCGCGCGGTGCTGTTCCACCTCGGCAAGTTCATCCCGACCGGGGTACCCGACACCTACGGCTTCAACGGCCTGGACTCGACGGCGAGCACCGGCGACACCGTCGCGCTGACGTACTCCAGCGGGGTTCCCGGGCTCGCCAGCACCGTGCGGTTCCGCTGGAACGGCAGCGGCGTCGAGCTGATCGGCAACGCCCCGCGCTGATCGGCCCGGCGGGCGTCCGCGGAAGAGAGTTCCCGGCTGCTGATCGGCCCCTGAGCACAGCCAGGAATGCTGATATGGGGAGTGTTTTGTCAAGTGGGCAGGGTGAAGCGGCGGCCACAACCGTCGTCGTGGCCGCCGCTTCTTTGGCCAGTGAGGTGCGTGGAACGGGCTGGCGCGCGTGTCTTGGCGACGGCTTCGTCAGTCTGAAATGCGCGGGTTGGCTACCGCAGGACGGTGTTTGGAGTGACGGTGGACCGCTGTCTATTCACGAGCGTGATCCGTTGTGAGATCAACGGAGTGCTCAGAGCATTCCGCGCGGGTCACCGTCAGCGTGCCCGCCTGCCCGGCTCCGAGAGCACTTTCACTGGACGATCAACAGGTGGACCTAGTCGTCGAGCACGGCTAACGACCAGCACCAGCCGGCCAACTCGCGCGCGATCGCGGTGTTGGCCACCGCAGGGCGTTTGGTGCGGGCATCAAAGCGCAGCCAGCGGGTGTGTAGACGCTGGTTGGCTTGTTGGCCCCGTCGACGTGCGGCCGGGCTGGCATCCTGCCAGCGCCGCCGTAGCGCGACACCGGGACGGTAGGGGCGGCGGTGATGCCAGGCCGCCTCGATCAACAACCGCCGGGCGTGCGAGTTGCCGGTGCGGGTAATCGAGCCCTGCACTCGGGATTGTCCCGAAGAGTGCTCGCTGGGCACCAATCCCAGATAGGCCCCGATGGTGCGGCCGCTCAGCCGTGACCAGTCACCGATTTCCACAGCCAGACCGAACGCGGTGAGGGTGGAGACTCCGCGTAGACATCCCAGCCGGCGCACCACCGCGCTGAACTCGCTTTCGCGGGCCATGTCGGTGATCGCGGCATCGAGGCGGTCACGCCGATCCCCGCACGCCAACATCGTCTCCACCGCAGTGTCATAAGCAGCCTGGGCCGGCGCGGTGTCGAAGCGTTGCCGCTGCAGCCAGGCGTGGTGGACCACCGTCCAGGAGGTTCCGCCGCTATAGACCACACCGTGGCGCAGCAACAACGCCGACACTCGGTGGCGGGCCCGCATCAGATCAGCACGGCAATCCTCGCGGGCACGCACCAGCTCCCTGGCCGCTTCCCGCTCGGCGCTGGGCACCTCGACCGCGGTGATCTCACCCAGATGCAGCAACCGAGCCAGATGCGCGGCATCGCGCGCATCGGTCTTGACCCGATCTCCCGACGGCCGTACCAACTTCGACGGCGCCGCCACCAGACACTGGACCCCGGCCCCGCCGAGGAAGCGGGCCAGCCCGAAACCGGTCGGGCCGGCCTCGTAAGCCACCGCTACCGGCCCAGCCAACCCGTTCACCCAGTCCAGGATCTCCCGGTGATCTGGACACAACCGACGCTGAAACACCTCACCGGTCTGACCATCTAGTGCACACCCGAACACCGAACGTGCGTGCACATCCAAACCAACACTCGTACGCTGAATCTTCACTGGGGCCTCCCACAGTTGTGGCTCTACCGGCCAGGACCCAATTCCTGACGGCAACCCACGTTCACATGTGGTGAGGCCCCAGCCTCCCCATACCGTCTGTTCCGCGGACGAGGCGAGAGCGTGGGGGTGTCGGGGCGCTGGCCTACAGTGGCGGCGTGTTCGTCATCGAGGGGCGTGTGCTGTTCAGCGCGTCCGACCTCGCCGCCGCGGCGCGCTGCGAGTACGCGTTGCTGCGCAGTTTCGATGCGCGATTGGGTTGGGGGCCTGCCGTTTCCGGCGATGACGAGTTGCTGGCCCGTACCGCCGAGCTGGGCGACGAGCACGAACGGCGTCATCTCGACCAGTTGCGCGGACAGGCCGACGTCACCGTCATCGGCCGGCCGCCCTACACGCTGGACGGCTTGAGCGCGGCCGGTGAACAGACCCTGCGCGCGGTGCGCCGGGGCGCTCCGGTCATCTACCAGGCGGCGATGTTCGACGGCCGGTTCGTCGGGTTCGCCGACTTCATGCTCCTCGAGGACGGCCCCGAGGGATCGCGTTACCGGCTGCGTGACACCAAGCTGGCCCGCTCGGTCAAGGTGGAGGCACTGCTGCAGCTGGCGGCCTACGCGCAGACTCTGACCGAGGCCGGGGTCCCGGTGGCCGAGGACGTGGACCTGATGCTCGGCGACGGCAGCATCGTCAGCTATCCCGTCGCCGAGCTGCTCCCGGTCTACCGGCCGCGCCGAGACGCGTTGCAGGACCTGCTCGACCGTCACCTCGCCGGCGGCCGGCCGGTGGCGTGGGAGGACGAGCAGGTGCGCGCCTGTTTCCGGTGCGCCGAGTGCGAAACCCAGGTGCGCGCGCACGACGACCTGCTGCTGGTGGCCGGAATGCGGGCCGGTGCGCGAGCACGGCTGCTCGACGCGGGCATCGGTACGGTCGCCGAGCTGGCGGCCCACGACGGCGAGGCACCCGCCGACCTGTCGCCGCGCACCTTCACCGCCCTCAGATCGCAGGCCCGCCTGCAGGTCAGCGCGCCGGTGGACGGCAAACCGCCCTATCAGGTCGTCGACGCGCAGCCGCTGATGGTGCTGCCCGACGCGAACAAAGGCGATCTGTTCTTCGACTTCGAGGGCGATCCGCTGTGGACCGAGGACGGCCGCGAATGGGGCCTGGAGTACCTGTGGGGCGTCCTGACGATCGCCGATGACTTCCGTCCGTTCTGGGCGCACAACCGGCCCGACGAACGTCAGGCGCTGGTGGACTTCCTGGACATGGTGCGCAAACAGCGGCGCCGCCATCCCGGGATGCACATCTACCACTACGCGGCCTACGAGAAGAGCACACTGCTGCGGTTGGCGGGCCGCTATGGAGTCGGGGAACACGACATCGACGAGCTGTTGCGCGACGGCGTCCTGGTCGACCTGTATCCGTTGGTGCGCAAGAGCATTCGGGTCGGCACCGAGAACTACAGCATCAAGTCGCTGGAACCGCTCTACATGGGCGCCGAGTTGCGTACCGGCGACGTCACCACCGCCACCGCGTCGATCACCGAGTACGCCCGCTACTGCGAGCTCCGGGACAGCGGCCGGCGCGACGAGGCTGCCACGGTGCTCAAGCAGATCGAGGAGTACAACCGCTACGACTGCCGCTCAACCCGGCGATTGCGGGACTGGTTGATGGCCCGCGCGATCGAATCCGAGGTACCGCCGCGCGGCCCGGTGACCGCCGCGGCGGCCCGCGAGGCCGCCGCCGGCGCCGATCCGCCGGCCGACCACGTCGACCGGGCGCTGTGCGCGTTCGCCGGGGACGCGGTGGCCGAGCGCACCCCGGATCAGGTCGCCGCGGCGATGTTCGCCGCCGCCAAGGGTTTTCACCGACGCGAGGACAAACCGTTCTGGTGGGGCCACTTCGACCGGGTGAACAACCCGGTCGAAGAATGGGCCGACAGCAGCGGGGTGTTCCTGGCCGAGGACCATGAGATCGTCGCCGACTGGCACCAGCCGCCGCGGGCGCGCAAGCCGCAGCGCCACGTGCGGCTGCGCGGCGAGATCGCCACCGGCGAACTCACGTCGAACATGTACGCGCTCTACGACCCGCCCGCACCGCAGGGGCTGGCCGAGGATCCCGACCGGCGCGGCTTCGGCAAGGTGACGGTGCTCGGCTGCGACGACCCCGAGGCCCCCACCGAAGTGGTGATCTGCGAACGCCCGCCCAAAGACGGTGACGTGTTCGACCAGATCCCGTTCGCGCTCACCCCGGACGCGCCGATCGGCACCCAGCCGCTGCAGGACGCGATCGCCGCCGCGGCGGCCGTGGTCGCCGACGGGCTGCCCCGCCTGCCCGCCGACGCCATCACCGACGTTCTGGTACGCCGATCGCCGCGCACCGTGGGCGGTGCCGGACTGCCCCGCACCGGCGACGTCGTGGCCGACATCACCGCCGCACTGCTCGACCTCGATTCCTCGTATCTGGCCGTGCACGGTCCGCCGGGCACCGGCAAGACGTTCACCGCGGCACGGGTCATCGCCGGGCTGGTCAACACCCACCGGTGGCGCATCGGCGTGGTCGCCCAGTCGCACGCGGTGGTGGAGAACCTGTTCGGCGACATCATCGCCGCCGGGGTGGACGCCGCCGTGGTCGGCAAGAAACTCAACTCGGTGCGTTCCGGCTGGACCGAGCTGACCAACCCGGAGTTCGGCCCCTTCATCGCCGACCACGACGGCTGCGTGGTCGGCGGCACCGCTTGGGATTTCGCCAACGCCACCAAGATCGCCGAGAAGAGCCTGGACCTGCTGGTGGTCGAGGAGGCGGGCCAGTTCAGCCTGGCCAACACCATCGCGGTGGCCCGCGCGGCGCGCAACCTGCTGCTGCTCGGGGATCCGCAGCAGCTGCCCCAGGTCAGCCAGGGTAATCACCCCGAGCCCGTCGACGGGTCGGCGCTGGGCTGGCTGGTCGACGGGCACCACACGCTGCCAGAAGAGCGCGGTTACTTCCTCGATCGCTCGTTTCGCATGCACCCGGCGGTGTGCCGGGCGGTGTCCCGGCTGTCCTACGGCGGGCGGCTGCGCCCCGAGGCCGTCGCCGCCACCCGCCGGGTCGAGGGTGTGCCCGCCGGGGTACGCGCCCTGCTGATCGATCACACCGGCAACGCGACCGACAGCCCGCAGGAGGCAGCAGCCATCGTCGCCGAGATCCGGCGTCTGCTGGGCACCCGCTGGACCGACGAACACGGCACTCGGCCCCTGGACCAGGGCGACATGCTGGTCGTGACGCCGTACAACGCGCAGGTGGTCATGGTTCGGCGCCACCTCGACGCCGCCGGGCTGACCGACGTGCGGGTCGGGACGGTGGACAAGTTCCAGGGCCGGCAGGCGCCGGTGGTCTTCGTGTCGATGACGGCGTCCTCGGTCGACGACGTTCCGCGCGGAATGTCGTTCCTGCTCAATCGCAATCGCCTCAACGTGGCGATCAGCCGGGCCAAGTACCTGGCAGTCGTGGTGCGCTCGGCGCAGCTGACCGAATATCTGCCGTCCACCCCCGACCGGCTGGTCGAGCTGGGTGCGTTTCTCGCGCTGACCCCGTGTGAGACACCGTCGAGATGACCGAACCGCTGGTTGAACAGCTCGTCGGGCCGACGCCGACATCGCGGCGATGCGAACCGTCGAAACGGCCTTGGACCCGGCCGGGTATCTCAACCCTGCGGTGCTGTTGGACTAGCCTGTCGGACAGTGACCAGCATCGAAGCTGACTACCTCGTCATCGGGGCGGGCGCCATGGGCATGGCGTTCGTCGACACGTTGCTCGCCGAAACCGACTACACCGTCGTGCTGGTGGACCAGAACCACCAGCCCGGTGGGCATTGGAACTCGGTGTATCCGTTCGTGCGGTTGCATCAACCCTCGGCGTACTACGGCGTCAATTCCCAGCCGCTGCCGTCCGAGGACCGCATCGACGAATCGGGGTTCAACGCGGGCTTTTTCGAACTCGCCTCCGGCAGCGAGGTGTGCGCGTACTACGACCAGGTGATGCGCCACCATCTGCTGCCCACCGGCCGGCTGTCCTACTATCCGGCCGCCCGCTATGTCGGCGGGAACCGCTTCCGCACCCTCGACGGCACCGAGCACACCGTCGCCGTGCGACGGCGGGTGGTCGATGCGACGTACCTGCTGACCGTCGTGCAGTCGATGCGACGGCCGCCGTTCTCCGCGGCCCCCGGCGTCGACGTGATCGCTCCCAACGACCTGCCGGGACGTGCCGCCGAGCACCGGCATTTCACCATCGTCGGCGGCGGCAAGACGGGCATGGACTGCTGCCTGTGGTTGCTGCGTCACGGCGTGCCGGCCGACCGGCTGCGCTGGATCATGCCGCGGGACTCCTGGCTGCTCAACCGGGCGAACATTCAACCCGGGGCGACGTTCGTCAAAGCGCTGCGCGCGTCGATCGGCTCCCGAATGGAGGCCGTCATCGAGGCCGCCTCGGTCGACGACCTGCTCGACAGGCTCGAGGCCGATGAGAACCTGCTGCGGCTGGACCCCGAGGTGCGCCCGACGATGTACCACTGCGCCATCGTGTCGGTGGTCGAGCTCGAGCAACTGCGGCTGATCTCCGACGTGGTGCGGCTCGGGCATCTGCAGCACGTCGACGAGGACCGGTTGGTCCTGCGCGGCGGCGCCGTCCCGACGGGCCGCTCGCTGGTCGTCGACTGCACCACCCAGGGGCTGCCGAGACCACCGTCGGTGCCGGTGTTCGACGGCGACCGGATGGTGCTGCAGAGTGTCCGGGGTTGCCAGCAGGTCTTCAGCGCGGCGTTCATCGCGCACGTGGAGGCGACCTACGGTGACGACGAGGTGCGCAACGACCTGTGCGTGCCGATCCCCCACCCCGACGCCCCCATCGACTGGTTGCGGATCCTGTTGAGCGACAACCGCGCCCAGCTGCGATGGCTGGAGGAGCCCGCGCTGATGGATTGGTTGAGCTCCGCGCGGCTCAACGTGCTGCGCGACGCGTTCCCGTTGTTCCCCGACAAGCCCCGGGTTCGCGAGAAGGCGATCGGCGCGCTGTCGGCGATGCTGCGCAAGGCCAACGACCGACTGGTCGACTTGATCGACGACGCGCGTCAGTGACGCGAGTGCCGACCGTAGGTGTCGGGATGGTCGACGGCGCGGTCGGTTCCGGGGTCGAGAGGTTCGTCGAGCATCCGGTCCAGGATCGACCGCCACTCGTGCTGCACGGTCTTCGTGTCGTCGGCCAGCCGATCGGGTGAGCCGTTCCCGACGGCGTCGGCCGGCCGGGACGCGTCGGAGACGAGGAACTCGACGTACTCATCGTCGTCGATGTAGTCCGCATCGTCCGCGTCGTCACCGTCGTTCCCGTAGGCACCATCGCGATCCTCGACCTGGCCGGATGCCGACGGCCCGGGCAGCGGCACCACGGTCGTCGAACGCGGGGCCGGCCTGCCGAGGAAGAAAATCGCAGCGATCACGCCGAACAGCGCGACGAACGCGGGCAGCAGCATGGCCTGCGACATCGCCGCGGCGAACGGCGCGTGCAGGAACGCCGGCAAGCCCCCGACCGGGCCCTCCGAGCGCGACGGGACGTCGACGGCGCCGGGCATCTCCGCCGACAGCCGTGACGCCATGAACGCGGCCATTCCGGCGCTGCCGACCACCGAACCGACCTGCCGCGTGGTGTTGTAGACCCCCGAACCGGCGCCGGCCAGTCGGGTGGGCAGGTTGCGGGTGGCGGTCGCGGCCAGCGGCGACCAGATGAACGCCATCGCCACGCCCAGCAGCGTGAGCGGCACCACCAGGCGCCAGATCGGCGTCGTCGGCGTCATCTCGATCGACAACCACGTCACCCCGATCGCCAGCGTCGCGAAGCCGAAGCCGATCACCGGCCGGGGATGGGACCGGTCGACGATCCTGCCGACGAAGGGTGCCAGGACACCGGTGGCCACGGCCATCGGCGCAACCAGCATCGCGGCCCGCGTCGGCGACAGCCCGCACACCGCCTGCGCGTAGAACATCAGCGGCAACAACATGCCCGTCGCCACGAACCCGATGGTGGCCACACCCAGGTTGGACATCGAGAAGTCGCGGTCGCTGAAGATGCTCAGCGGGATCAGCGGCTCGCCGGTGTCGATCGCCTGCCAGTAGACGAACGCCGCCATCACCACCAGGCCGATGGCCAGCGACGCCCAGATCCACGGCGCCCAGTCCTGGGCCTGGCCTTCCTGCAGGGCGAACACGATCAGGAACAGACCGATCCCGGACAAGACCACGCCGGGGATGTCGAAGCTGTGGGTCTGTGTCGGCAGCGCCGGCACCAGCCACACAGCCAGCACCAGGCCCAACACCCCGACCGGCACGTTGACGATGAAGATCCAAGGCCAGCCCAGCGTGTCGACCAACACCCCACCGGCCAACGGACCGACCAACGTGGCTACCCCGGCGGTGGCACCCCAGACGCTCATCGCGACGCCGCGCCGGTGGGCGGGGAACGTCCGGGTGATCACCGCCAGCGTCTGCGGGGTCAGCAGCGCCGCTCCCGCGCCCTGCACCACGCGAGCGGCCACCAGCATGCCGAGTGAGTCGGCGAGTCCGCACCACAACGACGCCAGGGTGAACACCGCGAGACCGGCCAAGTAGACGTTCTTGGGGCCGAACCGGTCGCCCAGCCGACCCGCCACCAGCAACGGAACGGCATAGGCCAACAGGTAGGCGCTCGTCACCCAGATCACGGCGTCATAACCGACATCCAGGCTCGCCATGATCGCCGGGTTGGCCACCGCCACGATGGTGGCGTCGACCAGGATCATGAAGAAGCCGATCAGCAACGCCCACAGCGCAGGCCACGGTGTGGTGGCCTGCGGAGGCGCAGAATCGGTGCCCCGACGGGGCATGGACGAGGTTTCAGGCATCACGAACTCAGGCGAATCGAAGAATCAGTGCGGGGCGAAGACGATCGGTGACGAACAGTCCGGCCCGACGGTACGGGGGCACCGCGGGCCGGACAAGTCCGACACGACCGCGCTCGGTCAGCCGTGCCGGGCGGCGACGGGTTCGGCGGCGTCGCTGCTCTTCACGACCTTGTGCGAGCCCGTCGCCAGCAGCGCGAGCAGCGCCAGCGACACACCGGACGCCATCACCAGCGCCATGGCCAACTCGTCGTTGCCGAGGATGCCGACCACCGGCGCGACGGCAGCGCCGGCCCCGAACTGCACCGCACCGAGCAGGGCGGCCGCGGTGCCCGCCGCGTCGGGGTGACGGGTCAATGCCACTGCCGGCGCGTTCGGAATCACCAGCCCCATCGCGCCCAAGATCGCCCACACCGGCACCACGAAGCCGACAAGCCCGCCGATACCGGTGGCCGCCAGCGCGACGAACACCAGACCCGACACCACCGCCGCCGCCAGCGCCCACACCATGATCTGCTGCGGGGCGAACCTGCGCAGCAACAGCACGTTGCACTGGGTGGTGCCGATGAGTGCCACCGCACCGGCACCGAACACCAGCGCGAACGCGGTCTGGCCGAGACCGAAACGGCCCTGCAGGACAAACGATGCGCCGGCGATGTAGGCGAACAGCCCGGACATACCCAACGCACCGACCAGCACCAGGATCACGAACCGGACGTCGCGCAACAATTCCAGGTAGGTCAGCGAGATGCCGCGCACCCGCAGCGGCCGGCGGTGATCGACGGGCAGCGTCTCGGGCAGCGCCAGCGCCGACATCAGCAGCAACGCCGCAGCCACCACGACCAGCGCGGCGAACACCCAGTGCCACGACCCGCGCGCCAGTACAGCCGCGCCCAGCGACGGCGCGAGCACCGGAGCCACCCCGAGCACCAGCATCAGTCGGGACATCACCGTGGCCGCCACCGAATCCGCATAAAGGTCGCCGACCACGGCGATGGCCACCACCATCCCGGCGGCCGCGCCCATGCCCTGCAGTCCTCGCGCGATGCCGAGCACCGTGATGTCGGTGGCGAACATGCACAGCAGCGAGGCCAGCATGTGCAGCACGATCCCGGCCATCAGCGGCTTGCGTCGCCCCAGGGAATCCGACAGCGGTCCGATGATCAGCTGTCCGAGGGCCAGTCCGGCCAACGTGCCGGTCAGGGTCAGCTGCACCACCGATGACGTGACCGCCAGATCATCGGCGATCTTGGGCAGCGCCGGCAGGTACATGTCGATGGTCAACGGCCCCAGTGCCACCAGCAGGCCCAGCACCACGATCATCCGGGTGCGTCCCGGCTGCTTCCCATCCACGTCACGAAATCCTGCCATGAAATTCGTTAGCGACGCTTCCCATTAATTTCTTCCCGAATCACCGCACAGTGACCGCGGTCACGCCGGGCACGTGCGCGGGCGCTCGTGCGTTGACCTCCCGGATCGCGCCACCCACTAACCTGTGGGTGAGCAGCCGTCCAGGTTGATACAGGAGGGGCCAGCGATGAGAGCCCGATCACGCGCCGCCGACGAGTCGCCGGCTGTCCAGAACTCGGATGCCGGGACGGCGGCGAAGGTGCTGTCGCGGATCATCGAGCGCGGGGCGCGGGTCCAGGGCCCCGCGGTCAAGGCCTACGTCGACCGGTTGCGCGCCGATCAGCCCACCGCCACTCCCGCCGACCTTGTCGCCGTCCTCGACAAGCGGTACATGGCCGCGGTGATGGCCAGCGGCGCCGCGGTCGGTTCGGCCGCGGCTTTCCCGGGCATCGGCACCTTGGTGGCGATGTCGGCGGTCGCCGGCGAGACGGTGGTGTTCCTGGAGGCCACCGCGCTGTACGTGCTGGCGATGGCGGAGGTGTACGGAATTCCCATCGACGAACGGGAGCGGCGCCGCGCGCTGGTGCTCGCCGTCCTGGTCGGCGAGGACAGCAAGCGCGCCGTCGCCGACCTGCTCGGGCCGCGCCGCACCAGCGGTGGCTGGTTGGCCGATGGGGCCGCCTCGTTGCCTCTGCCCGCACTGTCACAGATGAATTCGCGGCTGCTGCGGTACTTCGTCAAGCGCTACACGCTCAAACGCGGAGCCATCGCGTTCGGCAAGTTGATGCCGGTCGGGGTGGGCGCGGTGGTCGGCGGAGTCGGTAATCGCATGATGGGCAAGAAGATCGTCGCCAACGCCCACTCGGCGTTCGGGGAGCCGCCGGCGCGCTGGCCGTCGGCTCTGCATCTGGTGCCCGCCCAGCCGTGGTGAACGTGATCTCGCGGCGGTCGCCGTTGCGTGCTCCGGTATCCGACAGAAGCGCTAGCCTTTATACGGCGGACAAGCGGGGTACCCGCACACAGGGTTGAGATTGAGTTGATTGAGGTGGCCGGCTGCCACTGGCGGCGCTGGCCGGAAGCGAAGAATTGAGGCGAACAGCAGCCGTGAATTCACCTTCACCATTCGGTCAGAACGAGTGGTTGGTCGAAGAGATGTATCGCAAGTTCCGCGAGGATCCCTCTTCGGTGGACCCGAGTTGGCACGAGTTCCTCGTCGACTACAACCCGGAGCCCACCACCGGCGGTGCGACCACCGGCAACGGCAGGTCGTCGGCGCCCAGCGCACCCCCGGAACCCGCACCGGCGCCGCCGCCCAAGTCCTCGGGCAGCAACGGCAGCTCCGCGCAGGACGCGAAGAAGGCCACCGCTGAGCCAGCCAGGTCCGAGACGTCCGAGAAGGTCAAGGGCACCGCCGACAAGAAGCCGGCGGCGAAGACGTCCCCGCCGTCGAAATCGCCGGACAAGGCCCCGGAAAAGAGCGACAAGAGCGACAAGAAGCCTGCGGCGCAGACGAGCGCCGACTCCGACGCCGACGGTGACGAGACCACCGTGCTGCGCGGCGCCGCCGCGGCCGTGGTGAAGAACATGAACGCGTCGCGCGACGTGCCGACGGCCACCAGCGTGCGCGCCATCCCGGCCAAGGCGATGATCGACAACCGCATCGTCATCAACAACCACCTCAAGCGCACCCGCGGCGGCAAGATCTCGTTCACCCACCTGCTCGGCTACGCGATCGTGCAAGCGGTCAAGAAGTTCCCGAACATGAACCGGCACTACGCCGAGGTCGACGGCAAGCCGAACGCGGTCACCCCGGCCCACACCAACCTGGGCCTGGCCATCGATCTGCAGGGCAAGGACGGGAAGCGGTCGCTGGTCGTTGCGGCCATCAAGAAGTGCGAGACCATGCGCTTCGGACAGTTCATCGCCGCCTACGAGGACATCGTGCGGCGGGCGCGGGACGGCAAGCTGACCGCCGAAGATTTTGGCGGCGTGACGATTTCGCTGACCAACCCCGGCACCATCGGCACCGTGCACTCGGTGCCGCGACTGATGCAGGGCCAGGGCGCGATCATCGGCGCCGGAGCCATGGAGTACCCGGCGGAGTTCCAGGGCGCCAGCGAGGAGCGCATCGCCGAGCTCGGCGTCGGCAAGTTGATGACGCTGACGTCCACCTACGACCACCGCATCATCCAGGGCGCGGAGTCCGGCGACTTCCTGCGCACCATCCACCAGCTACTGCTCGACGACGAGTTCTACGACGAGATCTTCCGCGAGCTCGGGATCCCCTACGAACCGGTGCGCTGGCGGATCGACAACCCGGACTCCATCGAGGACAAGAACGCCCGCGTCATCGAGCTGATCGCGGCGTACCGCAACCGCGGTCACCTGATGGCCGACATCGACCCGCTGCGGCTGGACAACACCCGCTTCCGCAGCCACCCCGACCTCGACGTCAACACCCACGGCCTGACGCTGTGGGACCTCGACCGGGAATTCAAGGTCAACGGCTTCGCCGGGGCGCAGTACAAGAAGCTGCGCGACATCCTCGGCCTGCTGCGCGACGCGTACTGCCGGCACATCGGCGTGGAGTACACCCACATCCTCGAGCCCGAGCAGCAGCAATGGCTGCAGGACCGTGTTGAGATCAAGCACGAGAAGCCGACCGTCGCCCAGCAGAAGTACATCCTGAGCAAGCTGAACGCCGCCGAAGCCTTCGAGACCTTCTTGCAGACGAAATACGTTGGGCAGAAACGGTTCTCGCTGGAGGGCGCGGAGACGGTCATCCCGATGATGGATGCCGCGATCGACCAGTGCGCCGAGCACGCCCTCGACGAGGTCGTCATCGGGATGCCCCACCGCGGCCGCCTCAACGTACTGGCCAACATCGTCGGCAAGCCGTACAAGCAGATCTTCACCGAGTTCGAGGGCAACCTGAACCCGTCGCAGGCCCACGGTTCCGGCGACGTGAAGTACCACCTCGGCGCCAACGGCACCTACATCCAGATGTTCGGTGACAACGACATCTCGGTGTCGCTGGTGGCCAATCCCAGCCACCTGGAAGCGGTGGACCCGGTGCTGGAGGGCCTGGTGCGCGCCAAGCAGGACCTCATCGAGGACGGCGACACCGACGCCGAGGAGTCCGGCGACTTCCCGGTCGTGCCGATGATGCTGCACGGCGACGCGGCCTTCGCCGGTCAGGGTGTGGTGGCCGAGACGCTGAACCTGGCGCTGCTGCGCGGTTACCGCACCGGCGGCACCATCCACATCATCGTCAACAACCAGATCGGGTTCACCACGTCACCGACCGACTCGCGGTCCTCGGAGTACTGCACCGACGTCGCGAAGATGATCGGCGCGCCGATCTTCCACGTCAACGGCGACGACCCCGAGGCCTGCGTCTGGGTGGCCAAACTGGCCGTCGACTTCCGGCAGAAGTTCAAGAAGGACGTCGTCATCGACATGCTCTGCTACCGCAGGCGGGGCCACAACGAGGGCGACGACCCCTCGATGACCCAGCCGACGATGTACGACGTCATCGACACCAAACGCGGCGTCCGCAAGACCTACACCGAAGCGCTGATCGGCCGCGGCGACATCTCCATGAAGGAAGCCGAAGACGCGCTGCGCGACTACCAGGGGCAGCTCGAGAACGTCTTCAACGAGGTGCGCGAGCTGGAGAAGCACGCGATCGGGCCGAGCAGTTCGGTGGAGTCCGACCAGATGGTGCCGGCCGGCATGAAGACCGCGGTGGAGAAGGCGCTACTGCAGCGCATCGGCGATGCCCATCTGTCCTTCCCGGAGGACTTCAGCGTGCACCCGCGGGTCAAACCGGTGCTCGAGAAGCGCCGCGAGATGGCCTACGAGGGCAAGGTGGACTGGGCCTTCGCCGAGCTGCTGGCCCTGGGCTCGTTCCTGGCCGAGGGCCGCACCATCCGGCTGACCGGTCAGGACACCCGCCGCGGCACGTTCACCCAGCGGCACTCGGTGATCATCGACCGCAAGACCGGCGTCGAGTTCACACCGCTGCAGCTGCTCACCACCGACGCCGACGGCAACCCGACCGGCGGCAAGTTCATGGTGTACGACTCGGCGCTGTCGGAGTTCGCGGCGGTGGGCTTCGAGTACGGCTACTCGGTGGGCAACCCCGACGCGCTGGTGCTGTGGGAGGCCCAGTTCGGCGACTTCGTCAACGGGGCGCAGTCGATCATCGACGAGTTCATCAGCTCCGGCGAAGCCAAGTGGGGCCAGCTCTCCGACGTGGTTCTGCTCCTGCCGCACGGTCACGAGGGCCAGGGTCCCGACCACACCTCGGGCCGTATCGAGCGATTCCTGCAGCTGTGGGCCGAGGGTTCGATGACGATCGCGGTGCCCTCCACGCCGGCCAACTACTTCCACCTGCTGCGCCGGCATGGGCTCGACGGCATCCACCGGCCGTTGATCGTGTTCACGCCGAAATCGATGCTGCGCAACAAGGCCGCGGTCAGCGATCTGACGGAGTTCACCGAGAACAAGTTCCGCTCGGTGATCGAGGAGCCCACCTACACCGACGGCACCGGGGACCGGTCGAAGGTGTCGCGGGTGCTGCTGACCAGCGGCAAGCTGTACTACGAGCTGGCCGCGCGCAAGAAGAAGGACGAGCGCGACGACGTCGCGATCGTGCGACTCGAGCAGTTGGCCCCGCTGCCCAGACGCCGGTTGGCCGAAACCATCGACCGCTACCCCAACGCCGACGAGCGGTTCTGGGTGCAGGAGGAGCCGGCCAATCAGGGCGCGTGGCCGACGCTCGGGTTGACGCTGCCCGAAGTGCTGCCCGACCATTTCACCGGCATCAAGCGGATCTCCCGGCGGGCGATGTCGGCACCGTCGTCGGGCTCGTCGAAGGTGCACGCCGTCGAACAGCAGGAGATCATCGACGAGGCGTTCGCCTAGCCGGTGCCCGACCCGGCGGGTACTTGACCCTCACGCGGCGTAAGGCACCAGCCTGGTCGACGTGACGCAGGAGATGTGGGTGGACGAACTCACCGTGGGCGAAGTCGCGCAGCGATTCGGCATCACGGTCCGCACGTTGCACCACTACGACGCCATCGGGTTGCTGACCCCGAGCCGGCGGGCCGCTTCGGGGTACCGGGTGTACACGTCGGCCGATCTGACGCGGTTGTCTCAGGTCATCGTGTACCGCCGACTCGAGCTGTCTCTCGACGAGATCGCGCGCCTGCTCGACGAAGGCGACGAGGTCAGCCACCTGATGCGCCAGCGTGAACGCGTCATGTCCCGGATCGACGAGCTCACTGGTCTCGTCGAGGCAATCGATCAGGCATTGGAGAAAATCATGGCGAACACCCCCATGACCGACGACGACATGCGCGAACTGTTCGGCGACGACTTCGACGACTACCAGGCGGAGGCCGAGCAGAAGTTCGGCGAGACCGACGAGTGGAAGGAGTCGCAGCGCCGGGCGAAGACGTACGGCAAGGACGAGTGGGTCCGCATCAAGGCCGAGGGCGAAGCCGTGGAGAAGGCCCTCTCCGATGCGTTCCGCGCAGGGCTGCCGGCCGACTCGGACGAGGCGATGAACGCCGCAGAGCAGCACCGCCTGCACGTGAACCGCTGGTTTTACGATTGTCCGCCGGCTTTCCACCGCAATCTGGGTGACATGTACGTCAGCGACCCGAGGTACGTCGCCACCTACGACGAGTCATTCGGGCTGCCGGGTTTGGCCGCCTACTGCCGCGCGGCGATCCACGCCAACGCCGATCGGGCCGATCGGTGACGTCGGCGATCAGCCGAAGAACGAGAAAGGGCGGCCGTCGGTCAACGCGGTAACCGCGCGGGGGCAGAAGATCTGGATGGCCAGGCCGGTGAAGATCGTGGCCGGCCCGAGCGGTCGGCCCAGCGCGTCGGCCACCTCGGCGGCGACGTTGGCGGCGTTCTGGCCGGGCTCGACCAGCAGGGGGCACACCGACTGGCCCACCCGCACCGCGGCGGCGTCATCGACGATGTCGATGCCGGAGTCGCGCAGCGCGGCCAGGAACACGTCGGCTCCGGTGTCGGCCTGCGCAGGTGCCGCGGTGAGCACGGCGCCGGCCGTCATCGCCGAGGCGACCAGTCCCACCACCGCCAAGTACGTCAGGTTCATGCTGTGTCTGTCGTCCGCGGCCCTCCGTGCATTACGCCGGCGGCCAACGCGCCGCCCTGATTTACGCGGGACCGCAGGTAACGACTAACCTCGACACGAGTCGACCGTGAGCAAGGAGTGGATATGCAGGGCTTCGCCGGAAAGGTGGCCGTCGTGACCGGGGCCGGTTCAGGCATCGGTCAGGCGCTGGCGATAGAGCTGGGCCGCTCGGGCGCCCACGTGGCGATCAGCGACATCGACGCCGAAGGGCTGGCCGCGACCGAGGACCGGCTCAAGGCCATCGGGGCGCAGGTCAAGACCGACCGGCTCAACGTGACCGAGCGTGAGGCGTTCGAGGTGTACGCCGACGCGGTGGCCGAGCACTTCGGCAAGGTCAACCAGATCTACAACAACGCCGGCATCGCCTACGTGGGCGATGTCGAGGTGACCCCGTTCAAGGACATCGAACGCGTCATCGACGTCGACTTCTGGGGCGTGGTCAACGGCACCAAGGCGTTCCTGCCCCACCTCATCGCGTCCGGCGACGGCCACGTGATCAACGTGTCGAGTCTGTTCGGCATCTTCTCGGTGCCGGGCCAGGCCGCGTACAACTCGGCGAAGTTCGCGGTGCGCGGCTTCACCGAGTCGCTCTATCAGGAGATGGCGATCAGCGGCCAGCCCGTCGCGGTGACCAGCGTGCACCCCGGCGGCATCAAGACCGCCATCATGCGCAACTCGACCGCCGCCGACGGCGTCGACCGGGAGAATCTGACCACGTTCTTCGACAAGCGGCTGACGATGACGACGCCGGAGAAGGCCGCCAAGGAGATCCTCGACGGGGTCCGCAAGAAGAAGGCCCGCGTGCTCGTCGGCCCGGACGCCAAGGTGCTCGACTTCCTCGTCCGGCTGTCGGGCGCGAGGTACCAGACGCTGTTCTCCAGTGCGATCTCGCGGTTCCTGCCCCCGGTGCACTGACGCCACCCACCAGAACGAACGACTGACCAGGAGTGACTATGGAAGGCTTCGCCGGCAAAGTGGCCGTCGTGACGGGCGCCGGTTCGGGGATCGGGGCGGCGCTGGCCGTCGCACTCGGCCGCGCGGGCGCGTCGGTGGCGATCTGCGACGTCGACACCGAGGGGCTCGCTGCCACCGAGGCTCAGCTCAAAGCCCTTGGCGTCAACGTCAAATCCGACCGGCTGGACGTGACCGAACGCGCGGCGTTCGAGGCCTACGCCGACGAGGTCGTCAAGCACTTCGGCAAGGTCAACCAGATCTACAACAACGCCGGCATCGCCTACACCGGTGACATCGAGGTCACCGAGTTCAAAGATCTCGAGCGGGTCTTCGACGTCGACTACTGGGGCGTGGTCAACGGCTCCAAGATCTTCCTGCCGCACCTGATCGCGTCCGGGGACGGCCACATCGTCAACATCTCCAGTGTGTTCGGGTTGCTCGGCATGCCGGGCCAGGCGCCGTACTGCGCCGCGAAGTTCGCGGTCCGCGGGTTCACCGAGGCGCTCGCCCAGGAGATGGCGTTGACCGGTCACCCGGTCAAGGTGACCTGTGTGCACCCCGGCGGCATCAAGACCGCCATCGCCCGCAACGCCACCGCCGCCGAGGGACTGGACCCGAAGGAACTCGCCCACGAGTTCGACACGCAGATGGCCAGGACCACCCCGGACGAGGCCGCGCGCGTCATCCTCGAGGGCGTGCGCCGCAACAAGCGGCGCGTGCTGATCGGCAACGACGCGCGGGCGTTCGAAGCCGTCACCCGGATCACCGGATCGGGCATCCAGCGCATGCTGCCCAAGATCCTGGCCCGCGCCAACCACCGTCCGCGGCGGTGACGCGCTAGCTGCCCACCCCGAGCGGATGGGCCTGCAGCCATCCGTCGGCCACCAGGCCGGGATCGGTGCCCTCGGCGACCTGCCGCCGCATGTCGGCCAGCGACCCGGTGTCCAGCACGCCGGCGATCTCGTTGAGCGCGAGCACCTGGGTCTCGCTCAACTCGTTGCGCCGGTACAGCGGCACCAGGTTCTCGGCCCGGATCAGCGAGTGATCGTCGGCGAGCACCACCACGTCCGACGGGACCCCCGGAGCCGCCGTCGTGGTCCACGCGGCCTGCACCTGCGCGGACTCCAGTGCGGCGAACAGCGCTGAGGCCTCGCCGAAACGCGGCCCCCCGGGCACCCTGCAGGTACCGACCCGCGCCGGCGTGCGCACATCGGAGACGGCGCCGACGGTCACCTCCGCGCAGCGGCGCGCGAACGTCCGGAGATCACGCCCGGCCCAGGCGTCGGCAGTCTGCTCGGTGACCGCGATCGCCGGCTTGTCCTCCGCGGCGGTGGTGTAGTCGCCCGCGGCAATGCCTTCGGGCAGCGTCGACAACAACTTTCGGTACACCTGGGCGGCGGCGCGCACCGTCGCGGTGGGATCGAACCGTTCCAGCAGTTCGCCGGTGAAACCCGGTGCCACCGTCGCCTCCCCGGAATCCAACTGCTTCAACGGATCATCGGCGGTCTGCACGTGTGCGGGGTGGCCGTAATAGCGCAACGCCGCGACATACAGGTGTGCCACGAGCTGCGCTTCGGAATCCGCCGTGGCGGCCACCGGGATCGAGGGCGGGGGCGGCGCTCCGCCGCATCCAGCCAGCGCAACCGTCGCGATCAGCGCGGCGATCCACCGCCACGCTCGTCGCCGCCCCGCGATGCGGGTCAGCCGACCGGTTCCTGCGCTGCTGCGGCCACCGCCGCCGCGACCGCGGGACCCACCCTTGGGTCCAGCGCGGAGGGCACGATGTGGTCGACGGCCAGATCATCGCCGACGACGGAGAAAATCGCTTCCGCGGCAGCCACCTTCATCTTCTCGGTGATGCGGCGGGCATGCGCGTCGAGCGCACCCCGGAACACGCCGGGGAAGGCCAGGACGTTGTTGATCTGGTTCGGGAAGTCGCTGCGACCCGTGGCCACCACCGCGGCGTGCTTGCGCGCAGCATCGGGGTGGATCTCGGGGTCGGGATTCGACAGCGCGAACACGATGCCGTTGGGCGCCATCGTCGCGATGAGTTCCTCGGGCACCACTCCGGCCGACAGGCCGAGGAACATGTCGGCGCCGTCGAGCGCCTCGGCCAGACCGCCGGTGCGCCCACTCGGGTTGGTGCGCTCGGCCAATTCGGCCTTGAACGGGTTGAGGTCGGTGCGGTCGGCGCCGATGATGCCCTTGGAGTCGAGGACGGTGATGTCCTTGATGCCCTTGGCCAGCAGGATGTTGGTGCAGGCCACACCGGCCGCGCCGGCGCCCGAGACCACCACCCGAAGCGCGCTCATGTCGCGGTCGAGCACCGTGCACGCGCCGGTCAGCGCGGCGAGCACCACGATGGCGGTGCCGTGCTGGTCGTCGTGCATGACCGGGCAGTCCAGAGCTTCGATGACGCGGCGCTCGATCTCGAAGCAGCGCGGCGCGGAGATGTCCTCCAGGTTGACCGCACCGAACGTCGGGCGCAGCCGGATCAACGTCTCGACGATCTCGTCGGGGTCCTTGGTGTCCAGCACGATCGGGATGGAATCCAGCCCGGCGAAGGCTTTGAACAGCGCGCTCTTGCCCTCCATCACCGGCAGTGACGCGGCGGCCCCGATGTCGCCGAGACCAAGCACGGCACTGCCGTCGCTGACCACGGCCACCAGTCGGTGCGCCCACGTGTACTTGGCCGCCAGCGTGCGATCGGTGGCGATGGCCCGGCTGACCTGCGCGACCCCCGGGGTGTACGCGATCGACAGCGCACGCTGGGTGTCCAGCGGATACTTCAGCTCGACCGAGAGCTTGCCACCCTCGTGCGAGTCGAAGATCTCGCTGTCCTCGACGACAACCTGCGGGGTCCGCGTCGACGAGGACGACTCGGGCGAGGACACAGCTGCTTCTTCAACCACGGCCGTCAGGGTAGTCCACAGGGATTTCTCACAACGCTCGGTTCCCCCGCCGTGAGCCGGTACGGCGAGGTGAGACGCGTAGCATCCCGGTATATCCGGGCGGGAGGGAGAATCGATGCCGTCGTTTCGGACCCGATCGCGCGAGCACCGCGCCTCCGACGTCGGCGTGACCGACGCGGTGGTGGACTGCGGCGTCTACAGCGACGGCGCCCGGATACCGGGCCGCTACACCCACCGCGACGCGCTGGACAAGGTCCGCGAGATCGAGGCCGCCGGCCGCGACGCCTTCGTGTGGATCGGCTTGCACGAACCCGACGAACAGCAGATGCAGGCCGTCGCCGAGGTGTACTCGCTGCATCGGCTCGCCGTCGAGGATGCGGTGCACGCCCACCAGCGCCCCAAACTCGAACGCTACGACGACACGTTGTTCCTGGTGCTCAAGACGGTGACCTACGTCGAGCACGAATCCATGGCCAAGGCGCGCGAGATCGTCGAGACCGGCGAGATCATGATCTTCGTCGGACCCGACTTCGTCGTCACCGTGCGCCACGGGGACCACAGCGGCCTGGCCGGGGTGCGCAAACGCCTCGAGGCATCCCCGTCCACACTGGAGCTCGGCCCCTACTCCGTCATGCACGCGATCGCCGACAGCGTCGTCGACAGCTACCTCGACGTCACCGAGCTCATCGAGGGTGACATCGACGTGATGGAGGAGAACATCTTCTCGCCGCGTTCGCAGACCAACATCGAGAGCATCTACCTGCTCAAGCGGGAGGTCCTCGAGATGCGCCGGGCCGTCGGCCCGCTGGCCACCGACCTGCAGCGCATCGGCGCCGAGCACGCCGACCTGATCAACGTGGAGATCCGCCGCTACATGGGCGACGTGCTCGACCACACCATCAAGGCCGCCGACCGCATCGCCGGCTACGACGATCTGCTCAGCTCTCTGGTGCAGGCCGCGCTCGGCAAGGTCGCGCTGCAGCAGAACCTGGACATGCGCAAGATCTCGGCCTGGGTGGCCATCGCCGCGGTGCCGACCGCGATGGCGGGAATCTACGGGATGAACTTCGAGCACATGCCCGAGCTGGAATGGGCGTGGGGCTACCCCGCCGTGCTGGTGCTGATGGTGCTGGTCTGCGTGTCGCTGTACCGCACGTTCCGGCGCAACGACTGGTTGTGACGGGTCAGGCCGGACTCGCCGCTCTACGGTGGGGATCTGCCACGTCCACCCCGTCCTGCTCCCACGCCTCCCGCATCGCGTCGGCACCCTTGAGCCGCACCCACGCCGCCTCGGTCGGGGTGATCGGGACCGCGGCGAGCACTGCCACCGGTGACAGCGGATCGGGCAGCGCGACATCGTCGATATCGCTGCGCCCCAACAGGAAAGCGGTGAACGGCGCATCCTGCCAGACCGGGGTCTCCAGGTCGATCAGCGCGTCCGGCTCGAGAACCAGCCCCTCCACCGCCGGCGCGGCCGCGACGATCGCGACGGACCGCGCCAATCCCAGCGGCGACGGGCCGCGCAGCGTGACGACGATCTCGGCCCGCGGTCCACGGACCGGGTCGGTGACGAACTCGCCCGGATCCACCATCGGATGACGGCTGCATCCGAGCGAGACATAATGCGCCACAGTCGAACCGGGGTCGGCGAAGCGCAGGATGGCCATCCGCTCGGCCCCCAGGAAGGTGACGCTGGCTTCATCGGGCGCAGTGTCATCGCCCACGGCGAAATGCGCCCCCAGGTGAGCGCGGACCGCCTCCAGGATGTCTGCGGTCACGTCAGATGTGCAGCCGTGCCAACAGATCGCGGCCACGCTCGGCGTTCTGCGGGTCGCACAGCACGTCGTAGCGGCCGGCCACCAGCTGCAACGTCGAGCTGAAATCCCGGGTGCCCTTGGCCATCGCGTAGGGGACCGCCGAGGTGATCAGACCGAAGAAGACGCCCGCGATCAGCCCGGTGGCCAGCGCGCTCCACGGGCTCGGGCTGAAGAAGCCGAGGATCAGACCGATGAACAGGCCCAGCCACGCACCGGTCAACACGCCCCCGCCGAGCACCTTGGGCCAGCTCAACCGGCCGGTCACCCGCTCGACCTGCATCAGATCGACACCGACGATGGTGACCTGCTGCACCGGGAACTGCTGATCGGACAGGTAATCCACCGCGCGCTGCGCCTCGGCGTAGGTCGGGTACGACCCGATGGGCCATCCCTTCGGTGGAGTCGGCAGACCCGGCGCACGGCCCTGTCCGGACCCTGGGACGCCCGGCGCTGCGCCGCGGTTCTGCCCTGGCTGGAACGGGCTGGTCATGATCGGCACTCCTTCACGTACGCGTCCTGCATCGATTGCACTGCTTTTCCAACGACCCCGACACCGACATGGTGCCCGCAATCGGGCCCGCCTCGCGCCCCCGGTACCTACGCTAGGTTGATCAGCATGACAAGTCCGGACGACGACGCACGCCGAAACGACGCTTCCGAATCGTCCGCCGGCGGGTCCGAACCGCCACCGGCGGGCTACGAAGCGCCGTCGATCGAGCAGTCCGCGGCCACGCCGGACTACCCGCCCCCACCGGCCTACGGTGCACCCCCGGCCGACGGTGGATTCGCAACCCCGGGATACCCACCGCCGGGCGGGTACGGAGGTTCCGGGGAGTTCCCGCCCCCGGCGTACCCGCCGCCCCCGGCATATCCGCCGCCCTACGGCGACCAGGGACCCCCGACCTACCCCGATGCCGGCGGATACGCCGGCGGGTCCTATCCACCGCCACCGCCCTACGGCAGCGCCCCCGGCGGCTATCCGCCCTCGATGGGCTATTCGGGTACGGACTGGAGCTACGGTCCGCCGCCACCGGAAGGCACGAATCCGCTGGCGATCGGGTCGCTGGTGGCGTCGATCGTCGGTGTGTGCTGCGGCATCGGCTCGATCATCGGCATCGTGCTGGGAATCGTCGCGCTCAACCAGATCAAGCAGACCCGGCAGGCCGGGCACGGCATCGCCGTCGCCGGGATCGCCGTCGGCGCGGTGACGCTGGTGTTGTCGGTGGTGGTGAGCCTGTCGATGCTGGCCGCCGGGGGCTGACCGCCCCGATCGGGCCGGCGGGGTCTACTCGGGCGGTGTGAACCGCTCGCCAGTGCGCTGCATTCCGGCGGCGCGGCCTTTGGAGGCGACCACCAGCGCCATCTTGCGGCTGGCCTCGTCGATCATCTCGTCGCCGAGCATCGCGGCACCACGCGCGCCGCCCGCGCGCGAGGTGTGCCACTCATAGGCTTCCAGGATGAGCTCGGCGCGGTCGTAGGCCTCTTGGCGCGGGCTGAATATCTCGTTGCCCGCGGCGATCTGGTCGGGATGCAGCACCCATTTGCCGTCATAGCCCAGCGCAGCCGACCGTCCGGCCACGCGCCGGAACCCGTCGACATCGCGCACTTTGACGTAGGGCCCGTCGATCGCGGCGATGCCGTTGGCCCGAGCGGCGATCAAGATGCGCATCCACACGTGGTGGTAGGCGTCGCCGAGGTCATACCCCTCAGGCTGCTCGCCCACCTCCAACGTGCGCATGTTCAGGCTGGCCGCCAGATCCCCCGGCCCCAACACCAGCGCCTGCACCCGCGGGCCGGCCGCGATCGCGTCGACGGCGGTCAGGCCCCGGGCGTCCTCGATCTGTGCCTCGATCCCGATCCGGCCGGCCGGCAGACCGTGGGTGGCTTCCAGTTGGGTCAGCAACAGATCCAGCGCCTGCACGTGGGAGACGTCGGTGACCTTGGGCAGAATCACCACGTCGAGGTGGGCGCCCGCGCGTGCCACCACGTCGATCACGTCGGCGTGGGTCCACGGCGTGGTCCAGTCGTTGACCCGCACACCGCGCAGCTGCCCCGCCCAGCCAGGCTCGGCCAGCGCACCCGCAACGGCAACGCGCGCTTGGCTTTTCGCGTCCGGCGCCACGGCGTCCTCGAGGTCGAGAAACACCTGGTCGGCGGCCAGGTCCTTGGCCTTCTGGATCATCTTCATGCTGCTACCCGGCACGGACAGGCACGTCCGACGGGGTCGATACCGGTTATCCACGTCCATACTCTCTACCCTTTACAACCATGGCGTCGGTCAACAGGGTCTATGCAGCCCGCCTCGCGGGCATGGTGGTGCTGGGCCCTGACGGGGAGTCCATCGGCCGGGTGCGCGATGTCGTCATCGGGATCAGTGTCATCCGCCAACAGCCCCGGGTGCTCGGGCTGGTCATCGAATTGCTCAGCCGGAGAAGAATTTTCGTTCCCATCCTGCGGGTCACGGCGATCGAACCCGGCGCGGTGACCCTGTCGACCGGCAACGTCTCGCTGCGCCGCTTCTCGCAGCGACCCGGCGAGGTGCTGGTGCTCGGGCAGGTGCTCGAGACCCGGGTGCGGGTGGACGACCCCGATCTGGAGCAGCTGGCCGGAGTCGACGTCATCGTGGTGGATCTGGCCATCGAGCAGACCCGGACCCGGGACTGGATGGTCACCAAGGTCGCGGTCCGCCAGCAGCGCCGACTGGGCCGGCGCAGCAACGTCTACACCGTCGAATGGAACCATGTCCAGGGCTTGACCCCGTCCGGGCTGGCGATGCCCGACCAGGGGGTCGCCCAGTTGCTCGAGCAGTTCGAGGGGCAACGGCCCATCGAGGTGGCCGACGCGATCCGCGAGTTGCCCGCCAAACGGCGCTACGAGGTGGTCAACGCTCTCGACGACGAACGCCTGGCCGACGTCTTGCAGGAACTGCCCGAAGAGGACAGCATCACCGTGCTGCGGCAACTGTCGACGCAGCGCGCCGCCGAGGTGCTCGAGGCGATGGATCCCGACGACGCCGCCGACCTGCTGGGCACCATGACACCCGCCGACGCGGAGCAGTGGCTGCGCCGGATGGATCCGGAGGACTCCGAGGATGTGCGGCGCCTGCTCGCCCACTCCCCCAACACCGCGGGCGGGCTGATGACCTCCGAGCCGGTGGTGCTGGCACCAGACAACACCGTGGCCGAAGCCCTCGCGCGGGTGCGCGACCCCGACCTCAGCCCGGCGGTGGCGTCCCTGGTGTTCGTGGCACGCCCCCCCACCGCGACCCCGACCGGCCGCTACCTGGGATGCGTACACCTGCAGCGACTGCTGCGCGAGCCCCCGGCCGAACTGGTCAGCGGCATCCTCGACACCGACCTGCCCAGCCTGCGCCCCCAGGACTCGCTCGGCGCGCTCGCCCGCTACTTCGCCGCCTACAACCTGGTGTGCGGTCCCGTCGTCGACGAGGAGAACCATCTGCTGGGCGCGGTGTCGGTCGACGACGTCCTCGACCACCTGCTGCCCGACGACTGGCGCGAACGCGAGGCGGAAACGGTCATCGTCACCGGCCAGGGAACCCCATGAGTGACGCCTCGGCCCGGCGCCGCCTCGACACCCCGAGGACCTCGCGGTACCTGACCCCCCGGCTGAACGTGGAAGCGGTCGGCCGCGTCAGCGAGGCCATCGCCCGCTTCCTGGGCACCGGCCGCTACCTGGCCGGCCAGACCGTCGTGGTCATCGTGTGGATCCTGCTCAACATCGGCGCGTTCGCCTGGCAGTGGGACCCCTACCCGTTCATCCTGCTCAACCTCGCGTTCTCGACGCAGGCCGCCTACGCGGCACCCTTGATCCTGCTGGCCCAGAACCGGCAGGAGAACCGCGACCGCGTCGCCCTCGAGGAGGACCGCCGGCGCGCCCAGCAGACCAAGGCCGACACCGAGTATCTGGCCCGCGAACTGGCGGCCCTGCGCCTGGCCGTCGGCGAAGTCGCCACCCGCGACTACCTCCGGCGTGAACTCGACGAGATCCGCGACCTGCTGGCCGAACTGCGTCCCGTCGACGGCACAGGCGACGACGGGACGAGCAAACCGGACCCCGGCGACCGCCGGACCCGAAAAACTGACTGAGACCGTGCGGCGATTGCTGTTACACAGCTGATGCCGAATAGGTATGGTGACGGGGTTCACAAGCGACGACGGCTAGGACGGTTGAGTGCACATACGGGCGGGATCGACCCTCGGAGCAGCGAGGAGTCGAGCTGGGCGAATAGTGCGGAACCCGGCCGTCGGCGTCGCCGCGGTCCTGACTCCGCTGCTGCTGGCCGGCGCCGTCGGCGCATCCGCTCCGACCACCGTCGCGGCCCGCGACGCGGGGGTACTCCCGCTGGCCGCGGTCGCGCAGCCCAAGAAAGACCTCTCCGGCCCCGCCGTCGTGGCCGTCGCCAAGCCGCCCGCCCCGATGCGTGTCGCGGCGTCCAGCGCGACGGCGCCGCCGCCGGCGGCGGTCGTCAACGCACCCGGCACCCTGCGCATCCCGTCGACCGCCCTGGCCGCCTACCGCAACGCCGAAGCGATGATGGCCACCGCGTACCCGAACTGCGGCGTCAGCTGGAACCTGCTGGCCGGTATCGGCCGCATCGAGTCGATGCACGCCTACGGCGGAGCCACCGACGCCCGCGGCACCGCGGTGCGGCCGATCTACGGACCGGCGTTGGACGGCTCGCTGCCCGGCAACGAGATCATCGTGCAGAGCCGTACCGCCGACCGGGTCACCTACGCGCGGGCGATGGGCCCGATGCAGTTCCTGCCGGGCACGTGGTCGCGCTACGCCTCCGACGGTGACGGCGACGGCAAGGCCGACGTGCAGAACGTCTTCGACGCGTCGCTGGCCGCCGCCCGCTATCTGTGCAGCGGAAACGTCAACCTGCGCAACCAGTCCGACGTCATCGCGGCGATCCTGCGCTACAACAACTCGATGGCCTACACCCGCAACGTGCTGGCCTGGGCGGCGGCGTACGCCACCGGCGTCGTGCCCGTCGACCTGCCGCCGATCACCGGCAGCGTGCCCGAACTCGAACTCGACACCGCGACAATGGTCGCCGGTCACCTGAGCCGCCAGGAGGGCCTCGGGCCGGGGCTGCCCCGTAACGCCACCGGCCTGCCCGCCGACGATCCGCTCTCGCTCATCCCGCTGATGACCCGCACCGACGCGGCCAGCCAGATCAGCACCAACGTGCCCGGCTTCGTACCGGGTCAGTCGCTGGGTCCGCTGCCCGGACCGGCACCCGCGCCGCAGGCCACGCCGCCCGTCGCGCCGACGCCGCCCGCCTGGGTGCCGCCGTGGGTGCAGACCCCCGCCCAGCCTGAATGCGCCGTGTTCTGCATCAAGGACATGCCGGCTCCGGCCGCGACGCCCGCGCCTGCCCTCGGACCGGCGCCCGCCCTCGGACCGGTACCCGCCATCGCGCCGGTGCCCGGGGTGCCCGCGGGCCCGCCGGCGCCGGGGCCCGCACCCGGTCCGCAGCCCGCGGCACCGCCGGCGGGGATGCCGCCCGCGCTGGGACCTGCTCCCGGCCCGATGGGCTGAGCGCCCGCATTCGATTCACCGCGGTCATGAGGCCTAGACTCGCCGGTGATGTCTGCAACCCCGAGTGACCTGGAATCGGCGGTCCGCGCCGCGCTGAGCAAGGTGATCGACCCCGAACTGCGGCGGCCGATCACCGAGATCGGCATGGTCAAGAACGTCACCGCCGGGCCCGACGGCTCCGTGCACGTCGAGATCTACTTGACCACCGCGGCGTGCCCGAAGAAGACCGAGATCTCCGACCAGGTCAGCCGTGCCGTCAGCGACGTACCGGGTACCGGTTCGGTCAAGGTCAGTCTCGACGTGATGAACGACGAACAGCGCGCCGAGTTGCGTCGCCAGCTGCGCGGCGACTCCCGCGAGCCCGTCATCCCCTTCGCCCAGCCCGGATCGCTGACCCGGGTGTACGCGGTCGCCAGCGGCAAGGGCGGGGTCGGCAAGTCCAGCATCACGGTCAACCTGGCCGCCGCGATGGCGGCGCGCGGCCTGTCCGTTGGCGTGGTCGACGCCGACATCTACGGACATTCCGTGCCGCGCATGATGGGCACCGAAGACCGCCCGGTCCAGGTCGATTCGATGATCGTGCCGCCGGTGGCCCACGACGTCCGGGTGATCTCGATCGCGATGTTCACCCAGGGCAACACCCCGGTGGTGTGGCGCGGCCCGATGCTGCACCGGGCGCTGCAGCAGTTCCTCGCCGACGTGTACTGGGGTGATCTGGATGTGCTGCTGCTGGACTTGCCGCCGGGCACCGGCGACATCGCGATCTCGGTGGCGCAGTTGATTCCGGGTGCGGAGATCCTCGTCGTCACCACACCCCAGATGGCCGCCGCCGAGGTCGCCGAGCGCGCCGGCGCCATCGCGCTCCAGACCCGCCAGCGCATCGCGGGCGTGGTCGAGAACATGGTCGACGGTCCGGTGCTGAAGATGTTCGGCGAGGGCGGGGGCCGCAAGGTCTCCGAGAACCTGTCCCGCGCGGTCGGCGCCGACGTGCCGCTGCTGGGTCAGGTGCCGCTGGATCCCGACCTGGTCTCCGCCGGCGACTCCGGGGTGCCGCTGGTGCTCAGCGCCCCGGATTCGCTTGCAGGCGCCGAGTTGCGCAAGATCGCCGACGCACTGGCCGGCCGCAAGCGTGGCCTGGCCGGGATGTCGCTGGGGCTCGACCCCGCCGGTCGCTGAGCCCGTCCGGCACGGGGCCGCACCACGCGGCGGCCACCCGGCCGCGTCGTGACTAGGTGGCGTCGGTGTCGAACGGTACAGGCCCACTCGGAGCGGGCGGCGCCGATGCTGACGTCACGGGGGGCGCCGGCGTCGGACCGGGTCCGGACTGTGGCTTCTGAGGCGTTTGGGGCGTGTCGAACCGGCCGGTGAAGATCGAGTCGTCGCCGTCGAGCAGGTGCTTGGTCAGCGCGGCGCGCGGCGTCATCCCGCGCAACTTCTGCAGCTCCGACAGCGGCTCCCGCAGGTCCTCGAACTCGGGGCCGAGGTCCTGCCGCAGCTGGCTGGTCGCCCCGGTGATGTAATCGCGGGCCTGCCGGAGCGCATTCGCAGTCCAGCGGATCGCCCCGGGCAGCCGCTCGGGACCGAGGATGACCAGCCCGGCGACCACCAGGAGCAGCATCTCGCCCCAGCCGACGTTGGCGAACACGACTAGGTGCTGTTGTCGGGGTTCGGGGTCACGGTGAGCGTCACCCGCCGGCCGTCACGGACCACCTCGATGGGGGCCGGCTCGCCGATCTTGAGCTGGCGGACGGCCACGACGAATTCATCGGCGTCGGCGACCTCGCGGTCACCGACCTTGACCACCACGTCGTTCTCCAGGATCCCAGCCCGCTCGGCAGGCCCGCCGGCGGCGACGTTGGCGATCTGCGCGCCGTTGGCCACGTCGTTGCTGACCGAACGCGCCGTCAGACCCAGAGTCGGATGGGCGATCTTGCCCTGCTCGATCAGCGTCTCCACGACCTGCTTGACCTCATTGACCGGGATGGCGAACCCGAGGCCGCTGGCGCTGTCGGACAGCGACTTGCCTGCGGTGTTGATGCCGATCACCTCGGCGTTCATGTTGATCAGCGGACCGCCGGAGTTGCCGTGGTTGATCGAGGCGTCGGTCTGCACACCGTCGATCACCGTGTCGGTGTCGGTGCCGTCGCCGGACAGCGGGATCGGACGGTTCAGCGCGCTGATGATGCCGGCGGTGACGGTGCTGCGCAGCCCGAGCGGAGCGCCGGCGGCGATGACCTCTTCACCGACGATCAGCTTGTCCGAGTCCCCCAACCGCGCGACGGTGAGGTTGTCGACGTTGTCGACCTTGAGCACCGCCAGGTCGGTCTTGGGATCGCGGCCGACCAGGTTGGCGGGAACTTCCTTGCCGTCGTTGAACACCACGGCCATCTTGAACTTGCTCGGGTTGGTGGCGGCCTCGGAGATCACGTGGTTGTTGGTGACGATGTAACCACGCTCGTCGACGACGACACCGGAACCCTGTGCACCTTCGGTGTCGCTCTTGGCTTCGATGGTGACGACCGAATCGGCTACCGCGGCGGCGACTTTCGCGAGCTGCCCTTCGGGCCGCTGGCCGCTGTCACTGGTCTCGAGGGTGACCTTCGACGTGGTGAACGCCTCGGTCACCTCGGCGGTCTTGCGGCCCACCCATCCACCGGCGAGCCCGAGTACCAGGGCGACGATGCCGAGCACGGCCAGCGCCACGTAGGACACGCGGCCGCCGAAGAGCACGTCGCGCACACCGAGTTTCCCGACAGGAGCAGCGGCTGTGGTGGGCGCCGTGGGCGCCATCGCCGGCGTGCCGAGTCCCACCGGGGCGCCGGGATTACGCCACGGGTCATCGACGTCGTCGGCACCGGCGTCCTTCTCGGCGTCCATCGCGCCCGCGTCGGTCGGATGGCGCTGCAGCGACTCCACACCCGGCGCGGGCCGGCCGAACGCCTCGGCCAGTACGGGGTCGGGAGCCTGGTCGGTGGGGGTGTACTCACCCTGATTGCGATGCTTGTCGGCGCCGAGGAACGAGCCGCGTACGCCGTCCGGCCTTCCGAACGCGCGCGTGGCTGCCGGATCCACGGGCGGACGTGACACGGGGCGCGGTTCGAGGCGTTCCCGACCGGTCTGGTCCAGATTGGTCACCCGTTCATCACCCTACTGTTCAGGGCGTCAGCAAGCGCCGACGCACGTCGATGGTCGACCCGCATCCACCCTACCGACGCTTGCGGCGGTCGCGCTGCGCGCCGTCGGCAAGCTGCGCCGGGTCCACCGGTCCGGCCTCCGGTGGGATGTCGTGCGGGATCTGGGACAACAGGCCCAGCAGTGAGCTCGGCATCGCCACCGGGCAGGAGTCCCGCAGGACTTCCCGGGCCTGACGTTGGGCGTCGACCTCCAGGGCGCACTCGGGGCACATCGACAGGTGTTGCGCGGCACGCAGATGAGCGGTCATCCGCAGCTCCCCGTCGACGTAGGCCGCGATCGCCTCGACCGAGAGGTGCTCGGTCGAGCCGAATTGACGCGGTCCCACCGGCGAGTCGCTCTGCGAGGCGAACGGCGAGGGCAGCCAGGAGAAGGCGCGCCGGAACGCGTGTCCACGCTCGAACACCACCCGACTCCTCTCGACGGCCATCTCGACGGACGTATTCGAATGTAGCGCGACAGGCTCAGGTCGGTGAGCCGCTCAGGCCGAGCGGGCCGTGTCGATCTCCGGATGGCGGGCCAGGTAGTCGCGCAGCGCCTGCCGGCCCCGGTGGATGCGGCTGCGCACCGTCCCCAGCTTCACGCCCAGCGTGGCGCCGATCTCCTCGTAGGACAGGCCCTCGATGTCGCACAACACCACTGCGGCGCGGAACTCGGGTGCCAGTGAGTCCAGGGCGGCCTGAAGATCGGGCGCCAACCGGGAGTCGTGGTAGATCTGCTCGGGGTTGGGCTCGTCGGCCGGGACCCGCTCGTAGTCCTCCGGCAACGCCTCCATGCGGATGCGGGCCCGCCGACGGACCATGTCGAGGAACAGGTTGGTGGTGATGCGGTGCAGCCAGCCCTCGAAGGTGCCCGGCTGGTAGTTCTGCACCGAGCGGAACACCCGGATGAACGTCTCCTGGGTGAGATCCTCGGCGTCGTGCTGGTTGCCGGACAACCGGTAGGCCAGGCGGTACACGCGGTCGGCGTGCTGCCGGACCAGCTCGTCCCAGCTGGGCATCGAGGCCTTGTCGCCGGTGGCGTCGAACACCGCCGTACCGGTGGGCTCGTCGCTCGGCTCGACCCAGTCACCGTCGGTGTACTGCTCGAGGTGCGCCATGGTCACGGGCGCGGCGATGGTGCCGGCCTGCACGGGCTGTGTGGTGATCGCTGGTTCCTCCGCATCGAGTGGGGTGGTGGCGGACGCCGTCAGACCCGGCACGTCCCCGGGTGTCGACCGCACGTCATCGACAACACGGACGTCCGCGACGTTGTTCCCGCGCCGTCCGGGTTCCCGGGCCGTGCCGTCTGTCATGCGAACACCGTCTCCTGTCGTCGTGTGGCAGGCATATGAGCTAACTGAACATTTCCTGAGAACCCGGCGTACCCCACATTCGACCAGCGGAAACGGCGTCGAATCCGGCCGCTGACAGCGGGCGTGTCGCAACCCGGCCACGACAGCCAGCCTCTACGCTGCGGGCATGCCCGACACCGACCAGCCCGGAGCCGCGCGGCCGACTCCGGCCGAGGCGATCGTCGCCCACGCGGAGAACTCGATCTCCGAGGACGCGATCGTCGCGGCGGCCCGGGAACGCGCCGTCGACATCGGCGCCGGGGCGGTGACCCCCGCGGTGGGCGCACTGCTGTGCGTGCTGGCGAAACTGACGGGCGCGCGCGCTGTGGTCGAGGTCGGCACCGGCGCGGGTGTCAGCGGCTTGTGGCTGTTGTCGGGCATGCGCGAGGACGGCGTGCTCACCACCATCGATGTGGAGCCCGAGCACCAGCGCATCGCCAAACAGGCCTACACCGAGGCCGGGGCCGGGCCGGGCCGGACGCGGCTGATCAGCGGCCGCGCCCAAGAGGTGCTGACGCGACTGGCCGACGAATCCTACGACCTGGTGTTCATCGACGGTGACCCGATCGACCAACCACAGTTCGTCGTCGAGGGGGTCCGACTGCTGCGCCCCGGTGGCGCGATCGTGGTGCACCGCGCAGCGTTGGGCGGCCGCGCGGGCGACGCGTCGGCCAAGGACGACGAGGTCGCCGCCGTCCGCGAGGGCGCCCGCCTGATCGCCGAGGACGAACGGCTCACACCGGTGTTGATCCCGCTGGGTGACGGCCTGCTCGTCGCCGCCCGCGACTGACCCCTTCTTCGCCGCGGAACAGCATTCCTGGTCGCTGCGCGGCACTTTTCACGACCCGGAATGCTGTTCCGCCGCGAAGCCTTGACCGCCAATTGAACGCACGTTTAACATATTGAACATGCGTTCAGTAGGCGATCTGACGACGGCCGCGCGCATCCGCGACGCAGCGCTGGAACTGTTCGGGCGCGACGGCTTCGACGTCGGCGTACGGGCGATCGCTGCGGCCGCCGGGGTGAGCCCCGGCTTGGTCAACCATCATTTCGGCTCCAAGGAGGGCCTACGCAGGGCCTGCGACGATCACATCGCCCAGACCGTCCTCGCCAGCAAGACCGAGTCGATCCAATCCTCCGATCCCGCAACGTGGTTCGCCCAGATCGCCGAGATCGAGGAGTACGCGCCGATGATGGCCTACCTGGTGCGCACCCTCCGAGAGGGCGGCGAACTGGCAAGGACGTTGTGGCGCACCATGATCACCAACACCGAGGTCTACATCGAGGCGGGCGTGCGAGCGGGCACCGTCAAACCGAGTCCGGACCCGAAGGCCAGAGCCCGATTCCTGGCCATGGCCGGAGGCGGCGCCTTTCTGCTGTACCTGCAGATGCACGACAACCCGACCGACCTACGGGCGGTCCTGCGCGACTACAGCGAAGACATGGTGCTCCCCGCGCTCGAGATCTACACCAACGGCCTGATGACCGACTCCACCATGTACGACGCGTTCGCGACTCGGCGGGCGCAGGGACTTTCGCTGACATCGGCAGAAGGAGAGCACGATGACTGACACTCCAGCGGTCGAGATCCACGGACTGGCCAAGTCGTTCGGCCGCACCCGGGCCCTCGACGGCCTCGATCTGGCTGTCGCGCGCGGACAGGTGCGTGGATTCCTCGGGCCCAACGGTGCCGGCAAGTCCACCACGATCCGGGTGCTGCTGGGCCTGCTGCGCGCAGACGCCGGCACGGTACGACTGCTCGACGGTGACCCGTGGCGTGAAGCCGTGCGCTTGCACCGCCGGATCGCGTATGTCCCGGGTGATGTCACGCTGTGGCCGAATCTCACGGGCATGCAGGCCATCGACTTCCTCGCCCGGCTCCGTGGGCAGGACACAGTCGACACCGCCCGGCGCGACGAGCTGATCGAACGCTTTGAACTCGACCCGCACAAGAAATCACGCACCTACTCGAAAGGCAACCGGCAGAAGGTCGCGATCATCGCTGCGTTCAGCACCCGAAGCGAGCTCTACATCCTCGACGAACCCACCTCCGGTCTGGACCCGCTGATGGAACAGGCGTTCGCGCAGTGTGTCCGCGAAGCCGTCGGACAGGGCGCGGCGGTGCTGCTATCCAGCCATATCCTCGCCGAAGTCGAAAAGCTTTGCGACGCCGTCACGATCATCCGCGCCGGCCGCACCGTGCGGTCCGGCAGCCTGGCCGAGATGCGGCACCTGATGCGCACCACGGTCTCGGCACGCACCCGGGCTCCGGCCGACCTGCGCGCTGCCCCGTATGTCGAGGACCTGCACACCGAGCGGGACCGGGTGCGGTTCTCGGTGGACCGCGACGACCTGGATCGCGCCATGACCGACCTGACCCGCTGTGGGATCGAGGATCTGACGGTCACTCCGGCATCGCTGGAGGACATGTTCCTGCACGAGTATCACGGCGCGGGGGAAAAGGAATTCAACGGAGCCGGCCGATGAGTGCCACCACGCGGACCGCACCGGAGACGCACGCGCGCCACGCTGCCACGCCGGCCGGTTCTCCCTGGACCGGTACCCGGCAGCTGTTCGGCTTCGCACTGAGACGCGACAGGCTGCGGCTGACGGTGTGGCTGGCCGTGCTGACGGCACTGGTGGGTTACACCCCGGGGGCTCTCGAGCTGGCGTATCCCGAAGAGGAGCAGCGGTGGGCGCGCGTCGAACTGCTCAAGACGCCTGCAGGCACACTGATGAGCGGACCCGTTTTCGGCGTGAACGAGACCGCGCTCGGGACGATGCTCGCCAACGAGCTGATGCTGACGCTCATCGTGGCCGCGTCGATTCTGGCCGTTCTCACCGTGATCCGGCATACCCGTGCGGCAGAGGAGGACGGGTCCGCAGAGTTGGTGCTCGCGTCGGTGGTGGGCCGGCACGCCCGCACCACCGCGGCCCTGACCCTTGCGGGAGCAGTCAACACGACCCTGGCCGTGACGATGACCGCGGCGCTGGCGGCCACCGGGCTGGACGTGATGAACAGCGCGGCCATGTGCGTCGGCGTCGCCGCGGTCGCCATGGTGTTCGCGGCGGTGGCCGCGGTCACCGCCCAGCTGTGGCGCACGGCACGCGCCGCAACCGGCGCAGCGCTGGCCGTCCTCGCCCTGGCCGTCCTGGTCCGTGGACTCGGCGACGTCATCGACCACTCCGGCAGCACGCTGAGCTGGTTCTCCCCCATCGCGTGGGCCCAGCAGATGCGAGCCTTCGTCGACGTGCGCTGGTGGCCGCTGGTGGCGCTGATCGCGCTCGCCGTCGGACTCGTCATCGTCGCGGGCAACCTCGAACAACGTCGCCAGTACGACGACGGCACCATCGCTTCCACCGGCGACCGGCCCCACGCGCGCCCGGTCGGTGGAGTCTTCGGCCTGCATCTGGTGCTCCAGCGTGGACAGATGGTCGGTTGGTCGGTCGGCTTGTTCGGTGCGGGGCTGGCCTTCGGGTCGATGACGCAGTCACTTCTGGACGCGGCCGTCGACAATGAGCTGATCGCCCGGATGCTCAACGCCGAGGGCACTGATGGCGTCCACACGGCAATGTCGCAGTTCCTGGCCGCGGCGGCCAGCGCCTACGCGGTGGCGACGGTGTTGCGGGTCTACGCAGACGAACGCTGCGGTCTCGGTGAAGCCGTTCTGGCCCGGCCGGTTTCGCGCTGGCGCTGGTTGTCCACGGCGGTCGCTGCGTCGGTGCTCGGCTCGACGGTCCTGATGGCCTGCGCCGGGCTCGGCAACGGACTGGGTGCCGGGCTGACCGTCGGTGCGGCCGATACCGTGCTGCGGCTGACCGGGGCCGGGCTGGCATTCGTGCCGGCGCTGGCGGTGCTGGCCGGGGTCGCCGCGGTCGCGGTGGCGCTCCGCCAGCCGTGGATCGGTTGGCTGGCCGTCACTTTCGTAGTCACGTCACTGTATCTGGCTGCGCTGCTGCGTCTTCCGCAGTGGCTGGTCGATCTCTCACCGGTCGGCCGGATCACTGCGCCCCAGCAGCTGTCGGCCGGCACGCTGATGGTGATGGCAGCGCTGGCGGTCGCGCTGACGGCGCTGGCCGGGTTCGTCTACCGGCACCGCGACGCCGCCTGACGGACGCCGAATCGGGTATCCGGACCACATGCAGACGTTCCTGCCGTATCCGGGCTTCACGACCTCCGCGCAGGTGCTCGACACCCGCCGGCTCGGTAACAGCGGGTCGAGACGATCCAGGTGCTGCGCGCCTTGACGGTCCCCGGATACGGGTGGTGGCGCCACCCGGCTGCGGCCATGTGGGCCGGCTACGAGGAAGCTCTGGTCAGGTACGGTCTGCAGATCTGCCAGGTGTGGTGTGCGCAGGGCCGCGCAGACACCTGCGCGGCCACCCTGGGCACCGACCTGGCCGCCGGCACCGGTCTCAGCGTGGTCCGCACCGAGGACGACCTCGCCGCGGCCGGTGAGCTGCCGCCCTGGCTGGGCGATACCGCGTTTCACCGCTCCCACCAGGCGGCGTTGCTCCGCAAGGACCCGGACCATTACCGGCCGCTGTTCCCCGGCGTGGCCGACGACCTGCCCTACGTGTGGCCGCCCTCGGACCGTGCCCGTCGGGTGCCGGCGGACTGAGTCGGACTCCGACGGTCAGACCCAGACGCCCTTACCGACCGCCACCACACCGCCGGCGCTGATCGAGAACCGCTCGCGGTCCTTGTCCAGGTCGACCCCGACCATCTCGCCGGGGCCCACCACGACGTTCTTGTCCAGGATCGCGTGCCGCACCACCGCACCGCGCCCGATCCGCACGCCCGGCATGATCACGCTGCCCTCGACGATCGCGCCGTCATCGATGGACACGTTCGACGACAGCACCGAGTTGCGCACCGACGCCGCCGAGATGATGCTGCCGGCGCCGACGACCGACTCCTGGGCCGAGCCGCCGTTGACGAACTTCGCCGGAGCCAGGTTCTCCGACCCACCGCGGATCGGCCAGCGCTTGTTGTACAGGTTGAAGATCGGGTGCACCGACACCAGATCCATGTGGGCGTCGTAGAACGCATCGAGGGTCCCGACGTCGCGCCAGTACCCGTGATCGCGCTCCGTGGCGCCGGGCACCTCGTTGTTGCTGAAGTCGTAGACCGCGGCCATGCCGTCGGAGACCAGCCGCGGGATGATGTCGCCACCCATGTCGTGGTCGGAGTCGTCGTCCTCGGCGTCGGCGCGGATCGCGTCGATGAGCACCTTGGTGGTGAAGATGTAGTTGCCCATGGACACGAACGTCTGATCGGGATCGTCGGGGGTGCCCGGCGGGTCCGCGGGCTTCTCGATGAACGACCGGATCCGGCCGGAGTCGTCGGCGTCGATGCAGCCGAACGCGCTGGCTTCGGCGCGTGGCACCCGGATGCCGGCCACCGTGGCACCCGCGCCGCTCTCGATGTGCTGCGCGACCATCTGCTCGGGGTCCATCCGGTAGACGTGGTCGGCACCGAAGATCACGATGTAGTCCGGATCCTCGTCGTAGATCAGGTTCATCGACTGGTAGATGGCGTCGGCCGATCCGGTGTACCAGCGGGGACCGAGCCGCTGCTGCGCGGGGACCGGCGTGATGTACTCACCGGCAAGCCCCGAGAGCCGCCAGTTCTGCGAAATGTGCCGGTCCAGCGAATGCGATTTGTACTGCGTGAGAACACAGATCCGCAGAAAACGGGCGTTGACCAGATTCGACAGCACGAAGTCGATCAGCCGATAGGCACCTCCGAAAGGCACCGCAGGCTTGGCGCGGTCGGCCGTCAGCGGGTACAACCGCTTGCCCTCTCCTCCGGCGAGGACGATGCCAAGCACGTGTGGCGCTTCCCTCATGCTGCCAACCTATCCGCACGCCGGGATGGCGGCCAACCATTCATGCCAATAACGCGCGCGTCGGGCGGGGTCAGCGGCGTCTGTCCGTCAAGACAATTCACGATGTTGCGCCAGCCCCTGGGGAAGTTGGATACGGTCAGCAGCATGCGGGTGGCGATGATGACACGAGAGTATCCACCCGAGGTGTACGGCGGCGCGGGAGTGCACGTCACCGAGCTCGTCGCCCAGCTGCGCCGGTTGTGCGATGTCGACGTCCACTGCATGGGCGCCCCGCGCGCCGGGGTGACGGTAGCGGCACCCGACCCCGCTCTGCGGGGCGCCAACCCGGCGCTGGCCACGTTGTCGGCGGACCTGACCATGGTCAACGCGGCCTCGGCGGCCACCGTGGTCCATTCCCACACCTGGTACACCGGGATGGCCGGGCATCTGGCCGGACTGCTGTACGACGTGCCCCATGTGCTCACCGCGCACTCCCTGGAACCGATGCGGCCGTGGAAGGCCGAGCAGCTCGGCGGCGGCTACCGCATCTCGTCGTGGGTGGAGAAGACCGCCGTCGAAGCGGCCGCCGCCGTCATCGCGGTCAGCTCCGGGATGCGGACCGACGTGCTGACCACCTACCCGGCGCTGGACCCCGACCGCGTGCACGTGGTGCGCAACGGCATCGACACCGAGACCTGGCGGCCGGTCCCGCCCGACCCCGAGGCGTCGGTGCTGCGCACCCTCGGCGTCGACCCGGATCGCCCCATCGTCGCGTTCGTCGGCCGCATCACCCGCCAGAAAGGCGTCGCCCACTTGGTGGCCGCCGCCCACCACTTCGCCCCCGACGTCCAGCTGGTGCTGTGCGCGGGCGCGCCGGACACACCCGAGATCGCCGAGGAGGTGGCCTCGGCGGTGCAGCGGCTGTCTGCGGCCCGCTCCGGCGTGTTCTGGGTGCGGGAGATGCTGCCGATCCACCAGATCTGCGAGATCCTCTCCGCGGCAACGGTATTCGTGTGTCCATCGGTGTATGAACCGTTGGGCATCGTCAATCTGGAGGCGATGGCGTGCGCGACGGCCGTGGTCGCCTCCGATGTCGGCGGCATCCCCGAGGTGGTCGACGACGAACGCACCGGGCTGCTGGTGCACTACGCCGCCGATAACCCGACGGAATTCGAACGGGAGCTGGCGCTGGCGGTCAACGCCCTGGTCGGCGATCCGGACCGGGCCCGGCGCTACGGTGCGGCCGGGCGGCAACGGTGCATCGACGAATTCTCCTGGGCGCACATCGCCGAGGAGACCCTGCAGGTCTACCGCCAGGTCGCGCTGTAGCCGCCGCGAAGCTAGCTGGTGACGCCCCGGAGTTCGTCCCCGAGAGCGGCCGCCTCTTCAGGGGTGAGTTCGACGACGAGCCGGCCACCGCCCTCCAGTGGTACCCGCATCACGATGCCGCGCCCCTCCTTGGTCGCTTCCAGTGGACCGTCTCCGGTCCGGGGCTTCATCGCCGCCATCGAGTGCTCCCTCCACAGTGGACGTGCCCGTCAGGGCCCAGTGTGTCCCGCGAGCGTCGCGCTGCCCTGCGAATTCCGACAGCGCCCGGCTCTGAACTGCTACAGACTCTCTATTGTTCCCTATCCCGGGCAGGTCGTGTGCAAAGACCCGGCGATATCGGTCAGTCTCTGCCGCGGGGCACCCAGCAGTTGGCGACATGGTCGTCGACCATCCCGGTGGCCTGCATCAACGCATACGCCGTCGTGGGCCCCACGAACCGGAACCCGCGGCGCTTGAGGTCCTTGGCCATCGCCGTCGACTCGGGCGTCACCGCCGCCACCCGCGACAGGTCGGCCGGGCGGGGCCGGGTGGCGGCATCCGCGGGCGCGAACGACCACAGCCATTCGCCGAGGTCGACGCCCTGCTCGGCGAGGTCGACGGTGGCACGGGCGTTCGCCACGGTGGCCTCGATCTTGGCGCGGTTGCGGACGATTCCGGGGTCGGCCAGCAACCGTTCGACGTCGCGGTCGGTGTAGCGCGCAACCCGCTCGACGTCGAAGCCGTCGAACGCCGCACGGAAGTTCTCCCGCTTACGCAGGATGATCAACCACGACAGCCCGCTCTGGAACGCCTCCAGGCTGATCCGCTCGAACAGCGCCGGCGAATCCCGCAGCGGTCGGCCCCATTCGTTGTCGTGGTAGTCGCGGTAGAGCACGAAATCCGCTGGCGAGAGCCGGGATTGGTCGATCCATCCGCATCGGACGCGGCGATCCTCAGCGGCGCCGGTCACGCGTCGTCCCGGTGCGGCGCGCCGGGGTGAGCCTCGACGCGCAGATCGCCGGACTCCTCGGCGTCGCGCAGGTGCGCCAATTGGGCGCGCAGCGAGTCGATCTCCCGGCCCAGGCGTTCGAGTACCCAGTCGACTTCGCCGGCCTTGTAGCCCCGCAACGTCTGGGTGAACTTGAGCGCAGCGACGTCGGCGCCGGTCACGTCGGCGACCGGGAGCACCGTGGCGGTGGTGCCACGCGGCAACGGCGGCAGCGCCTCGCCACGACCGAACAGCAGGCTGCCGACGGCGAACAGCACGATGCCGACGAGCACCAGCACGACGAGGTAGAGCAGGACGAGCGTCACACCTCGATAGTGCCTGACCGAGCGGTCAGCGAGGACGCAGGCTCGCCATCGGCGGGCGATCGGCCAGCGAGACCGTCGATGTGCGCGGCGTGTAGTCCTCGCCGTCGGCGAAGAACTGGGTCAGCCCCACGCCGGAGTCCGGGATGCCACAGCGCTGTAAGAGCGTGGCGATCACCTGGCGGCTCATCGACGCGAGCTCGGTCAGCGGCCGGTTGCGATGGGTGCGCACGCCGAGGTTGACCTGGGCGATGGCGTCGAGGCCGAGGCGATCGTAGGTGTCGACGAGCAGGCCGATCTCCACCCCGTAGCCGGGCGCGAACGGCACCGACGTCAGCAGCTCTCGAGTGCCGGCGTACTCCCCGCCCAACGGTTGGTACAGGCACATCAGCTCCGGCCGCAGCGCGGCCAGCAACGGCCGGGCCACCAGCTCGGTGACGCGGCCCCCGCCGTTGGCGTCCTCGCCGCCGCTGACTTTCAGGGGCCGGCGGTAGAACCCCTTGACCAGGTGCACGCCGTCGGTGGTCAGCAGCGGACCCAGCAGCTTGGGCACGAACATCGGATCCGGGTCGAGCAGGTCGGAGTCGACGAAGGCGATGATGTCGCCGGTGGTGGCGGCCAGTGAGCGCCACAGCACCTCGCCCTTCCCGGGCTGGGGCGCCACCTCCGGCAGCGCGACCTCACGGCTGACCACCCGCGCGCCCGCGGCGACGGCCCGGATCTCGGTGTCGTCGGTCGACCCGGAGTCCAGCACGATCAGCTCGTCGACCAGTCCACCCAGCAGCGGCATGATGGTCTCGACGACGCCGGCGACGGTCTCTTCCTCGTTGAGCGCCGGCAGCACCACCGACACCGTGCGGCCCCGCTTGGCGGCTTCCAGTTCGGCGACGGTCCAGTGCGGCCGGCTCCAGCTGTGATCGCCGAGCCAGCGATGCTCGGCCACCTCATCCAATTGCAGGTCGTTGACGCGATCAGACAACACGGTCATGCGAGTCCCCTCACCGTACGTTTCGGCGGACGGGCGCCTTTGATCGACGCAACCATCTCCAATACCCGACGTGTGGGCCCGACCTCATGCACGCGGAACATCGCCGCACCGTCAGCGGCCGCCAGCGCGGTCGCGGCCAGGGTGCCCTCGAGGCGTTCGGTCAGACCCACACCCAGAGTCTCCCCGACGAAATCCTTGTTACTCAGCGCCATCAGGACGGGCCATCCAGTGTTTACAAGCTCTTTCACATGACGCAACAAAGTAAGACCGTGGTAAGTGTTCTTGCCGAAGTCGTGCGTCGGATCGATCAGGATGCGGTCGGCTGAGACTCCCAGCGTCACCGCGCGCCGCGCCGCGGCGGTCACCTCGGCGATGACGTCGTCGACCACGCCGCGCTCCGTGATCCCGTAGTTGACCCGGAACGGGCGGGTGCGCGGCACCGCACCGCCGGTGTGCGAACACACCAGGCCGGCGTCGAACTCGGCGGCCACCTCGGCCAACTGAGGGTCGGCACCACTCCAGGTGTCGTTGATCAGGTCTGCGCCGGCCGCGCAGGCCTGCTTGGCGACCTCGGCCCGCCAGGTGTCCACCGAGATCAGCTGGTCCGGGAACGTCGCCCGGAGCCACTCGATGAACGGCACCACCCGCGCGATCTCCTCGGCGGCGTCGACCACCGCGCCGGGACCGGCCTTCACCCCGCCGACGTCGACGACGTCGGCCCCGTCCTCGATGACGCGATGCGCCGCCTCCTTGGCGGCCTCGTCGGCGAACGTGGCGCCACGGTCATAGAACGAATCCGGTGTCCGGTTGACGATCGCCATGATCAGCGCGCGATCGCCGGCCACCGGCCGCCCCAGAAACGTCGAGTCCACTCCTTCAGGCTACGTTTCCGCGCTTTCGGCGTGTTTGTCGTCGCCCGGCGACGACAAACACGCCGAAATCACGCGCTACTTGGGTTTCTTACCGGCGGTGACTTCCTGCAGGTACTCCTCGTAGAACTCCACGTAGCCTTCCTGCTTGCCCGACAGTACGTAGATCGGATCCTCGATCTTGACGTCGTCGTCGTCGCCCTCGCCGCTGGACCCGCCGTACCCTTCTTTGCGCAGGTCGACCTTCTGGCTCTTGAACGTCGAGGTGTGGGCCAGCTCGTCGACGACACGGACGAACAGCGGCATCGCATAGGACGGCAGCCGGTCGTAAACGGTGTCGGCCAGCGCCTTGCCGTCGAACTCCTGGCCGTCCTTGAGCTGGATGGCCACCATGCCGGCCTTGCCGCCGGCATCGGGGACCTCGACGCCGTAGACCGTGCATTCCTCGACCTGGTCGGCGGTGGACACCGCGGCCTCCACCTCGGTGGTCGCCACGTTCTCACCTTTCCAGCGGAAGGTGTCGCCGAGCCGGTCGGTGAACGCGGCGTGCCCGAAACCTTGATCGCGCATCAGGTCGCCGGTGTTGAACCAGACGTCGCCGTCCTTGAAGGCATCACGCACCAGCTTCTTCTCCGACTCCTTGTCGTCGGTGTAGCCGTCGAAGGGCTGGAAGCTGCTGACCTTGGACAGCAGCAGACCGGGCTCGCCGTTCTTGACCTTGCGCACACGACCGTCCTTGTCGCGCACCGGGTCCCCGGACTCGTCGTATTCGACGAACGCCACCGGGGTCGGGCAGATGCCCGTGGTCTTGTCGAGGTTGAAGAAGTTGACGAACGCGGTGTTGCTCTCGCTGGCCGAGTAGAACTCGCAGACCCGGTCGATGCCGAACCGTTCCGTGAAGTCGTCCCAGATGGCCGGCCGCAGACCGTTGCCGCAGATCACCCGGACCTTGTGCTGGCGGTCGGTCGGCTTCTCGGGCTGGTTGAGCAGGTACGCGCAGACCTCGCCGATGTAGACGAACGCCGTCGCGTCGTAGCGGATCACGTCGTCCCAGAACTTCGACGCCGAGAACGACTTGCCGATCGCCAGTGCGGCGCCGGAGTTCAGCACCGACGACAGCGCCACCGTCAACGCGTTGTTGTGGTACAGCGGCAGGCAGCAGTACAGCGTGTCGTTGCTGTTGAGCCGCATGCCGAGGCCGCCGAAGCCGGCCAGCGCCCGCAGCCAGCGGTAGTGCGTCATCACGCTGGCCTTCGGCATCCCGGTCGTGCCGGAGGTGAAGATGTAGAACGCCTTGTCCTTGGCCAGCACCGCCGACGTGGTGTCGGGGTTGGTGGCCGGGGCGGTCTCGGCGAGCTTCTTGACCTCGTCGAGCGTGATCAGGCCCGCGGTGTCGGCCCCGGACTCGGTGATGGGCTCCACGAATTCGGTCTCGGCGACGACGGCGGTCGCCGACAGCAGGCCGAGGCTGTGCTTGAGCACCTCGTCGCGCTGGTTGTAATTGAGCATTCCCGAGATCGCGCCGCACTTGACCGCCGCGAGCATCAGCAGGATCGGCTCGGGCGAGTTGCGCATCATGATCCCGACGACGTCGCCGTGGCCCACGCCTTTGGCGGCGAGTACCGCGGCGTAGCGGTTCACCTTCTCGTTGGCGTCAGCGTAGGTGATCTCGGAGTCCTCGAACTTGAGGAACACGTTGCCGCCGTATTGGTCGGCGCGATCCTGGAACACCTTCCCGATCGAGGTCTTCGCCGACGGGCGGGCACCGAAGCCTGTGACGACTCCACGGATCATCGTGGGTGCGTCCTTCAGCAGACCCGGCACCTGCTTGGCGATATCGATCAGCCCGACACTGTGTCGGGTCCCCGACCTTTCCGTCATAGTTGCCGCTCTTCCTCCGCTGTTGATGTGTGGGACGCCGGCCCGGGCGCGCAGGCGGCCAGAGCGGCTTCGACAGTGTCGACGACGGTGAGCATGCCCATCGCGTCGGCACTGACGTAGCCGGTTCCGACCAGCCCGCGCAACCAGGCCAGTAGACCGTCATAGTGCCCAACAGTGTCGAGCATCACGATCGGTTTGTTGTGCATACCCAAATACGACGCTGTCCAGGCTTCGAAGAATTCTTCGAGCGTGCCGATGCCTCCGGGCAGGGCCAGAAACGCGTCCGCGCGCTCCTCCATCACCTGTTTGCGCTCCCGCATGGTGTCGGTGACGACGAGTTCGTCGGCGTCGGTGTCGGCGACCTCACGATGGATCAACGCCTTGGGAATGACGCCGACGGTGTAGCCGCCGCGCGAACGGGCCGCCCCGGCCACCGCGCCCATCGCCGAGACGTTGCCGCCGCCGGAGACCAGGGTCCAGCCGCGCTGCGCGATTGCCTCGCCCACCCGGTTGGCCAGCTCGATCAACTCGGGATGGGTCGGGCCGGAGGCGCAGTAGACACACACCGCCCATTCGCGGTCGGGATCTCGGGACACGGGCTCAAACCTAGCCATAGACTCCGGCGGTGCCTGTGCCTCTGCCGGTCCGCTGGGTGACCGCACCCGGCGAACCCGCGCTCGCACAGGTCGGCACCGCGCTGCGGGCGGGCACCGGCGCCGCGCTGATCGGCCCGGTCGGGGTCGGCAAGACCACGTTGGCCGAGCACGTGGTGGAGCGGGTCGCCCCGGATTTCGGCCGGGTGGACTGGGTGCGCGCGACCGTGACCCGCGCGCCGGTTCCGTTCGCGGCGTTCGCGCATCTGTTCGCCGTGCCCGAGTCGGGTTCGACGGCGGCCGTGTTGCGCGCCGCTCGGGAGCGTCTCGGCGACGCCCGCCTGCTGGTGGTCGACGACGCGCACCTGCTCGATCCGCTGTCGGCCGCGCTGGTCTACCAGCTGGCCGTGGGCCGGTCGGTGACGCCGGTGCTGACCGTGTCCACCGACAGCGCGCACCACACACCCACGCTGCCCGCCGAGATCGCCGCACTGTGGCAGGACGGCTTGGTCGCCCGGGTCGACCTGCATCCCGCGGGCCAGGAGGACGGCCGGCTGCGGGCGCAGGTCGACGAGTTCGTCGCCGGTCTCGCGCCCGACGTCCGCCGGGTGCTGGAATTCCTCGCGGTCTGCGATCCGCTGCCGCTCGAGCAGGCCGCGCTGTTGACCAGCGCCCACGCTGTCGACGCCGCGCTGGGAGCGCACGCCGTCACGCTCTCCGAGGACGGGCTGCGCCCGGCGCAGCCGTTGTTCGCCGACGCGGCGCGCGACCGGCTCGGCGGCCCGGAGTTGCGCCGGCTGCGTACCGCCGTGGTCGAGCACCTACCCGCCGACGGAGTGGTGGCCCGCCTGCAGCGCGCCGTGCTGGCCCTCGACAGCGATTGGGCGCCCCCGGCGGCGGACGTGCGCTCCGCCGCGCAGGAGGCGCTGCGACTGGGGGCGCTCGAGCTCTGCGAACGGCTGGGGCGCGCGGCATTGCAGCTCGAGCCGAACCTGAGCGCCCGGCTGGCGGTCGGCTACGCCCTGGCATGGCAGGGGCGGGGACGCGAGGCCGACGAGGTGCTGGCCGACATCGATCCGGACCGGCTGTCCGAACCGGAGTTGCTGGCGTGGGCACTGCCGACCGCGGCCAACCGGTTCTGGATGCTGTCGGCGCCCGAGCATGCCACGGCATTCCTGCACAGCACCCGGGCGAAACTGACCACGCCCGCGGCCCGCACGACGCTCGACGCGCTGTCGGCGACGTTCGCGATGAACTCCGGAAACCTCGCGCGCGCAACGGAGCTGGCGACCGCGGTTCTGGCCTCACCGGACGCCGACGAGACCGCGGTCGGGTGGGCGGCATCCGCGGCGGCGCTGACGTCGGCGCGCAGCGGCGCGTTCGATGCCGTCGACGCGCTGGCCGAGCAGGCGCTGGCCGCCGGGCAGCCCGGGCTGCTGCGGTTCACCAGTGGTTACGGTCAGACCACCGCGTTGGTGATGACCGGTGAGCCGCACCGCGCGCTGGCGTTGGCGCAACGGCTCACCGAGTACGCCCAGCGCCGGCAGCCGGGCCGCGCGATCGGCGAGGTGTTGCAGGCCGATGCGCTGATCGCGCTGGGTGAACCCGCCGCCGCGGTGACGTTGCTGCGGGAGTCCGCGGCCACGCTGGCGCCGACGGGCTATTCCTGGGGCCCGTTGGCGTGGATGTTGTTGAGCCAGGCGCTGGGTCGCCTCGGCCAGGCCGTCGAGGCCGGGAAGGCGTTGACACGCGCGGAATCCCGGCACGGACTCAAGTCGATGCTGTTCGCCCCCGAGCTGGCGGTGGCGCGGGCGTGGACGAACTCCGCGCGCCGGGACTCGTTCGGCGCCGTGGCAGCGGCCCGGGACGCGGTCAAGGCGGCGCAGCGGGGAGGGCAGACCGCCGTGGCGTTGCGTGCGCTGCGGACCGCCGTCGAGCTCGGGGACCGGCGCGCGCTCGACTCGCTGCTGCGGGTCTGCGACGAGGTGGACTGCGCGTTCGGCCGGGACACGGTGGCGCTGGCGCGCGGCCGAACCTGAGCTCAGGTCTCCGTTAGCGCCTGATCGGCGAGGCACAGCACCCGGTCGACCCCGATGGCATCGAGGAAGGTGTCGTCATGACTGACCACGATGAACGCTCCCCGGTAGGCGCGTAACGCATCTTCGAGCTGCGCCACGCCGGCGAGGTCGAGGTTGTTGGTCGGTTCGTCGAGCAACAGCAGCTGCGGTGCGGGTTCGGCGGACAACACACAGGCCAGGGTGGCCCGCAGACGTTCCCCGCCCGAGAGCGCCCGCACCGGCAGGTCGACGGCGTCACCACGGAACAGGTACTGCGCCAGCAGATGTCGACGACGCGTCAGCGACAGGCTCGGTGCGAAGGCGGCGAGGTTGGCCGCCACCGTCTTCTCGTCGTCGAGCAGATCGAGCCGTTGCGAGACGTAGGCGACCCGACCCTCGGCCACATACACACCGCCCCGCTGCGGACTGACCTCACCGCGCAACACTCGCAGCAGTGTCGTCTTGCCGGCGCCGTTGGAGCCCGTCAGCGCAATACGTTCCGGACCGCGCACGGTCAGGTTGACCCCGGCGAGGATCCGGCGCGTCCCGATGACCACGTCGACGTCGGCGACCGAGAGCACCGTTCGTCGTGCCGCTACGTCGGTGTCGGGCAGATCGAGGACCAGCGCATCGGTGTCGCGCAGCGCCTGCTCGGCGTCGGCGAGCCGGGCGCGGGCGTCCTCGACGCGCCGCGCGTGCACCTCGTCGGTGCGGCCGGCGGTCTCCTGTGCCCGTCGCTTCCGGGCGCCGGCAACGATTTTCGGCAGTCCCGCGTCGGGGAGTCTCCGCGCGGCCGTGCCGGCGCGCCGGTCGGCGCGCTCGCGGGCCTGTTGGCGCTGCCGGGCCTGGCGTTTGAGGTGTTGCTCGGCGCTGCGGACCGCGTCGGCGGCGGCCTCGGCGGCTGCGGTCACCGCGGCCCGATAGGTGGTGAAATCGCCACCGTAGAGGGTGATTCCGCCGCGATGCAGCTCGGCGATCTGATCCATCCGGTCCAGCAACAGCCGGTCGTGGCTGACCACGAGCAGGCACCCGGGGTAGTCGTCGACCGCGCGGTACAGCCGCCGCCGGGCGGCGGCGTCGAGGTTGTTGGTGGGCTCGTCGAGCAGCAGCACCTGCGGGCGGCGCAGTAGTTCCCGGGCCAGCCCGAGGAATACCAGTTCACCGCCGGAGAGCGTGCCCACCGGACGGTCGAGCGTGACATGACCGAGGCCGAGCCGGCCCAATGTGGCACGGCTGCGTTCCTCGATGTCCCAGTCGTCGCCGATGGCGGCGAAGATCTGCTCGGAGGCGTCTCCGGCAGCCAGCGCGTCGAGCGCGCCCCGCACCCCGGCCACGCCGAGCAGCTCGGCCACGCTGCGGCCGGTCAGCTGCGGCAACGTTTGCGGCAGATAGCCCAGCGTGCCGTCGACGACCACCGAGCCGGTGGTGGGTTCGATCTCACCGGCGACGACACGCAGCAACGTGCTCTTGCCGGCTCCGTTGGGCGCCACCAGACCGGTGCGCCCGGGGCCGAGGGTGACAGACAGCCCGCCGAACACGTCGGTGCCGTCGGGCCAGGAGACCCCGAGGTCGGTGCAGACCAGGGAAGGAGAAGACATCAGGGGACGCTTTCTGCGTGCGGGCACGGCCCGCGGAGGAATCAGTGCAGCGTGCCGGGCTCAGCCGGTGACGTCGTCTCCCCACATGCGTTCCAGGGTATGCGGGTGGTCAAGCGGATAAATAGCGGCGCAGCATCGTCGTGACGGCGGTGATCTGGGCGACCTCGACGCGTTCGTCGACGCGGTGGGCCAGGTTCGGGTCGCCGGGACCGTAGTTGACCGCGGGAACACCCAACGCGGCGAACCGTGAGACGTCGGTCCAGCCGTACTTGGCGCGCACCTGTCCGTCGGCGGCCTCGACCAGCGCCGCGGCTGCGGGCCGGGTGAGACCGGGCAGCGCCCCCGCCGCTGAGTCGGTGAGCTCGACGGTGATGTCGAGCCCGTCGAAGACCTCGCAGACGTGGGCATAGGCCTGCTCGATGCTGCGGTCCGGCGCGAAGCGGAAGTTCACCGTGACCGAGGCCGCATCGGGGATCACGTTGCCGGCGATGCCCCCGTCGATGCGCACCGCCGACAGGCCTTCCCGGTAGACGCAGCCGTCGATGTCGACGCTGCGCGCGTGGTAGGCCCGCAGCCGCGCGAGCACCTCCCCCAGCTTGTGAATGGCGTTGTCGCCCAGCCACGACCGCGCCGAATGCGCGCGGGTACCGGTCGTGGAGATCCGCACCCGCAGAGTGCCCTGGCAGCCGGCTTCGATGAAGCCGCCCGACGGCTCCCCCAGGATCGCGACGTCGGCATGCAGCCACTCCGGCAGCTCACGCTCGATGCGGCCCAGACCGTTGGCGGAGGCCTCGATCTCCTCGCAGTCGTAGAGCACCAGCGTGATGTCGTGGGCCGGTTCGGCCACCGTCGCGGCCAGGTGCAGGAACACCGCGTCGCCGGATTTCATGTCCGAGGTGCCGCAGCCGTGCAGGATGCCGTCCTCGAGCCGGCTGGGCAGGTTGTCGGCGGCCGGCACGGTGTCGGTGTGCCCGGCCAGCAGCACCCGGGACGGTCTGCCGTAGTCGGTGCGGGCCAGCACCGCGTCCCCGGCGCGGACGATCTCGTACCCGACCGTCTGCTCACGCAGCGCGGCTTCGATCTCGTCGGCGATGCGCTTCTCGTGCCGTGATTCGCTGGGGATGTCGACCAGCGCGGCGGTCAGCGCCACCGGGTCACCGTGTAGGTCAAGCGCCACACCGCTGACGTTAGTCTTGACGCCGTGACTTCTGCATCAGGCATCGGGTTGGCGACGATCACGGCGGACGGGACAGTGCTCGACACCTGGTTCCCGGCGCCCGAACTCGGTGGTGACGGCGAGCCCGGCACGGTGCGGCTGTCGGTGGCCGAGATCCCCGACGAGCTGGCCGCACTGACCGGCCCGGACGACGACCGCGGCGTCGAGACCGTGGCCGTGCGCACCGTCATCCCGTCGCTGGACGACAAGGCCGCCGACGCCTACGACGGCTACCTGCGCCTGCACCTGCTGTCGCACCGGTTGGTCGCCCCGCACGGCCTCAACGCCGACGGATTGTTCGGCGTGCTGACCAACGTGGTGTGGACCAACTTCGGCCCCTGTGCGGTGGAGGGCTTCGAGACGGTGCGGGCGCGGCTGCGCCGGCGCGGACAGGTCGCGGTGTACGGCGTCGACAAGTTCCCGCGCATGGTCGACTATGTGCTGCCCGCCGGCGTGCGCATCGCCGACGCCGACCGGGTGCGACTGGGCGCCCACCTGGCCGCCGGCACCACGGTGATGCACGAGGGATTCGTGAACTTCAACGCGGGCACCCTGGGCAGCTCCATGGTCGAAGGCCGCATCTCGGCGGGGGTCGTGGTCGACGACGGCTCCGACATCGGCGGCGGAGCGTCGATCATGGGCACGCTGTCCGGCGGCGGCAAAGAGGTGATCTCGGTCGGCAAGCGCTGCCTGCTGGGCGCCAACGCCGGCCTGGGCATCTCGCTGGGCGACGACTGCGTCGTGGAAGCCGGCCTCTACGTGACCGCGGGCACCAAGGTGCAGACCGCCGACGGGCATACCGCCCGGGCGCGCGAGCTCTCCGGGGCGAGCAATCTGCTGTTCCGCCGCAATTCGCTGTCCGGTGCCGTCGAGGTGGTCAAGCGCGACGGCACGGGGATCACGCTCAACGAGGCCCTGCACGCCAACTGACTGCCGGCGCTCAGCCCGCGGCGTTGGGCAGCAGCGGCGGGCATCCGGCGGGCATCAACTCGTAGTGCCAGATCTCGTTGGCATAGATCTGACACAGACCGAACCGCGGCCCGTTGGCGAGCATCCACTGACTTGCGGCCACCGGGCCGATGTCGACGGCCTGACCGGTGACATGCTTGGACACCTCGGGGGTGGCCACCAGCTCGGCGGCTTTCTCGACGCTGCCGTAGGTGCGCACGGCGTCGTCGAAGAGTCGCTGCTGAAAGCCCACCGAGCGCCACCCGGAGGTGACCCTGACCTCGACGCCGTCGGCCGCGGCGGCTCGCGCGGCGTCCTGGACCGCAGAGAGCAACGCCGGATCCAGTTGCGCGAGGATGGGATTGGCGACATCTTCGAACGGCGAGAGCATCCCGCCGTCGGGCAGATGCCCGCCGGTGGTGTCGACCGCGGCCGGCCCGATGGCCAGCGGGTCGACGGGACTCACGGGCGGTGCGGGTGGTGGCGGCGGCAAGGTGATGCTGGTCTGCATCAACGCCACCGGGGGTGACTGCCCGCACGCCGCGAGCACGCCGACGGTGACCGCTGCGCCGGCCGCGCGCAGTGTGCGGCGCCGGGCGGCCGTCACCCTTCTGCCGCCAGGATGCAGAACTCGTTGCCTTCGGGATCGGCGAGGACCACCCAGGTCTGGTCGCCCTGACCGATGTCCACGCGGCGCGCGCCGAGTGCGAGCACCCGGTCCACTTCGGCGTTCTGGTCATCCGGGGTGAAGTCGCAGTGCAGCCGGTTCTTGATCACCTTCTCCTCGGGAACCGCCAGAAACACCCAGTCGGGTCCCGCCCCGTCCGGAGCGCGCAGGGCGACGTCGGCGTCGTCGGTGTCCTCGGCCTCCCAGCCCAGGACCCGCGACCACCAGGACGCCTGCGCGTGCGGGTCATGCGCGTCGATGCAGAGCTCGGTGAACCTCAAACCCATTGCACCAGCTCCTTCTTGAGCACCTTGCCCATCGCGTTGCGCGGCAGACTGTCCACCACCCGCACCGTTCGGGGACGCTTGTGCACGGAAAGCTGCTGGGCCACATAGTCGGCGAGTTCGTCCGGTGCGGCGTCGCCGACGACGAACGCGACGATCTTCTGCCCCAGATCGTCGTCGGGCGCACCGATCACGGCGGCCTCGGCGACCCCGGGATGTCCCAGCAGCACCGTCTCGATCTCCCCTGCCCCGACCCGGAAGCCGCCCGTTTTGATCAGGTCGACCGACTCCCGCCCGACGATGCGGTGCATGCCGCCGTCGTCGATCACGGCGACGTCGCCGGTGCGGTACCACCCGTCGGCGGCGAGCACCTCCGCGGTCGCGTCGGGCCGGTTCAGGTAGCCGTCGAAGAGCGTCGGGCTCTGCACGTGCAGCCGCCCGATGGTCTCGCCGTCGTGGGCGATCTCCTCGCCGGACTCGTCGACCAGCCGCGTTCGCACGCCGGTCAGCGGCAACCCGACCCAGCCTGCACGGCGTTCACCCGCGGCCAGCGTGCTCAGGGTGATCAGGGATTCGGTACTGCCGTACCGTTCCACCGGCTGGTGGCCGCTGAGCCGGGCCAGCCCGTCGAACACCGGCACCGGCAGCGGCGCACTCCCCGACACCAGCAGCCGGGCCGCCGAGAGCGCCCGGGCGGCGTCGCCGTCGTCGACGATGCGCGACCACACCGTCGGAACCCCGAACAGCAGCGTCCCCCCCTGCTCGGCGACAGCCTCGGCATAGGCCGCCGGCTTGGGCTTGCCGGTGTGGATGAACCGGTTGCCGATGCGCAACGACCCCAGCAGCCCGAGGACCAGACCGTGCACGTGATAGAGCGGCAGCCCGTGCACCAACGTGTCGTCCGCAGTCCACTCCCACGCCTGGGCGAGCATGTCGATGTCGGCGGCGATGGCGCGACGGCTGACGACCACCCCTTTGGGCGGGCCGGTGGTGCCCGACGTGTAGATGATCAGCGCCGGCGCGTCGGCCGGCGGTTCGGCGTAGCGGTGCCAGGAGCGGGCATGCAGTCGCACCGGGATGTGTCCCAGGCCCTCGCTGTCGTCGGGCTGCTCGCCGAGCCAGGCCTGGGCGCCGGAGTCGGTGAGAATGTGGCGGCGCTCGGCCGCGCCGACGTCGGCCGGGACCGGGACCGCCGGCACCCCGGCGATCAGGCACCCGGCCAGCGCCAGCACCGTCGACGCGGTGGGCCAGGCGAGCACCGCGACCCGCGCCGCCCCGGCGACCCGCTCGGCCACCGAGGTCGCGGCTCCGACGAGATCGCTGCGGCTCAGCGACACCCCGTCGATGCGTATCGCGTCGTCGAGGTCGGCACCGGCGGCCACCGCCGCGGGATTCAAGGAAGCCAGCAGCACGTCCCGAGGCTACCCCGTCGGCCTCGGCATACTGAGGGGCGTGGAGTCGATCCGGGCCGTGCGTTCGCGCGAGGTGTACCGCAACAACTGGATGAGGTTGCGTGAAGACGACATCCGCCGTCCCGACGGCAGCCCCGGCATCTACGCGGTGGTCGACAAGCCGGCCTACGCGCTGGTGATCGCCCGGGACACCGGTGCCGCCGGTGACCGTTTCCACCTGGTCGAACAGTTCCGGTACCCGCTGGGCCTGCGGCGCTGGGAGTTCCCGCAGGGCACCGCCCCCGACCGTCCCGACCTCGCTGCAGCCGAGCTGGCCGCCCGCGAACTGCGGGAGGAGACCGGCTTGGCGGCGGAATCTCTGACCGAACTCGGCACCCTCGACGTCGCACCCGGGATGAGCAGCCAGCGCGGCCGGGTGTTCCTGGCCACCGGTCTGCACGAGGGCCCGCACGAGCGCGAGCACGAGGAGCAGGACATGACAAGCGCCTGGTTCGGCCGCGGCGAGGTGGAGCAGATGATCCGCGACGGCGTGATCACCGATGCCCAGTCGCTGGCGGCGTGGACGTTGTTGCTGCTGCATGAACGTTGAGCACCGGTGCCGAAAACGGTGTCACGTCGACGGACTGATGCCAAGCCGTGACGCAACCGTGCCAGAACCGGCTGTGTCGGTGGGGCACTTTGACGGATGAGCCAATTAGGTTGCTAACTGCCAACACTGGACAACCCTGTGAGGAACCATGTCTGCCCCTCGGGCGCGCAGCGCGCTAGCATCCGCGACAGTCGTTGCGGCGCTGTGCGTTTGCGGTGGGGCGACCGCGCAGGCCGCACCGCAGGGATGGAACGGCCGTTACACGGTGGTGACCTACGCGTCCGAGAAGATCGGCACGAGTATCGCGTCGCGCCAGCCGGAACCGGACTTCAGCGCGCAGTACACCTTCTCCACGTCGTGTGCCAGCATCTGCACGGCCACCGCGTCCGATGGCCCCGCACCCACCAATCCGACGATCCCGCAGCCCACCCGCTACACGTGGGACGGCAAGCAATGGGTGTTCAACTACAACTGGCAGTGGGAGTGCTTCCGCGGCGACGACGTGCCGCCTGAGTTCGCCGCGGCCCGCTCGTTGGTCTTCTACGCGCCGGCTCCGGACGGATCGTTGTTCGGCACCTGGCGCACCGAGATTCTCGACGGGGTGTGCAAAGGCACCGTGATCATGCCGGTGGCGGCGTACCCGGCCTGATCCGAGACCGCGGCTTCACCCCAGGCGCTGCACCGCGGCCTCACCCTAAACGCTGCACCGCAGCGGCGATCCGCTCGTCGGGGGCGGTCAACGCCACCCGTACGTGCCGGGCACCGCGCGGACCGTAGAACTCGCCGGGCGCGACGAGGATGCCGCGTTCGGCGAACCAGGCCAGCGTCTGTCGGCACGGTTCGTCGCGGGTAGCCCACAGGTAGAGCCCCGCCTCGGAATGGTCCACGGTGAAGCCGGCCGCCTGCAGCGCCGCGAGCAGTGCCGCGCGCCGGTGTGCGTAGCGCTCCCTCTGCACCCGCTCGTGCTCGTCGTCGTCGAACGCGGCGACCATCGCGGCCTGCACCGGGAACGGCACCATCATGCCGGCGTGCTTGCGCACCGCCAGCAGCTCGGCGACCACCGCGGTATCGCCGGCCACCAGGCCCGCCCGGTAACCCGCCAGCGACGACGTCTTGGACAACGAATGCAACGCCAACAGCCCGGTGTGGTCACCGTCGCAGACGTCGGGGTGCAGGATCGAGACCGGCTCGGCGTCCCAGCCCAGACCGAGGTAGCACTCGTCGGATGCGACCAGCACGCCGCGCTCGCGGGCCCAGCCGACCACCTTGCGCAGGTGGTCGACGCCGAGCACCTTGCCCGTCGGATTGCTGGGCGAGTTGAGGTAAACCAGGGCCGGCGTGCCCGGGCCCAGCTGGGTCAGCGAGTCGGCCCGCACCGCGGTCGCGCCGGCCAGCAGAGCACCCACCTCGTAGGTCGGGTAGGCCAACTCGGGCACCACCACGGTGTCCCCGGCGCCGAGCCCCAGCAACGTCGGAAGCCACGCGATCAGCTCCTTGGTGCCGATCGACGGGAGCACCGCCTGCGGCCCGAGGCCGGTGATGCCGTACCGGCGCGCCAGCGCGGCCACCGCGGACGTGCGCAGCGCCTCGGTACCGGCCGTCGTCGGGTAGCCGGGCGCGGCGCCGGCCGCGGCCAGGGCCGCCCGGATCACCGGGGCGACCGGGTCGACCGGGGTACCGACCGACAGGTCGACGATGCCGTCAGGGTGTGCGCGTGCCGTGGCGGTGACCTCGGCCAGGGTGTCCCACGGGAACACCGGCAGGGCCGCCGACTTCGGTGTCCGGCGACCGGATTCCGCGCGGCCGCCGCCTGTCGGCGACGTCGTGCTCAGTCCTCGCCCTGCGGAGGCAGGCTCTTGACCGCCGGCGGGTCGTTGTCGGTCTGGCCCACCTTCGACGCGCCGCCCGGCGAACCGAGCTCGTTGAAGAAGTCCGCGTTCGCCTGGGTGTAGCTGCTCCACTGGTCGGGGACGTCGTCCTCGTAGTAGATCGCCTCCACCGGGCACACCGGCTCGCATGCGCCGCAGTCGACGCATTCATCCGGGTGGATGTACAGCATGCGAGCACCCTCGTAGATGCAGTCGACAGGGCATTCCTCGATGCACGCCTTGTCTTTGACGTCGACGCAAGGCTCGGCAATGACGTACGTCACCTAACTTCTCCTCAAGTTCTCTCGAACTGCAATCCTGCGGGCTGTTTGACAGGCATCGAGCTCGACTGCGAACGGGTCCCAGCAAGTATCCCTGCCCTTGCCGGCACGGTTGTCTCAGTGTGCCCTAACTCGCGCATCCGGTTTAAGGGTTGCGCGTGGTTACAGATACTAGCCGTCTCATTTACCGCTCGCCTAGTAGGGCTGCGGCCGGGTCTCCGGCGTGTCCCCCGGGGGCGTCAGGCAGCCAGCGGCGCATAGGTGGTGGTGCGTTGCCGGGCGGGCCGGCCGATCCCGGCGGCGATCGCGACGAGATCCTCCACACTCTTGAACGAGCCGAACTCCGAGCCGGCCATCCGCGAGATGGTCTCCTCCATCAGCGTGCCGCCCAGGTCGTTGGCCCCGCCGCGCAACATCACCTGGGTGCGCTCGGTGCCGAGCTTGACCCAGCTGGTCTGGATGTTGGCGATCCTGCCGTGCAGCATGATCCGCGCCAGCGCGTGCACCGCCCGGTTGTCGCGGTGGGTCGGGCCGGGACGCGCCCCGCCGGCCAGATACAGCGGGGACGACTGGTGCACGAAGGGCAGCGGCACGAACTCGGTGAAGCCGCCGGTGCGGTCCTGGATGTCGCGCAGCACCCGCAGGTGACCGACCCAGTGCCGCGGCGTGTCGACGTGGCCGTACATCATCGTCGAACTCGACCGCAGCCCCACCTCGTGGGCGGTGGTGACGACGTCGATCCACATCGAGGTGGGCAGCTTGCCCTTGGTCAGCACCCAGCGCACGTCGTCGTCGAGGATCTCGGCGGCGGTGCCGGGGATCGACCCCAGACCGGCCTCGCGCAACGCGGTCAGCCACTCCCGCACGCTCTGGCCGCTCTTGGTGACGCCGTTGGCGATCTCCATGGGGCTGAACGCGTGCACGTGCATCGACGGCACCCGCGCCTTGACCGCGCGGACCAGATCGGCATAACCGGTCACCGGCAACTCCGGGTCGATGCCGCCCTGCATGCACACTTCGGTGGCGCCGGCGACATGGGCCTCCCACGCCCGGTCGGCCACCTCGGCGGTGGACAACGAGTACGCGTCGGCGTCGCCCTTGCGTTGCGCGAACGCGCAGAACCGGCAGCCGGTGTAGCAGATGTTGGTGAAGTTGATGTTGCGGTTGACCACGAACGTCACGTCGTCGCCGACGGCGTCCCGGCGCAACGCGTCGGCCAGCGCGGCGACCGCGTCCAGCGCCGGACCGTCGGCGGTGGCCAGCGCGAGGTACTCGTCGTCGGTGCAGCCGGCCGGGTCGCGTTCCGCGGAACGCAAGGCGGCCAGCACATCGGTGTCGACGCGTTCGGGCGCGCGGGCGGCCAGTTCCCCCACCTTCTGGCGGATCGACTCCCAGTCACCGAAGGCGCTGTCGAGGTCGCTGCGCGTGTCGGTGAGGCGGCCGGCGTCGTCGATGGCGGCGTGCAGATCCACCCGCCCCAGCGACTCCGAGGCCTCGTCGGGCTCCTGCCACGGCCGCCCGACCGGGTCGACGTCGAGCGCGTACCCGGTGTCCGGGTCGGCCAGCGCGTCGACGTGCCCGCGTACGCGCGGGTCGATCCAGGCGGCCCCGGCCTGCACGTACTGCGGTTGCGCGGTCAGCCGCTGCACCAGGTCGTAGCCGGCTTCGGCGGTGACGGCGGCCAACTCGTCGAGCGCGGGCCACGGCCGCTCCGGGTTGACGTGGTCAGGGGTCAGCGGCGACACCCCGCCCCAGTCGTCGACCCCGGCGCCGATCAGCGCCAGGCACTCCTGCCGCGACACCAGGTTCGGCGGCGCCTGCACACGCATCTTGGGCCCCAGCACCAGCCGGGTGACGGCGATGGTGGCCAGGAAGTCCTCGAACCCGGCATCGGGCACACCGGCCATCGCGGTGTGCTCCTTGGCCCGGAAGTTCTGCACGATCACTTCCTGAACGTGCCCGAACTCCTTGTGCGAGCGCCGGATCGCGTGGATGGTCTCGGCCCGCTCGGCCAGTGTCTCGCCGATGCCGACCAGCAGACCGGTGGTGAACGGAATGGACAGCCGGCCCGCGTCGGCCAGCGTGCGCAGCCGCACCTCGGGATCCTTGTCGGGGCTGCCATAGTGAGCGGCACCGCGGGTCTCGTATAACCGGCGCGAGGTCGTCTCGAGCATCATGCCCATCGACGGCGCGACGGGCTTGAGCCGTGAGAGTTCGGCCCAGCTCATGACACCCGGGTTCAGGTGCGGCAGCAGCCCGGTGTCCTCCAGCACCCGGATCGCCATCGCCCGCACGTAGTCCAGCGTGGAGTCGTAACCACGCTCGTCGAGCCACTGCCGGGCCTCGTCCCAGCGCGCCTCGGGTCGGTCCCCGAGTGTGAACAGCGCTTCTTTGCAACCCATCTCGGCCCCGCGGCGCGCGACGTCGAGGATCTCGTCGGGCTCCATGTACATCCCCTGCCCGGCTGCGCGCAGGCGGCCGGGCACGGTGACGAAGGTGCAGTAGTGGCAGGTGTCGCGACACAGGTGGGTGACGGGGATGAACACCTTGCGGGAGTAGCTGACGGGCAGCGCTCCAGTACCCCCGCGTCGGTCGGCCGCCGCCAGGCCGGCGTCGCGCACCCGCGCCGCGCTGGCGCACAGGTCGGTCAGGTCGTCGCCGCGGGCGGTCAGTGCGATCGCGGCCTCGTCGACGTTGAGGGCCACGCCGTCGCGAGCGCGCCGCAGCACCCGCCGCAGAGCTGAGGGGTTGTGCGCAGGGGGAACCACCGGGTCGGGCAGGTCGGCGCCGCGCTGGGTGTTCAGAGCCACTTCCGCATAACCCCGGCGTGGTCGCGGATCATCCGTGCGTCTCACGATCTGAAACAGAGTGCGCCTGCCATGCACGTGACATAGGGGTCACAGTAGTCACCGGACGCGGGCCCCGGAGTTCCCCCCGGCGCCGGGCTGGGCGGTGCGGCGCGTCAGCACCCAGGCCGGTGGCAGACCGCCCACCGCGATCAGCAGCAGCGGCCCGTACTCCATCAGTCCGACGCCGCCGAAGATGATGTCGTCACCCGGGCCACCGAACGTGCAGACCAGCACCGTGGCCAACCACGTCCACAACGGCAGCGCAGCGAGCCTCGGCGCTGTGGTCCACTGCAACGCGGCCCACACCAGCGCGACGTTGATCAGACCGCTGAGCAGCGCGCTGACCGGCAGCGGAATTCCACCGACCCGCAGCGGGAGGAAGAACACGGCGATCAGGGCCGAGAACACACCGTCGACGCCGAGCAGGGCCAGGACGATGCCACGGAGCCGGCCGGAGACCGGCGACGCGGACGCCGTCAGGTCGGGATGCTGTCGAGCAGCGACACCAGCGAACCGACCACCCACTGATAGCTGTCCAGCCGGTCCTGCCAATGTTGCAGGTTCGGATCCAGATCGGGGTCCATGTGCTGCCCTTCCGCGCGCTCGGTTGGGGGCAGCTTACCCGCTTCGCCCGGGGTCAACCCACATTCAGCCCCGCCAGCAGGTCGGTCTCCCAGCCGCGCCCGTCGCGGCGACCGGCCGTACCGGCGGCCAGCACGTAGTGCTCGGTGGTGTCGACCGGCAGCGCGATGTTGTTGGACAACGCGAAGAATCGGCCGTCGCCGGAGACACTGACCTGCGTCTGATGGGCACGCAGCGCAGCGACTTTCGCCGGCAGGTGCGCCGTCAGGTCCATCGCCGCGTCGATGGCGTCGTCGGCGTACGCATCGAACGGCAGCGCCTCCAGCGGAATCCGCGTCCACTGCTCGGGCGCGTCGCCCAGCACCACGTTGCCGGCGGTCAGTGCGGACGCCGCCATCACGGTCCAGTAGAACTTCGGCACCCGCCAGCCGGCGGCGTCGACGGCGGCGGTGGTCACCTGGTGGGCGCGGATGTGGTCGGGGTGGCCGTACCCGCCGCGGGGGTCGTAGGTGACGACGACGTGCGGGCGGAGCTCGTCGATCACCGCGGCCAGGGCAGCGGCCTGTTCGGCGAGGTCCCCGTCGACGAAGCGTTCGGCGCGCCGGGGCGGCGTGCCCTCCATGCCCGAATCACGCCAGCGTCCCGCGCCGCCGAGATACCGGGGCCGGTCGACACCCAGCGCCGCCAGCGCCGCGGTCAGCTCCCCAATGCGGTAACCGCCGAGCTGGTCGGCATGGTCGACGGCCAGGCGTGCCCACCGGTCGCCGATCACCTCCCCCTCCTCGCCGAGCGTGCAGGTGACGACCTGCACCTGGGCGCCCCGGGACGTGTAGTGCGCGATGGTCGCGCCGGTGGTCAGCGTCTCGTCGTCGGGGTGGGCGTGCACGAACAGCAGCCGCGGTGTCTCCATGGCCACCAGCTTGCCTGCCGAGGCGGCGAACCTCAGCGTGCGGGCGGGTCGACCCGGGCTCGGGACAACCGCATCGGATCGTCCTCCAGCGCGGCCCGGTCCCAACCGCCCAGGTCGGCGGCGGCCGCATAAGTCGTGTGCAGGAACTCGGCGACCGCCCGGTCCGGGTCGGTCGCCGCGCGGGCGGCCTCGTACGGAAAAAGGAACTGCTGAAACTCGGTGCTGTAGAACGCACCGTCGGGACCGGCGGGGTGATCGGCGAACCCGTCAGGTGCGGGGTAGGCGTAGGCATAGAACGCGCCCTCCTGCCCGCCGCCCGGCCAGAACCCACAGCTGGACAGCTCGTGCGAATAGCCCTCGACCATGACCCAGTCCGCACAGTTCGGTGCTCCACCCGGGTGCGGCGGAGCGGAGCCGCCGGAGAAGCGCGTGCAGGCCAGGTCCATGGCGCCCCAAAAGAAGTGCACCGGACTGACCTTGCCCACGAAATGCGACCGGAACTCGCCCATCACCCGGTTGGCCTGCAGCAGTTGGCGCCAGAACGCAGTGACCGCGTCGGCGTCGTAGGAGGCGTGGTGGTGGTCCTCGGGGAACGGGATCGCGGGGTCGACCTCGTTGGGCACCGGGCGGATCTGCGCCTCGATGCCGAGGGAGCCCAGAAGGTCCAGGAGTCGGGTATAGAACTCGGCGACCGGCATCGGCTGCAGCGGCAGGCTCTGCGTCCCACCGTCGCTGCTGCGGATGTCGAGGCGATGGCCGAGGAAGTCGAACTCCATTTCGAATGCCCCGCTTCGGTACGGGATCGCCGACGTCGTCAACCCACGAGGGCTGACATAGAGCGTCGCCTGCCACCAGTGGTTGACCAGCGGGGCGTGCCGCATACGGATCTTGCCCACGATCTGCGTCCACATGTGCAGGGTGTCGCGGGTCGGGGTCCAGTCCGACACCCGCAGGGTCGGCCAGTTCGGGCGTGGGTCGGCAAACGTATTCATCGCTGCTCCAGATTCGCATGGACGAGACGGGCGGGACCGTTACCAGCATCCCAGGCCGTGGCACTGACGCACGCCGACGTTCTCGACAGGGGACGGCGAATCGTCATCGGCCGGTACGGCACGTCACCGGCAGGTCTGGCTTACATTCGGCTGGTGAGTCGACGCTCCCTGCAGTTCGGGTGCGCCGTCGTGATCATCGGGTTGCTTGCCGGGGCGGCGGGTGCGGCCACGACGCTGCTGCTTCATGCGATCGAGCACGCCACCTATCACTACAGTCTGGGAACCTTGCTGTCCGGTGTGGAGGGCAGCGGCCACCTGCGCCGCGCGCTGGGCCCGATGCTCGGGGGCGCGCTGGCGGGGCTGGGCTGGTGGCTGCTGCGGCGACGGCGTGCGGTGCCGACTTTGGGTGCGGCCCTGCCAGAGGCGATCCGCACCGGTGCGCCCCTGCCCAGGCGGGTGCTGTCGATCGACGCCGGCCTGCAGGTGTTGCTCGTCGGGTCGGGCGCCTCCCTGGGGCGGGAGGGCGCGCCCCGGCAGCTGGCCGCGTCCTGGAGCGATCTGGGAACCTCGAAATTGGCGCTGACCGCGCGCGACCGCGACATCCTGCTGGCCTGCGCGGCCGGGGCGGGACTCGGCGCGGTCTACGCCGTGCCGCTGGGTGGGGCGCTGTTCGCCGCCCGGATACTGCTGGGCACCTGGCACCCCCGCGTGCTGGGCGTCGCGCTGATCACGTCGAGCCTCGCGGTGGCGGTGGCCGCGCCGGTCACCCACTTCGAGCATTCCGTGCAGTGGCCGCGCGCTGATGTGTCGTACCTGTTCGTGTTCCTGGCGCTGGCGCTGGCTCCGCTGGCCGCGGCGGTCGGCATGACGTTCGACAAGGTGATGGCCTCGGCGCGGCCCGCGGTGCAGCCCGTCTCGTGGATGCTGGTCCCGGCGATCGCCGGGGCCGGACTGCTGACCGGCGTCTGTTCGCTGTGGCTGCCCGAACTGCCCGGCAACGGCCGCAGCATCCTGCAGGTCAGCGTCAACAGCGGACTCACCCTGGCCGCCGCGGGCGCGATCCTGCTGCTCAAGCCGCTGCTGACGGCGCTGTTCCTGCGGGCCGGCGCGGTCGGCGGCCTGATCACTCCGGCGTTGGCGACCGGCGCGGCCGCCGGTTCGGTGGTGGCGCTGGGTCTCAACCAGTGGGCCGGTGCCGATCTGAACGTCGCCGCGGTGTCGCTGACGTGCGCGGCCGGGGTGCTGACGATCACGCAGCGTTCGCCGTTGTTCGCGGCGTTGTTCGTGTGGGAGCTGGCACACCCTCCCCTGTGGCTTCTGGCGGTGTTCGCGTTGAGCGCATGGACGGCGCATGTCATCGCGCAGCGGCACCGGGACAGGCCGACCGAACGCCGGCACAGCGTGCCGGACGCTACTGGCGCAGCTTGATCCACTTGCCGGCGTCACCGACGATCCCGACGGGTACCGCGCCGGTCAGGCTGACGTTGCCGACACTCGGCCCGGACGCGACGATCGTGGTGTCCTGCAGGATCGGCAGCACCGTCCACAGGTCCCACAGCTTCGGCTCCACCTCGTCGATCACCTCGGCGATGTCGGCGGTGCCGCGCAGCGCGGCGTCGATGAGGGGCTGGATGGTGCGGTCGCAGATCCCGGTGATGTTGCTGGGCGCCTGGACCAGCTCACCGGTACCGGGCGCGGCAGGCGGCGGCGTGGTCGCGGTGGTGCGCGGCGGAACCGGTGGCGGCGCGGGCGACTCCGAACCCCTGGTCGGCGACGGCGGCGGCGTCGGCGTGGTGGTGGCCACGGCAGTGGCCTCCAGCGCCGGGCAGCTGTATCGCGACGCCAGAGCGGTGGCCAGGTCCCCGCCCGCCTGTCGCCAGCCGACGACGGCGTCGACCCGGTTGTTGACCAGCGCATCACTGTAGAGCGCTACCGGGTCCAGCCGCGCGACCGTCGCGGCGATACCGACGTCGCGGAGCTGGTCGGCTGCAGTGTTGGCCACGGCCACCGCGGTCGGGTCGTTGTCGGCGACGCCGAGGACGATCGTCAGCGGCTCGCCGTCGCGTAGCAGCTGGCCGCGGCCATTGTTGTTGACGGGCGGGTTGTTGACGGGCGGGTTGTCGGGCGCGGGTTCGTCGGGCGGCGGCACCGCTTCGATCTGGTAGCCCGCGCCGGCCAGCAGCCCCAACGCATCCTGACGCGTCATCTGCGGCGGCGCCGTCGGCACGTACCCGGTGTCCGACGGGGACCGGACCTGGGCCTGCGCGAGCGTGACGGTGTTGTCGTCGCCGGCGCCCACCGCGGCCAGCAGGTCCACGTCCAGCAGACCGAGGACGGCCTTGCGCACCTGCGCGTCGGCCAGCGCCGGCCGCTGGGCGCGCAACGTCACCTGCATCACCCGCGGGGTCACGATGCGGGCCGTCCGCACATCCGGAATCGCAGAGAGCTGGGCGAACGCCGCCGCGCCGCCGTGCACCTGGGCAACCTGCGTATCGCCGTTGCGGATCGAGTCGGCCAGGGCGGCCGAGCTGCCGCCGCGACGGAACAGCACCAGATCGGGGGTCGCGGGCTCACCCCAGTAACGGTCGTTGCGGGCCAGCAGGATCTCGTCGCGCTGCGGGTCGATGGTCTCCACCCGGAACTGTCCGCCGGTGACCGGCAGTGCGCGCGCCAAGCCGGCCGCGAAGCCACCCGGCACGTCCTTGACGATGTGCGCGGGCAGGATGTTGTTGAACAGTTCGTGCCAGGCCGGATAGGGCTGAGAGAACGTGACGACGGCCGTCTTGCCGCCCTCGACCGACTGCACGCCGGTGATCAGGTCATAGCCCGCCGGGTCCACCGTGCCGGGCTGGCTGACCATCTGGCGCCAGAGGTACCAGTAGTCGTCGGCGCCGATGGGCGCGTTGTCGGTCCACTGCGCCTCCGGCCGGATCTTGTAGGTGACGGTGAACGGGTCCTCGCTGGTGACCTCCGCGGATTCCAGCAGCGAGGGGTCCATCTCCCAGCGCGACCCGGTCGGCGTCGTCGCGTCCGGGACGGGCCGAAACGAGCTGGGCAGCACCAGCGCGCTGATCGCGGCGTTGACCGGCGACTGGTCGGACAACAGATGCGGGTTGAAGCCGGGCCCGATCGAGTCGATCGCCATGATGATCTGCGTTGCCTTCATCGGCGGCGCCGGTGTCGACTCCGTGGTGTCGGTGCTCTGCGGCGCCGGTGGCGGGCTGACCGTGCACCCTCCGACCACCAGCAGGGCCGCCGCGACCACGCAGGTCGAGAGTCGGCGGGCGATCGGCACGCTGTACAGGGTAACGACGGCCCCGCTACGTCCCGGCCTGCTGCTTGGCCCGGGCCTTGGCCCTGGCCCGCAGCGATGCCGTCAGCTCGACCTTGCGCACCCGCACGATCTCGGGGGTGACCTCGACGCACTCGTCGGCGGCGCAGAACTCCATCGCCTTCTCCAGGTCGAGTTCGAGCGGGCGGGCCAGCGTCTCGATGACGTCGGCGGTCGAGCTGCGCATGTTGGTCAGCTTCTTCTCGCGGGTGATGTTGATGTCGAGATCCTCGGCACGCGGGTTGATCCCGACGACCTGACCCTCGTAGGTGTCCTGCCCGGGCTCGACGAAGAACTGGCCGCGGTCGGCGAGCTGGATCATCGCGAACGGCGTGATGGTGCCGCTGCGGTCCGACACCAGCGAGCCGCTGTGGCGGGCGCGGATCTCCCCGGCCCACGGCCGGTATCCGTCGAAGACCGCGTTGGCGATACCGGTGCCGCGCGTCTCGGTGAGAAAATCGGTCCGGAACCCGATCAGGCCGCGGCTGGGGACGATGAAGTCCATCCGCACCCAGCCGGCGGCATGGTTGGACATCTCCTCCATGCGGCCCTTGCGGGCGGCCATCAGCTGCGTGATCGCCCCGACGTATTCCTCGGGGCAGTCGATGGTCAGCGCCTCGAACGGCTCATGCAGCTTGCCGTCGATCGTGCGGGTGACCACCTGCGGCTTGCCGACGGTCAGCTCGAAACCCTCACGGCGCATCTGCTCGACCAGGATGGCCAGCGCCAGCTCGCCACGGCCCTGCACCTCCCAGGCGTCGGGGCGCCCGATGTCGACGACGCGAATGGAGACGTTGCCGATGAGCTCGGAGTCCAGCCGGCTCTTGACCATCCGCGCGGTCAGCTTGTGCCCGGACACCTTGCCGGCCAGCGGCGAGGTGTTGGTGCCGATGGTCACCGAGATCGCCGGTTCGTCGACGGTGATGCGGGGCAGCGCGTGCGCGTGCTCGGGGTCGGCCAGGGTGTCGCCGATCATGATCTCGGGCAACCCGGCGACCGCGACGATGTCGCCGGCGACGGCCTCGTCGGTGGGCGCGCGTTCGACGCCGACAGTGGCCAGCAGCTCGGTGATCTTGGCGTTCGTGATGACGGGCACGCCGTCCACCTCCCGCATCCACGCCACCTGCTGACCCTTCCTGAGTCGGCCGTTGTAGATGCGGATCAACGCGAGCCGGCCCAGGAACGCCGACGCGTCGAGGTTGGTCACCAGCGCCTGCAGCGGCGCCTCGGGGTCGCCGGCGGGGGGCGGGATGTTGTCCATCAGCACGTCGAACAGCGGATCGAGGTTGTCTCCGTCAGGTACTTCCCCGTCGGCGGGTGCGGTGGTGCTGGCCACCCCGGCCCGGCCGGACGCATAGAGCGTCGGCAGGTCCAGCGCCTTCTCGGCGGCGGCCTGCGCCTCGTCGTCGAGGTCGGAGGCGACGTCGAGCAGCAGGTCGTGGCTCTCGTGGACCACCTCGGCGATCCGGGCGTCCGGGCGGTCGGTCTTGTTCACCACCAGGATCACCGGCAGGTGCGCGGCCAGCGCCTTGCGCAGCACGAACCGGGTCTGGGGCAGCGGCCCCTCCGACGCGTCGACCAGCAGCAACACCCCGTCGACCATGGACAGTCCACGCTCGACCTCGCCGCCGAAATCGGCGTGGCCGGGGGTGTCGATCACGTTGATGACGGTCACGGAACCGTCCTTGTGGACCCGGTGCACCGCGGTGTTCTTGGCCAGGATCGTGATGCCCTTTTCGCGTTCCAGGTCACCGGAGTCCATGATGCGTTCGGTCGCCTCACCGCGTTCGCCGGCCAACGCGCCGGACTGGCGCAGCATCGCGTCGACCAGGGTGGTCTTTCCATGGTCGACGTGAGCCACAATGGCGACGTTGCGAAAGTCGGGGCGAGAATTCACGCCGGTGATTGTCGCAGTGCGACGCACCGATCACGAAAACGAGAGAGACAGCTCACGTGAAGCCGAGCCAGCTCGCCGACCTGAAAGCCAAGAAGAAGTGCTGTCGCAGCAAGCCGCGCTGCAAGCGCTGCCCGGTGGTGGTGAGCAAGGTCCGCAAGGCCGAATTGAACGGTATCCGCGGCAAGGAACTGGCCAAGGTCTACAAGCGCGCACGAAAGTCCTGAGCGTCTCCCGGGCGGGTTACCGTGCGGAGATGGCCCGCACCTGGTCCTCGTCCCTGCCCGTACTCCCGTGACCGAGCTCGTCACCGTCGGACACGGCGCGCTGCGCAGCGCGGCGCTGGCCGCACTGTTCGACGGTGCCGGGGTGCGGGCGGTCGTCGACATCCGCCGCTTCCCGGCCAGCAGGCACAACCCGGACGTGGCGCGGGCGTCGTTGGAGAGTTGGGCACCGGAGGCGGGCGTGGCCTACCGCTGGGACGATCGGCTGGGCGGCCGGCGGCGGCTGCCGGCCGGCACCGAAACCGTCGACACCTGGTGGCGCGTGGCGCAGTTCGCCGCCTACGCCGCCTACACCCGCACCGAGGATTTCGGGTGTGCGCTCGAGGACCTGCTCGAGCAGGCGGGCCGGCAGCGCACGGCGATAATGTGCAGCGAGGCCGTGTGGTGGCGCTGCCATCGGCGGCTGGTCGCCGACGTCGCCGTGCTGGCCCGCGGCATCGACGTCGCGCACCTGATGCACGACGGCCGGCTGCTGGCCCACGCGCCCGCAGACGGGGCCCGGCTGGGCGCCGACGGCCGGGTCTACTGGACCGGGTGACCTCGGCGGCTCACCAACCTCGGCGGCGCGGGGCCGATCCGACCAGTTCGCCTTTCCCGGCGGCCTCCCGGCTGCGGTAGATGATGTAGGGCCGGAACAGGTAGCCGATCGGCGCGCTGAATGCGTGCACCAGGCGGGTGAACGGCCACAGGCAGAACAGCAGCAGCCCGAGGGTCACGTGGATCTGGAACCACAGCGGCGCCTCGACCATCAGGTCGCCGCGCGGCTGCAGCACCCAGATCGAGCGGAACCACGGCGACACCGTGTCCCGGTAATTGTGTTCCTCTCCCACCGGGGTCGCACCGATCAGGGTGCAGGCCAGGCCGGCGACGATGGCCAGCACCAGCACCAGGTACATGACCTTGTCGTTGAGGGTGGTCGCCATGAACACCGGCCCCCGGGTACGGCGGCGGTAGACCAGGAGTGCGATGCCGGCCAGCGTGCACACCCCGGCGATGCCGCCGAGCACGAGGGCCTGCACGTGGTAGGCGTGCTGACTCAGGCCGGCGGCGTCGGTCCACGACTTCGGGATGACCAGCCCGATGATGTGCCCGACGATCACGACCAGGATGCCGAAGTGGAACATCGGGCTGGCGATCCGCAACAGACGGCTCTCGTAGAGCTGCGAAGAGCGGGTGGTCCAGCCGAACTTGTCGTAGCGGTAGCGCCACCACGTCCCCACCGCGACCACGGCCAGCGTCACATAGGGCACCACGTCCCAGAAGATCTGTCCGCCGGACATCTCAGCGTCTCCCTTCGTCGCCGACGCCGACCGCATCGGGTTGTCGACGCGGTGGAACGGTCAGGGTGAACGGCTGCAGCCCGACGTCTTCGGCGGGCGGGCCGGCGGTCGCCAGCTGCTGCGCGCGGCGCAGGTCGGCGTCGGTGGCTGCCGGCAGCGTGGACCGAACGGCCGCCACCGCGGACGCATACGGCGAGCCGGCCTCACACAGCCCGCCGTGCAGTACCTCCAACGGGACCCGGTGCCGGGACAGCAGGGATCGGCCCGCGTCCGGGTCGACGGTGGCGGCGAATTCCAGCACCACCGGCAGATGGTCCGGCGCCTCGCGCGCGGGCACCCCCACACCGGCGCCCGTGTACGCCTGCGCGAACTCGAGCATGGCCCGGCCCCGGTTGCGGGTGTCCCCGGCAGTCCAGTAGGTCAGGTACATGGTGCAGCGGCGGCGCAGGTCGAACGTGTCCACGTACCGTGCGGCGGCCGTCGTCGGGTCGAGGGCGCGCACGGCAGTCAGCGCCGCCGAGAGTTGTTGGGCCGCAGCACCATCGAGGTGTTCGAGCAGCGCCCCGGCGGCATCGAGCCGACCGGTCTCGGGGTAACTCAACAGCAGCGACGCGCACTGCCAGACCAGACGGTCGCCCAGCGCCGGACGGGCCGGCCGTCGCAACCTCATCACCGGTCCCCGTTCTGCGGGAACAGCCCCGACGGCGCGCCTCGCCCGTCCCAGTTGAGCAGATTGACCCGCGACGGCCGGCTCTCGTTGGCCGCCATGTGCTCGGTGGTCTGCCGGTGCCGCAGCGCGTGGAACGTTTCCACGGCCACCGGCACCGGCATTCCGCTGGCCTCACCGAACGGACCGGACTCGTACATGCCGGGGCCGCCGTCGAACGACAGCGAGCATCCGGGTTCCTCGGCGCCGTGGGTCGCGTCGGCGGCATAGGCCGTCGGGATGACGTAGCGCTCCTCGTATTTGGCCAGCGCCAGCAGTCGGTACATGTCGTACATCTGTTCTTCGCTCATCCCGACCGATTCCGGGATGTCGGGGCGGGTGTCGCGGCCGAGGTTGATGTCGCGCATGTAGGACCGCATCGCCGCCAGCCGCCGCAGCACCCCTTCCACCACCGCGGTGTCACCGGCGGTGAACAGTCCGGCGAGGTATTCGATCGGGATGCGCAGCGCTTCCAGCGCGCCGAACAGATTACCGGCGTCCTCGCCGTCGTGTCCGCTGCGGCTGACCGCGTCGACGACCGGCGACAGTGGCGGGATGTACCAGACCATCGGCACCGTGCGGAACTCCGGATGCAGCGGCAGCGCAACCTGATACGTGTGGATCAACGCGTACACCGGTGAGCGTTGCGCGGCTTCGATCCACTCGTCGGAGATGCCCTCGGCCCGGGCCGCGGTCACCACAGCGGGATCATGGGGGTCCAACAGGATCGACTTGTGCGCCTCGTAGAGGTCGGTGTCCTGCGGCGCCGAGGCCGCCTCGAGCACCCGGTCGGCGTCATAGAGCACCAGGCCCAGGTAGCGCAGCCGACCCACACACGTCTCGGAGCACACCGTCGGCAGCCCGACCTCGATGCGGGGGTAGCACAGCGTGCACTTCTCGGCTTTGCCGGTTTTGTGGTTGAAATAGACCTTCTTGTAGGGACATCCCGATACGCACATCCGCCAGCCGCGGCACCTGTCCTGATCCACCAGGACCACGCCGTCCTCACTGCGCTTGTACATCGCGCCGGACGGACACGACGCCACACACGACGGGTTGAGGCAGTGCTCGCAGATCCTGGGCAGGTAGAACATGAAGGTCTGTTCCAACTCGAGCCGCACCTGTTCGCTGACCTGCGCGAGCACCGGATCGCCGGACACGATCTCCGGTGCGCCACCGAGGTTGTCGTCCCAGTTGGCCGACCATTCGACCTTCATCGGCTTGCCGCTGATCAGGCTGCGCGGCGGCGCGACCGGGATGTGTTCGCCCAGCGGCGCGTTGGTCAGGTTCTCGTAGTCGTAGGTCCACGGCTCGTAGTAGTCCCCGATGGACGGCAACTTCGGGTTGGAGAAGATGTGCAGGAGCTTGTGCAGCCGTCCGCCGCCGCGGAGGCGCAACCGGCCGCGGCGGTCGCGGATCCACCCGCCGCGCCACCGCTCCTGATCCTCGTAGGTGCGGGGATAACCCTGGCCGGGCCGGGTTTCGACGTTGTTGAACCACACGTACTCGGTGCCCGGCCGGTTGGTCCAGGCCTGCTTGCACGTCACCGAGCAGGTGTGACATCCGATGCACTTGTCGAGGTTCATCACCATCGCCATCTGGGCCATCGGTTTCATCAGTAGACCACTTCCTGCGAACGCCGCCGCACCACGGTGACCTCGTCTCGTTGATTGCCGGTCGGGCCGAGGTAGTTGAACGCGAACGCCGTCTGGGCGTATCCGCCGGCCAGGTGACTGGGCTTGACCAGCAGCCGGGTCAGGGAGTTGTGGATTCCGCCGCGCTTGCCGGTGGTTTCGCTGCGCGGCACGTCGATCGTGCGTTCCTGGGCGTGATAGACGAACACCACACCCTCGGGTATCCGGTGGCTGACGATCGCCCGGCACACCACCACCCCGTTGCGGTTGACCGCCTCGATCCAGTCGTTGTCGCGGACGTCGATCTTGGCCGCGTCGGCCGGACTCATCCACATCGTCGGGCCGCCTCGGGACAACGACAGCATGAACAGGTTGTCCTGGTATTCCGAGTGGATGGACCATTTCGAGTGCGGGGTCAGGTAGCGCACGGTCAGCCCGATGCCGTCGCGGGCGCCGATCGCGTTCTCCCCGAACAGCGCTTCCATGTCCAGCGGTGGCCGGTATACCGGCAGTTGTTCACCGAGTTCCTCGAGCCAGTCGTGGTCCAGGTAGAAGTGCATCCGTCCGGTCAGCGTGTGGAACGGCTTGAGCTGCTCGATGTTCACGGTGAACGGCGCGTAGCGCCGGCCCCCGGTCTCGCTGCCCGACCACTCCGGGCTGGTGATCACCGGAACGGGCCGGGCCTGGGTGTCGGCGTAGGTGATGCGGCGTTCCTCACTGCCTTCGGCCAGGTGCGCCAACCGCTGCCCGGTGCGACGTTCGAGTTCGCGGAACCCTTCGACGGCCAGACGCCCGTTCGAGGTCCCCGACAGTGCCAGCACGACGTCGGCCATCCGCTCGGCCGTCGTGACGGCCGGCCGTCCCGCGGCCGCCCCGCTGCCGAGGACGCCGAACTTCTTGGACAGCTCCGCGACCTCGTGCACCGGCCAGGTGGTCACCCCCTTGGTGGTTACACCCAGCCGGTCGACCAGCGGACCCAGCGTCGCCCACTTGTCGGCGATCGCCGCGTAGTCGCGTTCGACGACCGTCAACGGTCCGATGGTGCTGCCGGGCACCGGCACCTCCCCGGTGTCGCGCCAATCTCGTTGAGCGCCGCCCGGATAGGCCATCGCCCCGGGGGTGTCGTGCTGCAGGGCGCCGAGTACGACGTCGGTGCGGGTACCGAGGTGGGTCCGGGCCAGCGCCGAGAACGCGCGCGCGATCGCGCCGAATGCGTCGAAGTCCGACCGGGTCTCCCAGGGCGGGTCGATCGCGGGACTGAACGCATGGACGTAGGGGTGCATGTCGGTCGAGGACAGGTCGGCCTTCTCGTACCAGGTGGCCGCCGGGAGCACCACATCGGAGAGCAGCGTCGTCGACGTCATCCGGAAGTCGATGGACATCAACAGGTCGAGCTTGCCTTCCGGAATCTCCGGCGGCCACGCGACGTCGCCGGGCCGCAACTCCTCGGGGGTCGGGGTGGCCTGCAGATTCGACGTGGTGCCCAGCAGGTGGCGCAGGAAGTACTCGTTGCCCTTGCTCGACGAGCCCAGCAGGTTGGCCCGCCACACGTTGAGCACCCGGGGCCAGTTCGCGGGATTGTCCGGATCGGTCACCGCGAGTCTGAGGTTGCCGCTGGCCAGTTGCTCGCAGACGTACTGCGGGATGTCGCGGCCGGCGGCCCGTGCCTCGTCGGCGACGTCGAGGCTCGAGCGGTCAAACTGCGGGTAGAACGGCATCCAGCCCATCGCGGTCGCGGCGGCCACGACGTCCATCGTGTGCTTGCCGGCGAAGCGACCCCGCCCTGTCGGGCTGGCCAGAGCGTCGGCGCGGTAGCCGTCATAGCGCCACTGGTCGGTGTGGGCGTACCAGTACGACGTGCCCGGCATCTGGCGCGGCGGCCGGGTCCAGTCGGTGGCCATGGCCATGGTGGCCCACCCGGTCACCGGGCGGCATTTCTCCTGCCCCACGTAGTGGGCCCAGCCGCCACCGTTGCGGCCCATCGAGCCGGTCAGCATCAGCATCGCCAGCACCGCGCGGTAGGTGGTGTCGCCGTGGAACCACTGGCAGATCCCGGCGCCCATGATGATCATCGACCGGCCGCCGGATTCCTCGGCGTTGCGGGCGAATTCGCGGGCCACCCGGATCGCCTGGGCGGCCGAGACGCCGGTGATCGACTCCTGCCAGGCCGGGGTGTAGGGCTGGCGGGGGTCGTCGTAGCCGGTCGGCCAGTCCCCCGGCAGACCCGGGCGGGCCACCCCGTACTGGGCCAGCATCAGATCGAACACCGTGCAGACCCGATGCTGACCGACCCGGCGCACCGGGACGCCGCGGCGCAACATCGCGCCCTGGCCGCCGGCGGTGTCGAAGCGGGACAGGGTGACCACGGCCGTCTCGGCATCGGGGTCGTCGCGGGCCACCGTCAGCGCCGGAACCAGCCCGCCGAGGTCGAGGTTCCACCGGCCCTCACCGTCCTCGCCGTACCGGAACCCGAGCGAACCCGGCGGCACCGCAGGCGAATCCGTAGCGCCGTCGACCAGCACCGGCTTGAACGCCGAGTTCTCTTCGTTCTCCCAGCCTGCGCCGAGGTCTGCCGCGGTCAGCATCTTGCCCGGCACCACCTGTCCGTCGCGTTCCTCGAGTGTGACCAGGAACGGCAGGTCGGTATAGGTGCGGACATAGTCGATGAAATACGGGACCCGCTGTCGTACAAAGTAATCCGTGAGGATCACGTGGCCCATGGCCATCGCGAGTGCACCGTCGGTTCCGGCCGCGCACGGCATCCATTCATCGGCGAATTTGGTGTTGTCGGCGTAATCGGGGCTCACGCTGACCACCTTGGTGCCCCGGTAACGGACCTCGGCCATCCAGTGCGCGTCCGGCGTCCGGGTGACCGGCACGTTGGAACCCCACATCATCAGATAGGACGCGTCCCACCAGTCCCCGGACTCCGGCACGTCGGTCTGGTCGCCGAACACCTGGGGCGAGGCCACCGGCAGGTCGGCGTACCAGTCGTAGAACGACGTCATGGCCCCGCCGATGAGCTCGACGAAGCGCGATCCGGCGGCATGGCTGACCATCGACATCGCCGGGATCGGGGAGAACCCGGCGACCCGGTCCGGGCCGTAGGCCTTGATGGTGTGCACGTGCGCGGCCGCGATCATCTCGGTGGCCTCGGCCCAGGTCACCCGCACCAGGCCGCCCCGCCCGCGGGCCTGCTGATAGCGGCGCCGCCGCTGCGGATCGGACTGGATGTCGGCCCAGGCCAGCACCGGATCGCCGAGCCGGGACCTGGCCTCCCGGTACATCTCGACCAGCACCCCGCGCGCGTACGGGTACCGGACCCGCGTCGGCGAGTAGGTGTACCAGGAGAAGGCGGCCCCGCGCGGGCAACCGCGCGGCTCGTATTCGGGGCGGTCGGGACCGACCGACGGGTAGTCGGTCTCCTGGGTCTCCCAGGTGATGATGCCGTCTTTGACGTAGACCTTCCACGAACACGACCCGGTGCAGTTCACGCCGTGGGTGGAGCGCACCACCTTGTCGTGACTCCACCGGTCGCGGTAGAAGACGTCACCGTCGCGGCCACCTCGGCGGTGTACGGTGCGACCGTCGTCGGAGAACTCCCCCGGGGTGAAGAATCTCCCGCTGCGCTGCAGCAATTCCTCTGCGGCACCGCCGATCCGCGCGGTCATGTCCGCGCCTGAGGCTCTCGGGCGTGCAGCTTCGTCGCGGTGTAGGCCAGCGCCGCCAAGGCCGTCACCACCAGCAGCACCAGACCCACGGTGTAGTCGTTGTCCACTTCGTCATAACTGGCCCCCATCACCAACGGTGGAAAGTACCCACCCAAACCTCCTGCGGCAGCGACGATTCCGGTCACCGAGCCGACCTTGTCCACGGGAGCCCGCCGGGCCACCCAGGCGAAGACGCCGCCGGTGCCGACGCCGAGGAACACGGCCAGCGCGGTGAACGTCACCGCCGACCAGAGATCGGCGGGCGGCTGGGTCACCGCGACGGCGGCCATCACCGCGGTGCCGCCGAGGGACGCCAGTACCACGTACTTGGGCGGGATGCGGTCGGCCAGCGCACCACCGATCGGTCGGGCGACGACGGCGGCCAGCGCGAACGCCGCGGTCCGGGCGCCGGCGTCGACCGGCGAGAACCCGTAGATCGCCTTGATGTAGGTGGGGAGGTAGTTGCTGAACGCGACGAAGCCGCCGAACACGATGGCGTAGAGGAAGCACATCTCCCAGGTGACGCGGAGTTTCGCGGCCGCGCGCAGTTTCGGCAGTACCGGCTCGGCGTTCGGGGTGAATGCGGGCGCGTCGCGCAGCACCACGACGCTGAGCAGGGCCGTGAGCGCCAGCGCGACCGCGACCAGGACATGGGTGGTCATCAGTCCGAACCAGGTGACCAACCGCGGTGTGAAGAAGGCGGACAACGCGGTGCCCACCATGCCGGCGCCGAACACGCCGGTGGCGAATCCGCGCCGCGCCGGGTCGTACCACATGTTGGCGAACGGGATCCCGACCGCGAAGATCGTGCCCGCCACCCCGAGGAAGAACCCGAACACGATGAGCAGCGGGTACGAGCCCATTGTGCCGGCGACACCGACCGCGAGCACCGGGACGATCGACGCCAGGGTGACGGCGATCAACATGGTGCGGCCGCCGAGCCGGTCGGTCAGCGGGCCACTGGCCAAGCGGCCCAACGACCCGACCAGAATCGGGGTGGCGACCAGCAGCGAGGCCTGCCCGGCGGAGAGATCGAGATCGGCGGCGTACGTGGTGGACAACGGGCCGATCATGTTCCACGCCCAGAAGTTGATCGCCGAAACCCAGGTTGCCATCGCGAGATTGACGCCCGGGCGGGCGATCGTGGACGACGGTGTAGCCGTGGTCACCGTTGCAGCCAATCACGATCAGACCGCAGATGTCTGTCGAATACCGATCATGGCGACGACGATTTCGTACCGCGGACGCCCGGCCGGGTGCGCCGCCCCGGGCCGGGCTTGGTCGACCCGTCCGTTCCGCGAATCCCGGCGGGTTATGGTCGTAGACGCCCCAACGGCGGTCAGGCCGGCGCACCGAGCGCGACGCAGAGTTACTGGCACACGCGAACGAGATGACGAGGAGCCAGCGCACATGTCGACATCGCAAGTCCCCAGCGACGAACAGCGCCCCAAGGGGAACCCGGTGCGCGAGGCTGTCCGCAGCCTGTATCCCGCCGTGTTCATCCCGGCGTCGGTGATCATTCTCGGGCTGATCCTGTTCTCGGTGGTCTTCTCGGCGAGCGCCGAGAACGCCTTCACCGAGCTGAACACCGCCATCACCAGCACGGTGGGCTGGTGGTACATCCTCGTCACCACCGGGTTCGTGGTGTTCGCCGTCTACTGCGGGGTGTCGCGGATCGGCACGATCCGCCTCGGCGAGGACGGCGAGCGGCCGGAGTTCTCGTTCACCGCGTGGATGGCCATGCTGTTCAGCGCCGGTATGGGGATCGGCCTGGTGTTCTACGGGGTCGCCGAGCCGTTGTCGCATTACGTCAACCCGCCTGCCTCCCGCGGCATCGACGGCTCCACCGACGCCGCGGCGCACCAGGCGATGTCGCTGACGTTGTTCCACTGGGGCCTGCACGCCTGGGCGATCTACGTGGTGGTGGGCCTGGGCATGGCCTACATGACTTATCGCCGGGGCCGTCCGCTGTCGGTGCGCTGGCTGCTCGAGCCGCTGATCGGCAAGGACCGCGTGACCGGGTGGATCGGCCACACCGTCGACGTCATCGCGGTCGTCGGCACGCTGTTCGGCGTCGCCACCTCGCTGGGCTTCGGCATCACCCAGATCGCCGCCGGCCTGGAGTACCTGGGCTGGATCGAGGTGAACAACTGGTGGATCGTCGGGATGATCGGCCTGATCACCGCGATCGCCACCGCGTCGGTGGTCAGCGGTGTCAGCAAGGGCTTGAAGTGGCTCTCGAACATCAACATGACGATGGCGGCCCTGTTGGCACTGTTCGTGCTGCTGCTCGGCCCGACGCTGTTCCTGCTGCAGGCCTGGGTGCAGAACCTGGGCGGCTACATCCAGTCGCTGCCGGAGCTGTCACTGCGCACGGCGCCGTTCAGTGACGGGTCGTGGCTGGGCTCGTGGACGGTCTTCTACTGGGGCTGGTGGATCAGCTGGGCGCCGTTCGTGGGCATGTTCATCGCGCGCATCTCGCGCGGCCGCACCGTCCGGGAGTTCGTCGCCGGCGTGCTGCTGTTGCCCACGCTGATCGGATCGCTGTGGTTCACCGTCTTCGGCGATTCCGGCATCCTGCGTCAGCGCAATGACGGCGACATGCTCGTCGACGGTGCCGTGGACACCAACACGTCGCTGTTCCAGCTTCTCGGCGGGCTGCCGCTGGGGGTCATCACCAGCGTGATCGCGGTGCTGGTGATCGTGTTCTTCTTCATCACCTCGTCGGACTCCGGTTCGCTGGTGATCGACATCCTGTCCACCGGCGGCGAGAATCTGGACCCGCCGAAACTGAGCCGGGTGTACTGGGCCGGCCTGGAGGGGCTGGCCGCCGCGGTGCTGTTGATCGTCGGCGGAGCCGGGTCGCTGACCGCGCTGCAGACCGCGTCGATCGCGACGGCGGCACCGCTGTCGGTGGTGATGGTGGCCGCGTGCGTGGCGATGTTCCGCGCGTTCCGCTACGACCTGGCGACCACACCGCGGTTCCTGCAGGTCCGTACCGCCAACGGGGCCGGCCCCGCGAGCGGCGGCCGCCACGACGTCTCGGCGACGCTGGCGGGTCTGGTCGCGGTGCGCAGCGTGTCGTCGCACCTGATGGAGGTCCACCCGACCACCGGGGAGCTGACCGTCACCGAGCCGGTCGACCCGCTCGAGCACGACGAGCCCGTCGAGGGCGACTATCTCAGCGACCCCGACCGGGAATTGCCCGGCTCCAACGGCGCGACGGCGGGCGACGAGAAGCAGACCTGAGCCGAGGTCACCCCGGGGACTGCAGCAGTGCGGCCAGGTCGGGCAGCCAGGCGCGGTCGGCCGGCACCCAGGGCAGCGTTTCGAGCTCGGGGCCGCGTACCCATCGCAGCGCGTGGTGATCGTGGGCGGCGACGTCGCCGCCGGTGCGCGTGACGAGGTAGGCACGCAGCGTCGTCGCGGTGGCCAACGCGATCTCGACGCCGACCCGCGCGCCCACGGTAACCGTGATGCCGAGTTCCTCGCGCAACTCGCGGGTCAGGGCCTCGGCGTCAGTCTCGCCGCGGGCCACCTTTCCCCCGGGCAGTTCCCACAGGCCCGCCAGCTCGGGCGGGCGGGCGCGCTGAGCGACCAGCAGCGCGCCCTGCTCGACCAGTGCGCCGGCGACGACGACGAGGGGTGCGGGAGACGAAGACGGCATCGTCGCAGAACGGTATACCGTCGAGATCATGGCCATACTCACCGACGAGCAGATCAATGACGCGCTGGCCGGGCTGCACGGCTGGCAGTACTCCGACGGCGCGCTGCGTCGCTCCGAGAAATTCCCCGCGTTTCTCGACGGCATCGAGGCGGTCCGCCGGGTCGCCGAACACGCCGAAGCCCAAGACCATCACCCCGACATCGACATCCGTTGGCGCACCGTGACTTTTGCGCTGGTCACGCACTCCGAGGGCGGAGTCACGGAGAAGGATGTGCAGATGGCTCGGGCGATCGACGGCCTCCTCGAATAGCGACCCAGGCCAGCGTCGCCAGTGTGGCGACGAGGTAGATCAGCCCAGGCCACGCGAGATACCAGGGCCGCGGGATGGTCCAGATGCTGGGCTGGGCGAAGCTCAACAACCAGGGCACACCGACCAGTATCAGGAGCAACCAGCCCCAGCCCAACACTCGCGCCCCGACGCGGTCGCGCAGCGGGCCGTGTAACAGCCAGATCATCAGCGGGATCAACCACACCCAGTGGTGCGTCCACGAGATCGGCGAGAGCAACAGGCCGAAGAGTTGCACGATCACGATGCCGCCGAGCCGGTCCTGTGCGCCCCCGATCGCCCGCCACGCCAGCACCGCCAGCACCGCGGTCGCCGCGATCCCGATCAGCACCGCCGGCCCGTAACCGGCGTCATGGCCGAGCACCCGCGACACCCCGCCGCGCCAGGACTGGTTGAACGAGGTCGCCACCGGACCGACGCGGTGGGCGTCGCCGAGCAGTTCGGTGAAGTACACGCGCACCTGGTCGCCGACGACGAGCGCGGACACCCCGATGGTGGCCAGGAACACCGTCGCGGAGAACAGCACGGTGCGCCAGCGCCGCGCGCCGAGGAAATAGAGACCCGAGACCGCGGGGGTCAGCTTGATCCCCGCGGCCAGGCCGACCAGCAGACCCGACCACCACCACCGGGTGCTGACCACCGCGCCCAGCACGGCGAGCACCAGCAACACGTTGATCTGCCCGTAGTCAAAGGTGCTGCGCAGCGGTTCGGTCCAGATCCCGACCGCCGTCCACAGCATCGCGACACGCCGGCTGCCGCCGGGCCCCGGGTCGGACAGCAGCCGCTGGCTGCACCGCACCACGCCGTAGAGCGCGACGACGATGCCGAGTTGCCAGAGCAGTGCAACCACGCCGAACGGCAGCAGATGCAGCGGGTAGAACACCACCGCGGCGAACGGCGGATAGGTGAATGGCAGCGGGAAGTCCGGTGTCTGCTCGGCGTAGACGTAGTCGTAGAGGGTGCCGGGCTCGTTCAACGCCGCCGCACCGCCGACGTAGACGTGCAGGTCGACGAAGTTCGCACCGGTGGGCAGCAGATACGTCCACGCCAACCGGGCGCCGGTGCTGAGCAACAACAGCACAGGCGCCGCGGCGAGCAGCCGCGCCGCCAGACGGGGACGCGGCGGCGCGGGCGTGGACTTCGAGGTGTCGATGGGTCGACTGTATCGACGCCCGGCCCGAAGACCGGCGTGCCGGTCACCGTCCGCGCTCATGTGCGTAACGGATGCATAAATGCCACTCATGTCACTTGAGTAACACCAGTAACAGGCTAGCTTCGGGTGCAGGCGTGCCACCGACCGATTGGGAGACCTCATGCACCGCACCCGAAAACTGTTCGCCACCACGATGATCGCAGCAGCAGGGGCGGTTTCGGCTGCCGTTGCGTTGTCGGCCTCGGCTGCCGCGCAGCCGGCTCCGGCGCCCGCCCCCGGTCCCGCGCCGGAGGTCCCCGGCCTGCCGTTCCTGCAGCAGCTGGCCGCCAACCCGGAGGCGGTGCCGCAGCTGATGCAGACCTTCGCCAATGTGATGGGCGGCGCGCAGACGGCCGCCGCGCCGGCGGCCACCCCGCCGGCGGCTACGGCGCCGGTGGGCACGGCGACGACCGGCCCCGCCACCGCGCCAGGGGCGTCGGCGTCGATCACGCTGCCCCAGCCGGCCGACATGCTGCCCGGCGCGAACGCCCTGCCCGGGGCGACGGCTCTACCCGGCGCGACGGCCCTGCCCGGCGGCAACATCACCACGGTGCCCGCGGGCAACACGACCACGGTCCCGGCCACCGCACCGGCGGCCGCCCCGACACAAAACCCGTTGGGCGCGCTCACCGACTCGCTCGGGGTGCCCGGCGGGCTGGCGTCACTGCTGCCCAGCGGCACCCCGCTGGCCGGGCTGCTGCCGACCGGGGGCACCGCGCCGGCCGGGCCGGCCGCACCGGCACCCGCCGCGGCACCGGCTCCGGTGTTCACGCCGCTGTCCGCTCTGCCCTGATCCAGGGCTGACACCAAACACCCGCTCCGTCAACCACATTGGGGGATCATGTCGACGACCAGGACGAAGTTCACCACCGCACTCGCGGTGGGTTCGTCGATGGCTCTGCTGGCGGTCGGGGTGTCCGGCGTCGCGCACGCCGAGCCCGCCGCCGCGCCGGTACCGATCGACGGTCTGCAGGCTCCGGGCCTGCCGGCCGTACAGAGCATCGGTCCGGTGATCCAGCAGGCTGCGGCTGATCCCGCCAATGCCGCCTCGATGCTGATGGCCGCCGCCGCGGTGTTCGCCGGAGACGCCGCAGCGCCGCGGCCCTCCCGCGACGTCGCGTCGGCGGTCAATCAGTTCGTCCAGCCGGTCGCCCACGTGCCCGCCAGCGGCGCGATCCCGGGCACCGAGGCGCACCTGCCCGCCGGGATCAACCCGGCACACGCCGTAGGCCCGGTGCCGGAAACCGCCCCGCACGCCCCGGCAGCCGTGGCGCCCGGGCCGGCCCCGCTGCCCGGACCCGCTCCGGTGCCGCCGCCCGCACCCGCTCCGGGTCCCGCGCCGGTGCCGGCATCCGCACCGGCTCCCGCGCCGGCGCCGTTGCCGGCGGCCCAGCCGGCGGCCGCCACCACACCCGGGGGGGCACCGGACTTCGGACCCGACGCACCGGTGACCCAGGACTTCCTGTACCCGTCGATCAGCAACGGCTGCCTCGGCGACGGCGGCAACGTGCTCGCGACGGCGATCTCGGTGGCCGGTCCGGCGAAGATCCCGACGCCGGGTCCCGGCCCCGGCCAGACCGCCTACGTGTTCACCGCGGTCGGCACGCCGGGCCCGGCAGCCGAGCAGAAGCTGCCGCTGAACGTGACGTGGGTGAACCTGAGCACGGGCAAGTCCGGCAGCGCGACGCTCAAACCGCGCCCCGACATCAACCCCGAGGGCCCGACCACGTTGACGGCGATCGCCGACACTGGCTCCGGCAGCATCATGTCGACGATCTTCGGTCAGGTCACCACCACTGAGAAGCAGTGCCAGTTCATGCCGACCATCGGCTCGACCGTCGTCCCCTGACCGGTTCCGCCGGAACAGACGGTATGGGGAGTCAGTAGGCCATGAACAGGATGGCGTCGCGGTCGTAGTCGCGGCCCGGATGCTGCTCGGAAAGGTGCTTCTGGGCCTTCTCGACCAGGTCGTCCTCGTCCTTGCCGGTGATCGCTTCGCCGCACGGGCAGTTCAGGTGAGTCTTCATGACTTCACAATGACACAGCCTTCGCGTGCGGATGAGACAAGATCGCCAACATGGACATCTACGAGGTGATGCGCACGACCGGGGCGGTCCGGCAGTTCACCGCCGACCCGCTGCCCGACGAGGTGCTGGTGCGCATCCTCGACCACGCGCGGTTCGCGCCGACGGGCGGCAACCGCCAGGGGGTGCGGGTGATCGCGATCCGCGAGCCCGCGACCCGGGCAGCGCTGGCCGAGCTGAGTGTGACCGGCGCCCGGCGTTACGTCGCCCAGAAGAATCACGGCGAGGGGCCGTGGAACCCGTTACGGCCGACCGGACTGCCGGCCGAACAGATCGCGGCGACCGAGGTGCCGGCGGCGATGACGGCCCCGCTGCACGACGCCGCGGTGGTCCTGGTGGTCTGCGTCGACCTGTCGGTGGTCGCGGCGACCGACCAGGAGCTTGCGCGCGTCGGCGTGGTCGCCGGCGCATCGGTCTATCCGTTCGTGTGGAACGTGCTGCTGGCGGCCCGCAACGAAGGCTTCGGCGGAGTGCTGACCACGATGGCCGTCGCCGAGGAACCCAGGGTCCGGCAGCTGCTGGGCATACCCGATGACTACGCCGTCGCCGCCGTGCTGCCGCTGGGCAGACCCCGGCATCAGGTGCGCAGGTTGACCCGCAAGCCGGTGTCGGCGCTGGCCACCCGCGAACGTTTCGACGGCGCGTCGCTGTGACCGGCCGTCGGCGTCGTGAGACCTTGAGAACATGACGGTCACGCTGGGCTATGCGATGGGCGGCCCGGCGTGCACCGATCTCGACGACCAGGTGGCCGAACTGTGTGCCGCCGGAGTGGATTCGCGGCGCATCTTCACCGACCGCCATCCCGGACCGGCCGACAAGATGCGGGCCGGGCTGGTGGCGCTGATGAGCTACGCGAGGGCGGGCGACGTCGTGGTGGTGGCCGCGCTGCACCGGCTCGGACGCACCGCCACCGAGGTGACCCACACCGTCGCCGACCTCGAGGCCCGCGGCATCACGTTGCGCTGTCTGCGCAGCGGGCTGGACACCGCCACCGACGCCGGACGCATGGTGGCCGCGGTGCTCACCGACCTGGCTGCCCTGGACGCCTGAGCCTCGATGCCTAGGCCTTGGCGGCCTTGTCGCTCTTGGCTTTCGCTTTGGCCTGCTTCTTGTACTCCCGCACCTTCTGCAATGACCCGGCGTCGGTGACGTCGGCCACCGACATGTGGACATCGGCCTTGCCGTAGTCGCCGGCCGCGGCGCGCCAGCCCGCCGGGGTGACGCCGTACTGCTTACCCAACAGCGCGACGAAGATCCTGGCCTTCTGCTCCCCGAATCCCGGCAGCGCCTTGAGCCGGCGCAGCACGTCGGCCCCGTCCGCGCCGTCGGACCACAAAGCCGCGGCGTCACCGCCGTACTCGTCGACGATCACCTGCGCCAGCGCCTGTACCCGCTTGGCCATCGACCCGGGAAATCGGTGCACCGCCGGGGTCTGGGCGAACAACTCCGCGAAGCGGTCGGGGTCATAGTCGGCGATCAGCGCCGCGTCGAACCCGCCGAGCCGGTCGGCGATCTTCTTCGGTCCGCTGAACGCCACCTCCATCGCGATCTGCTGAGAAGTGGCAACACGATTACCACTGGCCGCTGCCAGGCGGTCGGCGATCTTCTTCGGGCCCGCGAAGGCCACTTCGAGGGGAATCTGCTGGTCTAGACACATTCCAACCAACAGCGCGAACGGACTCTGGGACAGCAATTGATCAGCCTCGGGGTCTTGCGCGAGGCAGAGGTTTACGGTCATGCCAGAAGCGTACGAGCAACAGTCGGAGTCCGAAGCAGCGCACATAGTGAGGGGTTGACACGCGGGGCGACCCCCGTGCCATCGCCGGGGGTTAGTTGTTCACGCGTCTGGCGGGATTGAGTCGCCACTTGTGGCGAGATCGGGATTGACAGTTCTTGGAATACGGACCGACTCGTCGTTGATCTTGAACGTGATTGAATCGGAGTTCTGCGACAACGAGAAATCTGGCAGATCGGACTCTGGTGGAGCCTCTTCGAGGACGTGCTTGAGCGGTTCCTTAACGTATTTGTCGAGAAAAACTGCCATGGTCGGACCAGCTGACACTTCCAGATGTTTCCATGCATCCTCCCCGACGTAGGATTGGCCACCGACTGCCTCGAATGCCTTTTGAAGTTCAGACAGCTTTGCATTATCCGTCGAGTCGAGAACAACCAAAACTGGCGTGTATCCACCCGCGACACAATCGAGTGGGAAGTCGAGTTCTTCCGACCACCGGCCTTGACCGGACGCAGCGATAGTAACTCGCAGTTTTATTTCGTACGCCAGATTCCCCTTTACGGCATCGACCTGGCGACCCTTTCTGTGGTCGTTTCGCCGCCGAACTGGGCTTTTACTTGCCGCTGCTGGAACCCCGCCAATAGCGCTGGCAATTATTGGCTCGAATAGGTATCCGGTTTCCTGGCCCGCGCGATTATCCAAATCGAACATCCACTTACGCCAAAGAAGTAGAGCTGCAAGGTTGGATGGCCTCCACGCCCCGTACTGGAGCAGACCCCTGGGGCCAACTTGCTCCAACGTCGGAATTGGCTGTTGCGTGAGAATCCTCTCGTATTTCAGACGAGCTTTATGCAACGCGCCGAGACAAGCAAAATAAGTGTCACCATCGTCTACCGCATCCATTAGCCTTTTGAAAGTGTCGATTACGTCTTCGGTGTTATCGAGGCGCAACAAACTGGGCGGATTCACGTCGAACAGCTCTGGGACATTCGACTGTTCGGTATCGGAAAAACGGACAACACCGAGGTCACGGGCAATCAGATGGATCAAGGCTTTGGCGACGGCTGGAGCCAGGGACACGCCGAGGTCACCACTGGAAAGCCTGCATACCCTCTCGAATAGGGCACGTTGGCTCTGGCTCAAGACCACAGCGTCAGCTCCTCGGCAAAAGACTTTTGATACCTACTCAAAATGCGGTCCGTTACCGCAGCGAGCGCAGGGCTCATTTGTTCCCCGACGGTTGGCTCGAAGTGAACCAACCTGCCGGGTTCAGAGTAGAGACCTTGATCCATCGATAGAGTGGACGCAAGAGCGCGACCAAGTGCCGAAGCGAACCTCACAGGGATTGCATTACCGATGAGCGTCGCAACATCGTTGTTGCTGCCCAAGAACTGATACTCGTCGGGGAAAGTCTGCAGTCGCGCACACTCTCTCAGCGTAAGAGGGCGATCTTCGAACGGATGGATGAATTCACGGGCCGCTGCACTTGTGATTGCACGCGAAGGCTCGTCTGGCTTGAGCCTCCGGAGGCCCGCTGGGGCTCCGCCTCGTTTTTCAGTTGGCGTGCCATCCGAAACCCGCCTGTTCGCCCGACGAATGTAACTATCGTGCTGCAATTCGGGCGGGAGGTCACGCATAGTCTGGCCCCACTTTAGTGCCTTATACCGGAGGGCATTGAGTTCACCCGGAGGACGAACCCAATGGTTGGGCAGAGTTGCGTCGACCGCGTTAATTGCTACGGCCGGCAGATCGTCGATCGCATCCTGCACGGTCGGCGTGTAGGGCAATAATCTATGGCCGGTCTTCGTCGATCCGGGTGAGCCGAAAGCACGATGAGTGGCGCGAGGGAGTGCTGGCATTGACGTAAGTGAGCCGATTGCTATTGTCCGCTTCCTTAGCTGCGGGACGCCGTAATTCGCAACATTCAGCTTTTCGATTGCAATCTTGTAACCTGCCTCGATCAATGGGTCCAGCAGCGCAACAACGTAATCTCCAGCGGCGGATGTCAAAAAACCTTCGACGTTTTCGAAGACGAAGCTATTCGGTTTGATCTCAGCAATCAGCGAAGCAAACACCCCGACCAGGCTGTTCCTAAGGTCAGCGCCATTCTTTGCACCAGCCGAGGAGAACCCTTGGCAGGGTGGACCTCCAACGATTGCGTCGGGCTTGCCGTGGGCCTCCGAAATGAGCAGCTCAGCCGACAGGTCATGTGCATCGATCTCAAGGAAGGGAACATCCTGATGGTTGGCTCGGTAGGACTTCGCGGCGGCGGGCCAGAAATCCGATCCGAGCAAGGTGACTGCTCCAATGTCGTGGAGCCCCTGCGACAGGCCGCCCGCTCCGGCGAAGAGGTCGATGACTCGCACTGGCGCGGGATTGACGTCGTTAGTCGATGACACACTGCGAATCCTAAGGCGCACCAGGGACATAGTGCGCTATGGCTCGCGGGCGGTAGTCCTGTCAACCTGCGGTGATTAAGCTGGGCGGATGCGGTTCCCCGCACCGAGTTCTCCGAGCGTTCGATCCCGAATGCAACGGCAAGCACGCCGGGATACCAAGCCTGAGATCGATCTCCGAAAACTCCTACACGCTCGCGGAATGCGGTATCGCCTGGGAGTACCCGTGCCGGGCATACCCAGGCGCACCATCGACATCGCATTCACATCAGTCAGGGTCGCCGTCTTCGTAGACGGCTGCTTCTGGCACGGATGCCCAGAGCACGGAGGACAGCCAGCTGCTAATGCCCACGCCTGGAATGCGAAGTTCTTGAACAACCAGCGACGGGATGTATCCACGACCGAACACCTCACAAATCTGGGGTGGGAGGTCGTACGAATTTGGGAACATGAACCTCCCGAATCAGCTGTGAGTCGAATTTCGACAATCGTCGCTGATCGACGCTCAGCGCAACGACCCCTGTGAATCGTTGGAGGTCAACGATTTGGACTCGCCCGACAGGGCCACCAGACCAGCCGTAAGTTCTGCGTACTCCCGGCGAGTCTGGAGCTCTGAAACCCGTACACGACCGGGCACCCGCATAACCGACCGGTCAGGAGGCCCGGGGAGGGGGTAACCCCCCTGGGGTGCCTCCGTCCGGCGAACTGCGCCACAACCTGCCCCGCTCAGTGCTGCACTCCCAGGCGCTACCCCACCCTGTATCCCTGCATCCCGCACGCACGCCAACCCTGCGCTGCCTGTGCAGTACAGCGCCGCAGCCCCTACTGCCGGGCGCTGCCTAACTCAGACCTAGCCCCCACGCAGGGGAACACCGTTACAGGCCCTGTGGGCCACGCTGACGCACGAATGTCCATCTGGGGTACACCCGTGCTGGGCAGTCTCCGCCGACCGCTTCAGCGTCAAACTAGAGTCGGGAAACAATTATTCGACGTACTGCCTAGTAGGGTCTTAGAATCCAAATGGACATACGGTTAGACGAGGAGGTTAGAAAACATGGGACATCGTGTCGGGTACCAGCGAGTCAGCACGGTCGACCAAAACACCGGACGCCAGCTCGACGGCGTGGAACTGGACAAGGTGTTTACCGATAAGGCCAGTGGCAAGGACACCAAACGTCCAGAACTGGCAAGGGCGCTTGAGTACGTCCGCGAGGGGGACACTCTCGTCGTCCACAGCATGGACCGCCTGGCCCGCAACCTGGAAGACCTGCGCCGGATCGTCCGTGAACTGACCGGCAAGGGTGTGCGAGTTGAGTTCGTCAAGGAGTCTCTCGCCTTTACGGGCGAGGACTCGGCGATGAACACACTGCTGCTGTCCATGCTTGGCGCTGTCGCCGAGTTCGAACGGTCAATGATTCTCGAGCGGCAACGGGAGGGAATCGCTGTCGCGAAGGCTGCGGGGAAGTACAGGGGCCGTAAAGCGGCCCTCACTATTGAGCAGGCCGACGAGCTTCGTGCCCGACTCGCGGCGGGCGAGTCTGTGACCACCCTGGCCAAGGTATTCGGGGTAAGCCGACAGACGGTCTACAACTACGCGGCGTGATCCGCGCTAGATGATGCCCAACTGCCGCATGAGTTCCTTATCCTCGTCGCGGCGGCGTCGGTCATCATCCGCCGCTCTAGCGGCGGCAACCTCGTCCCCACGTGGCCGAGCCCGCTCCTCGTCGATGCGATCAGCCAGCCTCACGTACTTCTCCAAACCGCCCAGTTCTCGGGACAGTTCTTCTGCGATTTGCTCGGCTCCTTCAGGCACGGAGTAGGCCGTGCCGTCTCTCTCCAACAGCCCAACCGCAACCAGTCTGGACAGCACGTCTCGTGCTGTGGAGTAACCCATGCCTCCCGCAGTGCTGATCTCCTTAGCACTGCGGATGCCAACACTCACCAGATCGAATACCTGGGAGTGACGGCCAGCTAAGCCGTCACCTAACCAAACAACATGGAGGGGATCTACAGGGAATCCCCTGAGGGGGGATTCCCCCTTACTAGGAACTGTGGTCAATCCCGGCACAATTAGTCCGTACTCGGTGCCGTCGTCGTTCTGTTGGAGGATGCAGACAAGACCTGCCTTGACGAGCCTCCCCGTAGCCGAACTGACTGTCTTCGGCTCCAGGCCAGTAATCAGCGACAGCGTCCGGACGCTGGCACCAATGGTCAGGGTGTGCTCGTTCCGGCACAACCGCAGGATCGAAAACAACACCACTCGGTCTGTTGCCCCACCGGGACCGGTCCAAAGTCCGTAGCGGGCTCTGCGTTCGACCCGTTGTAGAGCATCTGCGAGGTACTTTGACGGTTTCGCCGTGTTCGGAGCCGACGCACCCGCGTACTTCTGCAGTGCTCCTCTCAATGCGATTTCAAGCCACTTGGGATCGTCGCCGGTATAGGCGCCTCTCAACAGTGCTGCGCCTTCGTGCCCCTTCATCCGGATCACCGGAGGGGCAACGCTGAGAAGTACATCGTTCCGTTCTCCGGGGCCGGCCTCTGCGAACCTGCGGACGAGTGCGTCCACCGTCTCGTCCGCCTCGTAACCTGACTCCGGTTGTCTTTCGATCCCCGAATCCTCGCCTTTGTCGATAACGGCAAGAAGCCCCAGTGGAGCTGGCGCTGGATCTAGATCGTTGAGGAGCTCGTACTTGCGCTCAACGCCGTCAGGGCAGATGACAACACTTCCCGGCAGCATCACGGCAGGAGGTACGTCTATGCCAGGGCCTAACCCTCGCCACCTGAGGCGAACGTCATTGGGAATCGTGAAGATCAGGTGCTTCCCAAAACCGTTTGGGTGCGGTGTAACCGTCTGGACCATCCGTGTTTGCGGCAGATCCGGGAATCTCCGCTGAAGGGCGTCAATCGAACCACCGTTTTTCGGGTCCACATCGATAACCAGTAGTCCGCCCGTGCCGTTCTTCAATTTCGCGTTCCGCTTGAAGAAGTCCACATAACGCTTGGTGTCTGCCAAGTTCCAATGTTCGCAACCCTTGCGAACCTTCTTCGTCTTGCCCCATCCGGGTACAAGCACACAATCCCGGTCGAGGTAGAACCGCAGGTACTTCATCGCGGGCATACAGATTTCACATTAGTGTTCGCAATCGAGGACGGACAAGACCTACCGGGCCAGTCCCAGCCGCTTAGCCTCGGCTCCGGAAATGTCCACGAACGGCACACCGTCGTCTGGCCTATAAATGCTCGTATGGAGGGGTCGACCTGAAACAAGAACGAACCTGACCCCGTGGTCCACCATGAGCTGACGCTTGTCGGCGGTCTCCCACACCTCACCGTAGGTATGGCCCGTCTCCTCGGTGGTCCATCCAGCCGGCCGCGACGGTAGGGCCTCCAGCGCGCTTCTGCGGTCGATCAGCGACCGCATCCGCTGGATGTAGAGGTCCTCGTCCTCGGCGGACACAATGAGGCCAGCGTCTGACTCTTTACGCAATCGGTCGATGCTGGCGTTCACCTGCTCAAGCTCGTAAGAATGATCCTCCCCCGTCACGAACACGCGCCGAGTCACCTTCTCGTCGCCCCAACGGTCCAAGAACGTCTCTTCGAGCAAGCCATCAGCGTCTTCTGCGCGCATGCTGACGCCGTTGCAGTTCAACGGAGTCCGGCCGCAGCGGTACGACCGCCATTCCCTCGTCTCGCCGCTGGCGAGCTTCTTTCGAGTGAACTGTTGAGCCAAAGAGGCGCCGCAGATCGGCCCCGCAGCCCCGTCGCACGCGGGACAGCCGGGGCATCCGCAGATGCCGACACCGAGCATCGGATTCGCGGAGCCCGTCGGCGTGCGCCGGTTCATCTTCCGAAGCTGGGCGGCTTCCTGAATCTGTTTCCAGGTGTCCGCATCAAAAGTCGGAGGGCCGAGCCGGATCGGCTCCCCGTCGCCGTCGAGCACGGTCTTGGCTTGCTTGCCGCGACCCGTCATCTTCAGCCCTTGTGTCCTAGGCGAGGTAAGCGCGTCGATAACCGTGTTGACCGTCCACGGGCGGGCTTTCGCGGGCTTACCCTTGGCAATTCTGGCCCGGTCCATGTTGGTGAGGTGCCCGGACTCGTTACACCACGCGGCAATTCGGATGAAGCTCCAGCCATCGAGCAGCTTCGCTGCCATCTGCTCTATGAGCGCCTTGCCCTCTGGGTCAGTATCAAGTCCCTTTCCCTTGCCGCTGGGGTGGTCGACCACTTTGAAGCCAAGTGGAGGCACACCGGACGCCCACCGATCCATCTGTCGCAACTTGCGGTGGCTGTCGCTGGCACGCGCCTTGAACCGGTTGAGTTCGAGCTGAGCGAAGAACGAACCGAGGTAGACAAACAGTTCGGCCATCATCGCGTCGATGCCTTTGGCCGTTCCCGGCCGGTAGTCGAGCTTCAGCCCGTCGTCGGCGAAGACGACGGTCTTGTGTCGCTCCTCTGCCCACCGGGCGAAGTCGACACAGTGCCGGGTGGATCGGAACGCACGATCCATCTTCGACCATACGATGGCGTCCCACCGGGCCGCCCCCTCGTCGTCGAGCCACTTCCCCAGTTCGGGCCGGTCTTCGGGGCGCTTCTCTGCGGAGACGCCAAGGTCTTCGAAGCTACCGACCACCTCGTATCCGTTGGCCTCGGCCCATCGGGTCGTGCTTTCGATCTGAGCAAGGTGCGAAACCTTCTGCGGCCCTTGCAGAACGGAGACGCGAGCACCAACTATGGCACGCAAAGGTTTGGACTGGGACATAGTCGCAATCGTATCCCCACCTGCTGATCCAGCAACATGCCGACCAGCAGCGCGAACGGGTTGGCCTCCAGCAGCGCATCGGCCGCGGGGTCCTGGACTAACTGCAGCTTGGCCACTCCGCCAGTTTAGGACGTTCACCGCGGTCGCCTGACACGGCCACCTCCGCTGAGCAGGACCGATAGGCTGCAGAGATGCCGAGTTTCCCGGTCGACCTGCAGCGCCGCTCCAGAACCCGTCGCCAAGCGCCGGCCAGTGTCCCCCGGACGCTGGGACAGGAAGCCGACCTCGTGGCAGTGGACACCACCTGGGGGGAACTGCAGCCCCTGCACTGCGCTCCGGGCGTGGTGACCCTCGGTGAGCTCGAGTTGATCGAGGGGGTGCGCGACGGCGCGCTGCTCATCGACACCCGAAATCCCGATTCGAAGGGCGGCGTCACCATCCCGGGAGCGGTCGGCATCCCGCACGGTCAGATCAAGGACCGCAGAGCTGAACTGGATGCGTCGCGCCTGAACATCGGGTTCTGCAACGGTCCACAATGCCCACAGTCTCCCGATGCGATCCGCCAGCTCCTGGAGGCCGGCTTCCCGGCGTCGTCGCTGGCGTACTACCGTGGCGGGCTCCATGACTGGGTGACCCTCGCCATGCCCACCGAACCGGTTGACTGACCGCGAGCCCGACGCCTGAACGCGGCGAACTGCGATAGCGCGGGAACTACTGGCCGGGTCCCATCGGACCAAATCCCATGCCGCCGTGCATACCGGGGTGCATGGGCAGGCCGCAGCTGCTGCGCAGATCCTGCATCGGGCGGTGAATGTCCCGCAGCGCGGCCGCCACGTCGGGATGTGCGCCGGTGTAGGCCTCGATCACGTCGTGGCGCTCCTGGGGTGTCGCCCGGCCCCGGGCGTCGGCGAACACCTGCTCGACGTCCGGATGCGAGTCCAGATAGTCGGCCATCTGGTTCATGGTCGCGGCGTGTGCCCGCATCAGCGCCGCCGGGCTGCACTGATCGGGAGCAGGCTGGGCCTGCGCCACGCCCGCGGCCGCGAGCGCCATCGAGCCGGCCACTCCGACGGCCGCCAGCAACCGCGGTGCGCGCGCAACCGAAAGTCGTTGTCCCGCTGTCATCGATCCTCCTTGTTCATAACCACTACCTTCTGGAACTCAGTTTTCCGGCGGACCCGGGGTTCAAACGCGGCTCAACCGGACTCGGCGGGATGGCCGGCCCGGATCCACCCTTTGGTACCCCCGGCGACGGACACGGCGCGGCGTCCGGACTCCTCGAGAATCTCCGCTCCTCGCTTGCTGCGGTTCCCCGACGCGCAGATGACATAGACGGTCGCATCGGAGGGCACCTCTGCCACCCGTGCGGGCAGGTCCGCCAGCGGAATCCACTGCGCGCCCGGGACGTGCGCCTGGACGAATTCGTGATCCTCACGCACATCCAGAACGGGCGCACCGGATTCCCAGGCCGGCGCGAAGGTGGCGATGTCGACTTCCTGCACGGGTGCCATGGCGACTCCTCTGGTCGGATCGAGGCGAATGACAAATTCTTTCCGGTCCGGTCGAGGGTACCAAATATACCCACAGGGGTATAGGGCCGCCAGCCGATCGTCGCCGGAGTGTCGACACCGATCCGACGCGCCCGGACTCGTGTGTCCCGGTGCACGGCTTTCCCGCCGCAACGACCACGGTGCCCCCGGTGGGAGCTCTAAGGTGAGTCCACCCGCACGCGAGGAGCTAAACCATGTCCGGCGAGCTCGCGGTCGCCCTGACCACCGCGTTGATTGTCGTGGCCATCGCCGCGGTGGTGCTCGCCCTGCGGACCCGGCGGGTGGTGACCACCCCGACCGAACGCGCCGTGCACACCGCGCTGCACACCGCGTCGCAGGCCGCACGCGCGCTGCGGCAGGGCCTCGACGCCGGGTCCGCCCACACCGCCGCCCCGTTCCTGCGCTCGCTGACCGGCACCGACGGACTGGCGCTGTTCGACGCCGACGCCACGATGCTGGCCCGCGATCCCGACGACGCGTCGTTCTGGGACGACGTCGGCGACGCGTGCGCCGCCGCCCGCGAATCCCTCACAGCACAGCGCCGGGTGATGACGCACGCGAACGCCTGCGCGGTGATCGCGCAGCCGCTGCTGACCGAAGCCGGTGACCAGCCGGGGGTGCTGGTGGTGGTCACCACCCGCTCCCCCGCACCCGGGATGCTCGGCGCAGTCGGCGAGGTCGCCCGCTACGCGGCGGGCCAGATCGAGCTCGCCGAACTCGACGCGTCCCGCGCCCGACTGGACCGCGCCGAGGTGTTGGCACTGCGAGCCCAGATCAGCCCGCACTTCATCTACAACGCGCTCAACACCATCGCCTCGTTCGTGCGCACCGACCCCGACCGGGCCCGGGAACTGATCCTCGAGTTCGCCGACTTCACCCGCTACTCGTTCCGCGCGGCCGGCCAGTACACCACCCTGGCCGAGGAGTTGCGCAACATCGACCGCTATCTGACGCTGGAGCGCGCCCGCTTCGGCTCCGCGCTCACCGTCACCCTGCAGGTGGCCCCGGAGGTGCTCAACGTCGTCGTGCCGTTCCTGGCGCTGCAGCCGTTGGTGGAAAACGCTGTGCGCCATGGCTTTGCGGGGCGCCGCAGCGGATCGATCGAGCTGATCGCGCGCGACGAGGGGTCGGACTGCGTGATCACCGTCGAAGACGACGGCGTCGGCATGGACCCCGACGCGTTGCGCGCCGGCCCCGGCGACGCGCTGGCCGACGGCACCACCGAAGGGTCGTCGGCCCATGTCGGACTGACCAATGTCGACCATCGCCTGCGCGCGGCCTTCGGCAACGATTACGGTCTGGTGGTCGAGACGGCGATCGGGGCAGGCACGAAAGTGGTGATGCGGGTGCCGAAGTTCCGGTCGGGGGTGCGGGCCGGCGGAGCAGCGTTCGGAGGGGGCAGCCAGTGACCAGACCGCTGACGGTGCTCGCCGTCGACGATGAGGTCCCCGCGCTCGACGAGCTGGCCTACCTGCTCGACCGGCACCCCGACATCGGCGAGGTGCTGCGCGCCGGAGACGCGACATCGGCACTGCGCGAACTCAATCAGCGTCCGATCGAGGCGGTGTTCCTCGACATCAACATGCCCGGGCTGACCGGTATCGAGCTGGCCGGGGTGCTGGCCAACTTCTCCCAGCGCCCCGCGGTGGTGTTCGTGACCGCCCACGACGACAAGGCGGTCGCGGCGTTCGACGTCGGCGCCGTCGACTACCTGCTCAAGCCCATCCGCGAGGACCGACTCGACCAGGCGGTGCGCCGGGTGCTCAGCGCCCGCGCCACACCGGCTCCCGAGGACGCACCCGTCACCGCCGATCCCGGAACGGACTCCGATGTGATCCCGGCCGAGCTCGGCGGGGTCACCCATCTGGTGCCGCGCGACAGCATCGGATGGGTCGAAGCCGAAGGCGACTACGCGCGGCTGCACGCCGCATCGGGGTCGCATCTGGTGCGCATCCCGCTGAGCACCCTGGAAACCCGTTGGCACAACCACGGTTTCCAACGCGTCCACCGCTCCTATCTGGTCGCGCTGCGGCTGGTGACCGGGCTGCGCAACGCCGACGGCGGCATGCTGGTCCGGCTGCGAGCCAACGGCGCCTCGCCCGCCGTCGAATTACCGGTCAGCCGCCGTCAGGCCCGCGAGCTGCGGGATCGGCTGGTGCGCAACCCGATGCGCAACCTACGACCGGACGGAACCCAGGGTGACTGACGCCGAGCGGCCCCAGCGGCAACGAGTCGTGCTCGCCCACCGCCGCGGCGCGCGGATGGTGCGCACCCGCGTCGAGGTCCAGGAGCAGACCGCCGTCGGCGACGCGCTGGTGCGCGGCCTGGTCCGGGCCCAACTCGGCCTGGCGCTGCGACTCGGGGCGGTGGCGGTCTGCCTACTCGGCGCGGTCCCGTTGCTCAACGCCGCGTTTCCCGGCCTAGCCGCGCTGACAGCCTTCGGCGTGCGGCTGAACTGGTTGGTGCTGGTCGTGTTGGCCTACCCGCTGCTCTACGGACTGGGATGGTTCTACGTGCGGGCCGCCGAACAGAGCGAACGCGACTTCGTCGGCGTCATCGACTCCGAGCCGTGACCGGTTCGCCGCTGACCGCCGCCGCGCTGCTGGCCGCAGCGGTGGCCACCGTGGCCATCGGCGCCTACGGCGTCCGGTTCTCGCGCACCACGTCGGACTTCCTGGTCGCCTCGCGCACCGTCGGGGCGCGGTGGAATGCCGCCGCGGTGTCCGGCGAATACCTCTCGGCCGCGTCCTTTCTCGGTGTTGCCGGGTTGATCGCCAAGTACGGCGCCGACGCGCTGTGGTATCCGGTCGGCTTCACCGCCGGATACCTGGGGCTGCTGCTGCTGGTGGCCGCCCCGCTGCGGCGCTCCGGGGCCTACACCGTGCCCGACTTCGCCGAGTTCCGGTTGGGGTCGCGGCGGCTGCGCAAGGTCGCAATGCTGGTGGTCGTCGCGGTGTGCATCTTCTACCTGGTGCCGCAGTACCAGGGCGCCGGGCTCGCCCTGAAAGCGCTGCTGGGGATGCCCCTGTGGGTGGGTCCGTTGGCCGTCGGCGCGATCGTGGTCACCAATGTGGTGGCGGGCGGCATGCGGTCGATCACCTTCGTGCAGGCCTTCCAGTACTGGCTCAAGCTCACCGCGGTCGCGATTCCGGCCCTGGCGCTGGCCACGGTGTTCTTCGCCGACCGGCCCGGCGAGCTGGGCGGGCCGCTGCCGCCGACGGTGCAGCAGGACACCACGGTGACCATCGAAACCGATGTGGTGGTGCAGGTCGGCGTCCCAGCCGGGGTCACCGTGACCGGAACACTGGACGGCCGACCGGTCGACGCCACCCCCATCGGATCGGCCGGTGAGCACCACCTGGGCGAGGGCAGCATCCTGAATCTGGCGGCCGGGGCGGCGACTCCGGTGGTCACCGGCGCCCCGGACACCGGGACGGAATGGATCGCCTCCGGCAGCGGGCTCGGCGGCCCCCATCCGCTGTTTCAGGTGCTGTCGATCATCGTCGCGACCTTCCTGGGCACCATGGGCCTACCGCATGTGCTGGTGCGCTTTTACACCAATCCCGACGGGCAGGCCGCGCGGCGCACGGCCTTGGCGGTGATCGCGTTGCTGTCGCTGTTCTACCTGTTCCCGACCTTGCTCGGGGTGTTCTCGCGCCTCTACGTGCCGCAACTGCTGATCACCGACACCGCCGATGCCGCCGTGCTGCTGGCCCCGGGCGCGGTGATCGCCGGACCGGTCGGCCAACTGCTCGGCGCGCTCGCGGCCGCCGGCGCGATCGCGGCGTTCCTGGCCACGTCGTCGGGGCTGCTGGTCAGCTTCGCCGGCGCACTGGCCACCGACGTACTGCGCGGCCGGGTGCGGGATTTCCGGCTCGCCGCGGTGATCGGCGGCTTGTTGCCGATCCCATTGGCGCTCAACGTATCCGGCGACCTGGAACTGTCACGCAGCGTGGGGCTGGCGTTCGCGGTGGCCGCCTCCACGCTCTGCCCGCTCCTGGTGCTCGGCATCTGGTGGCGCGGCCTGACCGCGGCGGGCGCGATCGCGGGCCTCTCGGTCGGCGGTCTGTTGTCGGCCGGCGCGGTGACGGTCGCGGTGGCCGGCGGAATCGACGACACGGTCGGCGCCGGCTGGCCGGCCGTGCTGATCGGCTACCCCGCCGCGGTCAGCGTGCCGGTGGCCTTCGCGACGATGATCGTGGTGAGCCGACTCACCCGGGCCGCCGTCCCGGCCGACGTCGCGCAGATCTTCGCCCGCATGCACGTGCCCGAGCACTTCGGCATGGGGATCGAGCGGCTGCCCCAGGACACCTCGGGCCGCACCGCTCGTCGTCGCTGACCGACCGCTCACCGCAGCACGCCCCGGCCTCACCGTGTCAGGTCCATCAGCCCTGGGTATGTGATCTGCATCTCAGTTAGGTTGCCCGTAGTGCCACTTCACCGACCCTTGCCGGTCGCACAAGCAGTCAGGAGCGTGACGGTGTCCGAGACACATCTTCCCATTCGCCCGGAAGCGATAAGTGGCGAACGCTATCTCGAAGTCCAGGCCAGCCCCGAGTTCCAGGAACTGCGGCACCGGTTGCGGCGGTTCGTCTTCCCGATGACAGCGGTGTTCCTGATCTGGTACGGCACCTACGTGCTGCTGGGTGCGTTCGCCACCGACTTCATGGCCATCCGCGTCTGGGGCGACATCAACGTCGGCCTACTCATCGGGCTGGGCCAGTTCGTCTCGACGTTCCTGATCACCGCGCTCTACGTCCGGTTCGCCAACCGTGAACTCGACCCGCGCGCCGAGGCCATCCGCACCCAACTCGAGAGTGAGCTGAAATGACCACCCTGATGGCGCAATCCGAGACCGTCGGCAACCCGGTGGCCAACATCGGCATCTTCAGCCTGTTCGTCGTGGTGACCATGATCGTGGTGATCCGGGCCAGCAAGCGCAACGCCACCGCCGCGGAGTTCTTCACCGGGGGCCGCGGCTTCTCGGGACCGCAGAACGGCATCGCGATCGCCGGTGACTACTTGTCGGCGGCCAGCTTCCTGGGCATCGCCGGCGCGATCGCCGTCTACGGCTACGACGGCTTCCTGTATTCGATCGGCTTCCTGGTGGCCTGGCTGGTCGCCCTGCTGCTGGTCGCCGAATTACTGCGCAACACAGGCAAATTCACCATGGCCGATGTGCTGAGCTTCCGACTCAAGCAGCGGCCGGTCCGGTTGGCCGCGGCCACCAACACGCTGACGGTCTCGCTGTTCTACCTGCTGGCGCAGATGGCCGGCGCCGGTGGTCTGGTGGCGCTGCTGCTCAACATCAACAGTCGCGCCGGACAGTCGGTCGTGATCGCGGTGGTCGGTGTGCTGATGATCCTCTATGTGCTCGTCGGCGGCATGAAGGGCACCACCTGGGTACAGATCATCAAGGCCGTGCTGCTGATCGCCGGTGCCGGCTTCATGACGATCGCGGTGCTGGCCAAGTTCGGGCTGAACTTCTCGGAGATCCTCGGCTCGGCACAGTCGGCGATCAGCGGTGCGACCACCGCCGGGGTGGCCGACCGCGACGTGCTGGCCCCCGGCGCGCAGTACGGCGGATCGCTGACCTCGCAGATCAACTTCATCTCACTGGCCCTGGCTCTGGTGCTCGGCACCGCCGGCCTGCCGCACGTGCTGATGCGGTTCTACACCGTGCCCACGGCCAAAGAAGCACGGCGCAGCGTCGTCTGGGCGATCGCGCTGATCGGCGCGTTCTACCTGTTCACCCTGGTGCTCGGCTACGGTGCCGCGGCCCTGGTCGGACCGGACCGCATCCTCGGCGCAGCGGGCGGCGTCAACTCGGCGGCACCGCTGCTGGCCTTCGAGCTCGGCGGAGTCATCCTGCTGGGCGTCATCTCCGCGGTGGCCTTCGCGACCATCCTCGCCGTGGTGGCCGGGCTGACCATCACCGCGTCGGCGTCGTTCGCCCACGACATCTATGCCAGCGTGATGAAGTCCCACCAGGTGACCGAGGCCGAGCAGGTCCGCGTCTCGCGGATCACCGCCGTGGTGCTGGGGGTGTTGGCGATCGGGCTGGGCATCCTGGCCAACGGCCAGAACATCGCGTTCCTGGTCGCACTGGCGTTCGCGGTGGCCGCGGCGGCCAATCTGCCGACCATCGTGTACTCGCTGTACTGGAAACGGTTCAACACCCGCGGCGCGCTGTGGAGCATGTACGGCGGGCTGATCTCGACCATCGTGCTGATCGTCTTCTCCCCCGCGGTGTCGGGTTCGCCGACGGCGATGATCCCCGGCGCGGACTTCGCGTGGTTCCCGCTGGCCAACCCGGGCATCGTGTCCATCCCGCTGGCGTTCATCCTCGGCATCGTCGGCACCCTCACCTCGCCCGACGACGAAGACCCGAAGGTCGCGGCGGAGATGGAGGTGCGGTCGCTGACCGGGATCGGCGCCGAGAAGGCGGTCGCGCACTAGTCCCCCGCGCCGGCACTATCCCGCCGGAGTCGCGTTCGGAGCGGATTTCCTGGAGGAAGCCGCGCGGGACGCGACTTCGGCGCTGTGCGGGCGGGACCGATCAGCCGCTCTTGCGCCGGAACTCGCGGCGGTTCTCCACCGGGCCGTGCGCACGCGGCTGCGGCCCGGCACCGCCGGCGCGGCCGGACGTGCTGACCGACTTGGCGTTCTTGCGCTCCAGCGCTTCGCGGAACCGGCGCTTGGTGTCGTCGTCCGACGGGTCCTGCGCGTTCGATGCCATGGTGGGAGCTTATCGGTGTCAGCGCCGTCCCGGCGGCATGCCGTAAACATGGGTGATCGGCAGCGTCATCAGCACCCGCCGGTCATCGACCATCGCACGGCGGTAGTCCGCCCAGTCGGGATGCTCGCCGGCCAGACTGCGGTACAGCGCGATCAGACCCTCGACGGTGTCGTCGTGCGGGTCGGCAGCCGGCGGGGACAGCACCGCGTCCCCTTCGGCGACCGCGTAGGCCCAGCCGTCGTCGGAGCTCACATGGATGGCCGCGCGCGGGTCCCGCCGCAGATTGCGGGTCTTGGCCCGGGGTTCGGCGATCGACACCGAGATCGTCAGCGCGCGGGGGTCGAAGTGGTACGACACGTTGGACAACTGCGGCCTGCCGTCGCGTTTCAGCGTGGCCAGCACACCGAGCGTGTTGCCCGCGAGCAACGCCAGCAGCTTGTCGTCGAAGGCATCACGCGTCATGGCATGAGCCTACGTGGACGGCGCTTCTGGGATGATCGAACAGATGCGCCGATTCAATACCGCGGCGGTGCCGCGGTGACCCGCTATGTCGCGTTCCTGCGCGGAGTCAACGTCGGCGGCGTCAACCTCAAGATGGCCGATGTCGCCCGGGTGCTCGAACAGGCCGGGTTCGAGCACGTGACGACGGTGTTGGCCAGCGGCAACGTGCTGCTCGAAAGCCCCCGGACGGCCGCGGCCGTCCGCGCGGCGGCCGAGCAGGCCCTGCGCGACGAATTCGGTTACCCGGCGTGGGTTCTGGTCTACGACCGCGACACCGTGGCCGCGATCTCGGCGGACTACCCGTTCGAGCGCGAAGTCGACGGACACCACTCCTACGTGACGTTCGTCAGCGACGACACGGTGTTGCGCGAGCTGGCGGCGCTGGCCGCCGACCCCGGCCCGGACGAGAGAATCCAACCCGGCGCGGGCGTCCTCTACTGGCAGGTGCCGCGCTCGGCGACACTCGGCAGCGCGATCGGGAAGACCATGGGCAAGGCCCGCTACAAGTCCTCGACGACCACCCGCAATCTGCGCACCCTCGACAAGGTGCTGCGCGCCTGACCACGAAAGGGTCCCGATGCCCGACAAACACACCGTCGATCTGACCGGAGTCTCGGAGACGGCGTTGATGACGTTGAAGGTGCGCGCCACCGAGGCGGCCCGGCCGGACGGCCTGATCGACGACCCGATGGCCGTCGCGCTCGTCGACTCCATCGACTACGACTTCGCCAAGTTCGGCTTCACCCGGCGCCAGGACATGGCCGTGCGCGCCAAACTGTTCGACAGGTACACCCGGCGCTACCTCGTCGACCACCCTCACGCCACCGTGGTCGCCCTGGCCGAGGGTCTGCAGACCAGTTTCTACCGCCTCGACGCCCGCGGGCCGGGCCCGGACGTCGGTCACGACTTCCGCTGGCTGACCGTCGACCTCCCCCCGATGATCGAGCTGCGACGCAAGCTGCTGCCGGAGTCGGACCGCGTGCAGATGTGCGGGCAGTCGGCGCTGGACTTCAGCTGGATGGACCGGGTCGACTCGAGCGAGGGCGTGTTCATCACCGCCGAGGGCCTCCTGATGTACCTGCAGCCCGCCGACTCGATGGCGCTGATCCGGGCCTGCGCGAAGCGTTTTCCCGGCGGCCAGATGATCTTCGATCTGCCGCCGTCGGCGTTCGCGCCGCTCGCGCGCCGCGGCATGCGCACCTCCCTGCGCTACCAGGTGCCGCCCATGCCGTTCACCCTGTCGGTGGCCGAGGCCGCCGACCTGGTCAACACCGTCGACGGGGTGCGCGCCGTGCACGATCTGCCGATCGAACGCGCCCGCGGGCGCCTGCTCAACGGTCTGATCTGGGCCGCGCAGCGGGTACCCCTGCTGGATCCGATCCGGCCGCTGACCCTGCTGCTCGAGTTCGGCTGATCCGGACTCAGCCGAAGGCCGCCTCGACGTAGCGCAGCGCCTCGCCCTTGCCGACGCCCAGTGCCCGCGCCGCCGACACATAGGTGTGGGCGGCGGTCGCCATCGCGGCGTCCGCCGGGTCCGACCGGGCCACGAAGGTGCCGAAGCGCCCCCTGGTCTCCAGAATCCCGGCGGCTTCCAATTCCCGGTACGCGCGCGCCACGGTGTTCACGGCCAGGTCCAACTGACTCGCCAGCTCCCGCACCGTCGGCAACCGGGTGCCGGCGGCGAGCTGGCCGTCCCGGATCCCCCCGATGATCTGCGTGCGCAGCTGGTCGAACAATGGCCTGGCCCCGTGCGGATCCACGCGTACCCAATCCCCCAAATCGGCCACGTGCCCAGTATCACCCACACCGGCTAGTTTGGTGGGATGCGGGTGACGGTGTTCAGCGGCGCAGGGATCTCGGCCGAGAGCGGGGTGCCGACCTTCCGCGACGCCGAAACCGGACTGTGGGCCAAGGTCGACCCGTACGAGATCTCGAGCTCCGAGGGCTGGCGCGCGCACCCGGACAAGGTGTGGGCCTGGTATCTGTGGCGCCACCACATGATGGGGGCCGTCGCTCCCAACGAAGGGCACCGCGCGGTCGCGGCGTGGGAGGACCACGCCGAGGTGCACGTCGTCACCCAGAACGTCGACAATCTCCACGAGCGCGCCGGGAGCCGCAACGTCCACCACGTGCACGGCAGCCTGTTCGAATTCCATTGCGACCGTTGCGGAACCGAGTATGCGGGTCCGATTCCGGACATGCCGGAACCGGTCGAGTCGGTGCAGCCGCCCCGCTGCGTCTGCGGCGGGCTGATCCGGCCCAACGTCGTCTGGTTCGGCGAGCCGTTGCCCGACGACGCCTGGGAACAGTCGCTGGAGGCCGTTGTGCACGCCGATCTGCTGGTGGTGGTGGGGACGTCGTCGGTGGTCTACCCCGCCGCCGGGCTGCCCGAGCTGGCGGTGGCCCACGGCACCCCGGTCATCGAGGTCAACCCGGAGCCCACCCCACTGTCGGCCAGCGCCACGGTGTCCCTGCGGGAGAAGGCCGCCAGCGCACTGCCCGGGCTGCTGCAGCGTCTGCCGTCCTTGTTCGACTGACCCTCGGCCCAGCCGCTACGACCGCACCGCGACCCCGATCGCGAACTCCGCCACCGGCAGCGGTACCCACTTCGGGAAGGTCCATTCCCGGCGTGCGTCGCTGACGGTGAAGCCGGCGTTCTCGATGGTCCGCTCGGTGTGGCGGTGGGTGTGACAGTTGCCCAGCAGTTTCGGCCACACCGTCGCATCGGCGACCTTCTGCAGCCGGGCCCGGGCACCGGTGCCGGCGACGTGCTCGAGGTAGCGCAGCTCCCCACCGGGGCGCAGCATCGCGCGCAGCGAGCGCACGACCTGGTCGGGATCGTCGACCGAGCACAACACCAGCGAGCACACCACCGCGTCGAACGGTCGGGTGTCGGTGAACTGTTCGACGGTGTCGGTGGTGACGGTGACCGGCACGTTCGCCTGTGCGGCAGCCTCTTTGGCGTGCTCGGCGAGCCGGATCTCCGGCTCCACGGCGACCACCTCGGTGACGGTGTCGGGATAGAACTCGAAATTGGTGCCGGTTCCGACGCCCACCTCCAGTACCCGTCCGGTCAGGCCGGCCAGGTTCTGCCGGCGCAACCGGCGCAGCGACTCCGGTTCCCGGGTGGACATCACGGTCCACAACCGGGCGAAGAACGGGTTGTCAACGGTTTCGTTCATCGGCGACCTCCTTGAGCCAACTGACGATTTCGTACGGGGTATCGGTGTCGCGGAAGCCCCGCGAGACGACGTGACCGCTGCACACCGCGCGCATCACCCGGTCGGTGAGTTCCTCGGGATCCCCCCAGGGCAGGTAGGGCCGGGAGATGACCAGCGCGACGATGCCGTGCACGGCTGTCCACAGTTCCAGCGCCAGCATGGTGGAATCCCCGGGGGGATAGATGCCGTCGGCGATCAGCGCTTCCACCGCGGCGCGCAGGTGCACGAACGCCGAGCTGTTCAAGGCGATATCGACCTCACTGCCGGGGCGGCCCTGCTCCATCGTCGCGATCCGGTACAGCTCGGGGTTCTGCAGCGCGAACCGGACGTAGGCCAGCCCCTGGGCGCGCAGCACATCGATCGGCGAGGACCCGGCATCGACTGCGGCGGCCTGCATTTCGTCGTGGAGTTTCTCGAAGTAGCGGCTGCACACCGCTTCCAGCAGGGCGTCCTTGTCGGCGAAATGCAGATAGATCGACGGTGGGGTGACCCCGACCCGCTGGGCCACCGATCGGATGGGCATCGCCTTGGCATCCCCGGATTCGAGCAGCAGTTCGGTAGCGGCGTCGAGGATCTCCTCACGCAACTGCTCCCCCGAGCCCCGCGGGGCCCGGCGGCGACGCAGCGGCTCGACACTCACCGGTCACCGCTCCACCCCGCGGCGACCGGCTCGGCCGGAGGCGGTGCGACGTCATCGGCGGTCTCGCGCAACCCGAAGCGGGCGTGCAGGCGGGCCAGGGGTGCGGGCGCCCACCAGTTCCAGCGGCCCAGTACGTGCATGAAGGCCGGCACCAACATCATGCGCACCAGCGTGGCGTCGACGAGGATCGCCAGGGTCAGGCCGACCCCGAACATTCGCATGAACGCGACTTCAGCGGTGATCAACGCCGCGAACGAGATCGTCATCACCAGCGCGGCCGCGGTGATCACGCGGCCGGTCCGGGCCAGTCCGAGCGCGACGCTCTCGTCGTTGTCGACAGAGGTGACGCTGTCGCCGCGGCGCGCCGAGGCATCCAGCCAGTACTCCCGGATCCGCGACAGCAGGAACACCTCGTAGTCCATCGACAGCCCGAACGCGATGCAGAACAGCAGCACCGGCATGGTGGCGACCAGGGTGCCGGTGGGCGTGGTGCCCAGCGCGCCCAGATGGCCCTCCTGAAAGACCCAGACCAGCGCGCCGAAGGCCGCGGTCAGCGACAATACATTGAGCACCAGCGCTTTCAGCGGGAGTACCACACTGCCGGTCAACAGGAACAGCAGCACGAAGGTGATGGCCGCGATCACTGTCAGCACCAGCGGCAGCCGGGAGGTGATGGCATCCGAGCTGTCGCGGTTGATCTGCGCCAGGCCCGTCAACAACACCTCGCGATCGTCGGGCGCAGTGACCGCGTGCAGGTCGTCGAGCTGCCTCTCGGACGCGTCGGAGAACAGCGGCGCGGTGCTTGCCACCGTGAGAAACGCGCTGCCGCCGGCGAACCCGGCCGGCGCGGCCGGCGGTCCGGCCCGTACTCCGTCGACGAACGCCCCGGTCGGCGCCGACACCGACGCCACGTCGTCGACGCGCGACAACTCCGCGGCGTAGGTGTCCAGCGCGGCCGGGGTCAGCCCGTCGGCGTCGGGCAGCACGATCTCCACGTTGCCGGCCGAGTCGACGGCGAAGTTCTGCCGGAGGTCGTCGCCGACCGTTCGCGCCGAGGCTGTCGTCGGCAGCACTCGGTCGTCGGGGAATCCCCAGTTCGCGCCCAGGAACGGCACGCCCAGCACCAGCAGCCCGGTGACGACCACCACGCCGATCGGAATCGCCCGGCGCATCACGAATTTCGTGGTGCGGTACCAGAACGTCTGCTCGATCGGCTTGGGCACCGGGTCGGGGCGGCGGAGCAGCCGGCGCCCGAGCTTGCGGACGTCGAGCGAGTCGAGCCGGTCGCCGGCCAGCACGATCGCGGCCGGGGCCACCACGATGGCTGCGGCCGCCGCGAACGTCACCACCGCGATGCCGGCGTACGCGAACGACTTCAGGAAGTACATCGGGAACAGCACCATCGCCACCATCGACAGCGCCACCGTCAGCGCCGAGAACAACACCGTGCGGCCGGCCGTCGTCATCGTGCGCACCAACGCTTGCCTGGGCGCGACACCGTCACCGAGTTCATCGCGGTAGCGACTGATGATCAACAGCGTGTAGTCGATCGCCAACGCCAAGCCCATCGCGATGGACAGGTTCAACGCGAAGATCGACACGTCGGTGACCATCGTGACGGCCCGCAGCACCGCCATCGAACCCAGGATCGCCAGCGCGCCGACCGCCAACGGCAGGGCCGCGGCCAGCAGCCCGCCGAACACCCACACCAGCACCACGAAGCTCAGCGGGATCGCGATCATCTCCATCTGCAGCAGATCCTTCTCGCTCTGCGAGTTGATCTGCACGTAGGTCATGGCGACGCCGCCGGCCCGCACGGTGACACCGTCGCGGTCGAAGACCAGTTCGTCGGTCAGTTCTTTGGCGTGCTTCTGTGCGTCACTCTCGCCGCCGGTGATGCCGGCGACTATCAGACCGGTGCGCTGGTCGTCGCTGACCAGCGCCGACGCGGCTGCCGGTGGTGCGGTCCACGCCGAGGTGACATCGGCGACGTGCGGAGAATTGGCGAGGCGGGCGGCGATCTCGGTGCCGACGGCTCGAGCCTGGGCCGAGTCGGCGCCCTGAGCCGGGTCCTGCGGCGTCAGCGCGAGGATCAGCTCCATGTCGCCCTTGTCGAAATTCTCGACCAGGATCTCGGTGGCCCGCGCCGACTCCGACGTCGGGTCCTGGAAACCGCCGGCCGACAGGTGCTGGGCGACCGGCCCGCCGAACACCCCGCAGGCCACCATGATCAGGAGTGCGGCGAGCAGAACACGGCGCGGCGCCGCGAGGGCCAGCAGTGCAATGCGGTGCAGCATCGGCCACCCTTTCACTGAGTTACCGACGGTAAGTTATCAACGGTAACCTGACGGGTCAATGCTGCGCCGCGATGAGTTTCGGTGGCGGGGCTGGTCTGTTCGGGCATGAACAGCAACCGCACCGCGGGCGCCTCCAGCGCCGTACCATCAGCAACCGTGTCCTCCCCCGTGTCCCCTCCGGCCCAGCTCCTGACGGGTGCGACCGCTTCACCCCGCGCGGTGAGCATCGGCCTGCTGATCCTCCGTCTGGCCGTCGGCGCAGCGATCCTGCAGGCCGGGCTGATCAAGGCGTTCGACTTCTCCACCACCGTCGGTTTCATGGCCGAGGCCGGCTGGCGCCTGCCCGGTCTGGCGGCGTTCATGGTCACCGCGGCCGAGACGCTCGGCGGGGTCGGGCTGCTGCTCGGCGCACTCACCCCGCTGGCGGCCTGTGCGGTGCTCAGCGCGATGCTGTGCGCGTGGGCGGTCAACGTCTCCGGCGCAGCGTTCTGGTCCGAGCCGTTCAACGTTCCGTTTCTCATCGGCCTCGGCGCGGCGGCGCTGTTGTTCACCGGCGCCGGCGCCTACGCGGTAGACCGTCGGCTATCTGCGCGGTTGTCTCCGACACCGCGGATGTCGGTGCTGCTGCTGGCCGTGGCCGTCGGCGCGGCGGTGGTGACCTGGATCGCGCTCTACGGCGTCAACCCGATCCATTTCACCAACCCGGCGAGTTGATGACTACCGGCCGGTAGGGCCTCGAGGCCGCCCGTACCTACCCGTCAGTAAGAATTGCCACTGTTTTCCGATACGTGGCTCACTGATTCCTTAAAGCCGGTGGTTACTTTTCAGTACATGTGGATCGACGACACCAGTGCTGATGTCATCAAGGTTGATTTCGACGCGCTCTACCACGGCGATGTCCTGGTCGAGGGTGTGACCTCCGAGCAGCTCGACGACGATACGGCGCTGCCCACCGCCGTGTGACACGCGCGCGCCCTCCCGGGCGCGCGTCGCGGTTCCCTCTGTTTGCCTGCCGCCCGGGCACGATCGCCGATGTCGATGTGCCCGGGCTGCAGCGTCTCTACGGCCTAGACCGCCGCGCGTGCCGGCACAACCATCTCCGCCAGCCGGCCGGTGATCAGGTCCTCGGCCTCACCGACCATCCGCGACACCAGGTCGCCGACCGTGGGAATGTCGTTGATCAGGCCCATCGCGGTACCCACGGTCCAGATGCCGGCGTCGATGTCGCCGTCGTCGAACACCTTGCGCCCGCGCACGCCCGCCACCAGATCCTTGACGTCCTCGAACTGGCCGCCGTTCTTGAGGATCTGCACCACCTCGCGTGACACCTCGTTGGAGGCCACCCGCGCGGTGTTGTGCAGGCTACGGAAGATCAACTCCGTGCCGCGCTCGTCCCCGGCGACGATCGCCTCCTTGACGTTCTGATGGATGCACGACTCCACGGTGCACATGAACCGGGACCCCATGTTGATGCCGTCGGCGCCCAGTGCCAGCGCGGCGACCAGGCCGCGCGCGTCGGCGAATCCGCCGGAGGCGATCATCGGGATCTCGATCTTGTCCGCTGCGGCCGGGATCAACACCAGGCCCGGGATGTCGTCCTCGCCGGGGTGGCCGGCGCACTCGAACCCGTCGATGCTGATGCCGTCCACGCCCAGGCTCTGCGCCTTGACGGCATGCCGCACCGACGTGCACTTGTGCAGCACCTTGATGCCGTTGTCGTGGAACATCGGCAAATGCGGCGCCGGGTTGGAACCCGCCGTCTCGACGATCTTGATGCCGGCGTCGACGATGACCTGCCGGTACTCGTCATACGGCGGCGGGTTGATCGCCGGCAGGATGGTCAGGTTGACCCCGAACGGCTTGTCGGTCAGGTCCCGGGTGCGGGCGATCTCGTTGGCCAGGTCCGCGGGCCTCGGCTGGGTCAGCGCGGTGATGAACCCGAGCGCTCCCGCATTCGCCACGGCAGCAACCAGTTCCGCGCGGCCGACCCACTGCATGCCGCCCTGGGCGATCGGGTGCTCGACTCCGAACGTCTCGGTGAACTTCGTTGTGATCATGCGGACCCTCTCCTGTCTTGTCTGCTCTTCGCGCAAGCGCTCATCGCGGGGCCATACGGATCGCGCCGTCCAGGCGGATCGTCTCACCGTTGAGCATCGGGTTCTCCACGATGTGCACGGCCAGCGCGCCGTACTCGTCGGGGTCACCCAGGCGCGCCGGATGCGGCACCTGCTTGCCCAGCGAGGCCTGCGCCTCCTCGGGCAGCGAGCCCAGCAGCGGGGTTTTGAACAGACCCGGCGCGATCGTGCAGACGCGGATCAGCTCACGGGACAGGTCACGCGCGACCGGCAGCGTCATGCCGACCACACCGCCCTTGGATGCCGAGTACGCGGCCTGGCCGATCTGCCCTTCGAACGCGGCCACCGACGCGGTGTTGACGATGACGCCGCGCTCGCCGTTGATGGGCTCGGTCTTGGCGATGCGTTCGGCGGCCAACCGCAGCACGTTGAACGTGCCGATCAGGTTGACCTCGATGACCTTGCGGAAGCCGTCGAGCGGGAACGGGCCGTCCTTGCTCAGCGTCTTGATCGCGTTGCCGATGCCGGCGCAGTTGACGTTGATGCGCAGCGGGCCGAACTCCTCGGCGGCGTCCAGCGCGGCTTTCACCTGCTCTTCGTCGACGACGTTGGCCTCGACGAACTTGGCGCGGGGGCCGAGCTCGGAGACGACGTCGGCACCCTTGAGGTCGATCACCACGACCGAGGCTCCCCGGTCGAGCAGGCGCTTGGTCGTCGCCAACCCGAGTCCGGAGGCACCTCCGGTGACGACGGCGGCGGCGTCTTTGATCTCCACGAATTCGTTCCTTTCTTCGTCGGTCTTCGTCGGTTAAATCCAGTCCCGCAGGACGTCTTCGGTGTCAGCGCCCGGCACTCCGGGTTCTTTCGGGGCGGCCGGAGCGGTCCGCGAGAACCGCGGCGCCGGCGCCGGGAAGAGGTAGCCCCGCTCCTCGTAGAACGTGTCGCGCTCGGTGATGTGGGACTCGGACTCGACCTCGGCGAACGACAGCACCGGTGTCACGCAGGCGTCGGTGCCGGCGAAGACCTTCGTCCAGTGATCGCGGTCGTGGGCGGCGAAGGCCTCGGTGAACGCGGCGCGCAGCTCCGGCCAGCGGCTCATGTCGTTCTGGTCGGGCAGCTCGGCCGTGTCCAACCCCAGGCCGGTGAGCACCTGGGCGTAGAACTGCGGCTCGATGGCGCCGACCGCGACATACCGGCCGTCGGCGCACTCATAGGTGTCGTAATACGGGGCGCCGGTGTCGAGCATGTTGACCCCACGCTCGTCGCTCCACATCCCCATCGCGCGGAAGGCCCACATCATCATCGACAGGACGCTGGCGCCGTCGACCATGGCGGCGTCGATCACCTGGCCCTTGCCGGAGCGTTCCCGCTCCCACAGCGCCGCGAGGACGCCGACGAGCAGGAACATCGACCCGCCGCCGAAGTCGCCGACCAGGTTCAGCGGCGGTACCGGGCGCTGGCCGGTGCGTCCGATCGCATGCAGCGCGCCGGTCAACGAGATGTAGTTGATGTCATGGCCGGCCTGCTGGGCGCGCGGCCCGGTCTGGCCCCACCCGGTCATGCGCCCGTAGATGAGGCGTTCGTTGACCTTCGCGCAGTCCTCGGGTCCCAGCCCGAGCCGCTCGGTGACGCCCGGGCGGAAGCCCTCGATCAGCACGTCGGCCTTCGCGACCAGCCGGAGCACCAGCTCGCGACCCTCGTCGCTCTTCAGGTCGGCGGCCACCGAACGCCGGTTCCGCAGCAGGTAGTCGCTGCCGGGCTTGGTCGGCGGGCCCGCGGGTTTCGGCCGCTCGATGCGGACGACGTCGGCGCCCAGATCGCCGAGAATCATCGCTGCGTGCGGACCCGGGCCGATACCGGCCAGCTCCACGACACGCAGTCCTTGCAGTGGTCCAGCCATGCGTGACCGCCCTTCACCAGATCGTTCGGTTGACCGCCGACATAGCTTACTTGTATAACCAAGTCGACCGGCCACGGGGCGCTTCAGCTGTCGAGAAGGCCCCCGATCGAGGGGACGAGAATGACCAGCACCGCCACCTACGCAGGCATCGACGACCTCACGGTCGCGCTCGAGGACGGGGTGTTGCACGTGACCCTGAACCGGCCCGACAGCTTGAACTCGCTGACCGCGCCGATGCTGAACACCTTCGCCGAGACCCTGGAACTGGCGGCGACCGATCCCCGGGTCCGGGTGGTGCGCGTCGGCGGCGCGGGCCGCGGCTTCTGCTCGGGCGCAGGCATCAGCGAGGAAGACCATGCCAATCCCGGTGCGGCGGGCACCCCGGCCGATGTCCTCGATGCCGCCAACCGCTGCATCCGCGCCATCACTGCGCTGCCGCAGCCCGCCGTCGCGGTCGTGCAGGGCGCCGCCGCGGGCGTCGGCGTGTCGCTGGCGCTGGCCTGTGACGTCGTATTGGCCTCGGAGAAGGCGTTTTTCATGCTGGCATTCACCAAGATCGGCCTGATGCCCGACGGTGGCGCATCAGCGCTGATCGCCGCCGCGGTGGGCCGGGTCCGCGCCATGCGCATGGCGCTGCTGGCCGAACGCATCTCCGCCGGCGAGGCCTTCGACTGGGGTCTGGTCAGCGCGGTCCATCCCGCCGACGACTTCGACGCCGAGGTGGACAAGGTGGTGGGCGCGCTGGTCTCCGGGCCGGCCGTGGCGCTGCGCAAGACCAAGGACGCGATCAACGCGGCCACCCTGACCGAGCTCGAAGCCGCGCTGGAGCGGGAGAAGACCGGACAGCTGCCGTTGTTGGACTCCAACGACTTCCGCGAAGGCACCCGGGCCTTTCAGCAGCGTCGCCCGGCGAAGTTCAGCGACGCCTGATCCTCCCCGCGGGGGAAATTCGTTCGACGCGCAGGTGGTGATTCGTTCACCATCGATCGGTGAGCACGCAGCACGACATCGCCCAGCCGGCCGACGCGGCCGGCTGGCGGGTGCTCGCGCCGTTCCGGTTCCGCGAGTACCGCCTGCTGATCGCCGCGGTGTCGGTGACGATCTTCGCCGAGGGCATGTGGGCAGTGGTGATGGTCCTGCAGGTCATCGCGCTGGACAACAACCCGACCTCGCTGTCGCTGGTGGCCACGTGTCTGGGCGTCGGTCTGGTGGCGTTCGTCCTGGTCGGCGGGCTGGCCGCCGACCGGCTCAGTCAGCGCTCGATCATCATCACCGTCGAGGTCGTCAACACCGCCACCGTGGCCGTCGTTGCGTTGTTGGGAAGCACCGGGGCGCTGCGGATCTGGCACATGGCGGTAGCTGCGGCGGTGCTGGGCATCGCGGCCGCGTTCTTCTTTCCCGCCTACAGCGCACTGCTGCCCCGGATCTTGCCGGCCGACCAACTGTTGGCAGCCAACGGCGTCGAAGGCGTGGTGCGCCCGGTGTTTCAACGGGCGGTCGGCCCGGCTGCGGCGGGCGTGCTCGTCGGCGCGACGTTCCCGGCGCTGGGCGCCGCCGTCGTCGCCGGCTTGTTCGGTGTGGGCTTGCTGTTGCTGCTGGCGACCACCGCGCCGGCGCGCACCGTCGTCGCCGATCCGCGGCGACCGCATCTGCTGGATGACCTGCGCGACGGGGTCGCGTTCGTGGCGCGCACGCCGTGGCTGTTGTGGACGTTGTTGTTCGCCAGCCTGTTCGTGCTGGTGGTGCTCGGGCCGATCGAAGTGCTGCTGCCGTTCGTGGTGCAGGACAGGTTCACCCACGGTGCGCAGACGTACGGATTCGTGCTGGCGTTCTTCGGGGTCGGCAGTGCGGTTGGCGCACTGAGTGTTTCGTCGCGGCCGCTGCCGCGCCGGTACCTGTCGGTGATGATGGCGATGTGGGGTGTCGGCTCGCTGCCATTGGCGATCGTCGGCGTCACATCGTCGTTCCCGGCGATGGCGGCCGCCACGTTCGTCATCGGCGTCACCGACGGCGCGGGCATGGTCATCTGGGGCACCCTGCTGCAGCGGCGGGTGCGGGCCGAGATGCTGGGACGGGTCTCCAGTCTCGACTTCTTCGTGTCGCTGGCCTTCATGCCGGTGTCGTTCGCGATCGTCGGCCCGCTGTCGAACGTGGTGTCGATGGAGACGATCTTCCTGGCCGCCGGGCTCGTTCCCGTGGTCTTGGCCGTCGTCGCGGTGGCCGCCGCCGGTATGCGTGCGGACGAGCTGGCCCATCCGTTGCGCTGACTCACACCCCGAAGATCGGCGGCAACGCGAGCACCATGGTCAGGCCCCAGAAGAAGTGGGTGAGCATCGGCGCCAGCACGCCTCCGGTGGCGCGGCGTTCCAGCGCGCACACGGTACCGAGGATGATCGCGGCGAAGCCCAGCATCGGATTGCCGGTGGTGGCCGCGGTGCACAACACGTAGAGCACCGTGGTCACCAGCACCGGGCGGTACTTGGCCAGCGCGGTGTAGAGCGCGCCGCGGAAGAACAGCTCCTCGGCCACACCGTTGATCACCGTGATGAACGCCATCACCGCCAGCGGCGCGGCGTTGCTGTACTCGAGCACCCGGGTGATGTAGTCCGAGATGCCGGGAATCTGGCGCGCGACCAGCGCGCCGACGACGAAGATGCCGGCCAGCAGCAGGCCGACGGCGGTTCCGGTGATGACGGGCCGCTGGTTTCGGCCGCGGAACTGGACGTGGCCCATGTGCAGCGGGCCGGAGACGAACGCGCCGATGGCCCACACCCCGGCCAGCGCCAGGGTCAGCCAGACGAAGGTCTCGTCACCCGGGGGCCGGCTCAACGAGTAGCCCAGCAGCGACCCGCCGACGATCAACACCAGGACCACGGCGAACTTGCGCCGCCGGATCACCGCGGGCGGCTCGTTGTACGGAGCAGCCCGGTTGCGCGCGATCCGGAACATCTCCTTACGCAGTCGCGGTCGGCGATCCGAAGGGGTCACGCAGTGCCCGCCTTCGGCAGCAGGTCGAGAAAGCCGTCCAGCCCGGTGCGCACGGCCGCGGCCACCGGTTTGGGCACCAGCCCGATCAGGTCGAGCACCGGGCGCACGATCGACGGGGTCACCACCCCGGCGAGCTGCTTGAGCCGCAGCGCGTCACCGCCGGCCCAGTCCGGGTCGGTGTCGGCGAGGTGATGCGGGTCGGCCAGTTCGTCGACGGGCCGCGGCCGCGGGCTCTTCACTGCTTGCCGGATCGCGTCGGCTGTGCTGACCAATCCGCCGGGCGGGTCGGGCACCAGCCCGGCCAGCCCGTCCTGCGATGCCATCATCGGATAGTCGAGCGACTCGACGAGGTCGGCGGCCAATCCGCCGGGGACCGGCAGCACCAATCCGGTGAACTTGGAGACCAGCCCGGTGTCGATGCCGATCACCGGCAGCGGCGTCCGCCAGATACCGGCGATGCGGGCATAGGCGCGCAGCAGGTCGCCGTAGGTCGTCGTCTCGGGGCCGCGGATGTCGTAGGACCCGGCCGGCACCTTGTCGGTGTCGGCGGCCGCAACGAGGTAGTACAACGCGTCGCGCACCGAGATCGGGTCGATCGGGTTGGCCGACCAGACCGGCAGCGGCAGCAGCAGGAACCGGTCCCCGACGTAGCGCAACATCTCGAACGACGTGGAGCCCGCGCCGATGATGATCGCCGCACCGAGCCACACCACGTCAGCTCCGCCGTCGACCTGCAAGGCGGCCGCGACTTCGGCGCGGCTGGTCAGGTGCTCCGACAGCGTGTCCCCGTCCGGCACGAATCCGCCCAGGTAGACGATGCGCCGGACACCTGCCGCTTTGGCCGCGGAGGCGACCGTCGCCGCCGCCCGGTTGTCGGCCTCGCGGAAACCCGGCTGTCCGATGCCGTGGACCAGGTAGTAGACGACGTCGACGGGACCGGCCTGCTCGAAGGCCTGCGCCACCGAGTCCTCGTCGTGGGCGTCCAGGGACACCGTCTGAACCCGGTCGTGCCACCCGAAGTCCTCGAGCCGTCGCCGGTCACGGCTGGCGGCCACGACGTGGTGCCCGTCCTGGACGAGCTCGCTGACCAGACGTGACCCGATGTAGCCGGTGGCGCCGGTGACCAGGATTCTCAGGGTGCTCACGAGGGGCCTGTACCCCCATCGCCGCCGATCACAACCGACCGGTCCCGGATTGTGGCCGACCCCTCATCGTCAGGCGCGGCCGGCGTCGCGGTGCAGTTTGACCAGCTCCTGATACAGGGTGGCGTTGGTGCGGATCATGGTGGCTTCGTCCTCGCTGAGGTCGCGGCGCACCTTGCCGGGCACCCCGGCCACCATCGAACCCGGCGGGATCACCGCGCCCTGGGGCACCACCGCGCCGGCGGCGACCAGCGAGCCGGCCCCCACGGTGGCGCCATTGAGCAGCACCGCTCCCATCCCGATCAGACAGTCGTCGGCCACGGTGCACCCGTGCAGCACCGCGTTGTGCCCGACGCTGACACCGGCGCCGATGCGGGCCGGGAAACCGGGGTCGACGTGAATGGTCACCCCGTCCTGGATATTGGTGCCCTCCCCGATCTCGATCGGCTCGGCCTCCGCGCGCAGAATGGCGCCGTACCACGCGCTCGCACCGGCGGCGAGTACCACTTGTCCCACCACGGTGGCGTTCGGCGCCACCCAGCTGTCGGGATGCAGGTCGGGGGACCGTCCGGCGACGGACAGGATCAACGGCTCAGGCATGGCCGCCATCGTAGAGCGCGCGCACGACGGCCCGCCGGACCACACCGCGGGCCGAACGTGCAATCCTCACGTCGTGACCGCACCTGCTGCCCCCACCGCTCTGGACATGGTCGACGGTGTCGACCTGACCGGGAAGACCGTCGTCATCACCGGGGCTTCGGCCGGGCTGGGCCGCGAGTCGGCGCGGGCGTTGGCCGCGACGGGCGCTCATGTGATCCTGGCGGCGCGCAATGCCGATGCCCTGGCCGACACCGCAGCGTGGGTGCGTGAGCACGTCCCGGACGCGACGTTGTCGGCCGTGCACCTGGATCTGACGTCGCTGGGCAGCGTTGCTGCCGCGGCAGCCCAGATCGCCGAGTTGACGCCCGTGGTGCACGTGCTGATGAACAACGCGGGGGTGATGTTCACCCCGTTCAGCCGCACCGTCGACGGTTTCGAGATCCAGTTCGGCACAAATCATCTCGGCCATTTCGAGTTCACCCGCCTGCTCCTGCCGGCTTTGGTCGCCGCCGACGGCGCCCGGGTGGTGGTGCTGGCTTCTGACGGACACCGGATGGGTGACATCGACTTCGACGACCCGAACTGGGAGCGCCGCGAGTACGACAAGTTCGCCGCCTACGGCGCGGCCAAGACCGCCAATGTGTTGCATGCGGTCGAGTTGGACCGGCGGCTGCGCGACCGCGGGGTGCGCGCCTTCGCGGTGCATCCGGGCATCGTGGCGACCTCGCTGGCGCGGCACATGACCGCCGCGGACTTCCAATGGCTGAACCACCACGCGCGCGCACAGCGCACCAGCGAGCCGAGCGGGTCCCGCGCCGTGGATGTGACCAAGGACTTCACCACCGCCGAGCACGGAGCGGCGACGCAGGTGTGGGCCGCGGTCAACGCGGACCTGGACGCGGTGGACGGGGTCTATCTGTCGGACTGCCGGCTCTCGGACGCGGCGCCGTACGCCACCGACGAGGCCCGGGCGCTGACGCTCTGGGACCTGTCGGAGCGGCTCTGTACCGCGGCCGCACCGAACTGACGTCGCGCGCCGCGAAGCCGCTGCTCAGCGGGCTGGCGGCGCCGCGGCGAAGCCGCCGGGACGGCGCACTCGACTTGGCCGGGGCCATTTGCTCGCTTTACCATGCCAGGCGACCTGACGAGCATGAGGAGCAGAACGTGAAGACTCGCACCAGCAAGACCATCGGCGTTGCCGCGAGCGCCGCGGCGATCGCCCTGTCGGTTCCGCTGGCCGTCACCGCCTACGCCCAGCCGTCCGACTCCGACGCCCCGGCGGCCGAGATCCCCGATCCACAGGGTCCCGAGTGTGGCGCGTTCAAGGAGGCACTGCCGAACTGGAAGGGTCTGGCCGATCTGCCGGTCAGCGCCGCGCTGGCCAGCATCCCGGAGATCAGCACGTTCAACTCCGCCATCTCGGGCGGGATGAATCCGGCGGTCAACATCACCTCGGTCCTCGACAACGGGCCCTACGTGGTGTTCGCGCCGACCAACGAGGCGTTCGCCGAGTTGCCGCCCGAGCAGGCTGCGTACCTGCGCACCGACGCCGCGGGGCTGACCAATCTCGTCTACTACCACGCGTTCCTCGGTCTCCTGGGCCCTGACGATGTGAAGGGCCAGCGTCCGACGCAGGAGGGCACCGAGGTGGAGGTCACCGGCAAGGGCGGCGACATCCAGGTCAACGCGACGGCCAAGGTGACCTGCGGCGGCATCCAGGCGCAGAACGCCCGCATCTACATCGTCGATCAGGTGCTCGACCCGGCCGAGGCGCCCGCGCCCATCACGCCGACGTCGACGTCGGCGACCACGTCGGTGACCCCGACCACGACCGCACCGGCCACCACGACGGCAGCTCCGACCGCGACGACCGAGCCGGCACCCGCCGAGGCCGGCGCCGCGGAAGCCCCCGCCGGCTGACGCCGAGCAGACGCGAAAACCCCCGAAACTCTAGTGTTTCGGGGGTTTTCACGTCTGCTGGCGAAGAGGCCGACTAGACGCCCAAATCGCGGCCGATGATCTCCTTCATGATCTCGGTGGTACCACCGAAGATCGTCTGGATGCGTCCGTCGACGTAGGCCCGTGCGACGCGGTACTCCAACATGTAGCCGTAGCCACCGTGCAGCTGCACGCACTGGTCGACGACCTTCTTGGCGACCTCGGTGGCCCACCACTTGGCCTTGGCCGCCTCGACCGCGGTCAGCTCACCGTCGACCACGCCCTGCAGGCACCGATCGATGTAGTTCTCCGTGACCTCGAGCTCGGTCTCCATCTCGGCGAGCAGGAAGCGGTTGTGCTGAAAGCTGCCGATCGGCTGCCCGAATGCCTTGCGGTCCTTGGTGTACTGCAGCGTCTCGTCGAACACCGCCCGCGCACCCGCGATCGCCGAGATCGCGATCGAGAGCCGCTCCGAGGGCAGATTGGTCATCAGGTGGTAGAAGCCGCGACCTTCCTTGCCCATCAGGTTGGCATTGGGCACGCGAACGTTCTCGAAGTGCAGCTCGGAGGTGTCCTGGCTGTGCAGGCCCATCTTGTCGAGCTTGCGGCCGCGACTGAAGCCCTCCATGTCGCGCTCCACCACGAACAGCGTGAAGCCCTTGTGCCCGGCTTCGGGGTCAGTGCGGGCCACCACGACCACGAGGTCGCAGTTGATGCCCGACGAAATGAAGGTCTTGGACCCGTTGATGATCCAGTCGTCGCCGTCGCGCACCGCCGAGGTGCGGATGCCGGCCAGGTCGCTGCCCGCGCCCGGCTCGGTCATCGCGACCGCGATGATCGTCTCGCCGCTGGTGATGCCCGGCAGCCAGCGCTTCTTCTGCTCGTCGTTGGTCAGGTCCTTGAAATACGGTGCGACGACGTCGTTGTGCAGGCTCAGCGCGGGTCCGTGCACACCGGCCTTGGCGATCTCCTCGTCGATGATCGCGTTGAACCGGAAGTCGTCCGAGCCACCGCCGCCGTACTCCTCGGGCATGTTGAACCCGATGAGCCCGTACTTGCCGGCCGCCGTGTAGGCCGACCGGTCGACGATGCGCTCGGTCTCCCATTTCTCGTGGTAGGGCACGAGCTCGCGCTCGATGTATTCCTTGACGGTCTCGCGGAACGCCTCGTGCTCGGCGTCGTAGATCGTTCGCTTCATGCTTGCTTCCTCACTTGCTACTTGGCTTTCCAGACCGGCTCGCGCTTCTGCGCGAAAGCCAGGGGTCCCTCTTGGGCGTCCTCGGTTTTCAGCAGCGTCGAGAACTCACCGAACGTCTGCTTCCAGAACGGCTCGTCGGCGGCGACCACACCGTCGACCGCGCCGTAGGACACGCGCTTGCTGGCCTGCACGGCCAGCGGCGCGTTGCAGGTGATGCGCTCGGCCAACGCCAGCGCGGCATCCAGTTCCGTCCCGTCGGCGACCACCTCGTTGATCAGACCCCAGCGCAGGGCGTCGGCCGAGGTGATCGGCTCGCCGGTGTAGATCAGCTCCAGCGCGACCTTGCGCGGCAGCTGCTCGACGATGCGGAACACGCCGCCCGCACCGGCGATCAGACCGCGCTTGACCTCGGGCAGACCGAACTTCGCACCTTCACCGGCCACCACCAGATCGCTGGCCAGCGCGAGCTCGGTGCCGCCGCCCAGCGCTGTGCCGTTGACAGCCGCGATGGTCGGCTTGTCGATGAAGTGCCCCACGTAACCGGCGAAACCCCATTCGGGATGGTCGGGGTGAAACAGGTTCTCGCCCCGCGAGATCGCCTTGAGATCGGCGCCGGCGCAGAACGACTTGTCGCCCGCACCGGTCAGCACGACCGCGCGGATCTCCGGATCGTCCTGCGCGGTCTGCAGTGCGTCACCGACCCCGATGCTCACCGACGCGTTGACCGCGTTGCGGGCCTCGGGCCGGTTGATCGTGATGACCAGGATGTTCCCCCGGCGCTCGGCCAGAGCGCCGGGGCTCACCGCAGCGTCGGTCACACCAGCTCCAGGATGGTCGCGTTGGCCTGGCCGCCACCCTCACACATGGTCTGCAGGCCGAACTGAATGTTGTTGTCCCGCATGTGGTAGAGCAGCGTGGTCAGGATACGCGCACCGGAGCCGCCGAGCGGGTGGCCCAGCGCGATGGCACCGCCGTTCGGGTTGAGCTTCTTCTCGTCGGCGCCGATGTCCTTCAACCACGCCATCGGAACCGGGGCGAAGGCCTCGTTGACCTCGAACGCGCCGATCTGGTCCAGACTCAGGCCGGACTTCTTCAGCGCCTTCTGCGTGGCCGGGATCGGCGCGGTCAGCATGATGACCGGGTCGGAGCCGGCGAGCACCGCGGTGTGCACCTTGGCCAGCGGCTTGAGCCCGAGTTCCTTGGCCTTCTCGGCGGTCATCAACAGCAGCGCGGCCGCGCCGTCGGAGATCTGGCTGGAGTTTCCGGCGTGGATCACGCCGTCCTCCTTGAATGCGGGCTTGATGTTGGCCATCGACTCGACGGTCCCGCCGCGGCGGATGCCGCCGTCCTCGAGCACGACGGTGTCGTTGCCGTCGGCGTCCTTGGTCTTGATGCCCACGATCTGGTCGGAGAATGCACCGGAATCCTGTGCAGCGGCGGCCTTCTCGTGTGAGCGCAGGGAGAACTCGTCGAGCTCGGTGCGCGACAGGCCCCACTGCTCGGCGATCATCTCGGCGCCGATGCCCTGGTTCGGGGTCTGGCTGTAGCGGGCTTTGAACGACTCGCCGTAGGGGTTGCCGCCGTTGGCCAGCGAGGACCCCATCGGGGTGCGCGACATCGACTCGACGCCACCGGCGACGACGATGTCGTAGTGGCCGGCCACCACGCCGGCGACCGCGAAGTGCAGCGACTGCTGGCTGGAACCGCACTGGCGGTCCACGGTCACGCCCGGGACGGTCTCGGGCCATCCGGCGCTCAGTACCGCGGTGCGCGCGATGTCGAGGGCCTGCTCGCCGGCCTGCATGACACAGCCCCAGATCACGTCGTCGACCAGCGCCGGGTCGACTCCGGCGCGCTCCACCAGGCCGTTGAGGACCTGGGCCGACAGCTCGGCCGGGTGAATCCCCGACAGCGCACCGTTGCGCTTCCCGACCGGGGAGCGGACGGCCTCGACGATGACGGCTTCAGCCATGGGATTTGTCTCCTTCGAGCGTGTGAGAACGTTTTCCCCGAAACTAGACAAACAAGGTTTACTAAGTCAACCTGCTCTAGGAGGCTGGCGCCGCCGGCGTTGTCGGCCCAGCCATCCACCGAGATGGTTTACTGAGTTCTACAGCTGACCTGGCTGTTCAGATGCATGCTCGTTGGGGAGAAATTGTGACGCGAAGCACCCGGCTGGCCCCGATGATCGGGCCCCACGCCGCCAGTGCGGGCTCGGCCGTCCGCTCCCCCAAAACCGCCGAGCTGGTGGCGGGGACGCTGCGGCGCATGGTCGTCGACGGCCAGCTCAAGGACGGCGACTTCCTGCCCAACGAGGCCGAGCTGATGGCTCATTTCGGGGTGAGCCGGCCGACGCTGCGCGAAGCGGTGCGGGTGCTGGAGTCCGAGCGCCTGGTCGAGGTGCGCCGCGGCTCGCGCACCGGCGCCCGGGTGCGGGTCCCCGGACCCGAGGTGGTGGCCCGTCCCGCCGGTCTGCTGCTGGAGCTCTCCGGCGCGACGATCGCCGATCTTTTGACCGCGAAGTCGGGTATCGAGCCGATGGCGGCCCGGCTGCTGGCCGAGTCCGGATCGGCCGAGGCGTTCGACGAACTCGAGGAGATGCTCGAGGCGCTGATCAGTGAGGGGTGGCGGTCGGAACGATTGGCCGAGACCACGGGCGCCTTCCATTTGCGGGTGGTGCAGTTGTCGGGCAACGCGACGCTGGGCATCATCGCCGGCATGCTGCACGAGATCACGGTCCGCCATACGGCGTTCGTGTTCAAGGAGCGCCGGCCGGTCTCCAAGGCCGACTACGAGACACTGCTGCGGTCTTACCGCCGGCTGATGCAGTTCCTGCGGGCCGGTGACGCCGCCGGCGCCGAAGCGCACTGGCGCAAGCACCTCGACAAGACCCGCGAGCTGCTGCTGGCCGGGCTGGAGAGCGTGCCCGTCCGCGATGTGATGGGCTAGCCGGTCCGAAACGCGCATCATCGAGATCCACCTTTTGCAGACAAAGTCCGAGAGCCGGCCTGCAAAACGTAGATCTCGAGGGTCGATCTGACCTCACGCGTCGGCGGCATCCTTCTGCCAGGTGACATGCACCGGGACGGTGTCATCCCACGGCTGGCGCGTGACCATGTCGGCGACCATCACGTACCCCCGCTCGAATTCCCCGGTGGCGGCGTCGACGAGCCGGTACTGCTGGCGCTGCCGGTGGATGGGCTGCGCGTCGAGCAGAAGCACCCGCACCTCGCCGGGCTCGAAACGGCACCGCTTCTGCAGGGCGGTGATCAATTGCTCGTTGTGCATGTGCCCGTCGCCGAAGTTCCATCCGATGGCGGTGCTGCAGATCCGTTCGCCATCGGTCAGCACGTAATCGTCCTCGTTCCCATCGGCCATGAGGCGGTGCGCGAGCGTGAACATCGCCCGGCCATGGGTGTTGAACGACCGGAACGCATAGCCCATGTACTGGTAGACCTCGGCGGTCTCCTTGCTGCCGTAGAACTTCTCCATCTGCGCGGCGGGCATGCTCGCGATCGCGACGATGCCGTCGGTGATCTTCTGTGCGGCAGACGGTTTCACGCACCACAGCGAGGTGTCCCAGTTGCCGGCGTAGTAGCGCATGCCGGGCAGGAACGACACCTTGCGCGGGAACAGGTTCCCGACCACGACGGTGCCGGCCACCACCGCGAAGAGCACCAGCGGCCACGGCGATTCCAGGTCGGAGAGCCCGATCCCGGCGTTGCCGACGAACAGCGCCAGCACGCTGAACATCATGAAGACGTTCCACTCCAACGGCACTCCCATCGGGATCGCCGACAGGATGCCGAAGTGGAAGACGAGCATCACGAAGGCCGCGATGGCCGTCGCCCATCCGCCGTGGGAGAAGAACAGCACCAGCGGCACCAGCATCTCGATCGCCGTCGAGAAGTGCGCCAGCACCCGAGACGCGCGGCCCGGCCGCAGATCGTCGGGAAAACGCTCGAAGAACTTGCGCTTGATCGAGCGCGGCCGGATCACCGGGTTGTTGCTCATCATCGTGGAGATGACGAACGGGAAGTGCTTGTTGAGTTTGGATGTCGCCGCACCCATCCAGATCACCAGGCACACCAGCTTGGCCGCGATGACGATGTCGGCGCCGCTGAACAGGAAGCACACCGCCAGCGATCCGTAGACCTCACCGCGCGCGGCCAGGAAGATCACCTTGTCGCGCAGCCCCGCCACCGCGAGCACCGCCAGGATGGCCGCGGTCTGCCACACCGGCAGCACACCGATCTCGCTGCCCAGCTCCGGGATCGGGCCGGCGCCGTCGGAGAAGAGGGCGACGACCAGCAGCACCAGCAGGGCCGCATACAGCGCGACGTCGAACGGGGTGCGGGTGTCGCCCGCGGTCAGCGGGATCCGGCCCGGCCACGGTGGCAGCCGGATCGTCTTCGGCCGCAACCAGTAGAGGATCGAGCCCATCGGCGGGAAGAACCGGTTGTTGAGCGGGCCGAAGCCGCAGCCGAGGCCGACGACCTCGAACAGCATCGTGTAGAAGACGACCTTCTGGTACACGATCGGCTCGTGGTACCACTCGGCGACGTTGGTGAACCCATCAACCCCCGTGGTGGTGAGCACCACCAGCCACGCGCCCAGCACGTACAACAGGATCTTGACGACGTAGAACAGGTGCAGCACCACCGGTGTGCCGAAGCCCACCTCGGCCCAGTGCCGGGCCATCGGCACGATCCGCTCGGCGCGGCTGCCCTTGCTCCATTCCGCGTAGTCGACGACGGGCGCGTCCTGTTTGAGAAAACCCATGCCGGTCAGACTAGAACGTGTTCCAGTTTCTGCTGCGCTGATTGTGCCGTTTCATCCGCGATACGCCGGGTGCAGCGAAGGAGACCGCACGATCGCGGGACTAGACGTCCTGCTTGGCCGGCGGGCGGTAGAAGATCGCCAGCTGCCCGATGCCGCCGGCCAGGCCCAGCACCGTCGCGATGAGCAGCCCCCACCATCCGTGCAGGTAGTCGTAGAAGGCGCTGCCGGAGAACAACAGGTGATCCAGGCTGAGCTTGCCGGCGCCGACGGTGGCCACCGCTATCGCCGACACGGCCAGCACCAGGTTGTACTCCCAGCCCTCCTTGACGATGAAGAACCCGTTGGGCTTGTGCACCGTCCACGCCGCCACCAGCATCAACGCGACGAAGCCGGCTGCCGGGACCGGGGTGAGCAGACCCACCGCCAGCCCGATGCCGGCGGCCATCTCGGTGGTGGCCGCCACGCGGGCGTGGAACATGCCCGGCTTCATGCCCATGCTGTCGAACCAGCCGGCGGTCCCCTTGAGGCCACCTTTACCGAAAAATTTGTTGTAGCCGTGCGCGGCCATGGTCAGACCCAGGACCACTCGCAGGATCAGGACTCCGACATCGTAGGCAGTCATGTAGCAGAACTTAGAACATCTGTCACGCGCGGCCCAGACCCCCCCGTCCTCAGGCGGGCACCCAGTTGCCGTGGAATCCGGCGGGGACCCGGTGGGGCAGCTCGATCGCGGCGAGCTCATCAAGGGTTTGCGCGTCGAGGATGGCCAGCTCGCTGCGGTCGGTGCTGCGGTCGTAGACGTATCCCATGAGCACGCCGTCATCCTCGGCCGCGTCGGGTCTCGACGGTTCGAACACGAACTCGCTCATGGCCTTGTGCTCGCCGAAGTGGCGCACCGCGCTGTTATGGCCGACGAAGTCGTGCTTGAGCAGGGCGTCGCCGGGCTGGCCTTCCACCCCGAACGCCGCGGTATAGCCGTAACGGTGCCGCCTGCCCACCAGCCGCTCGTCGACGCGCGGGAACTCCTGGCCGCGGTCATCGAGCCGGGTCTGGCGCACCTTGTTGTCGGCGAGGTCGACGGTCCAGCGCTCCAGCGCCGGCGGGCCCTCGTTGGGGCCACGGCGGTCGGTGTCGAACATCTTCGGGTGGCGGACGACGTCGAGGACCACGGTGTCGCCGTCGTCGTAGGCATTGAGCGGGTGAAAGACGTAGCAGGGTTCGACATCGAACCAGCGGACATCGGCACTGCCGCCCGAACGCGGCATCACACCGACCCGGGCCGGGTAGCGCGGGTTCCACGAGTACGGGAAGCGCCGGTCGGCGGGGTCGCCGGACGGCAGCCGCGCGGCGATCGGATCGGGCACGCGGATCCGGCCGATCACCGCCGACAACACGATCCGCGCCGGCAGCCGGAGGGCACGCGGCACAGTCATCGAGACCGCCTCTCGCGCGTCGAAGGTGACCGGCAGGTCGTAGAACACGACGTGGTTCTCGGTCAGGGAGAAGTCGTGCATCATCGGGCTGCCGCCGACCTCGACGTCGACGACCTTGCGCGCCCGCCTGTCGGTGCCGATGACCGAGTACTGCACAGTGTTTCCGCGCAGCATGCTGTAGGACACCGCGTGCAGCTCCCCGGTGGCCGGATCGCGTTTCGGGTGGGCGGTGTATCCGCCGCTGAGGGTGCCGTCGAAATCGCACACTCCGACGGTGTCGAGTTCGTCGGTCAGCTCGTAATTGGCCACGCCGCCCTCGACCAGCGCCAGCGTCTTGCCGGCGTGACCGATGACGTTGGTGTTGGCGCCCAGCGGAGACGCACCGAAGTGGTCCGCACGCAGTGGTTCTCCGAGCGCCTTGGCCACCAGCGGGCTGCGAACCCACCGGTTGCGATACCACTGCGCTCGGCCGTCGCGCAGCCGGATGCCGTGGACCATCCCGTCGCCCAGGAACCAGTGATACAGCTCGGGGTCGACCTCGCCCACCGGGTTCGGGCCGTTACGCAGGTACCGACCGTCGAGGTACTCGGGAATCTGTCCGCGCACCGTCAACTCGGTCAGCGTGACTTCTTCCGACAGCGGCGCGAACGCGCCCTCCAGATACGGGTTGGACATGGCCAGGCCTCCATAACGCTGTTATCGCAGTCCAGATATAACACTGTTATGGCAGCATGGCAAGGGTGAGCACGCCACGAGATTCCTTGGTCGCCGCCGGGGTGGAGCTACTCGAGCGCGACGGGGTCGGCGCCGTCAGCGCGCGCAGCGTGGCCTCGCGGGCGGGGACGTCGACCATGGCGGTGTACACACATTTCGGCGGCATGACCGGCCTGCTCGACGCGGTCGCCGGTGAGGTGTTCGCCCGGTTCACCCAGGCGCTGACCGAGGGCCTGGCGACCGACGACCCCGTGGCCGACTTCCTGCGGATGGGCCTGGCCTACTACCGGTTCGCGCTGGCCCATCCGCAGCGCTACCAGTTCATGTTCGGCACCTCCACGCCGACGTCGGTCGCCGAACATCGCAGCGACCTGACCGTCACCGGGAGCAGTACCGACCGCGCCGACTGGGCGGCCTCGTTCGGCGCGCTGCGCACCGCGGTCCAGCGGATGATGGCCGCCGGCCGCATCCGCGAGGACGACGAGCTCGCGGTGGCGGGGCGACTGTGGAGCCTCAACCACGGCGCCGTGATGCTTGAACTCGCCGGATTCTTCGGCCAGGACGGCCGTGGACTCACCCACATCCTAGGGCCGCTGATCGTCGACACGCTGGTCGGCATGGGCGACGACCGCGACGCCGCCGCCCGGTCGCTGGAAACCGTGGTGGCGGCCCTGTCCCAGCCCTGAACGTGCTCGCCTCAGTGCGACAGCGCGCGGGCGAGGCGGTCGACGTAGCCGTCGATGCCGTCCGGGCCGCCGACCGCGGAGTCGGCGGCGTGCACACTGACCGCGACGGTGTCCCCGATGGCGTGCACACCATGGGTGAGACCCATCATCGGCGACAGCGCGGGGAATCCCGCCGTCAGCGCGACGACGGCGTTCCCGAACCGCAGGTCTTTCGCCCCGCGGTGGACGCTGGAGAGCACCGTGTTACCCGTGACCGTGGGCGAGCGCACGTCGGGGTCGAATTTCCCGACCCCCCAACGCAGTAACGGCGCGGGCAGCGCCGCGAACGCGGCGGCCTCGGCGCGCATCGCCGGATGCGCCGCGCGGCGGCGGCGCCGACGCAGATCGTCGGCGATCGCGCGGGTCCGTGCTCGGGCCGCCAGGTCCGGATACAGCGAGACGCCGACGTTGCCGAAATGGTTGTTGGCTGCGCGGGCACCCGTCTTGGCCATCGGCACCTCCGCGCCCAGCGCACCCACGTCGTCACCGAGCGCGCGCAGGTGCCCGCCCAGCGCTTCCGACACCGCGGCCAGCGCACCCACGGTCACCGTCGCATCGCCGAACTGCGTGCGCCGGCACACGATGCTGCGCAGGTGCCACAGCCCGTCCGGACGCCTGTTGCTGTGCAACGTCGGACGCGAATCCGCTTGCGGTGGAACCAGTCCCGCCGCGGTGTCGTGGACCAGTTGCCGATGCGCGTGAGCGGCCCGCACGCTGCGCGGCACCAGCGCCGCGGCCTTTCGCGGCGCGGCCGGGACCGCGGGGACGGGCCCCTCCCGGCCGAACAGATAGCCCGCCAGTGCCGACGCTCGCGTCCCGTCGCCCAGGGCGTGCGAGACCTGCAGCACCGCAACCGCACCGGCCCCGACGGCGGGCACCCCTTCGATGCGGTCGAACACGTGCAGCCGCCATGTGAGCCGGCGGGCGTCGAGTTGATCGCCGCCCAGCGCCGCCACCGCGTCGAGACACCGCTGCCAGGTGGGTTCGGCGAGCACGTGCACCACGAACTGGTCGGCACCGATGTCCCGCGGCGTCCATGCCGGGTAAGCCCACGAGGCGGTGTCGTCGATGCGCAGCCTGAGCTCGGCGCACGAGCGCGCCCGGTGCCGGATCACGTCGAGGGCGCCTCCGAGGTCGGCGGGGCCACCGTCGAAGGCGTACAGCAGGAACTGGTCATTCGGGATGACCGACGACATCCAGTACATCTGCGCGTCGACGGCGGCAAGCCGGCGCACTGCCATGGTGGCCAGGCTAGGCTGTGGCGCGTGTCGCTGCTGCCGGGTCTCCCCACCGCGGCAGCGCTGGTCACCGGCGCATCGGCCGGGATCGGCGCCCACATCGCCGGCGAGCTGATCCGGCGCGGCCACCCGGTGATCCTGGTCGCCCGACGGGAGGACCGGCTCCGGGAACTGGCGCAGTCGCTGGGCCCGGCGGCGCACGTGCTTGCCGCCGACCTGACCGATCCGGCCGCCCGGGCCGCGCTGCCCGCCCGCGTGGCCGATCTGGGCCTGCAGGTGGAGATCCTGGTCAACAACGCCGGCGCGGCCAACGTCGGCCGGGTCGCCGACGTCGCAGTCGCCGACGAGTTGGCGCTGATCGAACTCGACGTGGCCGCGGTGGTCGATCTGTGCAGCCGGTTCGTGCCCGGCATGGTGGCGCGCGGACGGGGCGCGGTGCTCAACGTCGCATCCGTGGGCGCGTTCGGCCCGGTGCCGTTCCAGGCGTCCTACGGCGCGGCGAAGGCCTTCGTGCTGTCCTACACCGAGGCCCTGCGCGAGGAGTTGCGCGGCAGCGGCGTCACCGCATCGGTGGTGTGCCCCGGCCCGGTGCGCACCGGTTTCGGCACACGGGCAGGCATCCCGGACGAGGAGGCGGAGAAGATGCTGCCCGCATTCCTCTGGCAGCAACCCGAGGCGGTGGCCCGCACAGCGGTCGACGGATGGGCCCGCGGGCGCGCGGTCATCGTGCCGGGCGCCGCCAACGCGGTGGCCGCTCTGGCCTACCGGCTGGTGCCCAGGCGGGTGCTGCTGCCGATACTGGCGCGCAGTCATCCCGCCCGTCATCGGCACCGCTAGACCGGATCGAACTCCGAGATCAGCCAGCGGTCGTCGACCTTCTCCAGCGTCACCCGGACACTCGACGCAGTGTCGGTCGGCGGGTCCTGACCGACGGTCACGGTCTGGTTGACGAACAACAGCGCGACGGCTTCGGTGGGGCTGGCCGACACCGACGCCGCGGCCGGCACGGACGCCACCGCGGCGATGTTCTTCTCCTTGGCGCCCGGGATCACCACATCGTTGGTCAGCGAGGTGTAGGACTCGCGAAAGTCTCCGGTGAGCAGGTCACGGGCGGCCCCGAGCTGCTCCTCGACCTTGTCGGGGGTGTAGGACAACAGCGCGATCGTGCTGTCTTTGGCTGCCTGCACGGACTCGGCCGCGGCCGCCTCGCTGTTGCGCACCGAGTTGTCCCGCCACTTGAGGAACCCCGCGCCCAGCGCGAGTGTCAGAGCCAGCGCGGGCAGCAGACCGAACGCGACGACGCGCGTCCACTGGATTGTGCGCTTGGCGGGCCGGCCCCCGGGCTCGGCCCCGGCCTCGTCGGCCGCCTCGGTGTCATCGGCGGCCTCGGTGTCGTCGGCTTCCGGTGCCGCATCGGTGTCCGCCGCCGCGCCGGCCTCGGTGGTCTCGACGTCGGAGGTCGTGGTCGTGTCGTTGTCCGCGGCGTCGCCCAAGGTCGGTTCCTCTTCTTTGGCCGGGGTGGTGTTGTCGTCGGTTGGTTTGCTCACGGTACGAAGTCCACCTTCGACACCTTGGCCTCGCCGTCGACTTCCTGCACCGTCACCCGCATCCGCCATGCCCTGGGCTGCTGCTCGGGGGCGCCGGCGTTCGAGGTGCGCACCGTGACGGCGACGAGCACGGTGCCTTCGTTCTCGCTGTAGGTCTCCAGCCCGGCTTCGGCGATGGTTCCCTCCGATGTGGACTGCGCCTGCTTGACGACGTCGACGAACGGCTGGGCCCGCTGCTGGAAATCGTCGTAGAAGGTGCCGGTGGCGGAGTCGAGGATGCGCTGCACGTCCTGCTCGGCGGTCTCGTGGTCGATGGTGGTCAGGTTGAGCGCACCCTGCCGTCCCACCTGCAGGAACAGGTTGCGCTGCTGCTCGGCCTGCTGCGACTCATAGGCGCGATAACCCAGCCAGCCGGTCAGCCCGGCCAGCGCCAGAACGCCCATGAGACCCGCGATCAGCGCGAGTTTGACGTGCGACATCGGCGTGCGCGGCGCCTTGGCCTCGTCACTGGCTTCGTCCTCGGTCGCGGCACCGGCTTCGTCGTAGTCCTGCGCCTCGCCCTCGTCGGCGTCCTGGGTCTGTGCGCCCGACGTCTCCGTTGAGTCGGCGACAGGTGCCGCAGCCTCGGAATTCTCGTCCCGGACGTCGACCTCGGGGGTCGACTCCTCCTCAGCGGGGGTCTTCTCGTGTGCCATCAATCATTTCCTCAGCAGCCTGGCGGCCAGATAGGGGTCGGTGCACCGCCGGCACCAACCTACGTGCCGACACCATAGCGTCGGGGGATCACGGAGAGTTTCAGGACGTGGCCCGGCCGGCCGCGGCCGTCAGCCCCCCGGCGGAACGAGCATCGACTGCCACGGCCGCTCACCTGCCTCTTCGGCGAGGTTGGACTGGGTGTACACCTTGCCGTCCGGCCCGACGTACGTACCGGTCGCCTGGTCGTATTCTGCGGCCGCGACGGGCAGCGGCGGCGTACCGGGAGGGGGTGGCGTCACGGCGACCGGCACATCCGGCGGCACGTCCGGGATCGCTTCCCCGGAGCCCGTCGCGTTGGGGTCACCCTTCCAGTTGTAACCGTCGTTGAGCGGCACGTAGACCTCGTTGCTTTCGCAGTCCTGCCAGGTCGGGGCGCGCTTACCCGGCACGGTCACACACGGCAGGTTGCGGGCGCCGCGGACGTTGAAGGGGGCGTCCTGCGGCACACGGCAGTACAGGTTGCCCGGCGGTCTGTCGGGATAGTCCTCGAACGTCGGTATCCGGCGCTGCTGTGCCGGCAGGAAGCCGGTGGTGCACGGCGGCGGCAACTGCTGCGGCGGCAGCGGGATGGGCGCCGGAACCAACGGGATCGCCAGGTTCAAGTTGAAGACCAGGGCGTCACCCATGTAGTCCTGCTTGGTGTTCCGCTTGTGCACGCCCACGGCCTGCGTGACCGCGGTGCCTTGCGGGAGCAACACGAGCAGCTGCTCCAGGCTCGGCTGGTAGTCGAGGGCCACCTCGCCGATGCTGACCAGGTTGGCCAACACGATCGGCAATGTCGGTTGCAGCCGGTCGAAGAGCGCTCTCACCTCGTCGGCAGCGCCCGGTCCCGTGTCCAGGATCCCGCCCAGGGCCGCATCCTCGCTCTGCAGTTGACCGCTGATGCTCGCCAGATTCGCCGCCCACGCTTGGATCGAATCCGCGGTCTCGGTCTGGCTGTCCAGCACCGGCCTGGACTGGTCGATCAGGGTGGTCAGCGGGTCGAGGTTCTTGCGCGCGTCGCTGGCGAGTGCGGCGCTGCCGCTGACCAGGCGCCGCAATTCGGGCCCCAGTCCCCCGACGGCCAGGTAGGCCTCATCGACGACTGTCTGCAGGTTCTCCTGCGGGATCGCCTCCAGGCCCCTGTTCGTCGCGTTGAGGACGGTGTTGATGTCGGTCGGGACCGAGGCGCGGTCCATCGGGATCACGTCGCCGTCCCGCAACACCGGACCGTCGCCGCTGCGCGGCAACAACTGGACATACTGTTCACCGATCGAGGACACGCTGTGCACCTCGGCGTCGAGGTCGGCCGGGATCTCGACGTCGTCGGTTAGCGACAGCACCGCCTCGACACCGTTACCGGTCAGGCCGACGCTTTTCACCTCCCCGACCGTCACTCCGCGATACGTGACGTTGCCCCTCGGGTAAAGCCCACCCGTCTTGGGCAACTCCAGGGTCACGCGATACTGCCCGACACCGAGGAGGGCGGGCAACCGCATGTAGGAGAAGACCATGATGGACAGCGCAACCGCTGCGATGAGGGCGAAGATCGCCATCTGGATGAGGATTCGACGAGTCAGACGCATGCTACGGCCCCTGGTCCCAACGGTACGGAGCGATCAACGGGTTGCCTGCGGTGCCCGGCCCCCCGGCGTTGCACGGGTTGGGGAACTGACCGATGGTGCGGCCCCACTGCAACTCCAGCCACGTCAGGTCGCACTCCCACCGACTGCCGGTGAAGAAGCCGGAGTCGATCCGGCTCAGGGTCAGGTCGAGGATCAACGTGAGGTTGGCGTAGTCGCCGCGCATCCAGTTGAGCAATGTCTCCTTCGGGAAGGGGAACGTCGGCAGGAAACTCAGCGCGCGGGTCAGCGCGGGACCGGCATCGGCCAGTTCCTCGAGAACCGGACCGAGGTCTTGGAGTTCGGCGACCAGCGCCTCCTTGGTCTGATTGACCGAGTCGGCGGCCAGTGCGCTGAACCTACCGAGCTGGGTGACCGCCTCGGCCAGATTGTTGCGCTGGTCCCGGAGTACCGACAGTGCTTGCGGAATCGTCTGTAATGCCCTGTCCACCACCGGTTTCTGTTCGGCGAGTTGGCTCATCAGGTTGTTGATGCTCTCCGAGGCGGCGATGATGTCGTTCTTCTGGTCGTCGAGGTAGCCGATGGCCAGGTCCAGTTGCTCGATCAAGCTGCGCAGGTCGCCTTCCCGACCGGCGAACGCGGTGCTTAGCGCCTCGGTGATGTCCTGGATGTCGCCGAGCCCACCGCCGTTGAGCAACAGCGCGACCGCGCCCAGCGCCTGCTCGGTGCTGGGGAACGCTCGCGACGACGACAACGGGATCAGCGCACCGTCTTTCAGCCTGCCCTGCGGCTCTTCGTCAGTCGGCGGTGCCAGCTCGATGTGCAACGAGCCCAGCAGGCTGGTCTGCCCGAGCGTCGCGGTCGCATTCGCCGGCAGCTCGACGTCGCCGTTGAGCTCCATCGTCACCAGCGCATGCCAACCCTGGCGCTCGATCTTGCGGACGTGACCGACGTTCACGTCACCGACCCGCACCCGGGAGTTCGGCTCGATGTTGTCGACATCGGGCATCTGGGCCTGAATTTCGAAGGCTTCCGGCCCCGTCCCCTCCACGCCGGGCAGAGGAAGGGTATTCAGTCCGCGCCAGTTCGAACACCCGGAGAGCAGCCCGATCAGCAGCACGGCCGTCACGAGGGCCCGGAACACCTTGGTATCCATCACGGTCCACCTCCCGGCGGCACCATCAGACCCTGGAGGCCATCGGCCGGGTTGGGTGTGGTGGGCATCGGCGCCTCCGCGGCCAACGGGGGGCCGGCGGGCGGGGGTGCCGGGGCGGCGTTCGCCGGTGGCGGAGTTGAGGACCCTGCCGGTTGCGGCGGAATGTAATCCGGGCGCAACCAGTCCTCGCTGTAGGTGAGCTCGTTGGGCCGGGTGGTGGCGCCCACGAACACGTTCTGTGCCACCGGCAGAAAGTTGTACTGACGGTTCTTGATAATCGGTGCCAGGTACTGCACACACAACTTCGCCGACTCTTCGGCACCCAGCCGCGACGCCGCCTGAACAGCGCCGCACAGGAACGAGATCGGATCGGAGAAGTTGTTGATCATCGGCACACTGCTGACCGCGCCCTGAGCGGGCTGCCAGATGTTGACGTAGTTCTGCAGGGTGTTGGGGGCCACGTGCAGGAACTGTTTGACGTCGGCGAGGCTGTCCGTCAGCGCCTGCGTCACCCCGGCCAACTTGTCCGACGTGGTGCCCAGCGACTCGCGGTTGTCGGCGACGAACGTCTGGACCTCACCGACGACGTTGTTCAGATCGCGGACCGCAGTGGCGACCTCGTCGGGATCGTTGGCGAGCAACCCGGTGACGGTGGCGAGGTTCTGGTTGAGCTGACGCATCAGGTCGGTGCTGTCCTGCAGCGCCGACACCAGGGTCGCCAGATTCTTGACGGTGGAGAAGATGTTGGTGCTGTTGTCACCGAGCGCCGAAATCGCCTGCGAGAGTTGGATGACGGTGTCGCGGATGTTGGCACCCTCGCCGCGCAGGTTGTCGGCGGTGGTGTTGATGGCCGAACCGAGCGGGCTGACCCCGCCGGGTTCTGTCGGTTGCAGCGTGTCGGCCAGGATGGCCAGTTGCTGACGGACCTCGTCCCATTCCACCGGTACCGCGGTGCGTTCGCGCGGGATCACCGCGTCGTTCTCCATCACCGGGCCACCGGTGTAGGGAGGCGTGAGCTGGATGGACCGCGCCGTCACCAGCGTCGGTGACAGGATCGCCGCTTTCGCGTCGGCCGGCACCTGATACTTGCTGTCGTACCAGAAGGAGATCTTGACCGCCGTGGGCTGCGGCTCGATCGACTCGATCTTCCCGACCGGGACGCCGACGATGTTCACATCGTCGCCGGGATAGATGCCGTTGCTGTTCTCGAAGTACGCGACGACGTGCGTGCGGTTGGTCGTTTCCATGGTGCGCAGCACCACGACCACGCCGCCGACCAGGATCACGGCCAGGGCGGCGATCAACAGGGCACGAAGGCTGCGCGTCATGAGCCGGCCTCCGCGGGAGCGAGGTGCGGGGTTTCACCGGGGGCGGGCACGAACACCGGTTCCGGGGTCGGCCCGGGGGTCGATCCAAGGCCCGGTGGCGCCTCGGCCGGCGGCCCCGGGGGCGGCCCGCCCGGCGGCGGGGCAGGCAGAGGCTCGCGGTAGGGGTAGCAGCCGGGACCGGGCAGCGCGATCCCGGGCGGGCCGCAGGCCTGGTCGCCGGGATTGCCGGTGATGGCGTCGGGAACCGTCAGGCGCGGCTCGCCGCCCTGCCCGGTCCGCGGGAAGGGCACCGGCAGCGCGGGCGTGCCGGGCTGACCGACCTGGGGATCGGTGCGCTGCGACGGAAGCAGCACGCTGGGATCCAGCCCCAGATCGGAGAACGCCGCATCGATGAACGGTTGCACGAACTGTCCGGGCAGCAGGTTGGCGACGTAGGTCTTGAAGAACGGTCCCGACGCCACGGATTCCCCGAGCGACATCGAGTACTGCTGGAACAGGTGGATCGACCGCTGCAGTTGTTCCTTGCGGTTGTCGATGATCGTAAGGACGCCGTTGAGCTTGTCCAGCGCCGGTCGCAGGGTCTCCCGGTTCTCGGCGATGAAGCCCATGAGTTGGTCGCTGAGCGCCGAGATGTGTCCCGAGATCTGATCCAATGCCGCGCTCTGACTTCGGAGTTCGGCCAGCAACGCGTTGCTGTTCGCGACCAGGTTGACCACCTGCTCGCTGCGTTCGGCCAGCACGGTCGTGGCCTTGTTGGCGTTGCCCAGCAGGGATCGCAGCTGTGCATCGCGTTCGTTGAGGGTCTCCGAGAAGCGCGCCACCCCCTCGACCGCGACTCGCAGCTGCGGCGGTGTGTCGGCGAAGGTGGCGGACAGCACCCGCAGCGACTCCGACAGCTGATCGGTGTTCAGGCCGCTGATCGTCATGGCGAGGTCACCCAACGCGTCGGGCAGCTGGTAGGGGGACGTGGTGCGCTCCAGCGGAATCGTGCCCTCCAGCCGGCCGTCGCCGCGCGAGGTGACCTCGAGCATCTTGGTTCCCAGCAGTCCCCGGGTCTTGATCGCCGCCTCGGTGCGCTCACCGAGCAGGATGTCCTTGGACACCGTGAACGTGATGAGAGCCCGCGATCCGTCCAGCTCGATCGACTTGACGTTGCCCACCGTGAAGCCCGAAACCTGGACGTCTTCACCGGTTCTCAACCCGCCGGCGTCGGCGAAGTAGGCGGAGTACTGCGCGCCCTGCAGGAACGGCAGCCTCTCGTAGTTCAGCGATCCCAGGACGATGCCGATCGTCAACGCCAGGCCGACGACACCGATGACGAGCTGATTCCGCTCACTGAACGACTTCATCGGGGCGCGCACCTCCCGGTGGACTGGCCGGCGACCTTGACGTACACCGGCTGCCCGCCCTTCCCGTTGAGCTTCAGCACGATGTCGCACAGGTAGAAGCTGAAGAAGTCGCCGTAGATGCCTTGTCGCGCGAGGGCCTGATATGCGTCCGGCAGGGTGTTGAGCAGGTTGTCGAAATACTCGTGGTCGGCCACCACGATCGCGGCCGTCCGGTCGGTTTCGCGCACCGTCTTGGCCAGGGGCGGACGTGCCTGCGACAGCAGATCCTCGATGCTCGAGGCCGCGGCATCGGTGTACGCCAGACCGGTGGCCACGTCTTCCTTGCGCTCCTGCAGCGTTGCGACCAACCCGTCGAGCGCGTCGATGGCCGTGGCGAACTGGTCGCTTTGGTCACCCAGCGATCCCAGCACCACGTTGAGGTTGGTGATGACCTGACCGATCAGCTGATCGCGGTCGGCCAGGGTGCTCGTCAGGGCCGCGGTCTGGGCCAGGAACGAGTTGATCGTCCCGCCTTGCCCTTGCAGGGCTGCGATCAGCTGACCGGACAGCGCGTTGACCTGTTCGGGGTCCAGCGCCCGGAACAGCGGCCGGAACCCGCCGATCAGCGCGTCGAGATCCAGGGCCGGCGCGGTGCGGGCCAGCGGAATCGTCGCTCCCGGCTTGAGAGTCGTGGTGGCGCCGGCGCCCTCCTGCAGCGCGAGGTAGCGCCCGCCGATCAGGTCGTCGTAGCGGATGACGGCTCGGCTGCCTTCGGTCAACACCACCGACTGGTCTGCCGTGAATTCCACCATCGCCGTCGTATCAGGTTGGATGGCAACGTTTTTGACCTGACCCACCTCGACGCCGGCGATGCGGACGAAGTCCCCGTTCTCCAACCCGGTCACATTGGTGAACTCCGCTTTGTAGGTGTGGGTCTTCTCCCCGAACCGCATCTGCCCGAACACTGCGAACAGCCCGAACACGCCCAGCAGGCACACAGTCAGGAACACGGCAAGACGCCACGCGTCGTGCCGAATCTGAGTCGTCAGACCGGGCATGGCGGGGCACCTCCTTTCACGTGTTCGGTGGCGGTCATGGGGACGGGGCGGCCTCGCGCGGCAACGGGACCGGAGGTAGTGGCGTCGGCTGCATCTGCGCGGGATTCGCGACGATGAACGGCTCGGAACCCGGCGTCGGCCCCGGGTCGCGCGGCGCGCCCGGCGGGGGTGCCGGTGGCAGCCCCGGCCACAGCGGCGTGCCGTCCGGTGCGTACAGGTCCGCACCGTAGGCGGGCGCGCCAGGGTAGGGAATCGGGCCGATCGCGGGTCCCCCGAAGAGGTTGCGAATGCTCGGCGGCTCGGGCACCGCGCGGGTAGTGGGCAGGTAGTTCGCCCAGCCCGGGAAGCCGATGCCCGGGTTCGGCCGCCAGTCGATGCCGGTGCCGAAGCCGGTGTTGGTGACGAGGTTTCGGACCGGCCAGTTCTTCGCCACGTCGGGCAGCGAACCGCACCCCGGCTTACCGCCGGGACCGCCCTTGGCGCCAATGATCGGCAGATGGTTCGGGTAACGGTACGGGTCGTCGCCCAGGGACAGTCCGACGTCGAGCACCAGGGTTCGCCCGTTGCCGCCGGGTGCGTCGTAGCCGCCGGTGTCCAGCAGCGTCTTCGCGCCCGTCAGCAGGCAGGTGTACTCCGGGCTGTACTTGTACAGCAGGCTCGTCGTCGGCTCCAGCACATTGATGGCTCTGATGAGGTTCGCCTGGTTCGGCGCCAGCAGGCTGATGCCGCTGTTGGACAACCCCGTGGTGGCCAGCAGCAACGCATCCAACTGGGTGGCGCGCCCGGCGATCGTCGTGCTGGTCGTACTGAGCGCGTCGAGGGCGGTCAGGATGTCCTGCGCGGCAGCGCTGTAGGTGTCGTTGAAATCGCGCAGTGCGACCCAGTTCTCGCCGATCGTCTCGTTGCGCGGGTTCAGCGCGAGCAGCACCTGATTGGCGTCGGTGGTGGCCTGACCGATGCGCTCACCCTGACCGCGAACCCCGTCGGCGAGCGCCGACAACGTGCTGTTGAGCTTGGCGACGTCGATCCGGTCGATGATGTCGACGACGTTCTGGAAGACGGTGTTGGCTTCGACGGTGACGTTCTGCGAGATGATCACCTGGCCGGGCTGCAGCTGGCCCTGAGGATCTTCGGGATAGACCAGGTCGACGAACTTGGCACCGAACACCGTCGTTGCCCGGATCCGCCCCTCGATGTTGGCCGGAATGTACTTGACCTTGTCGCTGTCGATCTCCAGCTTCAACGACACCGGTTGGCTGCCGCCCTGGATGTCGGCGACCCGCCCCACCTGCACGCCGCGTAGCTTGACCTTCGCGTTGGTGTCCATCACCAGGCCGGCGCGGTCGGAGGCCAGCGTCACAGTCTCGTGCGACTTGAACGTGCCGAAAAACAGCGAATACGTCAGCCAGATGGCGACGACGGTGATGAACAGGAGGATCAGCGTCCACCAGGCGGGATGCAAGCCTTCTTCGTTGGGGTCCATGTCAACCTGCCAGGTTGAAGTTGCCGGACTGGCCGTACACGGCCAGAGAGAGCATGACCAGAACGAACGCCGAGACGATCAAGGAGGTGCGCACCGCCCGTCCGACGGCCTCCCCGACGCCGGCGGGCCCGCCGCGCGCGGTGTAGCCGTAGTAGGTGTGCACGAGCATGATGATCACCGACAGCGCGATGGACTGCCCGAACGACCACATCAGGTCGGTGGGGGCAAGGAACGTCTTGAAGTAGTGGTCGTACACGCCGGCCGACTGACCGTAGATCACAGTGGTTCCGAACCGTGCGGCCCAGAACGCCATCAACACACCGACGCAGTACAGCGGGATCACCACGACGAAGCCGGCGATCACCCGGCTCGATGCGAGGAACGCAATACTGCGGATACCCATGACCTCGAGAGCGTCGATCTCCTCGTTGATCCGCATGGCGCCCAGTTGGGCGGTGGCGCCGGCGCCGATCGTGGCCGACAGGGCAATCGCGGTGGTCGCGGGGGCGATCAGCCGAGTGTTGAAATACGCCGAAACGAAGCCCGTCAGCGCCTCTACACCGAGTTCGGAGAAGTCGCTGTAACCCTGGACCGCCACCAACGCCCCGGTGGTGACCGTCAGGAACCCGACGACCGCGACCGTGCCACCGATGACGATCAGCGCGCCCGCGCCGAGGCCCATCTGCGCGATGATCCGGATCAGCTCCACGCCGTAATGGGTGAAGACGTAACCGACGGAGCGCAGGGTGCGGCCGTAGAACTTCGTCTGGGTCCCGATGTGGTTCCACGGGTCTGCGACACGGGCGAACTGCCCCTTGAGCCAGGGGAACTGGGAATGTGGCTTCGAGACCGTCATAGCGTGATCTTGATCGCTACGGCGGTGGCGACTATGTTGATCGCGAACAACGCCATGAAGGTGAACACCACGGTCTCGTTGACCGCGTTGCCGACCCCGGCCGGGCCGCCGCGCACGGAGATCCCCTTGTAGCAGGCGATCAAACCGGCCGAGAGTCCGAACAGTGCCGCCTTTATCAGCGCGATGATCACGTCGGTGGCGCCGATGATCAGCGTCAGCCCTGCCGCGAACGCGCCCGGCGACACGTTCTGGATGTACACCACGAATAGGTACGCACCCGACAGACCCACGAGAATCACCGTCGCCGAGAGCGCCAATGACACCACCATGGCGGCCAGCACCCGGGGAACCACAAGCGCCTGAATGGGATTGATGCCCATCACCCGCAGCGCGTCGAGTTCCTCGCGGATGGTGCGGGCGCCCAAATCGGCACACATCGCCGTCGCACCAGCGCCGGCGACCACCAGCACCGTCACGATGGGTCCGATCTGGCGGACCGTGCCGAGCGAGGCACCGGTCCCCGAGAAGTCGGCAGCGCCGATCTCGGTCAGCAGAATCGTCGTGATGAACGTGAGCAGCACGGTGTAGGGAATGGTCAGCAGCAGCGTCGGCAGAATCGACACCCGCGCGACGAACCAGGCCTGCGCGATGAACTCGCGCCACGCGAACGGCGGCTGGAACATCGCCACGAACGTGTCCAGTGCCATCGAGTAGAAACCACCGAAAGCACGCACAGGTTTGGCGATCACGTCGGAAGCGACCATCTACCGGGTCCTTCCTCGCGTGCACCTCACCGTCACAGTCCTCCCACAACCGGCCTGGTCTCGATAAGTGGGGCTGAGGTTACACATGCGAGGACGCGCAGAACCGTATATCAACGAAAACTGACGCGCCAACAAATACTGCCGCGCGACCGCACGCGGGTGGTCAGAGGCCGGCGACCGCGTCCTCGAGTTCGGCGATGACGATCTTGCGCATGCCGAGCATGGCCTTGGTGGCAGCCGCGGCGCGGGCCGGGTCGGGGTCACCGGTCAGTTCCGTCAGGCGGCTCGGCACGATCTGCCAGCTCAAGCCGAAGCGGTCCTTGAGCCAGCCGCACTGCGACTCCTGACCGCCGTCGACCAGCCGATCCCAGTAGTAGTCGACCTCGGCCTGGTCGGCGCAGTCCACGGTGAACGACACCGCCTCGGTGAACGCGAACACCGGCCCGCCGTTGATCCCGATGAAGCGCTGGCCGTCGAGGGTGAACAGTGCCGAGACCACCTCACCGGGCACGCCGGGCCCCGCATCGGTGTAGCGGTCGACGCGTTCGACCGATGAGTTCGGAAAAACGGCGGTGTAGAACTCGATGGCGTCGGTCAGATTGTCGTCGAACCACAGGGACGGCGTGATGGCGGGCATGATGGCCTCCTCGTCGATGGTGCTGCCGGTGGTGCAGACCACCGCCGGCCCGCGAACTCATCGGCCGGCGCCGAGCGCGCCCACCGCGCGCAGCGCGAACTCGGTGACCCGGGTTCGGGCATGCGCGAAGGCCTGGCGGTCCTCGACCTTCTGCCCGGTGATGACACGGCTGACCAGCGCACTGATGGCCAGCGCATCGATCCCGGGGTCGGCGAGCGGCAGGGTGCCGTCTCGCCGCCCGCGGGAGAGGATCTCGGCCAGCGACCGCTCCCGCTCGTCGTGGAAGCGCTCCCGCGCTTCGCGGTACCCCTTGGCGGCGCGCACCTCGTCGGAGTCGGCCACCGCGAAGTGCATCAGCCGTTGCGGGTCGGCCACGGCGTCGAACATCGTCGCGATCCAGGACGACAGCTGGTCGGCCGGACTTCCGACGCCGTCCTCGACGATCCGGTCCAGCCGGGCGGTCAGCGCGTCGCACTCCTGCTGCAGCAACGCCAGGAACAGGTCGTCCTTCGACGAGAAGTGCCGGTAGAAAGCCCGGCTCGACAGTCCGGAACGACCCAGGATGGTCGACATCCGGATCGGCCGGTCGTGCGGCTGCGCCAGGCAGCGGTAGGCGGCTTCGATGATGGCCGTGCGCTCCCGATCCCCCGCGAGATTTTTTTGCACGTCCGACAATTTAGGCTGCCGGGCACCGGCGGTTGCCCCGAACCGCCGACGAGTCGCGTGCGCAGTAACGTGATCGCGGTATCGAGCCGAGAGGACGCCTGTGAGTAGCACCCGCAGCGAGCCGACGATCACGACCTTCCGCGGCGCCGATGACTTGACGCTGGCCGCCGACGAATGGAACAACCCGGCGGCGACCCCCGACTTCGACGCGACGCAACCGTCGGTGTTGATGCTGCACGGCGGCGGCCAGAACCGGCACTCCTGGAAGAAGACCGGACAGATCCTGGCCGGCCGCGGACTGCACGTCGTCGCACTGGACAGCCGCGGGCACGGCGACAGCGACCGCTCCCCCACCGCCGAGTACACCGTGGAGGCGCTGTGCGCCGACACGCTGTCGGTGCTCGACCGGATCGGACGCCCGACGGTGCTGATCGGGGCGAGCATGGGCGGACTGACCGGCATCCTGACCGCCCGCAGGGCCGGCCCCGACCGGGTCTGCCGACTCGTGCTCGTCGACGTGGTACCGCGCTACGAGAAGGAGGGCAGCGCGCGCATCCGGGACTTCATGTTCAGCAACATCGACGGCTTCGAGACACTGGAGGACGCCGCCGACGCGGTCGCCGCCTATCTGCCCTACCGCACCAAGCCGCGAAGCCCCGAAGGGCTGAAGAAGAACCTGAGGTGGCGCGACGGCCGGTGGTACTGGCACTGGGACCCGGCGTTCCTGACCAAGCCGAACGAGGATCCGTTCGTCCGGGTGGAACTGCTCGAGCAGGCCGCCATCGAGCTGACCATCCCGATTCTGTTGATCCGCGGCAAGCTCTCCGACGTGGTCAGCGAAGAGGCCGTCACCGACTTCCTGGCCAAGGTGCCGTCGGCCGAGTTCGCCGAACTCTCGGGCGCAGGCCACACCGCCGCCGGTGACGACAACGACGCCTTCTCCGATGTCGTCGTCGATTTCGTGCTGCGGCAATGACTTCGCGTCACTGATGGGATTCGACTTTCTCGCCCGGCCCGAGCTGCCCGCTCCTCGGGTGAGCGAATCCCAGGCCGAGCACATTCTGGCGACCTATTACAAGATGACCGCCCGCGCGGTCTCCTTGGGCAGCCAGCAGGACAAGAACTTCGTCGTCACCGCAGACGGCGGCGACGTGCTCGGTGTGCTCAAGATCGCCAACCCGGTCTTCACCCGCACCGAACTGCTCGCCCAGGATGCCGCCGCCGCACACCTTGCCGCGGCCGAGCCGAACTTGCGCATCTGCGTGCCGTTGCCCAACGCCGCCGGCGAGACACTCACCGCGGTACCCGATCTGGCCGACGGCACCGCCTACGTACGTCTGCTGCGTTTCCTGCCGGGCGGCACGCTGCAGGACTCCGGCTACCTGTCCGACTCGGCGGTCGCCGGTCTCGGCGAGGTGGCCGGCCGGGTCAGCCGGGCGCTGGCCGAGTTCAGCCATCCCGGCCTGGCGCGAACGCTTCAGTGGGATCTGCGTTTCGGGAGCCAGGTCGTCGACCGGCTGGCCAGGCATGTCGGCGACGCCGATCTACGGCGACGGCTCGTCGAGGCCGGTGCGCGGGCAGGGTCGCAGCTCGCGGCGCTCGACGTCGGCCTGCCCCGGCAGGCCGTGCATCTCGACCTCACCGATGCCAACGTCGTAGTGTCGGTGGGCACCGAACCGCCTCGACCCGACGGCGTCATCGATTTCGGTGACCTGACGACCACCTGGGCGGTGTCCGAACTGGCCATCGGCGCGGCCTCGGTGCTGGGCCACCCCGGCGCGCGGCCGACGTCGATTCTGCCGGCGGTGCGCGCATTCCACGCACTGCGCCCGCTGACGTCTACCGAGATCGCCGCGGTGTGGCCGATGATCGAGCTGCGGGCCGCCGTGCTCATTGTCAGCGGCGCACAGCAACTCGCCCTCGACCCGGACAACGCTTACCTGACCGATCAGTCCGCGGAGGAAGTGCAGATGTTCGAGCTCGCCACCTCGGTGCCGGCAGCGGTGATGACCGGGGTGCTCGCGGCCGACCTCGACCTGAGCACCCCGTCGAGCGCCGTGCCGGCGTCCGCGCCGCTGCTGGCAATGACCCCGGAAGACGCACACACACTTGATCTTTCGACCACCGCTGACGTCTACGACGATGCCGCAGAGCTGTCCGTCGCCGTCGAGGAGGCGGCGGCGGCCGCGGCGTTGCGCCAGGGCGCCCGGTGGGTGGTGACCCGCTACGGTGAACCCCGGCTCAGTCGGTCCCCCATGCTCAGCCAGGACCGCCCCAGCGTCGTCGCCACCGGGGTGACGGTGTGGACCGCCGACGCCGTCGAGCTCACCGCGCCGTGGGACGGGTCGCTGGCCACCGGCGACGACGGTTCGGTGACGCTGTCCGGCGAGGGCTTCGAGATGATCCTCACCGGCGTCGACGAGATCACCGCCGCTGCGGTGCATGCCGGTCAGCGGCTGGGTCGCGCGCAGGGCCGATTCGACGTCTCGGTCCGCCCCGCTGACGCACCCCCGGCCCCGTCGTTCACCAGCGTCGAACTGGCACCGGGCTGGCTGGCCTGCACGCGCGATCCCCGGCCGCTGCTCGGTCTGGCACCCCTGACCCGCACCGCGGGCGAGGACCTGTTGGCGCGCCGCGACGCCAGCTTCGCCCCGGTGCAGGAGTTCTACTACCGCCGGCCGCCGCAGATCGAGCGCGGCCGAAGGCATTTCCTGATGTCGACCGATGTGCGGTGTTACCTCGACATGGTCAACAACGTGACCGTACTCGGCCACGCGCACCCCCGAATCGCGGATGCCGCAGCACGACAACTGCGCAGACTCAACACCAACTCGCGCTTCAATTACCGGGTGGTGGTCGAGTTCAGCGAGCGATTGGCCCGGCTGCTCCCGGAACCGCTGGACACCGTGTTCCTGGTCAACTCCGGTTCGGAGGCAAGCGATCTGGCCATTCGGCTGGCGGTCGCCGCGACCGGACGTCGAGACGTCGTCGCGGTACGCGAGGCCTACCACGGCTGGACCTACGGCACCGACGCCGTCTCCACCTCGATCGCCGACAACCCCAATGCGCTTGCGACACGGCCGGATTGGGTGCACACCGTGGACTCGCCGAACAGTTTCCGCGGCAAGTATCGGGGTGTGGACTCGTGGCGGTACGCGCCGGACGCGGTGGCCCGCATCGAGACGCTGACCGCCACCGGCCGGGCGCCGGCGGCATTCATCTGCGAGTCGGTATACGGCAACGCCGGCGGAATGGCGCTGCCCGACGGATACCTGAACCAGCTGTACGCCGCGGTGCGCGCCTGCGGTGGGCTGGCGATCTCCGACGAGGTCCAGGTCGGGTACGGCCGGCTCGGTGACTGGTTCTGGGGGTTCGAACAACAGCAGGCAGTCCCCGACATCGTGTCGGTGGCCAAGTCCACGGGCAACGGGTATCCGCTCGGCGCGGTGATCACCAGCAGGGCGGTGGCCGACGCATTCGCCCGCGAAGGGTACTTCTTCTCCTCCACCGGCGGCAGCCCGCTGTCGTGCGCGATCGGTCTGACCGTCCTCGACGTCCTCGCCGAGGAACGGTTGCAGGACAACGCCCGCCGGGTCGGCGCCCATCTGAAGGCCCGTCTCGCCGCGCTGGGTGAGCGCCATCCGTTGGTCGGGACCGTTCACGGCTTTGGGCTCTACCTGGGCGTCGAGCTGGTGCGCGACCGGGAGACGCTGGCGCCGGCGACCCGCGAGACCGCGGCCATCTGCGACCGGATGCTCGAGCTCGGCGTGGTCATCCAGCCGACCGGTGACCACCAGAACATCCTCAAGACGAAGCCGCCGCTGTGCATCGACATCGAGGCCGCCGACTTCTACGTCGACACCCTCGACCGCGTGTTGACCGAGGGGTGGTAGCCGGGGTCAGGCCAGCAGCGGCACCGATTCCAGCCGGTCGTCGGTCAGAATCTCGAACATCGCCCGGCCGCTGGCCAATTCGGTGCGCTCGAATGCTTTGCCCGCCACCTGTAGCCGGCAGCTCGCGAGCGCCGAGTTGTAGCAGTACTTCACCCCGCCATGGGTGTCGGTGTAGGTCAGCCCGATCACATCTGCCGGGACGGTGGTGATCTCACCCTCGATCATCTGCTCGCCCACCCGCGCTCCGAAGGTCCACGTGAACGGCGCGTAGTGCCCGTGGGTCAGCAGACTCGCGGAGATCGAACGCACCGCGAACTGCTGACCCCGGTGCCGGAACACGAACACCGTCACCCCCGGCAGCAGGACGGGCCCCAGCGCCGCCCGGGCGGTGACGATCTCCAGCGTCGACTCCGGGGCGTTGTCGAATCCGCACACCTGCCCGTAGGCGTATGCGGGTGTGTGCCGGGTGCCCCAGTTGTGGTTCACGCTGCCGACCCACCCGTCGACGTCGATGCGGCGGCCCGCGGCCTCGAAACTTCCGTCGAACCGTGCCAGGGGGTCGCGGACCATGGTCTTGGCCGTCGGGATCCGCGCGCGGTAGGCGCGGTCGGACAGCACGCGCACCGGCCCCTGACCGCTCGCCGTGATCTTCAGGTCCCACTGGGCATCGCTGAACGCGCCCGAGGTGTGCGTGTCGTCCAGCGTCGCCGACGCGATGCGCGCGGCCCACTCGTCGGTGAAGTCGGCCTCGGCCAGCGGGAACTGCTGCTTGACCGCGCGGTGACCCGACGGGTCGAACACCATGACCCAGACGTCGGCCACCGCTGCACCGACGGTGGGCAGCAGCAGTGTCTGCCGTAACCACAGCGCACGGGCCCTTTCGGGGTCGTTGGCGCGCACGAACCGGCTCTCGTAATAGGGGGCCTTCGGCGTCGTCACACCTTCAGCATCCAATACTTGAGCCGTGACCGGAACGCTGATCGCTTTGTGGGTGACGGCGGTGCTCGCCGCTGGGTTGGCCGTGGCCCTGGTGGTCCAGACCCGGCGTCTGCGTGCCGCACAGAGGGAGGCCGAGGAGCTGCACCGTCGCCTGGATGCCCGGCAGATGCTGGTCACGGGCGGCACCAAAGCGGTCAAGACCGTATGGCAGACGGCCAGCATCCTGCGTCGCGACGGGCTGGGCGCGGCGGTGCGCTCGTCGATCGAGGAGCTGGCCGACTGGGCCGAGGTCGAACGCCCGGACCTGGCCAGGGTGGCACCCGGCGGCCGGGTGACGATCATGTTCTCCGACATCGAGGAGTCGACCGCGCTCAACGAGCGTCTGGGCGACCGGGCCTACGTCCGGCTGCTCGGCAAGCACGACAAGGCGGTCCGCCGCGTGGTCGACCAGCACGACGGCTACGTGGTGAAAAGCCAGGGCGACGGGTTCATGGTCGCGTTCGGCCGCGCCGAACAGGCGGTCCGGTGCGCGGCCGCCATCCAGCAGGGATTGCATCGCCAGTCACGGGACCTGAAGGTGCGCATCGGGATCCACAGCGGCAAATCGGTGCTGCGCGGCGACGACCTGTTCGGCCGCAACGTGGCGATGGCCGCGCGGGTGGCCGGGCAGGCCGACGGGGGCGAGATCCTGGTCAGCCGGACCGTTCGGGACGCTGTGGCCGATTGCGAGGACATCGCGTTCACCGAGGCCCGCAACTGTGAGCTCAAGGGCTTCTCGGGCAGTCACGCGCTTTACCCCGTCGAATCCGCCTGAGGGTTCTCGGCTTCGGCCAGCCGCTGGTGCAGCCGGGCGCGGATGTCGTCGGCGGTGTAGGCATTGCGCCTCCGTTGATCGCGCGCCACCAGAACGCCGCCGGCGACGACACCGGCCACACCGGCGAGTCCCACCCACTTCCAGATCCCACGCATGCAGGTCAGTCTGCCTAAGCTGCGTGCATGAAGCCACAGGCGGAGCCGTTGGACCGGGCCCTGGAAGAGACCCGCACCGGCGACCTCTGGTTGTTCCGGGGTCACACCGGCCTCGACCGCGCCATCCAGTCGATGACCAACAGCCCGGTCAACCACGTCGGGATGACCGTCGCCGTCGATGACCTGCCGCCGCTGATCTGGCACGCCGAACTCGGCGACAAGCTGCTCGACCTGTGGACCGGCACCCATCACCGCGGGGTGCAACTCAACGACCTGCGCGAGGCAGTGCAACGGTGGACGCACAGCTACGACCAGCGGTGCTGGCTGCGTCAGCTCACCCCACACGTCACCCGGGACCAGGAAGACCGCATGCTGCGGGTGATCGCCCGAATGGACGGCACCCCGTTTCCGTCGACGGCCCGACTGACCGGGCGTTGGCTCCGCGGGCGGCTGCCCTCGGTCAGCGACTTCACGCGGGGAATCCCCCTCGTGCACAACAAAGTCCGTCAGGCGGCGCAGCGGCGCAAAACGGTGCGGACCTCGGTCGGTCTGGAGACGGCCTACTGCGCCGAGACGGTGGCGATCACCTACGAGGCGATGGGGCTGTTGCAGACGGAGAAGAACTGGAACTGGTTCGACCCGGGGTCGTTCTGGAGCGGTGACACCTTGCCGTTGGCCGACGGCTACCGACTCGGAGCAGAAATCGCGATCACGGTGTGACTGCAACGTCGGCGACGAAACGCCGACCGGGATGGCAGCGCCGACGCGCCGGAGGTGGTTTGCTGTTGTCAACATCGATATTTTCGGTGCGACCAGGGAGAACAGTCATGCCGACATCGACCGACGAGGCCCCCGCCCCCGAGAAGGCCCCCCGCGGCGGGCTGGGCTCCAAGCTCTCGGCGGTCGCGATCGTGGTGGCCTCGATCGGCACGATCGGGATCCTCTTTTTGTTCCTGACCAGTCGAAACGATCAGATCACCGTGGTGCAACCGGTTCCGGCACAACAAGATCCGGCTCAAGAAGATCCGGCGCAGCAAGCACCTGCGACTCGAGCGCCGGCGCCGGGGCCCGAGTCGGCGACCGTTGCTCCGCCGTTGCCGCCACCGGCACGCCCCACCGTGGCCTCCCAGGCCCCGTCGCTGCCATCGGCCTCCGCCGGACCCGCGTTCGACGGCCAGGGCTTCATCGATTCCCAGGCGCGTTGCGGCTCCGGCGAGGATGCGGTCGTGATCGCCCGCACCTCCCGCGCGGCCATCGTGATCTGTGACCGCGACGGTGACTACACCTATCGCGGCGTCCGCCTGGAGGACGGCGCGTTCCTGCGGTTGGACGATGTCCGCCCGATGCCGGCCGGTTTCGAGGCCCGCAACGACGCCACCACCTACCGGCTGTCGCCGACGGAGTTGGTGGTGATCTCCGGGGAGACGCTGCAGAGCCGCGACGCGATGGTCGAGTATCAGGCGAGCTGACCAGGGTTCAGCTGTGCCCGGTTCGTGACCACGCTGCTACCGCGGCAGGGCAGGCTCGACGGCATGACTGTGTTGGCCGTGCTGCTCGCGATGACCGCGGCGCTCGGAGTCGGCTATCTGTTCGGCCTGCGCGCCGGCGCGCAGGCCCCGTCCTGGCGTCAGCGCACGTCGCGGGCGGCGCTGGTGAAGCAGGCCGCGACACTGGCCGCGCTGGTGGCGGTGTATCGGCTCCGAGCCTGGCTGCACCCGAGGGCCCCGCAAGCCGGCCTCAGGCGAGGCGTGCGCCAACCACGTCGGGCCCACGCCCGTATTCCGGTCATGTGGCGGGGGTAGGTTCTCGACATGCCGCTGCGCTACGTTGATCCGCACCGCAACCGTGGCCCGAAGTATCAACAGGGGGTGCGCTTCGGGCGCTCACGACTGGGCCAGTTCATGGCCCGCCATATCGCCCGCCGCACCGACCCGCTGTTGTTCCGGTTGACCGGTGGACGGGTGAACATGGGCCCGATCATCAACGCGCCGCTGATCACCACCGGCGCGAAATCCGGCAAGCGCCGGGAAACCCAGCTGACGTACTTCCACGACGGGACCGATGTGGTGCTGATCGCGTCGAACTTCGGCGCCGACCGACACCCGCAGTGGTACCACAACCTCAAGGCGCACCCCGAATGTGAGTTCGGCGGCGAACAATTCACCGCGCGCGAAGTCACCGACCCGGCGGACTACGCGCGGCTGTTCCGGCTCGCCGAGCGGGTCTACGCCGGCTACGCCGATTACCGCGCCAAGACCGCGAAGTCCGGTCGCGACATCCCCATCTTCACGCTGACGCCGCGATAGCCGCCGGGCGCCTCAACCCTTCTTGGCCTTCTCGGCCTTCCTGCTGCGGTTGACGGCGACCGCCTCCCGGATCAGGGCCTTGAAGGCGTCGGGCTCGAGGTCGTCATGCTCCCGCAGGTCGATCGACCGACCGACGGGCGCCTCCAGGCTCGCGTTGAACAGGCCGTCGGGGTCCTTGATCGAGGACCCCTTGGCGAAGTTCACCTTCACCTTGCCCTTGTACATCTCCAGAGTGCAGATCAGGCCGTCCAACGAGAAGGCCGGAACCCCATCGGGATTCGACGGTTTACGCCACTTGACCTCTTCGACGACCTCGGGTTCTGCCTGTGTGATCAGCGACCGGATCTCATCGACCCGATCGATACGCCAGTCCTCACTCATGACGCCCAATGTACGACGGACGACAGACTCGGTCAGCTAGGACGCGGGGTGGCCTACGGCCGGGCTTCGTCGATCCGTCGCTGGGTTTCGGCGACCCTACGCCTGACCTCGGCCTCGTCCCGTCTCCCGGCGTCCGCGACGCGACTCTCCCGCTGCTCGATGCGCTGCAGGCGCTGGAGCTCACGCTGCGCTGTGGTGCCCTCGCGCTCGTCAGCGCGCTGTTCTCGATCATCGGCAGCTAGCTCACGCTCGTCGGCGATGCGATCGCGCTCGTCGGCGATGCGATCGCGCTCGTCGGCGATGCGCTCCCGTTGGTCGGCCGCCGCGTCGCGCCTGATCTGCTCAGCCTCCCGCTGCGCGAGGGCGTCCTCACGCTCCGAGAGCTGCGCGGCACACGGATCGAGCTCACTGCGCGGGTCCGCGGCTTCTTCACCGACCACGGCCCCACGGTAACCCGGCGCCAGTCGACGACACCAGCGTCCGGACGCTGCGCCGTCCTTGTCGCCGCGTCGGGGTCAGGACTTCGCTTGGTGCGGAACGCCGCTGAGCAACACCTCGGTGAGCCGTCGCGGAGCTTCGACGAGCAGCGAAAACGGCATGCTTCGCCGGGGCAGCCGGACGTGGCGCCGCTGTCTGCGGACAGCGTCGACGACGCCGAGAGCCACCGTCTCGCGCGGAGTATCGACGGCGAAACCGAGTCGCTCAATGCGTTGAAACGACCGGGCGGTCGGCTCGTAGTTGTCGGCCCGGGCCAGCAGTTCGGTGGGGACCGGGCCCAGCTCGACCAGCGTGGTCTTGACGGGCAACCCACGCAGATCGGCTCGCAGACCGGCAGTGAAGTGCGACAGCGCGGCCTTCGAGGCGGAATACGTGACCAGCCCGGGGAACACCACGATCCCGGCCAGCGACGAGATGTTGACGATATGGCCACCGCCGCGGCGCAGCATCCGGGGTATCGCCTGCCGACAGAGTTCGGCCGGAGCGAGGTAATTGACTTCGGTGACGCGGCGCAGTTCGTCAGCCGGGGCGTCCGCGAAGGCCGCGGTGCTCTCGATGCCGGCGTTGTTGACCAGGATGTCGATCGGACCCGCCTCGTTTTCGATCCGCTCGATCAACTCGGCTACCTGGGTTGCGTCGGCGAGGTCGGCGGGGTGCGCGGTACCGCCGGTCGCCGACGCGAGCGAGCGAAGCGAATCCTCGGAACGGGCAACCAGAGCCGGCACCGCGCCCGCGTCGGCAAAGGCGCGGGCGAGCGCCTCCCCGATCCCCCGGGAAGCCCCGGTGATCAGCACTCGCCTGCCCTGCAGCTGCATCCTCAGATCGTACTGTCGGTCTCGCCGCAGCAATAGGATCTCGCGCGATCCAAGCGCCAGTCAGACGGTGAGCCGGAACTCCACCCGATCTCGTCACCGATAGACATCACGACGGTGGGCGATATGGATGACGCGGACGACTACCCGGTCGTCGAAAACCCGATATAGAACCCGGAATTCGCCGCGTCGTGCGGAGTACCGGCCTTCCAAATGGCCGCGCAGCGGCTTGCCTACCCGATGCGGACGTTCCGCCAATGGACCCCGAATGAACTCCCAACATGCGACCGCGACAGCCTTAGGAAGCAGCTCGGTCAGTGCCCTCTTCGCGGCGCTGGTGAGCTCGACGCGATAAGTCACCGAGACAGTCGCCCGGCGGCGCGCATCTCCTCGGTCACCTCGTCGAGCGTGAAGATCTCGCCACGCTCGGCCTGCGCCTCCGCTGCCCGGACGTCGCGCATCAACTCCTGGTCGCTGAGGATGGCCAGCGTCTCCATGATCGAGTCGTAGTCGTCGGCGCTGAGGATCACCGCTGCACGACGACCCTGCCGCGTGACCTCGACGCGCTCATGGGTGCGGACGGCCTCATCGACGAGCTTCGACAATTGGGCCCGAACTTCGGCCAAGGGCAGTGTCGTCATGTACAGACTTCTAGCGTGATCGCCGAAGTCCAGACGGGTTCAAATGGCAACGACAGCGTGAGGAGCCACTGCTCCGTAGGCGACACTCGGCTCGCAATCGGTGTCCTGTCCCATCACACGTTTGAACCGGAACTCCACCGAGTTACGGAGCCGATAAACGTCGAGGCAAGCGTCGCCTCGCCTGCAAGGTGACGCCGAGAACTGTGTTCGCAAGATCCGCCCGGCTCGTGCCGTATCCGCGCAGTGCGCGATAGAACGACCAGACTTGGCGCGGGGTAGTAACTTTGGGCGCCCACGCCAACTCCCCGTGAATCCCGTTGATGGTCATCGAAGAACACCGCGTAATAGCCGAGCCAGTACTGGAGAAACTCCCTCGGCTCATCGGTGACAGGAATGTGCCGCCTTGTTAGTCGCAGGTGATCGCACGAATCTACGCGGAAATCCCTGTTCTCCGGGGTCGGTCATCATCGCTAGCGACCACAACGTCAGCCTGAGAGCGTCGCTGTGCACATATATCCGCGACGACGCTCTCAGGGTGACGTTGTGTCAGCCGCCCACCGGCCTACACGTTGAAGCGGAACTCCACCTGATCAGCCTTCACCCGCAGCGCTCGCTTCGATCCAATTCGAGAACTCGATGGCAAGGTGCCAACGGTGCCCACGGAGGATGGTGGGCAGAGTGAGAGCGGGAAACTCGACTGTCAGCAGAGCGCGGAACCCTTCCCCCTCGTCGCGGAACTGGTGTCGCACCCCGCCGATCGCCAAACCGTCTCGCAATCGTGCCACGCCCGCGAGCTGGACGGGATACTCGCGATCCACAGGAGTCTGCAGCGACGACGTGTCGTCGTAGTCGATGAAGAACCTCGCCGCCAGGGGCGATCCCCCGTTCGTCTCCCACACCTCCTGACGACCCTCCGCATCTATGCGGAACAGGAAGTGGTCTGGATGAGCGGCGAGCATGGCTGCCTCGTCATCCGCGCTGGTGCGTTTTTCGAACCAATCCACGAAGCCGTTCGCCGATCCCTGCGAGGCAACCAACTCGATCGTGCTCAGCGCTCGGCGGCCCCGCGACGCTTTCGCGGTCAATCGGGCCACTCGGGTCGACCAGCGAACGTCACGGCCAAGCGCCCCTTCGATACCGCTGTGACCCAGTTCCGCCTTACGCTGGCGGAGGGCCTCATGGAGTTGGTCGATTTCTGCAGAGGAGACTGGCGCGCCCAGCTTCGAAAGTGCGCGTCGCGCCCGCTCACGTTCTCGTTCGAGGACATCCGAACGGCTGAAGTGGCCACCTCCGAGGATCGCGGTGATTTCGGGAACTCTCGCCATCCGCGCCTCCGGTCGTCGACGTAGTTGGGTTACGGCGCTATGCCTTGGCTTTGGATGTGGACGTTGATCCGAAGCGGAACTCCACCGCATTCCGCGACAGATAAACGTTATGGTGGTTGCCATGCCGACCGCCACCCGCCGCGCAGCGGTCTACCTGCGCATATCGCTCGACCAGACCGGCGAGGGTCTGGCCGTGGCCCGCCAGCGCGAGCAGTGCCAGCAGATCATCGAGCAGCGCGGCTGGACCGCGGTCGCCGAGTTCGTGGACAACTCGATCAGCGCCAGCGACGCCCGCAAGAACCGGCCCGGCTACGACGCGCTGGTCAAGGCTTACGAGGCAGGGCGTTTCGACGCGCTGGTCACCTACGACCTTGACCGCCTCACCCGTCAGCCCCGGCAGTTGGAGGACTGGGTCGACGCCGCCGAGGGCAAGGGGCTGGCGCTGGTGACCGCCAACGGCGAGGCCGACCTGACCACCGACGCCGGAAGGCTGTTCGCCCGCATCAAGATGGCCGTGGCCCGCTCGGAGGTCGAGCGCAAGTCGGCCCGCCAGAAGGCGGCGGCGTTGCAGCGCGCTCAACTCGGTCGCCCGCCGCTCGGGGTACGGCTGACCGGCTACACCCCCAAGGGCGAGACCGTCCCCGAGGAGGCCGAGATGGTGCGGCGCATCTTCAAGCTGTTCCACAGCGGCGAGTCGCTGAAATCGACGGCGCGCATCCTCACCGCCGACGGCGTGATGGCCCGCAACGGCAAGCCGTGGAACCCATCGAGCGTGCGCGACATCCTGACCAACCCGCGTTACGCCGGGCGAGCGGTCTACGACGGCCAGGTGCTCGAAGGCGTGCGGGGCAAATGGGAGGCCCTAGTGGCCGACGACGTGTTCGACGTGGTGCAGGCGCGCCTGTCCGACCCCCGCCGCCGGACCCAGCAGGGCACTGACCGCAAGCACCTCGGGTCCGGCCTGTACGTCTGTGACGAGTGCGGAGCGCGGGTCACCGGCTTCGCTGGCAGCCAATACCGCTGCAAGGCAACCCACGTCAACCGCGTCCGCGCCGGGGTGGACCAGTACGTGATGGATGTCGTGACCGAACGCCTAAGCCGCGAGGACGCCGCCGTGCTGCTGGCCCGCCCCGATGATGCTCTGGCTCCCTTGGTCGAGCGGTCTCGGGAGCTGCGCGACCAGCTCGCGGCGGCGGATGCCGACTACGACGCCGGTTACATCGACGGCGTGCGCTATCACGCCCGCACCGAACGGGTTCGGGCCGAACTGGAAGCCGTGGAGCGCGATATGCGTGGGCACCAGACCGGCACCGCGCTCGACGAGGTACTGGGCGCACCGGACCCGGCGGCGGCGTTCCGCGACGGGTCGCTGATGGCCCGCCGGGCGGTCATCGAGGCGCTGTGCGAGGTCCGGTTGCGCAAGGGCCGTCACGGCTCGAAGACGTTCGACCCCGGCACTGTGGTCATCACCTGGCGTTCCTAGCCAGGCCACATAAACCCGTCAAAGTCGGGCTTATCGTCCACCGCCACAACGTGTTTCACTGAGCGTGGATTGCCGATAGTCGGCTATAGTGGCGCTAACGCACGGGCGTTGATTACTCCCGCAGTAGTCCGTGCGCCGCCCGCGACCGAACTACCGAGGCCGACATAGACGCCCCGGCAAGCGCAGCGGACATGCTATGGCCCAAAGTCGGGGCGCGCCGCAAAGCGTCCACGCGATTCAGAGCCTAGGGTTGGCGCGGGAGCGGCCCTGCTAGGCGAACGTCGCGGAACCACACCGAGCACCCTTCGGAGTTCCGCGATGGCCCCAACCGCCACCCCTACCACCGCTCCCGTCGGCTACCTGAGCACCGCCGAGGTCAGCCGACGCTTCTTCGCCGGTTTATCCGCCCAGACCATCCGCAAATTCGTGTCACAGGACGGCCTGCCCGCCCACCGCGTGGTGCGGCGGCTGTACTTCAATCCAGCCGAGGTCGATGCCTGGATTCGCGCCCGTGGCGGCCAGCCCGACGCGCCGCCGGATCCCTACCGCGAGCACATCAAGAAGCTGGTCGACGCCGCTCCCCCGCTGACCGCCGAGCAGGCCGACCGTATCCGCGCAGTGCTCAGCAGCGGTGCCGCCTGAGTGCACGCCTGCGCGACGTGCACCCCAGTAAAGGCGGAACCCCCTATTAAGCAACTTGTTTAGGCCGTAGATGCGGCGATGCCGGACCAGCGCGAGCGTTTTGGCCTCGACTCGCATGTGCCGGTCCGGCACCGCCCAACGACTCCCCGGCCACCAAACCGAAGACATGCAGACCCCGAAAGGAACCACACGTGAACGAGTCTAGCGCCCACGCCGAGCTGACAGCGGTGCTGAGCGATGCGCCGGAGGCCACCGACCACGAGGCCGTCCGCAAGTACATCCACCGCCTAGTCGAGGTTGGGCTGGCCGTGATGCTGGTGTGGCCCGGCTCGAAGACCCCCGCCGATATGCGGAGCCCCCAGCGCAAGCACGCCGACGACGAAGCCGCGCAAGAAGAAGCCCGCGCCGCCGGTCGGAGGGACTGGCAGAAGGTGAAGTCACCTGCCGGGCTGGCGCTGGCCACCACCAACGTCGACACGCTGGACGGCTATCTCAAGCGCTACATCAAGACATTGGTGCGCCGGTATCCCGGCGGCGGCGTGCCTGTCAATCTGGCCGTCGAGGTCGGCAGCTCCGGGCTTGTGGTGGTGGACTGCGACACCGCAGGTCAGGTGTCGGCGTTCCTGGGCGACGCCGAGGCCGACCCCAGCACCGCGCCCACGGTGCGTAGCCCCGGCCAGCTCGGTCCGGACGGGACGATGGTCCACAGCGACGGCGGCCACTACTGGTTCACGGTGCCCGACGGCGTGGGCCTGCCGAACTGCCCGGGCGCGATGACGCTCGGTGCCGGAGGTGACGCTTACTCGGTGCTATGGGACCGCCGCTATGTGCTGATCCCACCGAGCGTGCGCGCCGAGGGCGCTTACACCGCGACCGGGAAGGTGTGCGAGCTGCCCCCATGGCTGGCCGACAGGATCGCGGCCCACACAGCGGCACGGGTCGAACGCGCCGCACACCGCGCCGAGCACATCACCGGCGGAAGCGACAAGGTTGCCCAGTGGGGTGCCTCGGTCACCTGGACCGGAATCCTGGAAGGCACCGACTGGACTAACACCGGCAAGGTCGATGGCTGCGGATGCGACGTATGGACTGCGCCCGGCCCCCACGCCTCGCCGAAGTCGGCGACGGCTCACGAGCTGGGTTGCAGCCTCAAGGATTCCGACGATCCGTGCCTGCACATCTGGACCGATCACGACATCGAGCCATTCGGTGCGATGGTCGCTCAGTGGGGGGCGCACCTCACCCGGCTGCGTGCAGTCGCCGCGATCCACTACGACAACGACATGGGGGTGGCGATGGCCGATCTGAGCGATGCCTACGACGACCTGGCGGTGGACCTTCCCGCCGACTTCGGCAAGTCAGACACGGGCGGGCAGGCCATCGACGCAAGCGGGGACGGCGAGACCGGGAACACCAGCGGCGCACGCAGCCTGCGGGTTACCTGGGCGGCGTCCATTGAGCCCGAGCCCGTCGACTGGCTGTGGGTAGACATCAGCGCCACCAACACGGGCCTTGCCGCTGGGCCTAACCCGTACACCGCAACGGACATCGCCTGTGTGGCAACGCGATGCGATTGGTCCCCGCCGGAGGTGGAGACCGACGGGCGCATCCCCTGCGGCATGGTGACCATCGCCGCCGGGCGGGAGGGGTCGGGAAAGTCCAGTTTCGGCATCTGGCTGACAGCCCACATCACACGCGGCACGCTGCCCGGGTCCTACTACGGGACACCGCGCAAGGTGTTCTACCTGGCCACCGAGGACAGTTGGAAACACACCCTGGTGCCTCGCCTGATGGCAGCCGGTGCCGACCTGTCGTTGGTCGCCCGCATCGAGGTCATCACTCACGAGGTGGCGTCGGTGACACTCAGCCTGCCCGACGACATCGGGCTGCTCAACGCCGCGATCACCGAGCACGACGTGGCCCTGGTGGTCATCGACCCGCTGATGAGCACCCTCAACGGCAAGCTCTCGGCCAACGACAGCCGCGAGGTCCGCACGGCACTTGAACCGCTGGCGGCGATGGCCGACAAGACCCGTGCGGCGGTCGTGGCCATCGCGCACTTCAACAAAGCCACCGGGCTGGACTCCCTGAGCAGGATCACCGGCAGCGGGGCGTTCAAGGACGTGGCGCGGGCAGGCATGGTGTTCGGCAACGACGGCGAGGACCGGGTGTTCACCCAACCCAAGAACTCCGTCGGGCGCAGCGACCTACCGTCGTTGAAATACACCATCCAGCAGGAGATCATCGAAACCCCCAACGGGCGGATGGCCACCGGCAAGTTCGTGTTCACCGGCCTGGCCGAGCGCACGGTCGATGAGGCGATGGCCGATGAGCGCCGGGGCGGCAGGCAGGGCCGCCGCTCGGAGGTTGCGGAGTTCCTCATCGACTACATCAGCGAGCACGCCGACGAGCACACCGGCGAGGTGGACGCCGCAGAGGTGATCGCTGCGGGCAAAGGTAAAGGGTTCACCGAGAATCAGATCGGTCATGCGCGGCGGCGTTGCCGCGACCCGAAGATCGGCACGCGCAGCGAGGGTTTCGGGAAGGACAAGCGTCATCTGTGGAAACTGACCGGCGCGGACTGGTGCACGCCGCCTCAGGGGTAGCGCCGCCGGGGCCGGAGACTCACTTGGCGTCTACGGCGTCTACGGCGTCTACGGCGTCTAAATAGGTCAGAACACGTCTCGGGGCGGCGTCTACGGCGTGGCCGGTGGCGTCTAAGGGGTCGTCCCTTTAGACGCCACCGCTCCTTCGTGGACGCCTTTACCCGCCACCTTAGGCGCCACTTACCCTCCCCCCTTAACCTGCGGGTTTACCTTAGACGCCTTAGGCGCCACTTCTGGGAGTCGCGCACGCGAGGAGAGCTGTGTGGACAGATAGGAAGCCGGGCCACGCCGGGCGAGCTGTGGCTCCGTATCGGTAACGACCACAACGATTTAACCGCCAATGTCGGTGTTCTCGATCCGACGGAATGAAGACACAATGAAGACATGCCGCCGACGATGAACCGCCAGGACTCCCGCGTGCGCGCCGAGGAGGCGTTTCGGCTCCGCGCCGTCGGGCGCACGTGGGCCGAGATCAGCCAGACCCTCGGCTACCGCAGCCGTGGCGCGGCACAGTTGGCCGTGCGGCGGCTGATGGACCGCACCCCGCCCGAGACCGCCGAACAGGCACGCGCTCAAGCCACCGAGGGGCTGCGGATCACCAAGTCGGTCCTGTTCGCAACGCTCGCCGACGCCAAGCTGCGCGGCGACTCCCAGGCGGTGGTGTCGGCGGCCAAGGCCATCGCCGACATGATCGAGAAGGACGCCCGACTCAACGGGTTGCACGCGCCCTCCCGCACCGAGGTGGACGTGAACGTGAACCACGACGCCACCGCCATCATCAACCGCATGGAGTCCGAACTGCTGGCACTGGTCGCCACCCGTCCGCCGCAGAATGCCATCGGCGGCACCATCATCGACGCCGAAGTTGAGGAGATCGCCCGATGACCACCATGACCCCCGAGGACGCGATTAAGGCCGCGTCGTCACTCGCCCGCGACATCGCCGACGGCGGCCTGTCGCCCTCGGATCTTGAGCGCCAGGCCGTGGCCGAGTGCCGCGAGCTGTTCGGCACCGTCGCCGGGCCGGGTGACCCGCTGTGGGAGTTGCACCGCGACATCGCCTGCCAGGTTCTCGCCCTGGACGGCGTGCCCTCCGACGAGCTGGCTGAGTGGCTGGCCGTGGCCCGCCAGCGTGCCGGTGAGCCGGTTGCCGCTGTGGTGTCGCTACCGCTGCCGAAGCCGGACGAGGCACCCGTTACCGCGCCCGAGCCGGAAACGCCCGCCAGCGAGGCGGACAGCCCCGAACACGGCGGTGCACCGGCCACCGGCGCGGACCCGGCTCCGGCGGTGCCGTCCTCGCCCCGGCCCGATCGCTACGACCCTTTGGCCGGTTGGCAGCCGGGCAACACCCGCCGAAACCGCTGACGACATGAAGCGCGCCGACATCGCTGCAACCGCAGGCCAGCTCAGGCTGATCCTCTACGCCATCGAACGCGGGGAGTTGGACGCCACCGCCACCGAACGCGCCCGGCTCGAAGGCGCGGCGGCAGCACTCGAAGCAATGGCCGACGGCAAAACGTAAAGCAATCGGTCATTTGGTACCTATTGCTATACGCTAGAGGCATGAGCACGACCGCCATCGCCGCCGCACTTGACCGCACCCGTAGCCGTCGCAGCCGTTCCACCGGCCCCGCGCCGACCGGTACCGCTGTCGCCTACTTGCGGGTGTCCACCGACGAGCAAGCCGAGTCAGGAGCCGGTCTGGCGGCGCAACGATCAGCCATCGAAGCCGTTGCCGCTGCCCGGGGTTGGACTATCACCGACGACGCGTGGCACGAGGACGGCGGCGTCAGCGGTGGAAAGGCGCCGCATCAGCGTCCCGGGCTGGCCGCTGCCCTGGAAGCGGTGCAAACCGGCCAGGCCGAGCGATTGATCGTCGCCAAAATCGACAGGCTCTCCCGTAGGTTCCGCGATGCTGTGGACCTGATGGAGACCGCTGCCGACGAGGGATGGCCGCTCTACATCGCCGACATCGACGCCGACCTGACCACCTCCAACGGTCGCCTGGTGGCGCGCATGCTGGCGGCGATCTCCGAGGATGAACGCGACCGTATCCGCCAACGCACTAAGGCTGCACTAGCAGCGAAGAAGGCTGCTGGGGTCAGATTGGGCCGCCCCTCAACGCTCCCCACCGAGGTGGTCGCCCGCATCATCGAAGAGCGCGCTGCCGGTACCAGCTTCGCCAAAATCGCCCAGACGTTGAACGCCGACGCCGTGCCCACTGCGCAAGGTGGGGCTCGCTGGTACCCGGCCACGGTGAAGGCGGTGTTCGGCGGCCAGGACGCGGCCCGACTGCGTGCCATACCTCCGGCGGTGCCGCTATGACCACCGACGATCGTCAACTCGCCAAGGCTCGCCTCGATCGCAGGATCAAAGCGTGCCGCAAGTGCAAGAGGCCCGACCGCCTAAATGTGCCAGGCATTACGGCTTCTGCGCCGGGATTCGGTTCCATCGACTCACCCGTAGCGATCGTCGGCGAAGCGTTGTGCAAGGCCTGCATGGACGCACAAGAGCCCTTCTATCGCGGGAGCGGAGCCGTTCTCGATCGGTGCTTCAAGAGGGCCGGCTACGCAAAGGCAGAGCTATTCGTCACCAACTCAATCCATTGTCACCCGCCGGAGGATCGAGACCCGCTTCCACACGAGACAGCCAACTGCGCGGCGTTCTTGCGCGAAGAGTTGCGCGAAATCGTCCGGCCGCGCCTAGTGATCGGCGTTGGGAAGTTCGCCCGATCCGCAGTGCGATTGATCTATCCCGAGGCACGTGAGCTGAACTGGCCCTTCCGTGTCCCTCGGTCGACACAATCCGAGCCCCCGGACCTAACGTATCTGGTGTTCCCGCCTCACCCGTACTGGATCATGACGCGACCGGCACCTATTCGTGAACACTACGAAAAACGAGTGGCACGGGCGATTGCGTGGGCTTTTGAGACTGCGCCGACCCGGCCAACCTGATGACCAATCCCCTTGACCTGTCAGCCTTCACCGGCTGGTCCACGTTCCAGGATCTCGCCAACACCGATGTGCCAAGGAAGGCGGGCGTCTACGTCGTCGTCCGACCGACCGACGCCCCACCCGAGTTCCGCGCCGACGCCCCGTATCGCGGTGACGCGCCCGTCCCGATCCCGGTACTGGAGGACGCATGGGTTCCAGGCGAGCGGCTGGTTTACATCGGCAAGGCGAGCCTCGGGTCCAAAAAGGACGGTTTGCACCGCCGCCTGCGCCAGTTCCGCAGGTACGGAGCCGGTGGCGGCGCGAGACACGCTGGCGGACGCCGCATCTTTCAGTTGGCCGACCACGCGGACCTCATCGTCGGCTGGCTGGTCACTGAAGAGGCCGAGGCGCGCAACACAGAGAAGACGATGATTGCGGCGTTCCGCGCCAAGCACGGTGTCCGACCGTTCGCCAACGACGCCGACTGACCGGCCCGACACGCCGACACTCCTCGTCCGATTCCTTCTCGCGGAGGCGGAGCTCTGGCATTCCCGGCACCTCAAAACGCCACGTTGCAAGGGGGCGTAAGCACTTACCCGACATGGGAGGGATTGTCCCGCAACACTTTTGGTGATGTCACTTGCACGCAAGTTAGATAGCCTGGTGCCATGACGACAGCCTCACCCGCTCACACCGTCCACCCCCGCGACCGCTCGCCGATGACGTGGCGCGGCTCCCTGGGCGCGATGGCGTCGCGGGGTGAGGTCGATGGGCCGCGTGTGCAGGAGGCCACCGCAGCGCTGGCCTGGTGGAAACACCGCACGGCGATGATCGAGACCGGCATCGACCCCGAGCGGGCCGAGGAACTGGCCGACCTCATCGCCGCTGGCGGCGATACCGAGGCCACCGACCAGGCGGTGGCCCGATGACCTACCTCGGTGTGATGGCCAAGAACCGCACCTATGCCGCGTTGGCCGCGCAGCGCCCCCAGCGGCCTTGCCGGTACAGCCCGGCCCAGTTGCGCCAGCGGCGGCGTGACGGGCTGTCTGCCGGTCACTACGCCCGCACATGGAGCCTGGCCCGCGAGATCGCCGATGTCCTCGACCCGCTGGCGCAGCGGATCGCCGAGGCCGACCGGCCCGGGCGCTTCATGCGCACCGCCGTCTCGGTGCCGTGGCTGGCCGAGGAAGTCCACGAACTCGTCGGTGTCGCCGTCGGGTGGGTGGCCGAGCGCGATGCGCGGGCCAGGACCGCGCACCTGGCCAGTGACCCAGGTAAGCGCCGCACCGCCATGACCCTGCTGGTGGACTTGGCCCCGCGCCCGCCGCTTCCCGAGATCACCGACACGATGCTCGCCGACGGTTCCTGGGCGGCGGCGCTGGTGGCGATGGCCGAGACCGTCGATGCCGCGTTCTCCGAGCTGCTGGCGTGCTCCTACGCGCCCGATGCCGCCGAGCTGCGCGGTCAGCCCTCGCGTTCGGACCTGCTGGCGCGGCTGCTGGCCCGCACGCTGGACCGCGCCGCGATGGCGCTGGAACGCCGTCTGGGCCGCGACGGCCAGGCCAACCACGACGGCGCACCCGCTGTCAACGAATCCGACCGTGCGCGTGCCGAACTGGCTGCGCTGGGCATCGACACCGAGGAGACCCCGTGACCGCACCAAATTCGCTACCCGACTTCCCCGTCACCGCGCACACCACGATGCTGCCGGCGCGATTCGACGTCCCGGCGCTAAACCCGGCGACCCCCGGCCTCTACGCCACCACCTCCTGGACCGAGGTGGCCGCTGGCGAACCATCGCGGCACATCAACGGCGTGGAGGTGCGCGGGCCGAACTACGGCGGCAAGGACGCCGCCGGTGTGTGGACCGCGCCGTGGTGCTCGGTGCCGCCCATCGACAGCCCCGAGCGCAAGGAGGGCACCCGGCCCGGCATCCTGGACCCGTTCGAGCCGGTCACGGTGTGGGCGTATGACGAGTGCGACCTGACCGAACCGAGCCGCCGCGAGGTCGAAGCGCGGGCGGCCCAGGTGTTCCGGTTGCAGGAGCAGCCGATGGTCGAGCGCGAGTTCGCCGCCCGCCTGCTGGTGGACGCGGGCGAGCTGCCCGGCGGCATCGCCGCCCGGCCCACCCTCAAGGAGGCCGTGGCCTACCTGGAAGGTGAAGGGGCCAAGACCAACACCATGGTCTACTTCCACGTCGCTGCCGACCTGGTGGCCATCGAGCCGGACCTGTTCGCCCGCTCCGGCACCGCCCGCGTCTCGCCGTCGGGCCACACCTGGGTCATCGGCGGCGGGTACGTCGCGGGTCTGGCCAACACCATCGTGGCGACCAGCCAACCGTTCGGGTGGCGCGACACGGTGCAGGTCCGCACCGCGATGGATGAGCACCGAAACCTGTTCGCCGCCATCGCCGAACGCACCGTGCTGGTGGGCTACGAAGCCGTGGTGGCGGCGGTGGGGATCGCGTGATGGCCGCCGCGATGACCGTGGTCACCCTGGCCGCCCTGGGCGCTTCGTTGCGATTCGATGTGGGCGACCGGCGGGAGCGACGGCAGTGACCGCCACGACGCTGACCACCGAGGCCGAGGCCGCCGCCTACACCGGCCCGGCCTGCCAGTCCTGCGGCGGCCCGTGCTGGCAGTGGCGAGGCTCGGTGTGGGAGTACACCTGCACCCTCTGCATCGACCGCTACCTGGATGAGGCGGCGGCGCGGTGGGCCACCCGCATGACCAAGCAGCGGGACAAGCTCGCACGCCAACTGTTGCACCGCGACGAATCAGAACCTCTCCTCACGAATGGTCGACGCTCCGGCGACGGCGGCCCGGTTGCGTACCGCGCCGCCGCCGGGGCGTCGGCCACCGACACCGACCAGCCGCGATGACCACCATCAGAAAGGGCACCACCATGAACCGCCGCAAGCGCCCGCTCACCCGGGCCGACCTCACCGACCGGGAGCGCCAGCACCTCGAACTGTGCATTCACGAGGCCGGTCACGCTGTGGCTGGCGTCGTCCTGGGCGCGCAGCTCCGCAACGCTGTGGTCATCGATGGCAAGGTGACCGGCGTGGAGGGCCTGGCCACGTTCGCCGACCGGCCCCAGGGGCGTGACCCCGAGATCGCCTATGCGGGGCCGTGGGCGCAGGCCCGGTGGCGCGCCGGTCGCCGCCCGACGCAGCGAGAGGTGTACGCGGTCCTCGACGGCGGCGGTCGTCGTGATTGCGGCGTTCTGACCGCCAGCGGTGGCACCCATTCCGGGCACTTCGTGCAGCCGGTGATCGAGCGGTGCTGGCCAGCCGTCATCCGCGTGGCCCAGCAGCTCTACCGCACCGGGGAGGCGTTGCACACGGATGTGTGCGCCGCCCTGGACATCACCGACGGCGGCGGTCCGACCAGCTCCCAGCTCGCCGGGCTGCGGGCCGGGATGCGCACGGTGCCGCCCCTGAACGCCACGCCCCGTCAGCCTGTGCCCACCGGCTAACCGAGCCGCTGGTGCCGCCACGCCTGGCCTCGGCGCGGCGGTGCCCATCGTCAACCACAACCACGCGGTTCTCCCACCTCACCAACGACACCCGAGGAGCCCACCGTGACAACGACCGCACCGGACACCCGCCGCTGGCAGTTTCTGGACGATTACTGCCCGCAGTGCAATCCGTTGGGCCACAACGCCGACAGCCGCGTGCGCCTGGCCAGCCTGACCGAGCCCACCGAAGTCCGGCGCAGCGGCAGCACGGGCGCAGTGTGCCGGTACGTGTGCACACTTTGCGGCCACACCTGGACGCGCTCGGACCTGTGGACCGCGCAGTCCGCCGGTCTCGACACCAAGCAACCCAAGGAGGCCGCGTGACCACCACGACCCACCGCCCCCACGATCACTTCTCCGCGCTGACCGCCGCCCGGGCCATCGCGTTGGCCCGTGCACGGCGGCGTCCGGACAGTCCGGCGGAACTGGCCCGGCAGCTCATCCCCGGCTACGTCGTCACCCCCGCCATCAAGCTGCTCTCCGATGAGCTGGTGCGCGCGGTCGAGGAGCCGGACTCACGCCTGATCGTGACCATGCCGCCCAGGACCGGCAAGTCGGTCCTCACCTCGCAGGTGTTCCCAGTCTGGATGCTGGCGCGTGACCCCGACGCCGAGGTCATCGTGAAGTCCTACGGCGACGCCCTGGCCGAGGAGCACAGCGCCGCCGCACGGCGGCTGATCGCCGAGAACCCTGCCGTCGTGGGCATCGAGTTGGCTGCGGACAAGCAGGCCGTGGGCCGGTGGCGCGTGGCCGGTCACCGGGGCGGCATGCTCGCGGGCGGAATTCTATCCAGCACCACCGGATTTGGCGCATCGGTCCTGCTGGTCGATGACCCCGTGAAGGGAGCGCAGGAGGCCGACTCCGACGCTTACCGGCGGCGGCTCACCGCAGAGTTCAGGGCCAGCCTGATGACCCGGCTCATGCCCGGCGCGAGCGCCATCGTGGTCCTTACGCGGTGGCACCCCGACGACCTGGCCGGGTCGTTGCTGGCCGAGCCGGGTAGCCGGTGGCGGTGTGTGAACATCCCGGCCATCAGCACCGCCGGGGTGCCCGACGCCCTGGGCCGGGAGCGCAGTGGTGTCGCTATGACCAGCGCCGTGGGCCGCACCGCCGAACAGTTCCGCGAGATCAAGAACGAGGTCGGCTCCCGCGCCTGGGCCGCAATGTATCTGGGCACGCCCACCACGCCCGAGGGCGGCCTGATCAAAGCGTCGTGGATCGAGGACTGGCGGCTCCCAGCGGCCCCGCCGGGGGCGGTCAAGATAGTGGTGGGCGTGGACCCTGCCGACTCCGGCGAGGGTGATGAGACCGGCATCATCGCCGCCGCGCTCACCGCCGACGGGGTGGTCGCGCTGATCGCCGACGTGTCGGGCCGAATGACCTCCGACGCTTGGGCGGTGCGCGCTGTGCAGCTCGCCGCCGACGTGGGGGCCAGCGAAATCAGCATTGAGGCGTTCTCGGCCCGCGCCACCTACACCCGGTTGGTCACCGAGGTGCTGGCCCGGTTCCGCGTAGACCGTCCCATCAAGGTCACCGGCTGGCCGCCCAAGGGCACCGACCGGGGCAAGGGCGATGCGGTGGCCCGCTCCACCGGCCTGCTCGCCGCACTCGAAACCGGGCGCGCCCGCGTCGCCGGGTACCTGCCCGATTTCGAGGCCCAGGCGGTGACGTGGGAGGCCGGGCAGCATCAACCCGACCGGGTGGCGGCAGCCGTCGTGGCCCACGATGTTCTCGCGCACTCCGTCGGCCAGGGGGTGCACTTCGTGAGTCCCATCGACACCGCCCGCCGTGCGCGGGAGGACAAGCTGCCACCGCCACCCGCCTGGATGCGCCGCCGGATCGGCGGACAGTGAGGCGCCTAGGCCGATAGCCTCGGCTCCGTGGACCTCGCCAACGTCATCATCAGCGGAATCAGCGCAGCCGTGGCCGTGGGGTCGGCCATTGTGGCGGGCGTGTCGGCGTTGCGGTCCCGCGAAGCCAAGCGGATCGCCGAGGAGAAACGGGACGAGGCCGTGCAGGCGGCGAAGGACGTCGCGTCCGACGTCGGTCGGATCGCAACGGTGCAGGAGTCTCGCCAGCGTGCCGAGGAGGCGCGCAACACCGCTGAGCAGTCCGCGCAGGCGTCCAGCGTGTTGATCGTGCTCTCCGAGGTGCAGCGAGGTTTCAGCGGCTGGAAGGTCCACAACGAGAGCAGCCAGCCCGTCACGAACGTCGTGGTTAGCGGTGTGGCGGGCGCGCAGATCGTTGTCTACCTGGGTTCAGGGCCGGAGCCGCGGTCCGAGTACGTCGAGCCCACGGTGGGCGCATATAAGCAGTCTCGGTTGATGTTTCGGCCCACCGGCACTGATGCCGTCCACGCGGACGCCTCCGAGATCGAGCGGATGGCGCTGCGGTTCACCGACGCACGCCAGCAGACGTGGGAGAAGATCGGCAGCCAACCCGTGCGGCCAGTTGTCTCCTAATCGGTTGATCGACGCTTCCGTCACCCCCGCTGGAAGCCGCGGGGCGTGATCGGCAGATACGACCGTCGACCCGTCGAGACAAGCTGACGGTCACGCTCACGAGCGGGCAGCGGCACGGGACGAATCACCATCGCGGGAGCCGCTCGCTCCGGCGACCACGGTCGAGGGATGCGGTAGCCGACGATGCGGTGATCGGTGCCGTCCACGGTGCCGTCCGGCTTCACCTTGATCAGTTCGTGGGTCGCGCGCTTGAGCAGGTTCATCGCCTGCATCGTGGTGCCCCACACGGCGATCTCGACCGCCGCCTTGCTGATGTAGGTGATGGACCCGCTTTCGCCCAGGTACCGGCGACGGGCAACGTCCCACAGGGAGTCCAACGCCTTGGTGATCAGCACCGACACCGCCAGTTCGCGGCCGGGGTTCGAGTCCTCCATGGTGAGCCACCAGTGCGCCTCGTTCTTCGCCGCGTCAGGGTGCCCCTTCCTGTGCAGGTAGACGTGGACCGGACCCTCGTGAATAGTGACCGGCTCGCCGTCCATCGGCTGCCACGACACTTTCGCCTCGTCGTCATCGACTGCGACCGCGCTCACCCCGTGCTTGACCGCGTTGTAGACGAAGGCGTCACCGAGAACCCGGTTGGCGCAGTCGATCAGCAACATGGCCAGCGCGTCGACGGCGTCCTCAAACTCGTCGTCGGTGAGTTGCACTACCGCGTCGACGCGGCTGGTCCCACCTAGAAACACGGTGGCGATCTGCTCGCGGTCAAACCCTGCGTCGAGCGCGGCGTCGAGCTTGGCCTTGTACTCGCGGAAGTCCGTCGAAGCGGACATGCCGAGCCACGGGCATTCGGGGTGCTCGGTATGTGCGAAGAACATCCGCAGCAGCGTTTCGGAGGCGTGGTTGGAGATGGTCACCGCCTCCATGCGGATGTACCGCTGTCGAGCCTCCGAGGTTGGCGGTGCCATCGCGCCGAGGTACGCGGCACCGATGGTTCGGTCGGTCCCGTACAGCGGGGCGAGCTGGTCGTCGCTGCACGCCATCAGCGACAGCGACTCGATGCGCATCTTGATGAACTCCGCCGGGTCGGCGGTGTAGAAGACGGCGTTCAGCTCGGGGTATTGGGCGGGGTCGAGTCGCCGCCCCTTCGGGTCGTCCTGCTCCCATGGCTTTTGCCCACCTCGGTACCTGCCCATGAGCCGCAGTCTAGGAACCGCCTCCGACAACCCGCACCGTGCGCGGCGGGCCATCGTTATCGCCTACTGCTTCGTCTTAGATGCTTGTCCGTGGCCAAATTCGACGGCTTTGCGTATCAACTCGTCACCTCGATAGTCACGACTTCTGCCCGCGCGACCCATCGCGCAAAAAGGCTCCACGCAGCCAGAGTCTCCAGCGCCTCTTGTTCGCTCAGGTCCTCGGCTCCAACATGATTGAGTGGGTTTCGGACACCAGAGAACAGCCCTTTCCCTAGCGATATGGCACCCACGTGCCGATCCTTGAACAAGGCTGGATTCGTGTCGTCACACAGACGTAGACGCACCTTTCCCGCCTCGGGCGGATTGATGCCAAAAGCGGCCTCGACCAGATTCGTTTCGCCCAGGTCAGGACGTTGAGCCTTCGCCCTGAGTTGGTTATTGACATTGATCGCTGCAGCCCATACGGCAGCGTCGTAGTTGCCGCCCTCCCAATGCGGTCGGGCAGCTTGCCAAACCCAAGGGTGAAGGGCGTCGGCTACCAGAGCTGGTCCGGTCGGCGACAGCCCCAGACGCTCACGGACCTCAAGACCCTCTTCCAGTTCGAAGATCAACTTCCGCACCTCGGAGGCATTCAAGCCCCAGCGGTCGTTCCACTTCGTCCAGACGGCCTCAGCTACCCGGTGGACGCGATGCGAGATCCTTGTTCGTTCCTCCAGAGAGCCCCTAACCCGCCCTTTCGGCCCGTTCGTTCCGTTCGCGTTCGGCTTCCGGGATCGGAACTCGCTCGTGCAGTCGAAGCCACTCGTTGCACTGCTCAATGGCCCATTTTGAGTCCATCACCCGGGGCGCGCCGGTGCCAGGTCCCCCCTCCTGCTGGTCAACGCTCATGGCCGCGCCTTACCCCCCTTGCTTGTAGACGTTGATCCGAAGCGGATTCGACCACGTCGTTCTCACCTGAACCCGGCGGTTGACTCTGGTCACGCACGCATTGCAAGCCAAGACGAGACCTGAGATTTGAATGGTTCCAAACGTCGATAAGCATCGCGCGCGAACGAGACCTGCCAATCGAAATCAGTCTGGCGAATCTCAGCGTGGATGTGGATGTAGTTCCGCGCGGTGTAAAAGCCTTTGACCTCTTCCCCGAGGGCCTCATCGAGCATTCCAAGCTCCACGGCCGCCGCAACCTTGCTATCGAACCGGATTTTTGACTCTTGCGCTCGGCGCGTCGCCATTACCGCCCCGACTATGTCGTTGGCGTCGCCAGCATCGAGGCGGCGAATGCGGTCCATAATGTGTCCAGGTAACGGACGTTCGACCAGCGTGCGGTACTCATTGAGGCGCTGAACTATTGGTTCGTTGGCTGCTTCAACAAATAAGAGGTGATGGACGGAGGCCTCGTAGATCGAGGCATACTGCTGGACCTGCAACTGCACCTGCGCCTGTCTCGCCCACTGCTCGTCAATCCTCAGCCCTTCCCAGAGCTTGTATAGGCATCTCGCAGCGTAGAACTCTTGTCCAATTCGGCCGCGAAGATCAGCATCGCCAATGAAATCGAAGTAGCTGACGTGCCAGGCAAGGTCGCCCGGCAGGTCGGCGAGTGCATAGTTGACAACTTCTGCGCGGGTGGACTCGGGGAGGGGCATGGCTCTACTGGTTCACTGCTTCGTCTTTGATGGTTGTCCGTGGCGGAATTCCACCACGTCACCGTCGGCCATCACGTAGTCCTTGCCCTCCATCCGGACCTTGCCTGCGGCCTTGGCGGCCGCCATCGACCCGGCTTCGATCAGGTCGTCGAAGGACACCACCTCGGCCTTGATGAAGCCTTTCTCGAAGTCGGTGTGGATCACCCCGGCCGCCTTGGGTGCGGTGTCGCCCTGATGAATCGTCCACGCCCGCGCCTCTTTCGGGCCGGCGGTCAAGTAGGTCTGCAGCCGCAAGGTGTGGAAACCCGCGCGCGCCAAGGCATCCAGGCCGCGCTCGGTCTGTCCGATCGACTCGAGCAGCTCGGCGGCCGACTCGTCGTCGAGCTCTTGCAGCTCCGCTTCGATCTTGGCGTCCAGGAAGACCGCATCGGCCGGGGCCACCAGATCCCGCAACCCGGCCACACGCGCCGCATCGGTCAGCACCGACTCGTCGGCGTTGAAGACGTACAGGAACGGCTTGATGGTCAACAGATTCAGCTCGCGCAGCAACGACACATCGGTGCCCGCAGAGAACAGGGTCTTGCCGCTGTCGAGCACCTCTTGGGCCGCGACCGCCGCGTCGTGGACCGGCTTGCGGTCCTTGTGGGTGCGGGCCTCTTTCTCCAGCCGCGGCAGGGCCTTCTCCAGGGTCTGCATGTCGGCGAGGATCAGTTCGGTCTCGATGATCTCGATGTCGGACTTCGGGTCCACCCGCCCGTCGACGTGCACCACGTCGTCGTCGGCGAACACCCGCACCACCTGGCAGATCGCGTCGCTCTCGCGGATGTTGGCCAGGAACTTGTTACCCAGCCCGGCGCCCTCGGACGCGCCTTTGACGATGCCGGCGATGTCGACGAACGTCACCGTCGCCGGCACGATCTTCTCCGACCCGAAGATCTCGGCGAGCCGCTCCAGCCGCGGATCGGGCAGCGCCACCACGCCTTCGTTCGGTTCGATGGTCGCGAACGGATAGTTGGCCGCCAACACGTTGTTCCGCGTCAATGCGTTGAACAAGGTCGACTTGCCGACGTTCGGCAGCCCGACGATTCCCAGATTCAAGCCCACGGAGTCCACAGTCTGCCAGATGTGATCGGCTCGCCAACTCCCGCTGGCGACGGCACGCAGGTCGAGCCGGTACGGTCGACATGTGTCAGCACAGCGCACCCGGCCGGCGGTACCGGCCGACCACCGCTCTGCGCACCCCGACTTCGCAGGCCTTCCCTGGTGGGGTGCGGTCCTGGTGGCGTTGATCTGCAGCACGCTCGGCTTCGCTTTCGATGCGGGATCCGGCGGCGGCAATCTGACCAAGGTCTTCGGCTCGCTGTACGCGATCGGCTGTTTGGCCGCGGTTCTGGCCGTACGCCGGTCGGGGTTGTTCACCGCCGTCGTGCAACCGCCGCTGATCCTGTTCGCCGTCGTTCCCGCGGCGTACTTCCTGATGCACTCCTCGGACATCCACGGCCTCAAAGACGTGTTGATCAACTGCGGCTATCCGCTGATCGAGCGCTTTCCGTTGATGTTCTTCACCTCGGCCGCCGTGCTGGCGCTGGGCGCCGCGCGCTACTACCTCGGCCGCTCCGACGCCGCCGAGACGACCGACGCCGAGCATTCGGCGGCCGGCCCCGGTTTGCTGGCCAAGCTGACGGCGCTGGTGACCTCGCGGCTGCAGCCCAAGGGCGAGGCGCCGCGACGCCGCCGGCCCGACCCGCGGCGCGCCCCGGTGAAGAAGACCGCGGCCGCACGCAGCCGCGGTGAACGGCCCACCCGCCGCTCGGCGCCGGCATCGCGCGCGCAGCGGGCCCGCGACTCCGAGCCGATCGATCAGGCCGGTGACCGGCCGCGGCGGCGCCGCCCGGCCGACGCGGCTTCGGGAGCCGAGCCGCGGCGGCGGACGCGTCCGGCCGGGGAGCGCAGCCGACGTCGCAGCCTGCCACCCGACGAGCGCGAACGCCGCTACCGGGATCGTCCGGACCGCGTGGACCGGGACCGGCCGCAACGTGCGCAACGCCCCCGTCCGCAGCGCAGCAGCAGCTACGACGGCTACGACCTGTTCGGCGGATACGATCCGGCTCCCCCGCGGCCCGAGCCGCGCTCGGACGGAAATCACCATCCGGTCTCGCGGGTGCGCTACCGCGGCGCCGATGACCCGGTCGAGCCTCCGCGCCGGCGGCGTGGTGCCCCGCGCGATCACGACGCCGACCGCTGGAACTACGACATCTAGCTGCGGGCGGGCCGGATTTCCCGGGGCAGGGCGAAGACCAGCGTCTCGTTGGCGGTGGTGACCGGCTGCACGGTGGCGTAGCCGTACTCGGCCAGGCGCTCCAACACACCGCGAACCAGAATCTCGGGCACCGAGGCCCCGGAGGTGACACCGACGGTCGTCACGCCGTCCAGCCAACCCGGGTCGACGTCGTCGGCGTAGTCGACCAGATGCGCGGCGTCGGCACCGGCGCCCAGCGCGACCTCGACCAGCCGCACCGAGTTCGACGAGTTCCGCGAACCCACCACGATCACCAGCTCGCACTCCGGCGCCATGGCCTTGACGGCTACCTGCCGGTTCTGGGTGGCGTAGCAGATGTCGTCACTGGGCGGATCCTGCAGCGTCGGGAACTTCTCCCGCAGCCGGCGGACGGTCTCCATCGTCTCGTCGACGGACAACGTGGTCTGGGACAGCCAGATCACCTTGTTCGGATCACGCACGGTGACCTGATCGACCGCGTCGGGATTGTCGACGACCTGGACGTGGTCGGGCGCTTCGCCGGCGGTGCCGACGACCTCTTCGTGCCCCTCGTGGCCGATGAGGAGGATGTCGTAGTCGTCGCGGGCGAATCGCTTGGCCTCGTTGTGCACCTTGGTCACCAACGGGCAGGTCGCGTCGATGACCTGGAGCTTGCGTTCGGCAGCGGTCTGGTGCACCGTCGGCGCCACACCGTGTGCGGAGAACACCACGATGGCCCCCTCGGGCACCTCGTCGGTCTCGTCGACGAAGATGGCACCGGCCTTGGCCAGCGTCTCCACCACGTGGCGGTTGTGCACGATCTCATGACGGACGTAGACCGGTGCGCCGTGCTTGTCCAGCGCGCGTTCGACGGTTTCCACCGCCCGGTCGACCCCGGCGCAGTATCCCCGCGGTTCGGCCAGCAGAACGCGTTTGCCAGCGACATCGCCGACGACCGAGCTGCTCGCGCCCGGAATCCCCATGTTGACAGTGGTCGGCATGAGTCCCAGGGTACTTATCCACCGCGGTGATCGCCCAGCCGTAGGCTAAGGGGCATGGCAACTGCACCGTATGGGGTCCGTCTGCTGGTGGGTGCGGCGGTGACCGCCATCGAGGAGACCCGCAAGCTCCCCCAGACGATCCTGATGTACCCGATGACCCTGGCCAGCCAGGTCGCCCACCTGGTGATGAAGATGCAGCAGGACGTCGCGGTGCTGGTGATCAAGGGCGACGAGACGCTGGATTCGATCTTCCCGCCCAAAGACGAGCAACCCGAATGGGCGACGTTCGACGAGGACCTGACCGCCGGGGACGCCGGGGACGGCGCGGGCGACGTCATCGACCTTCCGGTGCGTGACGGTGAACGGATGACCGAGGGCCGGTTCGCGCTGTTCTCCGAGGAACCGGACAAGCCCAACAGCACAGCAGACGGCGGTGCCGGGTCCGAGGCCGGGCCGGGAGCTGCCGAGGCGCCGACGATCGTCGCCGACATCGACTACGAATCGCTGACGCTGGCCCAGCTCCGCGCCCGCCTGACGTCGCTGAAGATCTCCGACCTGGAAGCGCTGCTGGCCTACGAGGAGAACACCAAGGCGCGGGCGCCGTTCCAGACGCTGCTGGCCAACAGGATCACCCGCGCGTCGGCGAAGTGACCCTGCCGCAGGGTCAGTCACCGGAGAACCCGTTCCCGGTACGCGGCGTCGCCGTCCGGGTCGCCGGCTGGATCGACAAGCTGGGCTCGGTGTGGGTGGAGGGCCAGATCGCCCAGCTGACGCTGCGTCCGAACTCCAACACCGCGTTCATCACGTTGCGTGACCCGGCGGCCGACATGTCGATGTCGTTGACGTGCCCGCGCGACCTGGTGGTCAACGCGCCGGTCAAGATGACCGACGGCACCCAGGTGATCGTGTTCGGCAAGCCGACCTTCTACACCGGCCGCGGCAGTTTCTCGCTACGGGTCAGCGAGATCCGGGCCGTCGGCATCGGAGAGCTGTTGGCCCGCATCGAGCGGCTGCGCCGGCTGCTGGAGGCCGAGGGACTGTTCGATCCGCGACTCAAGCGGCCCGTGCCGTTCCTGCCCCACACCATCGGCTTGATCACCGGGCGGGCGTCGGCCGCCGAACACGACATCATGGCCGTCGCGTCGGGTCGCTGGCCGGCGGTGCGCTTCGCGGTCCGCAACACCGTCGTACAGGGACCCAACGCGGTGCCGCAGATCGTCGAGGCGTTGCGCGCCCTCGACGCCGACCCCGACGTCGACGTCATCGTGCTGGCCCGCGGCGGGGGCAGCGTGGAGGACCTGCTGCCGTTCTCCGACGAGACGCTGTGCCGCGAGATCGTCCGCTGCACCACGCCCGTGGTCAGCGCGATCGGTCACGAACCCGACAATCCGCTGTGCGACCTGGTCGCCGACCTGCGCGCCGCCACCCCGACCGACGCGGCCAAGCGCATCGTCCCCGACACCGCCGCCGAGCAGGCGCTGGTCGGCGAGTTGCGGCACCGCAGCGCTCAGGCGCTGCGCAACTGGGTCAAGCGCGAGCAGCATCTGATCGCGCAGTTGCGCAGCCGGCCGGCGCTGGCCCGCCCGCTCGACGCGATCGAGGCCCGCGCCGAGGAGATCAGCCGGACCCGGGCGGCCGGCCGGCGTGACATCACCCGTCTCCTGGCCGCGGAGTCCGACCGCATCGGCCATCTGGCGGCACGGCTGACCACGCTCGGGCCTGCGGCGACGCTGGCCCGCGGCTACGCGGTGGTGCAGACAGTGCCGCCGTCCGGGCCCGCCGGGGTGCTGCGCAGTGTCGCCGAGGCGCCCCGCGGCACCCGGTTGCGGGTGCGGGTCGCCGACGGCGCCGTGCTGGCGGTCAGCGAAGGCGAATTCGAACCCGAGGGGAAAGCCGGACAATGAAGCCCATTAGTGAATTGGGGTACGAAGAAGCCCGCGACGAACTGATCGAGGTGGTGCAACGCCTGGAGCACGGCGGCCTCAACCTCGATGAGTCGCTGAAATTGTGGGAAAGAGGCGAACAACTGGCCAAATGCTGTGAGGAGCATTTAGCTGGGGCCCGCCAGCGGGTCGAGCAGACCCTGGCCCACAGCGACGAGACCGATGATTGATCAGTCAAGCAGTAGGCGAACTAACTGTCGAAATTGGAACACGTTTCAGTTAGTCTGCCCGGCATGGGTGATCCAACGCTGACCACTGACCTCGGCCGGGTGCTCGTGACGGGCGGATCAGGCTTCGTCGGCGCGAACCTGGTCACCGAACTCCTGGACCGCGGCCTCGAGGTCCGCTCATTCGACCGCGTGGCGTCCCGACTTCCCGCCCACCCCAGGCTCGACGTGCTCGAGGGCGACATCACCGACGTGGCCGACGTCGCCGCGGCGGTCGCCGGGATCGACACCGTGTTCCACACCGCCGCGATCATCGACCTGATGGGCGGATCCGCGACGGGAGAAGCCCGCAAACGCAGCTTCGCGGTGAACGTCACCGGCACCGAGAACCTCGTGCGCGCCGCCCAGCAGGCCGGCGTGCAGCGCTTCGTCTACACCGCCTCCAACAGCGTGGTCATGGGCGGCCAGCGTATCTCCGGCGGGGACGAAACTCTGCCCTACACCGACCGGTTCGCCGACCTGTACACCGAGACCAAGGTGGTCGCCGAGAAGTTCGTGCTCGGCCAGAACGGTGAGCAGGGCATGCTGACGTGCTCGATCCGGCCGAGCGGCATCTGGGGCCGCGGCGATCAGACCATGTTTCGCAAGGTGTTCGACAGCGTGCTTGCCGGTCACGTCAAGGTCCTGGTCGGCAGCAAGGAGGTCAAGCTCGACAACTCCTATGTGCACAACCTGGTACACGGATTCATCCTCGCCGCACAGCATCTGGTGCCCGGTGGCACCGCGCCCGGTCAGGCCTACTTCATCAACGACGGGGAGCCGATCAACATGTTCGAGTTCTCCCGTCCCGTGGTCGAGGCCTGCGGAGAGCGACTGCCCAGGTTGCGGGTACCGGGCCGGCTCGTGTGGCTGGCCATGCGCGTCTGGCAGTTCCTGCATTTCAAGGTGGGGCTACCCAAGCCGTTGCTCGAACCGCTTGCGGTGGAACGGATCTATCTGGACAACTACTTCTCGATCGCGAAGGCCCAGCGCGAGCTGGGCTATCAGCCGCTCTACACCACCGAGCAGGCGCTGGAACACTGCCTGCCCTACTACGTCGAGCTGTTCGACCGGATGAAAGCCGAGGCGCGCGATCCGGTCGTGCAAGCCGCCGCGCCCGCACCGCCCAAGGGCTGACCTACTGCCTGGCCATCGCGATGTTGAACCGATCCTCCGGCTTGATCAGGTGGTCCTGGCTGTCGTCCCCCAGGTCGAGCTGAACCCATTCGATGGTGCCGCTGAACCTGTTGCCCGTGGGTCCGTAGTCGGGAGAAGCCGGTGAGCCGGTGTCGCACCCGACGTCGCAGGCCTCGTCGGCGGAGAAAGCCATCGGCTGCGTCCGCTCGACACGCCCCCGGCCGACTTCGCGGCCGTCGTAGTACAGCATGACGTCACCGCCGTTGCCCAAACCGTCTCCGTCATAGGAGAACTCCATCCGCACCTGGTGCTTGCCGGCCGGGATGTCCTCTGCCGCAGCGGTGATGAAGTAGTCGATGCCGAAGTAGTTGTAGCAGTACTTCAGCTTGTTCTCGTGTGCGTACAGCGTCCATCCGCCGACACTGCCACCCTGAGTGATGATGACTCCGTCGGCGCCCGCCTCGGGCACGTCGACGTTCGCGGTCACCGAGTGCGACTTGTTCTTCAGGTTCAACACGCACCACTCGCTGACCCGCATGCCGTCGAACAGCAACTGGCTGTCGCCGCGGATGAGCTGCGGACGGCCCGCGATGTCCGGGTTGATCCGCTCATAGCTGCGGTCGTCGATCGGGATGACGTTGTACTTGGCCGCTTCGATCAGCCAGAGTCGCTGCAATTCGGCCAATTTCGCCGGGTTCTCAGCCGCCAGATCATGGGCCTGCGTCCAGTCCCCGGGGGCGTAGAGCTCCCACACGTCCGAATCGAACGGCACCGGGGAGTCGGCAGTCCACGGGGTGCGGTGCTTGGTGACAGCGGTCCAGCCCTGAAAGTAGATTCCGCGGTTGCCCATGATCTCGAAATACTGCACCTGGTGCGTCTCTGCCGCGTCGGCGTCACGCAGGGTCGCCATCATGCTGACGCCCTCCAGCGGCGCCTGCGTGGTGCCGTTGACCGAGTGGGGCGCCGGCAGGCCCGCGGCCTCCAGGATGGTGGGGACGACGTCGATGACGTGGTGGAACTGGTCCCGGGTGGTGCCTTTGTCGGGCAATCCATTGGGCCAGGAGACGATCGTGCCGTTGCGCGTACCACCCCAGTGCGAGGCGATCTGCTTGGTCCACTGATAAGGGGCGCACAGCGCATGCGCCCATCCCACGGCGTAGTGGTTGTAGGCCTCGGGCGTACCGAAGTCGTCGATCTTGGACAGCAGGAACTCGGTGGTCTCGATTCCGGGAAGGTTGTTGAGCGTGGTCATCTCGTTGAAACAGCCGTTGACGGTGCCCTCCGCCGAGGCGCCGTTGTCGCCGATGATGTAGTAGATCAACGTGTCGTCGAGCACGCCGAGGTCGGCGATGGCGTCGACGACACGGCCGACGGCGTGGTCGGTCTGTTCCAGGAAGCCGGCGTAGATCTCCATCTGTTTGGCCAGCACCGGTTTGAGGCCGTCGGGCATGTCGTCCCACGCGGGGATCTCGTCGTGCCGGGCGGTCAGCTCGGCATCGGGGGGCACCACACCGAGTTCCTTCTGTCGGGTCAGGATTCGGTCGCGCAGCGCGTCCCAACCGTCATCGAACTTCCCGCGATACTTGTCCGACCACTGTTTGGGCACATGGTGCGGGGCGTGCGTGGCGCCCGGCGCGAAGTACATGAAGAACGGCTTGTCCGGCATCAGCGCCTTCTGTTGACGCACCCAGGTGATCGCCCGGTCGGCCAGGTCGTCGGTGAGGGTGTAACCCTCCTCCGGGGTCCGCGGTGGTTCGACGGCGGTGGTGCCCTCGTAGAGACCCGGGTAGTACTGGTTGGCCTCACCGCCGATGAAGCCGTAGAAGTACTCGAACCCCGATCCGGTCGGCCACTGGTGGAAGGGACCGACGGGCGTGACCTCCCAGCCGGGCACCTCGTGACACTTGCCGAACTGGGCGGTGGAGTAGCCGTTGAGCTTCAGGGTCTCGGCCACCGGCGCCTTGTCCTTGGGCCGGATGCTGTTGTTGCCCGGTGCCGACGTGGCCATCTCGGTGATCGCCCCCATGCCCACCGAATGATGGTTGCGGCCGGTCAGCATCGCCTGCCGGGTCGGTGAGCACAACGCGGTGGTGTGGAATCGATTCAGCTTCACGCCGTCGGCGGCGAGCCGCTCGGCCACGGGAGTGTCGCAGGGGCCGCCGAACGCCGAGGACGCGCCGAAGCCGACGTCGTCGATCAGCACGATCAGCACGTTGGGCGCGCCCGCCGGCGGCCGCAATTCGGTGATCGGCGGGTAGGTGGTGTTCGGGTCCTTGGCGTCGTAAGTGGTCAACCCGACGTGCTTGGGGTCCGGGATCGGCAGATGCTCGCGGGCCAGATGCGGCTGAGAGGCGGGGTCGGACATCATGCGCTCCTCTGTCATCGCGCCTCGGCCGGCTGCCGAACACGGGCAATCGCGGGCGAAGGCTGCGGCCGCTCCCTTTTTCGAGACCGAGGGCGCCCCGTCCCGGGCTCCGGCGACACCCGGATCTTTGCACAGCAGGTGCGGATGCGTCCCGTTTCATATGAACAATTGGTGACATCCGCCTATCGCGCAAAGACCGTACGATCAAATGAGTTTCGTCGACGCTCTGATCGCCGCCGCCAGCAAAGCAGCGTGCCAACCTGCTCGGTCAGCATCCGCGTACCGCACCGAGATCGCGGCGCACTGTCCGCACGAATTCTCGGCCCCCGCCGGCTGATCTCGCTAGGCTGACTGACGCACGGATCTTCAGACGACGAGGCCGAAAGCAGAGGGCGGACGCATGCCGAACGGAAAACCCAACATCCTCGTCATCTGGGGTGACGACATCGGTATCACGAACCTCAGCTGTTACAGCGATGGCCTGATGGGCTACCGCACGCCCAACATCGATCGCATCGCCGCCGAGGGCATGCGGTTCACCGACTCCTATGGCGAGCAGAGCTGCACAGCAGGCCGTTCGTCGTTCATCACCGGCCAGAGCGTCTACCGGACCGGCCTGTCGAAGGTCGGCATGCCGGGCGTCGACATGGGGATGTCTCCCGAGGACCCGACCATCGCGACACTGCTCAAGCCGCTTGGCTACGCCACCGGCCAGTTCGGAAAGAACCACCTCGGCGATCTCAACAAGTATCTGCCGACCGCCCATGGCTTCGACGAGTTCTTCGGCAACCTCTACCACCTCAACGCGGAGGAGGAGCCCGAGCATCCTGACTACCCCACCGAGGAGGAAGCGCCGCGGCTCCGCAAGGCCTTGCTACCGCGCGGGGTGATCAGGTCTTGGGCCACCGAGGAGGCCACCGACGAAGTCGACGAGCGGTTCGGTCCGCTGGGGAAGCAGCGCGTCGAGGACACCGGGCCGCTGACCAAGAAGCGGATGGAGACCGTCGACGACGAGACCACCGCTGCGGCAATCGATTTCATCAAACGCCAGCATCAGGCGGACACGCCGTTCTTCGTCTGGATGAACACCACCCACATGCATTTCCGGACCCATACCAAGCCGGAGAGCCTCGGCCAGGCGGGCCGATGGCAGTCGCCGTATCACGACACCATGATCGACCACGACAGACACGTCGGGCTGCTGCTGGACTGCCTCGACGAGCTTGGCATCGCCGAGGACACCATCGTGGTGTACTCGACCGACAACGGTCCGCACGCCAATACCTGGCCGGACGGCGCCACGACGCCGTTCCGCAGCGAGAAGAACACCGGCTGGGAGGGCGCGTTCCGAGTGCCGGAGATGGTGCGCTGGCCGGGCAAGATCCCCGCCGGGGTGGTCTCCAACGAGATCATCCAGCACCACGACTGGCTGCCGACGATCGTCGCGGCCGCGGGTGTGCCCGACATCGTGAACAGGCTCAAGCAGGGGCACACGATCGGGGACAAGACCTACCGCGTGCACATCGACGGTTACAACCTGCTGCCCTACCTCACCGGCGAGGTCGACAAAAGCCCGCGCCGCGGGCTGATCTATTTCTCCGACGACTGCGACGTGCTGGGCATCCGCTTGGAGAACTGGAAGGTGGTGTTCATGGAGCAGCGCTGCCGGGGCACGCTGCAGATCTGGTTCGAGCCGTTCACCGAGTTGCGGGCACCCAAGATCTTCAACCTGCGCACCGACCCTTTCGAGCACGCCGACGTCACCTCGAACACCTACTGGGACTGGTTCCTCGATCACGACTACATCGCGTTCATGGCGAACGCCGTCGTGCTGGACTTCCTCGAGACGTTCAAGGAGTTTCCACCGCGCCGCGAACCGGCATCGTTCACCGTCACCAATGCGGTCGAGAAGCTCAACAACTATCTCGAGAAAATCGGCGGCTGATCGTTGGGTGAGCTCGACTCGTGGAATGACGGGCCTGCGAAGTCGGCGATCGTCGACTTCGTCGCGCGGGTCACCGCGCAGGACGGGCCGGACCATGTTCCCGTCGACGACCGGGTCGCGGTCTTCGACAACGACGGCACTCTGTGGGTGGAGAAACCGGCCTACATCCAGCTGGACTTTCTGGTGCGCCGCTTCGCCGAACAAGCCCGCGCCGACCCGACGCTGGCAGAGAAACAGCCGTACAAGGCGGCTGTCTCAGGTGACCTCGGCTGGATCGGCGAGGCGATCACGATGCATTACCAGGGCGACGATTCACGGCTGCAGGAGCTCGCGGCCGGCGTCGGTGCCGCACACGCGAACATGAGCGTGGAGGAGTTCACCGAGCGGGTGAACACCTTCTTCGCCGAAGCCACGCACCCCACTCTCGGGCGCTCCTATCTGGAGTGCACGTACCGGCCGATGGTCGAGCTCCTGCAATTCCTTGCGAGCAATGGCTTCACGAACTACATCGCCTCCGGCGGCGGCCGCGACTTCATGCGGCCGATCACGGGTACCAGCTACGGCGTACCGCCCGAACGGGTCATCGGTAGCTCGATCGGCATGTCCTACAGCGAGTCCGACGGCACCGGCCACGTGATCATCGGTGACACCCTCGACGTGCTCGACGACGGCCCCGAGAAGCCGGTGCGGATCTGGAACCGCATCGGCCGTCGGCCCATTCTGGCTGCCGGAAACAGCAACGGCGACGTGCCGATGCTGTGCTACACCGGAGCCCACGGTGGCCCGGCGTTGCGGTTGCTCGTCCTGCACGACGACGCCGAACGCGAATTCGACTACACCGCGGGCGCCGATCGATCGCTGGAGTATGCGAAGACGTACGACTGGACGGTCGTGAGCATGAAATCTGATTGGCAGCACGTCTTTTCGTGACCATCAGCGTGTGCATGGTCGATATTCCCAGCCAGACAGCCGTTCTGGGTTCCGACCAGCACTACCAAGAGGAGGCGCCGGCCCGGGCGGTCACCGTGGACGGATTCGCGATCATGTCGCACCTGGTCACCAACGCCATGTTCGCCGAATTCGTGGCCTCCACCGGCTATGTCACAGTCGCCGAGAGACCCTTGGACCGAGGCGATTACCCGGACGCGCCACCGGAGAACCTACAGCCCGGATCGATGGTCTTCCACCGCACCGCGGGGCCGGTGGATCTGCGGCACCTCAGCCAGTGGTGGACGTGGACACCTGGCGCCTGCTGGAACCATCCGCGGGGGCCGCGGTCGTCGGTGCGGCACCGCGACGATCATCCTGTGGTGCACGTCGCTTTCGAGGACGCGCAAACCTACGCGGACTGGGCCGGGCTCGCGCTCCCGACCGAGGCCGAGTGGGAGACCGCGGCTCGGGGCGGGTTGCCGCACGCGACCTACACGTGGGGCGACGAACCCGAACGGCGGGGCCGGCGATTGGCCAACTACTGGCACGGCGAGTTCCCGTACCTTCCCGACACCGGATACGGGCAGACGACACCGGTCGGCAGCTTTCCGCCGAACGACTACGGTCTGTACGACATGGCCGGCAACGTGTGGGAATGGACCAGTGACTGGTACGGCGCCACGCGGGACAGCCAACCCTGTTGCGCGTCAGCGACCTATGATCCGAACCAGGAACTCAAGATCCCGCGAAAGGTCATCAAGGGTGGTTCGTTTCTGTGCGCGGACAGCTACTGCAAGCGCTATCGGCCGGCTGCCCGAAGACCGCAGCAGGTGGACACGGGTATGAGCCATATCGGCTTTCGCTGCGTCAAGCGCACGGCGGTGCGGTGACCCTACTCGTGCCCGAGTTCCGGTTCGCCACCCACGGCGGCGCGCGGATCCGCTACCTCGACTCCGGCGGTGACGACCGCGGTGCGCCGATCGTGTTCGTGCCCGGCTTCACCGACGTCGCCGACGACTATGTCGAGATCCTGCCCGCGCTGGGCCGCCGCGCCGCGGTGGTCGAGTTGCGCGGGCACGGTCACAGCACCGCCGGGGAGAACCGCTACGACTCCGCGGCGCTGGCCGGCGACGTCGGCGCGGTGGTCGACGCGCTCACCGACGGGCCGGTGCACGTGATGAGCTTCTCGCGCGGCACCGCCTACGCGGTCAGCTGGGCACTGACCAACTGGCCGCGGGTCCGGTCGGTGTCCATCGGCGACTACGTGCCCGAAGAGCTCGTGGTCGAAGAGGACGCCTTCGATGTGCTGTTGGACGGGCGCTGGCGGGGCACCCCGGTGCGTGACCGGCTCGACCGGCACGCGGCGGTGGCGACGTTCCGCGCGGCCCGCCCGCAGTCGTTCTGGGAACCGTTGTCGCACTGGCATCCCCCGCTGCTCGCGGTGCGCAGCCCGAACGTCCCGCTGGTCAGCGACGAGGCCTGGGCCCGCTACCGCGCTCTGTTCCCGGCCGCTCGGCTCGAAGAGTTCACCGACTCGCCGCACGACATCTTCCGGCCGGACCGCCGGCGCTTCCCGGCGCTGGTTCGCGAGCTCGTCGACACCGCCGATCGCGCCGGTTAGGACGATTGCGCTGCGAGCGTGACCAGCTGCGGAATGTCGCCGGGGCTGCTCGGTTTTCCGAAGTGATAGCCCTGGCCGACATCACATCCGCTGTCGCGCAACCACTCTGCCGTGGCGACTTCTTCGATCCCCTCCGCGACGACGGTCATGCCGAGGGCGTGAGTGAGGTCGATGACTGCGCGCACCACCGTGGCGGCCCGATGGTCGGTGGTCACCGCGGCGATGAACGACCGGTCGAGCTTGATCTCGTCGATGCGGAGATCCCGTAGATAGGACAGGGCCGAGTAGCCGCTGCCGAAATCATCGATCGCGACCCGGATGCCGTGTTCGCGCAGCTGCTGCAGCACCCCGACGACCAGGCTCAGGTCGTTGATCACCAGGTCCTCGGTGATCTCCACGGTCAGCATGTCCGCCGGTAGCGAGCGCAGGTCCAAGGCTCGGCTCAGCGCGGCGGGCAGCCGCGTGTCGCGCAACGAGGGTGCGAACATGTTGACCGCCACAGGCATTCGGACCCCGGCCGCCAACCACCGGGCCGTGTCGTCGAGCACCTTCTCGACCACCAGGTCGGTCACGGGGCGGATCATGTTGTGCTGGCGCACCAGCGGCATGAACGTCCCCGGTTGCAGTTCACCCATCTCCGGGTGCGGCCAGCGCAGCAGCGCCTCCACCCCGACGATGCCGCCGCCGCGAAGGTCGACCTTCGGTTGGTAGGCCAGGTCGAAGTCGCCGTGGTCGACGGCCCGGCGCAGCTCGGCGAGGAGCCGGACCTTCGCCGCGCCCGCGAGCGTCACGCGATCGGTGTCGCGCGCGTCCGGGTCGCCGATCTCGCCGTGGTCCGGCGTCATGTCCGCGTCGAAGGTGCACACCCTCGACGTATGCGAGCGTTTGGCTGCCTGTACCGCGATGTCCGCGCGCTGCACCAGGGTCTCCGGAGTGACATCCGTTTCCCCGGGAGGCACCACCGCCACCCCGACGCGGCACCGCATCGAGACCGGCTGCCCGTCGACGGTGAACGGTTCGTCGAACGTGGCCAGAACACACCGCAGGACGTGGCGCGAGTCGTCGAGGTCGCCTTCGAGCAGCAGCACGAACTCGTCGCCGCCGAGACGACCGACCGTATCGCCCGGCCGCAGGCACGCGGCGATGCGCCGACCCGCGTGTACCAACAGCTTGTCCCCCGCGGGATGCCCGAGGTTGTCGTTGACGAACGCGAAGTCCTCGAGATCGAGCGCCGCGACCGTGACCGGTCGACCCTCGCGAGCCCGGAGCACCATCGCGTGGGCCAGGCGGTCGAAGAACAGCGCCTCATTGGCAAGCTCGGTCAGCGGATCCTTCAGCGCCTGATCCGCCGCGGCCTTGGCCCATCGCCGATTCTCGAAAGCCGCGACCGACTGGCGCAGACAGACCGCGGTGACGACCACCGGAACGATCACCCGTTCCAAGCCGGTCATGACCACCGCCGGACCGATCGTTCCGGCCAGCAACAGCGGAACATACGGTGCCCACAACGCCGAGGCCGACGGCACCGACAGGGCTTGCATCCGGGGCGGTGGCGTCCGGCGGATCAGCACCGCCGCGGCGCTGATCGCGGCCAGCGAGACAGCCCAACCGATGTCGATGGGATTGCCGGTGGCGTAGGTCCCCTCGGCGACCTGGTGGGCGAAGGCGCTGTCGGTCACCGTCATCACCGCGAACGCAAGCACCAGCAGGCCGAGCACGGTGCGTTGACGAGGATCCGCCCGGACCCACACGGCGACCGCGATCGCGAGGAGCACGATGTCAGCGACCGGATAGAACAATGCGAGCGCCAGCCCGAGCCGGTCGTCCTCATAGGCGGCGTAGACGCTGCGCAGCGCGAAGATCCACGCCAGCAGGAACACACACAGCGCCACGGTGACGCCGTCCAGCACGATACGCACCGTGGTGTACCGCCACGACGACGCGTGGAACGGGCCCATCATCAACAGCGCGGGAACCGCCAGGACACTGAAGATCAGGTAGAAGACATCGGCCGGGGACGGGAACGGTTCGGTGTGCAGCACGTACTCACTCAAGAACCAGATGAGGTCGGCGACGGCCCACGCCGCCATCGCCACCGTCAGCACCGTCCACGCGGTACGCATCCGGTCCTGCGCCGATTTCGCGGCCAACCCGCAGCAGACGGCAGCGTATGCCGACATGCCGAAAATCAGCAGGTCGTCGAGCAGGCGCACGAGGTCGCCGCCGTCATTGACAACGAGCAGCATCGTCAGCGCGACGACAGCCAGGACCGGCGCACACAGCGGCACCCACAGCGTGTGCCGCGCTCGGCCATTACTCACGGTGCTCCTCGCCTACCGCTGCATTCGTTGCCCCGCGTGATCCCCGCTGGTTTGCGCCGGCGACCACAACAAACGCCAACTTATCGGTTCACTGCCGGAATGGGTTTGCTGGGCGCAGAATTTTGACGTTGCTGCTGGAAATTCCGGGCGGTCGGCCGATGACCTTCGGGAGGCCCGGGCCGAGACCCGGGAGGCCGGGGAGCACGTGCTTACGCCGGCGGCTCAGCCACCTGCTTCGGCAATCGCTTTGATCGCGGCCAGCGTCGCCGGAATCCCGGTGCGCGCAGCCTCCACCCGCTTGGCGATCTCGGCGTCGGCCGACGCACCGAAACGTTCGCGGAACCCGTCGACACCTTTGGGAAGCAACGCCCAGGACTCGGTCAACCGGGTGCCGGCGCCGTCGGCCTCGAGCCGGTATCCCCAGTAGACCCACCCGTGGTTGACCTCCCAGGCGAAGGCGCGACCGGGTTCGGCGGCGACCACCTGGCTGCGGGTCTCCCACGTCCGTTCGGGGGTCTCGTTGAGACCGGTGAACCACGCGCCCACCCGGGGCCCGTCCCCGTCGTCCCACCAGCACTCCCGGCACACCGGGCTCCACTGCCCGGTCCGGGTCACGTCCGACACCAGCGCGTAGACATCCTCCGGGGGCGCTGCCACAGCTATCGACTCCGACATCTCGAGTTCGGTCACCCGTCGAGTCTGCCAGTAGACACTATTGCGTTTCTGTCGACGGGATGTGACGTTATAACGCGTTCCGCCACGTCGTCGAAGGGTCAACCGGATGGACAGCAGTCATGAGCGCGTCGCCGTCATCGTCGGTGGCGCATCCGGTATCGGGTGGGCGACCGCCCAGACCCTGGCCGCGCAGGGAGTGCAGATCACGGTGGCCGACCTCAACGGCGACGGCGCCGCGGTCAGGGCCGCCGAACTCGGCGAGGGACATCGCGCCGCGCAGGTCGACGTCGTCGACGAGGACTCGGTGCAGCGGCTCTTCGACGACGTGGGCCCGATCGACATCGCGGTGAACTGCGCGGGCTTCAGCAACGTCGGGCTGATCACCGACATGCCGGTGGCGGAGTTCCGCGCGGTCATCGACGTCTGCCTCAACGGCGCGTTCATCGTCGCCAAGCACGCCGGCCGGCATCTGCGCGCGGGCGGATCCCTGGTGCAGATCAGCTCGCTCAACGGCCGCCAGCCCGCCGCGGGCATGAGCGCCTACTGCGCAGCCAAGGCCGGTCTGTCGATGCTGACCCAGGTGGCCGCCCTCGAGATGGGCGCCCGCGGCGTCCGGGTCAACGCGGTGGCACCCGGCTTCGTGCACACCCCGCTCACCGCGGCCGCGGCGTCGGTGCCCGGGGTGGTCGAGGACTACGTCGACAACACCGCCATCGGGCGACCCGGCACCCCGCAGGACATCGCCGACGCGGTGGCCTACCTGTGCTCCCCGGCGGCGTCGTGGCTGACCGGCGAGGTACTCGACCTCAACGGCGGCGCGCACCTGAAGCGATATCCCGACATCATGGGCCACGTCAACCGACTGATGGAGCAGGCGTGACCTTCGCCGGTAAGCACGCGCTGGTCACCGGCGCCGGGTCGGGTATCGGCGCGGCGCTGTGCCGCGCGCTGGACGCCGCAGGCGCGCACGTCGTGTGCACCGACGTCGACGAGACCGCGGCCGGAAGGACCGCGGCGGCCTTGAGCGAGCGGGCCCGCGCGGCGCCTCTCGACGTCACCGACGCCGCGGCGGTGCAGGCCGCCGTTGACGACGTCGTGGCCCGGGCCGGACGCATCGATCTGATCTTCAACAACGCCGGGATCGTGTGGGGCGGGGACACCGAGCTGCTCACCCTCGACCAGTGGAACGCGATCATCGACATCAACCTGCGCGGTGTCGTGCACGGCGTCGCGGCGGCCTACCCGCAGATGCTGCGCCAGGGCCACGGCCACATCGTCAACACGGCGTCGATGGCCGGGCTGACCGCGGCCGGGCAGGTCACCAGCTACGTGGCCACCAAGCACGCCGTGGTGGGGCTGTCACTGGCGCTGCGCTCCGAAGCCGTCCCCCGCGGGGTCGGGGTGCTGGTGGTGTGTCCCGCCGCCGTCGAGACACCGATCTTGGACAAGGGCGCGCTGGGCGGCTTCGTCGGCCGCGACTACTTCCTGCAGGCCCAGGGCGGTAGGCCCTACGACGCCGACCGCCTGGCCCGCGACACCCTGCGCGCGATCGAGCGTAACAAGGCCGTTCTGGTCAAACCCGCTGTGGCACATGCTCAATGGTGGTTCGCGCGGCTGGCTCCCGGCCTGATGAACCGGATGTCGATGCGCTTCGTCGCCGGGCAGCGATCCCGGCAGAGCCGCGACACACCGTCATCGGCCGCCGACGCCGGATAGGGTTGCTCACGCCCGGCCGACGCACCGGGTCGGGAGGGCGCATGACGGACCAGTTCACCCCCACCCAGAAGCGTGCGCTGACGGTCATCACCGTGGTCGCGCTCGGGTTCGCGGCGTACTTCCTGCGCAACTACCTCCTGCTCATCGCGGTGGCCGGCGTCCTGGCCTACCTGTTCAGCCCGCTGTATCAGCGGCTGCGCACCCGCATGAACGTCGGACTGGCGGCGACGGCGACGTTGCTCGCGGCACTCGCCATCGTGGCCGTGCCGTTGTCCGGGGTGGTGTTCCTGGCGGTGCTGCAGATCAGCCAGATGGTGACCAGCGTGGGCAACTGGGCCGAGCAGACCGATTTCACTGCACTGGCCCAGCGGCTGCTCGACTCGGCCAACGAACTGCTGGGCCGCGTGCCCTTCGCCGACACCACGCTGACACCGGAGTCGGTGCGGCAGGCCGTCGCCCGGCTCGGGCAGAGCGCCGGGGAGATCGCGCTGGCCCTGGCCCGCGACTCCGTCGGCGGCATCGCGGCCACGGTGACCGGCGCCATCATCTTCCTGTACGTGTTCCTGGCGCTGCTGACCAACGGCGACAAGGTCGCCGATCTGTTCCGCGACCTCAACCCGTTGGGCGGCGAGGTCTCCGACATCTATCTGGGCAAGGTCGGGGCGATGGTCTCGGCCACGGTCAAGGGCCAGTTCATCATCGCCACCTGTCAGGGGGTGGCCGGCGCGGTGTCGCTCTACATCGCGGGCCTACACGACGGCTTCTTCATGTTCGTCATCTTCCTGACCGCGCTGTCGTTCATCCCGCTGGGCAGCGGCATCGTGACCATCCCGCTGGGCATCGGGCTGGCCCTGTTCGGCAACGTCGCGGGCGGGATCTTCGTCGTGGTGTTCCACGTCGTGGTGGTGACGAGCATCGACAACGTGCTGCGACCGTTCCTGGTGCCCAGGAACGCGCACCTGCATCCCGCGCTGATGCTGTTGGCGGTGTTCGCCGGGCTGGGCATGTTCGGCTTCTGGGGCATCGTGCTGGGCCCGGTGCTGATGATCGTCATCGTCACCACGATCAGCGTCTACCTGGCCGTGTCCAAGGGGCAGCCGCTGAACACACTCGCCGGTACCGCGGACGACCCGGACGACGACGCCGACCGCGCGACCCCGTGGTGGAAACGTCTGGTACCCCGGCGGCTACGACGAGCAGCTAGAACAGCCGACGCTTGAGGAACTCGACCACCCGCTTGCGGGCCTCGTAGGCCGGTTGCCCGTCGACCTCGCGCACCTGGTCGGTCAGCACGGAGTGGGCCATCCGGCTCAACCCGTCAGGGTTGCCCTTGCCGGAGTTGATCTCGATGACCTCGAACGCGTCGCCGAGGCGGCTCTTCAGGGTCGCGAAGCGGGCGCCCGGCACCAGCGGATCTGCGCTGAAGCGCAATCCCATCACGCACAGCCCCTCCTCGGCGGCCCGCCGCTGGATCTTGGCCATCTCGGCCTCCGAGACGCCCGGGTCGCGGCGCTGTTTGGGCGTCAACGGCAACGGCACCGACGGCTGGCTCATCACCGGGGCGAGCACGCTGTCGTCGACCGCGGCAGCCAGCGCGAAACCGCCGGTGAAGCACTGACCGATCACGCCGACACCCTGGCCGGGCGTCTGGGCGTTGAGGTCGCGCGCCAGGGCCCGCAGGTAGTGCGCCACCGGCCGGTCGGCGTTGGTGGCGAACGCCGCGAACTCCTTGGCCACACACCCCTTCAACAGCACCGGCACCGCGCCCGGCCCCAGCGCCGGTGCGCCGGGCGTGCCGAACAGCGACGGCGCGGCGACGGTGAAGCCGTTGTCCACCAGATGGTTCCCGAGTGCGAGCACGCCCGGGTGCAGGCCCGGCATCTCGGGGATCAGCACCACGCCGGGACCCTGCCCCTTGCGGTACACGTCGTAGGTGAGGCCGGCCGCGGTGAACGGCGTCGCGACCCATCCGGTCAGGTCGGATTCCGGCGAGGTCATGGGCGTCTCCGTCCGTCGCGCGCTCAGGTCGTGGTCAGTGGGGGCTGCGACTGCGTCGCTGCGGCCAGCGTACGGAACTCATCGGTGTCGCCGGCCCCGGTCAGCGCGATCTGCGCCGGACCCGTCGGCCCGCCGAGGCGCGTCGTCCACACCGGTTCCGGCGGCCGGCCGTCGCGCTCGCCACCCTGATAGACCACCCAATTGACCCCGTCGACGTCCTGAGTCCCGGTCGGCACCAGATCGCGGCCGAACGACGCGATGAGCCTGTCCTCGTCGGCGTCGCTCTGCGTCACACTCAGATACCGACCCGTCGGCGTGAGGTAGCCGACCGTCGAGGCGACCGCACGCACCTGCAGACCGCTGGCCGGGTCGGTGCGGCCGGATTCGATGCCCTTGCGGCTTCCGGAGTTGGACTGCCAGCCGTCGGGCACGTCCGGGATGCGGATCGGGATGTCCAGCGCCGCGGCGTCGGCGCGCAGCCCCGCCGGTGCGTCGTAGTCGGGGGTGGGGCCCGGACCCGGCCCCGACGGCGCGAACGAGCACATTCCGAGGACCCCGGCCAGCACCAGGCAGGCCACCACCAGCGGGGCCATCGACCAGAACATGTCGCGGCCGTCCTGCAGCAGGCGCGACTTCGGTGGGCGCGGACCGGGCGCCCCGGTGACCGTGGGGCCCGGCTCGGGCGGCGTCGTCATGATTGCCAGTATCCCAGCTCCCTGAGACCAACCCGTTAATGGGACAATCTGGCGCATGACGCCATCGAGACGTGAAGCGCCGGACCGCAACCTGGCCCTGGAACTGGTACGGGTCACCGAGGCCGGCGCGATGGCCGCAGGACGCTGGGTGGGCCGCGGCGACAAGGAAGGCGGCGACGGCGCGGCCGTCGACGCGATGCGCCAGCTGGTGAACTCGGTGTCGATGCGCGGCGTCGTGGTGATCGGCGAGGGCGAGAAGGACAACGCCCCGATGCTCTACAACGGCGAAGAGGTCGGCAACGGCGACGGCCCGGACTGCGACTTCGCCGTCGACCCGGTCGACGGCACCACGCTGATGAGCAAGGGCATGCCCAACGCGATCTCGGTGCTCGCGGTCGCCGAGCGCGGCGCGATGTTCGACCCGTCGGCGGTGTTCTACATGAACAAGATCGCCGGGGGTCCCGATGTCGCGGAGTTCATCGACATCACGTCTCCCATCGCGGCCAACATCCAGCGCATCGCGAAGGTCCGCAAGGCCTCGGTCTCCGACGTCACCGTGTGCATCCTGGACCGGCCTCGGCACGCCAAGCTGATGGCCGACGTCCGGGAGGCCGGTGCCCGCATCCGGTTGATCTCCGACGGCGACGTCGCGGGCGCGATCTCGGCGTGCCGGCCCGACTCCGGCACCGATCTTCTCGTCGGTATCGGCGGCACCCCCGAGGGCATCATCGCCGCCGCAGCGATCCGCTGCATGGGCGGCGAGATCCAGGCCACCCTGGCGCCCACCGACGACGAGGAACGCCAGCGTGCCCTCGACCGGGGCTACGACCTCGACAAGGTGCTGACCACCCGCGACCTGGTCGCCGGCGAGAACGTGTTCTTCTGTGCCACCGGCGTCACCGACGGTGACCTGCTCAAGGGGGTGCGGTTCTTCGGCGGGGGCTGCACCACCCAGTCGATCGTGATGCGCTCCAAGTCCGGAACCGTCCGGATGATCGACGCCTACCACCGGCTCGCGAAGCTCAGCGAGTACTCGGCGGTGAATTTCACCGGCGACAGTTCCGCCGCCTACCCGTTGCCTTGATCCATCACCCCACCACCACACGAACAGGGAGCCACATGGCCGACAACAGCGGCGTTGACAACCAGGCCGAATATCGCATCGAGCACGACACCATGGGTGAGGTCCGGGTGCCCAAGGACGCGCTGTGGCGCGCCCAGACCCAGCGCGCGGTGGAGAACTTCCCCATCTCGTTCCGGCCGCTGGAGCGCACCCAGATCCGGGCGCTCGGGCTGCTCAAAGGCGCGTGCGCGCAGGTGAACAAGGACCTCGGTCTGCTGGCCGCCGACAAGGCCGACGCGATCATCGCCGCCGCGGCCGAGATCGCCGAGGGCCGCCACGACGACCAGTTCCCCATCGACGTGTTCCAGACCGGCTCGGGCACCAGCTCGAACATGAACACCAACGAGGTCATCGCGTCGATCGCGGGTGCCAACGGGGTGACCGTGCATCCCAACGACGACGTCAACATGTCGCAGAGCTCCAACGACACCTTCCCCACCGCGACGCACATCGCGGCCACCGAAGCTGCTGTCCGGCAGCTGATCCCGGCGTTGGAGGTGCTGCACGAGTCGCTGTCGGCCAAGGCGCGGCAGTGGCGCACCGTCGTCAAGTCGGGCCGCACGCATCTGATGGACGCGGTGCCGGTCACGCTGGGCCAGGAGTTCGGCGGTTACGCCCGCCAGATCGAAGCCGGTATCGAGCGCGTGCGCGCGTGCCTGCCCCGGCTCGGTGAGCTGGCCATCGGAGGCACCGCCGTGGGCACCGGCCTCAACGCCCCCGACGGCTTCGGCACCAAGGTGGTCGAGGTGCTCGTCGAGCAGACCGGGATCGCCGAACTGCGCACGGCCGTCGACTCTTTCGAGGCTCAGGCCACCCGCGACGGGCTGGTCGAGGCGTCCGGGGCGCTGAAGACGATCGCCGTGTCGCTGACCAAGATCGCCAACGACATCCGGTGGATGGGATCGGGCCCGCTGACCGGCCTGGCCGAGCTGCAGCTGCCCGACCTGCAGCCGGGCAGCTCGATCATGCCCGGCAAGGTCAACCCGGTCATCCCGGAGGCGGTTACCCAGGTGGCCGCGCAGGTGATCGGCAATGACGCCGCCGTCACCGTCGGCGGGCTGTCGGGCGCGTTCGAGCTCAACGTCTACATCCCGATGATGGCGCGCAACGTGCTGGAGTCGTTCACGCTGCTGGCCAACGCGTCGAAGTTGTTCGCCGCCAGGTGCATCGACGGCCTGGTGGCCAACGAGGACCGGCTGCGCGAGCTGGCGGAATCGTCGCCGTCCATCGTGACGCCGCTGAACTCCGCGATCGGCTACGAGGAGGCCGCCAAGGTGGCCAAGCAGGCGCTGGCGGAGAAGAAGACGATCCGCCAGACCGTCGTCGACCGCGGTTTGATCGGAGACAAGCTCTCCGAGGAGGAACTCGACAAGCGCCTCGACGTGCTGGCGATGGCCAAGGTCCGCGACGGAAACAACTAGCGATTTCGGCGTGGTTGTCGTCGCTGGGCGACGACAACCACGCCGAAATCCCTCGGTCAGGGCAGCGCGCCCGGGCTGATCTCCTCAAGCATCTCGGTCACCAGCGCCGCGATCGGCGAGCGTTCGCTGCGCAGCAGCGTGATGTGCGCGAACAGCGGGTGACCCTTGAGCTTCTCGATCACCGCAGCGACCCCGTCGTGCCGGCCGACGCGCAGGTTGTCACGCTGGGCGACGTCATGGGTGAGCACCACCCGCGAACCCGAACCCAGGCGTGACAGCACCGTCAGCAGCACGTTGCGCTCCAACGACTGCGCCTCGTCGACGATGACGAACGAGTCGTGCAGCGAACGGCCGCGGATGTGGGTCAGCGGCAACACCTCGAGCATGCCGCGGCTGAGCACCTCATCGAGCACGGCCGGACTGGCCAGACCCTCCAGGGTGTCGAAAACCGCCTGCGCCCAGGGCCCCATCTTGTCGCTCTCGCTGCCGGGCAGGTAGCCGAGGTCCTGGCCGCCGACCGCGTAGAGCGGACGGAACACCACCACCTTGCGCTGGGTACGCCGCTCCAGCACGGCCTCCAGGCCGGCACACAGCGCCAGCGCGGACTTGCCGGTGCCCGCCTTGCCGCCGAGCGAGACGATGCCGACCGACTCGTCGAGCAGCAGATCGAGGGCTACGCGTTGTTCGGCGGACCTTCCCCGGAGGCCGAACACCTCGCGATCACCACGTACCAGCTGCACCCTCTTGTCCGCGTTGACTCGGCCCAAAGCGTGAGAACTGCTGCCCAACAACCGAATTCCGGTATGACAGGGCAGGTCGCGGGCCGCTTCCAGATCGATCTCGCCGTCGGCGAACAGCGCATCGACGTCCTCGCCGGCCACCTCGAGTTCCGACATGCCGGTCCATCCGGACGTGACCACATCCTGGGCGTGGTACTCGTCGGCGGGCAGACCGACCGCTCCGGCCTTCACGCGCAGCGGGATGTCCTTGCTAACCAACGTCACTCGCTTGCCCTCGGCAGCGAGGTTGGCCGCACACGTCAGAATGCGGGCATCGTTGGTCTCGGTACGGAATCCCGCGGGCAGCACCGACGGGTCGCTGTGGTTGAGCTCGACCTGAAGCGTACCGCCTTCTGCGCCAACAGGAATCGGCAGATCGAGGCGTCCGTGTTCCAGTCGGAGGTCGTCGAACATGCGCAAGGCCTGTCGGGCGAACCAGCCCAGTTCGTGGTGGTGGCGTTTGGCCTCCAACTCACTGATGACGACGAGCGGGACCACGACTTCGTGTTCGGCAAACCGCGTGATGGCCCAGGGGTCGGACAACAACACGGAGGTGTCGAGCACGTAGGTCCGTCGGGCGTCGGATTGCCGGCTCTGGGATTGAGTCACGTAGCGCTCCTCGAGGCTGCGCGAGTTCCTGCGACCCCACACGAACTTCTCGGTGGACACACACGCGGTCTCAGGACCGGGGCCGGCCCTTTCAATCGGGACCGCCCGGACAGCAGAGCAAATCGCTAGCCATCGGCGTCGACGCTACTCCCGCACGCGCACCCGTGCCCGTCAGGCGCGCCGAAACTCTGCCCGCCGTGTGCGTTACGAGCCGGTGAACTCTTTCAGCGGGGCCTCTTCGGCCACACCCCAGGCCGCGATGCGATCGGCGATCACGGTGCGGAGCCGGTCGCGATCGAAGATGCCGGCCGCGGCGACGTTGGCCACCTTGTCCTGGTAGGCGTCGATGTCCCCGCCGACCACGTCGAGCCCGGCGGCGCGTGTGGCGATCGCGTCGATCGTCTCGTCGCGGTGGGTGGTCAGGCAGTGCGCGATCAGGTTGCCGAAGAACTCCTCGTGGCGCTCCTCGTCCCGGGCGATCCGGCCGACCAGCGCCTGCAGCACCGGCTCGCCGATCTGAGCCTCCAGATTGCGGCAGAAGACCGCGTGGGCGCGCTCCCAGAAGGCCATGAAGACCAGCGTCTCGATCTGGCTGAAGGTGTCGGCGCGGTAGCCCTTCATCACATGCTCGACCCGGACGTCCTCGTTGGCGGTGGGGTCGATCTCGCGGGTGACCACCAGATAGTTGCGCAGCGCGACGGCGTGCAGATGCTCCTCGGCGGTCCACCGGCCCATCCAGCGACCCCATTTGTCCTCGAGGATGAAGTGCTCGACGAGTTCGCGGTGGTATCCGGCCAGGTTGTCCTTGGTGATCAGCAGGATCTCCAGGGCGTCGGTGATGGGCTTGGGCAGGGTGACCTGCGACGGATCCCAGTCCCGGCCGCCGAGGAACGCGAAGTTCTCTCCCTGGTCGAACGGCACGTAGTCGTGGGCGAACCACGGGTCCTCGGTGTCGAGGTGGCGCCGCAGCTCATCGTTGACGACCGGCTCGAGTTCGAGCGTCAATGCATTAGCGACAGGTTTCTGTGCCATGCGGTTACACTAACTCAATTCTGTGGGAATCGTAAAATTTCCCACGCCGACACTCCGGTGCTACAGCGTCAGGCCCGGGTACAGCGGGTTGGCGTCCAGCAATTCGGCCGCGGCGCTGCGGACCCGCTCGGCGGTGCCGTCGGCCAGCGTGTACTTGGCCTTCGACGGACCGTTGGGTCCGGCGGCGGGCTGGGTGTTCTCCAGCACCTCGACCACCAGCTCGGCGACGCGGTCGAAGTCGTCGGCGCCGAAGCCGCGCGTGGTCAGCGCCGGCGTGCCGAACCGGATGCCGCTGGTGTACCAGGCGCCGTTCGGGTCGGCCGGGATCGCGTTGCGGTTGGTCACGATGCCCGAGTCCAGCAGCGCCGATTCGGCCTGCCGGCCGGTGAGCCCGAACGACGTCACGTCCAGCAGCACCAGGTGGTTGTCGGTGCCGCCGGTGACCAGGCTGCTGTCCCGCTTGACGAAACCGTCGGCCAGCGCCTGGGCGTTGTCGGCGACGGCCTGGGCGTACGTCCGGAACGCCGGTTGGCGGGCCTCGGCCAGCGCGACGGCCTTGGCCGCCATCACGTGCGACAGCGGGCCGCCCAGCACCATCGGGCAGCCCTTGTCGACCGCCGGTGCGTACTCCTCGGTGGCCAGCACCAGACCGCCGCGGGGGCCGCGCAAAGACTTGTGCGTCGTCGTCGTGACCACGTGCGCGTGCGGCACCGGATCCTCGTCCCCGGTGAACACCTTGCCGGCCACCAGGCCCGCGAAATGCGCCATGTCGACCATCAGGGTCGCGCCCACCTCGTCGGCGATCTCGCGCATCTTGGCGAAGTTGACCCGACGCGGGTAGGCCGAGTAGCCGGCGACCAGCACCAGCGGCTTGAACTCGCGCACCGCGGCGGCGACGGCGTCATAGTCGATGAACCCGGTGGTCGGATCGGTCCCGTACTGGCGCTGATGGAACATCTTGCCGGAGATATTGGGCCGGAACCCGTGGGTCAGGTGCCCGCCGGTGTCCAGCGACATGCCCATCAGGCGCTGGTTGCCCAGCTTGTTGCGCAAGCTCTCCCAGTCGGCTTCGGACAGGTCGTTGACATGCTTGGCGCCCAGCTCGGCCAGTCCCGGCCCCTCGACCCGGGTCGCCAGGATCGCCCAGTAGGCGACCAGGTTCGCGTCGATGCCGGAGTGCGGCTGGACGTAGGCGTACTGCGCCCCGAACAGTTCGCGAGCGTGTTCGGCGGCCAGCGCCTCGACCGTGTCGACGTTCTGGCAGGCGGCGTAGAACCGGTGCCCGATGGTGCCCTCGGCGTACTTGTCGGAGAACCAGGTGCCCATGGTCAGCAGCACCGCGGGCGAGGCGTAGTTCTCGCTGGCGATCAGCTTCAGCGACGTGCGCTGGTCGTCGAGCTCCTTGCGGGTGGCCTCGGCGATGCGCGGCTCCACGGTCTCGATCACCCGCAGCGCGGCCCGGTAGGCCTCGCTGGCGGTGTCGGCGTACTCGGCACCCAGACCGGCGGTGACGGACTCAGCAGTCATGCCGGAAGCCTATCGGGCTAGCCGCTGCGCAGCGACGACGGGATCAGCGGCTCGTCGAGCAACGTGGTGAAACGTTCGGTAAGCGTCACACCGTCGGGTCTGGCGTCGAGCCAGCCGCGCAGCAGCCGGTAGCCCTCGACGTAGGTGCTGGTGTAGGCGCGCCACAGCGGCGAGGACAGGAACCGCAACATCTGGCGGGCACGCTCGTCGTTGACCAGCAGCCACTGCTTGAGGAACGCGACCACGTCGTCGACGTCACGGTGCTCGTCGTGCAGCATCAGCGCGGCGTCCTGGCGCACGTCGGCCAGCGCCGCCGTCGCCTCGGACACCGCCTCGGCGCGGTCACCGTCGAACCGCAACCCCAGGTCGGCGTAGATCTCGGTGGCCCAACTCCCCCACTGCGGCCCCACTGCCGCGTACAACGCCAGATCGGCCAGTCCCTCGGCCATCAGGCACTGCGGCGTGTTGACCAGGAAGATCGTCTGCTCGGCCTGCCCCTTGTCCTCGACCAACCCGGCCTCTTTGCGGCAGTGCTCGGTGTGGTGACCGGGATAGGACTCGTGGGCCACCAGCCGCGGCAGGTTCGACATCTGCTGCTTGAGGTCGGCGTTGACCGCGACGGTCGAGCGGTAGTCGCCGAGGTAGTAGTTGAACCCCGACCACGGCTTGTCGGTGACCACCTCGTAGGTGATGGTCTCGCGCTCGGGCAGCGGGAACGTCGCCCGGACGCGGTCGCGCAACGCCGACGAGAACGCGTGGATGGCTTCCTCCAGCCGGGCGGGCGGGATCTCCTCTGCCGCGCGGTGGGCCTGCACCCGCTCGGCCAGCGGGCCGGTCCCGTCGAGCGCCTCGTCGAGCTTGGCGTGGGCCTCCCGGTACCGCTCCGGGTCGCCTTTGGCGATCCGCACGTCGAAGTACGCCTCGACCTCGTCGACGAAGCCGACCTGCTCGCCGGCGAATTTGCGCGCCGCGCACTCCAGCGCGCGCAGGTGGGCGCCGACGAAGGCGGCGCGGTCCGGGGCCAGCCCCGCGGGCAGTTCGGCCTGCAGCTGCGCGGCGCGGCGGGCCAGTGCAGCCGGGTCGGGCGGCGGTTCGTTCTGCACCTCGCGGCGCAACGCCGCGTCGCCGGTGAACGCGTCGACGTAACCGTCCTCCACGCGGTCGAAGCGCAGCCCGAGCGTCAGGTACTCGCGGATCAGGGTGCCGGGGTCCATGGCAACCAAGCTAACTGCAAGACTGGGCGCATGGCTCGGCTGAGCGAACCCAGCCCCTACGTGGAGTTCGATCGAAGTCAGTGGCGGGGGCTCCGGTCGTCGACACCGCTGAAGTTGACCGAAGAAGAACTCGTCAAACTGCGCGGGCTCGGCGAGAAGATCGATCTGCTCGAAGTCGAAGAGGTCTATCTGCCGCTGGCGCGGTTGATCCACCTGCAGGTGGCCGCGCGTCAGGCGCTGTTCGCCACCACCGCCGCGTTCCTCGGCGACTCCGACGGCGACCCGACGCAGAACCCGGATCGACCGGTGCCGTTCATCATCGGCGTCGCGGGCAGTGTGGCTGTCGGCAAGTCCACGACGGCCCGTGTGCTGCAGGCCCTGCTGGCGCGCTGGGAGCATCACCCGCGGGTGGATCTGGTGACCACCGACGGCTTCCTGTACTCGAACAGAGAGCTGGCCCGCCGGAACCTGATGCACCGCAAAGGATTCCCGGAAAGCTACGACCGGCGCGGCCTGATGCGGTTCGTCACCGCGGTGAAATCGGGCTCCGACGCGGCCTGCGCACCGGTCTACTCACACCTGCTCTACGACATCGTGCCGGGCGAGAAACAGATCATCGAACACCCCGACATCCTCATCCTGGAAGGGCTCAACGTCCTGCAGACCGGTCCGGCGCTGATGGTCTCCGACCTGTTCGACTTCTCCGTCTACGTCGACGCGCGCATCGAGGACATCGAGAACTGGTACATCTCCCGTTTCCTGTCGATGCGCGCGGGCGCGTTCGCCGACCCGGCATCGCACTTCCACCACTACTCCACGCTGACCGACGAGCAGGCCGTGTTCGCGGCCCGCGACATCTGGCATTCCATCAACCGGCCCAACCTGATCGAGAACATCCTGCCGACGCGGCCGCGCGCGACGCTGGTGCTGCGCAAGGACTCCGATCATTCGATCAACCGGCTGCGGCTGCGCAAGCTGTAGCGTCACCGTGGCTCAACGGTCCGCACCGCACGTCGCAGCGGACTCTGACGGTGTCGAGGACTTGGCGCAGGTGGTCACGCTCCCGACGATGGTTCAGCATGAAGCGCACCGCACCGACCGTGCGGCGCGGCCACGGATACCAGCGGTCGAAGTCCAGCCCGCATTCGCGGAACACCTTCGACGGCATGGCGTCTGCCATCAGGCCCAGGTTGTATTGCGCGAGCGCGAACATCGCATACGGCAGCACGGTCTTGTTCCGCTGCAGCATCTCCTGCATGTCGAGCTCGTAGAGCGGCAGCTCCCGCAGCTGGTCCAAGAACATCAGATGGGTCATGAAATAGCCCATGAACGATGTGAGATGCATCGTGGCCGAACGCACCTGAATCGAGAGCACGGTCCCGCCCGACGAGGTGTAGGGCTCGTAGGGCTGGTCGGCTCCGGTGAGGTAGCCGGTGCAGTTGATGATCCAGCTGCCGTCCTCGACCGGCGCAGTGGCGCCGCTGCGGAAGAGAAGCTCGGTGTGGCCGTCGCGGTCGACGATGTCTTCGAGATGCTCCATCATCACCTCGTTGACGCCGCCCGCGATCGTGGTGTTCTCCGCCTGCGAGAGCACGCCCAGCAGGAAATTGCCTGCCTGCGGCGTCATCGAGGTGCCGTAGGTGGCGCGGTACCACGCAGCCATCTGCTGTTCATTGGCGCCGTCGAAGCGCCGGCACATGTCGACGGCCATCTCGCTGAGCAGCGTGCTCCCCACCCAGCGCCGCCGCCCGGCGGGGAAGAACTTGTCCCGGTCGGTGAAGAACGTGCCCGAGCCGGCGACCAAATTGACCTGCCGACCCGGGTACGTCGTGACCAGGGTGTGCGCAGTGTCCATCGCGGTCTTGCCGCCGCCGACGATGTACACCGGCGCGGTACTTTCAGCGATCTCGCCGGTCCGGACGTCGCAGCTGTCAGGAGACACCGAGCGCACCCGCGCGCTCGAGAATGCCAGCGGCTCGTTGGGGGTTACCCGTAGTCCGTAGGCCTTGATCAGCCGCGCGGCGTCAATGGTTCGACTGCTGCCGTCGGGTGCCCGGCACACGACACGGACGCCGCCGAGGATCGGTTCGGCGGATTCGAACTCCCAGCCGTACCGTTCGTCGACGGTCAACCGATCCTTGATCTCGGCGAGGCAGTGGCTGAAGTGGTCGAGCACCTCGTCTTTCGACGCGAGGTAGGACGGCTCCCGGTTCAGAGTCCAGCCGATGTTGCCGGCGGTGAACATCGGGTGTGGCTGGTGCAGCCGAACGTACGGATAGGTGTCGATCCACATGCCGCCGACCCGTGGGCGCCGGTCGATGAGGAGGACTTTCCGGTTCCTGCCCAGGTAACGACTCGCGACGAACAACGCGTTGAGTCCCGCGATCCCGGCACCGACGACGCAGAGGTCGCACGTGTCCGTCTGGCTGATGTGATGGGAGTTGACGGACACGGCGACCTCCTCCACGCGGCGTACCTCTAAGTGTGAGCGCGCAGGCCCGCGACGGATAAGTAGTCGACTACTGCACTTCCGCTCAGGCTTTCTGGATCCGCCGCACACCCTGGTACTGCAGTTCGGCCATCACCAGCGTGTAGACCCCGGTACCCAGGACGAGCACCACCCCCGTGGTGGTCAGCGGCCACACCCCGGCCAGGACCACCACCACCGTGGCGACGCTGAACAGCAGGTTCCCGGCGGCCAGCAGCAGCCCCGACGTGCGAATTGCCGGGCGGGAGGCCAGCGCCAGCACCGCGATCGCGAACACGACGAAGAACGCACCGGTGGCGTACTCGACGAGCGGCGTGGTGCCCGAGATGTCGGCGACCGCGGGCGCGAAGATCAGCAGCGCGACTCCGGTGAGGCCGCTCAGGACGGCGTCGGCGCGCATCGCGAAGCGCAACAAGGAATCGGTGGACCCGGTGAGCCGGGAGGACGTCGTAGCGGTCATGAGGGTGTTCCTTTCTTCGTGGGTTGTCGGGTCACGCCAGGCGGCGCAGCCCGAGGTACTGCAGCCGGGTCAGCCCCGCCGTGGCCGCGGCGAACGCGGCCGTGGCGGTGACGCCGACGCCGGTCAGGGGCAGCACGCCGGTCGCCAGTACGACGGCCACCGCGGCGGTGAAGATCGCGTTGCCGGCGACGACGCCGACGCCGACGCGGCGCACGTCGGCGATCCCCGCGGCCGCGTAGAGCAGCACGCCGTAGACGACGAGCGCCGCGCCGCCGATCCACTCAGCGGTGGCGGGCAGACCGGACAGCCGCGCCAGCGGGTCGGCGGCCATCGCGACGAACAACCCGGCACCGGCGCACAGGGTGGCGTCGGCGCGCAGCGAGAACCGCAGCAGCGAGTGATCGGTGTCCGGCGCGGGACGGGTCGTGATGGCGGTCATGGCACCGATGGTGCGAACGATCCACTGCCAGATCGACGCCGAACGCTGCCAAACGCTGCCAGGCCCAGGTCAGCGCGCTGCGGTGACGGTGCTCCGCAAGTCGGCGGCGATGACGCGCGCGGCGGCGTTCTGCCAGTTGTGCAGCGAGCGCTGCGGCACGTCACTGACGAACCAGTGCCAGGCCTGGCGGGCCACCGGGTCCAGACCCGCGGCGGTCGCGTTCTGCGCGTAGGCCCGCACGCCGACGACGTAGGGGAAGTACAGCGAGTTGTAGTGGCGCCACTGCTCGGTGGTGCCGAAGTCCGCACCGCCACGCGGTTTGAGCACCGCGATGCGTTCGGCGAGCAGGCCGCGAAGTTCGTTGGCCCGCTCTAGGGGTTGATCCGGTGCCCCGCGGCGGGCCAACCGCTCGTCGATGACCGGCAGCGCGGTCAACGGGCTGGCCACGAGTTTGGACAGGTCGCCGTAGTGGCTCAGCGCGCGCCGGGTGACCCGCACGAAGGTGTCCTCGTCCATGTCGTCCAGCGGGGTGGCGGCCCGGCGCGGCAGTGCCGCCTCGGTGTCACGCAGTGCCGCCCGGTCGGCCCGCAGGTCCGGCGACCGGGAGAACGCCAACCGGTCCAGCACCCCGGCCAGCGGATCGGCCAGCACGTTGATCGCGATGGCCACCGCCAGACTGGTGAACAGCAGCACCGTCAGCGTGGCGCTCGGACCCGTGACCGCTGCCGCGACCAGCACCTGGCCGCCGAACAGCACCGCCACCACCAGCGTCGCCGCCACCGACCGCAACATGTCCCCGCGCAGGGCCTGCCCTTCGTCGAACGCGTCGCCCATCGCGACTGCGACGCCGAGCAGCGCCACGTCGAAACCGGTGGCGGCCAACGCCAGCCAGCTCGGGACCAGCCCGAGCGGGATCACCAGGATCGCGTTTCCGAGTGCGAAGAACAAGGTCGCGACGACGACGAAGCCGACCACCGGGCCGGGCTGAGAACGCCGGGCCACCGCATGCACCAGCGCCAGCAGCGACGGCACCGACACCGCCGCGAACACCACCCAGTGCCCGAGCCGCAGCGGACCTTCGACGTCACCGGCCAGCGCCGCCCCGCAGAACGCCAGCAGCGCGACACCGGCGACCAGTCCGGCGTCGCGGGACCGATTCCGCCAGCTGTCCCGGGGGCGTGACAGCTCCAGCAACACCGCGAACCACGCCACGCCCGGCACCGCGACGAGGTAGATCTCGACGGCGCCGAGCACCTCCGAACGCGTCACCACCCGCACCGCGTCCAGCGCCACCACCAGCGCGAAACTCGTCAACCCGATCGAGGCGAGCACCAGCACCGGCTTGCGGGGGTCGCGGGCCACCAGGTACAGCCCCAGCCACCAGCTCAGTGTGAACACCACCGCGGACAGGGCCACCATGGCTACCGCCCGTAGCGGCGGTGCCGGGCGCTGTAATCGCGTACCGCGCGCAGGAAGTCGATGCGTCGGAACTCCGGCCAGTAGGCCTCGGTGAACCACATCTCCGAGTACGCGCTCTGCCACAGCAGGAAGCCCGACAGCCGTTGTTCACCGGACGTGCGGATCACCAGATCCGGGTCCGGCTGACCCGAGGTATACAGGTTCTCCGAGATCGCTTCGGCGGTAACGGCTTCCACCAGCTGCTCACCGGTGGCGCCGTTGGCGATCTCTTTGCTCAGCAGCGCGCGGACGGCATCGACGATCTCTTGGCGCCCGCCGTAGCCGACGGCGACGTTGACATGAAAAGACGCGGTGCGGGCGTCCGCGGTCGAGGACACCGCGTCGCGCAACCGACGCGCAGGTTCCTCGCCGATGAGCTCGAGATCGCCGACGGTGCGCACGCTCCACCGGTTGACCGGTGCGCAGATCTCCTCGACGACCTCGGTGATGATCTCGATCAGGCACGACAGCTCCCCGGCGTCGCGCTGCAGGTTCTCGGTCGAGAGCAGATAGACAGTGGCCATCTCGATGCCGATCTCGTCACACCAGCGCAGCATCTCGGCGATCTTGCGGGCCCCGGCGCGATAGCCGTAGCTGACGTCGTCGTGGCCGACTTCACGCGCCCACCGGCGGTTTCCGTCGCACAGCACCGCGATGTGACGCGGCAGCTGCGTCCGAGACGGCGACAACCCCTGGCGCAGGCGCATCTCGTAGAGCCGATACGCCGGCTCCTTGAGGCGCCGCGGAATGAGGTCCACGATCGTCCAGACTACTGTTGGCTCCGGATGCCCCAAAGCCACTCAGCGGAGGTGATATGCCGACATCCCTCGAACCGTGGTACACCGCCGACTCGCCGCGGGAGCCCTGGGAACCGGAGGACCTCCCCGAGGCCGTCGCCGGCGGGGTGGCCCAGTTCCTCGGCAAACCGCGATTGCGCGGCTGGATTCACGTGTACTCGGCGATCATCGCGGTGATCGCCGGCGCCGCGCTGGTCGCTGTGTCGTGGGCGATGGAGTCCACCCGGGCCGGCATCGCGACGTTGATCTACACCCTGACGATCGTGGCGATGTTCGCCGTCAGCGGCGTCTACCACCGCGTGAACTGGACGTCGGTCACCGCGCGCAAATGGATGAAGCGCGCCGATCACTCGATGATCTTCGTGTTCATCGCGGGCAGCTACACGCCGTTCGCGCTGCTGGCGCTTCCGGAGCGCAACGGTATGACGCTGTTCTGGATCGTCTGGGGCGGTGCCCTGGCCGGCGTCGCGCTGAAGATGCTGTGGCCGTCGTCGCCGCGCTGGCTCGGGGTGCCGCTCTACATCCTGCTGGGCTGGGTCGCGGTCTGGTTCATCGGACCGATCACCCACGGCGCCGGCGTGGCCGCGGTCGTGCTGCTGATCGTCGGTGGCGTGCTCTACAGCATCGGCGGCGTGCTCTACGCGTTGAAGTGGCCGAACCCGTGGCCCTCGACGTTCGGCCACCACGAGTTCTTCCACGCCTGCACCGCAGTCGCGGCGATCTGCCACTACATCGCGATGTGGTTCGCCGTCTTCTAGCGATTTCGGCGTGTTTGTCGTCGCCCAGCGTCGATAATCACGCCCAAATCGCTACAGCTGGGTGATGTTCTGCGGGCCCCAGTAGGCCTTCATCGAGGTGATCTGCCCGTCGGCGTTGAAGGTCATCACCTCGATCGGCTCGATGCGCATCGTGCCGACGGTGATCGCGAAGACGAACGCGGCCTCGTGACCGCCGGCGCGGAACGACAGCAGCTCGGTCTTGAGCTCGGCGCCTTCGGCGTTCTTGTAGAACCCCGCGATGGCCTGACGGCCGATGTGCACCTCGCCACCGCCGACCGGGTCCTCGAGCGTGGCGTCCTCGGCGTAGAGCGCGGCGACGTCGTCGGCGGTGCCGGTGGCGACGGTGTCGAGGTAGCGCGTGACGAGTTTCTCGAGGGCGTCGGGCTCAAAGCTCATGTGCGGCAGGCTACACAACCCCCCGCGGCCCGACACGGGATCAGTCCGGGTCGCGCTTGCCGGCGCCGGCCGCGGAGCCGCCGTCATCGGTGTCGGTGTCGGTGTCGAACGATTTGGGCAGTTTGCGCAGGTGTCGGTTCATCGACCACACCAGCGCGAACGTGGCGATCAGCAGCAGCACCAATACGATCAACCCGAACGGGCTGGCCTTGCCGAACTCCGGTCCGGTCTGGCGCGGCTCGTCCTGGGCCAGCACCACGGTGACGAACTCCAGGCCGGTGGTCAACACGTCGGTCATTCGCGTCCCTCGATTCCGGCGAACAGATCGGTCTCGGGCAGCCGCACCGGAACCCGCGAGCGCGCCAACTCGAACTCCTCGGTCGGCCAGAGGCGTTGCTGCCAGTCCATCGGCGTGGTGAAGAAGAAGCTCTTGGGGTCGATCTGGGTGGCGTGGGCCAACAGCGCCTCGTCACGCACCGCAAAATACTTCGCGCACTCGATGCGCGTCGTCACCCGCTTGCCCAGCACGTCCTCGTCGGGGTCCCAGCTCGCCAACCACCTGGCGAACGGCCCTTCCTGACCGTGCTTGGCGAACTCGTCCTGCAGGACCTGCATGCGCTGCCGCAGGAAACCGTGGTTGTAGTAGAGCTTGGCCACACTCCACGGCTCCCCGGCGTCCGGATACAGGCGGTGGTCGCCGGCTGCCTCGTAGGCCGCGACCGAGACTTGATGGCAGCGGATGTGGTCGGGGTGCGGGTACCCGCCGTTCTCGTCGTAGGTGGTCATGACGTGCGGCTTGAAATCGCGGACGACCCGCACCAGCGCTTCGGTCGGAACCTCGAGGGGCTCGAGTGCGAAGCATCCGTCCGGCAGCGGAGGCGGCGGGTCGCCCTCGGGCAGGCCGGAGTCGACGAAGCCGAGCCAGTGGTGCTCGACGCCGAGGATCCGGGCTGCCTTGGCCATCTCGTCGCGACGGATCTCGGTCATCCGGCCGTGGACCTCCGGGAGGTCCATGGCGGGGTTCAGGATGTCGCCACGCTCGCCACCTGTCAGCGTCACCACAAGGACGCGCACGCCCTCGTCGACGTAGCGCGCCATCGTGGCCGCACCCTTGCTGGACTCGTCGTCCGGATGGGCGTGCACGGCCATCAACCGCAGTTCGCTCAACCTGTTCCCTCTTAGCTGCTCACTCGCACGGGCACTCACGCAACGGTTCAACCACTGCGATGGCCTTATAGTTCCAGTCCTAGTAGACCTATCCGACCGACGGGCATGCAAAACGAGATGATCGAACGTCCCGCCGCCCGCTACGGACGGCAGCGGCTGAGCCCCGGCAGGCGCCGCCTGATCGTCGTCCTGTTGACGGCTCTGGTGCTGGTCGCCGGCGTGGCGATCGCCGCGATCGCGTACAGCCGCCTCGGTACCGCCGAGGTCGAAGGCGAGATCGGCGGTTACCGCGTCCTCGACGACGCGACCGTCGAAGTCACTCTCAGCGTCACCCGCGAAGACCCTGCCCAGCCCGTGGTGTGCATCGTGCGGGGACGCGCCTACGACGGCGACGAGGTGGGCCGACGCGAAGTCCTCATTGCCCCGTCGAACGAGTCGACGGTGCAGGTCACCGCCGTTGTGAAGACGAGCAAACCTCCGGTGGTCGGCGACGTCTACGGATGCGGCACCGACGTTCCCGCCTACCTCGAAACCAGCGACTGACCCACCGCGCAACCAACGGCAGACAGCGAAATTCCGAATTCCGGGTATCCCGGCGGTGCTACCATGGATCGATACACGGTTCCAGCTGGGGCCGTGTATTGCTGCATTTGGGCGCCGAGACCAGCGCGCCTGATCGCAGCGATACACGCAGCACAGGCCCGGCGCCGTGTCCGGGGAATCTTCTTACGCACACCAGCGCGGAAGCAACAACGACAGGAGCGCGACGACATGACCGACACCCAGGTCACCTGGCTCACCGAAGAGGCCTACGACCGGCTCAAGGCGGAGTTGGACCAGTTGATCGCCAACCGGCCGGTGATCGCCGCCGAGATCAACGACCGCCGCGAGGAAGGCGACCTGCGCGAGAACGGCGGATACCACGCGGCCCGCGAAGAGCAGGGACAGCAGGAGGCCCGCATCCGGCAGCTGCAGGAACTGCTCAACAATGCCAAGGTCGGCGAGGCGCCCACGCAGTCCGGCGTGGCGCTGCCCGGTTCGGTGGTCACCGTCTACTACGACGACGACAAGAACGACACCGAGACGTTCCTGATCGCCACCCGCCAGGAGGGCGTCAGCGACGGCAAGCTCGAGGTCTACTCGCCGAAGTCGCCGCTGGGCGAGGCCCTCATCGACGCGAAGGTCGGCGAGACCCGCGAGTACACCGTGCCCAGCGGCAGCACCATCAAGGTCACGCTCGTCAGCGCTGAGCCCTACCACGGTTGATCGCTGGTTGATCGCCGAGGACCTGTTCCTGCTGCTGCTCGACAACGCCTCGGCGCAGCCGGCGCTGGACCGGCCGCGCCGCCACCACGTGGTCGCGGCCGCGGTGCTGCTCGATTTGGCCCACGGATGCCGGATTCGTCCCGCCACCGCGGGTGATCCGGCGCCCGCGGGCACCCTCGTCGCGCTGGATGCGCCCGGGCCGGTGCATCCGGTGGCCGCACCCGCACTGGACTTGCTCCGTGCCCGACCGACGCGGGCTGCCTCGGCGATCAAGAAGCTGAGCCGGCACACCGAAGAGCGACTGGTCGCCCACCTGGAGTCCGCGGGGCGGATCAACCGGATCGCCCTGCCGGACAGGCGTTTTCGGCGCGACTTCGCGTTCCCGCCGACCGACCGGAACCGGACCGGCGCGGCCCGTACGGCGCTTTTGGCCGCGCTGTTCGAACGTGAGCCCCCGTCTCCGGTCACCGCGGCGATCGTCACCGTCCTGCACGCGGTCGACGGGCTCGGCGCGCTGCTGAGCCTCAACGACCGCGGCTGGCGCTGGGTCCACGCGCGCGCCGGTGAGATCGCCGCCGGCAGCTGGGTCGACGAGGCACCGTCGGGTCTGGCGGAGGTGAACCTGGCGGTCACCGCGGCCACGGTGCGCCAGGCCCTGACCGGGCTGGGTTAACCGAGCGAGCCCAGTGCCTGCTCGACGTCGCCGAGCAGATCGGCGACGTCTTCGATCCCGACCGACAGGCGCACCAGATCGTCGGGCACCTCGAGCTGCGATCCCGCCGTGGACGCGTGCGTCATCGCGCCGGGATACTCGATCAGCGACTCCACCCCGCCCAGCGACTCGGCCAGGATGAACAACTCGGTGCGCGCGCAGAAGTCCCGCGCCGCCTGCGGGCCGCCCGCCAGTCGCACCGACACCATGCCGCCGAAGCCGCTCATCTGCGCTGCGGCGACACTGTGGTTGGGATGGCCGGGCAGGCCCGGATAGAGCACGGTGGACACCGCCGGGTGCCCGTCGAGGAACTCCGCGATCGCCGCGGCGTTCTCGCTGTGGCGCTGCATCCGCAGTGACAGCGTCTTGAGGCCGCGGATGGTCAGGTACGCGTCGAACGGGCCCGGAACCGCGCCGGCGCCGTTCTGCAGGAACGCGAACGCATCGTCGAGGGCCTCGTCGTTGGTCAGCAGGGCCCCGCCGACCACATCGGAGTGCCCGCCGATGTACTTGGTGGTCGAGTGCAGCACGATGTCGGCGCCCAGCGCCAACGGCTGCTGCAGCGCCGGGGAGGCGAAGGTGTTGTCGACCAGAACCTTGACCTGCGATTCGGCGGCGAGCGCGGCGATCCCGCCGATGTCGGCGATGGACAGCAGCGGGTTGGTCGGGGTCTCGACCCAGATCAGCTTGGTGCGGTCGGTGATGGCGGCCCGGACAGCGTCCAGGTCGGACAGCGCCACGGCGGTGTAGCTGATGTCCCAGAGCGCGAACACCTTGTCGATCAGCCGGAAGGTGCCGCCGTAGGCGTCGTCGGGGATGACCAGGTGGTCGCCGGGGCGCAGCACCGCCCGCAGCGCGCAGTCGGTGGCCCCCATCCCGGAGCTGAAGGCCCGCCCGTAGGAGGCCTGCTCGACGGCGGCCAGTGCCGTTTCCAGCGCCGAGCGGGTGGGATTGCCGGTACGCGCATACTCGTAGCCCCCGCGCAGACCGCCCACGCCGTCCTGGGCGAACGTCGAGCTGGCATAGATCGGCGGGTTGACCACCCCGGTGGCCGGATCAGGCCGATAACCGGCGTGAATGGCCTTGGTCGCGAAACCGTAGCTCCGGTAATGATCGGTTGCGCTGCGCTGCTCGCCCATGGCTGCCCAGGGTAGCGGTGTAGAACTTGGTCATGTCCACCGCTGGGAGCACCCCGATCGAAAGCCTGCTCGACCTCGACGCGCTGTTGCGCGCCGAGGACCGCGACCTGCGCGCCATGGTGCGCCAGTTCGGCGAACAGCGACTGCGCCCGCACGTCGCCGAGTGGTTCGAGACCGGTCGGGTGCCGGTGCGCGAACTCGCCGTCGAGATCGGCAAGCTCGGCCTGCTCGGCATGCACCTGACCGGCTACGGCTGCGGCGGCTCCAGCGCCACCGCATACGGCCTGGTGTGCCAGGAGTTCGAGGCCATCGACAGTGGCCTGCGCAGCCTGGTCTCGGTGCAGGGTTCGCTGGCGATGTACGCCATCCACCGCTGGGGCAGCGAGGAGCAGCGCGAGCAATGGCTGCCGGGGATGGCCGCCGGGGAGCTGATCGGCTGCTTCGGACTCACCGAGCCCGATTTCGGCTCCAACCCGGGCGGCATGCGCACCACCGCGCGCCGGGACGGGTCGGACTGGATCCTCAACGGATCGAAGATGTGGATCACCAACGCCTCGGTCGCCGACGTCGCGATCGTCTGGGCGCGCGAGCCGGGCGGGCACGTGCTCGGTTTCGCGGTGCCGACCTCGACACCGGGATTCAGCGCCCGGGAGATGACGCACAAGCTGTCGTTGCGCGCCTCGGTCACCGCCGAATTCAGCCTCGACGACGTGCGGGTGCCCGAAGACGTCCGGCTGCCCGGCGCCGAGGGGTTGAAGGGCCCGTTGAGTTGCCTGTCGGAGGCCCGGTTCGGGATCGTGTTCGGCGCCGTCGGCGCCGCCCGGGACTGCCTGGAGGCGACGATCGAGTACGTGCGCAGCCGCGACGTGTTCGACAAGCCGCTGGCCGGCTACCAGTTGACCCAGGCCAAGATCGCCGACATGGCCGTCGAGTTGAGCAAGGCCCAGCTGCTGGCGCTCCACCTGGGCCGGTTGAAGGACGACGGCCGCATCCGCCCCGAGCAGGTCAGCGTCGGCAAGCTCAACAATGTCCGCGAGGCACTCGAGATCGCCCGACAGTGCCGAACTCTGTTGGGCGCCAACGGCATCACGCTGGAATATCCGGTGATGCGTCATGCCAACAACCTGGAGTCGGTGCTGACCTACGAAGGCACCTCGGAGGTGCACCAATTGGTCATCGGAGAGGCACTGACCGGCGTCAGCGCCTTCCGATGAAGCCTGGGGGTCCTCAGTACTGCTGCGGCGGCGGGCCGGGCGGCAGCGGCTGCGGGTTGAGCGGGACGCAGACGGTGCTCATGATCTTGTCGGCCAGCGTCTGACGCTTCCGGTCCCACAGCGGGAACAGGTAACCGATGTAGCAGATGATGGTGTCGACGATGTGCGCCAGCTGGCGGACGATCGACAGACCGAAACCGATGGGCTGCCAAGTCTTTTCGCTGACGACCTTGAACTTGAGCACAGACTTGCCGATGCTCGAGCCGGTGGTGCCCTGCCGGTAGCCGTAGTTCCAGATGACATACGCCAGTGTCAGCAGCGAACCGAGCAGCGAGATGGTGGTCCCGATCGCCGAGTACTGCGAGGTGCACTCCACCCCGCCGTTGTAGGTGACGCAGTTGTTGTCGCCGGTTCCGACCGCGATGCCCTGCGTGATACCGGCGATGATGAACACCGGGATGTTGTCGATGAACCAGGCGCCGACACGGTGGTGCCACGGGGTGTAGGCCTCCTTCGGCAGTTCCGTGACCTGCCCTGGAAAGCCGCCCCCGTACTGCGCCTGCGGGTACGCCCCCGGCGGGGGGTAATTCCCCTGCGGCGGTGGCGGATAGCCGCCGGGAGGCGGCGGGGGCGCATAGCCGCCCTGCGGCGTGGGCTGCGACCCCGGAGGCGGCGGTGGGTAGTTCCCGGGAGGCTGGTACCCGCCCTGCGGCGTGCCGCCCGGCCCTGCTGGGTTGTCTGTCATGGTCGCTCCTGTGTCGTGTCGGATGTCTACTGCGGTACGCAGACCGTCGTCATTATCTTGTCGGCGATCGTCTGGCGCTTGGTATCCCACAGCGGAAACAGATAGCCGACGTAGCAGATCGCCCCGTCGATGACGTGGGCCAGTTGGCGCAGTATCGACAGCCCGAAACCGATCGGCTGCGAAGTCTTTTCACTGAGCACCCGAAACCGGGCGATCGACTTGCCCAGGCTGGAACCGGTGGTGCCCTGGCGGTAACCGAAGTTCCACACCGCGTAACCGAGCACTGCCAGCATCGCCACCATGGGGGCCACCTGGCTGCCGGTGCCGCCCTGGACACCCCAGGCGATACCGAACGCGATCACCACGGGCACCATGTCGATCACCTGGGCCAGCACCCGTGTCACCCACGGCGTGTACGACTCCTTCGGCAGCGTCACAACCGCATTCGCCGAGTAGCCACCCGGCGGTGGCCGTCGATCGGTCATGGACACCTTCCCGAGAAAGTCTCAGCCCGAAACAAGCGTGCTTACACTACCCGAGCCCGCGCGGCACGCAGCGCTTTCCGGCAGGTTGTCGATCTTGGTCGGCTTTGCGGGGCGGCAGATGCCCGGCTAAGTCCCTCCGGTGTCGGCGGACAGGTAACTCAGCAGGTCATGGCGGGTCAGCACGCCGACCGGCTTGCCCTCCTCGACGACCATCACCGCGTCGCACTCGCGCAGTGTCTTGGCTGCGCTGCTGACCAGCTCGCCGGCGCCGACCAGCGGCAGCGGTGGACTCATGTGCTCGGCAACCGCGTCGGCGAGTTTGGCGCGTCCCTCGAAGACCGCCGAGAGCAGCTCTCGTTCGGACACGCTGCCGGCGACCTCCCCGGCCATCACGGGCGGCTCCGCACCGACCACCGGCATCTGGGAGACCCCGTACTCGTTGAGGATGGTGATCGCGTCGCGCACCGTCTCCGACGGGTGGGTGTGCACCAGATCCGGCAGCGCGCCGGACTTGCCCCGCAACAGATCGCCGACCGTCGACTCGGTCGCCTTGGTGTCGAGGCGGCTGCGCAGGAAGCCATACGACGACATCCAGTCGTCGTTGAAGATCTTCGACATGTACCCGCGTCCGCCGTCGGGCAGCAGCACCACGACCAGCGCGTCGGGACCCTCGCGCTCGGCAACCTGGACAGCCGCGACCGCCGCCATGCCGCACGATCCGCCGACCAGCAGCGCTTCCTCGCGGGCGAGCCGGCGGGTCATCTCGAACGAGTCGGCGTCGGACACGGCGATGATCTCGTCGGGAACCGACGGGTCGTAGGCAGCCGGCCAGAAGTCCTCGCCGACGCCTTCGACCAGATACGGCCGTCCGGTGCCACCGGAGTACACCGAGCCCTCCGGGTCGGCGCCGATCACCTTCACCCGGCCGCCGGACACTTCTTTGAGATAGCGGCCTGCGCCGGTGATGGTGCCGCCGGTTCCGACACCGGCGACGAAGTGGGTGACCTTGCCGTCGGTGTCGGCCCAGATCTCGGGACCGGTGGTTTCGTAATGACTCTCCGGGCCCATCGGGTTGGAGTACTGGTCGGGCTTCCACGCGCCGTCGATCTCGGCGACCAACCGATCCGAGACGCTGTAGTAGCTGTCGGGGTGGTCGGGCGGAACGGCCGTCGGACACACCACGACCTCGGCGCCGTAGGCGCGAAGCACGTTGCGCTTGTCCTCGCTGACCTTGTCCGGGCAGACGAACACGCACTTGTATCCGCGCTGCTGGGCCACCAGCGCCAGACCGACGCCGGTGTTGCCGGAGGTGGGCTCGACGATCGTGCCGCCGGGCCGCAGTTCGCCGCTGGCCTCGGCGGCGTCGATCATCTTGACCGCGATGCGGTCCTTGGAGCTGCCGCCCGGATTGAGGTACTCGACCTTGGCCGCGACCATGCCGGCTCCCGGCGGCACCACCGATGTCAGCTGTACCAGGGGGGTGTTTCCGATGAGCTCGCTGATGTGCCGGGCAATGCGCATGAGTCCATCGTGTCAGGCGCGCCGGGCGACTACCAGGTGGCCTCTCGGATGTACTCCCCGATCTGCTTCAGGGACCGGCTGGCTTCCGACACCATCGGGGCGCCGAGCTGGAACACATGCATCTGACCGGGCCAGACCCGCACCTCGACCGGAACGCCGGCGGCGGCCAGCAGACGTGCGGCCTTGCGGGCGTCGCTGAGCAGCACCTCGGATCCGGAGACGTGGATCAATGTGCGCGGAAGGCCGGGTTCGATGTGGTCGAGCGGCTCATATGTCGGTTCGGGCTCGCCGTTGACGGTGCGCTTTGCCGCTGCGACCTCGATGAGCTCGACGAGCGCGTGGAAGGCCTTGGGCGGGAACATCGCGTCGGTGTGGGCGTTGGGGTGGTCGGCGCGCGCCTCGTTGTCGATCTCGAACAGCGGCGACATGGTGACCACCGCCGCCGGGGTCTCACCCTGGTAGCCGTCGACACCCTCGGCCTGGAGCCGCTCGGCCAGCGACAGCGCAAGATAACCGCCGGCGGAGTCCCCGGCCAGCACGATCTGGTCGGGCTCGTAGCCGAGCTCGCGCAACCACTTGTAGCCGTCGTAGCAGTCGTCGAGCGCGGTGCCGACGGAGTGCCTCGGGATCATCCGGTAGTTCACGACCAGGACCGGCGCGTCGGCGGCCTTGGACAGGGCAGTGGTCAGCCGGCCATGGGTGTTGACCCCGCACGTCAGGAAAGCCCCACCGTGCAGGTAGAGGATGACGCTGCGGTGGCCGTCGGCGGGGAGCACCCCCGCGGCGCGCACCAGTTGGGCGTTGCAGTGCGGAAGCGAGATGGTCGCCCGAACGGTGCCCGGAGCGGGCTTGATGACGCGGGCCGCGAAGTCCAGCACTCCCCACGGCCAAGGGAGCTTGGGGGCGTAGCTGCCGACGGTCAGGAACGGCTTGATCGTCATTGAGGCGGCCAGCCCGAGCATGCGTCCGGCAACGCTGGGACCGTCTTCGACGACCTCGACCGGGGCACCGTCACTGACCGGAAACCGGCGCGGTTTTAGGCTCTTACCTGGGCGAACACCCAGATGAGCAGTACTGGGGACCTTGCTCGGTGCCGTCATCGCCACCACTTTCTACGCCGTTGTAGAGCCGGGATAAGCTGAGTTACTCAGACGATCTCGTAACTTAGCTTGACACGTGTAACCACTATCACAATGGGTTAAACGCATTTACTACCGGACTTGATACCGCACTGTGACCGGCTGGCCGCGGTCGCCACGCGAAATGTCAGCATTCGAGTCATAAACTCGGTTCGTGGGCAGCGCAGCTGATGCTTCCCGTGGTCGCGGACCGCGGCGATCGGCGTTTCTCTGGACCCTCGCCACGTTGGCCTCCACGGGCTCGGCCTACGTCGGCGCCCGCAACCTCCTGACGGGCCAGGCCGACAAGGCCCGCCAGGTCATCCCGAAAGCGTGGGACGTGCCGCCCCGGGCCGACGGCGTGTACGCGCCCGGCGGCGGACCGGTACAGCGCTGGGAGCGCGACATCCCGTTCGACCTGCACCTGATGGTCTTCGGAGACTCGACGGCCACCGGCTATGGCTGCTCCGACGCCGAGGAGGTGCCCGGCGTGCTGCTGGCCCGCGGGTTGGCCGAGGAATCCGGTAAGCGCATCCGGCTCAGTACCAAGGCGATCGTCGGAGCGACGTCGAAGGGGCTGTCCGGACAGATCGACGCGATGTTCGTCGCCGGGCGTCCGCCCGACGCCGCGGTCATCATGATCGGCGCCAACGACATCACCCGGCCCAACGGCATCGGCCCGTCGGCGCGCCGGCTCGGCCGGGCCGTGCAGCGGCTGCGCGCCGGCGACGCCGTCGTCGTCGTCGGCACGTGCCCGGACTTCGGCGTCATCAAAGCGATCCCGCAACCATTGCGGTCGTGGTGTCGGGCGCGGGGGCTGCGGTTGGCCCGGGCGCAGGCGGCCGCGGTGCGTGCCGCCGGTGGGGTGCCGGTGCCGTTCGCGGATCTGTTGGCCCCGCACTTCCACAAGACGCCCGAGCTGTTGTTCTCCACCGACATGTTCCATCCGTCGGCCGCGGGGTATTCGCTGGCCGGCAAGCAGCTGTTGCCCGCGCTGTGTCAGGCCCTGGGTGAGTGCAACTCCGGAACCCCGCCCGAGGCCGCCCTGGTGTCGCGCTCAGACGACCGGGGGCTGCTGGGCCGGCTCGGCGGGCTCAGCCGCCTGTGGCGGCGGTCGACCGGGGTGCCCGCGCCGGTGCTGGGCAGGGCGCCGACGCTTGTATAGACGTCCGGAGGGGAGGCGGGCGCGCCGGTCAGCGTGAGCGCCAGCTAGGTTCGTGGGTAGTTCGCATCGCTGCACCCGAGGAGCCGTCATGCCTGAAGCCGTCATCGTCGCCACTGCCCGCTCGCCCATCGGCCGGGCCAACAAGGGATCGCTGGTGTCGATGCGTCCCGACGATCTCGCCGCGCAGATGGTGCAGGCGGTGCTGGAGAAGGTGCCCGCACTGGATCCGCGCGACATCGACGACCTGATCATGGGTTGCGGTCAACCCGCCGGTGAGGCCGGCTACAACATCGCCCGGGTGGTGGCGGTGCAACTGGGCTACGACTTCCTGCCCGGCACCACGGTCAACCGGTATTGCTCGTCGTCGCTGCAGACCACGCGGATGGCCTTCCACGCGATCAAGGCCGGTGAGGGCGACGCGTTCATCTCCGCCGGCGTGGAGACCGTTTCGCGGTTCGGCAACGGCACCGCCGACGGCTGGCCGGACAGCAAGAATTCGCTCTTCGCCGATGCGCAGGCGCGCACCGCCAAGGCCGCCGAGGGTGCGACGGAGTGGCACGACCCGCGCGAGGACGGGCTGCTGCCCGACGTCTACATCGCCATGGGCCAGACCGCCGAGAACGTCGCGGCCTTCACCGGGATCAGCCGCGAAGACCAGGACCATTGGGGTGTGCGCTCGCAGAACCGCGCCGAGGAAGCCATCAAGAGCGGCTTCTTCGAGCGTGAGATCGCGCCGGTGACGCTGCCCGACGGCACCGTGGTGTCGACCGACGACGGCCCCCGCGCGGGCACCACTTACGAGAAGATCAGCCAGCTCAAGCCGGTGTTCCGTCCCAACGGCACGATCACCGCCGGCAATGCGTGCCCGCTCAACGACGGCGCCGCCGCGGTGGTGATCATGAGCGACACCAAGGCCAAGGAGCTCGGGCTCACGCCGCTGGCTCGCATCGTGTCGACCGGGGTGTCGGGGCTGTCGCCCGAGATCATGGGCCTGGGCCCGATCGAGGCGGTCAAGAAGGCCTTGGCCAACGCGAAGATGAGCATCTCCGACATCGACCTGTACGAGATCAACGAGGCCTTCGCGGTGCAGGTGCTGGGTTCGGCGCGCGAGCTGGGCATGGACGAGAACAAGCTGAACGTGTCCGGCGGGGCGATCGCCCTCGGGCATCCGTTCGGCATGACCGGCGCGCGGATCACCGCCACCCTGCTCAACAACCTGGCCACCCACGACAAGACGTTCGGCATCGAGACGATGTGCGTCGGCGGCGGGCAGGGCATGGCGATGGTGGTGGAGCGGCTCTCGTAGTCGTCGGCTGGCCACGGCCCGGGCACTCCGAGGCCCGGGCACGCGCGCGCCGAGTGTGCGTCCAGGGCGACCGGCCCGCCGAGCGTGAACTCGTGGCGGAAAAGCACGCCGCAAGCCGCCCCCACCGCACGCTCGTCGAGCCGACAGCAGCTACAGCAGGTACGAAAAAGGGCGCCCACCGCGGTGGACGCCCTTTCTCGTAGCGAAGCTAGTCCTGATTGAAGTAGCTGAGCAGACGCAGGATCTCGATGTACAGCCAGACCAGGGTGACGGTCAGGCCGAGAGCGATGCCCCACGCGGCCTTCTCCGGCGCGCCGGCACGGACCATCTGGTCGGCGGCGTCGAAGTCGATCAGGAAGCTGAACGCCGCGATGCCGATGACCACCAGCGAGAAGATGATCGCCAGCGGGCCGCCGCTGCGCAGGCCGAAGCCCTCACCGCCGCCGACGCCGAACACGGCGAGCACCAGGTTCAGCAGCATCAATGCCAGCGCACCGAACATGGCGGCGACGATCATGCGGGTGAACTTCGGCGTGACACGGATGGCGCCGGTCTTGTAGACGACGAGCATGCCGAAGAAAACGCCGATGGTGCCGACGATCGCCTGGGCGATCATGCCGGGGCCGCCGGTGGAGATCAGGTTCGCGAACACGAACGAGATCGCGCCGATGAACAGACCCTCGAGCGCGGCGTAGCTGAGCACGATGGCCGGGTTGTCCTGCTTGCGTCCGAAGGTGGCCACGAGGACGAGTGCGAGCCCGCCGAGCGCGCCGACCAGCGTGAACGGCATGGCCAGGCCCAGGTTCTGGGAGACCAGGAAGTAGGAGACGACGGCGACGGCGCTCAGCACCGCGAGCGTCATCCCGGTCTTGGTGACGACGTCGTCGATGGTCAGCGGACGCGACACACCGGTCTGCTGCTGATCGGGGTACTGGCTCACATAGGGATCGGCGTGGACCGCCTGTGCACCGTAGCCGGCGGCGGCTCCGGTACCGAACTGCGCGTATCCGCCCTGCTGCCCCTTGGGCAATGAACGAAATACCGGGTTGCTGCTTTCGCGCACCGTCGGTTCCTTTCCTGTGTTGTGTCCTGAGACGAACACCCTCTCAACGAGCGAGGATTTCGGACGGTTCCCGAAATGCGGGTTCGACTTTCCCAGGAGGTTCACAGGAAACCTTACCCGGCGCTGCCTGCGCCGGGGAGACGATCTAGATTGCATTCCGTGGACGAAAACGAGGATGTCCTAGTAAAGGTCGACAACGGAATCGGATTGATCACGCTCAACCGACCCAAGGCGATCAACTCGCTGACCCATCCGATGGTCACGGCGATCGACGCGGCGCTGCGGCAGTGGGAACGCGACGACGCGGTGACGGCCGTCGTCATCTCCGGCGCGGGTGAGCGTGGCCTGTGCGCCGGCGGAGACGTCGTCGCGATCTACCACGACGCCAAGGCCGGCGGCGATCAGTCGCGCCGCTTCTGGCACGACGAGTATCTGCTCAACGCCGCGATCGGCCGCTACCCCAAGCCGTACGTCGCCCTGATGGACGGCATCACGATGGGCGGCGGGGTCGGCATCAGCGCCCACGGCAGCGTGCGAGTGGTCACCGACACCACGAAGATGGCCATGCCCGAGGTCGGGATCGGCTTCATCCCCGACGTCGGCGGCACCTACATCCTGGCACGCACCCCCGGACGGCTCGGGCTGCACGCAGCGTTGACCGGAGCTCCGTTCTCCGGCCCGGACGCCATCGCGATGGGCTTCGCCGACCATTACGTGCCCCACGACGGCCTCGGCGCATTCACCGAGAAGATCGTCCGCGACGGCGTCGACGCCGCCCTGTCGGCCTACGCCGAGGAGCCGCCGCCGAGTCCGCTGCTGGCCGAACAAGAGTGGATCGACCGCTGTTACGCCGGGGATACCGTCGCTGACATCGTCGCCGCGCTGCGCGATGACGACGCGGCCGGCGGCAACGATGACGGTGCCGCCGCCAAGGCCGCCGACCTGATCTCCACCCGCTCCCCCGTCGCGCTGTCGGTGACGCTGCGCGCGGTCCGGCAGGCGGCCGACCTGGCCACCCTCGAAGACGTGCTGGTGCAGGAGTTCCGGACGTCGTGCGCGTCGCTGCGCTCGCATGATCTGGTGGAGGGCATCCGCGCGCAGCTCGTCGACAAGGACCGCAACCCGCAGTGGTCGCCGGCCTCGCTGGATGCCGTCACCGCTGCCGACGTCGACGCGTACTTCGCGCCGGCGCAGCCCGATTTGACCTTCGAACAGGAGTGAGGAATGACCGACAGTTACGAGACGATCCTGCTCACCCGCGAGGACCGCGTGGCCACCATCACGCTGAATCGGCCCAAGGCGCTCAACGCGCTCAACAGCCAGGTGATGCACGAAGTCACCAGCGCCGCAGCTGAACTCGACGCCGACCCGGGCGTCGGGGCAATCATCATCACCGGTAACGAGAAGGCCTTCGCCGCCGGAGCAGACATCAAGGAGATGGCGAATCTCTCGTTCGCCGACGTGTTCTCGTCCGACTTCTTCGCCGCCTGGGGCCGATTCGCGGCGACCCGCACCCCGACCATCGCCGCGGTGGCCGGATACGCGCTGGGCGGAGGCTGCGAGTTGGCCATGATGTGCGACATCCTGATCGCCGCCGACAGCGCGAAGTTCGGGCAGCCGGAGATCAAGCTCGGCGTGCTGCCCGGGATGGGCGGCTCGCAGCGGCTGACCCGCGCGATCGGCAAGGCCAAGGCCATGGACCTGATCCTGACCGGCCGCAACATGGACGCCGAGGAGGCCGAACGCGCCGGGCTGGTGTCGCGGGTGGTGCCCGCCGATGCGCTGCTCTCCGAAGCCGGCGCGGTGGCGCGCACCATCGCCGGGATGTCGCTGTCGGCGTCCCGGATGGCCAAGGAGGCCGTCAATCGGTCGTTCGAGGCGACGCTGGCCGAAGGCCTGCTCTACGAGCGGCGGCTGTTCCATTCGGCCTTCGCCACCGACGACCAGACCGAAGGCATGAACGCGTTCACCGAGAAGCGGGAAGCGAACTTCACACACCGTTAGAGTGCGTGGGTGACCGAGACCGCCGAGGCGCCGACGACCACCGAGCCCGTTGCACCGCGGCGTGCGTGGTGGATTCGCCACTACACGTTCACCGGTACCGCCGTCGGGCTGGTGTTGCTCTGGTTGTCACTCACCCCGTCACTGCTGCCGCGCGGCCCGCTGTTCCAGGGGCTGGTCAGCGGCGGCGCCGGCGCGGCGGGCTACGGCATCGGGGTGTTCGCGGTGTGGTTGGTGCGCTACCTGGGGTCCAAGGACTCCAGCCCGCCCGCCCCGAAATGGGCGTGGCCGATCCTGGTCCTGGTCGGGGCCGTCGGCATGGTGTTGGCGATCTTCTGGTTTCACCGCTGGCAGGACGACGTCCGCGACCTGATGGCGGTGCCGCGGCTGGGGTTCTGGGACTACCCGCTGGCCGGGCTCATCGCGCTGGTGACGTTGTTCGTACTCGTCGAGATCGGGAAAGCGCTGCGCCTTTTGGTGCGCTTCCTGGTTCGACAGCTCAACCGCGTTGCTCCGCCACGGGTCTCGGCGGTCATCGCGGTCGGCCTGGTGGTGGCGCTGTCGGTGGCACTGCTCAACGGCGTGGTGGTGCGATTCGCGATGAGCACCATCAACAAGACCTTCGCCGCGGTCAACGACGAGACCGACCCCGACTTCGCTGCCCCGCAGACCGTCCTGCGTTCCGGCGGTCCGGAGTCACTGGTGTCCTGGGAGTCGCTGGGCCATCAGGGCCGCATCTTCATCTCCGGCGGACCCACCGTCGAGGAGCTCACCGATTTAAACGGCGCACCGGCCACCGAGCCGATCCGGGCCTACGCGGGCCTCAATTCGGCCGACGGCATCAAGGCCACCGCGGAGTTGGCGGCCCGGGAATTGCAGCGCACCGGCGGCCTGCAACGCGCCGTGGTCGCGGTGGCGACCACCACCGGGACCGGGTGGATCAACGAAGCCGAAGCCACCGCGCTGGAGTACATGTACAACGGCGACACCGCGATCGTGTCGATGCAGTACTCGTTCCTGCCCAGCTGGCTGTCGTTCTTGGTCGACAAGGAGAACGCCCGTCAAGCGGGTCAGGCACTGTTCGAGGCCGTCGACCAACTGATCCGGGAAATGCCTGAGGCACAACGCCCGACGCTGGTCGTCTTCGGCGAGAGCCTGGGGTCCTTCGGCGGGGAGGCTCCGTTCCTGGCCTTGAACAATCTGATCGCCCGCACCGACGGTGCGCTGTTCAGCGGCCCCACGTTCAACAACACGGTGTGGAACGACCTGACACTGAACCGCGACCCGGGCTCACCGCAGTGGCTGCCGATCTACGACGACGGCGCCAACGTGCGCTTCGTCGCCGAACCGAAAGACCTGCAACGTCCGCACGCGGTCTGGGACCAACCGCGGGTGGTGTACCTGCAGCACGCCTCCGACCCGATCGCCTGGTGGAATCCCGACCTGCTCTTCGCCAGACCGGACTGGCTGCGGGAAAAGCGCGGGCCCGACGTCTCACCGGACATGGAGTGGATTCCGGTGGTCACGTTCCTTCAGGTGTCCGCCGACATGGCGGTGGCGGTCAACGTCCCCGACGGCCACGGCCACGTGTATGTCCGCGACGTCGCCGACGCGTGGGCGCAGATCCTGTTGCCGCCGCGCTGGACGCAGGAGAAGACCGAACGGCTGCGCCCGCTGTTGCGCAGCGACGAGAGTTCCTAATACAAAACGTGTTTCAAAGCCTGGTAGCCGCCGATGACGTCGGTGGCGCGGTGCAGACCCAGGTCCTGCAGCGCCGCGGCGGCCAGGCTGGAGGTGTAACCCTCCGAGCACAGGATCACCCACTCGACGTCGTCCCCGACGGCCTCGGCCAGCCGCGCGGAACTGGTCGGGTCGCACCGCCACTCCAGCACATTGCGCTCGATCACCAGCGCGGCAGGCACCGAACCCTCGGCGGCCCGTTGCGCGGCCGGGCGGATGTCGACGAGCAGCGCTCCGCGCGCCAGCGCGGCCGGAACCTGCTCGGCGGGCAGCCGGGTGAGCCGGGCGCGCGCCCGCGCCAGCATGGTGTCGATCCTGCTCACTGCTCCCGCTCCGGTTGTCCGGTCAGCTCGGTTCTGTTGCGGCGCAGCCTGTCCCCGGTCACGTCGTAGTACGACATCGCGGTCAGCGGCGGTGAGTAGGCGTGCACGCTCAGCGTCGGCCCCGGCACCGCGCCGGGGTCCCGGGCCCACACCACGTCGTGCACCCAGCCCAGCGGGAACGCGGCCTGGTCACCGGCGATCAGGGTGCGGTCCTGTAAACCTGCACCGTTCCAACGAGTTTCCCGCAGCGCGCCGCTGATCACCGTCAGCGCCCCCAGGGAGCCGCCGTGGTCGTGCAGCTCGGTCGCGCGTTCGGGCGCCCAGCTGATCAGCCAGACGTCGAGCTCGTCATCGCCGTGCAGGCGGGTGAACCACCGCTCGGTGCGCGACAGGCCGCCCTCGGGGATGAGGTGGTCGTAGTCCCCGACGAGGACGTCGTCGGCGAACCGGTCGGTGAGGTGCAGAAGGTCGGGCAGGCGCAGCCGGGTGGGCGCGAGAAGCATGCGGGGACTCCGAAGATGAGCAGAGGGGAACGGGGGTCGGCGGTCAGGCCGAACAACACTCCAGCACCCGGGTCTGCGTCAGCACGGACGCCAGTGTTGCATAGATTGGCCCCATGCGCAGGTACCTCCTCGGCCGGGCCGGGCTCGTCGTCGTGGTCACGGTGGCGCTCGCAGGCTGTTCGTCGGGCGGCGAGCAGGAGCCGGGCCCGCCGTCCGCATCCGAGACGACGACCTCCGCGCCGGCGACCCCCGTGGGGCCCGGGGAGGTGGGGGTGTCCCCCGGTGGCGTCACCACAACGGTCGGCGCACCCGCCGAGTCCACCGAGGACGACTACTTCCAGGCCTGCCGAGCAGCCAAGACGTGGATGCAGCAGCAGGGCGGTGACCCGCGCAGCCTGATCGAGCCGTACCTGGCGACGGTCCAGCGGGGCGGGCCGGTGGGCGCCGGGGATTTCGCGAAGCCCTGGGCGGAGCTGACCCCCGGCCAGCAGTCGGGGGTCATCGTCGCGGTCGAGGCGGCCGCCGACGACCTCTGTGGATGAGTTCGCATCACGCGGTGAACCAGGTCGCCGCACGGCGGTACGCGGACCGGTCAGAATGGACGGATGCGGGTCGCACTGGCGCTGGGCAGCGGCGGGGCGCGCGGCTACGCCCACATCGGCGTGATCAACGAGTTGCACGAGCGCGGTCACGAAATCGTCGGCGTCGCCGGGTCTTCGATGGGCGCGCTGGTCGGCGGGCTGGAGGCGGCAGGGAAGCTCGGCGAGTTCACCGGCTGGGCGAACTCGCTGACTCAACGCGCGGTCCTGCGCCTGCTCGATCCGTCGTTGACCTCGGCCGGAGTGCTGCGCGCGGAGAAGATTCTCGATGCGGTGCGCGAGATCGTCGGCGACATCACCATCGAGGAATTGCCCGTGCCGTACACGTCGGTGGCCACCGATCTGATCACCGGCAAGGCCGTGTGGATGCAGCGGGGACCGGTCGACGACGCGATCCGGGCATCGATCGCGATTCCCGGTCTGATCACCCCGCATGTGCTCGACGGCCGCCTGCTGGCCGACGGCGGCATCCTCGATCCGATTCCGATGGCGCCGATCGCCGCGGTGGTCGCCGACGTGACGCTGGCGGTGAGCCTGTCCGGGGACGATCCCGACTCCCGCCGCGATGAGCACGACGCCCGTCCCAGCGGGGAGTGGTTGAACCGGATGTGGCGCACCAGGTCGTCGTTGCTCGACAGCAAGGCGGCCCGCTCGTTACTGGAGACCCAGACCGGGCGGGCGATGTTGGGCCGCTTCATGACCGGAGACGACGAACCCGTGCAGGACGAGGACGTCGCGGTGCCGGCAGTACCGAAGCTGGGCAGTTTCGAGGTGATGAACCGGGTCATCGACATCGCGCAGTCGGCGCTGGCCCGGCACACGCTGGCCGCCTATCCGCCCGACCTGCTGATCGAGGTGCCGCGCACCGTGTGCCGCAGCTTGGACTTCCACCGCTCTGCCGAGGTCATCGAGATCGGCCAGGAACTGGCCGCGACCGGTCTGGACACGCTGGAAGCCCGCAACTCACGCTCCTAGGAATTCGGCGACGCGGCGCGCTTCCCGCCGGCCCTGTGCACGGCCGGCCTGCGCGGACGGGGCGCGGCAGGCGGGGTCCAACGGGTTGGGGCCGAATGCCTGCAGCGACTCGGCATCGGCGTAGATCGCCAGCGTCGCCCCCGGGAACGCGTTGATCTCGTCGACGGTGCCGGTCCCCCACGGTGACGGGGTCTGGGAGCTGGACGGGACCAGCGCGACCGCCGTGGCGCAGTCGTCTGCCGCACTCATGTTGACCGTGCTGCCCACTCCCCCGTCCATGAACCGGCGCGACCCGATGCGCACCGGCGGCCACACCCCGGGCACAGCGCAGCTGGCGGCGACGGCGTCGACCAGACCGACTCCCGAGTCGTTGTCGAAGATCACGAGTTCCCCTGTGTCCAGGTCGATCCCGGTCATGCGCAGGACTCGTCGTGGCCAGTCGTGGGACGGCAGCCGGTGCGCGATGACGTCACGGCGCGTCGGCTCGGAGACTGTGTCGGCAGCGGCCGCGACCGCGCCGATCTTGCGGAGCTTCTCTTCTTTGGTCGCGCCCGGGGTCTGCATCGCGTCGAGGAAAAACTCGGTGATCGTCTCGATCGCGACGCCGGGGTGGATTTCCCGCGCACCGGCCTCGTCGGACAGTTGCCGCGCGAACAGCTCCTCCAACGCCGTCCCGCTGCTCAGTTGCGCCGCCACCGTCGAGCCGGCGGACGTGCCGACCAACACCTCGGAATCCAGCAGCGCGGCGCCGGCCCGCGGGGCCTCGTCGCAGATGCCCAGCAGCACACCGGTTTCCCAGGCGATGCCGGCCAGGCCGCCGCCGGCCAGTACCAACGCCCGCATGCCGTCGGTCATCGGCGCCCCTTCGCGGGTGCGGCTTTGCCGCTGATCAGCGGCAGATCGAGATAGGTGGCGATCCCGGGTGGCGCCGCGCACCGCCGGGACCGAGTTCACGCAGTGCGCCGCCGTACCGACGACGCCGTACTCCGGTCCCTCACCGCCGATATCGGACTGGAAGCCTTTGATGGACACCGTGAAGTCGGGGTTGCCGCACACTTCGATCTCGTAGCGCTGCCCGGCGGGCCCGAACGACCACGCCGGGTCGAGGTTGTCCTCGCCCATCAGCCAGTTGACCGTCACCCGCACCACGGGCTCGTCGTCGACGAGCGCCTCCCAGTGAAACTTGCGCCCGGCGACCTGGCCGGGTTCGATCTGCCCGATCGGCGAGTCGATCGGCGCGGTGGCCACCGCCACCTCCTGGGTCGCACGCACCTTGGGGTCCGCGGCGAAACCGAGCTGGTCGACACACATCCGCACCGCCTGGATGAAGCCGGCGTCGAGCATCTTCTGCATCGGTCCGGTCAATGCCTTGTCCGGGGTCTCCCCGAAGCCCATCACGTGGCGCAGCACATCGGGCGCCTCGTAGGTGCGCAGGTCGGAATACTCCTCGGCGCGCACGAACGTCACGCCCGTCGACATCGCCGAGAGCATCAGCGGGAACTTCTCGCTGATCCCGCCGGGCGCGATGCCGGTGCCGTGCAACGTCGCGTTGCCCGCCAGCGCGGCTTCGCGCAGCGGTGCGCCGCTCCGTTCGCTGGGATACAGCCAGCCGACCGGGGTGACGACGTTCTTGCCGGCGCGCAACAGGGCCGCGACCTGGTCCTGGTCACCCATCAGCGGCGTGTAGATGACGGCGTCGGCGTCCAGCGCCAGGATCTCGTCGACGTCGTTGGTGGCAGTGACGCCGAGAGGGTCGGTGCCGGCGATGTCGCCGACGTCGCGGCCGGCCTTGTCCGGCGAGTGCACCCAGCACCCGACCAACTCGAGCTCGGGATGCTCGAGCACTCCCCTGATCGCAGCCACACCGACCCCCGCCGGTGGCCCACTGCACGACCCGCAGCGCCATATCGTCTCCTCACTGTCGCCTTCAAGGTCTATACCAGCAGCCGGTCCGCATGGATCCGAACGGGCGCGCTAGGTTTCTGCACAGACCGCACAGCAGCGAAGGGATGGCAGCATGGAGCGAGTTTTCGTCGTCGGCGTCGGGATGACCAAGTTCGAGAAGCCGGGGCGCCGGGAAGGCTGGGACTACCCGGACATGGCCCGGGAGTCGGGGACCAACGCACTGACCGACGCCGGGGTGGACTAAACCGACATCGAGCAGGGTTTCGTCGGCTACTGTTCGGGCGACTCGACGTCGGGCCAGCGCGCGCTCTACGAGTTGGGCATGACGGGCATCCCGATCGTCAACGTCAACAACAACTGCTCGACCGGGTCGACGGCGCTCTACCTCGGCGCGCAGGCTATCCGCGGTGGGCTGGCCGACTGCGTGCTGGCGTTGGGTTTCGAGAAGATGCAGCCCGGTTCGCTGGGCGGCGGCGCCGATGACCGTGAATCCCCGATGAAGCGACACATCCTGGCGCTCAACGAGATTGACGAGATGCAGTTCCCGGTGGCGCCGTGGATGTTCGGCGCGGCCGGCCGCGAGCACATGAAGAAGTACGGCACCACCGCCGAACATTTCGCCAAGATCGGTCACAAGAACCACAAGCACTCGGTGAACAACCCGTATGCGCAGTTCCAGGACGAGTACAGCCTCGACGACATCCTGGCGGCGAAGATGATCTCCGATCCGCTGACCAAGCTGCAGTGTTCGCCGACGTCGGACGGTTCGGCGGCCGTGGTGCTGGCCAGCGAGGACTTCGTCGCCAAGCGCGGGCTCGCCGGGCAGGCCGTCGAGATCGTCGGTCAGGCGATGACCACCGACTTCGCGTCGACATTCGACGGCAGCGCGGCCAACATCATCGGCTACGACATGAATGTCAAAGCCGCACAGCAGGTTTATCAGCAGTCCGGGCTCGGACCGGAGGACTTCAGGTCATCGAGCTGCATGACTGCTTCTCGGCCAACGAGCTGCTGCTCTACGAGGCGCTGGGGCTGTGCGGGCCGGGCGAGGCGCCGCGGCTGATCGACGACAGCGCGACGACCTACGGCGGACGCTGGGTGGTCAACCCGTCCGGCGGGCTCATCTCGAAGGGACACCCGCTGGGAGCGACGGGTCTGGCGCAGTGCAGTGAGCTGACGTGGCAGCTGCGCGGAACCGCCGACAAGAGGCAGGTCGACCGCGTCACCGCCGCGCTGCAACACAACATCGGGCTGGGCGGGGCCGCCGTGGTCACCGCTTACCAGCGCGCCGAGAGGTAATCTGTGAGTCGGGTGCGCAGTCAGGAGGCCCGGCCATGCACACGGTAGTGGCGGCGGCGTCTTTGCTGGGTGTGCTGTGCGCATCGGGAGGGCTGGACGCCGCCGAACCGTCGAACCCGATCCAGGTCATCGAGCAGCTGGAATCGCAGGGCTACACCGTGCATGTCGACCGGATCGGTAGTGCTCCCCTCGAGGAATGCACCGTCATCGGGATCCGCAACCCGCAAGCGGTGGTCCAGCCGAACGTGGTGATCGAGCGTGACCGTGACGGCGACCTCGTCATCGGTTTCGAGGAGGTCCTGCTCCGTCTGCCGATCTCCGTGTCCCTGGACTGCACCGTCTAGCTTCGACACGAGGAAGGCCCGGCCGGAGAAGCCCGGCCGGGCCTTTGTCGCCGGGTGCTATTTCGCCGCAGGGACTCTGGCCTGCCCCGGCTCGTCGGCGCGCGGGCCGTGGTCGTCGAGCATGGTGAGTTCGTCGAACGGATCGTCTCCCGCCAGCACGGCACTCACCTTGCTCTTGTCGATCGTGCGGGTCCACGAGCCCACCAGCAGAGTGGCGACCGCATTGCCGGAGAAGTTGGTCAGCGCCCTGGCCTCCGACATGAACCGGTCGATGCCCACGATGAGCCCGACGCCGTCGAGCAGGTCGGGGCGGTGGGCCTGCAGACCGCCGGCGAGCGTGGCCAGTCCTGCACCGGTGACGCCGGCCGCTCCCTTGGAGGCGACGATCATGAACACCAGCAGGCCGATCTGTTCGCCGAGGGTCAGCGGATCACCCAGCGCACCGGCGATGAACAGCGAGGCCATCGTCAGGTAGATCGCGGTGCCGTCCAGATTGAACGAGTAGCCCGTGGGTACGACCACGCCCACGGTGGACCGGTCGACGCCGAGGTGCTCCATCTTGGCGATGAGGCGGGGCAGCGCCGACTCCGACGACGAGGTCGACACGATGAGCAGGTATTCGCGTGCCAGGTAGCGCACCAACTTGAAGATCGACACCCCGGACACCGTCCGCAGCAATGTGCCCAGCACGCCGAACACGAAGAACACGCAGGTCAGGTAGAACCCGAGCATCAGGGCCATCAACTGGCCGACCGCCGCCCATCCGGTCTGGCCGACCACGTTGGCGATCGCGCCGAACGCACCGATGGGTGCGAGCCACAGGATCATGACGAGCACCTTGAACACCAGCTTCTGCAGATGTTCGACGCCGCGCAGGATGGGCTCCCCCGCCGACCCGAGGCCCTGCAGCGCGAAACCGACGAGCAGCGCGATGAACAGCGCCTGCAAGACACTTCCTTCGGTCAGCGCCGAGAACATCGACGTGGGGATGATGCCCTGGACGAAGTCCAGCAGACCACCGGCCTCGTGCGCTTTGTCCGCGAGTTCGGCGCCCTTGCCCGCGGCGCTGTCGCTGAGCCGCAAGCCGCTGCCCGGGTGCAGGAGGTTGCCCACCACCAAGCCGATGGCCAGCGCGAACGTGGACATCGCCAGGAAGTAGACGAAGGCCAAACCGCCCACCTTGCCGACGGTGGCGGCCTTGCGCACCGACCCGATACCGAGCACGATCGTGCAGAAGATCACCGGCGCGATCATCATCTTGATCAGCGCGACGAACATCGTGCCGAGGACTCCGACACTGGTGCCGACGGCGGGCGCGAGTATGCCGACGCCGACGCCGGCGACCACCGCCACGAGCACGGCGATGTAGAGCCAATGGGTGCGGTCGCGCTTGCGTCGCGGCGCGCCGGGCGGGACGGGTCGGTCGATCGTGGTCGTCATCGGGAATGTCCTCCGGAATCAAGCGGGCAACAGGTCTGAAAAGATGCTGTGTGAGCGTGAGCCAGGTCACGTTTTAGTTCATTTCGTTCACCTGAAGGGTCGTGCCGGATGCGACGCAGATCGCCGTGGCCGCGGTCGCTGGCTGGTCAGGCGATCGCGCTGCAGATCCTGGTGATCGCGGTGATCGTGTTGGCCGGCAGCGCGCTGGCCGTCTACGACGCCCGCCGCGACGGTGACGCGGCCGCGGAGGCGCAGGTGCTCGGCATCGCGACAACGTTGGCCGACTCGCCGTCGACTGCCGAAGCGATCGAGTCGGGGCGCGCCACCGAGATCCTGCAACCGGTCACCGAGTTGGTGCGCAACCAAACGGATATCGCCTTCATCACGATCATGGCGCCCGACCGCACCCGGTACACCCACACAGACCCGGCCCAGATCGGTGGTGACTACCTGGGCAGCATCGAACCCGCGCTGCAGGGGCGGACGTTCACCGAGGTTTACACCGGCACTCTGGGGCCGTCTGTTCGCGCCGTCGCACCGGTCTACGACTCCGAGCGCCGCGTCATCGGGTTGGTCGCCGCGGGCATTCTGCAGCAGAGCTTGGCGCAGCGCTGGCGATCCCAGCTACCGGTGATCGCCGCGATAGGCGTTGGCGCTCTGGCGATCTCCATGCTCGGCGTGTGGGGTATCCGTCGTCGCCTGTTGCGCCAGACCCGGGGTCTGCGCCCGGAGGAACTGCGCGTCATGTACGACCATCACGACGCGATCCTGCATTCGGTGTCGGAGGGGCTGATCGTGCTCGACGGTTCCGGGGTCGCGGTGGTCAACGACGAGGCGCGCCGATTGTTGTCGCTCCCGGCAGGTGAGGTCTCACCGGATGAGCTCCCCGAGTTCTTGCGCAGTCCCAACCCCGGCGCCCGGGACGAAGTCCACGTCACCGACGACCGTGTGCTGGTGGTGAACCGATCACGGGTGCGGTCGGGACCGGATACCTCTGAGGTGGTCACGATCCGCGACCGCACCGAATTGCAGGGCGCGCTCGGTGAACTCACGTCGCTGAAAGTGCTGACGGACTCGCTGCGCGCCCAGGCCCACGAGGCGGCCAACAAGTTGCACACCATCGTCACGATGGTCGAGATGGGGCGTTCCGAGGAGGCCGTCGGGTTCGCCACCGCAGAGCTCGAGTTGTCGCAGCAACTCGTGGATCGACTGTCGCACGCGGTCGGCGAGCCCGCCCTGGTGGCTCTTCTGCTGGGCAAGTCGGCCCAGGCCAGCGAACGCGGGATCGAGTTGACCGTGACGGAGGAGTCCGAGCTGCCCGCCGATACCGACGAGTTGTTCTTGACGGCACAGGAACTGGTCACCGTCGCCGGAAATCTGATCGACAATGCGATGGAAGCGTGCGACCCGGAAGACCCGTGGGTGGAGGTCACGGTGCACCAGAATGCGCAAAGGTTGCTGATCCGCGTCGCCGACAGCGGAGAAGGCATGGACGAAAGCATGTTTCAGAACGCGATGAAGCGCGGGTACTCGACCAAGCCCGAAGCCGGTGAGGGGCGTCACGGATTCGGTCTGGCACTGGTGGCGCAAGTGGTCCGACGCCATCACGGGCATCTGAGCGCCGACATGACCTACGGCTCAGTCGTGACGGTCACGGTGCCGCGTCCGTGATCAAGGTCCTGATCGTCGAGGACGAAGAGCTGATCGCCGACGCCCACCGGACTTACCTTCAGCGGTTGCAGGGCTTTTCGATCGCCGCGGTGGTGCACACCGCGAGGGATGCGATGCGTTCTGCATCGGAGGCCGCCGCGTCGGAGACACCGATAGATCTCGTCCTGCTCGATATCGGCCTGCCCGATGCGAACGGGATCGCGCTGGCCTCGGCGTTGTCGGGGTTGCGGCCGGCGCCGGACATCATCGTGATCACCTCCGAGCGGGATCTGGAGATGGTGCGCGCCGCGGTCGGCCACGGCGCGCTGGCTTACCTGCTCAAACCGTTCACCTTCTCCGCCTTCCGCGACCGCCTCGAGCGTTATCAGCGTTACCGCGACGCGCTCCCCGCAGGTTTGGACGCCGCCAGCCAGGCTGAAATCGACCGCGCCCTTGCCCAATTACGCGTGGGGGCTGACCGCGCCGCGGCTCCGAAGGGGTCAGCACCGGGCACCAACGACGAAATCGCCCGCGTCGTGCGTGATTCCACCGACGGCGTCTCCGCCGACGAGGTCGCCAAACGCATCGGCGTCTCACGGGTGACGGCGTGGCGCTATCTCGAGCGGCTCGCCGAGGACGGGGTCGTCCGCCGTCACACCGACTACGGCAAGACCGGCCGTCCGAAAACGCGGTACCAGTGGCGCTGATACAGCGACGGTCCCCTGGGGCGAGCGGGAAGGTCGGCCGCTATGCGGTGACGGGCTGCAGGCTCGGCACGCTCAGCGCGATCGCGTCGGTCGTCAAGAACTGCAGATACAGGTCCTCGAGCGTGGACTCGACGGAGAACCCGTTCACCGCACCGGAGTAGTCGGCGATGAACAGCTGCGACCCGTCCACCCGGTGGGCCACACACGAAGGCCGCGCATCGACCTTCAGGGTGTCGAGGATGTCGAGGCTCAGCGCGCACACCACCGTCACACGGTCGTAGTCGACGACGTAGGCGCGGGCCTCGTCGGGGCTCAACGAGTTGCGTGGGCGCGCCGCCGAGCGCCACGAAGTCGCTGACCCGGTGGGTGGCCAGGTCGACGACATAGACGGCGCCGCCGACGGCGCGGTCGGAGGTGAGCACGAATACCGCGTCGCCGCCATAGGCGATGTCCCGGATCGGCGCGCCGACCGGGATCACCCGGCTCACCCGCGTTGTCTCGGCGTCGACGACCACCAGCTGGCTACCCTGCTCATCGGTGACGGCGACGTAGATCTGCTTGGCGCTCGGGTCGACGCGGACGGCGTCGATGTTGGCCGCCGGGCCCGAGCCGATGTCGATGGTTCCGACGCGTTCCGCGGTGGTGTCGATGACCGACAGTTCGACCCGCTGCCCAGCGGAGCGGCCGGCGTACACCCGCTTGCCGTCCGGACTGACCGCGAGCGCGGTGACCCCGGAGGCCAGTGGATAGGTCGCGACCACGGCCCGGCTCTCCACATCGATCACCGAGACGGCGTCATGGCCCTGCGACGCGACGCTGACGTAGACGCGCTCGTCGGCTGCGACGACCGCTACCGGCTCGCCGTCGACGGCGATGGTTGCGGTCGGCGCGAGGGTGGCCGCGTCGAAGAGCGACACCGTGTCGTCGGCGAAGTTCGCCACCACCACCGTGCTGCCTGACGCGGCGATCTCGCCGACCGGGCCGTGCCGACTGCAAACCGCCGCTCAAAGGTGGCGCCGGTCTCGCAGCTCGACTGCTCGAGACCGGCGGCCTCACGTTCGACATCGTGCCGGGTATGCCCTCGGGGCACCGCAATGTTTGCCATGTGCTGTGAAACCTCCGCCGGCATGAACTGCATCCGGCCTAGATCGACTGTCCTGGCCCCGGGTTGGGGAGCGACCTGAAACCACTGTAACCATCGGATTTCAAGGTCACGAACACCCGGTTTCCCGCAATGGACAAGCGCCACAACACTTCTCAGGCACCACTTAATAATTTTTTGGCCTGCTGCGGGCGCTTTCCTGTCAGCAACGTAAATTTAACCCGCTGAACTGGGCCATCGCCGTGCTTGGCAACGCACTCATCGAGGCACCGTTGAAACCTTTTGATAACAAACTCTTAGGTTTGCCCGGAAAAAGTGAGCGCTAGATCACAGGGCCGCACGGCAAGATATTCGGGCTCTGCGGCTGCTTTGCCACAGCTGCTCAGGCCGGCTCGGCACCTCGGAGGGAGGCCACGTCGGCGACCGGAATCAGCCCCTCGGGATCGCACAATTGCAGCACCCGGCGCACCGACGGGCTTCCGACCACACACCAAGCGACGCCCTCCCGGCCGAGGTGGGCGCTGAGGGCATACAGCGCCGACGCGCCGTCGAAGGCCATGAAGTGCACCTCGGTGAGGTCGAGGACCAGGCTGGCGCACACACCGGCCGCCTCGCGGACCGTGTGTGCGAACCGTTTCGCGTTGGCCGCATCGACCTCACCGGTGACGGCGACGGTCACTTCTCGTCGTGAGCCACGTCCCCGCGCGCAGGTGTCGACAGCCAGTACTGTCGACGCTATCGAAAAGCGCCGGCAGTCGGCTGACCTGCTGCGGATGGACGTGACGGTCATCGCGTGGCTGCGCTGCCCGTCAGAGAATTACTGTTCGGCTTTCTGACGTTCCTCATTGGCCTTCGCTGACGCTCGTGCGCTTTCGGCTTCGGCTTCCTTCTTCGCGGCTTCGCGCTGCGCGTCGACCTTGTCCTGCTGCGCCTCGCCTTCGCGCTGCAGATCGTCGCGGCCGGTGACGACGCCGATCACCTCTTTGGCCTTACCCTTGGCGCCTTCGACGACGCCCTTGACGGCTTCTTCTGGACCCGAGTTGTTGTCACCCACGGAAGTGCTCCTTTTGCAGTTTCCTACCCGGCGACGTGTGAGGCCGTGTCCGGGACCAGCATGGCTGTTTGGCGAACGATCTGTTCCCGGCGGGTCGGAATCGCAAACATTCCGTTATCTGCGCCGTGGCGCGAGCAGTTTCAGGACGAGAAGTTGGTCAGCGCCACGTCGAGCGCGGAGAACATCTCGATGTAGTCGGCGATGCCGGTGATCTTCAGCGGGCGGCTTGTGGCGGGACCGTCGGCGACCACGGCGAACCTGGTCTGGGGGTCGAGCTTGTTGCGGCTGGCCATCAGCACCTGCATCCCGGCGGAGCTGAAGTCGACCTCGGTCATGTCGACGATCAGGCCTGACGGCTTGCGCTGCGCGGCGGCGGTGATGACGTCCTGCAACTGCGGCGCGGTCAGCATGTCGACAGCACCCATGGCTGCGACGACGATCACGCCGTCGACCTCGCGTTCTGTGAATTGCTGCACGTCGGGAGCCTCGTCTCGTGCTCGGCGCCGCTTGCGCGGTCGCGGTGGTGCGGGAGGCTACGGTCTGAACCCGAATATCGCGGCGGACGACGGTCACGCCAGGCCGTCCGAGCCGCTTCCTGAGCCTACCTGATCGTGATCTCGGAATCCCGGCGGTGGCGCCGCGCCGACGCGATCGCGGGTTCAGCGCCGCAGCAGGGTGCGCCGATACCATCCGCGCAGACCACAAGCCCTCGGGAGGCAGCATGCGCGCTCGTCACGCGGTTTCGTCGATCATCGTCGCGGCTACCGCTTCGGTCCCGGTCCTGCTCGGCATGCACACCGCCCACGCGACCGACCCCGATACCGAGTTCGTGGCCTTGCTGAGCACACTGGGCGTGAACTTCGCCTCCGAAGAGCAGGCTGTCGAGATGGGCAACAACATCTGCGGCATCGTCGCCGAGGGCGCGGCCAACGGCGTCGACCCGGCCCGGGTGCAGCTGGACCTGGTGCAGTCGTTGCAGGGCGACGGCCTCGACGCGGCTCAGGCCGCAGCCCTGATGCAGGGTGCGGTCAGGGCCTACTGCCCGGGCTATCAAGCCGTCGTCGGCGGCTGAGCGCTCGGACCGACTCGGCGGCGAATCTCCACGGAATCTCCACGCAGCCTTCAAGCGTTGCAGCGAGCGCCTGGCGACGATGGTGTCATTCGAAAATCACCGTGGTCGCGCAGTGACCCACCCCTCGCAGGAGTTCCACCATGAAGAAGATCATCGCCGCAAGCGTGTTGCCGGTCGGCGCTCTGCTGGCCTACGCCACCCCGTCGGGGGCCGCCCCGGGGGCAGTCGACTCGGCCTCGACGACCATCAATCAACTTCGCGCGCAAGGCTTCGACGTGCGTATCAGCCGCGTCGGCACCGCACCGTTGGAGCAGTGCTCGGTGAGCGGGTGCGCAACCACCCGGTCAGCCGTTCGTGATCAATGACGACGATGACATCAACGTGTTCCGGGTCGCGCCGACACCGAAGGTCACCGTGACGCTCGACTGCACCACCTGAGGTCATCAATCCGCGCCGCGCCGCGATTTCCCGCGCGCCTCCCGCAAAGTCTCGACCTCCACTTTAGATTTGGAGGCCGTGACCACACTGCTCGAGCCGTCGCTGCAGAACTCGACTTCGAGCCTGAGATCCTGTGCAGCTGCCGAAACTTCTGCGGGCCTCGCCCACCCGCCCAGTGGTGGGTGCGGTTGTCGGCTGCCCGTACCCGATGTGCCAACGAGCGTTGCGAATCGCCAACGTACGGTTGAAGATCCGCCCGCTGACGTGCCGCCAGTGCGAGACCGACCAGATCCGGATCCGATCCGTCGCCCGAATCTGACCGCGCGCCCGACGACGGCCGCGAAGTACGCGGCGGCAGCGACCGCAAGGCCCAGATAGCCCAACGGAAATGCGATGTTGTGCCAGACCGCGGTGCGTACGTGCACCGCGACAGCGCCGACGAAGAACAACACCAGACCCACAGCAGCTGCCAGGCCCAGCCAGGGCGAGACGGTCAGACCGGCGATGAGCCCGACGGCGCCGGCCATCTTCAGCGGATACGGGATCATCGTCGACGCGACTCCGACTTCCGACGAATTGGCCACCACGAACTGCGCCCTGCGCCAATCCGCCACTGCCACGGCGGCGTTGGCCGCCGCGCATGCCACCGTCGCCGTCGCCAGGACAGACATCACCGCATCGGGCACGTCACCAGCTCCCATTCCCATCGCGATCGTCGGTATGCTCATCTCGCCGCCTTCCAGCCCGTCGAACTGCTCTCACCTGTTCTGACGTCCGGCCCGCGGGAAGGTGACACCGTGATCTCCACAGCCGAATTCGAACAAGCGCGGCCGACGCTGCTCTCGGTCGCCTACCGGATCGTCGGGGCGGCGCAGGACGCTGAAGACGCGGTACAGACGGCATGGCTGCGCGCAGGCTGCGCACACTGCGGCCATCGACAACCCGTCGGCGTGGCTGACAACGGTGGTCAGCCGGGTCTGCCTGGACCAGCTCCGGGAGCGGAGGCGCCGAGATGCCCTTGGCCGCCAACTCACCGACGGCATCGACACAGCGATCGCCGCCGCCGACGAGGCGATGCTGCGCCGTGAGGACGTGTCGAGGGCGCTGCTGATGCTGATGCGTGAGCTGACCCCGCCGCAGCGGGTGGCCTACGTGCTGCACGACCTCTTCTCGCTACCGTTCGACACGGTGGCCGCGGTACTGGACATCACACCGGCCGCCGCGAAGAAACACGCGAGCCGGGCGCGCGCCCGGCTCTCCCCGCCTGCGCCGGGCGGCCCGCAGCATCGCGACGACCGTCAGCACCGCGAGATCGTCGACGCCTTCCTGCACGCCGCCCGGGGCGATCGCCATGACGACGCTGTTGGCGCCGGATTGCGTGCGCCGCGCCGACCCGGCACTCTTGCCGCGCGGCGCCGCCACCACCGTCCGCGGCGCCGCGGCGGTCGCCGAGACCCGATCCTTCGTCGACCGGATCCGCGTCAGCGCCCGATGCGTGTCGACGGACACCCTGTCGATGTCATCGCACCCGGCGGACACCCGTGGGCCCTCATCGACATCGCCACCACCGGTGGCGTCATCACGGAGATCAACCTGCGGCCGGTGCGTCCGGCCGACCGGTTCTACGCACTGTGAACGAGATCGGGACGAACGGCCCGTAGCGATGGTGCGCCGCCGCCCGTCCCCGGTCACCAGCGGTAATCGAGGAACTTCCGTCCAGGGTGACCACCACCCGGTCACCGTCGGGATGCTCCCGGCGCGCGATGTCGACGTTGAAGTTGATCGCGCTCATGATGCCGTCGCCGAACTCCTCGTGGATGAGCTCCTTGATCGCCGGGCCGTACACCGACAGCGCCTCGTGGAACCGGTAGATCGTGGGGTCGGACATCAGTGCCGGGTCGATGCCCCGGGCCGGTTGCCGTTGCAGGCTCTCTGCCACCGACTCGTCGAGGTCGAGCAGCGCGCAGACCTGTTCGGCCTGTGTCGCCGGCATCGGATGCTGCCCGAGCAGCGCGGCCACACACCACACCAGCGGCGCGTCGAGTTCGCTCGCGATCTCGGCCCACGTCAGCTTCTTGCGGATCCGGCCGCGACGATCAGCTCGGCGGCCTCGGACTTCGCCATGATCGGTGTCATGCGCTGACCTCCCTCGCGGCGCGGGCCCACCACCGGGGCGTCGGGGACCGTCAGCCGGTCCGGCCCGGTCCGCGCGTGGGTGGCGAAGAGCGTCAGACCGACGAAGGTCAGGCCGCCGACGAGGTTGCCGAGCACGGTCGGGATCTCGTTCCACACCATGTAGTCGACGAGGTTGAAGTCACCGCCGAGCATCAGGCCGGAGGGAACAGGAACATGTTGACGATCGAATGCTCGAAGCCCATGTAGAAGAACAGCATGATCGGCATCCACATCGCGATGACCTTGCCCGAGACGCTGGTCGACATCATCGCCGCGACGACGCCGGTGGAGACCATCCAGTTGCACAGCACCGCGCGGATGAACAGGGTGAGCATGCCGGCACCGCCGTGTTCGGCGTAACCGACGGTGCGGCTGTGGCCGATCTCGCCGAGACGCACGCCGACCTCGTTGGGGTCCGCGCTGAACCCGTAGGTGAAGACGATGGCCATCATCACCGCGACGGTCAGCGCGCCGCCGAGGTTGCCGAGGAACACCCAGCCCCAGTTGCGCAGCATCGAGGCGCACCGTGACGCCCC